>NZ_BPQE01000008.1 GCF_022179085.1 Methylobacterium aerolatum
CCAGTCCGGTAGCGACCCAACCGAGCCGTTGAGACTGCTGTCAGCGCTCCCCAAAAGCGGCCGTTTGTCAGTCGTCCGGCAACTTCGGCCCAGGGTGGTTTGCAGACCCCATTGGCTCCGACATGATTGGCGGCATGAAGGACTGGATCGAGCACTTCCGAGCAGCAGCGAAAGGGTTGGTCGTCGCCCACGTCTGGCGAGGCTACGGCTCGGCCCTCTTCATCGAATTTGGTGTACTCACGCCCACAACCCGTATGCGCAAAAACGGTAGGCCCGCCGCGCCCTCAGGTGAGATCGGTCTGATGATCGAAGCCGACTGGCGTATCGAGGACGCGTGCACCATCGTGTGCGGCAGTGGCAACGATGAGGAAATCTGGGTGCCGACGTTCGCCAGTCTTATCGGCAAGCACGTCGTCAACGTGACGACGTTCGGGCGTTTGCCCGAGATATTGGTCTCACTCTCGGATGGCTTCCACGTTGTGTCGTTCTCGACCCTGAAGGGCGATCCCGAGTGGACATTGTTCGACCGGCGAAGCACCGCGCCGATCGCGGTCCATTGTCGATCTGGCGCGATCATCGAGGAGCAAGCAAGTCCTGCTTAGGGTGTCTTGCAGGTTCAAAGCGCGAATCCGCAATGGGTGGGAACCAGACCCTCACGGGTCCATCCGTATGTCCGCGAAGGTCTCATGGACGCGATCCAGAATGCCTACGTCGTCCGTCTCAACCTCACACCACGAACTGTCGATAGCCCGGAGGATCACCCAAGGCGTGCCCTCTCGGTCGTCGTAGGCAGAGAACTCGCCCCAGATGACCTGTTCCACCTGACCGAAAATCTGGCTCAGCAAGACGCCTGAAACAGGCTTCAGAGATTGGCAGAGCGCCTCAAGATGGGTTGCCCCTTCGCCCGTAGCGAAGAGGGGTTCCTTGAAGCGGGCGACCCCAGCGACCTGCCATGAAGCCCGGATCGCACGCTGGCCGAGGATCGGCAGCACGAGGCGAGGATCGACTACAGCCGCGTGCTGCGGCTCAAGATCATGGATTTGTAAGGTCGGCATCGTCCAGCCCCCGCGTGGGGCCATCCTGGCATGGTGCTGAGCGTCTGCAATGGGTCGTGAGCGGTTCCCGCAACTACGTCGCTTCGATGGACCCGCCGCCCCGAAGCGGCCCGGCAGAAATCCACCCGGAGCAGTCCTCCCACATCCGACCCTCCCGGTACCCAAGGCGCTTCCTGAGCGGGCACTTGCTTACTGCGTTGTCTCACTAATGAACCATGAGTCGGTCCACCCAAGAACCGCTCTTACATCGGCTCGCATTCTACCAAAATGAGCTCAACCTGTTCGATTACTAAGACAACCAATGGATCGTAATTGCACAAAATATGAGTGAGCGGCGTATCTTCGGAGTATTTTTGACCATCCCAACGAATGAATTTTATGAATTTGTGTTGTAGTCCAGACGTCAAATCTCTACATGCAATTTGATGCGTTGGCAGGATCTCGGGTAGCCATACTCTACAGCTAGTACCATTACAATCAGCGCCCTCGCCATAGTGCAATATATACTTTTCGGTACGCGCTTCGACCATTACCTCCCAGTTGGCTTGCAACCAATCATCTAATAAATAATCTTTGCCACCGTCAGCGGCAGCTTCCGCAATTGGTTTTGACGCATTCAGGAACTCTCTGAAGCGCAGCACTGAGGCGTGAATGTCCGACATGCGCTTCCTCTTGCTATGACTCCAGTTTATCGACCGGCGTTCTAAAAATACGTAATGGCAGCGTCTGCTTCTCCAAATTCTGCTTCAGGAGCGGACCGACCGCAAACCACCCTAAGCAGCCCTTCGGCTCCCCACCCCAAGCAGCCGACAGCGAAGCAAATCTACTGCCTCTCAATCACTCCACCACCTCGCGCCCCATGACTCGCCCCTCTCCCCGCCCAATCTCCCGCTCGATCATCCTCAGCCGCACCAGCAACTCCTCCCGTCCCATCGTCGTCCGCTTCAGCTCCTGAATGTCCGCCCGGTCGCGGGCGATGTCGGCCTCGATCGGCGCCTTCAGGGCCGTGGCGCCGGCGCCGACGATGGCGAGCAGGAAGCCGCCGGCGGCGATCAGCGTCTTGAAGGTGCTGGAGAGAGAGAACTGGCCCTTGCGCAGGGCTTCGGCCTGGGCGTGGGCGAAGTCGCGGCCCTGGGCCTCGATCTTGGCGAGGATCGCCTCCGTCTGGCGGCGGTTCTCGCTGCGCAGGTCCTTGAACTCGTCGGCCACGTCGCGGCGGAGCGTGTCGAGATTGGTTTCGAGCTTGGTGACGCGGCCGGGCAGCGCGGCGCGCTCCTCGTCGAGGGTGGCGTAGGGCGGGTTCGGCGACATCGGATCGGCTCCTGGCCTCGCTTCCTCAGCGCTTCGCGTCGGTGACTTTGGCCTCGATGAACTTGTCCGCCGTGCGCGCGGCCATGTAGGCGCCGATCCCGACGGTCAGCAGCGACCATAGAGAGTCCGGCACGCCCGCCAGCGCCCGCACCACCTCGGCCTGGAGGCCGAGCAGCGGCGCCAGCACGCCGACCCAGGTGATCATCGCCAGCGCCCAGAGCACCGTGATCGGCCGCGCGTTGCGGGTCAGCGCGCTCTCGGAGGCGGCGTCGGCCTTCATCACGTCGGCCATGGCGCGGGCGAGGTCGGATTGGCCGTCGAGCAACGCCTTCTGCAGCTCCGCTTGCGCCTGCATCCGCTGCCCCTCGTCGGGGATCGCCTTCTGCAGGATCGGGCCGAGGGCGCCGAGCAGCGCCGGGAGGATCGCGAGGAAGCCCATGGGTCAGGCACCTTTCCGGAGGTTGCCGCGGAGCGTCGCGAGGAGGCGGCCGAGGAGGCCGTCCCGCCCGGGAGGCGGCGAGGAGACAGAGGATGTCGGCGATGGCGCGGCGACCGGTGACGCCGCGGCCGGGGACGCTGCCCGGAGCGCCGCGAGGAAGACGCGGTGATGGGCGGCGACGCGCGGCCCGTTCGCCGTGACGTCGCCGTTGATGATGGCCCGGGCGCCGACCGGATCGTCGGTGGTGGCGTCGAAGTAGCGGGCGAGGGAGTGGCCCTTGCGGAACAGCCCGTCGCGGGCGCCCAGCACGAGGATCGCGGCGCTGGTCTCCGGCACCAGGGCGAGGTCCGGGTGGCCGACGAGGTCGAGGTTCAGGAGGCGGCCGAACCGGCTGTAATTGTCGTGCCAGGTCAGCTGCGCGGCGCCCCGGCCGTAATAGATCTGGCCGTTCACCGGCACGCCGTAGGGCAGGCCGCGGCCCCGGCCGGTCTCGCGGACGGTCAGGTCGAGGCGGCACTCGTGCCAGGCCGTCGCCAGGGTGTAGGCGATGGGGCGGAGATCCGGCGGCCAGCCGAGCCTGTCCCAGGCGTCGAGCAGACCGGTCATGCCGTCGACCTCGGTCTGCGAGAGCGTCGGGCCGCAGAGCCCGCTCGCGCGCATCCGGGCGAAGAAGGTCGCCCGCACGATGGTGGCGGTCATGGTGTCCTCGTGGGTTTGAGGGCAGCGCGGGGAGCCGGCGCCGCTCCGAGACCGATCAATCGCCCTCGGAGACCAAGCAGATCTGCAGGCCGGCGCCGATGATCTTCACGCCCTGGTCGGAGTAGCTGAACATCCGCAGCTGATCGCCGGCGGCCTGGGGGGTCAGGCGGCTGTAGACGTAGGTCGATCGCACGGACGGCGCCGGTCCGACGGAGTGCCAGAGGAACCAGGGGCCGTCCGTCTCGGTGGTGTGGACGGCGACGCCGTACTGCGTGCCGGCGCCGGTCGCGTCGGCGACGCGCAGGCTCCCGGTGATCTGGTACACGCCCCGGCGCGGGCAGGTGTAGAGGGACGAGGACGTGTCCCAGTTGCCGCCGGTGTCGTCGTTCTTCTGCGTCAGGGTGATGCGGGTGAAGGCCGAGCCGACGGTCTGGTTCGTGTTGAGGCCGCTCACGTCGACGAAGGTGCGCCGGTTCATCCCCGTGATGCGGTCCGTGATCGTCCACTTGGCGGCGCCGTTGCTCTGGAGCGAGACGGCGCCGTAGGGCGTGGCGAGCAGCAGCGCCGTGAGCCCGTTGATCGTGTCGGAGCCCGCGCGGGCGATGGTGAGGGCTTTCCCCGGCGAGCAGGCGCCGCTCTCGTCGAGGATCGTCAGCGTGGCGCCCGGCGGGAAGGCCGAGGCCGCCGGCAGCGTCAGGGTGCGCGCCGCCGTCAGGGCGGTCACCGCCACGGTCCGGTCCGTCGGCTGGATCGTATAGGCGGCGTCCGCAACGGGGCTGCGGGCGAAGGCGGCCGCGCCCGCCCGGTCGACATAGGCCGTCGTGGCCAGCCGCGTGGAGCCGTCCCGGTCGGCGGGCGTCGGCGCGGTGGGGCTCGCCGCGAAGGCGACGATGCCGGTCGCGGCGGCGGCGGTAAGCGCCGTCGTGAAGGCCGTGCCGTCCGCCGAGGTCTTCACGACGAAGTCGTCGCTGCCGAAGGTGCCGCACAGGGCCCTTGTCGAATAGCCCGTCTGGAACGCGAAGCCGGCATCGCGGGCGGCTGCCTTCTTGTTGAGGGTCACGCGCAGGTCGCCCGAGCCCGGCGTGACATCGTCCCAGGCGAGCAGCACCGCATCGGATTTCACCGCGAGGCGGTTCGTCGTGTCCGCCTGGGTGTTGATCCCGAACAAGGCCGCGCTGGTCTGCGATGGAGCCGCACCACCGGACCCCGAGGCGCCACTCGTCCCGCCGGTGGCCGCCCAGGCCTGGCCGTCGAAGGCATAGAGCTGCTTCTCGTCCGCGACGTAGGCGAGCCAGCCCGTCTTCGGGGCGAGCGACGTCCACTGGCCGTCCCGGAAGCGGGCGATGCGCCCGGCCCATCCCGCCCAGGCGCCGCTCGGGGAGGAGCCGGCGATCAGGTAGCGGTCGCCCTCCTTCGGGCTCGACGGCGGCGCGGTCAGATCCTTGTCGAGGCAGGCGAGCTGCACGAGGCTGTCGAGGATCAGCAGGGCCTCGTTGTGGGTCACATGCTTCTGCGCCTGGGCGGCCGCCAGGAGCGGCAGGGCGATGTTGGCGGTCTCAGACACGCAGGTCGATCCTCAGGGCGGTGCCCCGGCCGTAGGTCCGGGACTGCTGGGCGATCGCCACGGACAGGGTCTGGACCGCTTGGCCGAAATCCTCCGTCTGCATGGCGCGGGTGTAGGTGATGCGCGGCGCGGTGGCGGTGAGGGTCCGGCGCACGGCGCCCTGCGGGTCGAGGATGTCGATCCCGTAGAGTTCGATCTCCTCGCCGAGCGGCACCTCGGCTTGGTCCCAATCGTCGCCGCCGGTCCGCGTCCGGCGGATCCAGCTCAGCACGAGGTCGTCTCCGTCGCGGGCGAGGCGGGCCCCGGTCGGCGCGTAGGGCCGCAGGGCCGCGCCGGTCATGGACGCCACGATCCGGCGGCCGCTGGGATCGTCGGGGGGAAGCGCCGCGGGCGTGAACCGCCAGACCGACCCCGCGCCCGCCGCCGCCGGGACGAGGCTGTCGTCGAGGACGACGAACTCCGCGCCCGCCGGGGTTGGCGTCCCCATCACCGATTCCGTGCCGAGCTGGCCGCGCAGCAGGCGATCCAGCCGGTAATGCCGGTCGGCCACCAGCGTCGCGCTCTGCCACTGCACGATCTCCCACTGGCCGGAGGGCGTCCGGATCGCGGCGACATTCGCCCCGGCGAGCACCGCGTCCTCCGTCGCCGAGTCGAGCTGCGCGCCGCTGCCGATCTCGACGCACAGGCTGTTCGCCCCGTCCCAGCGCCAGGCCGGCCCCGCCGGGAAGTCCTGGGTCAGGCGTCCGATGATCGTCGGCGCGTCGAGGAGGCCGGCCGGCGCGAAGCTCGTCCCGTCGGCGGAGCGGGCGACCGCCACGGCGGACCACGGGCGGGTATAGGCCGCGAGGAAGGGCCGTCCGTCCGCGGCCTGCTGCCCGGGCAGCGTCGGCAGGTCGAGGACGGTCGCCAGCGCGATGCCGATCGCCGCCGGCGCCCCGCCGTCGCGGGAGGGGGCCGCGCCGTCGCGCCGGTCGTAGATTCCGGCATCGGCCCGCACCGCCTCGATCGGCCGTCCCAGCTCCAGTCCGATCCGGACGATGCGGACATCGACGCTCCGGCCGTCGAGATCGCAGGTGACGACGTCGCCGGGATCGAGGGCGAGGTGGGAGGGCGGCAGGGTGAAGGTGAGGTGTTCGCGCTCGACATAGGCCGCGTAGAGCAGCGACGCCGCGAGGCCCGCCGCCTCGCCCGCATCGAGGACGAGGGCGGCCTGGATGCGGGTGACCGCGTGCGCCGGGCCGTCCGGCCGCCGGACCTCCACCGAGCCCTGGCCGTAGGCGCGCAAGGCATCGACGAAGCCGAGGGAGACGACGCCCGGCAGTTCGAGGACGTCGCCGCGGCGGCGCGTGTAGTCCGCCGTCTCGCCCTGGACGAAGGTCTCCGCCGCGATCCGGGCGACGGGCGCGGCGGCGAGCGGCGCAAAGACGAGGGTGCCCTCGCTCTCGTGGCCCTCGAAGCCGTAGATCCGCGCCAGGGTGGCGATGGCGTCGCGCGGCGTCATCACGTCGTCGATGACGTAGCCCTCGACGAGCCCGTGCAGCCGGGACACGTCCACCGTCACGCCGAGGCCGGCGCAGAGATCCGCCACCACGTCGGCGAGCGGCGCGAGGCCGAGGCGGCCGTTGATCCAGTGCCCGAGGCGGTAATTCCCGGCATCGCGCCAGAGGGCGGTCGCCCGGGGGAAATCGGGATAGGGCCGGGCGTCCCAGGTCCAGACGGTGGAGCGCGCCCAGTCGATCATCGGGCGCCCGTCCCGTGGGGAGGCGGGGTTATGCCCGCTCTCCGGACGCCAGTAGGCGAGCTGCGCCTCCAGAAAGCTCCGCTGGGCCTGGAGGTCGCGGTTGCCCCGGGAATAATAGGGGAGTTCGCTCTCGCTGGATTTCGGGTCGACGAAGACGTTCGGCTGGTTCGCCCCCCGGTCCACCGCCGGGCAGCCGATCTCGGTGAAGCGGATCGGCTTCAGCCCCGGCTGCCACGCGGTGGGTGTCGCGGCGCGGACGCCGCCGGGGCGCGGGTAGTGCGCGTGGCCCCACCAGCCCCGCAGGTCCTTGGGGCGATGGATCCACGGCTCGCCGAGCCCATCGGTGATCGGCGCGCGGGCCTGCGCATCGCGGGCGGCTTGCGTTGGATAATACCAGTCGAAGAGTTCGCCGCCCTCGATGTTGGCCTGAAGAGAGGCGAGATCGTAGGGCGAGGTGGCCCCGGCGAGGGCGTCGCGGTGGGCGAAGCCGTCGCGCCAATCCGCCAGCGGCATGTAGTTGTCGATGCCGACGACATCGATGTTGGAATCCGCCCAGAGATCGTCGAGGGGAAACAGCACGTCGCCCGAGCCGTCGGCGGGCCGGTGGTTGGCATATTCGGTCCAGTCGGCGCCGTAGCTGATCTGGACGCCCGCGCCGAGGATCGCGCGCACGTCGGCGGCGAGCGCCTTGAGCTTCGCGACGGCCGGATAGGTCGTGGCGTCCGAGCGGACCGTCGTGAGGCCGACGAGTTCCGATCCGATCAGGAAGCCTTCGACGCCGCCGGCGGCTTCCGCGAGGCGGGCGCAATGCAGGATGAAGCGGCGGAAGCTCCATTCCGGTACGGTCGAGGTGACCGTGCTCCCGTCCCACCGGAGGGCGGAGGCGGAGATCGATCCGAAGAAGGCTGCGACCTGCGCGGCGGCGGCGGCCGACCGGTCGGGGGAGTTCGGCTGCCCGGGGGCGGGATGGCAGGTGATGCGGCCGCGCCAGGGGAAGGCCGGTTGCTCGCCGCCGCCCCGGGGATCGGGCAGGCCGTTGCCCGAGGGGATGTCCATCATCACCACGGGATAGACGGTCACCCCATAGCCGGAGAGCTTCAGAAGCCGGATCATCTGCACGACGGTGGCGTCCGCCGGCGCGCCGCCGAGGAGCGGCCGGCTCTCGGGATCGAGGCTCACGAGGGTCGCCGCCATCCGGGTCAACCCGCCGGCGAGCCACGGCATCGACGTGTCCTTGTCGTGGCTCTCGCAGCGCGGCTCGATGCGGCAGGAGGCGCAACGCAGATCCGTCCCGTGCCAGGCCACGACGAGGGAGACGTGCCGGCAGGACGGCGCCTGTTGCCTCAGCTGGGCCAGGGCCGAGGGGGCATCGGCCCCGCCGGAGATCCCGTTCTCCAGGGCGAGCATCCCGAAGATCTGTTTCGAGACGCTCTGCGAGGCGTAGACGAACTCGCCCATGCCGGGGATCATGGTCACGGCGGTGATGAGATTCTCGAGGGTGGGGCGCCCCGGCACCGCCGCGGGCGGGCGCCGCATGACCTCGGCGGTCAGGACCGGCACGCGGTTCCCGTACTCGGCGAGCGGCAGATCCTCGAAGACGATGTAGACGATGCCCCGGTAGGCGGGGGCGTGCCCGGTCCCCTCGACGGCCTCGATCTTGGGGTCGGGGGTCTGTGTCTCGGTGCCGAGGTAGATCCGGTGCGGGATGCGGCTGAGGGCCAGCGGCTTCCCGTCGGCGTAGACCGTCGGGATGCCATCCGCGACGCCCTCGCAGAACGCGACTGCGAGGCTCACCGAGTAGGTGTAGGTGACGGTGGTGGTCGAGGGCTGCGCGGGTTGCCCCTTGCCGCCCCTCGGCTTCACCTTCGCGACGCTCTGGCTCTCCTTGATCTTCGTGGCCCAGATGATCTGCCCGCCCATGCGGATGCGGCCGTAGCACCGGTTCACCGGCGCGCCCTCGGCCGAGCCGGTGACGTGCAGATCCGTGAGGCGCGGCCCCTGCGTGATGATGGATTTCGGCCGCCCCGCGATCGAGCGGTCGATGTAGCCGCCGGCCACGGAGCCGATCGCCGCGCCGATCTGGCCGCCGATCGGCCCGAACAGCGTCGTGCCGACGGCCTGGCCGACGATGGACAGCGCTACCGTGGCCACGGCGCGCTCCCCGCATCGCGGCCCGGAGCGCCCGCCGGGTCCTCCGGAAAGCGGAAGGCGTAGGCCGCGCGCCGCCGCCACGCGTCGGGGATCCAGCTCTCGGTCACCGCGTGGCCGTCATAGGCGTGGATCATCCGGCCCGGGCCCGAGAGGATGCCGCAATGCTTGGCCGGCAGGGTCGGCCGCCACCGGAACAGCCACACATCCCCCGGCCCGGATTCCGCCAGGGCGATCTCGGTGAGGTGCCGCCGGGCGGCCTCGCGCAGGGTTTCCTCGCCGCGGTCCTCGGCCCAGGTCGCGGTGTAGGGCGGCGGCGTCTCCGGCTCGGTGCCGTAGAGGAACCGCCAGACGCCCCGGAGCAGGCCGAGGCAGTCGCACCCGACCCCCCGCAGGGAGGCTTGGTGGTGGTAGGGCGTGCCGATCCAGGCCCGCGCCTCCGCCACCACGCGCCGCGCTGTTCGAGCGGCGTCCCGGCGCGGCTCAGTCAAGGCGGCCGCCATCGTTCTGGGCGCCGGGGCGGGCATAGGTCATCGCGTAGTCCGAGCCCGGCAGGTGCGGGAAGCCGCGGAAGTTCGCGGCGTTGCCGAACTTGCCGCGGCAGGATTCGAAGGTGCGGTCGCACCCGGCCACGATGGTGAAGGTGTCCCCCGGCGCCATCGCCAGCGCCGTGGGCTCCCAGAGGTCGAGGAGCGCGCTCTCCCGGCCGAGATGGGTCCGCACCTCCTGAACCGCTCCGGCATTGCGGCCGGTGAGCCAGGTGAGCGTGCCGGCGGAGAACCAGCCGGGGGCGTAGGCCGCGAGGCCCGAGGCCGCGAAGCTCCGGCCGGAGACGAGCCGCGTCACCGTCCCGCCGCTGCGATAGGCGGAAAGGCTCGCATCGACGCCGCAGCGGCCGTCGCCGAAGGCGGCCTCGCAGCTGCGGCCGTAGAGCCGCCCGCGCGGCTGGTTGAGGGCGTTGGTGAGGCTGCGGACCTCGGCCTGGAAGGCGGTGCGCCCGCGCGAGACCTCGCCGATCGTCCCGGCGAAGATCTGCACCCGGTCGGCGGGCGTCTGCCAGTCCACCCGCCAGGCCGAGAGGCGCGCGCCGTCGAAGAGTCCGCGGGCGAGATCGTCCTCGCCCAGCCGGTCGCCGGTGAGCGCGCCCATCAGCGTCATCCCGTCGACGGCGAGCCCGGCGGATTGCTCCAGGGCCGAGGCGGTGACGCCGCTCTCGGCGAGGCAGGCGACGCCCTCGACGACGAGATCCGCATCGTGGTCGGTGAAGCCGAGGACGGTGCCGTCCCGCCGCGTGACGATCCAGCAGGTGCAGAGGGTGGTGACGCCCGCCGCCAGGGAGGCGGAGAGGCCGGGGGACACGGTCTTCACCGGCGCAGCTCGATGATCGGAATGTCGGGGACGAGACCGGCCTCGATGGCGCGGTAGTCGATCTCGATCTTGTCCGTGGCGAAGCGCACGGGCACGTCGAAGAGGAAGCCGGCGCTCACCGCCGCCCCGGCCGCCGGCGCGGTGGCGAGGGTGACGAGGCCGGTGGTGGAATCGACCGTGAAGGCGCCACTCGCGAGTTCGGCGCCGTTCACCGCCACGCGCACGCTGCCGGCGACGGGCTTGCGGATCGGCCGGTCGTAGGGGGCGAAGGCCCCGCCGTAACGCTTGAGGAGCGGGAAGATGCGGGTTGTTCCGTCGCCCGTGCCGAGGCCCTGATCCAGGGGACCGGGCGCTTGACCGGGGGGCGCCGTCGAGTGGTCGAAGAGGTCGTACCAGCGGAAGCCGTAGAGCTGGCCGCGACGCTCCTCGAAGAACGCCAGGAACAGGGCGATGTCGGCCGCGCGGCGCAGGGCCGGGCCGGCATTGTAGCTGCGGCGGGAGTGGCGCCAGAGGGCGTTGCGCTCCTCGTCGCCGGAGCCCAGCGTCACGATGTCGGTCCGGCGCTCCGGACCGCCCCGGGAGCCGTAGGCGAGGGAAAGGGGGAAGCGGACCTCGTGGAACGGCGTCGCCACCGGACTAAAGGCCCCGCGTGCCGCGCTGGACCGCCCGGGCGAGGGCCGCCGTCATCTGCGCCTCCGAGCGGAGGAAGGAACGCGCGTCCGTCGCGTTGACGGCCACATGGATGGCGAGCGGCCGTCGCTCCGGCGAGGGCGCGAGCGACCCGGGCACCGCCCGCTCGATCGGCACCATCCGGCCGCTCTGGTTCGGGATGAACAGCTCCCGTCCCATCTCGCCGACCGTGTAGGCCTGGCCCGCCTCGACGGGGCCGCCATTGGCCCGGAACAGGGAACCGAGGGCGTCGCCGAGCGTGCCGGCGAGGCCGCCGACCGCGTTCGGCCCGGCGCTGGCCGACGGCGAGGTCCCGAGGAGCGAGGCCAGCGGCCCCTGCCCCGAGAAGACCGCCTGCAGGGCGGCGCGGCCGAGCTGGGCCTGGAGGCCGCGCAGGATGTCGGAGAACTTGCGGCCGTTGAAGATCGCGTCGGCGAAGCTGTTGGCGATGGTGTCGCCGAAGAAGCGCGCCGTCTCCGCCGCCTCCCGCTGCGCCTGCTCCAGATCTTGGATCTTGTCCCGGTAGGTCACGACCGCCGTCGCCGCCTTGGTGATGGCGGCGGTCTCCTCCTCGGTCAGCGCGCGCCCGTTCTGGCTGGCGATCTCCTGCGCCCGGGCCAGCTGGATGGCGACCTGCTTCTCGGCGTTGCTCTTGTTGAACGCCTCGGCCTCGGCCTTCGCGGCGGCGGCGGACTTCTCCAGGCCGTTGACGAAGGTGTTCACCGCATCGAGATCGGAGGGGCCGCCGCCGGACCGGCGCGGGGTGAGCGAGGGCAGCGCCTGCGACCGGTCGGGCGCCGTGCGGGGCCGGAAATCGAGGCGGTCGCTCGCCTCGACGGCGGAGGCGACGGCGCCGGGCCGCGTCAGCCCCTCCCGCAACCGGGCTTTGGCCGCGTCCTGGGCGGCGCGGGCGTCGGCCATGGCCTGCGTCTCGCCGGCGCGCGGCACCCCGACGAGATCGCCCGCGCCGACGGAGGTCGCCAGCGAGCCCAGCGCGGTCTTGATCTTCGGGCCGAGGCCGTCGATGCCGAGGGCCTTGCCGAGATCGGCCGCGCCGAGCAGCGTCGCGAGGCGCCCCGCGCTCGGGATCGCCGCGTCGATCGCCCCGGCCATCTGGGACAGCTCGGTGTAGAGATGGCTCGCCACGAGGGCGACGCGGGCCAGCGCCGCCTCGACATCGAGGAAGTGGCTGTAGAGGTCGATCGCCGCGTTCGACGCGTCCTTCTGGATCGGGATCAGCGCGGTGGCGAAGGTGGTGTGGATGTCGGTCAGCTTGGCATCGAGCTGGCGCGCCCGCTCGATCTCCTCCGGATCGACGATCCGCTGACCGCCCGCCGTGGCCGCCGTGCCGTTGAGGTTCTCCCGCAGGCGGCGGGTGAGATCGACGCCCTCGCGCAGCTTGGCCTCGAAATCCGGCCCGAAGACCTTGCCGGCGAGATCGAAGGCGGCGAGGTCGCGGCCCTCGTCGCGCAGCTTGTCGATCAGGTCGAGGATCGCCCGGATGCGGGCCTCCTGCGTCGTCGCCGCATCGTAGGCGGCCTTGTCCCCGGCGGTGAGGTTGCCCGCCCGGACATTCTGCGTCAGGCGGCGGTCGATCTCCGATCCCGACACGCCGTGCTCGCCCTCGCCGAGGCGCGCGGCGGCGGCCTCGCGGGCGCGCTCCAGGGCCGCCACGACCTGGCGGGTCTCCAGGCCGAGCGCCTTGGCGTCGAGGGTCGCCCGCTGGAAGAAGGTGGTGCCGACGCCGAGCCGGTCGGCCTCGCGCCCGATCCGCACGAAGGCCTCCACGTGCTCGCGGGCCTCGTCGATCGAGGCGGCGACGCTCTCGAAGACGAGCTTCACCGCCTCGAAGGCGATGAAGGCGCCGAGCAGCAGCTTGAGCGAGGGGATCTGCGCGACGATTCCCGAGACGGCGCCCTTCGCCGTGGAGAGCCCCGCGCTGGTCGCGGCGGCGGCGGTGTTCGAGGTGGCCGCCGCGCCGCTGAAGGCCCGCGCCACGCCCTCCAGGCTCGCCTTCTCCGCCGCCGCCGCGTTCGCCGTGGCGGTGATGACGTTGGCCACATCCGAGCCGACGGCCGCCGCCGCCCGGACGGCGCTGGCCTTCATGCCCTCCAGCGCGGCGCCGAACCCGTTGGTGTTGGCGGCCCCGCCCGACATGGCGACGCCGATCTGGGTCATGTTGCCGACGATCTGCGCCGCGAGATTGGACATGGCGGCCTGAGCGCGGGACGTATCGGCGACGAACTGGATGACGAGCGGTTCGGCCATCGGGCTGGGCTTCGGCTCCTGGCGAAGGGGCAATCAACCGGCGCGGGAACTCCGGCGCCGATGACACGTTTCGGTAGCTACAGAAAAGGCTTGCGCCGCAGGATTTCGGGAGTTACCGAAATGGCATGCGGATGGTCTGGGACGATCACAAGCGGGCGGCGAACATCCTGAAGCACGGGATGGACTTCGCCGACGCGGCGGATCGGTTCGAGTGGGAGGGGGCGATGATCGCGCCTGCCCATGCCGACCGTTTCGGCGCCCCGCGCTTCATGGCGGTGGGTTGGCTGGAGGGCCGGATGGTGTCTCTGACCTTCGCGCCGCTCGGCACCGAGGCCATCGCTGCGATCAGCTTGCGGACGGCGAGCAACCGGGAGAGGAGAGCCTATGCCGCGCAGTGCGAAGACGACGCGTCCGGCCCGCACGGTGCCGATGCTGACGGATGACGAGGAGGCCGCGCTCCAGGCGGCGATCGCGGACGATCCCGATGCGCGCGAGGCGACGGACGCGGAACTAGCCCAGATGCGCCCCGCCCGCGAGGCGCTGCCTCCTGCTCTCTACGCGGCGCTGACGAAGCGCGGCCGCCCGAAAGCCGAGGCCAAGGCGGTGCAGGTCACTCTGCGCGTGCCCCCGGACGTGCTCGACGCCTTCAAGGCCAGCGGGCCGGGCTGGCAGACGCGCATGAACGAGGCGTTGGCGAAGGCCGCGAAGAAGCTTCGGGCAGCGTGAGGGCGGGGGCTATGACTGAATTGTGGGCCGATTTACCCTGTATCCAAGCAATCCGGGTGGGCTCCGGTCGGAATCTAGTTGTAACGTGGGCGAATGGACTGGAGACGACGGTGGATGTTGGCGCGCATATCAATACATATGCAGTTTTCGTACCGTTGCGCCACGACCCCGATGTGTTTGGGGCGGTTTCGGTGGGAGAAGATGGATGGAACGCTCATTGGGGCGAAGATCTTGAGATTGCAGCCGACACGCTCTGGCGCTTAGCATGGGATCGGGACGCGGACCCTCATTTCACTTAACGGCTGCCTTATCCCGCAAAGAACGCCCAGAGACAGCTGATGCATTTCTGGATTTTCTATTTTAATCGCAATTGGCGCTAATCGAAACGGTGTTGGGGTGCACAGAAATGCTCCCTGGCTCTCCTCAACTATGCTGCAACGCACCAAAAAATTCTGCCTTAGACAGTGGGGAATTGCTTGTCGACGTGTATTGCTTCGCACAACCTAAGGTGATTACTAATTTGCTCGGGGAGTGCCGAGGCAGGACAAAAGCTGCAGATCGGCCGCGTCAGTTAGCTAAGTGAGAATTATTGATGTCCGTAAGCTTCGGAGATTTTTATAAAAGCTTTGGGTTCTCTGAATACCCCTTCTCGGTATATACATCGGAAAATGAACGCAGTCATGGGAAAGACTTATTCGTTGATTTTTCGATGTACAGCCCAATAATAGAAGGGTTCAATAACGGACGTACAATGCTGCTCGCAGGTGACAGGGGGACGGGCAAGACAGCGATAATATATGATTTTTGCAGGAAGGTGGATGAAAATTGTTTGGTTGTGAATATCAGTGATTATTCGGATCTAAAAGTCGGATTTAATTCAGAAGACTTTTATAACTATATTATCTGTCAGCTCAGTGAAAGACTTTTTGCAAAGATGGCGTCTGACAAAAAAACTGGCTCACAGTTGAATAAGTCGGATAAAGTTTTGTTATCTTATTTTTTAGCAAAGCACGTGAAGCAGGCTAGCAAAGATGATTTGCACCGGAAAATTGTCAATCTTCAGGTCGATTGGAAAACAAGATTAGGTGGAACAATTTATAGCATTTTGCGGATACCTTTAAATATCGGCGCTAATGCGACAGTGACATTTCTTTCGGATATCATTGCCCAAGCTGCGGGCGTGGCGAAACATCCGACAGAATTTAGAGAATATTTCCAAGATATGACTAGTGCTGTTGATGATGATTTTTCTGATACGGGGTCCAGCCTTTCCACGCTCAAAAAACTAACAGCACTTGCGAAAAAAGTAGGTTACTCGCGGATAGTAATTGTACTCGATAAAATCGACGAAGATGCTCGCCTGAACAACTCAGCGGAAGAAATAGCCGAATTTATCGAGCCCATTGTTACCGATGTTAGACTGCTTACAACAGAAGAATTTCAAGTCGTCGTTGCGCTTTGGATCATTCCTTATAATATGTTGAAAGATAAGGTCAGGACTCAAAAGATCTATTGCCCATCTGTGAGTTGGGATAATACGGATTTAGTTTCTGCTGCAAATCGAAGAGTCTCGGTTTTTTCGAGCAAAAATGTTAGGGAAGTGTCGTCGATATTCGAAGATGGATCTGATACGGTAGGATTTTTAGAAATATTGGAGCTGGCGAATAAAAATCCTCGAGATCTTTGGCATCTTCTTGATAAAAGCTTCAGGGCTCAATATAAGATAGATCCAAACTCATCTAAGATTTCTGCAAATGCACTTGCCCACGGTATCAATGACTTCGTGTGCCAGTTCAATTTTTATGAGTATTATCCTAGAAAGTCGAATGCGCGCGCAAATTCAATGGATATTTACGCGTATATTAAACATTTGGTAAAACTGCCTGGCCCCGACTTCACAAAAAATCAGCTTAATGACAAGGCTGGGACTGGCGGCTCAACTCATAATTATGTTGTTGCTATGGAAAGCATGGGACTTGTTGAGCGTAGCGGTCAATCAGGTGGTAGTACAACTTTTCGAATTCGCGATCCTAAGGTGGTTCATGCCCTTAAAAATAATCTGGATATCGCACGCAGCAACTGAACAAGAATGAGTGTTCACACCTAAGCCCGCCCCGCCGCCATCTCCTCCGCCAACACCCGAGCAAATTCCTCCGCGCTGACCCCCTCCCCCGCCTCCGCCCCCTGCGCTCGCAAGAACCCCTCGAAGGCCGCGTGGAAGGCCGGCAGCGTCATCCGGTCGATCTGCTCGGGTGTCCATCCCACGGCGCCCCCGGCGGCGTAGAAGGCGGAGAGGTCGCCGGGGGTGTGGGCGCGGTCCCCTCCGCCGCGGGTTTTCCCGCGGTGGCGTTCGTCGGCACGCCGTTCACCGCCGCCGCGACGATCGCGCCGGCCAGCGGCAGGAAGTCGATCAGCGGGGCGTCGCGGTAGCGCAGCACCAGGGCGCTCGCCTCGATGGCCGGGGTGCCGCCGCCCTCCAGGCCGAGGCGGATCGTCTCCCACACGTCCCGCACGGAAAACTGGTGGCTCGCGATCCGCATCAGGATCGCGCCGATGCCGGTGCCGGTCAGGCGCTCCAGCTCGCCGATCTCGCCGAGGCGGAGCTGGAAGCGGCGGCGCTGGCCGGCGAAATCGGCATCGACCACCGTCCGGCCCGTCGTCGCCGCGCTCATGCGGAGGCGGCCGCCCAGGTGAGGGCGTCGTCGCCCCGGAACTGCGCGGTGAAGTTCACGAGGCCGTTGTTCTGGCTCGTCAGCTCCAGGCTCTCGAAGAACACGGCGCCGGTGTAGGTGCCGCCGCCCTGGGCGGCGGTCTTGTCGATCAGGAACTGGTAGCGGCGGGGCGTCTCGGCGTTGGCGTCCGCCTGGAGGTCCTGAAACCGCTTGGCGTCGGCCACGCCCGCGAGGCGCCCGCTCCAGCCCCGCGAGGCCAGGATGCTCTTCCGGTGCGGGATCGCCGTCGGCGTGTCGCAATCGGGCACCGTCGCGTCCTCGAAGGTGTTCGTCTGCGTCAGCGTCTTCGATTGGGCGATGCAGACGAAGGTGAAGGTCTCCGGCGTGCCGCCGTTCGAGCGCAGCACCCGGAACCGGTTGCCGGCGAGGAGATCGGGGGAACTCATGGGGCCGCATCCTTCGCGATGGTGGTGGTGAGGTCGAGGAACAGGGCCTTGGGGGCGAGCGGGTCGATCACGTCGCCCGCCTGGGTCACGTCGAGGCGGCTCTGCAGGCTGAAGGGCGCGGGCAGCGTGAGCGCCGGGGCGTCCTTGCCGTCCAGCGCCTGGACGATCGCCTCGACGAGGCTCCAGCCCCGGGCTCGGCCGAAGGCCGTCGTCACCGCGTAGAGGCGGCAGCGGATCTGCCAGACTTGGGAGCAGTCGAGCGGCACGCGCTGGCGCTGGATCGGGCCGAGGTAGACGTAGGGCGTGCCCGTGCCGGGTTTGCGGTCGTTCGGCACCTCGTCGAAGATCCGCCCTGCCACCAGGGCGGCGACGCCGGGATCGGCCACGAGGATGTCGGTGATGGCGGCGATGAGCGCCGTCTCCGGCGTCACGGGGCCGCCTCGCCCGGGGGCCCGGCCGGGGGCACGGGGCCGGATTCGGGCGCGTCCTCCGCGATCCGCTCGCCCGCGCCGTTCGCGACGATGAGGGCGGCATGGGCCGTCGGCACCCGCTCGTAGGGCGCCTCCCGGGCGGCGTAGAGGATGGTGGCGACGTCGTTCGCCTTCACGACGATGTCGCGGGTGATCTTGACCTTCGGCATGGTCAGGCTCCTCCCTCGTCCCAGGCGCGGGCGGGTGCGTCCACCAGGCCCTCGCGCCATTGCGCCAAGCCCTCGCGGACGGAGTTCCAGAAGAAGGGTTCGGGGGCGGTCTCGCCCGACGATGCCCCGCCCCGCGCATGCAGGGCCGGGTGGGCGTCGTCCGCGAAGGCGTCCCCGGCAAAAAAACCGTCATCGGCGACGGCCGCATTCCGGTGGCCGAACTCGACGAAGCGGGCGTACTCGGCCGCGCCGTGGACGGCGCTCGCCTCCACGGTGAGGCGATGGCCCTCCTGGCTCCAGCCGATCCCGTGGAGCAGGCGCCCGCTATCCACCGGCACCCGGCCGCGCATCCGGTCGACCATCAGCGCCGCCGCCTCCACGGCCGAGCGGTCGCCGCGCAGGGCGAGCTTCACCGCGTATTTGGCGACCTGCCCGGTGAGGCGTTCGAGGCCGATGACCTCGGCGGCCGTGTCGATGAGCTTCAGGCCCGGCACGAGCCCCGGGGCGCGGGCGAAGGCCTGCGCGGCGGGTGTCAGGTCGAGGGTGGCCTGCGCCCGGCTCGCCCCGGCGGCGAGGCCGGTCCAATCGACGCTCATGCGCCACCCAGATGTGAGGACACGCGCAGGCGCAGCAGGCGGCTGCGCCGGTCGGGCAGGCCCACGCCCTCGATGGCGAAGTCGCGGCCCCGGATCACGCAGCGATCCGCGTTGGTGAGCGTGCGCGATTGCGCCGTGTCGCGCACGACGAGGGTGCCGCTCTCGACATCCTGCGCCCGCCCGCCCTCGACGGCCTCGCGGGAGGTCTCGGGGCGGTAATTCGCCCAGAGGGTGAAGGCCTCGGCATAGTCGCCGCGCTGGCGGCCCTCGCCGGGCCGCTGCAGGAAGGCGACGCGCAGATCGAGGCGGCCGGGATCCATCCGGTTAAACCCCTTCCGCCTCGCCCCAGCGCCGGAAGGGCGCGCACAGGGCGGCCACGGCGCGGTTGGCGCCGATGTCGATATCGCCGAGGCGGTTCTCGTAGAGCAGGGCGACGATGATCAGCAGCGCCTGGAGGAGCGGCGGCGGCACGGCATGGGTCGCGGTGGCGCCGGGCGGCGGCGGATGGCCCGCCCGGTAGCGCAGGCGCACCGCGTCGGGCCGGGGGGCGGTGGGCGGCAGGGCCACGCCCGGCGCGGCATACAGCCGGTCCCCGTCGAGGAGGAAGGCGGCGGGCGCGAGGCTCTGGGCCGATCCGTCGGGGGCGGTGAAGCTGAGTGAGACGAGGGCGATCACCGGCCCGCAGGGCAGCGCCAGCCCGTCGAGGGCCGCGAAATCCGCCACCCGCAGCTCCAGGGTCTGCGGGCCGAGCGACCGGCCGAGCCAGCCGCCCGGCCCATCGAGATGGGCCTGCGCCACGGCGATGAGGTCGCGCAGGGTGTCGTCGGCCTCGTCGGTATCGGGCCGGACATGGGCCTTCACCTGGGCCAGGGTGAGCAGCGCCGGGGACGGTTCGACGACGAGGGGCGTCACCGGCGCCGCCTCCGGTCAGGCTGTCTCGGCCGGGGCCGCGCGGCGGCGGCGGCGGTCGGCGTCGAGGTCGCGCTGGGACACCTGATGATGCGGCTCCAGCGGCGGAATCTCCACGCCATCGAGGGCGCCCTCGATCGCCTCGGCATGGCCGAGCCGCTGCAGGTCCCGGGCATGGGCGACGTCCGTCTCGAAGCGGTCGCCCTCCTCGACGAGGCCGTTCTTGTCGTTGCGCACGCGGGGATTGTGGAAGGTGGTCTTGGCGACCATGCGGATAGTGTCGGTCATGATCTCTCCCGGTGGATCGTAGAAGGGCCGGGCGGGCCGACAGGGTCGACCCGCGATCTTGTGGCATGTGCGCGCAAAGCGTACATTGTGGTATGGAGTTGGAGTGGGACGATGCGAAGGACGCGGATTGCCGGGCGCGCCGGGGCTTCGGCTTCGCGGACGCCGCCGGCATCTTCCTCGGCCGGACCGTCGAATGGGTGGATACCCGGCGGGACTATGGCGAGGTCCGCGTCAACGCGATCGGCGAGTGGGACGGCGATTTCTACACCGTGACCTACACGGACCGGCAGCAGGCGGACGGCCACTCCGTCCGCCGGATCATTTCGGCTCATCTCGCACACAGGAAGGAGCGCAGGGCATGGCACGCATCAGCTTGAACGATCTGCGGTCCCGGGCCTCGACGGTGGATCGGGCGCGGGTCGAGGCGGCGTCGGAGGCGGACATCCTCGCCGAGCGTGCCGCCGATCCGGATGCCCCGGGGGACCTGCCCGCCGATGCGCGGATCGTCGAGCCGCCGAGGGCCTTGCGGGTCCGGCTCGGCCTGACCCAGCCCGAAATGGCGGAAGCGCTCAGGATTCCCCTCGGGACATGGAGGAACTGGGAGCAGGGCCGGACGAGCCTCGAACCGGCCGCCCTGTCCCTGCTGCGGATCGTGGCGCGCGAGCCGGCGATGGCCTTCGCGAGCCTTGCCGACGTCCCCGGCAAGGCACCACCGTCGCGCTGACCTCCGTCCCGGATCGCGGCGTGCGAGGGGTCACGGGGTGACGAACGTGCCCTTGATGAGCGCCTGGGGCCGCCGCACGACGAGGGCGAGGCGTTCCTCGGCCAAGAGCGTCACCATGTTCTTCACGAAGTTGTCCCGGTCCTCCGTCGAGATCAGGACGGCGGCATCCTCCCGGTCGAAGATCTGCGCGGCGTAGCGCAGCGCCCCGGTCAGGAAGGTGTTCTGCGGCATCGCCAGGGACACGGCGACGGGCAGGCCCCAGAGCGTCGGGCCGATCAGGCCGGCCGGGTTCGCCCAGATGTAGCGGCCTTGGCCGTCCTTCGTGAGCTCGATCGCCGCCCAGTCGGCCGGGTTCAGGACGTGGCCCGTGGCCGGATACAGCGCCAGCGTCGCCTGGAGCATGGCGAGGCGCAGCCGATCGATCCGCGTTTCGCTCGCAACGGTGACGCCCGACGGCGCGGCGTAGGCGGTGGCCTGCGGCAACAGGCCGAGGAGGTTGGTGCCGGTGCCGTCGCCGAGCAGCAGCTGCTGTTCCTCGGTGAATTCCAGTTCCGCGACGACGGGATCAGCGTCGAGGCCGACGACACACGGCCAGCGGAGAGACGCGGCACGCTTGCGCAGCGCGAAAGGGTCGTCGTTCTATGACCGGCATGCCCCGCCCGCGCCCCAAGCACCTGCATCGCGAAACCACCCGCCACGGCGAGACCGTCTGGTACGTCCGCCGGGGATCCGGGCCGCGCACACGCCTGCGAGCGGCCTACGGCACGCAAGAATTCTGGGCTGCCTATGAAGCGGCTTTGCGCGGCCACCCGATCGCCGACGCGCCGAAGGGCAGCACGGTCGGCACGCTCGGCTGGCTCGTCGCCCGCTACATGACGAGCGCGCACTGGACCGAGGCGCTGTCGGCGGCGACGCGAGCGCAACGCGGGGGCGTGCTGAAGGAGACGGTGCGGATCGCCGGGGCCGAGCCCATCGAGGCGATCACGGCGCGGGCGATTCGCGAGGGCCTGGACCGGCGCGCGGCCCGCCCGCACGGCGCCAACAACTGGCTCAAGACGATGCGCGGCCTCTTCGCCTTCGCCGTCGAGCGGGAGTACCTGCCGGCCGATCCGACGCGGGGCGTGAAGCTGCTCGGCGGCCCGAACGACCGCAACGGCTTCCACACATGGACCGAGGACGAGGTGGCGCGCTTCGAGATCCGCTGGCCGCTGGGCACGCGGGAGCGCCTGGCGCTCGATCTCCTGCTCTACACGGGCCTGCGCCGGGGCGACGCGGCGCGCGTCGGCCGCCCGCACGTCCGCGACGGCAGGATCCGCATTCAGACAGAGAAAACAGGCCAGGAGGTCACGATCCGCATCCTGCCGCCGCTGGCCGCTTCGATCGCGGCGAGCCCGGTGGGCGAACTGACGTTCATCGCAGGCGAGCGCGGCCGACCGATGACGAAGGAGAGCTTCGGCAACTGGTTCCGGGATGCGTGCGCGAAGGCCGGGGTGCCCGGCCGGGCTCACGGCCTCCGCAAGGCGGGCGCGCGCCGAGCGGCCGAGAATGGCGCGACGGAAGCCGAGCTGAACGCGTGGTTCGGATGGGCCGAGGGAAGCTGGGAGAGCGCGACGTACGTGCGCGGCGCCAATCGAAGGAAGCTCGCCGAGCGTATTGCCGACCGCTGGAATGGTGACGCTATTCCCGCACCTCAACACCCGGTGCGGGAGCGAGAGCAAAAAAGCGAGACTTCTGAGATTGTTAGGAAGTTGATGGCTCCCCGAGCAGGACTCGAACCTGCGACAAGGCGATTAACAGTCGCCTGCTCTACCAACTGAGCTATCGGGGATCACGGCGGTGTCTCTACAGTCGCGGACGGATCCGCGCAAGACCCGATTTGCGGAAAGATCCTTGCCGGCTGAGGAGTGGCACGGGGGACACGGTCCGCCCGGCGGGGGGAAGCTGCGTGGCGATGGTCGGGGGGCAGGCGCGGCGCCGGCCGGACCCTGGCGGGGCCCGGCCGGCGAGGCGGGTGGCCGGGCGATGACGCCGGGCGAAGAGGGCGGACCGGAGCCCGTGACGACGTGGTTCGGTTCCGCCATCGTGCGGCCAGCAGGGCAGGCCGTCGCGACGGCACGTCTCTAGCACCGGGTTGGTTAATTCTATCTCTCGGAAGAGTGCCGAGGCCGGTCCGCGACCCTGCGGAGATCTACGGAGACGCGCAGGCGCCCAGGGCAGGGCGAGGGCCGGATCGTCCGACGGAGGTGCTGGGGAAGAAGGGTGGAGGCCTCGGAGGGAATCGAACCCCCGTACAAGGATTTGCAGTCCTCTGCGTAACCACTCCGCCACGAGGCCATCGCGTTCACGGCGCAGGGCGCCGCGCGGGGCCTGGCGGTCGGCCCCGGAGGCCGCGTCTCTAGCAGAGGTCGCCCGGCCGAGGCAACATCGCCGGGGGCGGGATTCGTCGCAAGCCCCGGCGGATTCCCCGGACCGGGTTAGGCCCGACCCGCCACGGCGACGATCAGGTCTGCCAGACGCGTGGCATCGCCTCCCCGCGATAGGCGGCCACGAACCGGGCGAGGCCCTCGCGCAGGGGGCCGATGGCGGGGCCGAGGCAGCGCACCGCGAGGTGCCCGTTCCAGGCGCTGGCGGCGGCCTCGGCGCCCTCCCCCGAAGGTCCCCCTCCGGCGAGGCCCGCGGCCTCGAGGAGGTGGCGTGCCTCCTCCAGCCGCCCCTCGGCCCCCGGCGACGCATCGAGGAACGTCGCCGCCGCCCCGGCCCCGCCGCCGATGGCGCGGCGGGCGAGGCGATCCGAGATCGGGCCGTCGAGGCGCACGGTGTCGGCATAGACGAGGCGGCCCGCCCGCCGCACCTGCCAGCGGTCCACGAACAGTCCCTCCGCGATCCGCTCCCGCCGGGCCGCCCGGCCGAAGGCGACGATCTCCAGGGCGAGGAGCCCGGCCCCCTCGGCGAGATCGACCGCGAAGCTCCGGCGCAGCCGGGCGCGGTCGAACAGGATCGTCTCCTGCGGCACCCAGGCGAGGCGGGCCCCCTCCCCCAGCACGACCCGGTTGTCGATGGTGCTGTCCGGCCCGTCCGAGCGGTAGATCTTCTCCGCCGCCGTCGTCGTGAAGACCAGGGCGCTCCCCGGCGCGAGGTCGAGATCGACGGTGAAGCTGTCGCCGCAGGCGATCCCGCCGGCCGTGTTGACGAGCACCGCCTCCGGTACCGCCCCGGCCTTCGGGAAGCGCAGGCGCGAGGGACCGGATTCGGCGAGGTCGCGCAGGCGCGTCGGGCCGCCCTCCCCGGCCGGACCCACGGTCAGGCGGAGCGTGCCCGTCGAGCGCTGGCGCGGCGGTGCCGTGTCCGGGCCGGGGATTGCCTCTTTCGTGTGCATCGAATCTCAACCGCGCTCTGCCTGTTCCGTGGGCAGCGTCTCGAGTGGGGAGGCCGTCCGGTCGAGGATCCGCCGCCCGAACAGGCTCGCCACCAGTTCCACCAGCACCCGCGCCGAGCGCCCGCGCTCGTCCAGGAACGGGTTCAGCTCCACCACGTCGAGGGAGCGCACCAGGCCGCAATCGTGGAGCATCTCCATGATGAGATGCGCCTCGCGGAAGGTCGCCCCGCCGGGCACCGCCGTGCCCACGGCGGGCGCCACGGAGGGGTCGAGGAAGTCGATGTCGAGGCTCACGTGGAGGTGGGCGCCCGCGGTCGCCGCCTGTTCGAGCACGCGGCGCAACGGGGCCACGACCCCGAACTCGTCGATGGCACGCATGTCCGTGACGCCGACCTGCCGGGCGCGGACCAGGGCGCGCTCGCCCGCATCGACGGAGCGCAGGCCGAACAGATGGACGCGCCGGGGATCGAGGGGCGGCGGCGCGGGCTGCCGGAACAGGCCGGAAAAGCCCGGCTCGCCGCATAGCGCGGCCAGCGGCATGCCGTGGACGTTGCCCGAGGGCGAGGTCTCCGGCGTGTTGAAATCGGCATGGGCGTCGAGCCACAGCACCATCAGGGGCTGGCCGGTGCGGGCGCAATGGCGCATCGCGCCGTCGACGGAGCCGAGCGACAGGCTGTGGTCGCCGCCGGCGGCCAGCGGCACCGTGCCCGCCGCCAGCGCCGCCTCGACCTCGGCCGAGAGCGCCTTCGCCCAGGCCGCCACCGCCGGCAGGCCGGTCGCGCCGGGCGGCAGGGCCTCGGGCGCGACGTCGCCGCGATCCTCGACCGCGTGGCCGAGATCCCTCAGGGTGCGCACCAGGCCGGCGGTGCGCAGGGCGGCGGGGCCCATCAGGGCGCCCGGCTCGCTGGTGCCGACCTCGACGGGCGCGCCGATCAGGGCGATGCACTGCGGGGTCTCGGAGAACTCTGGCGTCATCGGTGTCTCCGGGGATGGCCGGGCCCGGCCTGGGCGCTTCCCACGAAACCCCCGCTGCGCCGTCGCGGCCGGGGAGAGACCTTCGGGGGATCGGCGTGTCGTGGGGAGCCCTTAGCAGAGACCGGGCCGCAGGGTGATGACGCCGTCGCCTCCGCCGCGCGGCCGGGCGCTCATGCAATCGAGGGTTTTGCCCAAAAAACTGGCATGACCGTTGCTTAGGCACCGCCGTCTCGTGCAGACGACAAGGGGAAGACCGTGAAAGCTTGGAAGACCTGGAGTTCGGCCGCCGCCCTGGCCGCCGGATTGACCATGAGCGCGTTCGGCGCCGGCGGCGCACGGGCCGAAGAGACCATCAAGGTCGGGATCCTGCACTCGCTGTCGGGCACGATGGCGATCTCGGAGACCACCCTCAAGGACGCGATGCTGATGCTCATCGCCGAGCAGAACGCCAAGGGCGGCGTGCTCGGCAAGAAGCTGGAGCCGGTGGTGGTCGATCCGGCCTCGAACTGGCCGCTCTTCGCCGAGAAGGCCCGCGAGCTCATCAGCAAGGACAAGGTCTCGGCCGTGTTCGGCTGCTGGACCAGCGTGTCGCGCAAGTCGGTGCTGCCGGTGTTCAAGGAACTCGACAACATCCTGTTCTACCCCGTCCAGTACGAGGGCGAGGAGAGTGAGCGCAACGTGTTCTACACCGGCGCCGCCCCGAACCAGCAGGCGATCCCGGCGGTCGATTACCTGATGTCGGAGGATGGCGGCGGCACCAAGCGGTGGGTGCTGGAGGGGACGGACTACGTCTACCCGCGCACCACCAACAAGATCCTCGAAGCCTACCTCAAGTCCAAGGGGGTCAAGGACGAGGACATCATGATCAACTACACGCCCTTCGGCTTCTCCGACTGGCAGACGGAGGTCTCGAAGATCAAGGCCTTCGGCTCGGCGGGCAAGAAGACGGCCGTGGTCTCCACCGTCAACGGTGACGCCAACGTGCCGTTCTACAAGGAGCTCGGCAACCAGGGCATCAAGGCCACCGACATCCCGGTCATGGCCTTCTCGGTCGGCGAGGAGGAGCTCGCCGGCATCGACACCAAGCCCCTCGTCGGCCACCTCGCCGCCTGGAACTACTTCGAGTCGATCAAGACGCCGGAGAACGAGGAGTTCATCAAGAAGTGGCAGGCCTTCAAGAAGAACCCGAAGGCCGTCACCAACGACCCGATGGAGGCCCACTACATCGGCTTCAACATGTGGGTGAAGGCCGTGGAGAAGGCCGGCACCGCCGACCCCGACAAGGTCATCGCCGCCCTGCCGGGCATCGAGCAGAAGAACCTCACCGGCGGCACCGCCACGATGCTCCCCAACCACCACATCACCAAGCCGGTCTTCATCGGTGAGATCGAGGGCAACGGTCAGTTCGACGTGGTGTGGAAGACCGACAAGCTCATCCCCGGCGAAGCGTGGTCGAAGCAGCTCGAGGGCTCGAAGGACCTGGAGGCCGACTGGGTGAAGCTCAACTGCGGCAACTACAACACCAAGACCAAGAAGTGCGGCGGGGCATAAGGCTGCCGCTTCCCCTCACACCACGACGTGCCCTCCTCCCCCTTGTGGGGAGGAGTTGGAGGTGGGGGTGGTGCCGGAGAGATCTCGGCGGTGCCTTCTGAACCACCCCCACCCCTGACCCCTCCCCACAAGGGGGAGGGGAACGTGCCTCGCGCCACCCAAAAGCCCGCATGATCCGCCTCCTCACCCTCCTCGCCCTGCTGCTCGCCGGCCCGGCCTTGGCCCAGGCGCCGGACCCCTACGCGCAGCTCGCCGGCGACGGCTATGCCGAGATCGAGGCCGGTGTCGCCGGGCTCGCCGCGAGCGGCGATCCGCGCGCCGGCGCGGTGCTCTCCGCCCTGTCGGACGGGCGCCTGCTGGCCCGGCCCTCGGACAAGGCCCTCTTCATGCGCCAGGGCGCCGCCCTCGTCGATGCGAAGACCGGCGCGCCCGCCGCCGACGATCCGTCGCTGAAGGCGGTGCGCACCAACAACCGCGTCCGCCGCGGCATCGAGGCGGCGCAGGGCCAGCTCAACCTCGTGAGCCCCGATCCGGCCAAGCGCCGGGAGGCGGCGGATGCCGTGTTCAAGGCCCGCGACGCCGCCGCCCTGCCCGCCCTCGACACGGCCCTGGCCCGGGAGAAGGACGCGGGCGTCAGGCAGGCGATGACCGAGGCCCGCGCGGCGGTCGTCCTGGCCAAATCGGGAACGTCCGAGGCGGACAAACTCGCGGCCATTCCCGCCATCCAGGCGCGGGGCGACGGCGATGCCATGGGCATCCTGCGCGGGCTCCAGGCCGATCCGAGCGAGGGCGTGCGCGCCGCCGCCGGCCGGGGCATCGCGGCGATCGAGACCCGGCTCGCCCTCCTCAGGGCGCTCCAGAACGTCTGGTACGGGATTTCGCTGGGCTCGGTGCTGCTGCTGGCCGCGATCGGCCTCGCCATCACCTTCGGCGTGATGGGCATCATCAACATGGCCCACGGCGAGATGGTGATGCTCGGGGCCTACACGACCTACCTCGTGCAGGAGGCGATCCGCACCAAGGCCCCGGCCCTGTTCCCGTGGTCGCTCGCCATCAGCATCCCCTGCGCCTTCCTCGTGGCGGGGCTCGTGGGCGTGCTGATCGAGCGGTGCATCATCCGCTTCCTCTACGGGCGCCCCCTGGAGACCCTGCTCGCCACCTTCGGCGTCAGCCTCGCCCTGCAGCAGGGCGTGCGCTCGATCTTCGGGCCGACCAACCGCGAGGTCGGCGCCCCGGCCTTCATGAGCGGCGCCTTCGACCTGTTCGGATTGTCGATCACGTGGGGGCGTCTCTGGATCATCGCCTTCGCGTTCGCCGTGTTCCTCGGCCTGCTGTTCGTGCTGCGAAAGACCTCGTTCGGGCTGAAGACCCGGGCCGTGACCCAGAACCGGCGAATGGCCGCGGCCATGGGCATCCGCACCCCTTACGTCGATGCCCTCACCTTCGGCCTCGGCTCCGGCATCGCGGGCATCGCCGGGGTGGCCCTGTCGCAGATCGACAACGTGTCCCCGAACCTCGGCCAGGGCTACATCATCGATTCGTTCCTGGTGGTGGTGTTCGGCGGCGTCGGGAACCTCTGGGGCACGTTGGTGGCGGCGCTGACGCTGGGCGTCGTGAACAAGCTCGCCGAGCCGTATATCGGCGCGGTGCTCGCCAAGATCGGGCTCCTGATCTTCATCATCCTGTTCATCCAGAAGCGCCCGCGCGGGCTGTTCGCGCTCAAGGGCCGGGCGGTGGAATCGTGAGGGCGGACCGCTCTCCCCTCCCCCTTGCGGGGAGGGGCCGGGGGTGGGGGTGGTGCAGAAGGCACCGTTCCGCTCGATCCGGCACCACCCCCACCCCTATCCCTCCCCGCAAGGGGGAGGTGAGACGCGCGCCGTCTTGCGGAGACGCCCCATGACCCGCCTCATCGACCTCAAGGGCGCGATCTTCCTCGGCCTGCTGGCGGCCTTCTGCCTCGTCGTGCCGGTGCTGAACCTCGCCGTGCCGGCGGGTTCGGGCCTGCACCTGCCGACCTACCTCGTCTCGCTGTTCGGCAAGTACCTCGCCTATGCCCTCCTCGCCGTGAGCCTCGACCTCGTCTGGGGCTATTGCGGCATCCTCTCGCTCGGGCACGGGGCGTTCTTCGCGCTGGGCGGCTACGCCATGGGCATGTACCTCATGCGCCAGATCGGCGCGCGGGGCGTTTACGGCAACCCGGTCCTGCCCGACTTCATGGTGTTCCTGAACTACAAGGAACTGCCCTGGTATTGGCTCGGCTTCGACCATTTCGCCTTCGCGGCGCTGATGGTGCTGCTCGTGCCGGGGCTCCTCGCCTTCCTGTTCGGCTGGCTCGCCTTCCGCTCGCGGGTGACGGGGGTCTACCTGTCGATCATCACCCAGGCGATGACCTACGCCCTGATGCTCGCCTTCTTCCGTAACGACATGGGCCTCGGGGGCAACAACGGCCTCACCGACTTCAAGGATCTGTTGGGGTTCAACGTCCAGTCCCAGAACTTTCGCGTGGGAATTTTCGTGGCGACGGGCGTCGCGCTCGCCCTCGGCTACCTCATCGCCCGGGTGATGACCGTCTCGGCCTACGGGAAGATCCTGATCGCCGTGCGCGATGCCGAGAGCCGCACCCGCTTCCTCGGCTACCGGCCGGAGCACTTCAAGACCCTGGCCTTCACCGTCTCGGCGATGATGGCGGGCGTGGCGGGCGCCCTCTACGTGCCGCAGGTCGGCATCATCAACCCCGGCGAGTTCGCGCCCGGCAACTCCATCGAGGCGGTGATCTGGGTCGCCGTCGGCGGGCGCGGCACGCTGGTCGGGGCGGCGCTCGGCGCCATCGTGGTCAACTACGCCAAGACCGTGCTGACGGGGGCGATGCCCGATGCGTGGCTCTTCGCGCTGGGCGCCCTGTTCGTGGTGGTGACGCTGTTCCTGCCGCGCGGCATCGTCGGCACGCTGGTGGAGAGGTTCGGCGGCCGCCGGGCGGCGGCGAAGCTCCCGCCGGAGCCCGCCATCCCACCGAAGCTCGCGGAAGAGGGGCAGGGCTCGTGAGCACCGCCATCATGGAACGCCCCGCGACGGCGCTCGGCCCCGCCAACAAGACCAAGGTCACCGACGCGCTGCTCTACGTCGATGACCTGCGCGTGACCTTCGACGGCTACAAGGCCCTGCGCGGCCTGTCGCTGACCCTGCTGCCGGGGGAGATGCGGGCGATCATCGGCCCCAACGGCGCCGGCAAGACCACGATGATGGATTGCATCACCGGCAAGACCAAGCCGGACAGCGGCACCGCCCTGTTCGACGGCAAGCACGACCTCTTGGCCCTCGACGAGCCGGCCATCGCCGACCTCGGCATCGGCCGCAAGTTCCAGAAGCCGACCGTGTTCGAGAGCCACACGGTGGCGGACAACGTCCTCCTGGCGCTGAAGGGCCCCCGCGCGGCCGCCGCCTCCCTGTTCGGCTGGCGCAACCGCGTGGCGGGCGAGCGCATCGACGCGATCCTCACCACCGTCGGCCTCATCGCGCACCGCGCCCGCCCGGCGGCCGACCTCAGCCACGGGCAGAAGCAGTGGCTGGAGATCGGGATGCTGCTGGCGCAGGACCCGAAGCTCCTCCTCGTGGACGAGCCGGTGGCCGGCATGACCGATGCCGAGACCGCACAGACGGCCGAACTGCTGCGCCGGATCGCGGGCGAGCACGCGGTGGTGGTGGTGGAGCACGACATGCATTTCGTGCGGGCGCTCCAGTGCCGCGTCACCTGCCTGCACGAGGGTGCGGTGCTGGCCGAGGGCTCCATCGACGCGGTCTCAGCCGACCCGAAGGTGGTCGAAGTGTATCTGGGGCGGTGATGGCGCGCCGCACCGTCATTGCGAGCGCAGCGAAGCAATCCAGGGACGCGCCGCGTCCGGAGGCGTCCCGCCGCCCTGGATTGCTTCGCGCTGCTCGCAATGACGGCATCGTCTTTCACGTGTCGGGCGGGACCATACCATCATGCTGAGCGTCGAGGGCATCGACCTGTATTACGGCGCGGCGCAGGCCCTGCGCGGCGTCTCGCTCAAGGCCGAGGCGGGACGGGTGACGACCGTGCTTGGGCGCAACGGCGTCGGCAAGACCTCGCTGCTCCGGGCCATCGTCGGTCAGCAGCCGGTGAAGGGCGGGGCGATCCGCCTCGACGGGCGCGAGATCCAGGGCCTCGCGCCCTACGACCGGGCGCGGGCGGGCATCGCCTTCGTGCCCCAGGGCCGGGAGATCTTCCCGCTGCTGACGGTGAAGGAGAACCTGGAAACCGGCTTCGCGCCCCTGAAGCGCCGGGACCGGCACGTGCCGGGCGAGATCTACGACCTCTTCCCGGTGCTCAAGGACATGCTGCACCGGCGGGGCGGCGACCTCTCCGGCGGGCAGCAGCAGCAGCTCGCCATCGGCCGGGCGCTGGTGACGCGGCCGAAGCTCCTCGTCCTCGACGAGCCCACGGAGGGCATCCAGCCCTCGATCATCAAGGATATCGGCCGGGCCATCACCTACCTGCGCGGCAAGGGCGAGATGGCGATCGTTCTGGTCGAGCAGTATTTCGAGTGGGCCCGCGACCTTTGCGACAGCTACGCCGTGATGGACCGGGGCCAGGTGGTGCTGTCCGGCGACCGGGCCGGGATGGTCGAGGCCGATGTGCTGAAGTGGATGTCGGTGTAAGGCGCCGTCTTCTGACCCGCGCCGGTCGAGCGCATCCCCTCTCCCCGCAAGCGGGGAGAGGGCTGGTTCCGCCGCTCACACCAGCGCCGCCTCCCGTTGCTCCCCCTGCCCCACCTTGCCCGAAAACTCCCGGGCGGCCAGCGGCAGTTCGATCGCCGCGCTGAGGCCGCCCTCCGGCCGGTTCTCCAGAGTGAGCCGCCCGTCATGGGCCTCCACGATCGCTTGGACGATGGACAGGCCCAGCCCGAAGCCGCTCGCGTCGTTGAGGTTGCGGGCGCGGTCGCCGCGCACGAAGGGCTGGAGCATCGCCTCCCGCTCCGCGTCGGGGATGCCGGGGCCGGAATCGATGACGCAGACGCGCACGCCCCGGCCCGCCCCCTCCATGGCGAGGCGCGCCTGCCCGCCATACTTCACGGCGTTGTCCACGAGGTTGGTGATCGCCCGCTCCAGCTCGTCCGGGTTGCCGCGCACCAGGACGTGGCGGCTCCGCTCCACGCTCACCGGGGCTCCGATGTCGGTGAAGCCGTCGCAGACGGTCTGCACCACCGAGGCGAGGTCCACGAGGCTGTGGCTGCCCGCGTCGCGCACCTGCCCGTCGCGGACGAAGGAGAGCGCCGCCTGCACGAGGCCGTTCATCTGGTCGAGGTCGCGCAGCGTCGCCGCGCGGGCGCCCTCGTCCTCGATGAACTCCGCCCGCAGGCGCAGGCGGGTGATCGGAGTGCGCAGGTCGTGGCTGATGGCGGCGAGCATCTGCGTGCGGTCGTCGATCAGGCGGCGGACGCGGGCGCGCATCCGGTCGAGGGCGCGGGAGACGGCCAGCACCTCCTCCGGCCCGGATTGCGGCAGGGCGACGTGGTCGTCGCGGGTGCCGAAGGCCTCCGCCGCTCCCGCCAGGCGCGCCAGGGGGGCCGTGAGGGCGCGGGCCGCCCAGACGCAGAGCAGCGCCAGGGTGAGGGCCAGGAACACCACGGTGAAGATCAGAGCGCCCTGCCGGGGCGGGCGCAGGGGATCGTCCGTGAGGGTGGCGCGGAACCGCGCCCCGTTGCCGGTGGCGATGCCGACGTAGAGGTTGTCGTTGGTGCTGTCCGGCTTGAGGTTCGTCACCGTCACCGGCCGCCCGGCGGCGCCGCGCAGGCGGCGGATCACCGCCCGGTCGGGGGCGGGCTTGGCGTCCGGCGGCGCCACGCCGTCCCAGGGTTCCACCTCCACCAGGGGCAGGGAATGGGCGCCCGCCGCGATCAGCGCCGGGCGCACGGCGGGGTCGGCGGCATCGAGGAGCCGGGCCAGCACGCCGACGCGGGCGGCGGCGACGCCCGGCAGGGTGTCGGGGTTCTGCGGCTCGTGCAGCAGGAAGAAGGCCGTGGTGGCGACCACGTGGGCCACCGCGATGCCGGCCACCACGAGGAGCGCGATCTGCGCCGCGACGCTGCGCGGGCGGAGCCGGGCGCGGAGGGCCGCGAGGGTCATGACCGCGTGACCTCCGGCGTGAACAGGTAGCCGCCCGAGCGGATGGTGCGGATGTATTCGGGGTTGCGCGTGTCCCGCTCGATTTTCTGGCGAATGCGGGAGACCAGCACGTCGATGCTGCGCTCGAACGGCCCGGCCGCCCGCCCCTGCGTCAGATCGAGGAGCTGGTCGCGGGACAGGACCCGCCCCGGCCGCAGGCAGAGGGCGTGGAGCAGGTCGAACTCCGCGCCCGTGATCGAGACCCGCGCGCCCTCAGGGCTGAGGAGCTGGCGGAGGGAGATGTCGAGCGTCCACCCGGCGAAATGCAGGCGCTTGCGCTCGTCGGTGTCGGGCGCCTCGGCCCCGACCCGGCGCAGGATCGCCCGGATGCGGGCGAGCAGTTCCCGGGGGTTGAAGGGCTTGGCGAGGTAGTCGTCGGCCCCGAGTTCGAGCCCGAGGATGCGATCCACCTCCTCCGACTTCGCCGTGAGGATCAGAATCGGGATCTGCGAGGTCTCGCGCAGCCGCCGGCACAGGGTCAGGCCGTCGTCGCCGGGCAGCATCAGGTCGAGGACGATGAGGTCGATCCGCCCCTCGGACAGCGCCTTGTCCATCTCGCGACCGTCGCCCGCGAGCGTCACCCGGCAGTCGTTGCCGCGCAGGTAGCGGGCGACGAGGGCGGAAATCTCCCGGTCGTCCTCCACGACCAGGATGTGGGGCGTGGCGGGAGCGGTCATCGTGATGTGGTCATGGCGTGGATCGGCGAGCGTCATTGCCCGATTATGGCTGTTCCCGTCGACTATTCGAAGATCGGGGAGGGAACCATTTTGTAAACCGGTGTTTCCAGCCCCGGGACCTGAGCAGGGGGAAGCCGGGGATGACACGCACCCGCATCGCGCCGCAGCCGCCGGAGCTGGCCTCGCCGTGGCGGACCGACGCCCGCGCGGCGCTCCAGGCCGAGGCGCGCAATTTCGCCCGCGACACGGTCCTGCCCCTGGCGGACGAGCTCGACCGGCACAAGGCCGAGATGCCGCGCTCGCTCATCGCGGCGATGGCGGATCGCGGCTGGTTCGGCATCACCATCCCGAAGGAGCATGGCGGGATGGGGCTCGGCGTGTTCGAGTACTGCCTCGTCTCGGAGGAACTCGCCCGGTCCTGGCTGTCCGTGGGGTCGATCCTCGCCCGCGGGCAGGGCCTCGGCACGCAGACCCTCGACCCCGACCGCCGGGCCGACCTCATGCGCCGCTCGGCGATGGGAGAGTGGATCGGTTCGATCTCCCTGTCCGAGCCCACGGCGGGCTCCGACCTCGCGGGCGTCTCGACCCGCGCGGTGCGCGAGGGCGACACCTGGATCCTCACCGGGCGCAAGCGCTGGGCGGGCTTCGCCAAGGGCGCCCACTTCATCGAGGTTCTGGCCCGGACGCGCGACCCGGAGCCCGGCGAATCGCGCTCGGCCGGCCTCGAGCCGTTCCTCGTGGTCAAGGAGCCCGGCACGTTCCCGAAGGGGATGCAGGGACGGGTGATCGACAAGATCGGCTACCACGGCTTCGAGACCTTCGAGCTCGACCTCGACGGCGTCCGCGTGCCGGAGAGCGACCGGCTGACCGGCCTCTACGGCGACCAGGGGGCCGACGCCGATTCCGGCGGCTTCGCGGCGGTCCAGCGCGGCCTCAACATCGCCCGCGTCCACACGGCCGCCCGCGCCGTCGGGGTGGCCCGGGCGGCGGTGGAGGATTGCCAGCTCTACCTGCAGGAGCGCGAGCAGTTCGGCCACCCGATCGGCGATTTCCAGGCCCTGCGCTTCGCGCTGGCCGACATGGCCGCCGAGGTGGCGCAGGGGCGGGCCTTCTGGCAGCAGGTGGCGCACCTCCTCGACCTCGGCGAGCCCGCCGAGGCGGAATCGGCCATGGTCAAGCTCACCACGACCGAGATGGCGGTGCGGGTGACGAACCAAGCGATGCAGCTCCACGGCGGCAACGGCTACACCACCGAGCGCCGGGTGGAGCGGTACTGGCGGGACGCGCGGCTCACCACGATCTTCGAAGGCACCAGCGAGATCCAGCGCCGGATCGTCAGCGACCGGATGCTGCCGCGCCCGTAAGCGCTCCGCCGCCCTGCCCTGCCTCGCCCCGACCCGTGCGGCGAATCGTCGAGCCGGACTCCACGGGGCGCTCCGCCCGGCTAACTCCGCCGTGGTGGATCGCCCGGCCCGTGCCGTGGCCGCAACCGGAAGTCTCGTGTCAAAGCCCATCAGCGACTACGCCATCGTCGGCGATACCCATTCCTGCGCCCTGATCGCCCGCGACGGCTCGATCGACTGGCTGTGCTGGCCGCGCCACGATTCGCCTGCCCTGTTCCTCAAGCTCCTCGACGACGACAAGGGCGGCTCCTGCGCGATCCGGTGCGAGGGCCTGACGGACACGCGCCGCCGCTACCGGCCCGAGACCAACATCCTCGAGACCACCTTCGTCACCCGCACCGGCCGCGCCGTGCTCACCGACGCGATGCCGGTGAACCCGCCCTCCCCCGAGCCCGACGAGGGACCCGACGGCGAGGGTGAGAGCCGCCTCGTCCGCCTGCTGACCTGCGAGGAGGGCCTCGTCGAGGGGCGCTTCACCGTCCGCCCGACCTTCGATTACGCCCGCCGGGCCTGCGTGCCGGTGGCGGCGGCCTGCTCCGTGCTGTTCGAGGCGGGGGATTGGCGGCTGCGGGTCAACGCGGCGACTTGCCCCGAGATCGAGGGGGAGACCGCGACCGTGGCCTTCCGCCTGGAGGCCGGGCAGACCGCCTACCTCGTCCTGACCCACGGCGAGGACACCGAGGGCGCCGCGATCGAGGATCTGGCCGGCGCGGAGCGGCGGATCGCGACCACCGAGGCGTACTGGCGGCGCTGGAGCGGGCGCTGCACCTATCGCGGCCCCTACCGGGATGCGGTGCTGCGCTCGGCGCTGTGCCTGAAGCTCCTCACCTATTCGCCCTCCGGCGGCATCGTCGCGGCGGCCACCGCCGGCCTGCCCGAGGCGGTGCCGGGCAACCGCAACTTCGATTACCGGTTCACCTGGATGCGGGACGCCGCCTTCACGGTGACGGCCTTCGTGATGCTCGGCTACGTCCGCGAGGCGTCCGAATTCCTGCGCTTCCTGCGGGAGCGGGACCCGACCTTCGGCCGCGAGACCCGCCTGATGTACGGCGTCTGCGACGACATCCCCCCCGAGGAGGCCCTCACCCACCTCGCCGGCTGGAGCGGGACTGGCCCGGTTCTGATCGGCAACGCCGCCGAGACCCAGGACCAGCACGACATCTACGGGGAGTTGATGCACGCCCTGTGCGTCTTCCTGGAGGCCGTGGACTACGATCCGCCCGAGAGGGTGAACGACCGCCTGCCGACGGTGCTGCACAACCTCACGGAGCGGGCGCTGCGCCACCGGAACGACGCCGACAACGGCATCTGGGAACTGCGCACCGGGCCGCGCCAGCAGTTCCACACCAAGGCGATGATCTGGGTGGCCCTCACCAACGCCGCGCGCATCGCACGCCGGATCGAGGGGATCTCCGGGGAGACGATCGCCTCGTGGGAGCAGGCTGCCGCCGAAGTCCGCGCCGAGTACCTCGACAAGGGCTGGAGCGAGGAGCACGGCGCCTTCACCGGCGCCTACGGCTCCCACCACCTCGACGCGGCGGTGCTGCGGGCCGCCCTGTTCGGCGCCGTCGATCCCGCCGATCCGCGCCTGCGCTCCACCCTCGCCGCCATCGAGCGCGACCTCGGTGCGGGCGACCTGATCTACCGCTATCGGATGGAAGACGGGTTCGAGGGCGAGGAAGGGGCCTTCACCGCCTGCGCCTTCTGGCGGATCGGCTGCCTCGCCCTCGACGGGCGGACCGCGGAGGCCAAGGCGGCCTTCGAGCGGATGGTCGCCCGGGGCAACGATGTCGGGCTCTTCGCCGAGGAGATCGACCCCGCCACCGGCGAGCAGCGGGGCAACACCCCGCAGGGCTTCTCCCACATGGCCCTCATCAACGCCGCCCTGCGGCTCGATGCGGCCATCGACCGGTTCGGCCTCTGCGGCGGGGCCGGGACGGAGGACCGGGCCGAGGACCGGTCCGGGCTCGGGGCCGAACCGGTGCCGAGGGCGGCGGAGTGAGCGCCGCCCTCTTTCTCACGCCTTGAAGGCGGGCGGCTTGCGGTTCACCCGCGGCGCGGGACGCACCGGCTGGATGGCGGGATCGGGCTTGCGCTCGAAGATGCGCTTCAGCCGCTCCTGGAAATCCTCGGTGGTGACGGTTTTCGAGGAGCCGAAATTCGGGGTGCGGGCCATGGCGTGTCTCTCGGATCTGTGCCGAGAGCGCAAAGGACGCTGCCGGATCATTCTCTTACCGCGCTGCGGCCGCATAATACGAGTATTAAAATTCGAAAGTTTACCGGCGATCGACTTGTTTTTCGGGCGCCCTTGCGAAATTTTCCAGCCGGGACTAAGGTAATGTCATCGGTACGTATCCGGATGTTTTGGGCCGTAACTCCTTCGCAGGGCGGTTCTCTCACTCCCATCGCTATCGGTTGACCCGACGCTTCGCGGTAACGCGGCGGCGTTTTCTCTTTGTATGCCTGCGAAGATCGAGACTTTATCCATGGCGACCGGTACCGTGAAGTGGTTCAACACGACCAAGGGCTTCGGCTTCATTCAGCCTGAGGATGGCGGCCAGGACGTGTTCGTCCACATCTCCGCCGTCGAGCGGGCTGGCCTCGGCACCCTGAACGAGGGCCAGCGCGTGTCCTACGAGCTGGAGACCGACCGCCGCAGCGGCAAGCAGGCCGCCGGGCAGCTGCGCGCCGCCTGATCGGCGCGAGGCCACGACGATGATGGAGCCGCCCCGCTTCGGGGCGGCTTCTGCGTTTCTGAGACCGGAGATCACGTGAGCTTTCACAACAACCAAGGCCTGACCGACCGACTCGATGCCGCGGCGAAGGCCCGGTCCGACATGCTGGCCCGCTTCCGGGCCCGTCCGGCCGCCGACGATCCGGCGGTGATCGCCCGCGAGGCCGAGCGCCGCGCCATCATCGAGGCCCGCGAGGTCCGTGCCGCCGAGCGGGCGGAACAGCAGCGAATCGCCCGGGAGCGGGCGGAGGCCGAGGCGGAGGCCGAACGGAAGGCGACGGAGGAGCGCCTCCTCGCCGAGCGCCTGGCCGCGGAGGAGCAGGCGGTGGCCCGCCAGGCCGAACTGAAGGCCCAGCGCGACGCGCGCTACCTCGCCCGGAAGGACAAGGCAAAGGCGAAGGCCCAGCGCCGCTGATCCGCGGCAGTCCCCGCCGCCGCGCGGGGACTGCCCGGTACCCTGGTCGGCGTCAGGCCGCGATGGCGACGTCTGCGTCGGCGGACTTGCCGGGGCGGCCGCGGCTCGCCCGGAATTCGGCCATGAGCGCCACGTCGAGATCGGCCAGCACCGTCTCCGGCACCGCCGGGGCGGCGGGCTTGCCCCGCTCGGCGCGGAACCAATCGAGGATCTGGCCCGGCAGGACGTCGAGGATCGCGCCGACAGGATCGGTGCGCCGGGCGTCCGCCGCCGTCGGCGCCGTCGTCTCCAGGTCCGGTGCGGTGTCGCGCTGGGCCGCCAGGGCCTCGCGCCACGCCGCATCGTCGGCCAGTCGCTGCCGCTCAGCGGCCTCGCGGGCCGTGGCCTCGGCCAGGATCGCCCGGGCCGCCTCGCGGGCCTCGTCGCGCGCCGCCTCGGTGTCGAAGCGCGTCAGCAGCGCGATCACGGTCCGGATCTCCGGGCTGTCAGAAGCTTCGCAGACGGCGAGGGTCTGCGCGATCATCCGGCGGGACAGGGCGGGCCCCCGGGCCGTTCCGGCGGGCATCCGGCGGCCTGTCTCCCACCACGCGGCCAGCACGGCCTGCACCGCCGGGAGCAGCGCGTCCGGCAGGCCGGACTTGCGGTGCAGGGCGGCGTAGGACCGCGGATCGCGCATCGCCCGGGAGACGCTGGCGTGATCGAGGCCGGACAGGTCCGCGAAGGCGTTGCAGGCGAACTCGATCTGCCCCGACAGGATCGCCCGGAGGATCAATCCCGCATTGAGCTGCCGGGTGGCGCGCAGGTATCTCACGAGGCGCGCCGTCGCCGCCGCGCCCGAATCGGCGCAGACGTCGAGGGTCGCGCGCTCCGCGATCTCCCGGTTCATCCGCTCGCACCGTGCCTCGCCGATCCACCCCCGGTCCAAGGCGAAGCGCGAGAGGGCGCGCGTCAGGGCCAGGGCGATGGCGTGGCGCGCCTCGGGCGGCAGGTCGTGCCGGGCCAGCAGCGCCTCGCGCAGGGACGCCTCGTGCCCGAAGCGCTCGATCATGCGCAGCACGCGGCCCCCTGTCATGCGGGCGGTCGGATTGCCCGCCAGTGCCACCAGGGTGTCGAGGTCGGCGATTTCCGCGAGGGCGCCCGACACGGCGGGGGTGAGGTGGTGCCGCCGGGCGATCACGTGCCGGGCCAGCTCCTCCCCGAGGGCGGCGGCCTCCACGAGGTCGGCCTCGGTGAGGACGGGGGAGCGGGCGAGGATCGGCTCGGCCACCTCGAAGGAATCGCAGGACAGGGCCACCACGAGGGGCCGGGGCGTCCGGGCGGAATCGGCGCAGGCCTCGGCCAGCGCCCGCCGCACCACGGGGGCGGGGTCGTCCAGCAGGGTCAGCAGGGCCGTCTTCGCCTCCCAGGCGGCCTCCTCGTCGAGGGTGCCGTAGAGGTAGGCGCGGGCGAGGGCCGCGGCGGCCTGGGCCCGGCGGTCGGCAGGGGCGTTCACGGTCGAGGCCAGGAACTGGCGGATGATCATGGACGCCTTGATCGTCGGCCTCTCTCTCATGGAGCCCTCCTGAGCGCGTCGGGTCTGGCTGCGGCGAACCGGGGTGCGTCGAACAGCGTGGTCGAAAGGCGCGCCGTCGCGAATTCCACCGGGCGGCGGGGCGGCAGCGGCGCGTGCACGAGGGCCGGCCCGGCGGGTGTCGCGGGGAGGGCGAGGGAGCCCGTCGTCGCGGGGCCGTCGTCGGGATCCGCCGAGGCGACCTGCACGGGCCGCTCCGTCGAGGCGGAGTCGTCCGAGCGGGGGAAATACGAGAGCGCCGGGCGGGCCGGGGCGGAGGCGGTGACCCGGCTCTGCAGGAGGCGCGCGGTGGCGTCGGTGGCGGCGGGGCGCCGCTCCGTCTGGAACAGGCTGCGCAGGTCGCCGCCGCCGCCGAAGGCCGCCGCCGTCACCGGCGCGGCGGGTGTCGCGGTCGCGGAGCCCGACAGGCCGCCGCCGTCCTGGCGCAAGAGGGGCGACGTGATGGCCGGTGGGGCCGCCGCCGTCTGGGACTGCGCCGCGGCCGACAGGCTCGCGTAGAGTTCAGCCGAGGTCTTGGGCCGCCCGCTGCGGTCGTAGAACAGGCCGTGGTTGGCGGCGGCCGCCTCGGGCAGGTCGAGGGCGGCGCTGCGCTCGGGGAAGGTTCTGGCGTTGGCGATCAAGCTCGCGGCACCCTTCGCGCCGAGGACGTGGGCGGCGTAGAGGTCTCCCGCCGTCGGCTCGCGGCCGAGCGCCGCCTCCAGCGCCTGGGCGTTCTTCTGGGTCAGCGCCCCGGCCAGCACCGAGGCGACCTTCGGATCGCGCCGCAGGTCGAGGATCGCCTGTCGCTGGGCGGTGTCGGGGACGGTGTAGCTGCCGTCGGGCTGGCGGGCGATGGCGTTCGCCTCGGCCTGGAGCCCGAGCTGCGGCCCGGCGCTCTTGAGCGTGCCGAGCCACGTCTGCTCGATGAACTGGAACAGCCCCGTGGCAGAGGAGGTCGGGGCCTTGGCCGAGGGGTCGAGGGAGGATTCCCGCCGGGCGGTGGCGAGGAGATAGTCGAACCCGACGCCGGTGGCGCTCGCCCCGTCGCGGATCGCCTGCACGACCGGTGCCGGCGCCTGGCGTACGATCGCCGGCGGTTCGGGAGGCTCCGGCGGGGCGGCCGTCGTGGTGAACAGGAACATTCGGGCACGGGCACGGGTGAACGACCCGGTAACCCTGCCCCGCCCATGGTAAACAAAGTCGTAAGAGTGACGGGGACTTAACCTGCACCGTAGGTTGCAATATTCGGCCTAAATCCCGTTCCGGGAGTGTGGTCCTCAAGGGTATCGGGAAGCCAAGTGACCCGGCCGGCCCCTGCACGCTTGGCCGGACGATATTTCCTCCACCCCTCCCCCTCATCCTGAGGTGCGACGCCGCCGCCTCGAAGGAGGCCTTCATGGATCACGGCGATGTCTGGAGGGCTCCTTCGAGGCCCGCTCACGCGGGCACCTCAGGATGAGGCCGGCGATTGGGACGAACCGGCCTTTGGCCGGCCCCCTACGACCCCGTGAACTCTCCCGCACCCTTCGGCCGCCGCATGGTGAAGCGCTGATCGGGGGTGATGTGGAAGTAGTCGAAGTAGCCGCCGCGCATGATTGGATGCATCGCCGCCGTATCGACCATCCCGTCCGCGACGAACCGCTCGTCCACGTAGATCGAGACGACCTGCCCGATCACGAGGAAGTCCTTCGCCTCGCCGCCGTCGAGGGGGGTGATCGGCACGGTCTGGAGCCACCTGCATTCGAGGGCGGCGGGGGAGGCCGCCACCCGGGGCGGGCGGACCTTGGCGGACGGCGCGGTCTCCAGGTTGGCGAAGGCGAACTCGCTCTCGCCCCGCGGCAGGGGCGCGGACGAGTCATTCATGCCGTCGCGCAGGTCCCAGGTGGCGAGGCTGCACACGAACTCGCCGCCCTCCTCGGCGAAGGTCATCGCGTCCTTGCGGCCCGTGGAGGAGAAGGCCACCATCGTCTCGCCCACCGCGTTGAAGAACGAGTAGGGCGCGAGGTTCAGGCGCCCGGCCTTGTCCATGGCGCTGATCCAGCCGATCGGCCGGGGGGCGACGATGGCCTTCAGGGGGCTGTGGGGCAGGCTGCGCCGGTCCCGGGGGAGATCGAAGTCGTACTGCACGGGGGGCCTCAGAGGTAGGTCACGATGTCGGCGAGCGCCGGGCGCGGCCGGTCGGAGGGCACCTCCCGCGCGCGGCCGATATGGATGTGCCCGGCCATCCGCTCCTGGGGCGCGAGGCCCAGCGCGTCGAGCACCCGGCGGTCGTAGCTGTGCCACTCGGTGAGCCAGGAGGTGGCGTAGCCCATGGCGTTGGCGGCGATGACGAGGTTCATGGCGGCGGCGCCGGCGGAAAGCACCTGCTCCCATTCCGGGATCTTCACATGCGGTCCCGCCCGGGAGACCAGGGCCACCACCACCGGCGCGTGGGCGAGGCGGCGGCGCTCCTGCTCCAGCCGCTCCCCGCTCGCCTCGGGGTTGTCGGCCCTGAAGGTGGCGGCGATGATCTCGCCGACGCGGGCGCGCGCCTCCCCCTGGATGACGAGGAAGCGCCAGGGCGCGAGCTTGCCGTGGTCCGGCACCCGTGAGGCCGCCGCGAGGATGGTCTCCAGTTCCTCGCGCGAGGGCCCCGGCCCGTCGAGGAGCGGCGGCGGCACCGAGCGGCGGGTCCGCAGGAGGTCGAGGGTGGCGGTCATGCATCCCGTCCGCGAGAAAAAGACGTCGCAGGGATGTGGCACGGGCGGTCCCGGCTTGGAAGGGCGCGGGCGCCGCGCCTTGCGGTCGCCACGGTCCGGCGGCACAGGAGGGGCGTCGAGCGAGGATTCGGTGAGGATGAGCGCGGTCTGGCGTTGCAGGATGCGGCGGGTGGCGGGGCTTTGCGGGGCGGCGGCGCTGCTGCCGGGCTTCGCGCTCGCGCAGAACGTCCTCGTTCAGCCCGGCACGGGCACGCCGATGCTCACGCCCTCCGTGACGAGTCCGGTCCTGCCGCCGGCCATGCCCCCCGCCGAGCCCGACGCGCAACTGTCCCTGTCGGCCTTGCTCGCGGGGCCGGGCGTCCCCCTGCAGGACGGCCTGACGTGGCGGATCCTCGACGATCGGGGCGAGGGCGCCCGGCCCTCGATCGTGGCGCGCTCCACCGAGGCGGAACCGCGCTTCACCCTGCCGCCGGGGGCCTACGTCGCCACCGTCACCTACGGCTTCGCCAGCGCGTCCAAGCGGATCGTGCTGGGCGGCCAGTCGGCCACGGATACCCTGCGGGTGGCGGCCGGCGCCCTGCGCCTGTCGGGCGCCGTGGGCGACGTGAAGATCCCGCAGGATCAGGTCACCTTCTCGGTCTTCGTGCCGGTGGGGACCAACTCGGAGGGCCGCCTGGTGCGCTCCAACCTCCACAGCGGCGACCTGCTGCGCCTGCCCGAGGGCACCTACCACGTGGTCTCCACCTATGGGGAATCCAATGCGATCCAGCGCGCCGACCTGAAGGTCGAGAACGGCAAGATCACCGAGGCGACCCTGAACCACCGGGCCGCCACCGTCACCCTGAAGCTCGTCGCCCAGGCGGGGGCGGAAGCCTTCGCGGGCACGGCCTTCTCTGTCCTGACGCCGGGCGGCGACACGATCCGCGAGGCGATCGGCGCCTTCCCGCAGGTGACGCTGGCGGAGGGCGATTATGTCCTCATCGCCCGCCACGACGGACAGGTCTTCAGCCGCGAGTTCAAGGTGGAGAGCGGCCTCGACCGCGACATCGAGGTCGTGGCCAAGGCCGACGCGACCCAGCCCAATTGAGAGGCCGGGAAACCCGCGCCGCAGCGGGCCGTTTGGTTCCATGTTCCGCGAATTAACATTTCACGGAGGGGACGGAACGAACCGCGCGTCTTCCTCATTCCCCGCCGCCTGATTCGGGCGGTTGGAGGTTTTCATGCGTCGTCTCGTCCTCGCCACGCTCGCTGCCGCGATGCTTGCCGGTCCCGCCCTGGCCGCCGAAAAGAACGCGGTTCCGCCGACCTCGGCGCCGAAGTTCGTCAATGTGCCGCAAGACTCGGTGCTGAGCTACAACCTCATCGGCCTCAACATGACCGATGCCGAGAACAACACGGTGGGTGAGATCAAGGATCTCGTGCTCGAGAACCAGAAGCTCACCGGCTACATCGTCTCCGTCGGCGGCTTCCTTGGCATGGGCGAGCGCTACGTCGTCGTCTCGCCGGACTCCGTGGCGCTGGGCTACGACGCCGACGCCAAGAAGTGGAAGGCCATCATCGGTGCCAGCAAGGACCAGCTGAAGTCCGCGCCGGAGTTCAAGTACGAGGGCAAGTTCAAGCGGTAAGGGTCTCGGGGGTTCGACGGGCATCGCCTCGTTGGACCCCCTCGTGAAGTTGGGCGAAAAGGGAGTGGCGAATAGCGAATAGTTTTAAGTTGACGCATGATCGTCACGACACAACGCCATTCGCTCTTCGCCCTACCCTTCCTTCTCCGCCGAGCGCAGCAGTTCGCCCGCCACGTCCGAGAGCTTCGGCGGCTCGATCCGGACGAAGGGGAGCGGGCGGCAAACGGCCAGCGCCGCGAGGCCGAAGCGGGCGGTCATCAGGCCGTTCAGCACGCCCTCCCCCAGCTTGGCCGAGACGCGGGCGGCGAGGCCCAGCCCCAGCACCTGCTGGATCATGCTTTCGCCCACCGCCATGCCCCCCGTCACGGTGAGATGCGCGAGCGCCGAGCGGGCGAGGCGCAGGAAGCCGAGGAAGCCCGGCCGCCCGCCGTAGATCGCCGCGATCCGGCGCAGGAGCCGCACGGCGGCGAACAGCACGAAGGCGACGTCCACGATGGCCCGCGGGCTCAGCGCCGTCACCGCCGAGACCTGCTTGGCCGCCGTCGCGACGGCGTTGCGGGCCTGCCGGTCGAGGTCGGCGAGGAGTTCGCGCTCGGCGAGCCCGATCCGGTCGTCCACATCGAGGATGGCGTCCGCCGTGGCGTCCAGGCGCGCCCGGGCGGAGGCCAGCGCCCCCCGGTCGGCATAGAGGGCCGAGACCTCCCTCACGACGCCCATGGCGGCGCTGTGGTCCCGGGCGGCGATGGCGTCGATGGCCGACTGGCGAAGGCGCTCGATCCGCTTCTCCCGGCGCAGGCCCGCGAGTTCCCGGCCGAGGATCGCCGCCAGCGCCACCAGGGCGACGGCCAGGAGCGCGAGGGCGACCCAGCCGAGCCAGGGCGCGGCCTGGAACAGATCGGTGATCATTCGCTCGATGGACAGGCCGACCCCGAGGGAGACGAGCCCGCCCGCCGCCGACCAGAACAGCGCCCCCCAGGGCGAGCGCCGCCTCGGCGCCACCGGCACGGGCACGCCGTCGGCGGCATCGACGATCTCGAAGGGCTCCTCCACGATCACCGGGGTGGACGTGGCCCGCTCCGGCGGCGGCGCGAAGCCGGCAGCCGCGGGTGGCTCCGGGGAGAGGCGGAAGGCGCGGGGCTTCTGGCCTGAGGTCATGGGTGGGGGTCCATACAAGCGCCATCCGTCATTGCGAGCGCAGCGAAGCAATCCAGGGCAGCGGGACGTCTCGGAGCGTGGCGCATCCCTGGATTGCTTCGCTGCGCTTGCGATGACGGGAGGGAAGTGGCGCTCACAGCCGGTCCCCGATCAGGAACTGCATCGCCCGGTCCAGCCGGATCTGCGGCAGGTGGCCGGGGCGGCCGAGGTGGTCGGGGCGGATCAGCGGCGGCCGGAAGCGGGGGAAGCGCAGCGAGCCGGGCTCCACCGCGCCCTCCAGCACCGCCTCGGGCCGCTCGGGCAACTCGCCGGGGAAGATGGCCGCCTCGCTCGATCCGTCGAAGGTCTCGTCGCCGACGACCTCCCCGGCCTCCGGCGTGCCCGCCACCGCCCGCAGCACCGCCCCGCCGTCGTGGACCGTGGTCTCGCGGGTCGCCCGGACGGAGGCCAGCGCCACCGTCCCGACGCGCGCGCCCGCCGCTTCCGTCCGGCGCATGGCCCGCGAGACGAGGAGGCGCAGGAGGGCGTCGAGCCGGTCGTGGCTGGTCTGGTGCAGGTGGTCGGCCTTGGTGGCGGCGAACATCACCCGGTCGGCCCGGGGGGCGAAGAACCGCGAGAGCAGGGAGTTGCGGCCGATGTTGAGGCTGAGCAGCACCGTGTCGAGGGCCTCCTCCAGCTCGGCCAGCGCCGTCGGCCCGGCATCGACCGCCGAGAGGACGTCCACCAGCACGATCTGCCGGTCCACCCGCTGGAAGTGGTCGCGGAAGAAGGGGGTCACGACCTTCGCCTTGTACGCCTCGAAGCGGCGCTGCATCAGCCCGGCGAGGCTGTCGGGGGCGATGGTCTCGGGCAGGCGGTCGAGGGGGGCGAAGGTGAGCGCCGGGGAGCCCGCGAGGTCGCCGGGCATCAGGAAGCGCCCCGGCGGCGTCGTGGCCACCGATTCGGGTCCCGCCCGGAGGGCCGCGAGATAGGTCTTGAAGGCGTCGCTCGCCCGCTCGGCCACCACCTCGTCGAGGGGCCCCGCCGGATCGAAGCCCTGGAGGGCGGCGAGCCAGGGCGCCGCGACGGCGGCCCGGCCGGGCCGCCTCGTGCCCGCGATGGTCGAGCGCGACCACGCGACGTAGTCCGTCTCGATGAGGGCGAGGTCGAGGAGCCACTCGCCGGGATAGTCCACCACGTCGAGCATCAGGGTGGCCGGGCCCGAGCGCCAGCCGGCGGCGCGCTCGTAGGCGATCTCCAGGCGGAACTGGCTGATCCGGTCGGTGGAGCGCGGCCACGCCCGGGCCTGCGTCAGCGTCGCGAAATGCTCCTCGAAGGGGAAGCGAGGCACGTCGTCGTCGGGCTGGGGCACGAGGCGCGCCCGGCGCAGCCGCCCCTCCTGCGCGACGGAGAAGGCCGGCAGGGCATGGGTCTCCACGAGGTGGTGGATCAGCGCCGTGGTGAACACGGTCTTGCCGGAGCGGGCGAGGCCCGTCACCCCGAGGCGGAGCGTCGGCTGGACGATCAGGTCCTGGGACGCCTCGGCGAAGGCACGCAGGGCCGAGCCGGCGCGGGAGGTGAAATCGGTCAGGGGTGGGGGCACGGGCCGGGATCGTCCGGAAGGGAGGGGCGGGCGTGAGGTGGCGCGGGGGAGGCGCGGGCGCAAGGGGCCGATACGCCCGCCATGGGCCGGCGGGAATGTCAGGGGGCGCTCGCAGCCTGCCCCGATCCCTCCTGCGCCAGCCGGCCGATCGCCCCCGCCACGAGGTCGGGCGAGGCCCGGAGCGTCCCGAGTTCCACCGCCGACATCGCCAGCATGACGGAAGCGAGGTTCGGCAGCGGCGCGCCGTCCGGGCCGAACAGGTGGAGGTCGTCGTCGGGCTTCACGCCGACGCTGGCGGCGATCCGCCCCGCATAGGCGCGGATGCGGGTCTCGTCCCCGGCACAGAGGGGGGCGGGCAGGCGCAGGTCGAGGACGGGCAGCCCCGCCGCGATGGCCGGCAGGAGGGCCGATTCGGCGACCATGTGGTCCGGGCTCGGCACCCGGCGGCGGTCGAGCAGGGCCGCCGGGTCGTCGGCGCCGCGCAGGGGCCTGGCTGCGGGTTGCGTGGTGGACGGCGTGAGGCCCGCCGCGATGTCGCCCACCGGGCGCGGGGCGCTCACGGTCGGAATCGCCCGCGCGCCGGGCCGTGCGCGCGGGCGCCCGGCCAAGCGGGCGAGGGGCGACCAGGGCTGGATCCGCAGGGCTCCGGCCCGGCCGCTCCGGGCCGCGGCGACGCGGGGCACGCCGCCGGGCCGGTGCCGGGCGAGGAAGCGGGCGCGCAGGGTCCGGCCGATGCCCCTCGGCGCGAGCCCCGCCGGAACAGCCGCCGCGGCGGTCCCGCCGCCACCCGGCGAGGCGACCCGGCATTCGGAGGGCGCCCAGCGCCGGACGATGGCCAGCGCGCTGCGGCGTCCGTAATCGCGGTAGTAGCGCCGCAGCAGATGTGCGGCGGCATCCGCCCCGTCGGCCAGCGTCGCGAAGGCGGTGTGCCCCTCCCCGTCCGCGCCGATCTCCCCCGGCCACTTGGCCGACTTGATGCACCAGCCGTTGTTCAGCCGCACGCAGCGGGCGACGTAGGGCGGATCCTTCGCGAGGCTCGCGGTGAGGGCCAGCGCCCGGGGCCGCAGCCCGGCGGCGGTCTCCCCATGCCAGTTCGACACCGCCCGGCCCGGGGCGTCGAAGCGCGGCGGCTCGGCGGGGGCGGTGGCGGCCGGGAGCGGAGGCAGGGCACGCAGGAGGGCGGCGGCGCGCTGCTCGGCCGCCGTGGTCAGGGTCATCACAAGCGCGAGGGCGCTCAGCAGCACGGGGGGCGGCCTTCGCGGACGGCGCAGCGATCTCCCCCCTCCTCCCTGCGGGGAGGGATAGGGGTGGGGGTCGTGCAGAGGGCACCGGAGAGCCTCATCCGGCACCACCCCCACCCCTGGCCCCTCCCCACGAGGGAGAGGGGGATGCGTCGCGGTTCCTCCGCGTTGCGGTCGTTCACGGATTCAGCAAACGCAGCGCCGCCTCGTGCAGCCGCGGATCCCCGGCGGCGACGATCCGCCCTCCCCCGGCGGCGGACCCGCCGTCCCAGGTCGTGACCCGGCCCCCCGCCCCCTCGATGATCGGGATCAGGGCGCAGATGTCGTAGGGCTTCAGCCCCGCCTCGATCACGAGGTCGATCTGCCCGGCGGCGAGCATGCAGTAGGCGTAGCAATCCGCCCCGTAGCGGGAGAGGCGCACGCGCTCCTCGACGGCGCGGAAGCGCTCCGCCTCCTCGCCGGCCGCGAACAGGCGGGGATCGGTGGTGGCGAGGAGCGCCTGGGAGAGGTCGGCGCAGCGGCGCGTGCGCAGGGTGCGCTCGCCCGCCGGGCCGCGCAGGCGGGCGGTGCGTCCGTCGCCGGTGAAGACCTCGCCGAGATAGGGCTGGTGCATCAGCCCGCGCACCGGCACGCCGTGGCGGGTGAGCCCGATGAGGGTGCCCCAGGTGGGCAGGCCGGCGATGAAGGCGCGGGTGCCGTCGATCGGATCGAGCACCCAGACGCATTCCGCATCCCCGCGCTCCGTGCCGAACTCCTCGCCGAGGATGCCGTGGCCGGGGAACGCCTTGGCGATCATCGCCCGCAGCACCACCTCCGCCGCCCGGTCGGCCTCGGTGACGGGATCGAAGGGCGAGCCGCCCCGCGCCTTGTCCTCCAGGGAGAACTGGGCCCGGAAGAAGGGCATGATCGCCTTGCCCGACCCCTCCGCGAGATCGTCCATGAACCGGCCGAGTTCGACGACGCTCATGGCACTTCCCTCCGTCCGGCCTCGAGCCGACGGGGAGACGAAGGCAATCCGGTGGGCGCCGCGTCAAGTCCCCTCCCGTCGATGGGGCGGGCGCGAGGGCTGTCTTCCTCACGCGCCCTGTCCGAGGGCAGCGGGAAGGGGCGGTCCCGCCGCGGCGGGCGCGGACGCGGCCTCCTGGGCGGACGCGGCCTCTTGGGCGGGCGCTGGCTCCGCCGCGGCCCGGTCGAGGACCGCCTCCACCGCCTCGCGCAGGGAGTCGGCCCGCAGGTCGGCGTCGAGGATGAGGCTCGGGCGGCGCTCGTCCAGCAGCCACAGGCCCGCCAGGATCGGCACCTGCGGCCGGTGCTGCCGCAGGCGGCCGATCAGGCGGTTCAGGTGCTCGGGCTCGCCGCCATAGGCGACGGAGACGACGCAGACGAGGCGCGTCTCCCCCGGCTCGAACCGGGCAAGCCGGCTCGAGGCGGTGTCCGCGAAGGGCACGATCCGCGTGCCGAGCCCGCGCTTGGCCAGGATCTGCGCCAGGATCGCGGCGGCGGCGGCATCGAGGAAGCCCCGCCCCGAGACGCAGAGCACCGCCCCCTCCTGCGTCCACGCCCCGGGCAGGGACGAGGGCGCGGGCACGAGGGGGAAGGGGCTGCACGCCTCCTCGCCCTCGCAGCCGTCGCGGCGCGCCGCGTCCGTGGCCGCACCCTTGCCGGCACCCTTGCCGGCGTCCTTGCCGGCGTCCTTGCCCGCCTCTCCCGTCGGCGCGTCGCCCCGGTCGGCGAGATCCTCGATCAGTTCCGCCAGGGTGCCGCGGATGGCCCCCTTCTGGGTCGGGGTGAGAACGCCCCGCGCGGCGTCCCGGGCGGCGAGTTCCAGCGCCTTGAGGACCACGTCCTCGTAGTACGAGGACAGGGAGCAGTGCTGGAGGATCAGCTCGGCGTGGCCGAGCACCTCCTCCGAGTCGCCCGCCAGGATGCGCTGGTAGAAGTTCTGCACCGGCGTGAGGGCGGGCCTGTCGCCGAACAGCACGTCGAGGAACTCCAGGTGCTCGACATGGCGCCCGAGCACGACGAGGCAGGCGGTGAGCGGCGTCGAGAGCAGGAGCCCGACGGGCCCCCAGAGCCACGTCCAGAACAGGGCCGAGACCAGGACGGCGGTGGGTGAGAGGCCGGTCGACTGGCCGTAGAAGATCGGCTCGATCACCTGCCCCGTCAGGGGTTCGAGGATCAGGAACAGGATCGCCGTGGCGATGGTCATGTTCCAGCCGGGCTCGATCGCCGCCGCGAGCATCATCGGCAGCAGGGCCGAGAGGAAGGCACCGAGATAGGGCACGAAGCGCATGAGCGCCGAGACGATCCCGCACAGGACGGGGTTGGGCACGCCGATCAGGTAGAGGCCGATCCCGATCACCACGCCGAAGGCCGTGTTGAGGGCGACCTGCGCGACGAAGTAGCGGGACAGGCGCCGGGCCGCGTCGTCCATGGCCACGGTGGTCCGGTGCAGGTCTCGGGAACCCGCGAGGCGGATCAGCCGGTCGCGCAGATCCTCCCGCTGCATCAGGACGAAGAGCAGCACGATGAAGACGATGCCGGCGGTGGTCAGCGGCTGGATCACCGGCGAGAGCAGAGTGCTCGCCGTCTCCACCGGGCTCGGCGGGCTCGCCGCCATCTCCACCAGCATCGGCTTGCGGTCTTCGGACGGACCGGCGGACTTCGTTTCGGGCTTGATGTCGGGCTTGGCCTTCGCGTCCGGCTTCGCGGCGGGGGGCGGCGCGGGCTTGGCCGCCGGATCCGCCTCCTTCTGTCCCTCCGTGCCGCCGTTGCCGGCGCCGTGGATCACGCGGCCGATATTGGCGACGTAGTCGGTCATCCGCCCGACGGGGCTCTCGCGCAGGTTCTCGAGCTTGCGCTCGATGGTGGCGCGGTAGCGCGGCACGTCGTTCATCAGGTCCGCGGCCTGGACGCCGATCAGGGTCGCCAGCGCCCCGACGATGCCGAGGGTCAGCAGCACGGTGAGGCCGACCGCCACGAGGCGCGGCAGGCGCCAGCGGCGCAGGTAGTTCACGAGCGGCCCGAGCACGAAGGACAGGAGCAGCGCGATGGCGATCGGGATGAAGATCTCCCGGCCGAAATACAGCCCCGCCACGAGGATCGCGGCGACGACGAGGGGCGAGGCGAGTGCCGCGCGTGGTGTCTCGGCGGCGGCGACGCGGGTCGGCCGTGGGATGATCGAGGGCCTTCCCGTGCCGGGAACCCCGGTGCTCCGCCTGACCATGCCCGCCTGATACCCCTCCGCGAGGCGGCGTGTGGCGCCAACCTCGGCCGCCCGGTGCGACGGACGGGGAACGGACCGGGAAGGAGATTCGATCCCGTCGCGACTCACACCATCACGGGCATCGCCCCCTGCTCGCCCACGCCGAAGACCCGACGGTAGCGGGCGATCTCCTCGGCGGGGCCCTGTGCCTTGGTCGGGTTGTCGGAGAGCTTCACGGTGGGGTGGCCGTCCGCGTCCATGACCTTGCAGACGATGGAGATCGGATCGAGCCGCCCGTCCGGGATCAGGCCGCGGAAGTCGTTGGTCAGCAGCGTGCCCCAGCCGTAGCCGAGGCGCATCCGCCCGTGGAAACGGGCGTGGATGCGCTCGATCTCCGCGATGTCGAGCCCGTCGGAGAAGATCGCGAGCTTGTCGCGCGGGTCGCGCCCGTGCTCCTGCCAGAAGCGGATCGCCTCCTCGCCCCCCTCGATCGGGTCCTTCGAGTCGATGCGGATGCCCGTCCAGTCGGCCACCCAATCGGGCGCGTTCGCGAGGAAGCCTGTGGTGCCGTAGGTGTCGGGCAGGACGACCCGGAGGTTGCCGCCGTAATCCTCCTGCCAGTCGGCGAGCACCGCGTAGGGCGCCGCCGCCAGGCCCGCGTCGTCGGGGGCGAGGGCCGCGTAGACCATGGGCAACTCGTGGGCGTTGGTCCCCACCGGCTCGACCTCGCGCTTGGCGGCGATGAGGCAGTTCGAGGTGCCGAGGAAGCGCGGCTCGCCCAGGCCCTCGGCCATGGCCTGCACGCACCAGTCCTGCCACAGGAAGCCGTGGCGCCGCCGCGTGCCGAAATCGGCGATGGAGAGGTCCGGCAGGCGCTGGAGCCGCTCGATCTTCTCCCAGACCCGCGTCATGGCGCGGGCGTAGAGCACCTGCAGCGCCAGCTTGCCCATGCCCCGCAGCACCGCCCGCGCCCGCAACTCGTTGAGGATCGCGAGCGCCGGCACCTCCCACAGCGTGGTCTCGACCCAGGGGCCGTGGAAGGTCAGCTCGTACTGCCCGTCCCGCGTGGCGAGTTCGTACTCCGGCAACTGGAAGGTTTCGAACCACGAGACGAATTCGGGGCCGAGGATCCGCCCCTGGCCCCGGAAGACGTTGCCCCGCAGCCACGTCACCTCGCCCTTCGAGAGGCGCAGCGAGCGGGCATGGTCGAGCTGTTCCCGCAGCAGCCCCGCATCGACCTCCTCCGCGATCCGCACCCGCGCCGAGCGGTTCGTGATCCCGAAGGTTGTCTCCACCCGCGGATGCCGCCGCAGGATCGTCTGCGCCATCAGCAGCTTGTAGAAATCCGTGTCGAGCAGCGACCGGATCACCGGATCGATGCGGAAGCTGTGGTCGTAAACCCGCCTCGCCAGATCGAGCATTTTATTGGGACTTCGGGTCGCGCCGGGGGAAAGGGAGGGCGCATCGTTTCCGCCGTCGCGTCAACGGGGGCGGAGGCTTATCCTCAGTCCTCACCGTCATTGCGAGCGGAGCGAAGCGATCCAGGGATGCGATGCGTTCGGCGGCGGCCCGCTGCCATGGATCGCTTCGCTCCGCTCGCAATGACGCAGGAGACACGACGAAAAAGGGCGGCGGCCGTGCCCGGCGCGCCGCCCCCTCGTCATCCGTCTCGAAAACTCAGCTGAGCTTGACCTTCTCGGTCTCGGTTTTCGGGCTCTCGCCGGTGAGCGCGGCCTTCACGGTGCCGTAGAGGTGCAGCATCGTAGCATTGGGGCTGTCCCAATACTCGCCCTTCTCGGGGCAGACGCGGATCAGGGCGACCTCGGGGTCGTCCTTGCCGTTGGGGAACCACGTCTTGAGGCTGGTATTCCACTTCTGGTCGATGAGCGCCTGATCGCGGATCACCTCGGCCTTGCCGGCGACCGACACGTAGTTCTGGCTCGACGGATCGGAGTAGGCGAGGTTCACCTGGTTGTCCCGGCTGATCTCGGCGGTCTTGGGCGAGTGCAGCTTGGTGAAGAACCACAGGTCGCCGTTCTGGTCGATGTCGTTGTTCCACATCGGGCGGCTGTTGAGCGTGCCGTCGGAATCGACGGTGGTCATCATCGCGACCTTCACGTCCTTGATCAGGTCGAACAGCTTCTCGGCGCCCTCGTGGTCGCGGTGGTTCTGGTGCACGGCGCAACTCCTGCCTCTGCGCCGGGCCGCCATGGAGCGGCCCGGCTCGGATTCGCCTCGACAACGGGCGAAGCTCCGGTTGGTTCAGGCTGCGCGCGAGGGTGGTGTTTCGCGGGCGCACGTATAGATGGAGGCGGAACGAACTCGGAGCCTGCGACCTTGGCCATCACCCGCGACGACGTGCTGCGCGCCCTGCAATCCGTGACGATCGACGCCGCCGGCACCACCCTGCCCGGCTCCGGCCGCCTGTCCCAGGTGGTGGTCGATCCGAACAACCGGGTGATGTTCTCGATCCTGGTCGATGCCTCCGAGGCCGAGCGCTTCGAGCCTGTGCGGCGGCAGGCGGAGGGCCGCGTGCTGCAGATGCCCGGCGTCTCCGGCGTCTTCGCGAGCCTCACCTCGGAGCGCGACACCAGCCATCCGGCCCAGAGCAGCGCCGCGCCGCGCCCTGTCTCCCCGCCCCCCGTCGCCCCGCCCCGGCCCGGCGCCCCGCCGCAGCAGGGTCCGAAGCTGCCGGGCGTGCGGCACATCGTGGCGGTGGCCTCCGGCAAGGGCGGCGTCGGCAAGTCCACCACCGCCTGCAACCTTGCGCTGGCCCTCCAGGCGCAGGGGCTGAAGGTCGGCCTCCTCGACGCCGACATCTACGGCCCCTCGGTGCCGAAGCTGTTCGGCCTCACGGGCAAGCCCACCGTGGTCGATAACAAGGCCATGGAGCCGATGGTCGGCTACGGCCTCAAGGTCATGTCCATCGGCTTCCTGATCGAGCCCGAGGCGGCGATGATCTGGCGCGGGCCGATGGTCCAGTCCGCCATCACCCAGATGCTGCGCGACGTGCTCTGGGGCGAACTCGACGTGCTCCTCGTGGACATGCCCCCCGGCACCGGCGACGCCCAGCTCACCATGGCCCAGGCGACCCCGCTCTCCGGGGCTGTGATCGTCTCGACCCCGCAGGATCTGGCCCTGATCGACGCCAGGCGCGGCGTGACGATGTTCAAGAAGGTCGCGGTGCCGATCCTCGGCATCGTCGAGAACATGGCGACCTTCGTCTGCCCCCAATGCGGCCATGCCTCGCACATCTTCGGCCATGGCGGAGCTCGGAACGAGGCGCAGCGCCTCGGCGTGCCCTTCCTCGGCGAGGTGCCCCTGAACATGACGATCCGCGAGACCTCCGACGCCGGCCGGCCCGTGGTGGCCACCGACCCGGAGGGCCCGCAGGCCAAGGTCTACCGCGAGATCGCCGCGGCGCTCTGGGCGAACCTGTCGGGCGCGCCGGCGGGCCGGGCGGCGCCGAAGATCGTGATCGAGTAATCGTATCGTGACACGGCGCGCCTTCCCCTCTCCCCGCCTGCGGGGAGAGGCCTGCATGGACCTCGCCGTCCATGCAGGAGGCGTAGGCGAAGCCGTAGCGTTGGTGAGGGGGCTCACGGGATGAGGCCTCTTCGGCTGCCCCCCTCACCCCCGGCTGCCGCCGCGCTTCGCCCCCGACAAGGGGGGCTCAGCCCTCTCCCCGCACGCGGGGCGAGGGCATGACGCGCGCCGAGTGGCCGGGATGGCACTGATCCTCGGCCTGATTCTCGCCGGCGGCCTCGGGCGGCGAATGGGCGGGGTGGACAAGCCCCTGTTGCCGCTCGGCGGCGCGCCCATCCTGTCCCGGATCGCGGCACGTCTGCGCCCGCAATGCCCGGCGGGGCTGGCGCTCAGCGCCAACGGCGACCCTTCGCGCTTCTCGAGCGTGTTCGACGGGCCGGTCCTGCCCGATTCCCTGCCGGGCTCCCTCGGGCCGCTGGCGGGGATCCTCGCGGGGCTGGAGCACGCGGCGGGCCTGCCCGGCGTAACGCATGTGCTCAGCGTGCCGGGCGATGCCCCGTTCCTGCCGGGCGACCTCGCGGCGCGTCTGGCCGCGTCGCTGGGCGCGAGCCCCATCGCGATGGCGGCATCCGGCGGACGGGACCACTACACGGCGGCGCTCTGGCCGCTGGCCCTGCGGGACGACCTGCGGGCGTGGCTGGAGGCGGGCGAGCGGCGGGTCGGCGCCTTCATTGCCCGGCACGGGGCGGCCGTGGAGGAGTGGCCGATCGAGCCGGTGGACTCGTTCATCAACATCAACACGCCGGAGGACCTGTCACGCGCGGAGGCGTGGCTGCGCAGACGGACCTAAGCATTCACGCCGTCATTGCGAGCGGGGTTCCTCTCCCCGCATGAGGTGCGGGGAGAGAACAGGATTGATCCGTCAGGCGGCGCCGACGGTCGCCTTCACGATCTTGTCCGGCGAGCGCGGCGGCTCGCCCTTGTTGATCGTGTCGATCACGTCCATGCCTTCCACGACCTTGCCCCACACGGTGTATTGCTTGTCGAGGAAGCGGGCATCGTCGAAGCAGATGAAGAACTGCGAGTTCGCCGAGTGCGGGAAGTTCGTGCGGGCCATGGAGCAGGTGCCGCGCACGTGCGGCTCCGCGTTGAACTCGGCCTTCAGGTCCGGCATCTCCGAGCCGCCCGAGCCGGTGCCGGTCGGGTCGCCGGTCTGGGCCATGAAGCCGTCGATGACACGGTGGAACACCACGCCGTCGTAGAAGCCCTGCGAGGCGAGCGTCTTGATGCGCTCCACATGGTTCGGGGCGAGGTCGGGGCGCAGCCCGATGACCACGCGGCCCTTGGTGGTCTCGAGGATGAGGGTCTCGGTGTCGGCCATGAGCGGTTCTCCGTTTCCGTGAGGGGGGATGGGCGTCGCGGGCGGTGGTGAGGCGTCGCCTCACTTCGCCTTGTCGGCCAGCGTCATCCGGACGATCTTGTCGGGGTCCTGCACCGCGCCGCCGGGGGCGCCGGGGGCGGCCTTCTTGATCTTGTCGAGGACGTCGAGACCGTCGGTGACGTTGCCGACAATCGTGTACTGGCCGTTCAGGAACGGCGCGTCGCCGAGGCAGATGAAGAACTGCGAGTTCGCGGAATTCGGGTTCTGCGAGCGGGCCATGCCCACCGTGCCGCGCTTGAACTGCGCGCTCTGCGAGAACTCGGCCGGGATGTCGGGCAGGTCCGAGCCGCCGGTGCCGTTGCCCTTCGGGTCGCCGGTCTGGGCCATGAAGCCGTCGATCACCCGGTGGAACTTCAGCCCGTCGTAGAAGCCGCGGGCGACCAGCGTCTTGATCTGCTTGACGTGCTTGGGCGCGAGGTCGGGACGCAACTCGATGGTGATGCGGCCGTCCTTGGTCTGGAGGTAGACGGTGTTCCCGTCGGCGGCGAGGGCCGGGGTGGACAGGCCCGCGGCGAGGGCGAGCGCGAGGAGCGTGCGGCGTTTCATGGCGCTGTCTTGTCCTTATCGAGGTCGTTCAGGAATGGGTGGCGGCGAACCGCGCCTTGAGCCTCGCGGCCACGGCTGCGGGAACGAAGGGCGAGACGTCGCCCCCCATCCCGGCGATCTGGCGTACCAGGGTCGCGGTGATCGGCCGGGCACTGGTCGAGGCCGGGAGGAACACGGTCTGCACCTCCGGCGCCATGGCGCCGTTCATGCCGGCGAGCTGCATCTCGTAATCGAGATCGGTGCCGTCCCGCAGGCCGCGAATGAACAGCCGCGCCCCGCAGCGCCGCGCCGCCGAGACGGCGAGGTCGTCGAAGGTCACGACGTCGAGCGCCGCCCCCTCCGCCTGCGCCACCGGCCCGCAGGTCTCGCGCAGGAGCGCGGCCCGCTCGTCGGCCGAGAACAGCGGCGCCTTGCCGGGATGCACACCGATGGCGAGCACCAGCGTGTCCACGAGGCGACAGGCTTGGCGCACGACGTCGAGATGGCCGTTCGTGACCGGATCGAACGAGCCTGCATAGAGGGCGGTGCGGGTCATGGCCGGTTGCCCTAGCCTGTTTTGCGGCGAGACGGAACCTTTGGAGGCGAGTTCCCCCTCTCCCCGCCTGCGGGGAGAGGGCTCCGGCGACCTTGTCGTCGCCGGAGCGAGGCGGCCGCCGGGGGTGCGGGGGCGTGCCGGAAAAAGCTCATCCTGTCGGCCCCCTCACCATCGCCCTTCCGGGCTCGCCTCGCCCCCGACAGGGGGGCTCGGCCCTCTCCCCGCATGCGGGGAGAGGGGAACATCCGCGCCCTCGTTACGGAACCGGCGCCACCTCGTGATGCCCATCGAGCACCACGTCGCCCGTCGGCACGGTCTCGGCCACCGCGTCCGCCCGGCGGCGGTCGGGGCTCGTGGCCTCGTCCACGAAGGCGGCGACGGCCTCGGCGAGCGGCAGGGTGCGGGTCTGCTGGCTGCCGAGGCGGCGGATCGAGACGGTGCCCTCCTCCGCCTCGCGCTTGCCGAGCGCCAGCAGCACCGGGACCTTGGCCAGCGAGTGCTCGCGGACCTTGTAGTTGATCTTCTCGTTGCGCAGGTCCGCCTCGACCCGCAGGCCGGCCTTCTCCAGCGCCCGCACCACCTTGGCGGCATAGGCGTCGGCCTCGCCGGTAATGGTGGCGACCACCACCTGCACCGGGGCGATCCAGAGCGGGAAGTGCCCGGCGAAATGCTCGATCAGGATGCCGGTGAAGCGCTCCATCGAGCCGCAGATCGCCCGGTGGACCATGACCGGCGGCTTCTTCTGTCCGTCGGCGTCGATGTAGAAGGCGCCGAACCGCTCGGGGAGGTTGAAGTCCACCTGTGTCGTCCCGCACTGCCAGTCGCGGCCGATGGCGTCGCGCAGCACGTACTCGAACTTCGGCCCGTAGAAGGCGCCCTCCCCCGGGTTCACACTGGTCTTGATCCGCCCGCCGGACTGCTCCTCGATCTGGGCCAGCACGCGGGTCATCACGCCCTCGGCGTGGTCCCACAGCGCGTCCGAGCCGACGCGCTTCTCCGGCCGGGTCGAGAGCTTCACGACGATCTCGCCGAAGCCGAAATCGGCATAGGTCGAGAGGATCAACTCGTTGATCTTCAGGCACTCGTCGGCGAGCTGGTCCTCGGTGCAGAAGATGTGCGCGTCGTCCTGGGTGAAGCCGCGCACGCGCATCAGCCCGTGCATGGCGCCCGAGGGCTCGTAGCGGTGCACCACGCCGAATTCCGCCATGCGCAGAGGCAGATCGCGGTAGCTCTTCAGACCGTGCTTGAAGATCTGGACGTGGCCGGGGCAGTTCATCGGCTTGAGGGCGAACCAGCGCTTGTCCTCAGCCTCGTCGCCGGCGGATTGCGCGGCGAACATGTTCTCGCGGTACCAGCCCCAGTGGCCGGAGGTCTCCCACAGGGCCTTGTCGAGGATCTGCGGCGCGTTCACCTCGGCGTAGTCGCCCCGGAGCCGGCGGCGCATGTAGGCGATGAGTTCCTGGAACACCGTCCAGCCCTTGGCGTGCCAGAAGACGACGCCCGGCCCCTCCTCCTGGAAGTGGAACAGGTCCATCTCCCGGCCCAAGCGGCGGTGGTCCCGGCGCTCGGCCTCCTCCAGGCGGTGGAGGTAGGCGTCGAGGTCCTCCTTCGTGGCCCAGGCGGTGCCGTAGATGCGGGTGAGCATCGGGTTGTTGGAATCACCCCGCCAGTAGGCGCCCGCGACCTTCATCAGCTTGAAGGCGGTGCCGACCTTGCCCGTCGAGGTCATGTGCGGGCCGCGGCAGAGGTCGAACCACTCGCCCTGGCGGTAGATCTTCAGGTCTTCGCCGGGCGGGATGGCGTCGACGAGCTCGACCTTGAAGCCCTCCTCCTTGTCCGCGAACAGGGCGCGCACGTCGTCGCGCTTCCACACCTCCTTGGTGAAGGGCGCGTCGCGGGCGATGATCTCGCGCATCTTCGCCTCGATCGCCGGGAAGTCCTCCGGCGTGAACGGGGCCTCGCGGTGGAAGTCGTAGTAGAAGCCGTTCTCGATCACCGGGCCGATGGTGACCTGCGTCCCCGGCCAGAGGGCCTGCACGGCTTCCGCCAGCACGTGGGCGCAATCGTGCCGGATCAACTCCAGGCTGCGTGGGTCGGCGCGGTCGAGGAACTCGATGCGGGCGTCGGCGGCGATGGCGTCGTCGAGGTCGCAGACGGTCCCGTCCAGGGCCATGGCGACGGTGCGCTTGGCGAGCGACTTGGCGATGCCCTCGACCACGCTGCGGCCGGTGGTGCCGGCGGCCACCTCACGGGTGTTGCCATCGGGGAAGGTCAGGACGGGCATGGTCTCGGCTCCTGGCTCACTCCTGCGAACGGGGCAGGTAAGCGGTTCGGGTTGATACGAAGGCGGGCCGTGTAGACGGTTTCGCGGCGCGAGGAAACGGGTTCCCGCGCCGTCCTTGCGAGCGCAGCGAAGCAATCCAGAGGGAGCCGCCACGCCTGGAGAGGTCCCGCAGCCCTGGGTTGCTTCGCTGCGCTCGCAAGGACGGTGAGGTGAGCGATCCGCCTACCCCGCCGCCCGGATCGCGCCCTCGGCCTCGGCCTCGGCCAGCGCCCGGCCGACCATCAGCAGCGCCGGGCCCTCGAAGCCCGCCGCCTCGACGAGACCGGCGAGGTCGGCGGCGGTGCCGCGCACCACCTCCTGGTTCGGGCGGGTGGCGTTGAAGACGAGGAGGGCCGGGGTCCGCGGATCGAGGCCCTCGGCCACGGCGCGCTCCAGCAGGGCGCCCAGCGTGCGCTTCGGCATGTAGACCACCGTCGTCACGCTCGAATCGCCCAGCGCCGCCCAGTTCAGGTCCTCCGGCAGGCCGCCCTTGCGGTCGTGGCCGGTGACGTATTGCAGGCGGCGCGCCGCGTCGCGGTGGGTGAGGGACAGGCCGAGCGAGGCGGCCGCCCCCTGCGCCGCCGAGACCCCGGGCACCACCGTCACGGGGATGCCCGCGTGGCGGCAGGCGTCGATCTCCTCGCCCGCCCGGCCGAAGACCAGCGGGTCGCCCGACTTCAGCCGCACCACCTGCTTGCCGGAGCGGGCGAGCTGCACCATCAGCGCGTTGATGTCGTCCTGGCGGCAGGAGGGGCCGTGCCCGGTCTTGCCGACGAGCATGGTCCGGGCCTCGCGCCGGGCGTAGTCGAGGATCGCGGGGGCGACGAGGTCGTCGTAGAGGATCACGTCGGCGTTGCGGAGCGCCCGGAGCGCTTTCAGCGTCAGGAGTTCGGCATCGCCCGGCCCGGCCCCGACGAGGGTCACGGCCCCGCCCTTCGGCGCCGTCTCGGTCTCGCCGAGGAGTTCGGCGAGGTCGGAGGGAGCGGGTTCCCGGTCGGGCTCGGCGAAGGCGCGCTCGGTGAAGCGTTCCCAGAAGAACCGCCGGTCGGAGAAGCCGTGGAAGCGGGCCGTGACCTGCTCCCGCCAGTCGCGGGCGGCGCCGACCCAGCGGCTGAACCCGCGCGGCAGCATCGCCTCGATCCGGGCGCGGATCGTCTGTCCGAAGACCGGCGCGGCGCCCTCCGTCGAGATGCCCACCACCAGCGGTGAGCGGTTGACGATGGCGCCGAACTTCACGTCGCAGAGATGCGGCCGGTCCACCGCGTTGACGATGGCGCCCGTGGCCCGGGCGGCGGCCACGAAGGCCACCGCGTCCACCTCGTCCTCCATGGCGCCGACGCAGAAGGCCGCGCCCCAGAGGTCGTCGGGCGTCCAAGACCGTTCGTGCAGGGTGACGGCGCCGTCGACGATCTCGCCCGGCACGGCGCGCAGTTCCTCGGAGGGCTCGGGCGCGTAGACATCGACATGGGCGCCGGCGGCGGCGAGCACCTTCACCTTCCACGGCGCCCCGCCGGAGGAGCCCGCCAGCACCACCCGCTTGCCGCGCAGGGGCACGAAGACCGGCAGCACGGCGAGCGGTTCGAGGCCGGCCGCGGCGGTCTCGCGGGGGGCGCGCATCGGGCGGGGGGCAGACACGTCAGTCACTGGTCTTTGTCCGAAGCTCCGTCCCTCCCACGACCTCATCCTGAGGTGCTGCGAAGCAGCCTCGAAGAAGGGCTCCAGGGGGCGCTGCGGGCACTGGAGGCCTCCGTCGAAGCCCGCTGACGCGGGCACCTCAGGATGAGGTCACGGGATGGACAGCCGTTTTTCTCTGACGCGAAGGTATAGCACCAATCACGCCGCTTTTGCGGTCTCCCCGGTGAGCAGCTTGCGGATCTCTGGGATGCACGAGCCGCAATTCGTCCCGGCCTTGCAGGCGGCGCCCACGGCTTCCACGCTGCCGGCCCCGCCCTGGATCGTGGCGGTGATGACGTCGAGGCCGACGCCGTGGCAGGCGCAGACGGTGGGGCCCGCACCCTCCGTGGCCGCCCGGCCGGAGAGGAGCGCCCGGCGCTCCGGCGCCTCCGGCTCGGGGGCGGCGAAGAGGGCCTTGGCCGCCTCCCAATCGGGGCGGGCTTCGGTGGGGGCCACCGCGATGCTGGCGACAAGGCGCGTGCCGTCGTAGACCGCGCAGCGGTAGCGGCCGCGGGCGTGGTCGGCGTATTCGGCCAACTCGTATCCGCCCGCCTGGACGAGGCCGCGGAGCGCCAGGGCGACCTCCCGCGAGCCGTCATGGGTGGCGAACTGCACGCCCCAGCCGCCGGGGATGGCGGCCCTGGCCCACCACCAGGCCTCCGGCATCGGCACCGCCTCGCGGGAGAGGACGAAGCCCCGCGCCCGGTAGGCGACGGCGGCGATGGCGGCGGGCGTCGCCTTCAGCTCCGGCTGGCCCGAGACCGGATCGGGCACGCCGCGCGCCAGGGCGCCGACGCGGGCCGCCGAGGCGTAGGTGGCGTTCCAGTGCATCGGCATGAACAGGTGCCCCGGCGCCACCGCATCGGTGACCATGACCTCCAACTCGGCGGCGCCGTGGGCCGTCGAGACCCTCGCGATCCCGCCCACGGTGAGGCCATGAAACGCCGCATCCTCGGGGTTGACCTCTACGAAGGGCACCGCCCGGTGGGCCGAGAGCCGCTGGCTCTTTCCCGTCCGGGTCATGGTGTGCCAGTGGTCCCGGACCCGGCCGGTGTTGAGCACGAAGGGATGCGCGCCGCCCGCCGCCTCGGCGAGGCCGGGTGGCTGCACGGCCACGAACCGCGCCCGGCGGTCGAAGGTGAAGAACCGCCCGTCGGAGAACAGGCGCGGCTTCGGCCCGCCGCGCTTCGGCAGCGGCCACTGCACGGGCGAGGCCGCCGCGTAGGCGCCGTCCGAGAGGTCGGCGAGGGCGCCGAGGTCGAAGTCGCGGGTTCCCCCGTTCTCGAAGGCGGAGAGGGCGGCGTGCTCCCGGAAGACCGCCGCCGCGCTGGGCCACGCGAAGGCCTTCCCGTGTCCGAGGCGGCGGCCGACCTCGGCCAGCACCGCCCAGTCGGCACGGGCCTCGCCGGGGCTGTCGAGGAAGCGGCGCTGGCGGGAGATGCGCCGCTCGGAATTCGTGACCGTGCCGTCCTTCTCGCCCCACCCCTGTGCGGGCAGCAGCACGGTGGTCCGCGCCCTGGCTCTGGCGGTGTCGGCATTGGCCATGATGTCGGAGACGATCAGGAGGTCGAGCCCCTGGATCGCCTCGCGGACGTGGTCGGCGCGGGGCATGGAGACCAGGGGGTTGGTCCCCATGACCCAGAGAGCCTTGATCCTGCCCGCCCGCACCGCCTCGAACAGGGCCACCGCTTTCATGCCCTCGCCGGTGATGATCCGGGGGGCGTTCCAGTAGCGGCGGACGCGGTCCACCTCCTCGGGGGCGAAGTGCATGTGGGCGGCGAGCATGTTCGACAGCCCGCCGACCTCCCGCCCGCCCATGGCGTTGGGCTGGCCCGTCAGGGAGAACGGCCCCTGCCCCACCCCGCCGATCCGGCCGGTGACGAGATGGCAGTTGATGATGGCGTTGCCCTTGTCGGTGCCCTGCATCGACTGGTTCACGCCCATGGAGAAGGCGGTGACGACCCGGCGCGTGCGGGCGAACAGGTCGTAGAAGGCGCTGATGGCCTGCGGGGCGAGACCCGTGGCGATGGCGACCGCGGCGAGGTCCGGGGCGATCTGCCGGGCACGGTCGAGGGCGGTGTCGAGGCCCGCCGTGTGCTCCTCCACGAAGGCCCTGTCCCTGAACCCGTGGTCGGCGAGGTGGACGAGGAGGCCGGAGAACAGGGCCACGTCGCTGCCGGGCTTCAGCCCGAGGAACATGTCCGCCTCCTGCGCGGTCTGGGTGCGGCGGGGGTCGATCACCACCAAGTGGGTGCCGCGCTTGGCCTTCGCGTCGGCCATGCGCCGGAACAGGACGGGATGGCACCACGCGGCGTTCGAGCCGACGAGGACGATGAGGTCGGCCTCGTCGAGGTCCTCGTAGCAGCCGGGCACCGTGTCGGAGCCGAAGGCGCGGCGGTGGGCCGCCACCGCGCTCGACATGCACAGGCGCGAATTGGTCTCCACATGGGGCGTGCCGACGAAGCCCTTCGCGAGCTTGTTGGCGACGTAATAATCCTCGGTGAGCAACTGGCCGGAGAGGTAGAAAGCGATCGATTCCGGCCCGTGCGCCTCCGCAATCCGCTGCAATTCGGCGGCGGCGGTGCCGAGCGCCGCGTCCCAGGAGACCCGGGCGCCGTTGAGCGCGGGGTGGAGCAGGCGGTCCTCCAACGACAGGGTCTCGCCCAGCGCCGCGCCCTTGGAGCAGAGGCGGCCGAAATTCGCGGGATGCTCGGGATCGCCCGCGATGCCCGCGCCGCCCTGCCCGTCCGGCGTCGCGAGCACGCCGCAGCCGACGCCGCAATACGGGCAGGTGGTGCGGACCGTGGCGGTCATGGGGATCCTTCCGGCTGTCCCCCTCCCCCTTGCGGGGAGGGGTTAGGGGTGGGGGTGGTTCAGGAGGCGCCAGTGCGCTTCGTTCTGCGCCACCCCCACCCCCGGCCCCTCCCCGCAAGGGGGAGGGGAGCAGGTCGCGCTCAGTACACGTCCGCCTGATACCGCCCGGCCTTCTTCAGCGCGGCGAGGTAGGCCACGGCCTCCTCGGCGTTCATCTTGCCGTGCTGGGCGGCGACGTCGATGATCGCGCGCTCCACGTCCTTAGCCATGCGCTTGGCATCGCCGCAGACATAGAAATGCGCGCCGCCGTCGAGCCACTTCCACAGGTCGGCACCGTTCTCGCGCATCCGGTCCTGGACGTAGGTCTTCTCCGATCCGTCGCGGGACCATGCCAGCGACAGGCGGGTCAGCACCTTGTCATCCTTCAGCTTGTTCAGCTCGTCCTTGTAGAAGAAGTCCGACGCCTGCTTCTGGTGGCCGTAGAACAGCCAGTTCCGGCCCGGCGCCTGCGTCGCCGCGCGCTCGCGCAGGAAGGCCCGGAAGGGCGCGATCCCGGTGCCGGGGCCGCACATGATCACGTCCTTGCCCAGATCCTCCGGCAGGGCGAACCCGTGGGCCTTCTGAAGGTAGACCTTGACCTTGGTCTGCTCCGGCAGACGCTCGCCCAGGTGGGTCGAGGCGACGCCGAGCCTCAGCCGGGAACGGTGGTTGTAGCGTACCGCATCGACGGTGAGGGACACCCGGCCGACATCCATCTTCGGCGAGGACGAGATGGAGTAGAGCCGGGGCTGCAACTCGTCGAGGGCTTCGAGGAAGACCTCCGCGTCGGGCCGGGCGCCGGGGAACTTGTGCAGGGCGCCGAGCACGTCGAGGTACGCCGCGTCCCCGTCCGGGTCGTCGCCGGAGGCGAGCGCCTGCGCCTTCCGCCGCGCCTCGCCGGAGGTGAGGAGGGAGAGAAGCTGGTAGAGGTTGTCCGGCGCCGCACCGAGGGAGTAGTCGGCGAGCAACCTTTCCCGCAGGGTCTTGCCGCCGATCATCCGCTCCGGCCGGGCGCCGAGTTCGGCGATCACCGCGTCGGCCAGCGCCGGGGCGTTGGCCGGGAAGAGGCCGAGGGAATCGCCCACCACGTACTTGATCGGCGTGCCCTCCAGGCCGATCTCGATGTGCCATGTCTCCTTCTCGCCGCCGGGCTCGTTGAGGCGGCGGCGGGAGAGGAACAGGGCCTCCACCGGGTTCTCCCGGCAATAGCCGAGGGGGCCGAGGTCGGGGGCCTTCGCCTCGGCGGCGGGCGCTGAGGCGGCGGGAGCGGCGCCGCCGGCGGCGCCGAATTCCTCCTCCAGCTTCTTCAGCATCCGCATCGTCTCCTTGCCGCCGGGCTGGCAGAGGTTCAGACGCGCCTCGTTCTTCAGGAAGATGGCGTTGGCGTAGTCGGCGCAGTTGTAGCCGCACTGGCCGCAATCCTGCTGCGCCATGGCGGCCATCAGCTTCTGGGCCTCGGGCCGCTCCTTGGCGAGGTCCATGCGGTCGGGCAGCGGCATCGACGGGTCGTGCCAGGGCGCGTCGTCGTTGTCCGCGAGTTTTTTGGACTCGCCGCCGGGCATTTCACCTGGCGCCAGCGCCGTGGCGCCCTCGATGGCGGGGCCGAGGAGGGCGGCGAAATAGCCCGAGAGCCACGCCCGCTGGTCCGGGTCGAAGGGCGCGGTCTCGGGGATCAGGACGAGAGGAGGAGCGACGTGCTGGGTCATGCGGCTTCCCTCATGGCAGGGACGGCTTCGGCGGCGTCGCGCAACGCCTCCGGTCCAGTGCGGGCGGTGAAGGCTTGAAAGGTCTCGTCGCGGCCGGCGCGGCCGGCGAGGTAGGCGTGCAGCAAAGCCTCCACGCGCTTGGGCGCGTCCTCGGCCTTCACGGCCTTCCAGATCTCGGTGCCGATCTTCGGGGTCTCGGCGAAGCCGCCGCCGACCACGATGTCGTAGCCCTCGACGGTGTCGCCCTCCTCCGAGACCACGACCTTCGCGCCGATCAGGCCGATGTCGCCGATGTAGTGCTGGGCGCAGCTATGGTGGCAGCCGGTGAGATGCACGTTCACCGGCACGTCGAGGGCCGTGACCGTGCGCTCCACATGCTCGGCGATGAGCATGGCGTGGCCCTTGGTGTCGGAGGCGGCGAACTTGCAGCCCCGCGCGCCCGTGCAGGCCACGAGCCCCGCCCGGATGCCCTCGGCCTTGACCGAGAAGCCGAGCGCCGCGACGCGCTCCTCCACCTCCGCGAGCTTCGCATCCGGAACGCCCGAAAAGATGAAATTCTGCCAGACGGTGAGGCGGATCTGCCCGTCGCCGCACTCCTGGGCGATCCTGGCCAGCGCCCGCACCTCGTCGCTCAGCATCTTGCCGACGGGGAGCACGACGCCGACCCAGTTCAGGCCCGGCTGCTTCTGCGGATGCACGCCGACATGGCTGTACCGGCTCGTGGGCTTGCGCGGCGCGATGTGGGCCGGATCGACCCGCTCCAGCTTGCGGCCGAGCTTGTCCTCGACGGCGGCGAGGTACTTGTCGAAGCCCCAGGCGTCGAGCACGTACTTCATCCGCGCCTTGTTGCGGTTCGTCCGGTCGCCGTTCTCGATGAAGACGCGGATGATCGCGTCGGCGACCTGGTTGCACTCCTCCGGCTTCAGCACCACGCCGGTGTCGCGGGCGAGGTCCCTGTGCCCGGAGATGCCGCCGAGCACGAGGCGCATCCAGATGCCGGGGGCGACGGACGCGTCCTCCAGCACCTCCACGGCCTGGAAGCCGACATCGTTCGTCTCCTCCAGCACCGGCATCACGCCGCCGCCGTCGAAGGCGACGTTGAACTTGCGCGGCAGGCCGTAGAGGGAGCGGTCGTCGAGGATCCAGTTGTTCCAGGACTTGGCGAGCGGCCGCGTGTCGAGGATCTCCTGCGGGTCGATCCCGGCGGTGGGCGAGCCGGTGACGTTGCGGATGTTGTCCGCCCCCGCGCCCTGGGCGCCGAGGCCGATGTCGGCGAGCCCGTCGAGGAAGGGCTGGGCATGCTCCGGCGCGATCTCCCGGACCTGCAGGTTCGCACGGGTGGTGACGTGGACGTAGCCGCCGCCATGGGCGTCGGCGAGGTCGGCGACCCCTGAGAACTGCCAGTGGTGCAGCACCCCGTTCGGGATGCGCAGGCGGCACATGAAGCTCGTCTGGGTCGGGGCGACCCAGAACATGCCGTGGTAGCGCCAGCGGAAGTTGTCCTCGGGCTTGGGCGCCTTGCCCTGGGCCGCCTCGGCCTTCAGCCGGTTGTGCCCGTCGAAGGGGCTTTCGGCCCGCTTCCACTTCTCCTGATCGCAGAGCTTGCCGCCGGCCTTCACCGTGGCGTCCTGCGCCTTGAGGTGGATCGCGTCCGGGCCGGTGGGCTCGGGCGCCGGGGCGGCGGCCGGGCCGCCCGCGAGGCCGCCGGTGATCCGCGCCGCGCCGATGCCGGCGGCGAAGCCTTCGAGGTAGCGTGTCTGCTCGGCGTTGAATGCGTCCGCCATCTGGGCCTCCTTACGCCGCGAGGGAGTGGGGCGCCGGGCGCCCGAACATGAGATCGTCCACGTCGCCGACCGGCTCGCCGGAGCGGATCAGCGCCTTGCAGGCCGCCTGCTCGGCGATGTCGCCGACGAAGACCGCGCCCACGAGTCGGCCCTCCCGCAGCAGCAGCTTGCGGTAGAGTCCGGCGCCGGGATCGAAGAGGGTGACCGCCTCGGCATCCTCCGGCGTGTCCACGATCCCGGCCGAGAACACCGGCAGCCCCGAGATCTTGAGGCTGGTGGCGAGATGCGTGCCCGCGTAGGCGGCGGAATGCCCGGCGAAGAGCCGGGCCAGCGCCTCGGCCTGCTCGTAGGCGGGCTCCACGAGGCCGTAGACGAGGCCCCGGTGCTCGGCGCACTCGCCCAGCGCGAAGATGCGCGGGTCGGAGGTCGCCATCGTGTCGTCCACGAGGATGCCCCGGTTGGTGGCGAGCCCGGCGCCCTGCGCGAGCGCCACCGACGGGCGCACGCCCACCGACATCACCACGAGGTCTGCGGGGAGGACCGTGCCGTCCGCGAGGCGCAGCCGTTCCACCCGGCCCTCGCCCTCCACCGCCGCCGTGTCGGCGCCGAGTATCACCCTGACGCCGCGCTGCTCCATGGCCCGGCGGACGAGCCCGGCGGCCGGATGGTCGAGCTGGCGCTCCATCAGCCGGTCCATGACGTGCAGCAGCGTCGTGTCGATGCCGAGCCGACCGAGCCCCGCTGCGGCCTCCAGCCCGAGGAGCCCGCCGCCGATCACGATGGCCTTCGCATGCTGAACGGCCGCCTGGCGGATCGCCGCCACGTCGGCCAGATCGCGGAACGTGATGACGCCGGGCAGGTCCATGCCGGGCTTCGGCAGGCGGATCGGCAGGGAGCCCACCGCCAGGACCAGCCGGTCGTAGGGCAGGACATGGGTGTCGCCGACGATCGCCAGACCGTTCTCCCGGTCGATGGCGGTGACGGGGGCGCCGGTGATGAGGCGGATGCCGTGGGCCTCGTACCAGTCGAGGCCGCGGAAGGCGGTGGCGGCCTCCTCGATCTCGCCGCCGAGCAGCGAGGAGAGGAGCACGCGGTTATAGGCGGCCCGGGGCTCGGCCCCGATGCATGTGACCTCGTAGCGGCCGGGGCAGCCCTCGGTCAGGCGTTCGAGGAAGCGGAGGGAGGCCATGCCGTTGCCGACGACGACGAGCCGCTCGCGCGGTTGCCCGTCCGTCGCCCGCGATGGCGGTCTCGCGGTGTCCAAGAGATGAGTCGGCATCGATCGGTCGCGTCTCGAACCTCGAATCCAGGGATCGTCGGCGGACCGCCCACGAAAAAGCCGCTGCCGGACTCTCGAGCCGGGGCAAGCGGGAGCCCCAGGAGAACCGGATCAGCGGCCTCGCTGACGGCGCTGCCCGTCGCCGTTGACGGACGCGGAGGGTCTTGCACGACGCGTGCCAAGCGCCGATCGTGCGGGATCAGGAGAGGTTTGTCCGCGCTGGCTGTCGGCCGGGAGCCGCGGAAGGTTTGACCAAGGCCGCGGTGCGTTGCACAAAAAGCGGGCGGCTGGCTGCCGAGCGGTCACTATTGACGACGGGAGCGCTGCCGATCGGCACGACGTCCCGTCACCGCGAGCGGAGCGAGGGAATTGGAGGATGCCCTCACTCAGCCGGAGAGCGGCTATCCCTGGATGCCTTCTCTGCGGTCTCAGTGACGGAAATGTATAAAGAGGCGCTTCAGAGCAGCGCAGAGAGGGCCACGAGGAGACCTAGGGTCGGCATGGCGCCGACGATGACGGCCCAGTACCACGTGCTCGGGGCGAGGTTGCGCCGGTTGTCGTTGGCGGGCCGCGGGCCCCGGCGGACATGCCGCACGTAACGCTGCAGCTCGACCCGGCGTGGCAGGGTCGGCGGGAGCGACGCGGCGTCGAATTTGCGGCAACCGGGCATGGTAGATCGACAACGGCCGCAACCCCTGACCGTTCCGTGCGTCCCGCGCATGTCTTGAGGGTGTGGGGCTCGCCGGGCGCGGGGTTCCTCCGTCATCCATCGCCGAAGGGATGATGGCGGACGGATTTCTCCGCGAAGCCGTCGGGAGCGGGCCGCCGGGCGGGGCGGCTCACGGGAGGCCGGCCTCCCGGAGGAGGTCTGGCCGGTACACCGCCCGCGCCGCCGCCTCGCTGGCGCCGTCGCCCGGCACTTGGCCCGCCGCCCGCATCTGCGCGATCAGCCAGTCCAGGCGGGCCGGATCGTGGGCCTGGGCCGAGGCATCGAGCCGCAGATGGCCCAGGGGGCGCGGGATACCGTCCTCCGCCCCGTCCCGGCCGAAGGCGCGGGCGACCGGCCCGGCCTCGCGGTCGACGGCGTGGCGGCGGGCGAGACGGTGGACCAGCTCCTCGCGGTTGGCCGGATCGGCGCACCAGAGCCCGGCCCTGGCCACGGCGCGGACGAGGGGCGGCGTCGCCCCCGCGAGGCGGCTCGACACCGCGAAGACCTTCTCCGGCGCGTCCGGCGCGAGGTCGTAGCCCAGCGCCGCCACGCGGCCGATCCCGGCCGCCACCGCGACCTCGTTCCAGGGCGCCCCGGCGCAGGTGCCGTCCACCAGCCCCCGCGTGAGCGCCTCGACCCCGTGCTGCGGCGGCACCACGACGAGGCGCAGCGCGGCGGGATCGAGCCCTCCGGCCTGCGCGAATAGCCGGACCTGATAGGCGTGGCAGGAGAACGGATGCACGATGCCGATGGTGACCGGCCGCCCCTGCTCCCGCCGGGACGCCGCGACGCGGGCGAAGGCCCGCGCCGTGTCCTGCCACCCTCCACCCGGTTCGAGGGGCAGCGCGTCCCAGAGGGTCCGCGACAGGGTCAGTGCGTTACCGTTGAGGCTGAGCGGCAGGGGCACGACGAGATCGGAGGGCGGTCCCGACAGGCCCAGCGCGCTCGCCACCGCCAGGGGCGCCAGCATGTGGGCGCCGTCGAGATGACCCAGCGCCAGCCGGTCCCGCAGCGTCGCCCAGGACGGCTCCGCCGACAGGTCGAGGTCGAGGCCCTCCTCGCGGGCGAAGCCGAGTTCCCGGGCCATGATCACCGGGGCCGCATCGCAGAGCGGGACGTAGCCGATCTGGAGCCTCATGGTCGTTTCACCCTGAACGTCGCGCACGACAGGCGTGCCCTTTCCCTCCCCCCTCGGCGGGGCTCGTTGCGAGACGCGGTCATCGCCTCCGATCCGACCCTCCCCCTCATCCCGAGGTGCGGCGAAGCCGACTCGAAGGAGGGCTCCGGAAGGCTCCGCGAGCCCTGGAGCCCACCTTCGAGGCCCGGGAAGCCGGGCACCTCGGGATGAGGGCGAGCGTGGGACAACCGGCCACTCGGCCGGACCCTCAGGATGAGGGCGGGGGTGGGAGGAGTATTGCCAAGACCCGCGCAGAGGGGAGAGGAGGAGACGGCGCGCTTCGTCGACCATCCCCCGACGGTGCCCACGGGGCGGGGAGGCAGGCGGGCCGCGCTCATCCGAGCAGGTCCGCCGTGGTGACGATAGCGCGGGCGATGTCGGCGATCTTGCGCTTCTCGTTCATGGCCTTGCGCCGGAGCTGCTTGTAGGCCTCCTCCTCGGAGAGCCCCTTGAGGTTCATGAGGATGCCCTTCGCCCGCTCGATAAGCTTGCGGTCGGCCAGTTCGCCCCTCGCCTCGGTGAGCTCCCGCTGGAGCCGGGCGAAGGCGTTGAAGCGCAGGATCGCGATGTCGATGATCGACTTGATCCGCTCCGGCCGCAGACCGTCCACGACGTAGGCGGAGATGCCGGCATCCACCGCCGCCTCCATCATCGTCGTGTCCGAGCGGTCGACGAACATTGCCACCGGCCGCCCGGCATGGCGCGAGACGCCCGACATCTGCTCCAGGATGTCCCGGCTCGGACTCTCCAGATGAATTACCACCACGTCGGGCTTGAGCGCGCTCACCCGCTCCTGGAGGTCGGCCGTGTCGGGTAGGACGACGATGCGGCCGATCCCGGCGGCGCGCAGGCCCTCCTCCAGGATCGCCGCGCGGGCCTGGCTCGGGTCGATCACGGCGACGGTGAGGCTGGTGTCAGTCATCGCGGCCCAGGCACGGGGGGCGGAGCGCGTCCTGTAACCCACGGATCCTGGGACGCGAAGGGAGCAGGCAAGGGACGTGCCCGACGGCCAGCCCGCCGCGCCGCGCCCCGACGGGCGGATCCGCCGGTTACCCCCGCGTAACCGATCGGTCCAGCTTCCGCCGCATTTGCGCGGCCAAGTTGCGACATTCGGTGTCGTTCAGAGGGTCGAGAAGCGAATGCGCGGACCTGATGGAGCCTCGGCCGGGATGTCCTGCCGGTCCAGCGACCGGTCCGCCCTGGCCGATACGGGCGGGCGCATGAGCATGCCCTTCCTGCCGACGCTGGCGACGGTGGTCGTCCTGGCGGCGGCCTCGGTGTTCTGTCCGAAGGGGCAGGCCCCCTCCCCCGGCGCCGCCGCACGGATGATCCCGGCCACCGGCGCGCCGAGCCTCGCCATGGCCGAACCGGTGGCACCCGCTCCCGAACGCGTGCCCCGCCTCCCGGCGGTGGTGGCCTTCGGCGAACTCTACCCCCTGACGGTCCTCCCCGCCGAGCCGACCACCACCGCCGCGATCCCGGCGCCGGCCGCCCCCGCCACGCGGGCGGCCTCCGCCGCGAGGCCGCAGCGGCGCCTGACCGCGACGGGCCGGCGCTCCTGCACGGGCCATCACTGCCCGGACAATCCCCTCGCCGCCGCCAAGTCCTCGGTCGACTCGCCCTTCGCCGCCGCCAAGCCTTCGGCGAACCCGGCCACCGAGACGGCCGAGGCCGAGACGCCCGCCTCTGTCTCGCCCTCCTCCCCCGTTCCCTCCGCCCTGCCCTTCACCGATACGGTGGCCGAGGCCGTCGTGCCGGTGGCCCGGAAGGTCGGCGCGGGGCTCGGCGCGCAGATCGAGGGGCTCGGCGCCCGCGTAGACCAGATCACCGGCACGGCCGGAGATCTGGTGCGCGGTGGGCGGAGCGTGGTGAAGGGCTCCGTCGCCGCCCTCACCGACAGCCTGCTCTGACGGTCGCGGCCGGGACAGCCGTCTCGTCCAGGCGGAGCCCTCGGCCGGACTGTCCGGCCGGAAAGGCCCTGGCGGCCTATGAACTCCTTCCCGTTCTTGCTGTCGCGGCGAAGCCCTTCAGGGTGGCGGACCCCATCCCGATGGGGCGCATCCCGGCTCTTTCCGGCTGGACACTTGGCCGGATTCCCGGATTGAGGGCGAGGATGGCGCAGGCCGACGTCCCGGCCCATACCGGAGGGCCGCCCGCCGCTTTTTCGCACCGCAGCACACGCGCCCCTGGACCTCGCCGCCGCCGAGCCTAGTTCGGCGTCATCGTCGACCGGGGACCGCGGCTGTGGCCGAACGCATCGAGGACTACGCGCTTCTCGGAGACGGACGCACCGGCGCCCTGGTCAGCCGCAAGGGCAGCGTCGATTGGCTGTGCTGGCCGCGCTTCGACGCCGCCGCCCTGTTCACCGCCCTGCTGGGCACGCAGGAGCACGGTTTCTGGGCGATCGCGCCCGTCGCCGGGCATGTCGAGACCCAATGGGCCTACCGCGAGGGCTCCCTCGTCCTCGAGACGCGGCACAGGACCCGCCAGGGCGAGGTCCTCGTCACGGATTTCATGCCCACCGGCGACGGGCCGCACCTCGTGCGCCTCGTGGAGGGCGTCCACGGGACGGTGGCGATGCGCACCGAACTGGCGGTGCGGTTCGATTATGGCTCGGCGGTCCCTTGGGTCTCGCACTCCGAACTCGGGGACCTGCGGGCGGTGTCGGGCCCTCACAAGGTGGTGCTGCGCACCGACGTGCCCCTGCAAGGCACCGAGCGGCAGACGACGGTGGGCGAGTTCACCGTCCATGCGGGCGACCATCGCCGCTTCGTCCTGAGCTACGGCGCCTCGCACGAGCCCGATCCGGCGCCCATCGAGCCCCGGGCGATGCTTGCGGCCACCGACCGGACGTGGCGCGACTGGTCGCGCCGCTGCGCCCACGGCACGCCCTGGGACGCGCTGCTGCAACGCTCGCTCCTCACCCTCAAGGCGCTGATCTACCACCCGACCGGCGGCATCGTCGCGGCCCCCACCGCCTCCCTGCCGGAGGGCCTCGGCGGCGAGCGCAACTGGGATTACCGGTTCTGCTGGCTGCGCGATTCCACCCTCACCCTCATCGCCCTGATGGACGGGGGCTACATCGACGAGGCGCGCAACTGGCTGAACTGGCTGGTCCGCGCCGTGGCCGGCAATCCCGAGCAGGCGCACATCCTCTACGGTATCGGCGGCGAACGCCTGCTGCCCGAGATCACCCTCGATTGGCTGCCGGGCTACGAGAACTCTAGCCCCGTGCGAATCGGCAACGCGGCGGCCTCGCAGTTCCAGCTCGACGTCTACGGCGAACTCTTCGACGCCCTGTACCAGGCGCGGGTGCGCGGCCTCGCGGTGAGCGAGGACGGCCGCCGGGTCGGCCTCGCGCTCCTCGGCCACCTGGAGACGGCGTGGCAGCGGCCCGACGAGGGCATCTGGGAGGTGCGCGGCGGCTCGCGCCACTTCGTCCATTCCAAGGTGATGGCCTGGGTCGCCTTCGACCGGGCGCTGAGGATGTACGAACTCAACCCCTCGACGGTGTCGAAGGAGCAGGCCGAGCGCTGGAAGACGATCCGCGACACCATCCACGCCGAGGTCTGCGAGAAGGGTTTTGACAAGGATCTCAACAGCTTCGTCCAGTATTACGGCGCGAAGGCGCTTGACGCGAGCCTGCTCCTCATCGCCCATACCGGCTTCCTGCCGCAGCACGACCCCCGCGTCGTCGGCACCGTGGAGGCGATTGGCAGGGGCCTGATGCGCAACGGGTTCATCCTGCGCTACGAGACCGAGGGGCAGACGACGGACGGCCTGTCGGGCAACGAAGGCGCGTTCCTCCCTTGCACCTTCTGGTATGCGGACAATCTGATCGGTCTGGGGCGGCGGGACGAGGCCCGCGCCCTGATCGAACGATTGATCGGGATCTGCAACGATCTCGGCCTCGTCAGCGAAGAGTACGACGTGCATGCCGAGCGACTTGTGGGTAACTACCCGCAAGCGTTCACCCATGTGGCCCTGGTCAACACGCTTCTCAGCTATGCCCACGGCGAAGGGCCGGCGGAGAAACAGGGCGGTAAAGCTGATGGCGCGCCCCCCGCCGTTCACCGGCACCGGGTGGCCCAGCGGTAGAGACGAAAGAACAGGACGACCCCATGAGCGGAGCCGACACACCCGCCCGCGCCGGGCTTGCCGAGATCGACAGGCTCAGCATCGACACGATCCGCACCCTGGCGATCGACGCGGTGCAGAAGGCGAATTCCGGCCATCCCGGCGCGCCGATGGCGCTGGCCCCCATCGCCTACACCCTGTGGAACCGCTACCTGCGCTACGACCCGGCGCATCCGCACTGGCCGAACCGCGACCGGTTCGTGCTTTCCTGCGGCCACGCCTCGATGCTGCTCTACGCGCTGCTGCACCTCGCCAACGTCGCGGAGAGCGACGGCGGCAACGCACCGGCCGTGAGCCTCGACGAGATCAAGCGCTTCCGGCAGATCGACAGCCGCACCCCCGGCCATCCGGAATACCACTTCACCACCGGCGTGGAGACCACCACCGGGCCGCTGGGCCAGGGCGTCGCGAACTCCGTCGGCATGGCGATGGGCGGGCGCTTCCTCAGGGAGCATCTCAACCGGCCGGGACTGCCCCTCTTCGACTACAACGTCTACGCGCTGTGCTCGGACGGCGACCTGATGGAGGGCGTCGCCTCGGAGGCCGCCTCCATCGCCGGGCACCTGCGCCTGTCGAACCTGTGCTGGATCTACGACGACAACACCATCACCATCGAGGGCCACACCGAACTCGCCTTCGGGGAGGAGGTCGCCACCCGCTTCCTCGCCTATGGCTGGCAGGTGCTGCGGGTCGCCGACGCCAACGACGTCCACGCCATCACGGCGGCGCTCGACACCTTCGTCGCGAGCCGGGACCGGCCGACGCTGATCATCGTCAAGTCGGTGATCGGCTACGGCGCCCCGAAGAAGCAGGGCACCTCCAAGGCCCACTCGGACGCGCTCGGCGAGGACGAGGTGAAGGGGGCCAAGCGCGCCTACGGCTGGCCGGAGGACGCGCAGTTCCTCGTGCCCGACGGCGTGATGGAGAATTTCCGCGACGGCATCGGGAAGCGCGGCGCCGCGCTCTACGACGCATGGCAGGGCCTGTTCGCCAAGGCGAAGGACTCGGACGCCGCCCATGCCGAGCAGCTCTCGGCCTTCCTCGAAGGGCGCCTCCCCGAGGGTTGGGACAAGGATATCCCGGTCTTCGAGGCGGACGCCAAGGGCCTCGCCACCCGCGAATCCTCGGGCAAGGTGTTGAACGCGATTGCCCAGCACGTGCCGTTCCTCCTTGGCGGCTCGGCGGATCTCGCCCCGTCCAACAAGTCGAACCTGACCTTCGAGGGCGCGGGCTCGCTCACCCCGCTGAACCCCGGCGGGCGCAACGTCCATTTCGGCGTGCGCGAGCATGCCATGGGCTCCATCGTGAACGGGCTGGGCCTCGTGGGCTTGAGGGCCTACGGCGCGACCTTCCTCGTCTTCGCCGACTACATGCGCCCGCCGATCCGCCTCGCCGCGCTGATGGAGCTGCCGGTCTTCCACATCTTCACCCACGACTCGATCGGCGTGGGCGAGGACGGGCCGACCCACCAGCCGGTGGAGCAGTTGCTCTCGCTCCGCTGCATCCCCGGCCTGGTGACGATCCGCCCGGCCGACGCCAACGAGGTGGCGGAAGCCTACCGGGTGATCTTCTCGCTGAAGGATCAGCCGGCGGTTCTGGCCCTCTCCCGGCAGGCCCTGCCGACCCTCGACCGCTCCAAGTACGGCGCCGCCTCCGGCACCGCGAAGGGCGGCTACGTGTTGGCCGACAGCGAGGGCACGCCCGACGTGATCCTGCTCGGCTCCGGCTCCGAGGTGCAGCTCTGCGTCGGCGCCTACGAGGCGCTGAAGGCCGAGGGCGTGAAGGCCCGCGTCGTCTCCATGCCCTCCTGGGACCTGTTCGAGCGGCAGGACCAGGGCTACCGCGACGCGGTGTTGCCGCCCGCCGTGAAGGCGCGCGTCGCCGTCGAGCAGGGCAGCGTCATCGGCTGGGACCGCTATGCCGGCTCGGAGGGCACCATCGTCGGCATGAACACCTTCGGCGCCTCGGCGCCCCTCAAGGATCTCCTGACCAAGTTCGGGTTTACCCCCGAGAAGGTGCTGGAGGCCGCGAAGGCGCAGGTGGCCAAGCACAGGCATTGAGGCAACTCCCCTCCCCTTTGCGGGGAGGGGTCGGGGGTGAAGGTGGTGCCGGATGATGCCCGGCGGCGCCTTCTGAACCACCCCCACCTCCACCTCCTCCCTGCGAGGGGGAGGAGAGCAGGTCGCGATTGACAGCACGAGGCTCGGACATGAACGCGCTCAAGGCCCTGCACGACCGACAGGATCAGGCCGTCTGGCTCGACTTCGTCGCCCGCGGCTTCATCGAGAAGGGTGAACTGAAGACGCTCGTGGAGGAGGACGGCCTGCGCGGCGTCACCTCCAACCCGTCGATCTTCGAGAAGGCCATCGGCCACTCGGACGAGTACGACGCCAGCCTGAAGGCGATGCAGGACGGCGACGACCACCGCGTCATCGACATCTACGAAAGCCTCGCCATCGCCGACATCCAGGCGGCGGCGGACGTGCTGCGCCCGGTCTACGAGGCGAGCGACGGGGCCGACGGCTACGTGAGCCTCGAGGTCTCGCCCTACCTCGCCCTCGATACGCAAGCGACGCTGGACGAGGCCCGTCGCCTCCACAAGGCGGTCTCCCGCGACAACCTGATGGTGAAGGTGCCCGCGACGCCGGAGGGCATCCCGGCGATCCGCCAGCTGACGGCGGAGGGCATCTCGATCAACGTCACCCTGCTGTTCTCCCAGGAGGCCTACGAGGCGGTGGCCCGGGCCTTCATCGACGGGCTGGAGGAGCGCGCCAGGGCGGGCCACGACGTCTCGCGCATCGCCAGCGTGGCAAGCTTCTTCATCAGCCGCATCGACACGCTGGTGGACAAGCTGCTCGACGACAAGATCGCCGCCGCCAACGACCCCGACGAGACGATCGCGCTGGGCTCCCTCAAGGGCAAGGTCGCCATCGCCAACGCCAAGCTCGCCTATCAGCGCTACAAGCGGATCTTCGCCGAAGCTCAATGGCAGGCGCTGGCGGAGAAGGGCGCCAAGGCCCAGCGCCTGCTCTGGGCCTCCACGGGCACCAAGAACAAGGCCTATTCCGACGTGCTCTACGTCGAGGAGCTGATCGGCCCGAACACCGTCAACACCATGCCGCCCGTCACCATGGCCGCCTTCCGCGACCACGGCGAGGTCCGCGCGACGATCGAGGAGGACGTGCCCGGCGCCGAGGCGGTGATGGCGGGCCTCGCCCGCGCCGGCATCGACATCGAGGCGGTGGCCGAGCAACTCGTGAAGGAGGGCGTGCAGCTCTTCATCGACGCCGCCGACAACCTGCTCGGCGCGGTGGCGGGCAAGCGCGCCGCGCTGCTAGGCGCCCGCCTCAACCCGCAGGCGCTCGCCCAGTGCGACATCCTGAGCGCGGAATCCGCCAAGGCCGTGGAGGCGTGGCGGGCAAGCGGCGCGATCCGCCGCCTCTGGGCGCGCGACGCCACGGTCTGGACCGGCGCCGACGAGGCGAACTGGCTCGGCTGGCTCCACATCGTGGAGGAGGAACTCGAGAAGGCCGCCGACTATGCCGCCTTCGCCGACTGGGTGAAGGGCCAGGGCTTCACCCATGCCGTGGTCCTCGGCATGGGCGGGTCGAGCCTCGGTCCGGAGGTGTTGAGCCTGACCTACGGCCAGCGCGAGGGCTTCCCGGCGCTCCGCATCCTCGACTCGACCCACCCGGACGAGGTCCGCGCCGTCGAGGCCGGGATCGACCTCGCCCGGACGCTGTTCATCGTCTCCTCCAAGTCCGGCTCGACCCTGGAGCCCAACGTCTTCCGCGACTACTTCTACGACCGCGTGAAGCAGACCGTGGGCGACAGGGTGGGCGACCATTTCGTGGCCGTCACCGATCCGGGCTCCGACATGGAGAAGGCGGCCAAGTCGCAGAACTTCGCGAAAATCTTCTACGGCGTGAAGCAGATCGGCGGGCGCTACTCGGTGCTCTCGGCCTTCGGCCTCGTGCCCGCCGCCGCCATGGGCCTCGACGTCGAGGACCTGCTGAGCCGCGCCCGGATCATGGTCCGCTCCTGCGGCCCGGCCGTGCCGCCGCACAACAATCCCGGCGTGCTGCTCGGCACCGCCATGGGCGCGGCGGCGCTCAAGGGCCGGGACAAGGTGACGGTCATCGCCTCCCCCGGCATCGCGAGCTTCGGTGCCTGGGCCGAGCAGCTCATCGCGGAATCGACCGGCAAGGTCGGCAAGGGGCTGATCCCGGTGGACGGCGAGCCGGCGGGCGTGCCGGCGGTCTACGGGCACGACCGGTTCTTCCTGTACCTGCGCCTCGACAACCAAGCCGACCCCGCCCAGGACGCCGCCCTCTCGGCGCTGGAGAAGGACGGTCATCCGATCGCCCGGATCGGCCTCGACGGCGTCGAGCAGCTGCCGCAGGAATTCTACCGCCTGGAGATCGCCACGGCGGTGGCCGGTGCGCTCCTGGAGATCAACCCCTTCGACCAGCCCGATGTCGAGGCGAGCAAGATCGAGACGAAGAAGCTGTTCGCGGAAGCCGAGAAGAGCGGGTCGCTTCCCGGCGAGACGCCCCTCTACGAGGACGAGACGCTGGCCCTCTTTGCCGACCCCGCCAATGCCGAGGCGCTGCCCCAGGCCCGGGACGGGCTCGATGCCGCCCTCAAGGCCCATCTCGGCCGCCTGCGGCAGGACGACTACGTCGCCCTCCTCGCCTACATCCCCCGCAACGAGGCGAACCACGCCGTGTTGCAGGAGGCGCGTCTGGCCGTGCGCGATGCCCGCAAGGTGGCGACCTGCCTGGAATTCGGGCCGCGCTTCCTCCACTCCACGGGGCAGGCCTACAAGGGCGGGCCGGATACGGGCGTCTTCGTGCAGATCACCGGCGACGCCGCCGAGGACCTGCCGATCCCGGGCCGGTCACTCGGCTTCGCGACGGTGGTCGCGGCCCAGGCCCGGGGCGACTTCGCGGTGCTCGCGGAGCGCGGGCGCCGGGCCCTGCGGGTCCATCTCAAGGCCGGGCAGAACGAGGCCGGGCTGAAGCGCATCGCCGCCGCGCTGAAGGCGGCCGTGGGGTGACGCGGTTGTCTCCCCTCCCCCGCGACACGCTGCTCTCCTCCCCCTTGTGGGCAGGAGGTGGAGGTGGGGGCGGTTCAGAAGGCACCGGCTCGCCTCGTCCGGCACCACCCCCACCCCTACCCCTCCCCACACGGGGGAGGGGAACACCCGGGAGCTATAGGCGATGCAACTCGGCATGATCGGCCTCGGCCGGATGGGCGGCAACATCGTCCGGCGGCTGCTGCGGAACGGGCACACGGCGGTGGTGTTCGACCGGAACGCGCAAGCCGTCGAGGCCCTGGTGAAGGAAGGGGCCGTCGGGGCGACGAGCCTCGAGGACCTCGTCTCCAAGCTCGAGCCGCCCCGCGCCGCCTGGGTGATGCTGCCGGCCGGAGCCATCACCGAGGAGACGGTGCAGGCGCTGGGCGGCCTGATGCAGGCGGACGACTGCATCATCGACGGCGGCAACTCCTTCTTCGGCGACGACGTCCGCCGGGGCGGCGAACTGAAGGCCAGGGGCATCCACTACGTGGACGTCGGCACCTCCGGCGGCGTCTGGGGCCTGGAGCGCGGCTACTGCATGATGATCGGCGGCGACCGGTCGGCCGTGGATCGCCTCGACCCGATCTTCGCCACCCTGGCGCCGGGCCTCGGCGACGTGCCCCGGACCCCGGGCCGCGAGGGTCGCGATGCCCGCGCCGAGCAGGGCTACATCCATGCCGGTCCCACGGGGGCGGGCCACTACGTCAAGATGGTCCATAACGGCATCGAGTACGGGCTGATGCAGGCCTACGCGGAGGGGTTCGACATCCTCCGCCACGCCAATTCCGAGAACCTGCCCGAGGAGCGGCGCTTCGACCTCAACCTCGGCGACATCGCCGAGGTCTGGCGCCGGGGCAGCGTGGTGTCCTCCTGGCTCCTCGACCTGACGGCCCAGGCGCTGGCGGGCGACGACAGCCTGGAGGGCTTCTCGGGCTTCGTGGAGGATTCCGGCGAGGGCCGGTGGACCATCAACGCCGCCATCGAGCAGGCCGTGCCGGCCACCGTCCTCTCGGCCGCCCTCTACCGCCGCTTCCGCTCGCGGGAGGACGCCTCCTACGCCGACAAGCTCCTCTCGGCGATGCGCAAGGGCTTCGGCGGCCACCAGGAGCCGAAGAAGTCGTAAGAGCCCCTGGCCCCACCCATCGCACTCGCGAGGATCGCATGGCGACGCTGCCCGCCGGAACGCACGTCCTGCCCGATCCCGACGCCGTGGCCCGGGAGGCGGCCGAACGCCTGATCGTCGCCTGCCACGAGGCCGGGGAGGAGCGGGTCGCCGTCTGTCTGTCCGGCGGCTCCACGCCGAAGCGCCTCTACGCCCTCCTCGCCGGTCCCGAATTTTCCGCGCGGGTGCCGTGGAAGCGGATCCACTGGTTCTTCGGCGACGACCGGGCCGTGCCGTGGGACGACCCGCGCAGCAACGTCCACATGGTGCGCGAGGCCTTCGGCCACGGCAGCGCGATCCCGCCGACGCACCTGCACTTCATCCCCTCGGACGAGGGGCTCGAGGCCGGGGCGCGGGCCTACGAACGCACCCTCCTCGACGTCTACGGCGCCGACACCCTCGATCCGGCCCGGCCGCTCTTCGCCCTCGTCCTGCTCGGCCTTGGCGAAGATGGGCACACCGCTTCGCTGTTTCCCGGCAAGCCGGCGGTCGAGGAGACGGGCGCCCTCGTCGCTCCCGTCCCGGAGGCGGGCCTCGAACCCTTCGTGCCCCGGATCAGCCTGACCTTCCCCGCGCTGGCGAGCGCCCGGCACGTTCTGTTTCTCGTCACCGGCGCGGGCAAGCGCGCGCCGCTCGCCCGGCTGGCCGCCGGCGAGGATCTGCCCGCCGGGCGGGTGAGGGGTCCGCAGGTGGCATGGCTGCTCGACGAGGCGGCGGCGGGCTAGTGCATCGATCCAGTCGGAGGCGTCAGCCGAGACTGGAAAAATTGATGCAGAAACAATTATCTAGTGCAGACACGCATGAACGAAGTGAGTGCGTCACGGCACTGGTGCAAGGCTCGGCCGACGCCTCCGTCTGGATCGATGCACTCAGGCGTTTTTGGTTTGATCCGGGCCGCTTGCTCGACCGTCTTGCGAGCGAAGCGAAGCCATCCGGGGATACGCCACGTTCGGTCAGGCCCCGCTGCCCTGGATCGCTTCGCTGACGCTCGCAAAGACGGGGACGGCGTCTGATCCAAGTATCGCCGAAACCGCTCAAGCGGCCGTTACCCTCTGGCAAGGTTGGGGCGGCTATGCTGCGCGACCTCCACGCCGCAGGCTTGGCCGTGTCCCGCGCACGACCGTCACCGGCCGATCCGAAGAGTACGATGCGCGCCTCTCCCCCAGCCTCCCCACCGTCGCGGGGGCGCGGATCGGTGATCGGAGAGGCCGCCGACCGGGCGGGCAGCGTCCTCGCGGGCCTGCTCGACGCCGCCCGGCTCACCGGAACCGTCGATCCGCAACTCATCGACGACGGGCTCGACCCGATCCTCGGGGCGGTGAGCGAAGCCGGCCTCGGGGCGTGGCTCGACACGGTGCGCGCCTACGACGACGCCACCTACCAGCACTGCCTGCTGGTGGCGGGGCTCGCCGCGACCTTCGGCATCGCCCTCGGCTACGGGCTGCGCGACCGGGAGCAGGTGGTCCGCGCCGCCCTCGTCCACGATGTCGGCAAGGCACGCATTCCCTTAGGCATCCTGAACAAGGCCGGTCCCCTCGACCCGGCCGAGCGTGCGGTGATGCGCACCCACACCACACTCGGCCATGCCCTGCTGATTGAGACCGGCGGATTCGAGGACGCGCTCCTCTCCGTCGTTCGCCACCATCACGAATTGCTCGACGGGACGGGATACCCGGACAAGCTGTCCGGCGACGAGATCCCCGGCATCGTCCGGTTCATCACGATCTGCGATATCTACGCGGCGCTGATCGAGCGGCGCCCCTACCGCGAGCCCCTGCCGACTTCCGAGGCCCTCGGCCACCTGCGCGCCATGGGCCGCAAGCTCGATCCGACCCTGGTCGCCGCGTTCGAGCGGGCCGTGGCGGAGCTTTAGACACCGTCATTGCGAGCGAAGAGAAGCAATCCAGGGATGCGCCGAGGTCCAACAAGGATCCTCCGCCCCCGGATTGCTTTTCTTCGCTCGCAGTGACGAGCGATCACACGAAATGCTTCGAGAGCTTCAGGCCCTGGGCTTGGTAGTTCGAGCCGGCACCCGCGCCGTAGAGGGTGGCGGGCTCCTCGGCCATGCGCTCGTAGACGAGGCGGCCGACGATCTGGCCGTCCTCCAACAGGAAGGGCACGTCCCGGGAGCGGACTTCCAGCACCGCCCGGGCGCCCGCCCCTCCCGCCCCGGCATGGCCGAAGCCCGGATCGAAGAAGCCCGCGTAATGGACCCGGAACTCTCCCACCAGCGGATCGAAGGGCACCATCTCGGCGGCGTGGTCCGGCGGGACCTGCACCGATTCCTTGGAGGCGAGGATGTAGAACTGGCCGGGATCGAGGATCAGGCTGGCGCTGCCGTCGGCGGGCAGGCGCTCCCAGAAGGCGTCGATCCCGTGGGCGCCCGGCGCATCCACATCCACGAGGCCGGTATGGCGCTTGGCCCGGTAGCCGATCAGCCCGTCGAAGCCCGCCAGGTCCACCGACACGGCGACGCCGCCCTGGAGCGAGGGCGCGGCGACGTTCACGAGCGGCGTGCGCGCGTGCAGCGCGGCGAGATCGGCCTCCGCGAGGCGCGGCTGGCCCCGGCGGAAGCGGATCTGCGACAGGCGCGAGCCGGTCCGCACCAGGACGGGGAAGGTGCGCGGCGAGATCTCCGCGTAGAGCGGCCCGGCATAGCCCGGCTCGACCTGATCGAACGCCTCCGCCCGGTCCGCGATGACGCGGGTGAAGACGTCGATGCGCCCGGTCGAACTCTTGGGGTTGGCCGACGCCGCGAGGTCCGACGGTAGCGCAAGGCTCTCCTGCAACTCAGCGATGTAGACGCAGCCGGTTTCGAGGACAGCGCCGGGGCGCAGGTCGATGGCGTGGAGCGACAGGCGCCCGACGCAATCGCCCACGGTGCGTGAGGCGCCCGGCAGGAAGCTGGTGCGGACACGGTAGGCCCGCTGGCCGAGCCGCAGATCGAGGCTCGCCGGCTGGATTTGGTCGGCCGCATAAGGAGTTGCGGGGCGTATCCCGCCCGCCTCCGTCAAGGCGGCGATCGCCTGGGCGGGCAGGATTCCGTCCGTCCTCGAGGTCACGCCCGCACCCATCGCTCCGCTCCCGTCGCGCCGCCCCCGCGGTCCCGGCCCGTCGGATGCCCGGGGGCCGCGCCGTCCCTTGTCCGCGACGGGCTCCTAAGGTCGCTTTAACGCTCCCTTGACCAGACGGTGACGCTACACGACGGAAACGCGCGACGTAATCCGCCGCAATTGACGGCGATTCTCCCGCCAACTACCACCTACACCGCGGTGCGGCGAAAGCCGGTCCGGTCGAATCGCATGCTCTCCGGGGGCCGTTCAGGGCAATGTACAAGGCCGAGACACGGGGGATCAGCGTAACGGTGCAGCCGCGCTTCGTGGAGGAGGAATCCTCCCCTCACGAGAGCCGCTATTTCTTTGCCTATACCGTCGAGATCGTGAACAACGGGTCGGAGCAGGTCCAGCTCCGTTCGCGCCACTGGCGAATCATCGACGGGCGTGGTGCCCTGCAGGAGGTGCGGGGCGCGGGCGTCGTCGGCAAGCAGCCGGTTCTGGAGCCGGGCGAGTCCTTCTGCTACACCAGCGGCTGCCCCCTCACGACACCCGACGGGCTGATGGCCGGCAGCTACACGATGGCGACGGTGGCCGGCGAGAGCTTCGAGGCCGAGATCCCCGCCTTCTCCCTCGATAGCCCGCACGTCCGCCGCAGCCTGCACTGAGTCCGGCCGGTCCCGTTCGGGTGACGTGCAGACCGGGGGCTCCCCGGAGGGATCATGTCCACGACCAGCGAGCGGATGAGCCCGCTCGAAATGCTCTCGCGGCTCGTTTCGTACGACACGGAGAGCGACAAGCCCAACCTCGCGCTGATCGACTGGGTCGGCGCCTATCTCGACGGGTGGGGCGTCCCCTCGCGCCGCTTCCCGAACGCGGCGGGCGACAAGGCCGCCCTGTTCGCCACGATCGGCCCGTCCGTGGACGGCGGCGTCATCCTCTCGGGCCATACCGACGTGGTGCCGGTCACCGGTCAGGACTGGACCTCCGACCCCTTCACCCTGCGGGTGGCGGACGGGCGGGCCTACGGGCGCGGCGCCGTCGACATGAAGGGCTTCTGCGCCCTGGCGCTGGCCCTCGTCCCGGACATGCTCGCGGCCGGGCTCACGCGGCCGATCCATCTCCTCCTGTCCTACGACGAGGAGACCACCTGCCTCGGGCCCCTGGATGCCATCGCCCGGTTCGGCGAGGACCTGCCGCGCCCCGGAGCCTGCATCGTCGGCGAGCCCACGGGCCTCGACGTGGCGGACGCGCACAAGAGCATCGTCACCTATCTGACCACCGTCCACGGGCGCGAGGCGCATTCCTCCCGGCCGGAACTCGGCGCCAACGCGGTCACGGCGGCCTGCGACCTCGTCGCCGAACTCAACCGTATCGCCGACCGGATGATCGAGCGGGGCGATGCCTCTGGCCGGTTCGAGCCACCGGCCACCACCCTCCACGTGGGCACGATCCAGGGCGGCACCGCCCGCAACATCCTCGCCCGCGAGTGCCGGTTCCACTGGGAGTATCGCGGCCTGCCCGACCTCGATCCCGCCGAGGTCCCGCGCCTGTTCGCGGCGGCGGCCGCCGAGGTGACGGCGCGGCGGCTCAACCGCTACGGCGAGTTCGGCCGGATCGACACGCTCGAGGAGGTGGCGATCCCCGGCCTCGCCCCCGATCCGGGTTCGGAGGCGGAGCGCCTCGCCCTGCGGCTCGCCGGACGCAACCACACCGTGGCCATGCCCTATGCGACGGAGGCCGGACGCTTCCAGGCGGCGGGCATCCCGACCGTGGTCTGCGGCCCCGGCGACATCGCCCAGGCCCACCAGCCGGACGAGTTCATCACCCTCGACGCGCTCGCCGGAGGGGAGGCCTTCCTGCGCCGCCTCATCGCGGAGTGCGCGGCATGACCCTCCGGGCACACGAACATGTGAAGTTGCGGCCGCTGGAGCGCGAGGACCTGCGCTTCGTCCACCAGCTCAACAACAACGACAGCATCATGCGCTACTGGTTCGAGGAGGCCTACGAGTCCTTCGCCGAGCTGCAGCAGCTCTACGAGCGCAACATCCACAATCAGACCGAGCGCCGCTTCATCGTCGCCGCCCCGGACGGCGAGCCCGCCGGGCTGATCGAGCTGGTGGAGATCAACCACCTCCACCGCCGCTGCGAGTTCCAGATCGCGATCCACCCCTCGTTCCAGGGCCGGGGCTACGCGTGGCGGGCGACGCGGATCGTGATGGATTACGCCTTCAGCGTTCTCAACATCCACAAGTTGTACTTGCACGTCGACCGAGAGAACCAGCGTGCCGTGCGGATCTACGAGCGCTGCGGCTTCCGGCCCGAGGGCGTGCTCAAGGACGAGTTCTTCGTGAACGGCCGCTACCGGGACGCCGTGCGCATGTGCCTGTTCCAGCCCGACTACCTCGCCGCCCGCGGCGGCGGCGACCCGGCGGAGCCGGTGCTGAAGACGTAGTCTGGGACACGTCTTCCAAGGGGCGCTCTCGGCTTTGCCGTCCGCCGTCTCATCCTGAGTGTCCGGCCGGAAAGTCGCCGACTCTCACTCCTCCCACCTGATCCTGAAGTGATGGGTGGGATCGGAGCACGGCGTGTCGTCGCCGTAGAAAGGGCCGGGCTTTCGCCCGGCCCTCTGGTCGTCAGGGTTTACCGGCCAGCGCCCGCACCCGCGCCGCCACCGGCCTTCATGCCGCCGGCATTGGCACCGCCGCCCGCGTTCATGCCACCCGCGGCACCGGCGCCCTCGGCGCCGCGACCGCCGCCGCGCTGCATGTCACCACCACGGTTGTCGCCGCGCTCCATGCCGCCGCCCTGGTTGCGGTCGGAGACGTTGCGCATGGCGTTGCCACGGTCGGCGTCGCCGCGCATTCCGGCATTGCGGGCGCCGTCGTTCTTCATGTCGTTCTTGGCGTCGTTCCTGCCGTCACGCTTCATGTCGCCCCGGTTCTCGCCGCGGGCCTGAACGTCGCCGCGACGGTTCTGCTCGCTGCGGAAGCCGCCCCGCTCGCGGTCCGTGCGGACGCTCGTGCGGGTCTCGGTGCCGAAGCTCGCCCCGACCACGCCGCCGGACAGGCGACGGTACTCGGCCGAGCCGTAGCGGACGCGTTGGCCGCGGATCACCACCCAGCGCTCGCTCGGGCCGGTCTCGCGGATGCTGACGAGGCGGCGGTACTCGGGCGAGCCGTAGAGGACGCGCTGGCCGCGGATGGTCACGTAGCGGGTGCGGGTCCCGGTCTCGCGAACGCTGACGAGGCGGCGGTACTCGGGCGAACCATAGACGACGCGCTGGCCGCGGATCACCACGTAACGCTCGCGCGGGCCGCGATGCTCGACGATCAGGCGGCGATACTCGGGCGAGCCGTAGACGACGCGCTGGCCGCCGATGAACACGAAGCGCCCCTCGCGGCGGAAGCCGCCCTCGAAGCGCGCGCTGGTGCGGGTCTCGACGCGGTCGCGACCGCTCCGGAACTCGCCGCGCGTGGCAGTGCGGTCGCTGTCGCGACGGTCGCGGTCCGCGCGGTCGCCGCGCTCGGCACCGTTGCGGGCGCTCCGGTCGGTTTCGCGATCTCCGGCGCGGTCGGCACCCCCGGCCCGGTCGGCCTTCGCGGTGTCGGCCTTGGCAGAGTCGGCCTTGGCAGCGTCGGACTTGGCATCGGCCCGGCCGGCGCGGTCCTGGCTCATCTTGCCGCCCGCGTCGCGGTCGGTGCGGGCGCCGGTCGCCTCGCCGCCTGCCGCGACACCGCCGTTCATGCCGCCGGCCTTGGCGCCGCCCTCGGCCTTCATGCCGGCTTCCGGACGGCCCTGGCCGCCGCCGGCCCCGCCGCGCTCGCCGCCGCCCATGCCCTGCTGGGCATAGACCGACGTGCTGAGCAGGAGCGCGGCCAAGCCGACGGACACTCGTGTGGTAAGGTGAGACATGGCGTTTCCTCAGCTGGAAAATTACGCTTCGCAACGCTGAGGGATTGGAAAGGGTTCAACTGTCGGAGTGTAGAAAATCGCGCAACACTAACGAGTACTTGCGCGTTCCGCGAAGATAAGCTTGGCCGTAAGGCGGGATCGTACGTACTCTTCGCTCTGTTTGAGGCTGGCGGACGGCGTCGCGGTCCATGCTTGCGGCGCGCAGGGAAAGGCCACGTCCCGCGAAGCGCGGGACGCGCGGACGGGCCTTTCAGGTGGCTACTGCCCCTGCCCGATCTCCGCCTCGACCTCTGCCGGATCGAGATCGTAGCGGCGGGAGCAGAACTCGCAGGTGATGACGATGCGGCCGTCGTCGGCCACCATGTCCTTGCGCTCCTGCGGGCTGAAGGACCGGATCATCCCCATCACCCGCTCCTGGGAACAGCGGCAGGTCTCGCGGACGGGCTGCCGGTCGAACACCCGCACGCCGCGCTCGTGGAACAGACGGTAGAGCAGACGTTCGCTCGTTACGTTCGGGTCGATGAGTTCGTGGTCCTCGATGGTGGCGGCGAGCGAGCGCGCCTCGACCCAGGCGTCGTCCTCCGGCGCATCCGTGCCGAGATGGGCGTGGCCCTCGGGGATGTCGCCCGGCGGCAGGTCCGCGAGGCGCGCCCGGTCGATGGATTGGGGCAGGAACTGCACGATCAGGCCGCCTGCCCGCCAATGCCCGGCCGCGCCGTCCACCGCCTCGGCGACCGCGAGGCGCACGATCGTCGGGATCTGCTCCGACTGACGGAAATACTGGTGGGCCGCCTCCTCCAGGCTCTGGCCCTCCATCGGCACCACGCCCTGGTAGCGGCTGGCGGCGCTGCCCTGGTCGATGGTCATGGCGAGGTGGCCGTTGCCGATAAGGTCGGCGTCGCGCAGGGGGGCGGTGCCGAGGGCCGCGACCCGTTCCGCATCGAAACGGGCGGTGGCGCGCAGCCGGTCGGGCGCCTCGAAATCGACCACGATCATCTCGACCGGGCCGTCGGTCTTGGTCTGGAGCTGGAAGCGGCCCTCGAACTTCAGGGAGGCGCCGAGCAGCACGGTGAGCGCTGCTGCCTCGCCGAGCAGCCGCGCGACGGGGTCGGGGTAGCCGTGGCGGCGCAGGATCGTGTCGATGGAGGGGCCGAGGCGCACCACCCGCCCGCGCACATCGAGCGCCTCGACGGCGAAGGGCAGCACGGCATCGTCGACGCCGGGGGTCTCGGTTCCTGCGGTCATGGTCTCTCCGGGGATCTCCCCGTCATATGGTAACCCGAGGCGGGGTTCCCAAAGGGCCGTCCTCGGATGCTCCTAGGCACGATCCGCTGCGGGCCGGGCGCTCGCCATCGTCCTTGCGAGCGGAGCGAAGCAATCCAGGGATGCACTCCCTCAGGAAGCGTCCCGCTGCCCTGGATTGCTTCGCTCCGCTCGCAAAGACGTCGGCGGCATCACGGAGTATCCGCCGCGCTACGCTCCGCCCGCCTCCAGGCACCACGCCAGGATGCCCTTCTGCGCGTGGAGCCGGTTCTCGGCCTCGTCGAACACCACCGATTGCGGCCCGTCCATCACCTCGGCGGTGACCTCCTCGCCCCGGTGGGCGGGCAGGCAGTGCATGAAGATCGCGTCGGGCTTGGCCGCCGCCATCAGGGCCGCATCGACCCGGTAGGGGGAAAGCAGGTTGTGGCGGTGGCTCTCGTCGTCGTCGCCCATGGAGACCCAGCAGTCGGTCACCACCGCGTCCGCCCCGTCCACCGCCGCGCGGGCGTCGGTGGTGACGTTGAGCCTCGCGCCCTCGCGCTGCGCCCAGGCCACCAGGGATGCGGGGGGCGCCAGCTCCGGCGGGCTGGCGACGTTGAGGGTGAAGTCGAGCCGCGCGGCGGCGTGGACCCAGCTCGCCAGCACGTTGTTGGCATCGCCCGACCACGCCACGGTGCGGCCGCGGATCGGCCCCCGGTGCTCCTCGAAGGTCAGCACGTCCGCCATGATCTGGCAGGGATGCGAGTGCTTGGTCAGCGCGTTGATCACCGGCACGGTGGCATGCTCCGCGAGTTCGAGCATCTGCCCGTGATCGAGGATGCGGATCATGATCGCGTCCACGAAGCGGGAGAGCACCTGCGCCGTGTCGCCGATGGTCTCGCCCCGGCCGAGCTGCATCTCGGAGCCCGTGAGCATCAGCGTCTCGCCGCCCAGTTCGCGCATCGCCACGTCGAAGGAGACGCGGGTGCGGGTCGAGGGCCGGTCGAAGACCATCGCGAGCGTCTTGCCCACGAGGGGCCGCTCGGCCGCGCGCGCGCCCTTGCGGCGGATCGCCTTCATGTCGGCGCTCGCATCGAGCATCCGGCGGATCTCGTCCCCCGAGAAGTCGGAGAGATCGAGGAAGTGGCGGGGCGCCGGGGCGGCGGCCGCGCCGGCCGCCCGTCCGTTCAGGGGGCGACCGTTGGGGAGGGTTGTCATCGCAATGGACTTTCCGGCGGTGCCCTACTCGGCCGCCCCGCGCAGCGCCTCGAACCCGGCCGCGGCGGCATCGAGCCGCCGGACCGCCTCATCGACGTCCGACTCGGTGACGATCAGCGGCGGAATCAGCCGCACGACGTTGTCGCCCGCCGGGATCACGAGGAGGTGGGCCTCCCGTGCCGACACGGCGAATTCGGTGTTGGGGACGGCGAGCTTGAGGCCGATCATCAGCCCCTCGCCGCGGACGTCCTCGATGACCCGCGGGTGCCGGTCCCTGAGGGCGGCGAGCTTCTGCTTCAGCCGCAGGCCCGTCTGCGCCACGTGCTCCAGGAACCCGTCCGAGAGGATCACGTCGAGCACGGCGTTGCCCACCGCCATGGCGAGCGGGTTGCCGCCGAAGGTCGAGCCGTGGCTGCCCGCGATCATGCCGCGCGCCGCCTCGCGGGTGCAGAGGCAGGCCCCCAGCGGGAAGCCGCCGCCGATCCCCTTGGCCGCCGAGAGGATGTCCGGCGCGATGCCGGACCACTCGTGGGCGAAGAGCTTGCCGGTGCGGCCGATGCCGGTCTGCACCTCGTCCATGATGAGGAGCAGGCCGTGCCGGTCGCAGGTCTCGCGCAGGCGGCGCAGGTCGGCGGGGGGGATGACCCGCACGCCGCCCTCGCCCTGGATCGGCTCGATCATCAGGGCGGCGGTCTCGGGGCCGATGGCCGCCTCCAGCGCCTCGAAGTCGCCGGTGGGCACCTGATCGAAGCCATCGACCTTCGGGCCGAAGCCGACGATGTACTTCTGCTGGCCGCCTGCCGCGAGGGTGGCCAGCGTGCGCCCGTGGAAGGCGCCCTCGAAGGTCACGATCCGGTAGCGCTCGGGATGTCCGCCCGCCGCGTGGTACTTCCGCGCGACCTTGATCGCCGCCTCGTTGGCCTCCGCCCCCGAATTGCAGAAGAACGCGACCTCCGCGAACGTCGCCTCCACGAATCGCCGGCCGAGGCGCTCGCCCTCCGGGATCTGGTAGAGGTTCGAGACGTGCCAGACCTTCCCCGCCTGCTCGGTGAGCGCGGCGACGAGGTGCGGGTGGGCGTGGCCGAGCGCGTTCACGGCGACGCCCGCCCCGAAATCGAGGTATCGCTCTCCGTCCTCCGCGACGAGCCATGCGCCCTCGCCTCGGACGAAGGCGAGGGGAGCACGGGCGTAATTCGGCAGAAGGGCGGATGTCACGATCCGGTCTCCATCGCACCTGAGGTCCCGCCGCGCGACGGCGCGGCGCCACCAAATGAAAGTGCCGCCTCGATCACCGGGCGGCACGCGCGCGATTACTATGAATCGGCTCTGCCGTGTCAATCGCGCAAACTCCGTGCCGGGCGCGGGGCAGGGTCTCTTCCGACGGTCCGGTCGCGCTTCCGGCGCTCCCCGCCGCCCCTTGCGCGGAGGGCCTCCGCCATGCTCCAGAACCCGCCGCGAACGTGACAGGGGAAGCACCGCATGAGCACGATCAAGGACCGTCTGGCGAAACTCGGCCTGAGCCTGCCGAAGGCGGCGGCGCCGGTGGCGAATTACGTGCCCTTCGTGCGGACCGGCGCCCTCGTCGTGATCTCCGGCCAGGTTTGCTTCGGACCCGACGGGACCATCGCGCCGGAGCACAAGGGCAAGGTCGGCGCCGCCGTCTCGCCCGAGGCCGGCAAGGAGGCCGCCCGCCTCTGCGCCCTCAACATCCTCGCCCAGCTCGAGGCGGCGGTGGGCGACCTCGACCGGGCCGTGGAGCAATGCGTCCGGCTCGGCGGCTTCATCAACGCCGCCCCCGGCTTCTCGGCGGTGGCGGGCGTGATGAACGGCGCCTCGGACCTGATGGTCGAGGTGCTGGGGGACCGCGGGCGGCACGCGCGCTCGACGGTCGGCGTCGCGGAACTGCCCCTCGACGCGGCGGTCGAGGTCGAGGCGATGTTCGAGGTGCGGGGATGACCGGCTGGCTCACCGCGCGGCCCATCGCCCATCGCGGGCTGCACGACCGCGCGGCGGGCCGCCCCGAGAACACCCTCGCCGCCGCCCGCGCGGCGGTGGCGGGCGGCTTCGCCATCGAGTGCGACGTGCAGCTCAGCGCCGACGGCGAGGCGATGGTTTTCCACGACTTCGCCCTCGGCCGGCTGACGGAGGCGAGCGAGCCGGTCGGTGCGACGACGGCCACCGCCCTCGGCCGGCTGACCGTGGCGGGGTCCGCCGAGACGATCCCGACCTTGCCGGATTTCCTGGCTGCGGTGGCCGGGGCGGTGCCGGTGATCGTCGAGATCAAGTCGGCCTATGACGGCGACCTGAGGCTCGCCCGGCGCACGGCGGAGGTCGCGGCGGCCTACGAGGGGCCGGTGGCGCTGAAATCCTTCGATCCGGCCATCGTCGCCGCCCTGCGGGAGGGGCTGCCCGCCCGGATTCCCCGGGGCATCGTCGCGGAAACGAGGCAGGACGACCCCGCCTACGCGGCGATGACGCCGAGCCAGCGGCGCAGCCTGTCCGACCTCCTGCACTTCGACGAGACCCGGCCGGATTTCCTCTCCTGGCGGGTGGACGACCTGCCCTGCGCGGCCGCCGCCCTGTGCCGCCTGCTCGCCGGGCTCCCGGTGATGACCTGGACGGTGCGGACACCCGAGCAGCGCGCGCACGCGCAGGCCCACGCGGACCAGATGGTGTTCGAGGGGTTTTTGCCTTGAGACGGAACGGAGTGGATAAATCCGGCAGTGAATATCACTGTAGATCGGATGGTCTGCCGGAGGCCCCTCATGCCCACTCCCCGCGGACAGATGACCGTCACCCTCACCGAAGAGTTGGAGACATTCGTCCGGGACAAGGTGCGCGAAGGGGCATTCGCGACACCGAGCGAATACATCCGCGATCTCGTCCGCACCCGTTACCTCGCCGAACAGGATCGTACGGCGCGGCTTCAGGCGCTCGACGCTGCGCTTGCCGAGGGCTTAGCGGATGCGGAGGCCGGTAGGCTGGTGCCAGTGGGTGAAGCCTTCGCCCGCGTTCGGGCCGCCCTCGGAATGGCGGACGAAGATAAGTCGGCGTGAAGGTCGTCCTCTCCGAAAGGGCGATCGACGACCTCGTCGGGATCGGAGCCTTATCAGACGGGACAACCCTGCCCGCGCTGCGACCTTCGTGTCCGAACTGGAGGCGCGCTGTCTCACCCTGGCCGACATGCCCAGGGGCTATCCGCTCCTTGCCGGTCGGGAAGCCAGCGGAATTCGAGGGCGTCCGTTCGGCGATTACCTGATCCTCTACCGGGTCGAGGACGTCGCCGCGCGCATCGACGTTCTTCGGGTGCTGCGCGGCGCGCGAGACATCGACGCTCTCTTGTTTCCACAGGATTGAGTCCGTCCCCCCTGCATCCATCCGCCGCTTGCCCCTCCCCCGGCGACCGCTAGAGTGGGCGGCATGAAGCACGCCTCCGCGCCGCCGCCGGACGCCGAAGCCCTGACGGTGAGGGCTCTCCCCGGGCTCAAGGAGATCGGGGCGCAGGTCTGGGATGCCTGTGCCCTCTCGCCCGAGACCCTTGCGGCGGGCGACGAGACCCACAACCCCTTCGTGACCCACGCCTTCCTCTCGGCGCTGGAGGAGTCGGGCTGCGTCTCGCGGCGCACCGGCTGGCTGCCGGTCCACGTGGCCGTGGAACGGGCGGGCCAATTGCTCGCCGTGGCGCCCTGCTATCTGAAGTCCCACAGCCAGGGGGAATACGTCTTCGACCACGGGTGGGCCGACGCCTTCGAGCGCGCCGGGGGAAGCTACTACCCGAAGCTCCAGGTCAGCGTGCCCTTCACCCCGGTGACCGGGCCGCGCTTCCTCATCAGTCCCGGCGCCGACCCGGATTCCGCGACGGCGGCCCTCCTGGCCGGCCTGCGGGCCCTGCGGGGGGAGACGGATGCGTCCTCGGTCCACGTCACCTTCATGCGCGAGGCGGAGTGGGAGCGCGCCGGGGCGGCGGGATTCCTGAAGCGCACCGACCAGCAGTTCCACTGGGAGAACGACGGCTACGCCACCTTCGACGACTTCCTGGAGGCGCTGGCCTCCCGCAAGCGCAAGACCATCCGCCGGGAGCGGCGGGACGCGCTGGCGCCCGGCATCACCATCGAGCACCTGACGGGCGCAGACCTGACCGAGGCGGTGTGGGACGCGTTCTACGGGTTCTACATGGATACCGGCGCCCGGAAGTGGGGCAGGCCGTACCTCAACCGCCGGTTCTTCTCGCTCCTGTCGGAGCGGATGGCGGACCGCGTCCTGCTCATCATGGCCAAGCGCGGCGGCCGCTACATCGCGGGCGCGATCAACCTGATCGGCGACGCGGCGCTCTACGGCCGCAACTGGGGCTGCACCGAGGACCACCCGTTCCTGCATTTCGAGGTCTGCTACTACCAGGCGATCGAGTATGCCATCGCCCACGGCCTCAAGCGGGTGGAGGCGGGCGCGCAGGGCGAGCACAAGCTGGCCCGGGGCTACCGGCCGGTGCTGATGCACTCCGCCCACGACATCGCGGACCCGTCGCTGCGCAAGGCGGTGGCCGACTACTTGCAGCGTGAACGCGCCCACGTCGCCGAGGCGGTCGATGTCCTCGACACCCTCACCCCGTTCCGGCGCAGCACCCCCGACGAGCAGGCATGATGGACCCGATCGCACATATCCAAGGCTTCGCCGACGAGTTGACCGCCCTGCGGCGGGACCTTCACGCCCATCCCGAGATCGGCTTCGAGGAGGTGCGCACGTCGGGCATCGTCGCCGGGCTGCTGGAGGGGTACGGCTTCGAGGTGCACCGGGGCATCGGCGGCACCGGGGTCGTCGGCCTCCTGAAGGGGCGTACCGACAATGGCCGCCGCATCGGCCTGCGCGCCGACATGGACGCCCTGCCCATTGAGGAGGAGACCAACCTCCCCTACCGTTCCACCATCCCCGGCAAGATGCACGCCTGCGGCCATGACGGGCACACGACGATGCTCGTCGGCGCCGCCCGCTACCTCGCGGAGACGCGCAACTTCGACGGCACGGCGGTGCTGATCTTCCAGCCGGCGGAGGAGGGCCTCGGCGGCGCCCGCGCCATGCTGAAGGACGGGCTGTTCGAGAAGTTTCCCTGCGACGAGATCTACGGGCTGCACAACCAGCCGGGGGGCCAGCACGGCCACATCAAGCTGCGCCCCGGCGCCCTGATGGCGGCGGCGGACTTCTTCGACATCCGCATCCGCGGCCGGGGCATCCATGCGGCGCAGCCGCACCGGGGGGTCGATCCCATCGTGGTCGCCACGGGCCTCGCCCAGGCCCTGCAATCCATCGCCTCGCGCAACGTCGATCCGCTGAAGTCGCTCGTCCTGTCGATCACCCGGATCGAGGCGGGCTCGGCCTACAACGTCATCCCCGAGACCGCCCACATGGCGGGCACGATCCGCACCTTCGACAAGGAGGTCCGGGCGCTGACCGCCGCGCGGATGCGGGAGCTCTGCGCGGGCTTCGCCGCCGCCTACGGCGCCGAGATTACCGTGGACATCGAGGACAAGTTCTCCGTGCTGGAGAACGCCCCGGAGCAATCGGCCGCGGCCGCCGCCGTCGCCGCCGAGCTGATCGGCGAGGCGCAGGTCGATACGGATGCCCCGCCCCGCATGGGCAGCGAGGATTTCGCCGACATGACCATGGCCGTGCCCGGCGCCTATGTCTGGCTCGGCGCCGGTCCGGGGGCGGGCCTGCACAATGCCGGCTACGACTTCGCCGATTCGATCATCCCCGTCGGCAGCGCCTTCCTCGCGCGGCTCGTGGAGCGGCGGACGGCCGCCTGACGGGCCGGGGCTCGACAGGCGGAAGGGCCGGTGAGACAGTGGACGACGAACGGGACGGGAGGCGGTCATGTCGGCCGACATGCGGGAATCGCGGGCGAGCCTGATCCTGCTCGGCCTCTCCGTCGCGGCGGTGCTGATCTTCGGCGCCCTGACGCTGCTGATGCAGGCGGGATGACGGGCGGCGGGAGGCCGAGCCCCGGACCCGCCGAGGCCCGCATCCTCCGCAATCGCGCCGTCCTACTGCACCAGCACCGCTTGGCCGCACAATGTGCCGTCGACGGTGTAGTCGGCGTAGCCGACCCGTAGGCCCAGCACCTTCAGCACGCCGTTGAGAACCAGATCGAGCGACGGCGCCGCCGCGCCGAGGGTGAGGTTCAGGGCCGGGGCGAGGAGGCCGCTCACCCCGAGCCCGTTGACCTGCAGGTTGAGGCTGCCGAGCAGGCTCCCCGTCAGCGACTGGGCGATGGCCCCCGAGGAGATGCTCTTCACCGTGTGCGCGGTGATGTCGGCATCCGAGAAGGTCAGGCTCTGGGAGGTCGAGCCGATGGTCGCCAGCGCCCGGCCCGAGACCGTCACGAGATTGAGCGGCGCCGCGATCATCAGCGCCGGCTGCGACAGGTCCGGCCCGACATCGCCGCCGTTGATCGCCTGGCGCGATACCCCCGCGATCGCCAGGGTGGCGATGCCGGTCTGGCCGTCGATCACCACCTGACGGCCGCCGGGAACGGCGGACGAGCAGGTGAGGCTCTTGAGCGTTCCCTGGGCGGGGGCGAGGGCGACGTACAGGGGTAGGTTGAGGGAGCCGAGGTTCAGGGGCGCCGTGAGGGACGCCTCGATCAACAGGCGGGTCTGGGCGGTGCGCACGGTGGCGTTGGGGGTGCCGGGCCTGACCCAGCCCGAACTCCGCCGCCGCTCGCCGATCGCCAGGGTCAGCTTGGTGGAGAGGAGGCCCGGAATCGTGGCGCCGAGGTCGATCGAGACCTGGGACTGCCCGTTGGCCAGTGCTGCGGCGGCGCTGACGAGCCCCATGACCGACAGCGACGGCCCGGCGACCCCGCGCCCCGGCGCCAGGGCGCCGACGTCACCCAGGGGATCGATCTGGGAGATCGGCACGACGTTGCCGGCATTCGGCAGGGCGTTGAGGATCCCCGTGAGCGCGGAGGCGGCGCCGCCGCCCGAGGCGGTGCGCAGGGCCATCAGCACCTGCCCGACGCTGGCATTCGATTGGGCGATCTCGGCGTAGCTCGCCCCGCCCATGTTGAGACTGGCGCCGAGGGCGTCGAGGACCTTGAACCCGTCGACCCGCGCGCTCAACAGGGCATTGTAATCGAGTAGGGAGAGCGTCAGCTTCGTCCCGAGCAGCGCCCCGAGGATGGCGTTGGGCAGGCCGCTGCCGTCGAGGGCCACGAGACCGGATCCGACGGAGAAGGCGGCGAACTGCGCCGTGGCCGCCGTCCCGGTGACCCGGATCGGCACCGAGGACGGCAGGCCGATGACCCGCCCGAAATTCACCGGCGCGCTGGTGGACAGGCCGACCTGGACGGCGTTGATCGCGGCCCCGCCGGGCTGGAACCGGGCGCCCACCGCGGCGGTGGCGTCGTAGCTGCCCGGCGTGACGGTGGCGGCGGTGGCGGCCGTGCCGTAGCCGTTGTCGCTCAAGGAGCGGCGGCTCGCCTCGGCGGCGCGGGCGATGTCGCTCGCTCCCAGCATCGCCGCGATGTCCACCGCGCCCTGGGCCTTGCGCCGGGCCTGGACCACCACCCCGAGATCGACGCCGACGGCGGCGACCCCCATCAGCAACGTGGAGCCGAAGGCGACGAGGATGATGACGTTGCCGCCCCGGGCCGTGCCGAAGGCCCTCCCCCGCTCCGCGACCGCCCGCAGCCAGGACGCGGCCGACCGCCGGAGACGGTCGATCACAGGCCGCCCCGCCGGACGCTCACCGTGCTCGTCAGGAAGGCGGGGATCTGCGGAACGAGACGCGCGAAGCTGCCGAGGCCGAGGGTGCTGGCATCGAGTCTCACCGTGACCACGGTGACGTTCGCATCCGTGGGGTCCGCCCCGACCTCGACCGAGACGCTGCCCGGCCGGAACAACGCGCCGTTGGTCAGGCTGCGGGTCACCGTCGTCTGCGCGAGGGAGGCGCGCTCCGCATCGGTGACGCCCCCGATCGAGGCCCGCGCCGCCTCTGCGGCAACCAACCGCAAGTTGTGCGCTGCACCCAAGCAGATGCCGAACACGGCGATTCCCGCGAAGAGGAGCAGGAGTACCGGCGCGATGAGGGCGAATTCCACGGCTGCGCCGCCCCGGCGGCACCGGGAGAGTTTTGCGAGACACCGCAGCGCCATAGGGTGATCGTCCATGTCTCTGCGCATCGGAAACCCCCTCCTCGCGCCAAGATCGATACAACCCAGGGTGGAACTGGAATCCTAATTTTAAGTTGAATTGTTCCGGCGCATTCTGTGGGCCTCGCGGGATGGCCGGGAAGCGCGCTTTCAGATCGTGACGGCGGGGCGGCCGCTGCCGAAGCCCGCGGGATCGATGGCCGCGCTCTTCACGATCGCGACGACCTCCCGCCCCGGGACGAGGGCGAGGTCGCGGACCGCCGCGGCGGTCAAGCGGGCCGCCAGGATTGCGCCGTTGCAATCGATCTCGACCAGCACGCCCGTCTCGGCGGGGTTCAGGGCCGCGATCCGGCCCGGCAGGACGTTCCGGGCCGAGAGACCCTGCGGCGGGTCGAGCGCGACGAGGACGTCCCGGGCGGGCACCCTGACCCGGACCCGCGTTCCGGGCGGATGGGCGAGGTCCGGCACGAGGAGTTGTCCGGCCTGCCCGGTCAGGCGGACGAGGCCGCTGGCGGGATCGGCGCCTGCGACCTCCATCGCCAGCAGGGCACCGGGCTCGCCGTGCAGGGGGATGAGGTCCGCCCGGCGCAGGATCGCCTCGGCGGGGCCGGCGGCGGCGACGCGCCCCCCCTCGAGCACCACGATGGTGCCCGCAAGCCGGGCGACCTCCGCGACGGAATGGCTGACATAGACCACCGGCACCCCGGCCTCGTCGCGCAGCCGCTCGATGTAGGGAAGGATCTCGGCCTTCCGGGCCTCGTCGAGGGCGGCCAGGGGCTCGTCCATCAGCAGGAGACGGGGCTCGGCGAGCAGCGCCCGGCCGATGGCGACCCGCTGGCGCTCGCCCCCCGAAAGCCCCGCCGGGCGCCGGTCGAGGAGCGCGCCGATGCCCAGCATCCCCACGACGGCGGCGAACTGCGCCGGATCGTGGCGACGGCGGGCGAAGACGCGGCCGTAGGCGAGGTTCTGCCGGACGCTGAGGTGGGGGAACAGCCGCGCGTCCTGGAACACGACGCCGATCCGCCGCCGGTGCGGCGGCAGGAAGACCCGCGCGGCCGTATCCACCAGCACCTGCCCGCCCGCCACGATCCGCCCCCGGTCGGGCCGCGCCAGCCCGGCGACGAGGTCGATGAGGGTCGTCTTGCCCGATCCGGAGCGGCCGAACAGCGCGGTGAGGCCCGGCCCGGCGGCGAAGGCGGCCTCCAGGGCGAAGTCGCCCCGCCGCAGGCTCACGTCGACGGCGATGGCAGCGGCCTCGTCGGCGCTCATTCCGCCTCCAGCCGCCGGCCGGCGCGGGCGGCCAGCGCCTCGGAGACGAGGAGCGCGGTGATCGACAGGGCGACCGAGACCAGGGTGAGGCTGAGCGCCGCCCCCTCCCCGCCCGGCACCTGGGTGAGGGTGTAGATCGCGGAGGGCAGGGTCTGCGTCTCGCCGGGGATGTTCGAGACGAAGGTGATCGTCGCGCCGAATTCGCCCATCGCCTTGGCGAAGGCGAGCACCGCCCCGGCGAGGCATCCGGGCAGGCTCAGGGGAAGCGTGACGGTGAGGAAGACCATGAGGGGCGGGGCGCCGAGGGAGCCCGCCGCCTGTTCGAGGCGCCGGTCCACCGCCTCCAGCGACAGGCGCATCGCCCGCACCATGAGCGGGAAGCCCATCACTGCGCAGGCCAGCGCCGCGCCGGTCCAGCGGAAGGCGAAGACGATCCCCGCCTCGGCCAGCGCCGCCCCGAACACGCCCCGCCGCCCGAAGGCGAGGAGCAGCAGGTAGCCGGTGACCACCGGCGGCAGGATCAGCGGCAGGTGGACGACACCGTCGAGGAGCGCCCGGCCGGGGAACCGCCGCCGGGCGAGGAGCCACGCCACCGCGAGGCCGGGCGGCAGGGAGGCGAGCGTCGCCACCGCCGCCACCTTCAGGCTCAGGAGGACGGCCTGCCATTCCTCGGGGCCGAGGCCGATCAGGCCGGGACCGACGCTCATGCCCGGATGTCCACCGCGTATCCCGATCGACCGCGGCCGGCCGATCCGATCCGCTGCGCCCGCGATCTTATGGCCGCCGCCGGGGCGGGCAAGGGCCCGCGCCAGAATCGCCGGGGCGACGGCGGGGCCCGGTGCCCCGGCTCACTCCTTGCCGGGTGCCTTGGGCGTGCGGGTTTCCGCGCGATGCAGGCGGCTCAGCGCCACGAGGAGGCGCCCGGGCAGGGGCGCTTCGGCGGGCGGGGCACCGTATTCGGAGAGCTGGGGCCGACGCGGGTTCCGAGCGAGGACGATCGGCCCGTTGGGACCGGACCGGTCGGGAAAGGGGCGACGCGAACTGGTCACTTTTTACTCATCCCTGACATGGCTTGAACACGAAGCTCCCGGAAACGCCGACCTCCGGCGCGGGTTCCTGGCATTCCTGGTCAACGGTTCGCCGGGATGGCGCAATCCTGGGCATTGTTGCGAAAGAACCGCGGGAGTCGGCGCCACCCTGCGATTCCCCTGTGACAGGCCGCCCGCGGACCCTTACAGGAACGGGACCATGCTCGAAGGTCTCCCGCCCCACCGCCCCACTCACGTCCTGCGCCTCGACACCGACGAGAGGTCGGCGCGGGCCATGACCGACCTGCTCGGCGAGATGTTCGATCCCACCGAGACGGCGGTGGCCGCCTTCGAGGATGCGGACGGCAAGACGTGGCGCCTCGAAGCCTACTTCGCCGACGAGCCGGACGAGACGTTCATCCGCGAGTTGATCCGCCCGGTGATCGGAGACCGGGCGGATGAGGCCGAGTTCCGCACCATCGCCGAACAGGATTGGGTGCGCTCCTCGCTGGAGGGGCTGAAACCGGTCCGGGCCGGGCGCTTCCTCATCCACGGCTCGCACGACCGGGGCGAGCGGCGCGCCAACGACCTCGCCATCGAGATCGAGGCGGCCTTGGCCTTCGGCACCGGCCACCACGGTACCACCCTCGGCTGCCTGCGGGCCTTCGTGGCCGAGCGCAAGCGCCGCCGCCCGCGCCATGTCCTGGATGTGGGAACGGGGACGGGGATCCTGGCCTTCGCAGCGGCCAAGGACCTGCGCCGCCCGGTGGTGGCCGGCGACCTCGACCGCGAGGCGGTGGTCACCGCCCGGGAGAACGCCCGGCTCAACGGCCTCGGCCCCTGGCTGAAGCTCTACCACGCGGGCGGCACCCGCCATGCGACGGCGGCCCGGCCCCGCCGCTTCGACCTCGTCTTCGCCAACATCCTCGCCAAGCCCCTGCGGATGCTCTCGCCGAGCCTGTCGGCAGTGGTGGCGACGGGCGGCACCCTCGTCCTCTCGGGGCTCATCGAGCGCGACGTGCCGGGGGTGCTCTCCGCCTACCGCCTCCAGGGCTTCACCCTGGTTCGGAAGGGCGTCATCGAGGGATGGGTGCACCTCGTCCTGCGCAGGGGCGGCGCCGCGCCGCGGGCGAGGCGCTGAACCGCGCCTGGACGACGGCATTTCTCGGGCATGAGCGACGCGAGCCCCACTCCACCCAACGACGATCCCCTCACCGAGGGCGCCCGCGCCCGCGCGCACGGCCGCCCGAAGGATGCCTGCCCCTACCCGGCCGACTCGCCGGAGCGGGCGGCCTGGCTCGAGGCCTATGACGGCCTGCCCGCCGCGACCGCGGTGCCTCCCGGCCCCTGACGGGAGCGATCCGCCCGATGCCACGTTGCCGCCCTCCCTCCCGGGGCGGTAGGCTCGCGCCATGACCGAACCCCGCCCCCGCTTCCAGACCTTCGACGACCCGAGCCATCGCAAGGGGCCGGAGCGGATCTCCGCCTTGCGCGCCGCCCTGCGGGAGGCCGGGCTCGACGGGTTCGTCGTGCCCCGGGCCGATGAGCACCAATCGGAATACGTGCCCCCCAATGCCGAGCGGCTGGCCTGGCTCACCGGGTTCACCGGCTCGGCCGGCACCGCCGTGATCCTCGCGGAGGCCGCCGCGCTCGTCGTGGACGGCCGCTATACCCTCCAGGCCCCCGCCCAGGTGGAGACCGGCCTGGTGAGCGTGGTGCCCCTGGCCGAGCAGACGCCGGAGGCGTGGATCGCCGCCCATCTCGGCCGGGACAAGGTGCTCGGCTACGATCCGTGGCTGCACACGCCGGACGGGGTCGAGCGCTTGGAACGGGCCGCCGCGAAGGCCGGCGGCAGCCTGCGGGCGCTGCCGGAGAATCCCATCGACGCCTGCTGGGCCGGGCGGCCGAAGGCACCCGCCGGGCGCGTCGTCTCCCATCCCGAATCCCTCGCGGGGATGACGGCGGCGGACAAGCTGACCCGGATCCGCGCGGCCCTCGTCCCCGATTCCTGCGACGCGCTGGTGATCTCCGATCCGCACAACCTCGCCTGGGCCTTCAACCTGCGCGGGGCGGATGTGGGCCATACGCCCCTGGCGCTCGGCTACGCGATCCTGCCGCGCGAGGGGCCGGCGCGGCTCTACCTTGCCTCCGGCGACATCGATCCCGGCCTGCGCGTGGCCCTGGAGCCCATCGCCGTGATCGCCCCCCGCGTCGATCTGGAGGAGGGCCTCGCCGCCCTGGCGGGCGCGCGCGTGCGTCTCGACGGGGCGAGCGCGGCCATCGCCCTCAAGGAGCGGATCGAGTCGGCGGGCGGCACGGTGGATGTCGGCAAGGACCCCATCACCGCGATGAAGGCGGTGAAGAACGCCGCCGAGATCGCAGGCACCCGCGCCGCCCATCTCCGGGACGGGGCGAGTGTGACGCGCTTCCTGGCGTGGCTCGACGGCGCGGCGGAGGCGGGCGGCCTCACCGAGATCGCCGCCGTGGAGGCGCTGGAGGATGTCCGGGCCGAGGGGGGAGAGTTGCGCGACGTCTCCTTCCCGACCATCTCGGGCTCCGGCCCGAACGGCGCCATCGTCCATTACCGTGTGACGCGGGAGACCGACCGCACGGTGCGGCCGGGGGAGTTGTTTCTCATCGATTCCGGCGCTCAATACGTGGACGGCACCACCGACATCACCCGCACCGTGGCCGTCGGCACGCCGGACGCGGAGATGCGCGACCGCTACACCCGCGTACTCCAGGGGCACATCGCCATCGCGCGGGCCGTCTTCCCCAAGGGCACCACCGGCGCGCAGATCGACGCCTTCGCCCGCGCCCCCCTGTGGCGGGCGGGGCTCGACTTCGACCACGGCACCGGCCACGGGGTCGGCGTCTTCCTCTCGGTGCACGAGGGGCCGCAGCGCATCGCCAAGGCCGGGCCGGTGGCTCTGGAGGCCGGGATGATCCTCTCCGACGAGCCGGGCTACTACGCCACCGGCCGCTACGGCATCCGCATCGAAAACCTCGTCCTCGTGGAGCCCCGCGCCGTCGCGGGCGGCGAGCGGCCGGTCCTCGGCTTCGAGACCCTGACGCTGGCGCCTTACGACCGGCGGCTGATCGACACGGCCCTCCTCGAACCGGGCGAGCGGGCCTGGATCGACGCCTACCACGCCCGGGTGCGGGAGGCGCTGACGCCCCTCGTGGACGGGCCGACGCGGGATTGGCTGGAGCGGGCGACGGCACCGCTGGAGGGGTGATGGTGCGGAGAAGCCGCGCCTCTCACCCCATCATTGCGTACGGAGCGAAGCACTCCAGGGAACGCAACCTCCCGCGACAGCCCGCCGCCCTGGATTGCTTCGCTCCGCTCGCAATGACGGAGGGAACGGGACGGTGGCCCGCCCTATAAAAGCCGGTGGAACCGACGAGAAACCGCCGGCCGTCCGGCGCGAAGAGTCCCGCATGATCGCCCGCCTTCTCCTGATCCTCGCCTGCCTCGGCCTCGGCCCGTCGATGGCGCAGGGGTTCCGCCCCCCGGCCGACCTCGTGCAGGCGAGCCTCCTCGCCGAGCCGCAGGCGGTATCGGGGGCGACGCCGTTCACCCTCGCCGTGCGGATGAAGATGAAGCCCGGCTGGCACGTCTACTGGCGCAATCCGGGCGATTCCGGCCTGCCGCCGGAGGTGACGTGGAGCCTGCCCGCCGGCTTCAGCCCCGGCCCGATCCAGTGGCCCGCGCCGCACCGGATCCCGATCGCGACCCTGATGAATTACGGCTACGAGGACGAGGTGACGCTCCTCGTCCCCGTCACGCCGCCGCCGAGCCTCGATCCGGCCGAGCCGGTGCGGATCGCGGGCAAGCTCACCTACCTCGTCTGCGAGACCGAATGCATTCCGGGCTCGGCCGAGCTGCGCCTGACCCTCCCCGTGGGCCCGGCGACCCCCGACGCCGCCAACGCCGCCGTCTTCTCGGGGGCCCGCGCCGCGATGCCCGTGGCCCCGGTCTGGCCGATGAGCCTGTCCCGGACCGGCGACCGGATCCGCCTCGACTTCGCCGCCACAGGCCTGAAGGCCGACCAGATCAGGGCTGCCACCTATTTCCCCTACGGCGAGACGGTGATCGACAACGCCGCCGAGCAGGTGTGGAGCGTCGACGCGCAGGGCCTGCACCTGACCCTCGCCCAGGGAGACGACAAGGCCGGGATCGGCACCCTGCCCGGCGTGCTGGCGGTCGAGGAGGCGACCGGTGACGGCACCAGCCGCCTCGCCTTCGCCTATGGCGACGCGCCGGCGGCCCCGGCCGCCACGGCTCCCTCCGTCGCGGGAACCGCCTCCCCCGCCCCCTCCCCGTCGCCGGCGGCCACGCAGGATCCGCCGACCCTGGTGGCGGCGATGGGGCTCGCCCTCCTCGGCGGCTTGATCCTCAACCTGATGCCCTGCGTCTTCCCGGTCCTGTCGATCAAGGTGCTGGGCCTCGTGCGCCATGCGGGCGAGGGCGCGGGCCGGGTGCGGCTGCACGGCCTCGCCTATACGGTCGGCGTGCTCGCGAGCTTCCTCGGGCTGGCCGGGCTGCTCATCGCCTTGAAGGGCGGGGGCGCCTCGCTGGGCTGGGGATTCCAGCTCCAATCCCCGATCGTGGTGGCGGGCCTCGCGTACCTGATGGTGGCGGTGGGCCTGAGCCTGTCGGGCGTTTTTCACCTCGGAGGACGGCTCGCGGGGATCGGCGACGGGCTCGCCCGGCGCCCGGGGCTTTCGGGCTCGTTCTTCACCGGGGTGCTCGCCACGGTGGTGGCCACGCCCTGCACCGCGCCGTTCATGGGGGCGGCGGTGGGCTTCGCCCTGACGCAGGGGGCGGGCGTGGCGCTCGCCGTCTTCGCGAGCCTCGGCCTCGGCCTCGCCCTCCCCTTCCTCGCCCTCACCCTGTTCCCTGGCGCCCTCCGGTTCCTCCCCCGGCCGGGCGCCTGGATGGAGACCCTGAAGCAGGCCCTCGCCTTCCCGGTCTACGCCACGGCCGCGTGGCTGATCTGGGTGCTGGCGCAGCAGGTCGATGCGCGGGGTCTGCTCGCGGCGCTGCTCGGCGTGGTGTTCGTTGGCTTCGCGGCCTGGGCCTGGGAGCGTGGACGCGGCGCCGGGCCACTCGCGGAGCGGATCTTCCAGGGGCTCGCCGGTCTCGCGGTGATCGCCGTCGTCGCGTTGGGCGTCGGCCTCGCGCAGGACCGCGCGGCGCCCGGCGCCCAGGCGGCCTCCGCCGACGGGATCGAGCCCTTCACCCGCGCTCGGCTGGAGGCCCTGCGCGAGGGCAAGCGGCCGGTCTTCGTGAACATGACCGCCGCGTGGTGCATCACCTGCGCCGTCAACGAGACCACGTCGTTGAATCGCCCCTCCGTGAAGGCGGCGCTGAAGGCGAAGGGCGTCACGTACCTCAAGGGCGACTGGACCAACCAGAACCCGGAGATCACCCGCCTCCTCGAGGAGCACGGCCGCAGCGGCGTGCCGCTCTACCTGCTCTATGCCGGCACGGGCGAGCCGCAGGTGCTGCCGCAGATCCTCACCGAGGGCACGGTGCTGGACGCGCTGAAGGCGATTCCCGACGGGGGGCGGAACGCGGCGCTGGCCGAATGAGGTTGCAGCCCAACCCCGTCATTGCGAGCGAAGCGCAGCAACCCAGGGATCCGCCACGTTCGGTGAGGTCCCGCTGCCCTGGATTTTGCTTCGCTGACGCTCGCAATGACGGTCGCGGCTACGGCTCCAGCGTGAACGTCTCGTCGAAGGCGTAGCCCGAGCCGCGCACCGTGCGGATCGGATCGACCTGCCGGGGTCCGTTGAGGGCCTTGCGCAGCCGGCCGACATGGACGTCCACCGTGCGCTCGTCGATGTAGACGTCGTGCCCCCAGACCCCATCGAGCAGCTGCTCGCGGGAGAAGACGCGGCCGGGGCTGAGCATCAGGAATTCCAGCAGTCGGAACTCGGTCGGCCCGAGATGCAGTTCGCTCCCCGCCCGCCGGACCCGGTGGCCGGTGCGGTCGAGCTCGATGTCCCCCGCCGCGAGGCGGTCGGCGACGTGGGCGGGCTTGGCCCGGCGCAGGAGGGCGCGGACGCGGGCGAGGAGTTCCGGCACCGAGAAGGGCTTGACGATGTAGTCGTCCGCGCCGGTCCCGAGGCCGCGCACCCGGTCGCCTTCCTCGCCCCGGGCCGTGAGCATGATCACCGGCAGCCGCTCGGTCTCCCGGCGGGCGCGGATGCGGCGGCAGAGCTCGATCCCCGACAGGCCGGGCAGCATCCAGTCGAGGAGGACGAGGTCCGGCGTGCGCTCGGCGAGCAGCAATTCCGCCTCGTCGCCGCGGGCGGCGGCATCGACGCTGAAGCCCTCGGATTCGAGGTTGTAGCGCAGCAGGGTGGTGAGCGCCTCTTCGTCCTCGACGATCAGGACACGCATGGTCGATGGTCCATCTCACGCCCCGGACCCAGATCAGCAGGATGCGGGGATCGGGTCACGCTGATATGCGGTCGGGCCGAACCCAAGGGGCAGCGCCCAACTGTCAACAGGAACGCGCCGATCTCTCCGTCCCCGCCGTCATTGCTTCGCCCCGCTCGCAAGGACGGCGGGTGGAGGCGCGCCTCAGGCCCCCGGCTCCACCGTCGCGTAGTTCGACGCATCGTTCTTCGGCCGGTCGCCGACGAAGTTCTCGCCGGTGGCGAGGTAGTGGATCGTCTCGGCGATGTTGGTGGTGTGGTCGCCAATCCGCTCGACGTTCTTGGCGCAGAACAGCAGGTGCGTGCAGAACGAGATGTTGCGCGGGTCCTCCATCATGTAGGTCAGGAGTTCCCGGAACAGGGAATTGTACAGGGCGTCGATCTCGCCGTCGCGGTTCCAGACGTCCTGCGCCGCCTTGGTGTCGCGGCTGGCATAGGCATCGAGGACGTCCTTGAGCTGCCCCTCGGCGAGGTCGCTCATGTGGCGGACCCCGAGCACGATCTTCTGGGCAGGGGCGTGGTCGGCGATGGCCATCACGCGCTTGGCGACGTTCTTGGCGAGGTCGCCGATCCGCTCCAGGTCGCCCGAGACGCGGATTGCGGAGATGGTTTCGCGCAGGTCCACCGCCATGGGCTGGCGCCGGGCGATGAGGAGCACCGAGCGCTCCTCGATGTCCCGCTGGAGCGTGTCGAGGCGCTTGTCGGCGGCGATGACGGCCTGGGCGAGGACGCCGTCCTGGCGGACGAGGGCCTGGGTCGCCTCGCCCGTCATCTTCTCGGCGATGCCGCCCATTTCCGAGATCGACCGGCGCAGGTTCTCGAGGTCGGTATCGTAGGAGGTAACGATGTGGCCGGGCATGGCGTGACCCTCTCTGTTCGGCTCAGCCGAAGCGGCCGGTGATGTAGTCCTGCGTGCGGCGCTCGGTCGGGTTCATGAAGATCTTGTCGGTCTGGCCGAATTCGACCAGCTCACCGAGATACATGAAGGCCGTGTACTGCGAGATGCGCGCCGCCTGCTGCATGTTGTGCGTGACGATCACGATGGTGAACTCGTCGCGGAGCTGCTCCATCAGCTCCTCGATGCGGCCCGTGGAGATCGGGTCCAGCGCCGAGGTCGGCTCGTCGAACAGGATCACCTCCGGCTGCTGCGCCACGGTGCGGGCGATGCACAGGCGCTGCTGCTGGCCGCCGGAAAGACCGGTACCGGGCTGCTTGAGCTTGTCCTTCACCTCGTCCCACAGGGCGGACTTGCGCAGGGATTCCTCCACGCGCCCGTCGAGTTCCGACTTCGGCAGCTTCTCGTAGAGGCGCAGGCCGAAGGCGACGTTGTCGTAGATCGACATCGGGAAGGGGGTCGGCTTCTGGAACACCATGCCGATGCGCGAGCGCAACTCGTTCAGGTCGATCTTCGGGTCGAGGATGTTCTGCCCGTCGAGGAGGATCTGCCCCTCGGCCCGCTGCTCGGGGTACAGGCTGTAGATGCGGTTGAAGCAGCGCAGGAGGGTCGACTTCCCGCAGCCCGACGGTCCGATCAGCGCGGTGACCTTCCGGTCGTAGAAGTTCAGGTTGACGTTCTTCAGGCCGTGGAACGACCCGTAGTAGAAGTTGAGGTCCTTCACGGCGATGCGAACCGCCCGGGCCGGCGCGGACGTCTCCCGGCCGACGGTGCCGGTGGGAAGAGCGGAGGCGGCGTTCATCGTCATATCCTCGTCGGTGGTGCGCACGTCTCGCCCTCAGCGGCTGCGGCGAGGGTTGATGACCAGCCTGGCGATGATCGACAGGGCCAGGATCGTTCCGGTGATCAGGAGGGCGCCCGCCCAGGCCAGCCCCTGCCAGTTCGGGTAGGGGGAGAGGGCGAACTGGTAGATCATCACCGGCAGGTTCGCGATGCCGCCCATCAGGTTGGACGAGAACCACGAGTTGTTGTTCAGCGCCGTGAACAGCAGGGGCGCGGTCTCGCCGGCGATGCGGGCGAGCGCCAGGATGATGCCCGTCACGATGCCCGCCGAGGCGGCCCGCCACGTCACGCTGGTGATGACCACGGAGGGCGGGGCGCCCAGCGCCGCGCCGGCCTCGCGCAGGGTGCCCGGCACGAGGCGCAGCATGTCCTCGGTGGTGCGCACGATCACCGGGATCGCGATGATGGCGAGCGCCACGCCCCCGGCCCAGCCGGAATAGGTGCCCATGGGGCGCACCATCAGCGTGTAGACGAAGAGGCCGATCAGGATCGACGGCGCCGAGAGCAGGATGTCGTTGAGGAAGCGGATCACGTCGGCGAGCTTCGAGGTCCGTCCGTATTCCGCGAGGAAGGTGCCGGCCATCACGCCGATCGGCGTCGCGACGACGATGCCGATGGTGGTGAGGACGAGGCTGCCCAGGATGGCGTTGGCGATGCCGCCGCCTTCCGAGCCCGGACCCGGCGTCGGCTGGGTGAACAGGGACGGGGAGAAGCCGCGGATGCCCTCGACGATGAGCATCAGCAGGATCGAGCCGAGCACCACCGCACCCACCACGGTGGCGACGAGGCAGGAGAGGCGCAGGGCCCGGTCCGCGACCCGGCGGCCCGGCCGGATGCGGCCGGTCCGGGCCGGGGGCGGCGACAGGGTGTTCGTGAGGGTGTTGGTGGCGTCCATGTTCGTCGCGACCTCGGCAGCGTGATCGTCAGGCGGCCCGCACGCGGCGCGTGAGCAGCCGGGCGACGATCAGGACGATGAAGGTGATGACGAACAGGATGCAGCCGAGCGCCATCAGCGCGTTGAGCTGCAGGCCATCCGCCTCGTTGAACTCGTTGGCGATGCGCGAGGCGATGGTGGAGGACGGGTCGAAGATCGAGGCCGAGAGACGGTTGGCGTTGCCGACCACGAAGGTCACCGCCATCGTCTCGCCCAGCGCCCGGCCGAGGCCGAGCATGATCGCCCCGATGATCGAGACGGCGGCCTGCGGCACGAGCACGTGGCGCACCACCTCCCAGGTGGTGCAGCCGATGCCGTAGGCGCTCTCGCGCAGCACCGTCGGGATCTGTTCCAGCATGTCCCGGGCGATCGAGGCGATGAACGGCACGATCATGATGGCCAGGATGATGCCGGCCGTGAGCACGCCCACGCCCGAGGGCACCCGGGCGTAGAGGATCGTGCCGAGGATCGGCATGCCCTCGACGAGGTTCGAGACGGGGATCTGCACGAAGCGCGCGAAGAGCGGCGCGAACACGAACAGGCCCCACATGCCGTAGATGATGCTGGGGACGGCGGCGAGCAGTTCGATGGTCATCGCCACGGGCCTGCGCGCCCAGCCGGGGCAGAGCTGCGTGAGGAAGATCGCGATGCCCAGCGACACCGGCACGCCGATGAGCAGCGCGAGCACGGCCGAGGCCACGGTGCCGATCACGGCGACCAGGGCGCCGTACTGCTCGGTGCCGATGTTCCACGCGCTGGAGGTGAGGAAGCCGAAGCCGAATTCGCGGAAAGCGGGCCAGCCGCCGTAGATGATCGAGCCGAGGATGCCGGCCAGGACCAGCAGGACGATCAGGGCGGCGCCGTAGGCGCAGGCGCGGAAGGTGGCGTCCAATCCCTTGCTCGGCCCCTTGCGGATCGCGGGGCGGGGTCGGGCGACGGCGACGGATTGCGTCAAGGCGGGCATCCGCAATTCTCTGAGGTCCGGGACTGTTACCGCGGGGGAAGCCGCGAGGCGAGAGAGGGGGCGCAGTGCTCCGGCCCGAGGCCGACGGGCCGGTGTCTCCCGGCCCCCTCCCGACCCTCGTCAGTTCGTGAAGGCGGGCTTGCCGTCTTTGCCCTTCACGGTCTTCCACTCCTCGTGGATCAGGCCGACCACGTTGTCCGGCAGGGGCACGTAGTCGAGATCCGAGGCGAGCTTGTCGCCGTTCTTGTAGGCCCAGTCGAAGAACTTGAAGACTTCGGCGGTCTTGGCCGCGTCCGCCGGCTCCTTGTGGACCAGGATGAAGGTCGCGGCGGTGATCGGCCACGCATCCGCACCCGCTTGGTTGGTGAGCGAAATGCCGAAGCCGGGGGCGGCCTTCCAGTCGGCGCTGGCGGCAGCGGCCTGGAACGCCTTGTCGGTCGGCTCGGGGAAATTGCCGTCCTTGTTCTGGATGAGGGCGTGGGCCAGCTTGTTCTGCTTGGCGTAGGCCGACTCGACGTAGCCGATGGAGTTCGGGACCTGCTTCACGGTGGCGGTGACGCCCTCGTTGCCCTTGCCGCCCTGGCCCACGGGCCAGGAGATGGTGGTGGCGGCGCCGAAGTCCTTCTTCCAGGTCTCGGAGGCCTGGGAGAGGTAGGTGGTGAAGATGTTGGTCGTGCCCGAGGCATCGGAGCGGTAGACCGGCGTCACGTTGGCGTCGGGGAGCTTCACGCCCTCGTTCAGCTTGGCGATGCGCGGGTCCGACCACTTGGCGATCTTGCCGGCGTAGATGTCGGCGATCACGTCGCCGGTGAGCTTCAGCTTGCCGGGCTCGACGCCCTGGATGTTCACGACGGTGACGACGCCGCCCATGACGGTCGGGAACTGGATCAGGCCATCCTTGGCGAGCTGCTCACCCTTGAGGGGGGCGTCGGTGGCGCCGAAATCGACGGTCTTGGCCTGGATCTGCTTGATGCCGCCGCCCGAGCCGATCGACTGGTAGTTCAGTCCCGTGCCGGTCTCCTTGCGGTAGGCTTCCGCCCATTTGGAGTAGACGGGGAAGGGGAACGTGGCCCCTGCCCCGGTGATGTCGGCGGCGAGCGCCGCGGAGGCGAACTGGGCCGTCGCGAGGCCGAGGGCGAGCGCGTAAGCGAAGGGTTTCAAAGGATTCTCCGTCTCGGTCGGTCGCGCTGTCGCCGCACCCGGCGGGACCGCGCACATGCTCGGGGCACGAAGGGCCCGGCCGGCGACGCCGCGGTACTGCAGGGTTGTGACAGGCCAATGACACGCCCCGCCACCGGACCGGGGGAAACCACGTAACTCCCTGATCCCGTGGATCTTCCGCTTGTGACACCCCTCCGTTCGGGCGATGGCACGGTTTTCCCGTTCCTCGCGTTATTCCCATGAGAGCCGGTCAGGCGGGCATCACGCCGCCCCGCCCGGCGCCCGCCTCGGAATCAGAGGGGATCGAGGGTTGTGACGAGGCCAGTGGCGAAGGGGGACGGTGCCGGGGATCGATTCTGGCAGGCCCTGCACGAGGAGCGCGAGGCGCTGGAACGGGCGCTCGCCCTCGTCCAGGTCCGCCGCCGCATCGCCGTGGGCCCGGAGGAGACGGCGCAGGCCAAACGGGAGGAGGCCGACCTGCTCGTCGACCTCGATCGGGTGCTGACGCGTATCCGCGCGGAGGAATACCGGCGCCGGCCCGGCGCGCGGCAATGGTGAGGGGCTGACGCGGATGCCGCCCACCCGGCGGCGTCAGGCGGAGCGGCGGCGGTCTCGCTCCTTGTGGCGGAGGCGAAGCAGCAGATCGATCTGCGAATCGGGGATCGGCTGGGTGTCGATGCTGTCCTCGTACACCTGACGCAAGGTCTGCCCGAGATGGCCGGTATCGATTCCCGCGCCCGACTTCGCGGCCGAGTCCGGCCCGTCGGCTGCGACGATCACCTGGCTCATGGTTTCCTCCCGAAGCGGAAAACCCTCCCGGCCCCATGAACCGGAACAGTGACCCTGGTCGCATGAGATGGTTAATCGACCGTTACTATCAACCTATCGTTAAGCTTAACCGTCGATGAAGGCGATTTGCCGCGGGCGCGCCGGGATTCGAGACAGGATTCGGTGCTTTTCCTTAGGCGCCTTCGAGGAGGCGCGCGGCCGCCGCGCGGGCCTCGTCCGTCACCGTGGCGCCCGCGAGCATCCGGGCGATCTCCTCCCGGCGGGCCTCGACGGGCAGCATCGAGACCCGGGTAGCGACACGTCCCGCCCCCTTCACAGGCGCCTTGGCGATGAGCAGGTGCGTCGCCGCCCGCGCCGCCACCTGCGGCGCGTGGGTGACCGCCACCACCTGCACGGTCTGCGCGAGGCGGGCGAGGCGCAGGCCGATCGCGTCCGCCACCGCGCCGCCGACGCCCGTGTCGATCTCGTCGAAGATCAGGGTCGGGGCCGAGCCCTTGTCCGCCAGGACCACCTTGAGCGCCAGCATGAAGCGCGAGAGCTCGCCGCCTGAGGCGACGCGCATCATCGGCCCCGCCTTGGTGCCGGGATTGGTCTGCGCCCAGAATTCCGCCCGGTCGATCCCGGCGGGGTCCCGGGAGGCCGGATCGGTGGCGATCTCGGTGATGAAGCGCGCCCGCTCCAGCTTGAGGGGCGGCAGTTCCGCCTGCACGGCCGCATCGAGCTTACGGGCCGCCTTGCGGCGCCCGGCGCTCAGGGTTTCGGCGGCGGCGGCATAGGCCTCCTCGGCCTGCGCCTGGGCGGCTTCGAGGACGGCGAGTTCCGCCTCGCCCGCGTCGATGGCGGCCACGTCGCCGGTGAAGCGCTCCGCCAGGGCGGCGAGGTCGTCGGCGGCGACGTTGTACTTCCGGGCGGCGGCCCGGAGGGCGAAGAGGCGCTCTTCCACCCGCTCCAGCTCGCGGGGGTCGAACTCGGCCTCGGCCACCGCAGCCTCGATGGCCGCCCGCGCCTCGTCCAGGGCGACGAGGGCCGCGTCGAGGGCGGTGACGCATGGCTCCACCAGGGCCGGCAGCAGGGCGGCCCGCCGCTCGAGCTTGCGCAGGGCGGCCGACAGGTGGGGCACCGCCGATTGCGGGCCGCCGGCGGCGTCGAGGGCCTCGTTCAGCTCGCGGGCGATCTTTTCCGATTGCTGCATCACCGTGCGGCGTTCGGCGAGCGTCGCCTCCTCGCCGGGCTCGGGGGCGAGGGTGCCCAGTTCCTCCACCGCGTGGCGCAGGAAATCCGCCTCGCGCCGGGCCGCCTCCACCCGCGCGCGGTGCTCCCCGAGGGCGGTGCGGGCCGCCCGCACGGCCTTCGCGGCGGCGGCCACGCGGGCCGCCTGGGCCTGGAGGCCGCCGAAGGCGTCGAGGATCGCCCGGTGGGAGGCCGGATCCGCCAGCGCACGGTCGTCGTGCTGGCCGTGGATCTCCACCAGGGCGGCGCCGATGGCCCGGAGCACCTGGACGCCCACGGCCTGATCGTTGACGAAGGCGCGGGTGCGCCCGTCCGCCATCTGCGTGCGGCGCAGGATGAGGTCGCCCTCGGTGTCGATCTCGGACTCCGCCGCGATGCGCCGGGCGGGGTGATCGAGGGGGATGTCGAACACCGCCGTCACGCCGCCCTGCCCCTCGCCCGAGCGCACGAGCCGGCCGTCGCCCCGGCCGCCCAGGGCGAGGGCGAAGGCGTCGAGCAGGATCGACTTGCCGGCGCCGGTCTCGCCCGTGAGGACGGAGAGGCCTTCGCGGAAGTTCAGTTCGAGCTTGTCGATCAGAACGATGTCGCGGATCGCGAGCTGCGCGAGCATGCGGCGGCGGAGCATCCTAGTGGGCGAGAGGGGCCGGGAGCGCACTCCCAGGACCGGACTGCGTACATAGGACGGGCGCAGGCGCGATTCATCTGAAAAATCGCGGGGGGCGCGCAACGGGCAACCGTTTGCGGAGCCGTCACCGCATCCGGGGCGGAGCGGGCCTCACGTCCGTCGGTGCCGACGACGCGACGCGACCCAGGGTCGGCGCCACGTCCGGAGACGTGCCGCTGCCCTGGGTCGCGTCGCTCGCAAGGACGATGGAGGGGGGCGGACGCCCTCCCCCTTACTCCGCCGAGGCGGTCCTGCCCGTGAGGGTGCGGAAGGTCCGCGACAGGAAGGAGGACTTCTCCTCGCGCGGCTCGAGGCCGTTGCTGGCCAGGAGCGCGTGGGCATCCTTGTACCAGGGCGAGTCGGGGAAGTTGTGGCCCAGCACGGCGGCGGCGTTCTGCGCCTCCTGCGGGATGCCGAGCGCCCAGTAGGCCTCGGTCAGGCGCTCCAGCGCCTCCTCGGCGTGGCGGGTGGTCTGGTACTTGGAGACCACGTCGCGGAAGCGGTTGATCGCCGCCGGGAAGTTGCGCCGCTCCAGGTAGTAGCGGCCGACTTCCATCTCCTTGCCGGCGAGCTGGTCGCGGGTGATCTGGATCTTGGCCTTGGCGTCGGCGGCGTATTCGGAGGTCGGGTAGCGCTGCACCAGCTCCTGCAGGGCAACGAGAGCCTTCTCCGAGCGGTCCTGGTCGCGGGTCACGTCCGGGATCTGCTTGTAGTTCGACATCGCGATCAGGTACTGCGCGTAGGCCGCATCCTTGCTGGCCGGATGCCGCTGCAGGTACAGCTTCGAGGCGTTGATCGCGTCGTCGTACTTCTGGCCCTCGTAATTCGCGTAGGCCGTCATCAGCAGCGACTTCCGGCCCCACTCGGAATACTGGTACTGCTTGCTGACGCCGTCGAACTTCTTGACGGCGGCCTCGTAGTCGCTGTCCTCCATCTTGGCCAAGCCCTCGCTGTAGAGCTTGTCGGCGGGGACATCCGGGATGACCTCGGGCTTGTACTTCTCGGCGAACAGGCCGGTGGGATCGAAGTCGCAGCCGCCGAGGCCGAGGCCGAGCAAGGCCACGAGGGGCGCTGCCAGGACCGCCGACCGGCTGCGGCCGTGATGACGCGTGGTGACCAGCATTCTCGCGCTCTTTCCCCGATCCGGCGCGGTTGTCGCCGGCGTGCCATCCCGTGGCGGACTTCCAGACCCCGGGAGGGGCCGTGTCCGCCGTTTACGGGCGGTTAAACCGTGACGCTCGATTCTGGCGTGAAAACGGCGGCGGTGAGGCGGTTCGCGTGAGATGCGCGGTGTGACCGGGCCGCCACAGCCCCGGCGGAGCCCCTACAGCTCGGCCGAGAGGGGCGCGAGACCGAGGCTCGCGCCGAGTTCGACGAGGCTGCCCTCGCGCCGGGAGCCGGCCGCTTCCTCGATCATGTAGTTGGCGCGATCCGAGAACAGGGCGGAGAGCACGCCGACATTCATCCGGTGGCCGCCGCAATAGGAGCGGTAGGCGCCCTGGATCGGCAGGCCGGCCAAGGCGAGGTCGCCGACCGCGTCGAGGATCTTGTGGCGGACGAACTCGTCGGGGAAGCGCAGCCCCTCGGGGTTGACCACGCCGGTCTCGCCGACGGCGACGGTGTTCTCCAGGGAGGCGCCCAGGGCGAACCCGGCCTTCCAGTAGCGCTCCACGTCCTTCATCATGCCGAAGGTGCGGGCCCCGGCGATCTCCCGGCGATAGGACGCCGGCGACAGGTCCATGGCCTTGCGCGAGCGTCCGATCACCGGGTTGTCGAAGTCGATCTCGACATCGACGCGGAAGCCCCGGTCGATCGGGCGGAGTTCCGCGAAGGCGCGGCCCACCTCGATGCGCACGGGGCGCAGGATCTTGAGCCAGCGCTTGGGCGCCGCGCAGGTGGCGATGCCCGCCGCGTCGATGGCGTCCACGAAGAGTTTGGCAGACCCGTCGAGGATGGGCAGCTCCGGTCCGTCGATCTCGATGAGGGCGTTGTCGATGCCAAGTCCGAAGAGGGCGGACATCAGGTGCTCGATCGTGGCGACGGCCCCGGTCTCGACGTCACCGATCACGGTGCAGAGTTCGGTGGCGGAGACGAGAGCGTGGTGGGCCTTGATCAGGCGGTCGTTGCCGAAGGGGGTGCCGGTGCGGAGGAAGGCGATGCCGTGGTTGGCGGCGGCGGGCCGGATGGTGAGCGAGGCGGGGTTCCCGGAATGGACCCCTACGCCGGAGAGCGTAGCCGCAGCCTTGAGAGTCGTCTGATTGTTCGTTCGCATTCCTGAGCCCTCGGCCGCGATCCGGCTTCGCCAACCCGTCTTGATAGAGATGGCGCGCGCTCCGATCCGTCCGCTGCTTGAAATCCCTGATGCCGCTGACAGGTTGTATCCCGGCGGCCAGTTCGTTGTTCCGAGGTTAGCTATAGCTGCGCTGCGCAACCGAGCCAAATCACGGATTCTTACCGCGTGTTACAAGCAGGGCCGTAGGTCGCGATCCGTAAAACGTCGACCCATCAACGGGTTAAAAGTTGGTTGCGCGGTGGCTTATCCACGGCGGATCTGTGGCACGATTACATCGCCGGGCCGCCGGTCTTAGCATAAACAAAGACCCCGCGCCGGGTCATCCCGAGGAATGACTCAACGTAGGGTTGAATTTGCTGCATTGCGGCAAGCGGGGGTGGCCCCGCCGGATGAGGATCACCGGACCGGACGGGGACCGCGCGGAAGGGCGGCGGTGGCGAGAACCCCTCGCCACCGCGGCCGACTTAATTCGCCTGGCGGCGAAGGAAAGCCGGAATCTCCAGCTGGTCGTCGTCCATCAGGCGCGCCTGGGGCATGGCCCGGCCCTGACCGTCGAGATTGCCCTGGGCCGGACGGTACTGCGGCGCCTGGGGCAGGGGCGCGCGGGGCGCCTGCGGCAGCGGCGGCTGGTACGAGGCGGGAGCCTGGGGAGCGGCCGGGGCCTGGGCCCGGGGCGCGGCGGCGGGCGCCGCCTCGTCCTCGCGCCGTCCGCCGAAGCCCACCGTGGCGAGGCGGCGGAGCAGCGAGGTCCGCTTCGACTCGGGCGCCGAGTCCTCCGTGGCCCGCTGCGCCGCGATCTGGCTCTGCGCGATGGGCGGCAGTTCGTGGATCTGCGGCATCCGCGGCGGGCGGGCCACCGGCGGCGGCACGAACGGGCCGCTGTGCAGCTGCGGCGCGGCCTCGGCCTGCGGGGCGGCGGGGGCCGGGACGAAGGGCGCGGCGGAGCGGGGCGGGACGGGGGCGAGCATCACGTCGTCGCGGGAGGTCACCGGGGCCGGCTCGGGCCGGATCTCCGGACGGCGCTCCATCAGCGGCGCGGCGGCGGGCGGCGCCACCTGCACGGCGGGCATGGCCGGCGCGGTCGCCGGGGCGGCGACGGACTCGGTGCGGATGCTCGGCACCGGCGAGGACGCGCGGGCGCGGGCCTCGGCGCGCAGGCGCTCGGCCACCTCGGCGATGCGCTGCTCGGTCTCGGCGATGGCCGGGTTGTTCGGCGAGTTCGCGGAGATCAGGGCCGGCTCGATGCCGGTGGCGACCACCGACACGCGGATGATGCCGTCCAGGCTCTCGTCGAAGGTGGCGCCGAGGATGATGTTGGCGTCCTGATCGACCTCCTCGCGGATGCGGGTGGCGGCCTCGTCGAGCTCGTACAGGGTCAGGTCCGAGCCGCCGGTGATCGAGATCAGCAGGCCGCGGGCGCCCTTCATCGACACGTCGTCGAGGAGCGGGTTGGCGATGGCCGCCTCCGCGGCGCGGTTGGCGCGCTTCTCGCCGGAGGCCTCGCCGGTGCCCATCATCGCCTTGCCCATGCCGCGCATGATCGCGCGCACGTCGGCGAAGTCGAGGTTGATGAGGCCTTCCTTGACCATCAGGTCGGTGATGCAGGCCACACCCGAGTAGAGCACTTGGTCGGCCATCGCGAAGGCGTCGGCGAAGGTGGTCTTCTCGTTGGCGACCCGGAACAGGTTCTGGTTGGGGATCACGATCAGGGTATCGACCGCGGCCTGCAGCTCCTGGATGCCCGACTCGGCGGTGCGCATCCGGCGCACGCCCTCGAACTGGAACGGCTTCGTGACGACGCCGACGGTGAGAATGCCCATCTCACGGGCGGTGCGGGCGATGACCGGGGCCGCGCCGGTGCCGGTGCCGCCGCCCATGCCGGCGGTGATGAAGCACATGTGGGCGCCGGAGAGCTGGTCGCGGATCTCGTCCATCACCTCGTCGGCGGCCGCCGAGCCGACCTCCGGGTGCGACCCGGCGCCGAGGCCCTGCGTCACGTTCAGGCCCATCTGGATGACCCGCTCGGCCTTCGAGGAGGTGAGCGCCTGGGCGTCGGTGTTGGCCACCACGAACTCGCAGCCGAGCAGGCCCGACTCGATCATGTTGTTGACGGCGTTGCCCCCGGCGCCGCCGACGCCGAAGACCGTGATGCGGGGCTTGAGTTCCCGGATGTCCGGCGCCTGGAGGGAGATGGCCATGGTGTCGAGCCTCTGCTGAACGTCGTTGTCGCGTGGCGCCTCGCGGCGCCGGTTGTGTCGTGGGCGCCCCTCGCGGAGCGTTAGAAACTGTCCCTGATCCAGCGGACGACCCGCGGGATGTACCGATCGGTGCCAGTGGCGGCGAAGGCACCGTGCCCGCGCGGCTCGAAATACTCGGCGTGGGCGACCTGCGGGTACACGAGCAGGCCGACCGCCGCCGAGAAGGCCGGCCCCTTGGCCGCCTCGGGCAGGCCCCGGATGCCCAGCGGGCGCCCGATGCGGACCTGTCCCTGCATCACCCGCCGGGCCACCTCGGGGAGCCCGACGAGCTGGCTCGCACCGCCCGTCAGCACGACCCGGCGGCCGGCCTGGGCGGCGAAGCCCGCGTTGCGGAGCCGGTCGCGGACCAGCTCCACCACTTCCTCGACCCGGGGCTTGATGATCCGCACCAGCTGCGAGCGGGGGATGTGCACCGGGGCGTCGCCCTCGTCCTCGCCGACGCCGTGGACCGCGATCATGTCGCGCTCGTCGGAGGGGGAGGAGATGGCCGACCCGTAGAGGGTCTTCAGCCGCTCGGCCGCCGCCACGCGGGTCGAGAGGCCGCGGGCGATGTCCATGGTGACGTGATGGCCGCCGACCGCGAGGGCGTCGCAATGGACCAAGTGGCCGCCGGAGAACACGCCGACGCTCGTCGTGCCGCCGCCCATGTCGACGACGCACACGCCCATCTCCGCCTCGTCGTCCACCAGGGCCGAGAGGCCGGCGGCGTAGGGCGTGGCGATCACCGCCTCGACGCCGAGGTGGCAATGCTCAATCGCCAGCATGACGTTGCGGGCGGCGGCGAGCTCGGTGGTGACGACGTGCAGGTCGACGCCCAGCGCCTCGCCGATCATCCCCGAGGGGTCGATCACGGCGCCCTGCCCGTCCAGGGCGTAGCCGGTCGGCAGGGCGTGGAGCACGGCCCGGCCGGGGCTGACGCCGTGGGCGCTCGCCGTCTCCAGCACCCGCTCCACGTCGGAGCCGGTGACGCTCCCCGAGCGGACGTTGACCCGCGCCTGATAGTGCTGCGAGGCGAGCCGCCCGCCGGACATGTTCACGATGACCGACTGGACCTCGACCTTGGCCATCCGCTCGGCGGCGTGGACCGCCTGGCGGATCGCGCCCTCGGCGGCCTCCAGGTCGACGATGGCGCCGCCCTTCAGGCCCAGCGAGCGCTGGTGGCCGATGCCGATGATCCGCGCGAGGTGCGTGCGACCGCGCAGGGTCGAGAGCGCCTCGGCGGGCTGCAGTTCCGCGATCAGGCAGACCACCTTGCTCGTGCCGATGTCGAGGACCGAGAGGATCGTCGAGCGGCGGGCCGAGAGCGGCTTCAGACGCGGCGTGAGGCCGTGTTGGCTGTGCATGAAACGCTACCGGACGCGGAAGGCGGGATGGAGGGCGGGGGCGGGGAAGGGTCCGGCACTCATGTCGGCGCCCCCGGCTTCTTCTTCTGGGCCTGCTGCGCCTCGGCGCGGGCGGCGGCGGCCTCCTCGGTGAGACGCACCACCACGCGGTCCGGCATTCGCAGGTCGACGGCGATGATGTCCTTTTCCAGGAGCTTGTCGCGGCCCTCGAGGCGCACGAGGCGGGCGAGCGCCCCGGCCGGGTCCGTCTCGGGCAGGCGCACGTCGACGCCGTCGAGCTTCAGCGTCCAGCGGCGGCCGGAGACGAAGGTCCCGGCCTTGATCCGGTCGGCGAGCGGGCCGGCGGAAGCGATCAGGGCGAGGTATTCCGGCAGCTTGGCGTTGGCGTTCTCGCCGACCACCAGTGGCAGGCTGGCGTAGCGGTCGTCGCGCATGGCGTCGATCACCGTGCCGTCGGCGGCGATGACGTTGATCACGCCGTCCTTCTGCCACAGGGCGGCGGGCTCCCGCTCCACCTGGGTGATGACGATGTCGCCGGGATAGATCTTGCGCACCGAGGCCTGGGCGATCAGCGGCACCCGCAGGAGCCGGTCGCGCGCCTCGGTCACGTCGAGGAAGGGCACGGAGGAGCGCCAGTCGATGCCGGCGGCGGCGAGCACCTCGCGCTCGTACATCCGGGAGATGCCGGTGATCGTGACCCGGCGCACGCCGAAGCCGCACATCCGGGCGATGAAATCGAGGGGGCGGCCCTGCTCGACGACGAAGGACTCGTAGCGGCCGCTGGCCACGAAGCCGGTCAGCGCGACGGCGGCGAGCGCCGCCGACACGCCCACGAGGCCCGTGCCCCGGGGCAGCCGCTCCGCCCAGGACTGCCCGGCCCGCAGGCGGCGGACCGACAGGCTGCGGGACGACGACCGCAGGGAGAACCGCCCGAGCAACGCCGCGCCGACCCGCGCAGCGGCGCCCGGAGCCCGGCCAGATGCCGGGCTCAGCGATTCAGGGAAGCGTCCTCCACCATCCATCGGACGAGCTCACCGAAACTCAGGCCCGCATGGGCCGCCATATCCGGCACAAGGCTCGTCTGGGTCATACCGGGTTGCGTGTTGACCTCGAGCACGACGAGGGCACCGGTTCCACCCGGTGTATCGTCGTAGCGAAGGTCCGCACGGCTGACGCCTCGGCAGCCCAGCGCTTGATGCGCCGTTAACGCCAACTCTTGGACCCGGTGGTAAACATTTGGTTTAATTTCGGCGGGCAGAACGTGGATCGACCCCCCCGGCGCGTACTTGGCGTCGTAATCGTACCACTCCCCCGTGGCGGCCTTGATGTCGATGACGCCGAGTGCCCTGTCGCCCATCACGGCGCAGGTCAGTTCGCGGCCGGCAATGTAAGGTTCCACAAGGACTTGCTCGCCGAAACGCCACTCGTCCGAGGCGAGGATCTGCGGCGGGTGGGAGCGGCCGTCGCGGACGATGATGACGCCCATCGACGAGCCTTCCGCGTTCGGCTTCACCACGTACGGTGGTGGCAGCACATGGGCGCGGGCGGCCTCGAGACGGTTAACGATCAGGCCGCCGGGGACGTCGACGCCGGCGGCGCGCATCACCGTCTTGGCGCGGTCCTTGTCCATGGCCAGCGCCGAGGCGAGGACTCCGGAATGGGTGTAGGGAATCTTCAGGATTTCCAGGAGGCCCTGGATCGTCCCGTCCTCCCCGGCCGGCCCGTGCAGGGCGTTGAAGGCGACATCCGGCCGAAGCTGCGTCAGCACGGTAGGAATGTCGGCCCCGACATCGATCCGAGAGACGCGGAACCCCTCCCCTTCCAGGGCGTCGGCGCAGGCCTTGCCGGAGTTGAGCGAGACCTCCCGCTCGGAGGAGGTGCCACCCATCAGGACGGCGACGTGACGGGTCATGGTGTGGGCTCCGGTCGTCTTCGTGCGAATCGGCATTCAGGCCGCGGCCGGCATCGGAACGCCGATCCGCTTGATCTCCCAGCGCAGTTCCACGCCGCTGGTCTCGCGGACCCGGCGGCGGACCTCCTCGCCCAGGCCCTCGATGTCGGCGGCGGTGGCCCCGCCCCGGTTGATGAGGAAGTTGCAGTGCATCTCGCTCACCTGCGCCCCGCCGCGGGTGAGGCCCCGGCAGCCGGCGGCGTCGATCAGTTGCCACGCCTTCCCGCCCTCGGGGTTGGCGAAGGTGGAGCCGCCGGTGCGCTCGCGGATCGGCTGGGCCGCCTCGCGGGCGGCGGTGACCCGCTCCATCTCGGCTTCGATGGCCTGCCTGCCGCCGGGCCGTCCTTCGAACAGGGCTGAGGTGAAGATCACGTCGTCGGGCGCGCCGCAGTGCCGGTAGGAGAAGCCCATCTCCGCATGGTCGAACCGGCGCCGATTTCCCCGCCGGTCGATGCCCCATGCCTCCACGAACACATCGGTGGTCTCGCCGCCATGGGCGCCGGCATTCATCCGCAGCGCCCCGCCGACCGAGCCGGGGATGCCCCGGTAGAAAGCGAGCCCGTCGAGGGAGGCCTCCGCCGCCGCCTTGGCGAGCCGCATGTCCGGCACGGCGGTGCCCGCCCTGAGACGGGTGCCATCGATCTCGACCGAGCCGAAAGCCTTGCCGCCCAGGCGCACCGTGACGCCGGGGATGCCGCCGTCGCGGACGATCAGATTCGAGCCGAGGCCGATCACCGTCACCGGGACCTCCGGGTCGAGGGCGGCGAGCAGGACCGCGAGGTCCTCCTCGTCGGCGGGCGTGAACAGAACCTCCGCCGGGCCGCCGACGCGGAACCACGTCAGGTCCGCGAGGCTCGCCCCCGCGACGAGGCGGCCCCGGAGGGCGGGGACGGCGGCGCGCAGGGTGTCGTGGAGGACATTTGATGTCATGATGGGAATCGGTTCATGATCCCCGCTGAGTCGGGGGCAGGATGGGACGGGTATCCCGCGAAATCGTCTACACACGTGCCGCCGCGAGAGCGCTCTCCCGCATGCCGGCCGAGACGGAGCGGCTGATCCGCGACAAGCTTCGCCCCTATGCCGCCGAACCGGGGGCACTTTCCAACAACGTCAAGGCGTTGAGGGGCGAAGGCCTGCGTTATCGCCTTCGCATCGGTGACTGGCGCGCGGTCTTCACCCTTGAGGCGGATCGGGTCATCGTTCACGATGTCGGTCCCCGCGGATCCATCTACGGGTAGGAGCGGAACCGTGACCATCGTACGAACCGTGACGCCGGCGGGCGAGGCGATCGTGATCCTGCCGGAGGCCGAGTTCGACCGCCTGCGCGATCTCGCTGAGGATGGCGGTGACACGCGGATCGTCGAGGCATCCCTGGCGCGGCTTCGTGCGGGGGAGGACGAGCTTCTGACCGAAGCCGATCTCGATGATCTGCGCGCGGCGCCGAGTCCCCTCGCCTTCTGGCGAGCGCGTCGGTCCGTATCCCCGGAGGCGCTGGCGCGACAGGCCGGACTGTCGGCCGAGACGGTCGCGGCGCTGGAAGCTGGCCGGACGACCGCCGACACGGCCGTCTTCGAGCGGTTGGCGCAGGCCCTCGGCGTCGAGGCCGAGGACATCACCCCCTAGTGCAACGACGCACTCACTTCGTTCATGCGCCCCTGCAATAGGATTTTGTTTTTGCATCAATTTCCCAAGATCCGGCTGACGCCTCTGTCTGGATCGATGCACTAGGGCCGTCTGCACTCTCACCCCCGCGCCGCCAGCTCACCCGGCAGCGCGTACGCCCACTGCGTGATCGTCCCCGCTCCGAGGCACACGACGTAATCGCCGGGCTTGGCGAGGTCCGCGACGAGGCCGGGCAGGTCCTCCGGTCGTTCCAGGGCGCGGGCGTCGCGGTGGCCGCGGGATCGCAGGCCGGCGACGAGGCTGTCGCGGTCGAAGCCCTCGATCGGCGCCTCGCCCGCCGCGTAGACCGGGGCGACGATCACCGTGTCGGCATCGTTGAAGCAGGTGCAGAAATCGTCGAACAGCGATTGCAGGCGGGTGTAGCGGTGGGGCTGCACCACCGCGATCACGCCGTGGTCCGTCGAGGCGCGGGCGGCCTTCAGCACCGCCTTGATCTCCACCGGATGGTGCCCGTAATCGTCGAAGATCGCCGCGCCGTTCCACTCGCCCGTGCGGGTGAAGCGCCGCTTCACGCCGCCGAAGCCGGCCAGCGCGTTGCGGATCGCCTCGGGTTTCACGCCGAGTTCGTGGGCCACCGCCAGGGCCGCCGTGGCGTTCAGCGCGTTGTGCTTGCCCGGCATGGGCAGGACGAGATCCTCCATCTCCATCCGGTAGCCCGGCCGCCGGTCGCGGATCATCACCCGGAACTTGCTCTGGCCGCCGCGCAGATCGACGTCGATCAGGCGCACGTCCGCCTGTGGGTTCTCGCCGTAGGTGATGATGCGCCGGTCCTCGATGTGGCCGACGAGGTCCTGCACCACCGGATGGTCGATGCACATCACCGCGAAGCCGTAGAACGGGATGTTGTCGATGAAGCGCCGGAACGCGTCCTTGATCGCGTCGAACGAGCCGAAATGGTCGAGGTGCTCGGGGTCGATGTTGGTGACGATGGCGACGTCCGCCGGCAGCTTGAGGAAGGTGCCGTCCGATTCGTCGGCCTCCACCACCATCCAGTCGCCCGCGCCCATGCGGGCGTTGGTGCCGTAGGCGTTGATGATGCCGCCGTTGATGACCGTGGGGTCGAGGTTGCCGGCATCGAGCAGGGTGGCGACAAGAGAGGTCGTCGTCGTCTTGCCGTGGGTGCCCGCCACCGCGACGCAGGACTTGAACCGCATCAGCTCGGCCAGCATCTCGGCGCGGCGGACCACGGGCAGGCGCGCCTCGCGGGCGGCCTGGAGCTCGGGGTTGTCCCGGCGGATCGCCGTCGAGACCACGACGAGCCCGGCCTCCGCGACGTTGGCGGCGTCGTGCCCGACGAAGGTGCGCATCCCCTTCTCGGCGAGCCGCCGGACGTTGGCGTTGTCCGAGGCGTCGGACCCCTGCACCGTGTAGCCGAGGTTGTGCATCACCTCTGCGATGCCGGACATGCCGATGCCGCCGATGCCGATGAAGTGGATGGGTCCGAGCTTTTCGGGCAGCTTCATGGGGTCAAACCTTCGGTGGCGGGCGCAGCCTCCGCCGATCCGGCGTGGCAGGTTGCGTCACTCATCAGTTTCGGCCGCGTCGCGGCGCTCAGGAACGGGCCGCCGTCCCGACGCAGGTCTCGACCACGACTTGGGCGAGCCGCTCGGCGGCATCGTGAATTCCCGCGCTTCTCGCCGCATCGGCGGCCGTGGTCAATTTTCCCGGGTTCTCGAACAACTCGACGAGGTCGGCGGCGAGGCGATCCGGCGTGAAGGCGGTCTGCTTGAGGGCGATGGCGCCGCCGATGGCCTCCAGCGTCGCGGCGTTGGCCGCCTGATCCTGATCGAGGGCGCCCGGCAGCGGCACGAGGATCGCCGGCCGGCCGATGGCCGCGAGTTCCGAGACCGTCGAGGCGCCCGAGCGCGAGACGACGAGGTGAGCCGCCGCCATCCGGGCCGGCAGGTCCTTGAAGAACGGCGCCGCCTCCAGCCCCGCGAGACCCATGGCGAGGTAGCGGTTCTGGACGGCGGTGAGATCCTCGGGCCGCACCTGCTGGGTGATGTGGAGCCGCGCCCGCAGGTCGGCGGGCAGGCGCTCCACCGCCGGGGGGACGATCTCGCCCATGATCCGCGCGCCCTGGCTGCCGCCGAAGACGAGGAGCCGGAAGGCGTCGCCCTCGGCCAGCGCCGGATAGGGCGTGCGCGCTGCCGCGATCACCGCCGGCCGCAGGGGGTTGCCGGTGTGGACCCGCCGGGCGGTGGCCTTGTCGGGGATACCCCGGACGTCCTTGAAGCCGGTGGCGATGGTCCGTGCCCCCCGGGCGAGGAAGGCGTTCGCCCGCCCCATCACCGCGTTCTGCTCGTGCAGCAGCGTCGGCACCCGCAGGAGCTGGGCGGCGAGCACCGGCGGCACGGTCGGGTAGCCGCCGAAGCCGACGACCGCCGCCGGGTTCATCCGCCGGATCGCCTTGGCCGCGTCGCCGAAGCCGCGCCCGAGGGTGACCACCGCGCCGGCCCGCCGGATGAGGTTCATGCCCGAGGGCGTGGCCGAGCGGATCGTGACGATCTCGGAGGCGGGGAAATCCCCCGCGATGGAATCCACCCGCGCGTCGGTGGCCAGCGCCACCCGGATGCCCCGGGCGCGCAAGGCGTGGGCGAGGCTCTCGGCCGGGAAGAGGTGGCCTCCGGTCCCCCCGGCGCAGAGGAGGATGGTGGGCGTGAGGACGGTCACTGCATCACCCCGGCCACGGCGGAGGGCGCGGTGCCCGGCGGCTTCTGGCTGAGCAGCACGGTGCGCGGGCGCTTGCGGGTCAGCGCCACGAGGAAGCCGGTGCCCAGCGCCAGCGAGAACATCGACGAGCCGCCGAAGGAGACGAAGGGCAGGGTCATGCCCTTGGCCGGCATGAGTTGGGTGTTCACTGCCATGTTGATGCACGCCTGCAAGCCGAACAGGGTCGTCAGCCCCGTGATCGCCAGCCGCGAGAACGTATCGTCCGTGCGCCGGGCGAGCTTGAGGCCGCGGAGCACGATGTAGGCGAAGAGGGCGACGAGGCACAGGCAGACGATGACGCCGAATTCCTCGCCGATCACCGAGAACAGGAAGTCGGTATGGGCGTCGGGCAGGTGGCGCTTGGCGACGCCCTCCCCCGGCCCGGTGCCGAACCAGCTCCCCGAGCGGAAGGATTCCCGCGACCAGAATTCCTGGAAGCCGCCGCCCGCGCCGTCGTCGCCCCGGTCGAGGAACTTGTTGAAGCGCTCGCGGACGTGGTGGAAGAACGTGTAGGCGGCGAAGACCCCGGCGAGGCCGAACACGCCGAGCGCCCCGACCCAGATCAGGTGCAGGCCCGCGACGAAGAGCAGGGCCGACCACGTCATGGTGATCAGCATGGTCTGGCCGAAATCCGGCTGGAGTAGCAAGGGCACGATGGTCACCGGAAGGATCGCGAGGCCCAGGATCCCGCCCGGCATGTCGCGGCGCTGCGCGCCCTCGGAGAAGGCCCAGGCGGCGACCACCACGAAGGCCGGCTTCACGAACTCGGAGGGCTGCAGGCCGAAGGCGCCGAACTGGATCCAGCGGTGCGCGCCCTTGATCTCCGGCCCGAACTTCGTCGCCAGGAGGCACAGCACCACGCCCGAGATCCAGGTGAACAGGGCGAGCCGCCGGATGCCGCGCAGGCTGAGGAAGGAGACGGCGCAGATGATCAGCACCGTCGGCGCAAGGTACATCGCCTGGCGGTTGAGGAAGTAGAAGGTCGGCAGGCCGATGCGCTCGGCCACCGGCGGGCCGCCGCCCATCAGGAAGACGAGGCCGGCCACCATCAGCGCGACGAGGGCCGCGAGCAGGCCGCGGTCCACCGTCCACCACCAGTCCGTCAGGGGGGTGCGTTCGGCGCGGGACATCATGGGCGTGCGATTGCCTCCCGGCGCCCTGGCCTGCGGCGCGCGAGCCGGGAGCTTGTCCGCGAATGGTAAATGCTTCCCTACGGCGGCCGGGTGGCGTTCCCGAACCGTGAGCCGTAACCGGTCCTTAACCGGGTGTATTCAATCTGCGGTTGTATCCTTCAGAGATGCCGCTGCCATGTTTCTCGCCCGCCATTCCCATGACAGCGCCAAGCTCGCCGCCCTCGACCGGGCGCAGGCCATCATCGAGTTCGACCTGATCGGGCGGATCCTCACCGCCAACGCGAATTTCCTCGCGGTGGTCGGATACAACCTGGAGGAGATTGTCGGCCGTCCTCACGCGATGTTCGTGGCGCCCGATTACGCGGCCTCGGCGGAATACCGGACCTTCTGGGACCGGCTGCGCGCCGGGGAGTTCCAGGCGGCGCAGTACTGCCGTCTCGCCAAGGGCGGCCGGGAGGTCTGGATCCAGGCGTCCTACAACCCGATCCTCGACCGGGACGGCAAGCCGGTGAAGGTGATCAAGTTCGCCACGGACATCACCGACCAGATTCGCCTGCTCAACAACCTGCGCACCCTGATCGACCGCAACTTCGCGGAGATCGACGCGGCGGTGGCCCATGCGGGCACGGCCTCGCACTCGGCCGGCGAGGCGGCCGTCACGGCGACGATGAGCGTGCAGACCATGGCGGCGGCGGCGGAGGAACTCGCCGCCTCGGTGGGCGAGGTCTCGCAGAGCATGGTCCGCTCCCGGGAGGCGACCGACGCCGCCTTCCAGCAGGTCGAGGCGGTGGAGGGACGCACGCAGCGGCTCACGCAGGCGGCCTCCGCCATGGGCGGCATCGTCGCCCTGATCCAGACCATCGCCGGCCAGATCAACCTGCTCGCCCTCAACGCCACCATCGAGGCGGCCCGGGCCGGCGAGGCGGGGCGCGGCTTCGCCGTGGTGGCGAGCGAGGTGAAGGCCCTGGCCGCCCAGGCGGCGCGGGCCACCGAGCAGATCCATGCCGAGATCGGCAATGTCCAGGCGGTGTCGAAGGAAGTCGTGGTCGCCCTCGACTCCATCCGCGCCTCCGTCGGCGTGATGCGCTCCCACGTGGTGACCACGGCGGGCGCCGTCGAGGAGCAGGACGCGGTGACCCGCGACCTCTCCCGCAGCATGCACGAGGCGGCCCGGTCGGTCTCGGGCATCTCGACGGATATCGGCGCCATCGGCGCCGCCGTCTCGCAGGTCAACCAAGCGGTCGGCACCACGCGCGAGGCGGCGCGGGTGCTGGCCCGGTGAGGGGGGACGCGTCACCACATCGCTTCTCCTCCCGCTCCGAGACGGCTTGGCGCCCCCTCTCCCCGCCTGCGGGGAGAGGGCTGAGCCCCCTTGCCGGGGGCGAAGCGAGGCGGCAGCCGAGGGTGAGGGGCCGTAACGGACGAGTCTCCACCGGGGAGTCCCCTCACCTCCGCTGCGGCTTCGCCTCCGCTTCCCACGGACACGACGAGGTGTCCGTGGGCCTCTCCCCGCAGGCGGGGAGAGGGGGATCCGCGCAGCGGTTCCTGACGGATGTCAGGGCAAGGCCTTCACCAACTCCCGGAACCGGTCGCCCCGGATCTCGAAATTCCTGAACTGGTCGTAGGAGGCGCAGGCCGGCGAGAGGAGCACCACCGGCTCAGGCGCGCCCGAGGCGGCGGCGTTGGCGGCGGCCTGCTCCACCGCCACGTCGAGGGTGCCGCAGCGGGTGTAGGGCACGGCGCCCTCCAGCGTCGCCGCGAAGGCGTCGGTGGCCGCGCCGATGAGGTAGGCGTGGGCGACCCGTTCGAAATACGGGACGAGGGGGAAGATGCCCCCTTCCTTGGCCTTGCCGCCGAGGATCCAGTGGATGTCCCGGAAGGCGGTGAGGGCCTTCTCCGTCGAGTCGGCGTTGGTCGCCTTCGAATCGTTGACGAAGAGCACGGCGCCCCGGCGGCGGACCTCCTCCATCCGGTGCGGCAGGCCGGGGAACGAGACCAGCCCCGCGCGGATCCTGTCCGGATCGACGTCCAGGGCGCGGGCGACGGCCACGGCGACGGCCGCGTTCTGCCAGTTGTGGGCGCCCCGCAGGGAGCCGATGCCGTTGACGTCGGCCAGCACCTCGCCCGCCCCGTCGCGGACATGCCCGTCGGCGACGCCGAGCCCCTCCGCCGGGACGGAGCCCGCGCCGACATGCACCCGCACCAGCCGGTCGCTCCGCCGGTCGGCGATGGCCCGGCTGGGGGCGTCGTCGATGCCCACCACCGCGAGGCCCGCGCCCTGGATCAGCCGCTCCTTGATGGCGGCGTACTGCTCCATCGTCCCGTGGCGGTCGAGGTGGTCGGGGGTGATGTTCATCAGGACGCCGACGCTCGGATCCAGCGAGGGCGTCAGGTCGATCTGGAAGGAGGACAGCTCGATCACGTGGACGCGGTTGCCGTCCGGCGGCGCCAGCGACAGGATCGCGGTGCCGATGTTGCCGCCCATCTGCACGTCGCGGCCCGCCTCGGCGAGGACGTGGGCGATGAGCGCGGTGGTGGTCGACTTGCCGTTGGTGCCGGTGATGGCGACGAACGGCGCCCCCGGCGCGCGGGCCCGGCGCTCCCGGCAGAACAGCTCGATGTCGCCGACGATCTCGACCCCGGCCTCCTTCGCCCGCCGGACGCTCCAATGCGGCTCGGGGTGGGTCAGCGGCACGCCCGGCGCCAGGACGAGGGCGGCAAAGTTCGACCAGTCGGCCTCCCGCAGGTCGGCGGTGGGGATGCCCTCGGCGGATGCCTTCGCCACGCCCTCGGCGCCGTCGTCCCACGCGACCACCTCCGCGCCGCCCGCGAGCAGGGCACGGGCGGTGGCCAGCCCCGAGCCGCCGAGGCCGAACAGGGCCACGTGCTGGCCGGAGAAGGTGGTGACGGGGGTCATGGATCGTCGTTCCGAACGCGTGTCCCCTCCCCCTTGTGGGGA
>NZ_BPQE01000009.1 GCF_022179085.1 Methylobacterium aerolatum
CAAGGAGTACCTCGTGCTCCTCGGGGCGATGGAGCGCGAGGTACTCCTTGAGGGTGACGGGAACCTTCGCCTCGCGCAGGGCGGTGAAGAACTGAAGCAGCATGGGCCGACAACGCGCGAGGGCGGGGCAGGGGTCAAGTCACCCGCCGATCATTCGGCGCCGACCCGGCGGCCGTGGAGGGTCCCGTCACGCCGCGCCGCACCATTCCGGCGCCGTCGAATCCTGCGCGAATCACCCCGCGACGCCGCAGAGTCTTCCCGGCTTGGCCTTAAGTGTTGCGTCGCTCGGAGGAAGAGTTAATCTCCGGGCGCAGCGCGCTCGACTCTCGTTCTAGATTCGGAATCTGGGCATAAACCCGGAATCCTGTTGATATCTACCCCCAGGAGACTCGCGCAGTCACTTAAACCGTCACGGGAATCACCCCACCTTCTTCGGAACGGCAACGACGCCAGCAATCCTGCGGGCGGGGCCGGAGTCCAAGGAGACCTGCCGTGGCGGTCATCCTGCGTAGCTTACCCGAGTTCAAACGGTTTCTCGCGAAGCCGGGCGCGACGATTCAGGTGGTGCGCAACACCTTCATGGATCGGCAGCCGGAGGCGACTCGGGCGGCATACCGGGACCGGGGGATGTATGCGCCGCGCGCGGTCCAGGCCCTGTCGCGCAAGGCCGCGGTGTTCAGCCTCCGGGGCTTTCCCGGCACCGTCTGGCTCTACTGGGACAAGGGCGCCCGCGGCTGGCGCTTCCAGGGGGACACGGTGACGGTCCCCCTCGTGACCGGCCTCGGCGCGCCAGACGAGATCACCTACCGTTGCAGCTTCGCCGAGGGGTTCGAGCCGGTGGCCCGTCCCCGCTCGCCCCGGCGGTCCGCTCCCCCGGCCGAGACGGCTCCTCCGCCGGTCTGACGCGCCGCCGACGCCGGCGGCAGGGGAGCGCCCACAGGGGCGGCGGCAAGGGCGGCGGCAAGGACGCCGACAAGGGCGCCGGTCAGCTCGCCGCCTTCTCGGCGCGCGCGGGCGCCTCGCGCTTCTCGGGCTCTGCAGCCCGCGGCAGGGCCTTCCCGACCGTGCGGCGGGCGCGGAACACGGGCTTCGCCTCGGATTCGCGCTTCTTGAGCAGCGTGCGGTACTCGTCCCGGCGCTCGTGGATCGAGGCGATGACGAGGCCCATCGGAACGCCGACATCCACGAGGACCGCCTCGGACAGCTGCAGGGAGGCCTCGATCGTCTCCGGCACCGCGTCGTCGACCCCGATCTCGTAGAGCGAGGCGGCGTGCCGCGCGTCGCGGGCGCGGGCGACGATGGTCAGATCGGGGCGCACGCTGCGCGCGGCGGTCACCGCCGCCTCCACGGAGCGCGGGGTATCGAGGGTCACGACGAGGGCGCGGGCGCTCTCGATGCCGCTGTAGCGCAGGATCTCGACGTTGCCGGAATCGCCGAAATAGACGGGCGCGCCGGTCCGGCGCTGCTCGGCCACCCGCGCGGCGTCGGAATCGAGGGCGATGTAGGGGATCTTGTGGCGGGCCAGCATCTCGCCGACCTGCCGCCCGACCCGCCCGAAGCCCGCGACGATGACCCGGTTCTCCACCTTCTCGGGCAGGGGCTCCGCCACGATCTGGCCCTTGGCCGCCGCGGCGGCGTGGCGGCCCATCCCGCGGCCGAGGCTGGCCAGTCCGGGGATGAGGATCATGGTCACGGTGGTGACGATCAGCGCGGCGCCGCCGACCTCTTCCGGCACGAGGCCGGTGGCCATGGCGCCGCCGATCAGCACGAAGGCGAACTCGCCCCCGGGCCCGAGGAGCAACGCGGCCTCCAGCGCCACGCCCCGCGACAGGCCGAAGACCGGCGCGGCCATGACGACCACGGCGGCCTTGATCAGCACGAGGGCCAGCGACAGGCCGAGGATCGCGCCGGGCGAGGCCATGAGCTGCGCCGGATCGAGGTTCATGCCCACGGAGACGAAGAACACCCCGAGAAGGAGGCCCTTGAACGGGTCGATCGTCGCCTCGATGGCCCGGCGGTACTCGGTCTCGGCCAGCAGCAGGCCGGCGACGAAGGCGCCCAGCGTCATCGAGAGGCCGCTCGCGGCGGCGGTGAGGGCGGTCCCCACGATCACGAGGAGGCAGGCCGCCATGAACAGCTCGTTGGAGCGGGTGCGGGCGACGAGCTGGAACAGCGGGCGCAGGGCGAGGCGCCCGGCCACCACGATCAGCACCAGGGCCACCGCCGCCTGCCCGATGGCGAAGAGCAGGGCGAGACCCTTGTCGCCCCCCGTGTCGCGCCCGAGCACGGCGATGGCGAACAGGACCGGCGCCACGGCGAGGTCCTGGAACAGGAGCATCGCGAAGCTCGCCCGGCCCGTCGGCGTGTTGAGCCGCCGCTGCTCGGCCAGCACGGGCAGCACCACCGCCGTGGAGGACAGGGCGAGACCGACGCCGACGATCACCGCGCCGGTCAACGGCACGTCGAGCCCGTAGAGGATCGTGCCGAGAATCAGGGTGGAGCAGCCGACCTGCAGGGCGCCCAGTCCGAAGACGAGGCGGCGGAGCGTCCGCAGACGTTCCCAGGACAGCTCGATGCCGATCATGAACATCAGGAAGATCACGCCGAATTCGGCGAGGTGCGAGATCTCCGTGCGGTTGCCGATGGTGAAGAGGTGGAACGAGGGCCACTGCTCCGCGAAGCGCCCGAGGCCGAAGGGCCCGAGCAGGGCCCCCGCGCCGATGAAGCCGAGCACCGGCGAAATGCGCAACCGATGGAACAGCGGGACGACGATTCCCGCCGTGACGAGGAACAGGATTGCTTCCTTGTAGGAGCCGGCATGGACCTCTGGCATCGGCGGCGGATCGAACCTCGTGTTGTCGTCGGAGCCGGAGCGGCGCGCGATCATGGGCGCTGTGTTCCGCCCCGGCAACCGTAAACCGGACGCCATCGTGCCGAATGGCACGCGAAGACCACCCTGAACTGGACGAAAGCCGTCAAGCTCAACCGAAGATTAAGGGATTGCCCCGAATCGCGCCGGCCCGTCGGCGAGATGACGGGGCCTTGCCGCATCGACTCCTGCCGATGCGAGAGCGGCCCCCTTCGGAGCCGCGACAGCGCCGCCCGTCTCGGCGCGCGTCGGCGAAGCAAGCCTGGGCAGCGGGACGTTCGGAGGCGCCGGCGCATCCCTGGATCGCCTCGCTTCGCGCGCACAGACGGGCGGGTGGATCGGCAAGCCCTCCGCGTCCGCTCCGTGAGGCATTTCCGCCCGACGGGCGAAGGTTTCCCCCAAGAAACAAAGCATGGCGCAAAATCGGCACAATGCCTGCCTACGAAAATTATTAAGAGGTGTACTGCGCTCGGTGACACCGTGCCCTGCGTGTGGCGAGACCGATGAATTCGTTGAAGTCGCTTTTCTCGACGTCAGGGCGTGCTTCGAAGGCACCGCCGAGCCGCGAGATCGCCCGCGAGAAGCGGGAATGGAAGATCGAGTCCGACCGGTGGCGTCATCAGCGGCACGTGGAGAAGGGCTACCGCATCAAGTGGGGCTACGTCGCCATCGCCTACCTCGTCGAGTTCATGGTCATCGGCGCCTCGCTCGCCGGGGCGTGGCTGTTCGCGGGCGTCTACAGCGACGGGGACTGGCACGCCTTCTACTTCATGCTCCTGGCGCCGCTGGTCTACGCCGCGGTGGAGCTGTGCCGGGTGCCGCTCGGCATCCTGGCCCGCACGCAGCGCTCCTATTTCATCCGGGGGCTCGCGATCCTCGGCATCATCTTCGCGGCGGGCGTCACCACCAAGTCGGTCTCCCAGCTCGGCGAGATGATGTTCCATCCCCGCCTGATGGATGCGGCCCGCACCAAGACCACCCTGAAGGACGCCCAGGCCGACCGCGCCACCATCGAGGACCGCATCAAGGCGGCCGACGACCGCGTGGCCTCGTACACGGCCGAACTCGACCAGATCGAGAAGCGGGCCGGCGACAACGCCCAGCAGCTCGCCGGCCTTCCGGCGCAGCGCTGCGAGAAGGTGTTCGGCACCAACTCGAAGGGCGTGCGCTACCAGAACCTGAAATGCGTCGCCGACCCCCGCGTGGCGGCCCTCTCTGCGGGCGTCACCAAGGCCAATGCCGACCGCACGGCGCTGGTGAAGGACCTCGAGGAAGCCCGCAAGGCCCGCGCCGCCCTCGACCGGGGCGCCGCCGACCGCCGGGTCGCCGACGCCGAGCAGGCCTATCGCAACGCCGTGAACCGCTCGCAGCTGCACTCCTTCACGGCCATGGTCTACGGCGTCGATCCGATCGACGTCTCGGAGCAGCAGGTCCACGCGTTCCTGCGGATCTTCGTGTTCCTCCCGGCCCTGTGCGCCGCCTTCGCCTCGACGATCCTGGCGCTCTGCGCAGTCTCGACCCGACGGACCTTCATGGATGAGGACGACCTCGGCGCCGCCGTGAACCCGGAGGCGGCGCCCTTCATGCTCGACGCGATCACCGAGGCCCTGCGCGCCGACCCCGCCGTGGCGCGGCCGACACCGCAGATCACGCCGCAGGCCGCGCCCCAAGCGCCGCCGCCTCCCGCCGCCGTCATCCCGATGAGCCGCCCGGCGACGGCCCAGCCGTCCCTGCCGAACCCGAACCTTCCTGCCGCTGGAGCCGGCGCATGAACTACGTCGCCTCCGGGACCCCTGAGAACATCGCCCTCGCGCAGCAGGTGAACACCCGCCTGAGGGCGGACGCGAAGTACGTCTCCGCCCGGGCCTTCCTCCTCCGCGCCACCGGGCTCGGCGCCTTCCTCTGCCTCACCGGGGCGGGGATCGGCGCGGCGGCCTATGGCTGGGCGACGATGAACCAGTTCGACACCGCCGCCGAGAAGATCGCCTCGGCGATGCAGGCCGCCCTGTCGGACGTGACGCTCAAGACCAAGGGCGAGGTGACCCTCACCGACAACACCCTCAAGCTCGAGGGCCTGCCCAAGCTCGGCAACGGCGTCCCGACGCCGTCCAAGGCGCAGCTCGGCGAGCAGGCGGCCCCCGCCTCCAAGGCGCAGGTCAACACCACCTTCACGGTGTTCAAGCAGGTGCCCTACCTCGACGGGCAGATCGTCACCGGCTGGAATTTCAAGGACAACGCCGAGCAGCCCTACCAGCAGTACTGCTACTTCTCCCGGCGCTCGAACGAGACCAAGGGGCAGGTCGAGATCAAGATCGACCTCGCCATGGACGGCAAGACCCTGCCGCAGCCGCAGAAATCCGACGTGAACCTCGAGATCCTGGCCCGTAACTGCGTGTGGCACGAGAAGGGCTGAGGGACGCTCCCGGACATAGAACGGGACTCAAATCGACGGCCTCGTCCTGCGTGTCCGGCCGGGAAGCCCCTCCGTCCCCTCGACCCCCCTCATCCCGAGGTGCGGCGAAGCCGCGTCGAAGGAGGGCTCCAGGGAACGCCGCGCGCTCTGGAGGTCTTCTCCGAAGCCGCCGCTGCTTGGCGCCGCCTCAGGATGAGGGCGAGGGATCGGGAACGGCGTCGTGCTTGCGGCCCGGCCGCGCCCCGCGCTAACCGTGACCCCAGGCCCGCCTTCCGAGACCGCGATGCGCTTTTCCGGCACCGACACCTACGTCGCCACCCCCGACCTGACGGCGGCAGTGAACGCCGCCGTGACCCTGGAGCGCCCGCTCCTGGTGAAGGGCGAGCCCGGCACCGGCAAGACCGTGCTGGCGGAGGAGATCGCCAAGGGGCTGAACGCGCCGCTGATCGTGTGGAACGTGAAGTCCACCACCAAGGCGCAGCAGGGCCTCTACGAGTACGATGCGGTCTCGCGCCTGCGCGACTCCCAGCTCGGCGACCCGAAGGTCTCGGAGATCGGGAACTACATCCGCCGGGGCAAGCTGTGGGAGGCCTTCACCGCCCCCGAGCGGCCGGTCCTGCTGATCGACGAGGTCGACAAGGCCGACATCGAGTTCCCCAACGACCTGCTCACCGAACTCGACCGGATGGAGTTCCACGTCTACGAGACAGGGGAGACGGTGAAGGCCGTGCGGCGGCCGGTGGTGATCATCACCTCGAACAACGAGAAGGAATTGCCGGACGCGTTCCTGCGCCGCTGCTTCTTCCACTACATCCGCTTCCCCGACGCCGACACGCTGCGCGCCATCGTCGAGGTGCACTATCCCGGCATCAAGGGCCGCCTCGTGGAGGAGGCGCTCCGGGTGTTTCTGGAGACCCGCGAGGTGCCGGGCCTCAAGAAGAAGCCCTCGACCTCGGAACTCCTCGACTGGCTGAAGCTCCTCGTCTCCGAGGACATCTCCCCCGAGACCCTGCGCGAGCAGGACGGCCGCAAGCTCATCCCGCCGCTGCACGGGGCGCTGCTGAAAAACGAGCAGGACGTGAGCCTCTTCGAGAAGCTCGCCTTCATGACCCGGCGCGAGGGGCGGAAGGGGTAGGCGCGAAACGCCGCCGCTACCGCTTCGCGCCAGCCAAGGGACCATCATGCGCCGCCTCATCCTCCTGCGCCACGCCAAGTCCGACCGCCCGCCGGGCGTCCGCGATCTCGAACGGCCGCTCAACAAGCGCGGTCGCCGGGCGGCGCCGGCCGTCGGGGCGCGGCTTGCGGAGGAGGGGCTGGTGCCCGACCTCGCCCTCGTCTCGCCCGCGACGCGGACCCGGGAGACCTGGGCGCTCGTGAAGGAGGCCCTCGGAGCCGTGCCGGACCAGACGGTGGAGGCCATCTACGAGGCCGCCGCCCGGGACATCCTCACCGCCGTGCGGGCCGCGCCGCCGGAGGCCGGGACGCTCCTCGTGGTCGGTCACAATCCGGGGATGGGCGACCTCGCCGCCTCGCTGGTGGGCGCGGGCCCCAAGGGCCTGCGCGCCCTGCTCGCCATGGAATACCCCACGGCGGCCTTCGCGGCGATCGCGTTCGAGGCCGAGTCCTGGGCCGGGATCGGCCCGGGCAAGGGGCGGCTGGAGCACTTCGTCCGCCCCCGCGACATCGACCCCGGCCTGGCGGGCTGACCGCTACACCGGCACCGGCGCCGCGTGCCGCGCCACCTCGTCGTGGGAGGGGAGGGGCGAGCCCGGCATGAAGGCCTCGAAGGCGGCCCAGAAATCCTGACGGATCGCGTCGCGCTCCGTGAGGATCTCATGGCGGGCGTCGGCCAGGACGATCAGGTGCCCGGCCCGCATCCGCGCGACGAAGCGCTCGGTGACCGGCGTGCCGCAGACCGGATCGGCCCCGGCCGCGACGACGAGGGTCGGCAGGGCGATCAGCGGCGGGAGGCGGGGGTCGCGCAGGCGCGCCATGGCCCGGAACGCCTCCGCCAGCCACGCGATGGTCGGGTCGCCCACCGCCCCGGCCCCCACCTGCCGGGCCGCCGCCGCGTTGCGGGCGTAGCGCTTCGGATCGCGGCACAGGCGGTTGCCGGGATAGGGGTTGGTCGCGATGGAGACCGGCTTGCCGAAGGGAATGGACCGGGCGCCGAAGCCGAGGCGATGCAGGGTCCGGGCGAGGAGTGAGGCCGCCGCCGGGAAGCGGATCATGCGGATCGAGAGCATCGGCGCCACGGTCACGAGCCGCTGGAACGGCAGCCAGCCGTCGATGGCCCCGGTGAGGGCGACGCAGCCGCCCATGGAGTGGGCGAGGCACAGATGCGGCTCCGGCATGTGCGGGCGCACCACCGTCTCCACGACGGCGAGGAGGTCGCGGCGGTAATCGTCGAACCGGGCGACGTGCCCCTTGCGCGGGTCGTCGACGCGCCGGTCGGACTCGCCCTGGCCGCGCCAGTCGAAGGCCACCACCGCGTAGCCCCGGGCGCGGAGGTCCGTGATCGTCTCGTAGTACTTCTCGATGAATTCGGCCCGTCCCTGGAGCAGGGTGACGGTGCCGCGGCAGGTCCGGGTCGTCGGCATCCAGCGGGCGGCGCGCAGGGTGCAATCGTCCCGGGTGCCCACGGCCGCCAGGGTGCCGCCGGGGGGCGCCGGATTGTCCGGCGTGTCCCGCAGGGTGAACATCGGGGCCTGTCCCCCGGACGATCCGTCGCCGCGCCTCACGCCCGTCTCCCTGCCACCGGCCCCACGGGCATCCTCACGCGGCGAAGCCCGCCGGAACCTGCCAAAAAATCCGTTCACCCGCATCCGGGAAGGGTCTTGCGACCCCGATCGTCCACCCCGATATCCGTTTCGTGCCGGCCGTCAGGCGGCACACGAGACGGGTCCGGCCCTTTGCGGCGGACCGCACCTGCATGTTGCTCTTTACCGAGGATATGTCATGCGTCAGTTCGATTTGACCCCCCTGTACCGTTCCACCGTCGGCTTCGACCGCCTGTTCTCCGCCCTCGACCAGTTCGCGAGCGCCGAGACCGCACCGAGCTACCCGCCCTACAACATCGAGCGGACGGCCGAGAACGCCTACCGCATCACCGTCGCGGTGGCGGGCTTCACCGAGGAAGACCTCGCCATCGAGGTCCGGGAGAACGCCCTGACCCTGCGCGGCGAGCGCAAGGCCGAGGCCGAGAAGCGCGCGGAATTCCTGCACCAGGGCATCGCCGCCCGCGCCTTCGAGCGCCGGTTTCAGCTGGCCGACCACGTTCAGGTGACGGGCGCCATCCTGGAGAACGGGCTGCTTCACGTCGACCTCGTGCGCGAGGTGCCCGAGGCCAAGAAGCCCCGCCGCATCGAGATCGCCACGAAGGGCCGCACCTCCGCCCCGGTGATCGAGGGCCAGGTGGCGGACGGCGTGCAGAAGGCCGCCTAACCGCGCCCCGCTCCCGGCGACGCCCCGGCCCCCCGGCCGGGGCGTTCGCTTATCGGCCGCCGGTGTCATAAAGCCGTGGCGACGTCGTGCTGATGTCGGGCCACGCGGAGGCCCGGCGCGGGCGCGCGATGCGAGGGGGCGATGGCCGGCAATCCGTTTCACCGCGAGGCCTACGCGGCCCTGGGCGCCGGCCTCCAGAAGGGCGTGCAGTGGGGCGTCGCCGCTCCGCTGGCGAAGCTGACCCGCCGTTCGCCCACGCCTGCCGCCATCGCCGGCGTGCTGGCCGAGGCCGACCCGATCCGCTTGCCGGAGGTGGCGCGCGACGGCCTCGCTGGCCGCACCCTCGGCCGCATCGGCCCCCTGGAGGTCCGTCTCGCCACCCGCCGGTCGGAGATCCGGCGGGCGCAGCGGCTGCGGTTCAAGGTGTTCTACGAGGAGATGGCGGCGGTGCCGACGGGGCTCGCCGCCCTGTCCCGCCGCGATTGCGACGCCTACGACTCCCTCTGCGACCACCTCCTCGTCCTCGACCACGACGCCGTGAGGCCCGCCAAGACGCCCTTCCGGGCGCCGCGGCCGAAGGTGGTCGGGACCTACCGGCTCCTGCGGGGCGAGGTGGCCGAGCGGCACCACGGCTTCTACTCCGAGGGCGAGTACGACCTCTCCCCCGTCCTCGCCGCGCAGGGGCAGCGGCGCCTCCTCGAACTCGGGCGCTCCTGCGTGCTCAAGCCTTATCGCGGCAAGCGGACGGTGGAACTGCTGTGGCAGGGCATCTACGCCTACGTCCTCCACCACCGGATCGACGCGCTGATCGGCTGCGCCTCCCTGGAGGGGACCGATCCGGACCGGCTGGCCCTGCCCCTGTCCTTCCTCCACCACCACGCCCGCGCCCCCGAGCCGTGGCGCGCCCGCGCCCTGCCGGAGCGGGCGGTGCGGATGGACCGCCTCGCCAAGGAGGCCGTGGACCCGAAGGCGGCGCTCCTGGCCCTGCCGCCCCTGATCAAGGGCTACCTCCGCCTCGGCGCCACCTTCGGCGACGGCGCCGTGGTGGACCGCCAGTTCGGCACCACGGACGTCTTCGTCGCCCTGCCGGTGGAGCGGATCGGCGCGCGCTACCGGGGGCATTTCGCGCCGGGGTAGGGGGTGAGGCATCCTCCGAGACGCCCTGGAGCGGCTTGGAAGGCCCCCCCTCTCCCCGACTTGCGGGGAGAGGCCCGTTTGCACCTCGCCGTGCAAACGGGGAGCGAGAGGCGGAGCCGGAGCGATGGTGAGGGGGCTGGCCGGATAAGACTCTTTCGGTGCGCCCCCCTCACCATCGGCTGCCGCCTCGCTTCGCCCCCGACAAGGGGGGCTCAGCCCTCTCCCCGCAGGCGGGGAGAGAGGCCCACGACACCCCTCCGTTGACACTGCCCCCGCCCCGGCGGATACCCCCGCCGATCCGATGCAGCAGCGCCTCGCCAAGACCCATGCCAAGACCGCGGTGATGGTGGCCCACGACCTTGCGGCGACCGTCGCGGCCGTGGTGCTGACCTTCCTGTTCCGCTTCCATGGGGCGGCGCTCGCCGAGCGCCTGCACGCCCTGCCCCTGCTGCTGCCGCCGTTCCTCGTGGTGGCCGGGGTGGTCTACGCCCGGTTCCGGCTTTACCGGACCAAGTGGCGCTTCGCCTCCCTGCCGGACCTCGCCGGGATCGTGCGCGCCGCGAGCGTGCTGGCCCTCGCCCTCCTCGTGGTCGATTGGGTGCTGGTTTCGGCCGACCTCTACGGCTTCTACTTCTTCGGCAAGATCGCGATCCTGCTCTATTGGGTGTTGCAGATCTTCCTGCTCGGCGGGACGCGGCTGGCCTTCCGCTACCTGAAATACGCGCGCTCGCGCCAAACCAACGCCAGGGCCGCCACGGTGCCGACCCTGCTGCTCGGCCGGGGCTCCGACATCGACGTGCTGCTGCGGGCGATCGAGACCGGCGCGGTGCGGAAGCTCTCGCCCCGGGGCATCCTGTCGCCGAAGGGGAACGAGGCCGGGCAGTACATGCGCGGCGTGCCTGTCCTCGGCGGGTTCGAGGATCTGGAGCGGGTGGTGATGGATCTGGGCTCCCGGGGCGAGCCGATCCGGCGCCTGGTGGCGGCGCCGAGCGCGCTGGCGCCGGAGGCGACGCCCGACGACCTCCTCGCCCGTGCCCGGCGCCTCGGCCTGCCCCTTGCCCGCGTGGTCGGGCTCGGGGAGGGGACGCAGGGGCCGGAGCTGGCCCCCCTGGAGATCGAGGACCTGCTGCTGCGGCCGACGGTGGCCATCGACCGGCCGCGCCTGGAGCGCTTCCTCACCGGCCGCCGGGTGGTGGTGACGGGAGGCGGCGGCTCGATCGGGTCGGAGATCTGCCTGCGGGCGGTGGCCTTCGGCGCGAGCGCCGTGCTGGTGCTGGATTCCTCGGAGCCCGCGCTCCACGGCATCCTCAGCCATCCGGCGATCCTGGCGGCCCAGGCCGAGGTGACGGGCGTCATCGCCGACATCCGCGAGCGGGAGCGGACCTCGGCGGTGATCGCGGCCTTCCGGCCGGACTACGTGATGCACGCCGCCGCCCTGAAGCAGGTGCCCTTCCTCGAACGGGACTGGCAGGAGGGCATCAAGACCAACGTGTTCGGCTCCCTCAACGTCGCCGAGGCGGCGGTGGCGGCGGGTGCCCGCGCCCTGGTGATGATCTCCACCGACAAGGCGATCGAGCCGGTCTCGCAGCTCGGCGTCACCAAGCGCTTCGCGGAGATGATCGCCCAGTCGCTCGACGCCGACCAAGCCCGGTTGCCGGGCCACCCGACCCGGCTCATCGCCGTGCGGTTCGGCAACGTCTTGGGCTCGGCGGGCTCGGTGGTGCCGGTGTTCAAGGCGCAGATCGCCCGGGGCGGCCCGGTGACGGTGACCCACCCGGACATGGTCCGCTACTTCATGACCGTGCGGGAAGCCTGCGACCTCGTGCTCACCGCCGCCTCCCATGCCGACGGCGAGGCGCGGGCCGATGGCGGCGAGCAGGCTGCCGTCTACGTGCTGAAGATGGGCCAGCCGGTGCGGATCGCGGAGCTGGCCGAGCGGATGATCCGGCTGGCGGGCTTCGAGCCCGGCGCCGAGATCGAGATCGCCTATACCGGCGCCCGCCCCGGCGAGCGCCTCAACGAGATCCTCTTCGCCCGCGAGGAGCCCCGGGTCGGGCTGCCGGGGATCGACGGCGTGATGGCCGCCCAGCCGATCTTCGCCGACCGCCCGCGCCTCGACGGATGGCTCGCGCGCCTGCGGGCGGCGGTGGAGGTCGGCGACCGGGCGGCGGCTGACACGGTGTTCGAGGAGGCGGTGCCGCATTTCCGCGAGCGCGGGGCGGCGAAGGCGGACGCGGCGGCACCACCGTCGCAGGCGATTCCCGCCGCCGCCGCCGAGCCAGCGGCATTGGGGTGAGGGGTCCGAGCTTCCGCAACCGTCTTTGCGAGCGAAGCGAAGCAATCCAGGGATCCGCCACGTCCTGAGCCGTCCCGCTGCCCTGGGTCGCTTCACTGCGTTCGCGATGACGGAGGCGTCGGTCAGGACTGGGAGGCCAGCCGCGCCAAGCCCTCCCGCGTCGGCATGGCGGGACGCCACCCCAGGGCAACGAGCCCGTCGGCGCGGGCGACGAGGCCACCCGCCACCCGCTCGAACAGCTCCTGGCGGCCGGTGAGGCGGCAGGCGAGGCCGAGCAGGGCTTCCGGCACGGGGAGAAGCCCCGGCCCGCGCCCGAGGCCGGAGCGCAGGGCCGCGATCATCTCGGCCAAGGTCAGCGGATCCGGGTCGGCGGCGATGAAGGGGGCCTTGAGCGGCCCCGGCGCCCGCAGGAGCACGTCCACGGCGGCCGACAGGCTCTCCAGGGAGATCAGCGAGCGCGTGGCCCGCAGGCCGCCGAGGGGCAGCGGCGCGGGGGAGCGGGCGAGCTTGAGGAGCGCCTCCAGGTTGCCCTTCGCCCCTGGCCCGTAGACCAGGACCGGCCGCAGGGCCGCCCAGTCGAGCCCCGTCGCGGCGAGCGCCTCCTCGGCCTCGCGCTTCGAGCGGCCGTAGGCGTCAGTGGGGCGGGGTGCGTCCGCCTCGGTCACGACACCCGGCGCGGTCGCCCCTGTCTGGGCGCGGATCGAGGACAGGAACACGAAGCGGCGCACCCGCGCCCGCTCGGCGGCCTCCGCGAGGCGGGCCGTCGCCTGGGTGTTGAGGGTGCGGTAATCGTCCTCCGGCGCGCCGGACATGGCGTGGGCGAGCCCGGCGGAATGGACCACCGCGTCCACGTCCGCGAGGGCGGCGGCCATGTTGATCGGCCGGGTGAGGTCGCCCACCACCGCGCTCGCCGCGCCGGGCGGCACCTCCACCGGCCGGCGCAGGAGCACCCGCACCCGGTAGCCCCGGGCGGTGAGGGCGGCCAGCAGGTGCCGCCCGATGAATCCGGTCGACCCGGTGAGCGCCACCAGACCCGTCATCGGCTCTCTCCGGTCAGTCCGGCCACGGGGGAGGGCGGCCGGGCGAAGCGACGCAGCAATCCCGCCACGAGAAGCCCGCCGAGGGCCAGGGCAGCCAGGGAGACCGGCCAGGACGGGCGCAGCACCGTGGCCGCGGCGAGGACGGCGAGGGCGGCATTCACGAGGAAGACCCGCCCGACGACGCCCGTCACCGTCAGCCCGTTCACCGTCGCGCGCTGGTAGAAGTGGCCGCGATGGGCCTCCCAGACCCGCTCGCGCCGGGCGGCCCGGGCGGCGAGCGTCAAGCTCGCGTCGGCGAGGTAGACCAGCGGCAGCAGGATCGCCGCCGCGAGGCCGCCCGCCAGCGCGAGCTGGCACAGGAGCCACGCGGTCACGAGGCCGATCGGCAGGGAGCCGACATCCCCGAGGAAGAGCCCCGCCACCGGCCGGTTGAAGGGCGCGAAGCCGAGCATCGCCCCGAGGAGGGCGGCGGCGACCAGGGTCGGCAGGAGGGGCAGGGCGCCCGCGAGGCCGAGCAGCACCAGGGCGGCGGAGACGGGGACGATCTCCGCGACCGTCATCCAGTCGAGCCCGTCCATGAAGTTCGTCAGGTTCACGAACCACAGGCCGGCGAGCGTCGCCAGCCCCCGCTCCAGCCAGAGGGGGATTTCCGGCACGATCCGCCCGTCGAGGCGGGAGACCAGCAGGCCGACGACGAGGAGTTGCACGGCCAGCCGGGGCAGGGCGGGCAGCGGGCGCAGGTCGTCCACGGCGCCGAGGGCGGCGAGCGCCAGGGTGCCGCCCGCGAGCCAGGTCCAGGCGTCCCGTGGGCCGATCTCGGGGGCGCCCGCCAGCAGACCCGAGACGGTGACGAGCGCCGTCACCACCGCGATCCCGCCACCCTGGGGCGTCGGCACGACGTGGCTGGAGCGGGTGTTCGGGCGGGCCAGCGCGTAGCGCCGCAGGAGCGGCATCAGCCGGAGGACGAGCCCCGCCGACAGGGCGGCGGACAGGGGCACGGCGAGGAGGGGGATCCAGGCGGTCGTCATGCTCTCGCGCTCGCCGCCCCACTCTTTCCTCGGGCGGGCGGCCCCGTGAGTAGACCGGGGAGCGCCCGGAGGCCAGGGCCGGGGCGTTTAGCGGTGGATGACTGGCCCGTGCGGCCGCCGCCTGCGCCGCCGCGCCACGGCCTCGCTTGCGCAACCTCGCCGTTCCCGGCACGTTCTCTCCCTGGAACGGGCGGGCGGCGGAGGACGGCGCCGATGGCGACCCTCAAGGAATTCGAAGAGGCCCTGCGCGAGCACGGCATGAACATGGCGCTGGCGCTGCTGGAGCGCCTGCGCGAGCGCGACCGCGCGACCCGCACGGTCAAGCCCGCCCGCCGCCTCACCGGCCAGAAGATGACGCCGGACCTCGCCCGGCAGATTCTGGAGCTCCACGGCTCCACCGGCATGACCCAGCAGGAGATCGCCTTCAAGGTCGGCGTGAACCAGGGCCGGGTCAACGAGGTGATCAAGCGCGGCAAGTGGCTCACCGACGATCCGCACGCGCCGGAGGCCGTCGCCCGCGACCGGGCCGTGGCCCGCCTGCGCGGCGAGCCGAGGGCGCGCAAGCCCGCCGCCAAGCCCCTCAAGGCTGCCGCCCCGAAGAAGCCCCGCAACCAGGGCCAGCTCGCGCTGGGCGACCTCTGATCGAATCAGGGTGTCCGGAGGGCCGGGCCCTCTGGCGGGTGTAGGGCAGCGACCTGCCGTACCCAGGGGCATCGCCCTTGGACCGCACCAGAGGACTAGTCCTTTGGAAACCTTGATTACCCCAGGCTCTTCGCGGCAGCCACGGCCTCGTCGTCGATCCGATCGACGTCGGGGGCGTCGATGTGGCGGTAGCGGGCCTGGATCAGGCCGAAGGCGCCGAAGGCCGCGTGGCCCGCGGCCACCAGGGCGAGCAGGGCCGTGCCGTAGGGCTGGGCGCGCAGCAGCACGAAGGCGTCGCCGAGCCCCTTGGCCTCCGCCGAACTCTGGTGCCACGCCGCCGCCGCCAGGAAGCCCCCGAGGATGAGGAAGGCGAGCCCCCTGGCGGCGTAGCCGAACCGCCCGGTGGGCTCCGCCCAGCGCCGCCGCGCCTCCGCATCGAGGGCGAGGCGCTTGGTGGTGTCGCCCTTCCACGCCCGCAGGAGGTAGGCCACCGCCGCCCCGGCCACGGCGAGGCCCGCCAGCGCCACGAGCCAGCGGCCCATCGGCTTGCGCAGGAGCCACGCGGTGCCGTCGTGCATCCCGTCCCCGCCGGACAGGCCGAGGCCGAGGCAGAGGGAGGCCGCCGTCCCGGCCAGGCCGAGATAGAGCACGCCGCTTACGAGGTGGGCGCCCCGGGTGGCGAGGCCCTTCAGGGAGGTCCCCCGGCGGTCGGCATCGGTGATGGCCTCCACGGCCCGCCACAGGGCGAAGGCCAGGAGGCCGAGGGCGATGAGGCCGACGAGGGGGGCGCCGAAGGGGCCGACGAGAACCGTGCGGAGGGCATCGTGGCTGTCGCCGGGCCGCCCGCCGCCGAAGGCCGCGAGGAGGGCGAGGATTCCGACGAGGCCGTAGACGACGCCCCGCGCGCCGTAGCCGTACCGGGCAAGACGCTCGACGGTGTTGCGCCCGCCGGGAAGGGGGGAGGCGGACAGGGACAACGGCATGGCCTGAGAACCGGAGATACGCGCTCAACGCGCGGCGCGGCCGTTCCGTTCAGCCGCCGGCGCGCTCGACCCGCCCGCAGAGGGCGACATAGAAGCCGAGCCCGTCCTGGGCGGGCAAGGTCTGCAGGCGCTCGACGAGGCCCCGGCGCTTGGCGTCGAGGAGCAGGCGCCCGGCCGGCTGGAACAGGGTCTCCCCGCCCCCCTCGGGCGGCGGATCGAGCCGCACGGCGACGGTCTTGCCCTTGGCGAAGCGGCTGCGCTCCAGCATGTCCCGCAGCGACGCCTCGGCCGTCGCCCGGTTGGCGCCGCGCAGGTCCAGCACCGACTCGGCGTCGGTGACGCCCAGCGAACCCCGGAGCTTGGCGGCGTAGAAATCTTCGAAATGGGGCAAGGGCAGACGGCTCGCGGAATGGATGTGCTCTGCCCCCAGGTGTCGCGCATCGCGGGGCCGCCGTCGAGTTCCCCGGATCGGTTTCCGGCGCCCTCGGTCGCCCGGCCGCGTCCCGGCCGGTCAGCCCCCGGCCATCCCCAGGCCGGGGAGGGCGCGTCCGGCATCGAGGAAGCGCTGGGGGTCCACGGGTTCCCCGTCGATCCGGGTCTCGTAATGCAGGTGGGTGCCCGTCGAGCGGCCGGTGGAGCCCACCGTGCCCACGGGGTCGCCCGCAGCGATTCGCTGGCCGGGGCGGACGGCGATGCGGGACAGGTGGCCGAATCGCGTGACGAGACCGTGCCCGTGATCGATCTCCACCATGTTGCCGTAGCCGCCGGACCACTCGGCCTCGGTGACGACGCCCGGCGCCGTCGCCCGCGCCAGCTCACCGTACTCGCCTTTCAGGTCGATGCCGGTATGGAGCGCGAGGCCACGGGTGAAGGGGTCGAGGCGGGGGCCGAAGGTGCTCGACACGGAGAGCGCGCCCGCCAACGGCTGCCTCAGGGGCAGGTCGGCCACGAGGCGCTTGAACTGCTGCCGGTCCCCAACGAGACGGCCCGCCACGGCGAGGCCGCCGTCGAAACCCTGCCGGGCCAGCGCCGTGGCATCGAGCGCCACGAGGGGGCCGCCGACGCGGGCGCCGGCCGTCGTCGGCAGGAGCCGCGCCGGATCGAGGCCCGCCTGGACGACGACGGAGCGCAGCCGGGCGATGCCCGTCTGGGCGCCCGCCGCGATCCGGCCGAGGGCGGAGCCCTGCGCGGCCTCCAGCCCGGCGAGGCGCGCCTCGAGGCGGCCGAGACCGTCCGCGGGGTCCGCGCCGTCGAGGGCGCCGCGGCGGCCGGGAGCGGGCGCCACGGGCTGCATCTCGCGCAGGCCGTAGCCGGCGAGGGGATCGCGGAAGCCGGCCGTGGCCGCCGACGGCGCGTCGGCGGCGTTCACCAGGCCCGCCAGGGCCGCCTGCCGCCGCTCCAGCTCGGCCTGCCGCGCGAGGGCGTTCTCCAGGCGGGCGGTCAGGGCGGAGGCGGATTCGGTCCGCTCGGTCGCCGCCCCGTCGATCCGGTCCCGCAGCCCCGCGATCCGCGCCTCGTAGGCGTTGCGCATGGCCATCTGCCCGGCGAGGATCCGGGAGAGGGCCTGATCGTGGAAGAGGACGAGGTAGGTCGCCGTGCCGGCCCAGGCCAGGCTGACGCCCAGGCCCGCCGCAAGCCAGGACCGGGGGTGCCGGAAGGCGCCGGCCGGGTGCTGCGGGAGGTTGGCTTCAGTCATCACGGGGGACCGCCCTTCGAGACTTCTATTGGAGCGCAGTAAGGTTAAGTTTCCCTGCCTGCGCCGGGCGGCCTCGATCGGGACAGACTCGGGCGGGACGGCGCCTGCGACAGCCCGTCAGGGGAGGGCGCGGGCGGCGTCCAGGACCTCCTCGGCGTGGCCGGGCACCTTCACCTTGGGCCAGACCCGCGCGATCCGGCCCTCGCGGTCGATCAGGACGGTCGTGCGCTCCACGCCCATGTACTTGCGGCCGTACATGCTCTTCTCCACCCACACGCCGTAACGGCCCAGCACCGTCTTGCCCTCGTCGGAGGCGAGAGGAAAGGACAGGCCGTACTTTCCGCAGAACTTATCGTGGCTTTTCACAGGATCCGGCGAAACGCCGACGATTTTAGCCTCCGTTTCTGCAAATTCGGCGAGAAGCGTGTTAAAGTTCTGTGCCTCCAGAGTACAACCGCTGGTGTCGTCTTTCGGGTAGAAATACAATACTACCTTGAACCCCTTGAGGGCGGCGAGGCTGACGCGCCCCTCCGCGGAGGTCGGGAGATCGAAATCGGGGGCGGGTTCGCCTTCGCGCAGGGTCATGCGTGCCTTCCTTTCGGCCGATTGATGGTGTGGGTGAGCGCCGATCGCGGCGCCGCCGCGCCCACAGCCAAGCCCGGTGCGCCGCCGCTGTAAAGGCGGGCCGCGCCCCGATTCACCGCATGTCGGACATCCCGTCCGCATGGGCACCAGCGGACGAGAACACCCGGACCAAGGCGCTCGATGGCGGACCTGAAGATCACGGAGCGCCGGGTGGGCAGCGCCAGGCGGCGCTGGGGCTGGCGCTGCCTGTGCGGGTTGCTCGCGACGGTGGTCGTCCTCGGCGGCGTCCTCGGCGTCGCGGCGATCCGCCTGTCCAACGGGCCGATGCGGATCGACGGGCTCTCCGCCCGCGTCGCCCAGGCGGTGGCGGAGCGGATCGGCCCCGGCTGGTCCATCGCCATCCGCGGCTCGAGCCTCGAACTCGACCGTGAGAACACCCTGGCGCTCCGCTTCACCGGGCTCGACATCCGCAACCCGCAGGGCGCCCTGGTGGTGCGCGCCCCGCTCGCCCTGGTGAGCCTCGACCTCTGGGGGCTCCTGCATTTCAGCCTGAAGCCGCGCTCCATCGAGTTCCGCGACACGCAGACCACCGCCCTCGTCCACAAGGACGGCTCCATCGCCTTCGCCGCCTCCGAGGCGACCCAGGCGCCCGACGCCCCGGCCGTCCTGGTGGAGCCGCACACGCCGCCGAGCGTGGATGCGGCGCGGGGCAACGTCTCCCCCCTCTCGGCGGCGCTGGCCTCGATCTTCGGCGTGGTGCTCGATCCCGGCGGCGTGGTCGGCGCCCTCGACCGCGCCCGGATCACCGACGCGAAGATGCGGCTGATCGACGAGGACGGGCGCGAGCGGGCGGTCTTCGCCCGGGTGAACGGCCTGTTCGGCCGGGATCCCGTCACCGGCCTGCGGAGCTTCGAGCTCCGCCTCGACGGGCCGCACGGGGAGTGGCGCTTCGGCGGCAGCCTGCACGAGAACGGCGAGGGCGCCCGCTCGGGCCGCATCACCCTCGACGACCTCCCCCTCACCGACCTGTTGCTGCTCACGGGCCAATCGGCCCTGCCGTTCAGCACGGACCTGAAGCTCTCGGCCAGCGCCGACGTGGGCCTCGTCAACGGGCGGGTCACGGGCATGACCGCCAGGGTCCGTACCGGCGACGGGATGTTCCTGATCGAGGAGAAGGACTTCAACCCGGTCACGATCGACGACCTGACGGCGACGCTCAGCTGGGACGAGACCGCCCGCACCATGGCGCTGACGGGCCTCGACTACGCCGGCGGCGGCAACGCCCTGCACCTGACGGGCTCCTGGGCGCAGTCCCCCGCCGGCTCGGACACCGCCTGGACGGCGAGCCTCTCCGGCCGCAACGGCCTCCTGCGCGGGGCCACGCCCAAGGACGTGCCGGTCCGCCTCGACACCCTGGACACGCATCTCACGGGGCGCAACGGCGGCATCGTGCTGGACGATTTCGCCCTCAGCGGCCCCGGCGTGAAGGGTCACATCACCGGCACGATCGGCACCGAGGCCGACGACGGCGGCATCAACCTGCGCATCCAGGCGAGCGAGGGCGAGGTGCGCACCTTCCTGCGCCTGTGGCCGGAGCACATCGCGCCGGGCGTGCGCTACTACCTCGTGGACCAGTTGCGCGGCGGCCGGGTCGACTCGGCCGACATGAAGGTCGTCATGACCGGCAGCGAGATCGCGGAAGCGACCAAGGGCGCGCCGCTGCCCGACAAGGGCCTCGCCATCGCCTTCAAGATCTCGAACGCGGCGATCGACGTCTCCTCCGAGGCGCCGCCCGTGGTGAAGGGCAGCGTCACCGGCCTGATCACCGGGCGGACCACGACGGTGCGGGGGGTCACGGCGGAGGTGAAGGGTCCGGACGGGCGCAGCCTCGCCCTCACGGACGGCAGCTTCGTGATTCCCCAATCGGCCCCGGACCATGTGGTGGCGCAGATCGGCCTGCGCCTCTCGGGCGGGGCGGACGGGCTGGCGAGCGTCCTGTCCTCCAAGCTCTTCAAGGGGCTGGTGAGCGTCGATCTCGATCCGGCGACGATCAAGGGCACCGCCGACCTGCGGGTGGATTTCCCCCTCGACCTCAAGCACATCCCCGACCTGCCCGACATCCCGATCACCCTGACCGGGACCCTCGCGGACCTCTCCGTCGACAAGGTGGTCGGCAAGGACCGGCTGGAGGCGGGCCGGTTCGCCGTGTCCTACGACAAGGGCAGCTTCGCGCTGAAGGGCGACGGACGGGTGGGCGGGGCGCCCCTCACCGTCGACATGCACCAGCCCAAGGTCGGCGCACCGGGCGAGGCGATCGTCTCGCTCGCCCTCGACGACGCCCTGCGGGCCCGGAAGGGCCTGCCGACCGCGCCGCAACTCTCCGGCACGATCCCCGTGCGGGCGGTGATCGCGGTGGGCAAGCCAGGCGCCGGCAAGCCGCCGGTGCGGATCGAGGCCGACCTCGCCAGGGCGGGGATCGACGGGCTGCTGCCGGGCTTCACCAAGGCGGCCGGCAAGCCGGGCAAGCTCACCTTCACCCTCACCGAGCGTGAGGGCGGACGGGACGGCGGATACGACCTCCGGGACATCGCCCTGGATGCCGGCGCGGTCACCGCCCGGGGCAGCGCGGTGATCGGGGAGGGGGGCCTCGAACGGGCGGAGCTGACGAACGTCAAGCTCTCGCCGGGGGACGACCTGCGGGTGACCCTCGACAGGACTGGCGGCGGCTACAAGGTGGTGGTCCGCGGCGCGGTGGTGGATGCCCGCCCCTTCCTCAAGTCGCTCACCGGCCCGGACGGGAAGGGCGGCAAGGAGGCGAACCCGAAGGACATCGATGCCGACATCCAGGTGCCGATCATCACGGGCTTCAACGACGAGGCGCTGACCAACGCCAGCCTCAAGCTCTCCCTGCGCGGGCACGACCTGAGGGCCGCCACGATCTCCGGCCGCTTCCGCAGCGCGCCGCTGGCCGCGAGCGTGTCGCGCGGCGAACGTGGCGTCCCGACGCTCAGCGTCGAATCCGCCGACGCGGGCGCGACGCTCCGGTTCGTGGACATCTACCGGCGCATGTATGGCGGCTCGCTGGCGGCCGGGATCAACCTCAACGACGGGCCCCAGGCGGGCGTGGTCCACATCCGCGACTTCGTCCTGCGCAACGAACCGGCCCTGTCGAGCATCATGGCGCAGGGTCCGGCGGAACCCGCCGAGGAGGCGCCGAAGGGCCGCAAGGGCGCGGCGGCCGCGGGGCAGGCGACCGGCTCGGTCACCTTCGACCGGATGCGGGCGAACTTCGTGCGTAGCGGCAGCCGGGTGGATTTCACCGACGCGGCGATCTCGAACCCGGCGCTGGGCTTCACCCTCTCGGGCTGGCTCGATCCCGCGAAGGAGCGCACCGACATCAACGGCACCTTCGTGCCGCTCTACGGCCTGAACAACGTCGCCGCGCAATTGCCCATCGTCGGCCCGCTGCTCGGCGGCGGCAACAACGAGGGGCTGTTCGCGGTGAACTTCCGGGTCTCGGGCCGCCTGACGAACCCGGACGTGACGGTGAACCCGCTCTCGGCCATCGCGCCGGGCTTCCTGCGCAAGCTCTTCAGCGCCGGCGGCGGCCCCTTCGCGGAAGGATCACAGAACCAACCGGCCCCGCGCACCCGGTAACGGGATCCCCAAGGACGAGTCCTTGGGAGGGGTCCAGGGGCGACGCCCCTGGGAGACGCGGGGCTCCGCCCTGCACCCGCCAGAGGGCCCTGCCCTCTGGACACCCCTTACTTCTCGACGAAGGCCTTCTCGATCACGTAGTGGCCGGCCTCGCCGTGGTTGCCCTCTTCGTAGCCGCGGCTCGTCAGCAACTCACGGGTGTCGCGGATCATGTCCGGCGAGCCGCAGAGCATGAAGCGGTCGGCCTCGATGGCCATCGGCGGCAGGCCGATATCCTCGAACAGCTTGCCGGAGACCATCAGGTCGGTGATCCGGCCACGGTTGCGGAAGGGCTCGCGGGTCACGGTGGGATAGTAGATCAGCTGGTTCGAGATCATCTCGCCCAGGAACTCGTGGTTCGGCAGGTCCCGGGTGATCGTCTCACCGTAGGCAAGTTCCTGAACCTGCCGACAGCCGTGGACCAGCACGACCTTCTCGAAGCGGTCGTAGGTCTCGGGATCCTTGATGATCGACAGGAAGGGGGCGAGCCCCGTGCCCGTGCCGAGGAGGTAGAGGTGCCGGCCCGGCATGAGGTTGTCGAGCACCAGGGTGCCGGTGGGCTTCTTGCCGACGATGATCGGGTCGCCGACCTTCAGGTGCTGGAGCTTGCTCGTCAGCGGCCCGTCCTGGACCTTGATCGAGAAGAACTCCAGCTCGTCCTCGTAGTTGGCCGAGACCACCGAGTAGGCGCGCAGCAGCGGCCGCCCCTCGACCTCCAGGCCGATCATCGTGAACTCGCCGTTACGGAAGCGGAAGGCGGGGTCGCGGGTCGTGCGGAACGAGAACAGGTTGTCGGTCCAGTGGTGCACCGACAGCACCCGTTCTTCGTAAAACTTGCTCATCGCAGCATCAGTCCCCACAGGCTCGGATGGGATATCGACTCGATTGGGGCGGCTTTTCCCGCGCTGCGGCATACGCGTCAAGGCGCGCAGCGCCACACCCACCCGGAAAGGAAGGCCCTGGAATCGTTCGAATTTCTTAAATTTCCCCGGCGATCCCCAGCGGCTTTAGTCCCGCCTCGATCTCCGCCCGGCGCGGTTCGAGGAAGGGCGGCAGGGCGAGGCGCTCGCCCAGGGTCTCCAATGGCTCGTCGGAGGCGAAGCCGGGGCCGTCGGTCGCGATCTCGAACAGGATGCCGTTCGGCTCGCGAAAATAGAGGCTGCGGAAATAGTAGCGGTCGACGGGGCCGCTCGACGGCATCCGGCGGCTGCGCAGCCGCTCGGCCCAGGCTCCGTAATCGGCATCCGGGATGCGGAAGGCCACATGATGCACGCCGCCCGCACCGGCCCGCGCCGGGGCCGAGGCGTCGGCGTGGAGCTGGATCTCCGCCGCCGGTCCGCCGGGCCCCATCGCGAAAACCTCGATCCGTCCCTCCGGCGCGTCGAAGGCGCGCTCCCGGCGCATCCCGAGCACCTCGCTCAGCACGGCGGCGGTGCGCTCGGGCTGCGGGACGGACAGGCGGATCGGTCCGAGACCGCGGATCTGCTCCGCCGCCGGCACCGGCGAGCGGTCCCACGGGTGCGCTTCGCCCGCGCCACCGTCGTCGACGAGGGCGAGGCGCTGGCCCTCCGGATCCTCGAAGGCGAGGGTCGCCCGCCCGTCACGGGTCTCCGGCTCGCCCCGGCGCACGCCGGCGCGATCCAGACGCTCGCACCACGCCTCCAGCCCGCCCGCCACCCGCAGGTGGGTGAGGCTGATGCTGTTGGCGCCGCGCCGCTCGGGGGCCGCCGGCCAATCGAAGAAGGTGATGTCGCTGCCAGGGCTCGCGAGCCCGTCGGCGTAGAAGAGGTGGTAGGCCGAGACGTCGTCCTGGTTCACCGTCTTCTTCACGAGGCGCAGGCCGAGCACGCGGGTGTAGAACGCGAGGTTCTCCGCGGCGCGGGCGGTGACCGCCGTCAGGTGATGGATGCCGGTGAGTTGCATGGTCTCGGGCCTGTCCTGGGATACCCCTCAGGTAGGCAGAGCCGCCAGGGTTGCGAGTGCAGGGCTGGTGTGCGGAGAGTGCCACCCGTCATGGCGAGCGGGATCGAAACCATCTGGGGATGCGGGCCGTCTTCGACCGTGGCGCTGACCTGGATTGCTTCGGTGTCGCTCGCAATGACGGAAAAGGCGTGTGGCGCTGCTTCGTCTCGTGACGGCCCGCCCCTGGTAACTCAGAGCCCCACCGGCCGCCCGGCCGCGACGATGAGCATCTTGCCGTCGGCGAAGGTGCGGGCGGCGGCGCGGCGGATGTCGGCCTGGGTCACGGCCTCCACCATGGCGTTGCGGCGGGCGATGTAGTCCATCCCCAGGTCCTCGAAGGCGATCTGCACCAACTGGTGGGCGATCTTGGTCGAGGTGTCGAAGCCGAGCGCGTAGGAGCCGGTGAGGTAGTCCTTGGCCTTCTGCAGCTCCTCGTCGGACGGGCCTTCCGCGATGAGGCGGCCGATCTCGTCGCCGATCACCGACAGGGCCTCGCCCACGCGCTCGTTCTTGGTGGCGGTGTAGCCCCAGATCATCGCCGCCGCGCGGTGGCTGACCATCGAGGTGCCCACCGAGTAGGCGAGGCCGCGCTTCTCGCGCACCTCCTGGAACAGGCGGGAGGTGAAGGCGCCGCCGCCGAGGATGTGGTTGAGGACATAGGCGGGGATGAAGTCCGGATCGCGCCAGGGCACGCCCGCCATGCCGAAGCGGATCACCGATTGCGGCACGTCGAGATCGACCACGATCCGCTGGCCCAGCGCCTGGATCTCGGTGCGCGGCACGGCCTTCAGCGCACCGGCCTCGGGCAGGGCGCCGAAGGCCCGGGTGAGGGCCTCCGCCAGGGCCTCGGCGCCGATGGCGCCCACCGCCGCGACCTTGATCCGGCCCCGCCCGACGATCCGGGCGTGCATGGCGACGAGGTCGTCGCGGGTGATGGCGGCAACGCTCTCGATCGTGCCCGAAGAGGGCCGGGCGTAGGGGTGGCCGGCATAGGCTTCCTTGAAGAAGCGCCGGGAGGCCATCACGCCCGGATCGTTCTGCTGGTAGCGCAGCCCGGCGATCACCTGCGCCCGCACGCGCTCGATGGCGTCGGGGTCGAGACGGGGCTTGGCCAGCGCCAGGGCGAGGAGGTCGATCGCCTCGTCGGCATGCTTCAGGAGCATCTTGAGCGAGCCGCCGACGGCATCCGGCCCGGCGTGGAAGGACAGTTCGATCGCCCGCGCCGCGAGGCGCTCCTGGAAGGCGTCGGAGGTCAGGTCGCCCGCGCCCTCGTCGAGCAGGCGGGCGAGCATCTGGGCGCAGCCGGCCTTCCCCTCGGGATCCTGGGCGGCGCCGCCCTCGAAGGTGAAGGACAGGGCGATCATCGGCACCACGTGGGACTCCACGTGCCACGCCTCGACGCCGGGCACGGCCACGACGGGCAACGCCGTCGCCGGGCTCGTGACGGTCTGTGGGTCGGTCTCGGCCAGGCTCACGGCAGAGTTCATAGCGGCCTCGTCTGTTCTCGTTTCGGCGCGGGCGGGGCGAGCGGTCCGCAGGGACCTACTCGGCGGCCATCGCGACCGGGGCGTCGGGGTCCCGGGCCTTGGTGAGGTAGCCGGTGACCGAGCGGGCGGGGGTGAGCCAGCGCTCGCAGGCCGCCTTCAGGCGCTCCTGCGACACCGCCTCGATGTCGATGGGCCAGCGGCGCACATCCTCGATGGACTCGCCGATGGCCAGCGCCGAGCCGTAGATGCGGGCCAGCGAGGTCTGGCTGTCGGAGGAGTAGACCGTCTCGGCCACGAGGCGGGTCTTGGCCCGCTCGATCGCGTCGGCGGACAGGGCCTCGGAGGAGGCGCGGGCGAGCGCCTTGTCGAGGGCCGCCTCCAGCTGCTCCAGGCTCACCCCCTCGGCGGGGATGGCGTAGACCGAGAAGCGGGTGTCGTCGATGGCCGAGCCCATGTACCACGCGCCGGCATTCACGGCGATGCCCTGCTCCAGCACCAGCTTGCGGTAGAGGTAGGAGGTCGAGCCGCCGCCGAGCACCTCGGCCAGGAGTTCGAGGTCGTGGCAACCGCCGTCGCGGGCGGTGATGCAGGACGGGGCGAGGTAGAGGCGCTGGAGCGTCGGCTGCTCGACCTTCGGGTCGGCCACCGCGATGCGCCGGAGGGCCTTCGGCTCGGGCTCCCGGGGGCGGCGGCGCTCGGGGCGGGCACCCCGGGACGGCACGCGGCCGTAGGTATCCTCGGCGAGCCGCCGGACCTCGTCGGGCGTGACGTCGCCGGCGACCACCAGGATCGCGTTCTCCGGCGTGTAGAAGCGGTTGTAGTAGTCGAGGGCGTGGGTGCGGTCGAGGGACTCGATCTCGTGCATCCAGCCGATGATCGGGATGCCGTAGGGGTGGTGGACGAAGAGGGAGGCGGCCATGGCCTCCGAGAGCTGGGCGGAGGGGTCGGTCTCGACCCGCATCCGGCGCTCCTCCAGCACCACGTCGCGCTCGGGCGCCACCACCGCGTCGTCGAGGACGAGGCCGTGCATCCGGTCCGCCTCGAAGCCCATCATCGTGCCGAGATGGTCGCGGGCGACGCGCTGGAAGTAGGCGGTGTAGTCGTAGCTCGTGAACGCGTTCTCCTGGCCGCCGAGGCCGGACACCGCCTTCGAGAAGGCGCCCACCGGGTGCTTCTCGGTGCCCTTGAACATCAGGTGCTCGAGGAAGTGCGCGATGCCGGACTGGCCGATCGGATCGTCCGCCGACCCGTTGCGGTACCAGATCATGTGGGTCGCCACGGGCGCCCGGTGATCGGGCACCACCACCACGTCGAGGGCATTGTCGAGGGTGAAGGACGAGACCTCCGGGCCACCGGCCTCGGAGCGCCCGAAGGGAGCGGCCTCTCCCCGGCCGGCGGTCGCCTCGTAGCGCGCCTCCCGCATCCGGGGGGAAAGGGTGGGCGTCGCCGTCCTGAACCGATGCATACCGCGTGTCCTTCGTCAGCCCCAGCCTCGGCGATCCGGCCCGCGCGGGGGGATCGGACTTCGGGGCTTTCCCGGTCCGGGCGCGGCAAGAGCCGTGCCTGGACAAGTGTCGAGTGCGATGCGCCGTCCCTCGTCCCCGGGTCGCCGCAGCCCTCATGAATCCCGCCCGCGGGACGCGCATCCGGCCCGGAGCGCGCCGACGGGGCCTCGATCTAGAACCATGCCGGACCGCATGGCAAATGGGGACGACCTAAGTCGTTGTCACGTCATGCCCTGCCGGCGGGCCCCGTCCCCGCGCGCAGGCCTGCGCGCCTCAGCGCCGCTGCTGGGACCGCAGGTACGTGCCCGGATCGGCCTCCTCACGGTCGGCGTTGGCGCTCTTGACCGGCTCGTTCGAGGTGTTCACGACCCGCTTCGGCGCCTTGCGGTATCCGGTGGGCGGCTCGGTGAGGCTCTCCCGCGGCGGTTCGACGCTCGCGGGCGCGGCCTCCTCGCCCTTGCCCTTGAACAGCTCCAGCGGATCGAGCCACGAGGAGCGGCGGGCGTTGTCGCCGGGCTTGTCCTCGGCGGTGGTGGTGAGGTTAGCCCCGGCCCGGCGGCCGCCGCGCATCTCATCGACGGAGACCGTGGCGTTGTTGTCGTTGTAGCGGCCCTGAACCTGGTTGCCCTTGTTCGCCCGGCGCTCGTCGGCCTCGCGCTCGCGGTCAGCGGCGACGATCTCGGGATCCTTCGGCCAAGCGGCACTCTTGGTCCGGGCCCGCGGCGGCGGCAGGGCCTTGCCGTCGAGCTTGGGCGGCATCACCAGCGGCGCCCGCTCGTGGTAGTCGATCGGGGCCTGCTGCTTCTCCAGGAGGCCGATGCCCGAAAGCGCGTCGCGCATGATCTCGCCCTGCTGAGCCTCGGCCGGAGCGGCTGCCGCCAGGACGACGAGGGGCGAGAGGGCCAGGACAGGGAGGAGTCGAAGCCTGCGGTGCGCGCTCATGCTGCCTCACGGGTGGCCGGGCGGGAACCGGCGGGACGACGGCCGCCCACGCGGCCTGATCGGACAGGGTCCGGCGTGACGCCGGTTTCCGGCGATCGTATGGCGTCTTGGCCACGCCGGACCAGCCCCCCCGGCGGACGGGGCCTGTGTGTAGCGCGGATCACGGGCGCGGCGCGGCCCCGTCCCGCTCCCCGGCTGGGGATGGGGCCTTGGCCGCCGGGCGGAAGGAATCGAGTATCAGGCCGATCACCCCGGCCACGATCGCCGCGTCGGCGATGTTGAACACGTACCAGGACCATGCGCCCGCATGGAGGTGCACGAAGTCGAACACCGCCCCGTACACGGTCCGGTCGATGGCGTTGCCCAGCGCCCCGCCGACGACGAGTCCGAGCGCCGTGCCCAGCAGGCGCGTGGGGGCCCGCGTCATCCACCAGCCGAGGCCCAGCGCCGCCACGAGGGAGAGCCCCACCAGCAGCCAGCGGCCGAGCGGACTGTCCTGCTGGAACATCCCGTAGGACACGCCCCGGTTCCACACCACCACGAGGTCGAGGTTGGGGCCGTATCGCCAGGGCTGCGTCAGCACGAGGTCCGTGCCGAGATAGAGCCAGAGCTTCGAGGCCTGATCGAGGACGAGGGTGAGGAGGAGGGCCAGGAGGCCGGCGCGGGCGGGGGTCATGGGTGAGAATTCCCTCTCCTCGCTTGCGGGGAGAGGGCCGCGACGACCCCGTCGTCGGCGCCCCCCTCTCCCCGCAAGCGGGGAGAGGGGGGGAGTCCATCACCTTGACCGTTTATCCTCACGCGGCGCTCGCCTCCGGATGCGCCGCATCCCATTCCCGTAGGGCCTGGGCGTCGCGGGGGGTGACGTCGGGGAACTCCGCGTCGGCGCCGACTTCGGGGGTGACCCGCCAGGAGCGGGCGCATTTGCGCCCCTCGGCCGGGGTGGGCACCACCGCGACGCCGCGCACCTCGTCGAGGCGGAAGGCCTCGGCTGGGCCGTCGCCCTCGCTCACCGTGATCGCGGAGGTGATGCAGGTATCCGCGAAGGCGGTAAGCCCCAGCGATTCCACCGCCACGCGCAGGTCCGCGTCGGCGATGTGCACCACCGGTGCCGCCTCCAGGCTCGCGCCGATGCGCTTGGCCGCACGCTCGATCTCCAGCGCGCCCGTCACCACCCGGCGAACACGCCGGATCTTCTGCCACTTGGCCGCCAGCGCTTCATCGCGCCAGGAGGAGGGCGTCTCGGGCAGGGTCTGGAGATGGACCGAGCCGTCCTCGGAGGAGTACCGGTCGAGCCACGCCTCCTCCGCCGTGAAGGCCAGGACCGGGGCGAGCCAGACCACCACCCGGCGGAAGGTCTCGTCGATCACCTGCAGGGCGGCCCGCCGCGTCACCGAGGAGATCGGATCGCAGTAGAGCGCGTCCTTGCGCACGTCGAAGTAGAAGGACGACAGGTCGCCGGTCATGAACCCGTTGAGCAGCGCCACGACCCGCTTGGTGTCGTAGGTGGCGTAGGCCTCGCGGATCTCGCCGTCGAGCTCGGCCAGCCGGTGCAGGATGAACCGCTCCAGCTCCGGCATGTTGTGGAACTCGACGTCGTCGTTCGGCACCCGGTGGGCGAGAGAACCCAACATCCAGCGCAGGGAGTTGCGCAGCTTGCGGTAGGTCTCCGCAAACGTCTTGATGATCTCCGGGCCGATGCGCAGGTCGTCGGTATAGTCGGAGGCCGCCACCCACAGGCGCAGGATGTCGGCGCCCGAATCCTTGATGACGCTCTGCGGCGCGACGACGTTGCCCTTCGACTTCGACATCTTCAGGCCCTTGCCGTCGAGGACGAAGCCGTGGGTCAGCACCACGTCGTAGGGCGCCCGGCCGCGGGTGCCGGCGGATTCGAGCAGGGAGGACTGGAACCAGCCGCGGTGCTGGTCCGAGCCTTCGAGGTACATCACCTTGTCCTGGCCGCCGTCGCGGACGCGCGTCACGCCCGACAGGCCGGGAAACTGTTCCGGATCGTCCAGCACGAAGGCGTGGGTCGAGCCCGAATCGAACCACACGTCGAGCACGTCCATCACCTGCTCGTAGGCGGCCGGGTCGTGCTCCGGGGCGAGGAAGCGGGAGGCCGCGTCGGGCGCGAACCACGCATCCGCCCCCTCGGCGGCGAAGGCATCGTGGATGCGGGCGTTGACGGCCCCGTCCCTCAGCACCTCGCCGGTCTCCTTATGGACGAACACGGTGATCGGCACGCCCCAGGCGCGCTGGCGCGAGACCACCCAGTCCGGCCGGTTGCCGACCATGCCGTCGATGCGGTTCTTGCCCTGTGGCGGCACCCATTGCGTGTCGTTGATCGCCTGCGTGGCGACCTCGCGGAGCGTCCGGTTGCCGAGCGAATCCACCGGCCGGTCCATGGCGATGAACCATTGCGGCGTGTTGCGGAAGATCACCGGCTTCTTCGAGCGCCAGGAATGCGGGTACTGGTGGCGCAGCACCCCGCGGGCGACCAGCGCCCCCGCCTCGGTGAGCGCGGCGATCACCGCCTTGTTGGCGTCGCCCTTCTCGCCCTTCTCCGTGTAGACGCGGCGCCCCGTGAAGCCCGGCGCCGCCTTGGTGAGCGTGCCGTCGGCATCCACCGTGTAGGGGATCGTCGTGTCGATGCCGCGCTCGGCCAGCCGGCGGCCCGAGGCCATCCAGAGCTCGAAATCCTCGCGGCCGTGGCTCGGCGCCGTGTGGACGAAGCCGGTGCCGGATTCGTCGGTGACGTGATCGCCGTCGAGCAGCGGAACGTCGAACGCGTAGCCGAGACCCGCCAGGGGATGGGCGAGGGTCAGGCCCGCCAGCGTCTCGGCGGTGACGTCCCCGACGCGCTCGTAGGCCTCGACGCGGGCCGCCTTGAACACCGTCGCCGCGAGGGAGTCGGCCAGGATGTAGGTTTCGCCGGGCTTGGCCCAGTTGTCCTCCGGTGCGCCGGTGACCTCGTACAGGCCGTAGGAGATCTTCTTGGAGTAGGCGACGGCCCGGTTGCCGGGCATCGTCCAGGGCGTCGTGGTCCAGATCACGACGCGGGCACCCTGGAGCGCCTCACCGCCCTGCGTGATCGGAAACGCACAAAAGATCGTATCGGAGACGTGCTCCTCGTACTCGACCTCGGCCTCGGCGAGCGCCGTCTTCTCCACCACCGACCACATCACCGGCTTCGAGCCGCGGTAGAGCTGGCCGGTGACGGCGAACTTCATGAGTTCGTCGGCGATGGCGGCCTCGGCCGGGAAGGCCATGGTGGCGTAGGGATGGTCCCAGTCGCCGGTGACGCCGAGCCGCTTGAACTCCTCGCGCTGCACGTCGAGCCAGTGGGCGGCAAACGTCCGGCATTCCTGCCGGAACTCGATCACCGGCACGTCGTCCTTGTTGCGACCCTTGGCGCGGTACTGCTCCTCGATCTTCCACTCGATCGGCAGGCCGTGGCAGTCCCAGCCGGGGACGTAGTTGGCGTCCTTGCCCAGAGCCCCCTGGCTGCGGACGATCACGTCCTTCAGGATCTTGTTCAGCGCCGTGCCGATGTGGATGTTGCCGTTGGCGTAGGGCGGGCCGTCGTGCAGCACGAATTTCGGCCGCCCCGCCGCCGCCTGCCGGATCTTTTCATAGAGGCCGGTCCGGGCCCAGCGCTCCAAGAGCAGCGGCTCGCGGGTCGGGAGCCCGGCGCGCATCGGAAACTCGGTGCTCGGCAGGAACAGGGTCTTGGAATAGTCGCGGGCCTGCGCGGCGGGCGCGTTCGTGTCGGGGGTGGTCATCGGGTCTCGCAAGGTCGGGCGTTCTGGCCGGCGCGGGCCGGCGGGCGGGTTTGTCGGATCCCGGCCTGCCGCGGGGCCCGGCCGCGCGGACGCGTGCGGGCCCTCAGGCGGCGACCGGGCTCGTAATTCGCCGGGCGCTCCGGGCGGAGCGCGAAATGCGGAACGCGTGCATCGCGCCTCTCTAGCAGCAGCCCCCGGCGGTTTCCAGCGGGGAGGGCGGGCGGCCCATCCTGCCCCGCACGAAGGAGGCGGGCCGTTTCATCCCCCGGCCTTGCACCGGACGCGTGCAACGAAAAGTGGAATTGGCCGTTCGCAGGGTGAGCCGGCCACCGGCTACGCTTCCGGAGGAACCCCCATGACCCACACCCTCAAGACGGCCCTTCTCGCCGCGGCGCTGGCCGCCGGATCCCTCACCCTGGCCCTGCCCGCCTCGGCCCAGGGCCTCGTCGGCGGCGTGCAGCGCGGCGCGGCCGAGGGCGATCGCGTCGGCGGCCCCATCGGCGGCGTGGTCGGCGGAGCCGTGGGCGGCGCGGTCGGCACCGTCAACGGCGCACTCGGGATCGATCCGGGCCGCCGCGCCTACCGCACCGACATGCGCTCCCGGAAGGGCTACCGCCGGACGCACCGCCGGCACCACCGCTGAGAACGGGGTATCCAGAGGGCGAGCCCTCTGGCGGGTGCAGGGCAGGGCCCTGCGGTCGGGGCCTCGCCCCGACACCCCACCCAAGGGCGTGACGCCCTTGGGAATCCCCGGGATTATGCCTCCCGGCGGAGGGTGTCCTGGGCCAGGAGATACAGGCCGGAGCCGACGACGATCATCGCGCCGAGGATGGTCCAGCGGCCCGGCAGGTCGCCGAAGAGCAGGAAACCCAGCGTCACCGACCACAGGAGCTGGGTGTAGATGAACGGCGCCAGCACGTTCGCCGGGGCACGGGCATGGGCCATCACCAGCAGCCAGTGGCCCAGCGTGCCGAACAGGGCCACCGCCAGCAGCAGAACCCAGTGGTGCCAGTCGGCCGGGCTGGTCCAGATCCAGGGCAGGAGCGGCGCCATCAGCGCGACGCCGGCGAGGCCGGTGTAGAACATCGTGGTCGCGGTCGAATCGTAGGCCGCGAGCTTGCGCGTGATGATCGCGTAGAAGGCGTAGACGATCACGTTGCCGACGCAGAGCAGCGTCGCCGGATGCACGGCGCCGACGCCCGGCTGCACGATCACCAGCACGCCGACGAAGCCGACGCCGATCGCCAAGAGGCGGGCCCGGGACGACCACTCCCCGAGGAGCGGGCCGGCCAGCAGCGCGACGGTGAGCGGCGCGGCGAACTGGATGGAGATCGTCTCGGCCATCTGCAGGTAGCGCAGGGCGACGAAGTTCAGCGCCGTCGAGGCGAAGAGCAGCAGGGAGCGCACGATCTGCAGGCCGAGGCGGCGGCTGCGCACCACGCTCGGGGTCCGCACGGGGTTCACGAACAGGGAGATCATGGCGACGCTGGCGGCGTAGCGCATGAAGGTGGTCACCAGCGGATCGACCCCGGCCCGCGCCAGGGTCTTGGCGCAGGCATCGAGCCCCGCGAAGAACGCCACCGCCCCGCACATGAGAGCGATGCCGAAGAGGCGGCGGCGGCGCGCAGCATCGGCCGCACCGGCCTCGGGCCTGGTCGCGTCGGTGGGCACGGTGGTGGCGATCGGGGCCATCGGAGCGGTTCGGAGGGGGGCGGAAACCCGCGAGGCTGGACGCCATCGTGACCGGTCCGGCACGGCCAAGATAGGGGCCGCGACGCAACCGAACCATGCGGTGGCCGTGGGTGGCGACCGCCGCCCGTTGAGCGGGCGTTAACCTGTTCCGGTTCCGGGACCGCCAGGCGAGCCCGACTTGGCGCCCCTCAGTGCTTGGCGACCTTGGCCCCGGCGTCGGCCTTCTCCAGGGCCGCAACCTTGGTCGGAACCGGCTTCGGCGGCGTCGGCTTGGCGGCCGCCACCTTCGCGGTCGCCGGGCCCTTCGCCGGGGACGCCTTGGCTGCGTCCGCAGGCTTCGCGGAGACGGCGACCTTGGCGGCGACGGCCACCTTGGCGGGACCTGCGACCTTGGCGGGAATAGCGATCTTGGCGACCGGCTTGGCCGCCGTCGCGGCCGGCTTGGGCTTGGCCGTCGCGGCGGCCCCGGCGATCAGCGCGGAGAGGCCCGACTGGTCGAGAGAGGGCGCGGCCCGCACCGGTTCGGACGGCATCGCCGCCGCCTGCTGGACCGTGGACGCCGGGGCGGCGTCCATCCGGCGCGGCGCCACGGAGCCCGTGGTCTCCGGCTCGGCGACGCTGGCGAGGACCGGCCGCACCGACGTGCCCGGCTCACGCTGGAGTCGCAGCGCCCAATGCGCGGCGGTGGAGAGGGCGGCAATGGCCAGGATCGCCTTGATCCCGCTAGTGAGCAGGGCACGCATGTGTGGAACCCGAAAAAACTCAAATCACGCGGGGCCGGATCCCCGGCCTTACTGCACAGTTGCAGGTTTGCGTGAATGAAGCGGGAACCGGCCTGCCCGAGCCCTGCCCCGCTTCGGGACAGGCCGCAGCTGAGCGGCGGCATCTCGTGTGGGCCCTGCGCCTGATCCGCGGTTCCTGTTCCCCGCGCCTCCGACACTCCTGCAGCCGCTCGGCCCACTAAGCCTCACAGGTGCGATCCAGAGAACTGGTCCGGACCGTCCCGTCACTGCCGACCCCGCTACCATGCAGGCCCGAGCGGGCTCGCGAAACCTTCAGGCGCATCGGCCGCGGGGAAGGCCCGTGTAAGGGACGGCGGCGGAGCCGGCAACCGATCCTGCGCGGACCCGGCGCCGCAGTCGGGATATCCAGGGGCTTCGTCCCTGGACCCCACCGGAGGACACGTCCTTCGGGATCCTCGGAGTTCAGCGCAGCGAGCCGCAGAAGCGTTGGATGCGGCGGCAGGCTTCCTCCAGCACCGTGTCGGAGGTGGCGTAGGAGATGCGCAGGTTCGGGCCGAGCCCGAAGGCCGAGCCGTGCACCGCCGCCACGCCCTCGGCCATCAGCAGCTCGGTGACGAAGTCCTCGTCGGTCTCGATCACCTTGCCGCCCTCGGTGCGGCGGCCGATCAGCTCCGCGCAGGACGGGTAGACGTAGAAGGCTCCCTCCGGCGTCGGGCAGGACAGGCCCTTGGCCTGGTTCAGCATCGACACGACGAGGTCCCGGCGCGCCTGGAACGCCTTGCGGAACCGGGCGATGTGGTCCTGCGGGCCTTCGAGCGCCGCCACCGCCGCCCATTGCGCCACGGTGGTGGCGCCGGAGGTCTGCTGGCCCTGCACGAAGTCCATCGCCTTGATGAGCGTCTCCGGGCCGGCGGCGAAGCCGATGCGCCAGCCGGTCATGGCGTAGCCCTTCGAGACGCCGTTCATGGTCAGCGTCCGCTCGTAGAGGGCGGGCTCGACCTGGGCCGGGGTCACGAACTCGAAATCGCCGTAGGTCAGGTGCTCGTAGATGTCGTCGGTGAGGACGTGCACGTCCGGGTAGCGCAGGAGCACGTCGGTCAGCGCCTTCATCTCGCTGCGCGAATAGGCGGCGCCCGAGGGATTCGACGGCGAGTTGAGGATGATCCACTTGGTCTTGGGCGTCAGCACGCGCTCCAGCTCGGCGGGCTGGAGCTTGAAGCCCTCCTCCATGCGCGTGTCGGCGAAGACCGCCGTGCCGCCGCACAGGCCCACCATCTCCGGGTAGGACACCCAGTAGGGCCGCGTGATCACCACCTCGTCGCCGGGGTTCAGCGTGGCGAGCAGCGCGTTGTACAGGATGTGCTTGCCGCCCGTGGCGACGATGGTCTGGCTCGGCTTGTAGTCGAGCCCGTTGTCGCGCTTGAACTTCTTCGCGATCGCCTCGCGCAGGGGCACGATGCCCGAGACCGGCGGGTAGCGGGTCTCGTTGCGGTTGATCGCGTCGATGCCGGCCTGCTTGATGTGCTCCGGCGTGTCGAAATCCGGCTCGCCCACCGAGAGCGAGATCACGTCGACGCCCGACGCCTTCAGCTCCCGCGCCTTCTGGGTCATCTGGATGGTCGCGGAGGGCTTCACCCGCGAAAGGACGTCGGCGAGGAAGGCCATGGTCGCTGCGTGCTCCGTTGGAAACGGCCGGACCCTAGTCCCGGGGCCGTGAGCCGGCAAGCATCGTGCACGGCATCGCATTTCGGGTTGACCGCCCGGCACCTCGGCCCGTTCACTGATCGCTCACGGGGCCATGAGCCGGGCTCGGCGATGCCCCCTCTGGCGGTCGGCCCCGCGACGATCTGGAGGTCGGACGACGGACCATCGCGTTCGAACGTTCGGCGGTGCTCGCCTCCACGATCGACCAAGGACGGGTGCTCGTCGGCAACGTCTTTTACGGGGGAAGGGACTTCGAACGATTTTACGCGGCGGGCGGAGAATCGGACGAGGCGGCGTCGTAACCCCGCGAGCCCTCCCGCATCGCCGCCCGCGCCCCCATCTCACGGACATGATCCCCCTGTCCGTCCTCGACCTCTCCTTCGTCTCGGCCGATTCCACCCCCGCCCAGGCCCTGCACGACACCCTGGCGCTCGCCCGGCACGTCGATACCCTCGGCTACCGGCGCTACTGGCTCGCGGAGCACCACGCCCTGCCGAACGTGGCGAGCCCGGCTCCAGAGATCATGATCGGCCAAATCGCCGCCGCCACGACGCGCCTGCGGGTCGGCTCGGGCGGGATCATGCTGCCGAACCACGCGCCGCTGATGGTGGCCGAGCGGTTCCGGATGCTGGAGGCCCTCTTTCCCGGCCGGATCGACCTCGGCCTCGGCCGGGCGCCCGGCACGGACGGGATCACCGCCCGCGCCCTGCGGCGGCGGGAGGCCCCCTCCGGCAACGGCGGCGACGACTTCCTCGACCGGCTGCAGGAATTGCTGTTCTGGGACCAGGGCTTCCCCGAGGGCCACCCGTTCCGGTCCATCGTGGCGAGCCCGGCGGGCGTGCCCCTTCCGCCGCTCTTCCTCCTCGGCTCGTCGGATTACAGCGCGCAGGTGGCGGCGCAGATCGGCGCGGGCTTCGGCTTCGCCCAGCACTTCGCGGGGATGCCGGCGGAGGGGCCGATGCGGGCCTACCGGCAACGGTTCGAGCCCTCGCGCCTCGGGCCCAAGCCGCACGCGATCCTCGCGGTGGCGGCGATCTGCGCCCCGACGGACGCGGAGGCCGAACGGCTGGCCGCGAGCGCCCGGCTCTCGACGCTGCGCCGGGAGCGCGGCGAATACCGGCCCCTACCGAGCCTCGCCGAGGCGCTGGACTATCCCTACACGCCCGCCGAGCGGGCGCGGATCGAACAGGGCCGGGACAGGCTCCATGTCGGCGCGCCGGAAACCCTGCGGGCCAGGCTCGCGGCGCTCGCCGAATCGGTCCAGGCGGATGAGCTGATGATCGTCACGGCCGTGCCGGACCGCGCGGCCCGGCACGACTCCTACCGCCTGCTGGCGGAGGCATGGGGCCTCCAAGGAGCGTGACGCGGGGCGTGACGCCCCCTTGGCGGGGGGTGTCGGGGCGGGAGCCCCGACGAGCAGGACGCCGCCCTGCACCCGCGAAAGGACCCGGTCCCTTCGAAACGCCGACGTCAGTAGCGGCAGATACGCCGGGGCCCGTAGGGCGTCGGACGGATGAAGCAGCGGCGGCCGTAGAACGGGCGCGGACGGTAGCCGTAACCGTAGCCGGGGCGGCAGCGGCCGTACGGGCCGCGGGTCCAGCCCGGGCCGCAGCCGAAGGCCACGGTCTCGACGGGGGCGCTGCCGGCGAGCGTCGTCGCCGAACCGGCCTGGAGCGGCGCGGCCTGCGCGGAGGTGATGGCTCCGAGGCCGCCGAGGGCCAGGGCAGCCGCGAGCCCGATGAAGGACTTCGTCATCGTCTTTTCCTTGCGATCCGGCGCCGCCCCGAATTGAGGGCGGCTCGACCGTGGCGCAGAAACGCCGTCACGGCCGAACCGTTCACGCAAGGCGTGCAGATTCCTCAGCGACCGAAGAGCCTCTTCAGGCTACCGAGGAGGCCGCCCGGGGCGGGCGCCGCCTCGGCCGCCCCGTCCACCGGGGTCGCCGCCCGCCCGCCATCCCCGCCGCCCGCCTTCGGCGCCAGGACGAGGCCGAGCGCCGCCGTGTCGGTGGTCTCCCGGTCGATCAGGATGAAGCTCCCGGTCTCGCGGTTGTCGGCGTAGGCATCCACCGCCACGGGGCGGTCGAGGGTCAGGCGCACGTCGGCGATGTCGTTGGCCGCGAGGCGCTCCGCCGGACCGGGCCTGCCCGTCTCCGGGTCGATGCGCGAGACGATCCGCTCCACCGTCGCCGTCACCGTCACGGTGCCGACCTTGGCGAGCAGGCTCGCGCCGGGGGCCAGCTCGGTCTCCGCCGCCCAGAACAGGCGGGCGTCGAGCGTCTCGAGTGTCAGGAGCGGCGCGCCCTCGGCCGCGATCACCTGGCCGCGGGAGGCGTCGATCTGCTCGGCCAGCACCAGGGTCACGGAGAGGTCGGCCCCGGCCTCGGGCAGATCGCCGTCGGCGGTGTAGATCCGCTCCACGGTGGCTTCGCGCCCGCCCGGTTGCACGCTCACGCGGTCGCCGGGGCGCACGGTGCCGCTGGCAATGCGCCCGCTGTAGCCCCGGAAGTCGGAATTCGGCCGATTGACCCACTGCACGGCCATGCGGAACGGGGCGTTCAGCGCCTCCTCGCGCACCGGCACGGTCTCCAGGAAGGACAGCAGGGTCCCGCCCGTATGCCAGGGCGTGTTCACCCCCGGCTCGACCACGTTGTCGCCGTTCTTGGCCGAGAGGGGGATCGGCCGGATCTCGGCGAAGTTCAGCCCGGCGGCGAAGTCCGAGAAGCCCGCCACGATCTCGGCGAAGCGGTCCTGCGACCAGCCGATCAGGTCCATCTTGTTGACGGCCAGCACCACCCGGCGGATCCCGAGATTCGAGACCAGCAGGGCGTGGCGACGGGTCTGGCGGGTGAGGCCCTGGCGGGCATCCACGAGGATCACCGCCACGTCCGCCGTGGAGGCGCCGGTGGCCATGTTGCGGGTGTACTGCTCGTGGCCGGGCGTGTCGGCCACGATGAAGGAGCGCTTGTCCGTCGAGAAGAAGCGGTAGGCGACGTCGATGGTGATGCCCTGCTCCCGCTCGGCCTGGAGGCCGTCGACGAGGAGCGCGAGGTCCATCTCCTGCCCCTGCGTCCCGTGCTTGCGCGAATCGCGCCGCAGGGCGGTGATCTGGTCGTCGAAGATCTGCTTGGTGTCGTGCAGCAGGCGGCCGATCAGGGTCGACTTGCCGTCGTCCACCGAGCCGCAGGCGATGAAGCGCAGCACTTCCTTGTCGCGGTGCGTCGCCAGGAACGCGGCGTAGTCCTGCGCGACGGTGGACGCCTCGAAGGCCGTCTTGGGCGGGTGGATGGTCATCAGAAGTAGCCCTCCTGCTTCTTGCGCTCCATGGCGCCCGCGCCGTCCTTGTCGATCACCCGGCCCTGCCGCTCCGAGGTGCGGGCGGCCAGCGTCTCGGCGATGATCTCCGGCAGGCTGGCGGCCTCGCTCTCCACCGCGCCGGTCAGCGGGTAGCAGCCGAGCGTCCGGAAGCGGACGACGCGCTGCTGCGGGGCCTCGCCGGGGTTCAGGGGCAGGCGGTCGTCATCGACCATGAGGAGTTGCCCGTCGCGCTCCACCACGGGGCGCGGCGCCGCGAAGTAGAGCGGCACGATCGGGATGTTCTCCTGCTCGATGTAGAGCCAGATATCGAGCTCGGTCCAGTTGGACAGCGGGAAGACGCGCAGCGACTCGCCGCGCTTCTTGCGGAGATTGTACAGGTGCCAGGGCTCGGCCCGCTGGCGCTTGGGATCCCAGCGGTGCTGGGCGGTGCGCAGGGAGACGATGCGCTCCTTGGCGCGGCTCGCCTCCTCGTCCCGGCGGGCGCCGCCGAAGGCCGCGTCGAACTTGTGCTGGTCCAGCGCCTGCCGCAGGGCCTGCGTCTTCATCACGTCGGTGTGGACCTCGGAGCCGTGGCTCACCGGCCCGATGCCGCGGGCGAGCCCGTCCTGGTTGGTGTGGACCAGGAGGTCGAGGCCGAGCTCCTTCGCCCGCGCATCGCGGAAGGCGATCATCTCCTTGAACTTCCACGTCGTGTCGACGTGGAGGAGCGGGAAGGGCAGCTTGCCCGGCGCGAAGGCCTTCAGCGCCAGATGCAGCAGGACGGAGGAATCCTTGCCGATGGAATAGAGCATCACCGGGTTCTCGGTCTCGGCGACCGTCTCCCGGAAGATGTGGATGGCCTCGGCCTCCAGCCGCTTGAGGTGGCTCAGGCGGGCGGGGGAGGGGGCTTGGGTCGTCTCTGGCCGCAGGGCGGCCGTCGCGGCGCTCATCGGGCGTACTCCGGCTGGCGGGTTTCGGGGGTGGGCTCGAACACGGCGGCTTCCCGGCCCGGCTGCACCGCGGCCCCGGGGCGGCCGACATGCAGCCCGCATTCCTTCTTGTCTTCCTGCTCCCACCACCAGCGCCCGGCGCGCTCCGGCTCGCCGACCTTCACCGCGCGGGTGCAGGGCGCGCAGCCGATGGAGGGAAAGCCCTTGTCGTGCAGGGTGTTGTAGGGAACGAAGTTGTCGCGGACGAAGAGGTCGATCCGCTCGCGGGTCCAATCCGCCAGCGGATTGAGCTTCACGAGGCCGCGCTCGGCGTCCCAGGCGGCCAGCGGCGTCGCGGCGCGATTGGCGGACTGCCCGGCCCGCAGGCCGGTGAGCCAGCCGGCGGCGCCGTGGAGCGCCCGGCCGAGCGGCTCGACCTTGCGGAAGCCGCAGCAGGCCTGACGCGCCGCCACGGAGCGGCGGAAGCCGTTGATGCCCTCCGCGCGGACGAAGGCTTCCTCGGCGGCCCGCTCGGGCACGTAGGCGAGGATGCGGATGCCGTAGGCGGCCTCGGTCTCGACCCAGGTGTCGTAGGTCTCGGGGAACAGGCGGCCCGTATCGAGGGTGGCGATCTCCACCCGGCCGTCATCCCCGCGGGCGCCGGCGAGCTTGGCCATGGCGAGGGCGTGGGTGAGCACCTGATCCTCGATCCCGAGGCTCGTGGTGAAGACCAGCCGTCCGGGAACCTCGCGGGCGATCAGGGTCAGGCGGTCCTGAAGGTCGAGGGGCGCGAGGCTCCGGCCGAGGTCGTCGGCCGCCGTGGTGGGGTCCGTGAGGGACATGCTGTGGGCTCCTGCGCCGACCCTGTGGACATGAGGGGGCCACGCCGGTTGTCGAGGGGTCGAAATGTTCGCTATATCGAACGAAGTCAAGGCGAGGGGGCCGATTCCTCCCCGCGAAAGGCCGGTGGCGATGTGTGCCACCGCACGCGGCAAGGCCACGCTCACCGACGTAAATTAAAAAAATATTCTCGAAATTGGTGCCACTCGCCTATATGGCCGCAAATTCCTTCTCCGCGGAGAAGGGGTGTCGAGACCGCGGAGGTCCCCCTTGGACGCCATCGACCTGAAGATCCTCGCCCTGCTCCAGCGGGACGCGACCCTCTCCATCGCCGCCATTGGCGAGAAGGTCGGCCTGTCGCAGACTCCCTGCTGGAAGCGCATCCAGCGCCTGGAATCCGACGGGGTGATCGACCGGCGCGTCGCCGTGCTCGACCCGGTGAAGCTCGGCCTCGGCCTGACGGTCTTCGTCTCGATCGAGACGGCCGACCACTCGCAGGAGTGGTTGCAGCGCTTCGCCGACACCGTGTCGGCCATGCCGGAGGTGCTGGAATTCTACCGGATGGCGGGGGACGTGGATTACATGCTGCGTGTCGTCGTCGCGGACATGCAGGCCTACGACACCTTCTACAAGCGCCTGATCGCGGTGCTGCCCCTCAAGAACGTGACCTCGCGCTTCGCCATGGAAAAGGTGAAGTCGACCACGGCCTTGCCCCTGCCCGCGCCGCCCAAGGCGACGCGCCACCTGCCCGAGCTGGCCCCGGCCCTCGCTGCGGTCGGAGATTAATCTTCTCTTTCAGAACGATTGCGCGATAGCCGTTTGCTACCGTCGCGTCGTTCTGCAAAACGAACGTTCCGGTTGACATGGGCCGCGTGCCCGACGACATGGTTCCCCGATGTCTCGCTCTGCTCTCCTCCCGCGCACCGCTCCCTTCGGAGACGGCGAACGCGCCAGCCTCGACGCCGTCCTCGGCAACGCGAGCCCGACCCAACGGGCATGGCTCGCCGGCTTCCTGGCCGGCCTCGACGCCGCCGGGGGCCAGCCCCAGGCCGCGCCCGCCCAGGCGCCCAAGGCGTCCGAGCCGCTGACGGTCATCTACGCGAGCGAATCCGGAAATTCGGAGAAGCTCGCGGGCGACGTCGCCAAGCTCGCCCGCAAGCAGGGCTTCAAGCCGAAGGTGGTGGACTTCGCCGACCTCGACGTGGCGACCCTGCCGAAGGCGGGCAAGCTCGTGGCCATCGCCGCCACCTGGGGCGAGGGTGAGCCCCCGGCCCGCGCGGTGCGGGCCTACGGCGAGCTGATGGGCGAGGGCGCCCCGCGCCTGGAGGGCGTGGAATTCGCCGTGCTGTCGCTCGGCGACACCTCGTACGCGGAATTCTGCGCCATCGGGAAGGCGCTCGACGCCCGGTTCGAGGCGCTGGGGGGCAAGCGCGCCGCCGAGCGCGCCGACCTCGACCTCGATTTCGAGACGCCCGCCGCCGAGTGGATCAAGGGCACCCTCAAGGCGCTGGCGCCCGCCGCGGCCCAGGACAACGTGGTGGCGGTGGACTTCGCCCGCGCCGGCGGGGACGAGGAGGCCGAGCCGAGCCGCGACCCCGTCGTGGTCGAGGTGGTAGAGCACGTGAACCTCAACTCCTCCCGCTCCGACAAGGAGACGATCCACCTCGCCCTCGCCTTCGAGGACGGCGCTCCGGCCTACGAGCCGGGCGATTCCCTGGAGCTCTATCCCGAGAACGATCCGCAGCTCGTCGACGAGATCCTGGCCGCCACCGGCCTGTCGGGCGACGAGGCCCTGCGCCGGTCGCTGCTGACCGAGCGTGACATCACCACGCTCTCGCCGGCCACGATCGAGCGCTTCGCCAAGGCGACGGGCTCGGACGAGGCGAGCGCCTTCGCGGCGGGCGGCGAGGCCCGCGCCTGGGTCGAGGGCCGCAACCTCATCGACCTGATCGAGCGGTTCCCCGCCACGCTCACGGCGGAGCATTTCGGCACCATCACCCGGCCCCTGCCGCCGCGGGCCTACTCCATCGCCTCCTCGCGCAAGGAGGTGGGGGACGAGGTGCACCTCGCCATCGTGGCGGTGCGCTACGAGACCTTTGGCCGGGCGCGCTCCGGCGTGGCCTCGGTCCACGTGGCCGACCGGATCAAGGACGGCGCCAAGCTGCGGGTCCGGCTGAAGCCGAACAAGCACTTCCGCCTGCCCGCGGACCCCGCCACCGACATCATCATGGTCGGCCCCGGCACCGGCGTCGCCCCGTTCCGCGCCTTCGTGCAGGAGCGCCGGGCGGTGGAAGCTCCCGGCCGCTCCTGGCTGTTCTTCGGCGACCGCCACTTCACCCACGACTTCCTGTACCAGCTCGAATGGCAGGAGGCCCTGGAGGACCGGTCGCTCACCAAGATCGACGTAGCCTTCTCCCGTGACCAGCCGGAGAAGATCTACGTCCAGGACCGCATCGACCAGCACGCCGCCGAACTGGTGGAGTGGCTGGAGGGCGGCGCCCATTTCTACGTCTGCGGCGACGCGAAGAAGATGGCCAAGGACGTGCGCGCCGCCGTGGTCCGGGCCTTCGAGACCGTGAAGGGCCTCTCGGCGGCTGACGCCGAGTCGCACGTCGCGGGGCTTGAGCGGGCCAAGCGATACCAGCAGGACGTGTACTGACACGAACCGACCGTCACTCGTGACCATCGTCCGATCCGCGCCTTCCTCCTGAGGCGCCCGCACCAGCGGGCCTCGAAGGAGACCTCCCCTTCGCTGCGGCACCTCGGGATGAGGAGGAAGGATCGGACGGTCACCGCCGACACAGCATATCGGGACCACCATGACCGACGGCACCCCCACCCTCACCAAGCGCGTGTACGACACGCCGCCGACCTCCCGCCCGATCACCGACGCGGAGGCGGCCCGCGAGGCCAAGCTCGCGGCCAACGAGCACATCAAGATCGCCAGCGGCTACCTGCGCGGCACCCTCGCGGACGGGCTTCTGGCCCACGCCACCGGCGCCATCTCCGAGGATGACGGGCAGCTCGTGAAGTTCCACGGGATGTACCTGCAGGACGACCGCGACCTGCGGCCGGAGCGGAGCAAGAAGAAGCTCGACAAGGCCTACAGCTTCATGATCCGCCTGCGCATCGCGGGGGGCGTGGTCAGCCCGAAGCAGTGGCTGGTCCTCGACGACATCGCCCGGACCTACGCGGGCAACGCCCTGCGCGCGACGACGCGCCAGACCTTCCAGTACCACGGCGTCATCAAGTCGAACCTGAAGCGGACCATGGCCGCCATCGACGCGGCGCTGCTCGACACCATCGCCGCCTGCGGCGACGTGAACCGCAACGTCATGGCCGCTACGAACCCGGCCCAGGTGAAGGCGCACAAGGCCGCCTACCAGCTCGCCAAGGACATCTCCGATTCGCTCCTGCCGAAGACCAATGCGTGGCGCGAGATCTGGCTCGACGGCGAGCGGGTCGTCGGCGGCGAGGACGGGCCGGAGGTGGAGCCGATCTACGGCCGCACCTACCTGCCGCGGAAGTTCAAGACGGTCATCGCCGTGCCGCCGTCGAACGAGGTCGATATCTTCGCCCACGATCTCGGCTTCATCGCGATCCTCGACAAGAAGAACGCGGTCACCGGCTGGAACGTCACGGTCGGCGGCGGCATGGGCATGACCCACGGCGAGCCCGACACCTTCCCCCGCACCGCCGACGTGATGGGCTTCTGCAAGCCGGAGGACGCGGTGAAGGTCGCCGAGGCGGTGATGACCGTCCAGCGCGACTGGGGCAACCGCACCAACCGCAAGAACGCCCGGCTCAAGTACACGATCGAGCGCTACGGCCTCGACGCCTTCCGCGCCGAGGTGGAGAAGCGGATCGGCAAGAAGCTCGGGGCGGTGAAGCCCTTCACCTTCACCGGCAACGGCGACCGCTTCGGCTGGACCGAGGGCGACGACGGCCGCCATCACCTGACCCTCTACGTCCCCTCCGGCCGGATCAAGGATTACGAGGACGGCCCGCGCTTCCTCTCCGGCCTGCGCCGGGTGGCCGAGGAGCACGAGGGCGACTTCCGCCTCACCGCTAACCAAAACGTCATCATCGCCAACGTGCCGGAGGCCCGACGCGCGGCCATCGAGGCGATCGTGGACGAGTACGGCATGACCAAGGGGGCGGGGGCGCTGCGGCGCAACTCCATCGCCTGCGTCGCCATGCCGACCTGCGGCCTGGCGCTCGCCGAGAGCGAGCGCTTCCTGCCGGGCCTGATGGACGACCTGGAGGCGAGCCTCGCCAAGCACGGGTTGCAGGACGAGGAGATCACCATCCGCTCCACCGGATGTCCCAACGGCTGCGCCCGGCCCTTCATCGCCGAGATCGGCCTCGTGGGCCGGGGTCCCGAGCGCTACCACCTCTATCTCGGCGCCGCCTTCGACGGCTCGCGCCTCGGCAAGCTCTACCGGGAGGACGCCTCGCCGGCCGAGGTGGTCTCGACCCTGGATCCGCTCTTCGCCGAGTTCGCGAAGGCCAAGCAGGCCGGCGAGCATTTCGGCGACTACCTGATCCGCGCCGGCCATGTGACGAGGACGATCAACGGGCCGGACTTCCATGCCCAGACCGGGGCGCTGAAGTAGGGCCTTCGCCGTCACGGCCGCGCGAGCGAGGCCGTGACGGCGGGGCAGGGGCCGTCAGGTCGCCGACTCACTCGGCCGGGGCCGCCACCCGCCCCTTCGCCCCCTTCCGCGCCCGGGACTCGGCGGCGAGATCGGAGAAGCCCGTATCGAAGCGGTCATACAAGCGGGCGACGAGCCCGAGGACCATGTCCAGCGAGGCGGAGAACAGTGCCACGACGCCGAGGACGGCGACCTTGGCGAGGTGGCCCGCCCCGGCGACGATGCGGCCGATCCAGTGAAACACAGCCATGTCGATCCTTCGTGAGAGGGGAGAGAGCGGGCGGGGGCGCCCGTTGCGTCGCAGCACATAGGGTTCGGCCCCGGAACAGGGGACGCGACCGAAAGCGGCGTCCCGGTCGGGGAACCGCGGCGGCGCTGCGACATTCGGCGACCCCAGCCAAGCCCCTCACAGCTTGGCCGAATTCTCCCGCGCCCATCCACCCTCCATCGCATCGCCGTGCTCTCACGGCGCGACGGATCATCCGCCCCGGTTCCGCGTTTCGCCTTCGCACCGCAGCGGAGATGGGCATGCAGGCGAGACGGGTGGACGGGCGCAAGGTGCGCTACGCGGTGGTCGGCGGCGGTTGGATCTCGCAGGCGGCGTTCATGCCGGGCGTGGCGCAGACCGGCAATTCCGAGATGACGGCGATCGTCACCGGCGACCCGGAGAAGGCGAAGGCGCTCGCCGACACCTACGGGCTGACCGCCTTCTCCTACGACCGGTACGAGGAGGCGTTGGCCTCCGACCTGTTCGATGCGGTCTACCTCGCCCTGCCGAACGGGATGCACCGGGACTACGCCGTGCCGGCCCTGGAGGCCGGGTGCCACGTTCTCCTCGAGAAGCCGATGGCGGTGAGCGTCGCCGAGTGCGAGGCGATCAACGCCTCCGCGCAGGCCTCGGGCGCCAAGCTGATGATCGCCTACCGCCTGCATTTCGAGCCGGCGACGCTGGACGCCATCGCCCGCATCCGCGCCGGGCAGATCGGCGAACCGCGGATGTTCACCGCCACCTTCGGGCAGCGGGTCGAGGCGGGCAACCACCGCGCCAAGCAGGGCTACTGGGCCGGCCCCGTCCCCGACATGGGCACCTACCCGATCAACGCCGCCCGCAACCTCTTCGGGGAGGAGCCCGTGGAGGTCTCGGCGCTGGGCAGCCGCCGGGCGGACAGCCCCTTCCCCTTCGACGGCACCGTCTCCGTCACCCTGCGCTTCCCGAGCGGGCGGCTCGCCCAGTTCACCGTCTCCTACGAGTCCGACGCCGTCGATGCCTACCGCGTCACCGGCACCCGGGGCGACCTGCATCTCCAGCCCGCCTTCCTGTTCGGGAAGGGACTCGGCGGAACCCTGACCCGGGGCGGGGAGGCCGAGCGGCTGACCTTCCCGAGCGTCGATCAGTTCGGCGGCCAGACCCGCTATTTCTCCGACTGCATCCTCCACGACCGGTTGCCGGAGCCCGACGGCGAGGAGGGCCTGTGCGACATCCGCGTGCTGGAGGCGGTGGAGCGCGCCCTGGCCACGGGGCAGACCCAGGCCCTGCCCCCCATGACGCGCCGGACCCGGCCCGACCTCCTCCAGAAGATGGAACTGCCCGAGGTCACGCCGCCGGCCATGGTCAACGCCGCCAAGCCGGAGGGCTGACGTCCTGCCCGCCCCGTGCGGACGGGGCGGGCAAAAAAAACCATGACACGGAGCCGCAGGGAGAGAACCGAAAAAAACCTGGACCGTTGTATTTCTGCGACGACGGGGAGGGGACAATGCCCAAGCACGAAATTCTGGGATACTTCGAGCACCGCCGGGACGGTGCCTGGATCTGCGTCCGGCCCTTCACCCTCACGACTCCGAATGCCAGCGTCGATATCCGCCAGGGCATGCGCTTCGATTACGGCAAGCGCATCGGCGGCGTGGACCTCGCCGAGTATCTGGAACGCCTGGGCTCGCAATTCGGCTCGTAGGCGAGCTAGAACGTATGATCGGCCCCGGTCCGCGGGCCGCTTGCAATGAAAGCATTTGCCTTCCCCTCTTCAGGGGAGGGCATTACTAGGGCGCATGCATCCCGACGATTCGACGCAGATTCTCGCCGGAGAGAGTGGACAGACCACGCGCTGCCGCATCATGGCCACGGCCAGCGAGTTCTTTCACGAGATCGGCTACCAGAAGACCACCGTCGCCGACATCGCCCGGTCGCTCAAGATGAGCCCGGCCAACGTCTATCGCTTCTTCGACTCGAAGAAGGCGATCAACGAGGCGGTGCTCAAGCGCCTGATCGGCGAGGTCGAGGCCCTCGTGGCGGGCATCGCCGACCGTCCGGGCCTCACTCCCACCGAGCGCCTCGTCACGGCGATCGAATCCCTCCACCGCCACTGCCTGGAGCGCTATGAGCGTTATCCCCGCATCCACGAGATGGTCGAGGCGGGGATGGGCGAGAGCTGGGAGGTCTGCCGCCACCATGTGGCGGGGGTCACCGCCGTGTTCGAGCGGATCATCCGCGAGGGCGTGCGCACGGGGGAGTTCGAGGCCGCGGACCCCGCCATGGTGGCGGGGTGCATCCATGTCGGCATCATCCGCTACACCCACCCGCTGCATGTCGGCCAGCCGATGCTGCCGCCGGTCCCGCCCCTGCGGGCGATGATCGACTTCCTCCTGCGCGGCCTCGCCCCGGGACGGGGCTGAGGCCGGCGCCTATTCCGAGGCGGGCGTCGAGGGCGGCGCGGGTTCGGAGGTGGAGGGCTGCGGTCCGTCGTACCCCTCGATCACCAGGATCTCCGCCTCGACGCCGCCGCGCTGCTTGGCCTTGGCGGCTTGGTACGCATCCGAGTACCAGCAGGCGAGGGCATCCTCGTAGGACGGGAATTCGATGACGACGTTGCGCTCGCGGGCCGGCCCCATCACCGCCTCGTAGCGCCCGCCGCGGATCAGGAAGCGCCCGCCGAACGCCGCGAAAGCCGCGCCGTTGGCCGCCACGTACGCCTTGTACGCCTCGGCATCGCGGACATCGACCCGCGCGATCCAATACCCCTTGGCCATCGATCAGGTGTCTCCCGTCCCGGCGCGCGCAGCCGCGCCCGGCGGAAGGTAGGGCGAGGGGTCGCCTCAGGCCATCTCGGCGACGATGGCCCGCGCCACGGCCCGCGGGTCGGCGGCGCCGGTGATCGGTCGCCCGACGACGATGTGGTCGATCCCCGCCCGCTTGGCGTCGCCGGGAGTCATCACCCGCTTCTGGTCGCCGGCCTCGGCGCCCGCCGGGCGGATGCCGGGGGTGACGATCAGCCGGTCCGGCCCGACGATCCGGCGCACGCCCTCCGCCTCCGCCGCCGAGCAGACGAGCCCGTCGATGCCGATCTCCGCCGCCTGGGCGGCGCGCTGGGCGACGAGGTCCGCGACGGGCAGGGCGTAGCCCGCTTCGGCCGCGTCGGCGTCGTCGTAGGAGGTGAGCACCGTCACGGCGAGGATCCTCAGCCCGTTGCCGCGCCCCCTCACCGCCGCCCGCATGGTCTGCGGATAGGCGTGGACGGTCAGGAACGTCGCCCCGAGGCCGGACACCGCGCGGACCCCCTCCTCGATGGTGTTGCCGATGTCGTGCAGCTTGAGGTCGAGGAAGACCCTGTCGCCCCGCGCCACGAGGCGCTCGGCCAGGGCGAGGCCGCCGGCATAGGCCAGCCGGTACCCGATCTTGTAGAAGGTCGCCGCGTCGCCGAGCCGGTCGATCAGCGCCTCGGCCTCGGCCACGCCGGGCACATCGAGGGCGACGATCAGGCGGTCACGGGGGTCGGTCTGGCTCATGGGCGCACGGACACCATGGGGCGGGTGGGGGTGTCAATGGCGGTGCGTCGACCCTCTGCGCCGACGTCCGCGGCGGGATCCCCCCTCTCCCCGCAAGCGGGGCGAGGGGTTTTCTCTCCTTCTAACCCTCCATAGGCGGCGAAGACGGCTCACATCGCCCCGCCCGGCCACGGAAACCGGATGTTCCCGTCCCGCAGTCCGGCCAGCACCACCTCGACCCCGCCGGACTTCACCATCCATTCGAGGCGGTGATCCCGGTACTCCCGGCGGCGCCCGCCCGTCGTGTACAACTCGGAGGCCGCCGCCATCTGCGCCGCGGCGGCGTCGAACTCGGCGAAGGTCTGCGCCACCGAGGGGCGTACCTTCACCCGGCCGTGCCACTCCGCCAACGGGCTGCCTGCTTCGGGGCCGAGGCCGTAATGCACGGATCGGTTGAGGATCGGGGCGACCGCCGCATCCGCCCAGCCGAAGCGCTCGCCGCCGAACCACGCCGCCTCCCCGAGACGTCCGGCAAGCCACTTCTGGAGCACCCGCGTCTGGGCGGTGGCCTCGGCGCGCAGATGCTCGGCGAGGTCGCCGGTGGCGCGCTTGAACCACAGGATCTCCCCAAAACCCCAGTTCACCGCCTCGTACTGCGTGTCGCAGACCTCCTCCGTCATCCGCGCGAAGGCCCGCGCGGCGGGATCGCGGGGCAGGAGGGGCGGCTCGGGGAAGCGATCCTCGAGGTATTCCAGGATCACCGTCGACTCGAAGATCGCGCCATCGCCATCGAACAGCACCGGCACCTCGGTGCGGGGGTTGGCGGCGGCGAAGGGGCCGTCCTGGCTCCCGGTGCCGAAGCTCTCCGGCATCTCGGCGGTGAAGGCCACGCCCTTCTCGCGCAGCGCGATCTTGACCTTCTGCGCGTAGGACGAGAGCGGATGCTCGTAGAGCCGCATGGACGACCTCCCCTTGATCGGTTTTGCGAAGGCTTTAGCAAAACCCTCTCCGTCATTGCGAGCGTGAGCGAAGCAATGACGGGGCGTTCAATCGGAGAGGACCCGCGCGACCTCCGCGCGCAAAACCGGCAGCAATTCCGCCTCGAACCATGGTTCGCGCTTGAGCCAGCCGTTGTTGCGCCAGGACGGATGGGGCAGGGGCAGCACCCGTGGGCGGCGGGGCTCGGCCAGGATCGCGCGCCAGTTGCGCACGGTGCCGGTGAGGCCCCCCGGAAGCGTCCCGAGATGCCAGGCCTGCGCGTAGGAGCCGATCACCAGGATCAGGTCGAGGTGCGGCAGGCCGGCGAACAGCTCCGCCCGCCAGCGCTCGGCGCATTCCCGGCGGGGCGGCTTGTCGCCGCCCTTGGCGTCGAGGCCGGGAAAGCACGACCCCATCGGCACGATGGCGATTTTCCTGGAATCGTAGAACTGCGCCTCGTCGAGCCCGAGCCACGTCCGCAGCCGGACGCCCGAGGGATCCATGAACGGCATTCCCGTCCGGTGCGCCCGCGTGCCCGGCGCTTGGCTCGCCACGCACAGCCGCGCACCCGTCGAGCCCTGGACGATCGGCCTCGGCTCCTGCGGCAGGGGAGGGCCGTAGAGCGGCGCATCCCGGCAAAGGCGGCAGGCGCGCAAGGCGGCGGCGGTGTCGTCGAAGGAGGGCATCCCGGAGATATGGCGCTCCCTCATTGCGAGCGTAGCGAAGCAAGCCAGCGCAGCGGGCCCTCCCCGAACGACGCGCGTCCCTGGATTGCTTCGCCTTCGCTCGCAAGGACGGTGGCGCGCCCATAAAAAAACGGCGCGGTGTCGCGCCGCGCCGTTCGAAGTCGGGTCTCGTTGCCTTGGGGGAAGGCTGACCCTGGCTTACGCCCACGCTCGGCGGAAAGCCGTGCGATTTCTCACGCGCCCTTCGCGCCCGAGAGGTCCAGCGGCAGGGAGCGCAGGCGCTGGCCCGTGGCGGCGAAGACCGCGTTGGCGATGGCCGGCGCCAGCACCGGCACGCCGGGCTCGCCGATGCCGGTGGGCGCCGCCGTGCTCGGCACGATGTGGACCTCGACCTTCGGCATCTCGCTGATCCGGGTGGGCTCGTAGGCGTCGAAATTCGCCTCCTGCACCTGGCCGTCCTTGAGGGTGATCCGGTTGCGCAGCACCGCGGAGAGGGCGAAGCCCACCGCACCCTCGACCTGAGCCCGGATCACGTCCGGGTTCACCGCCACGCCCACATCCACCGCCGCGACGATCCGCTCGGCCTTCACGTGCCCGTCCGCGACGCCCACCTGCGCCACCATGGCGACGTAGGATCCGAAGGATTCGTGCACGGCGACTCCGAGGCCCCGGCCCTTCTCCTGGGCGGCGCCCCAGCCCGCCTTGTCGGCGGCGAGCTTCAAGACGCCCGCGAGGCGGGGCGCGTTGGCCAACAGCGAGAGACGATAGGCCACGGGGTCGGCGCCCGCCGCGTGGGCGAGGTCGTCGATCATCACCTCCATCACGTGGGCGGTGTGGCTATGGCCGACGGAGCGCCACCACAGCACCGGCACGCCCTCGCGGCCGTTATGGACGCCGAAGCGGTAGGCGGGCAGCGCGTAGGGCGTGTCGGAGGCGCCCTCGACGGTGGTGGCGTCGATGCCGTCCTTCACGATCATCGCCTCGAAGGGCGAGCCGATCATGATCGACTTGCCGACCATCACATGGTCCCAGCCGACGATCGACCCCTTGGCGTCGATCCCGGCCCGGACCGTGTGGAGGACGCTCGGGCGGTAGTAGCCGCCGGTCATGTCGTCCTCGCGGGTCCAGACGAGGTGGACCGGGGCCTTCTCGCCATACGCCTTGAACACGGCGGCCGTCTCGGCGGCGTAGTCGGCGGAGGGGGTCGCCCGGCGGCCGAAGGAGCCGCCCGCCCAGGTCGTATGGAGCCGGACCTTGTCCGGCGTCACGCCGAGCACGGCGGCCATCACCGCCTGCTCCACCGTCTGGAACTGGAACCCGGCATGGACGTCGTAGGTGCCGTCGGCCGCCTTCTCGATCGTGGCGTTGAGGGGCTCCATCGCCGCGTGGGCGAGGTAGGGGAAGGTGAACTCGGCCTCGATCACCGTGGCCGCGCCCTTCAGCGCCGCCGCCGGGTCGCCGCGACGGGAGGCGGTGAGGCCCGGCGCCTTCGCCTTCTCGCGGTACTCGGCGAGGATCGCCTCCGACGAGCGGGTCTCGGCGGCGGAGTCGTCCCACTCGACGGTGAGGGCCTTCCGGCCCTGCATCGCCGACCACGTGTCCCTGGCGACCACCGCCACGCCGGAGGGCACCTGCACCACGTCGAGGACGCCCGGCACCCGACGGGCGGCGGCGGCGTCGAAGCTCCTGACGACCCCTCCGAAGCGGGGCGCGCGGGCGATCACCGCCGTCACCTGACCCGGCCGTCGGATGTCGAGGGCGTAGACCGCCGAGCCGTCGGTCTTGGCCTTCGAATCGAGGCGCGGGACCTTCTGGCCGATGAGGCGCCACTCGCTCGGGTCCTTCAGCCGGGGCTCGGCGGGGACGGGGAGGGTGGCCGCCGAGGCGGCGAGGTCGCCGAACCGGGCCTGCCGGCCGGAGGGGCCGTGGCGGACGATGCCGTCGGCCACAGTGATCTCGGCCACCGGCACCCGCCACTGGAAGGCGGCCGCCGCCACCAGCATCTCCCGGGCCGCCGCGCCGGCCTTGCGCAGCTGCACCCAGGAATTGGCCACCGCCGTGGAGCCGCCGGTGCCCTGGATCGGGCCCATCAGCAGGTTGTTGTAGAGGGCCGCGTCGGCGGGCGCGAACGCCGTGCGCACCTGCGCCCAGTCGGCGCCGAGTTCGTCCGCGAGGATGGTGGCGAGCCCCGTCGTGTTGCCCTGGCCCATGTCGAGGTGCTTGATCACCACGGTCACGGTGTCGTCGGCGCCGATCCGCACGAAGGCGTTGGGCTGCGCCTTGATCGAGGCCGGATCGAGCCCCGCCGCTCGGGCGGGGCCGGTGTCCAGCCGGAAGGCGACGACGATGGCCCCCGCCCCGGCGAGGAAACCGCGGCGGCTGGGGCGCGGGGCGGACGGGGTCGGTCGACGGATGGTCAGCATGGCGGCGATGCTCCGGTCAGGACCGTGAAGGGAATCGGGGGACGGAGGCGGGAGGCTTCCCCTCCGCCCGGAAGACGCCGCAGATGGCGCCGGGGAATGGCTCAGGCGAGCTGGCTCGCCGCCTCGTGAATGGCGGCGCGGATGCGCTGGTAGGTGCCGCAGCGGCAGATGTTGCCGTCCATCGCCCCGTCGATCTCGGCGTCGCTCGGCTTGGCGTTGCCCGAGAGCAGGCCGATGGCCGACATGATCTGGCCCGACTGGCAATAGCCGCACTGGACCACGTCGAGCTTGCGCCACGCGGCGCGCACCGCCTCGGCCACGGGGCCCGAGACCCCCTCGATCGTCGAGACCTTGGCCGTGCCGACGTCGCCGAGGCGGGTCTGGCAGGCGCGCACCGGCTGGCCATCGAGATGCACGGTGCACGCGCCGCACTGGCCGATGCCGCAGCCGTACTTCGTGCCCGTCATCGTCAGGTGGTCGCGCAGCACCCAGAGCAGGGGCGTCTCGGGGTCGGCCTCGACGGCATGCGGCACGCCGTTGATCAGAATCGATGGCATGGCGGGGCTCTCACAGATCCTCGCGCAAGGAGGGATTCCCGCGCGGGGAGGGTTGGCGTGGAACGGGAGGGCGCCGCACCGCCGCCCGGAGGCAGCTAAGGGCTGCCACGGAGTCCGGGCTGTGTGCCAGCGCACCCGCACCGGTGACTCCCGGGATTACGCGAACGGAGTGGCGACAATTCGACCTGTCGTGGCAGTCGCTTCTTAAGACTTTCGCAGCATTCTCCGAACGCAACCACTGCAAATTGTATCAAGTCGTCGATTGTCGCGCATGTCCGATCTCACCGTCGAGATGGTTCAGCGCGGGCGTGGCCCCTCGACGCAGGAGGCCGCCCGCCGCCTCGGTGTCGCCCGCGAGATCCGCTCCGCCCGGGAGCGGCTGACCTCGCGCACCGGCCTGGAACGCGCCTTCGACCACGAGTTGCTCCGGCACTACGCGCAGTACCGGGCCGGATCCGGCATCCCCCTCGGCGTCTTCGCCATGGCGCTCGCCGCCGCCGCTACCGCCTGGGTGCCCGTGGCCGTGGCCGGGACCTGGGCGCTGTGCGTGTTCCTGGTGATCACGCTGAACTCCATGATCAGCCGCCGCTTCCTCGGCGCCGACCCGGATCAGGTCGATCTCGTCCGGTGGCGCTGGCGCTTCGCGGGGGGCGAGGCCCTGCAGAGCCTCGTCTGGTCGGCGATGATCGGGCTCGGCGCGACGGGCGGCTGGACCTTCGCCCTGTTCGGCCTCGTCATCGCGGCGGCGGTGGCGACGATGCTCGCCGCGACGGTGCCGGCGGCGGCGGTGGCGGCCCTCCTGCCGCTCTGCGCCGCCACGCTCTGCCTGCTGACCTTTTCCAGCGGCGTGGACACGGTGATGCTGGTCGCCATGGCCGCGGGCACGCAGGTCTTCTTCCTCGGCCTGTCGCGGCGCCTCTACGCCTCGACGGTGGGCGCCCTGCACTCCCGGGCGGAGAAGGACGCCGTGTTCGGCGAACTGGAGCAGGCCAAGGCCAATTCGGACGAGGCCCGCCGCCGGGCGGAGGAGGCGAACCTCGCCAAGTCGCGCTTCCTCGCCACCATGAGCCACGAGCTGCGCACCCCGCTCAACGCCATCCTCGGCTTCTCGGAGGTGATGAAGAACGAGGTGTTCGGCGCCCACGCCGCGCCCTCCTACCGGGAATACTCGAACGACATCCACGACAGCGGGATGCACCTCCTCAACCTCATCAACGAGATCCTCGACCTGTCGCGGATCGAGGCGGGGCGCTACGAGCTGAACGAGGAGCCGGTGCTGCTGGCCGGCGTGGTGGAGGAGTGCCGCCACATGATGGCCCTCAGGGCCAAGGCGAAGAACCAGATCGTCCACGCCTCGGTGGACAGCTCCCTGCCCCGCCTCTGGGCGGACGAGCGGGCGCTGCGCCAGATCGTGCTGAACCTTCTCTCGAACGCGGTGAAGTTCACCCCGCCCGGCGGCGAGATCTGGCTGACGGTGGGCTGGACGCCGCTCGGCGGCCAATACCTCTCGGTGCGGGACAGCGGCCCCGGCATCCCCGAGGACGAACTCGGGACCGTGATGTCCTCCTTCGGCCGGGGAGCGCTCGCCATCAAGACGGCCGAGCAGGGCTCCGGGCTGGGCCTGCCGATCGTGAAGGGCCTCGTGGAACTGCACGGCGGGCAGTTCCAGCTCCGCTCGCGCCCCCGCGAGGGCACGGAGGTCATCGTCACCCTGCCCGCCGCGCGGGCGATGGACACGCTGCCCCCCGTCACGGACGAGGAGCCCGCGACCGCCCCGGAGCCGAAGCGGACCTCGCGCCGGGCCGCCTGAGGCACGCCGCACCGGTGCGGGCGCGGGCGACGCAGCGGGCGGGGCGATCCGGGGACGGCGGCCGTCCGTTCACGCCCCCGCGCCTCGGTCAGGCCGCCGTCCCGCCCGCAAAGACGCTCGCCCGTTGAAACCATGACGGCCCGGTCGGCGTACCGGTGGCAGCCGCATCTCGGGCCGCACTCCGACAAATTCCTTGTCCCCGACCGGGCGGCCGGTACTGGAGTGGCCCGGCCATGAGACCGATCGACCGTCCGTCCGCCCCCGTGCGTCCTGCCGCCTGGCCGGTGGTCGGCGCGGGCGTGATCGCGCTGGCCGTGGCCATGGGGATCGGCCGCTTCGCCTTCACGCCCCTGATGCCGCTGATGATGCGCGACGGCACCCTCACGGCCGCCATCGGGGCGGAGTGGGCTGCGGCGAACTATGTCGGCTATCTCGCCGGGGCGCTCACGGCGTCGCTCTTCGCGGGCCATCCCTGGCGGGGGTTGGCCGCGAGCCTCCTCGGCGTGGCGGCGACGACCCTGGCGATGGCCCTGGCCGACGGAGGCGCATCGGATCTCCTCGGCGCCTCCCTGAGAGCCTTCGCGGGCCTGTTCAGCGCGTGGTCGCTCATCTGCGCCAGCGGGTGGTGCCTCCCGGAACTGGCCCGGCGGGGGAGACCCCAGCGGGGCGCCTGGATCTTCACGGGCGTCGGGGCCGGCATCGCGCTGGCCGGAGCCCTCGCATGGCTCGGCGGGCGCCAGCCGGCCCGGACCCTCTGGGTCGAACTCGGCCTCCTGGCGGCGCTGGGCGCCCTGGCCGTCCTATTGCTGCCGCGGGGGCAGGGCACGACGCCCACCGACCCGGCGGAGCGGGAGGCGGCGGCCACCGCGCGGGCGCCGGGCCGGGGCACCGCGGGCCTGATCCTGTGCTACGGCACCTTCGGCTTCGGCTACATCGTGCCGGCGACGTTCCTGCCGGCCATGGCCCGGGCGATGACGCCCGATCCCCTGGTCTTCGGCCTCGCCTGGCCGGTCTTCGGCCTGGCCGCCGCCCTCTCGGTGGCGGGCGTGGCGGGATGGCTGCCGCGCGTGTCGCGCCTGCGCCTCTGGGCGACGGTGCAGGGCGTCATGGCGCTGGGCACGGCCTTGCCCCTGGTCTCACGGACCCTGTGGGCGGTGACGGCCTCGGCGGTGCTGGTGGGCGGGACCTTCATGGTGGCCACCATGGCCGGGCTGCAGCTCGCCCGCGAGGTGCGCCCCGACGACCCGACCCCCTTGCTCTCGCGGATGACCGCCGCCTTTGCGGCCGGGCAGATCGCGGGGCCGCTCCTCGTCCGCGCCCTCGGGGGCGGCCAGGAAGCCCTGACCCTCACCGGCGCCCTGGCGACGCTCCTCCTGCTGCTGACGGCCGCGTGGCTGTGGCGCGAGGGGCGGCGGGGGGCCTGAGGCCTCGCCCCGTCAATCCCGAGCCCTGCTGTGGGCCGCCTTGTAGACCGCGTCGCGATCCCTGCGGCCGACCGCCACGACGAGGACAAGCAGTTCGCCGTCCCGCACTTCATGGACCAGCCGGTAGCCCGCACCGCGAAGCTTGATCTTGTAGCGCTCCTTCGTCCCGTGCAGGTGGACGGAAGGAATTTTCGGGTTCTCGAGCCGCTCGATGAGCCTTGCCTTGAACTGGTCTCGTATCGTGGCACCGAGCGTGCGCCACTCCTTCAGCGCCTCATCGAGGAAGGCGAGCTCATAGCTCATCGAGGGAGACCCGGCGGATCGCCTGCCCCTCCCTGGCATCGTCGAGGGCGTTCAGTTCCAGGTCCTCGAGCCGCTCCAGCAACGCCTCATAGGCCCGGCCGGGATGCAATTGAAGGCCGGCTCGTTGCGATTGAGGATCGCGACGGGACATCCGTCCCCGGCGGCCACCGTGCCCATCGGGTTCTTCTTCAGGTCCGAAATGCTGGCGACGGTCGTGGCATGAACGGCATGAGGCATGGAGCGCGCTCCCCTTCGTACCCGTCCTGGCACCATAAACTGGTCATGATGAGGATGGCCTCAGCCCAATCCCCCCATCGCCCGCACCAGGGCCCATTCCTCCGCACTCACCGGCTGCACCGAAAGCCGCGAGTTGTTGACGAGCACCATATCCTTGAGCGCCGCCTCGGCCTTGATCGCGTCGAGGGTGACGGGGATCGTCATCGGTTCGACGGCCTTGACGTCGACCATGCCGAAGCGGCCCGTCTCGTCGGTATGGTCGGGGTAGTAGGGACGGATCACCTCCACCACGCCGACCACCGCCTTGCCCTCGTTCGAGTGGTAGAAGAACCCCTGCTCGCCGACCTGCATGGCCATCAGCTGCTTCTTGGCGAGGTGGTTGCGCACGCCGTTCCAGAAGGTGCCGGCCTCACCGGCCGCGACCTGCTGCTCCCAGGACCACGTCGCGGGTTCGGACTTGAACAACCAGTACGCCATCGGGGTCTCACGAACGTCATGGGTGTCCAGCGGGCCGAGCCCTCTGGCGGGTGCAGCAGGGCGGCGCCCTGCGATGCCAGGGGCTTTGCCCCTGGACCCCACCACAGGACTCGTCCTTTGGGATCCCTGGTTTCTTCAATCCATTTCGCCGCGTAGCGGGCGGGCGAGAAGCCTCGCGGCGACCGTATCCACATCGGTCTGCCCCGCCACCAGGGCGGCGACCGCCTCGGCCACCGGCATCTCGACGCTCCGTGCCTTCGCGAGGCCCGTCAGCGCCGCCGCCGTGAAGGCGCCCTCGGCGAGCTTGCCGCCGGAGGCCTCCTCCGGGCTCGCCCCGGCGCCGAGGCGCTGGCCGAAGGCGAAGTTGCGCGATTGCGGCGAGCCCGCCGTCAGCACGAGGTCGCCGAGGCCCGACAGGCCCATCAGCGTCTCCGGCCGCCCGCCGAAGGCCCGGGCGAAGCGCATCAGCTCCGCGAAGGCCCGGGCGATGAGGGCGGCGCGGGCGCTCTCGCCCAGGCCCCGTCCGGCGACGATCCCGCAGGCGATGGCGAGCACGTTCTTGCCCGCCCCGCCGATCTCGACGCCGCGCACGTCGTCGGTGTGGTAGAGCCGGAAGGTCGGCCCCGAAAGCAGGGCCGAGAGCGAGGCCGCGAGGGCCGCATCCGTGCAGGCGAGCGTCACGGCGGTGGGCAACCCCCGGGACACGTCCGCCGCGAAGCTCGGGCCGGAGAGCACCGCCACCGGCGTCCCGGCGGGCAGCACCTCGGCGGCCACCGCACTCAGGAAGCTGTCGCTGCCGCGCTCGATGCCCTTGGCGCAGAGGATCACAGGCCCCGCGCCGGCCAGCGGCCCGGCGAGTTGCCCGAGCACCCCGCGCAGGGTCTGGGCCGGCACGACGAGGAGGGTGGCCCGTGCCCCCGCGAGGTCCTCCGCCCCCGCCGTCGCCCGGACGGACCCGTGCAGCGGCACGCCGGGCAGGTAGCGCGCATTCTCCCGCTGCGCCTGCATCCGCGCGGCGGCCTCCGCATCGCGCAGCCACAGGGTGACGGGATGGCCGGCGGCGGCGGCCGCGTTGGCGAGCGCCGTGCCCCAGGCCCCGCCGCCGACGACGTTCACGGACGTGCTCATGCGGGCAGATCCAGTCTGTACAGGACGTGCGCCTTCAGCGGCCCCACCGGCACCGCAGGATGGTCGAACGTTCCGGAAAAGCTCATGCCGAGGCGCTCCATCACCTTCCGCGAACGCCGATTGCCCTCGGCCGTGAAGGCGATCACCGCACCGACGCCGCAGCGAGTCGAAACGTCCGCCAGGGCCAGCCGGGCGCCACGGGTCGCAAGCCCCTGTCCCCAGGCATCCCGGGCCAGCCGCCACATCAACTCGACGGGCGAGTCGCGCTCCCGGCCGCCCGGAAGGGGGAGGGGGTGACGCAGTCGCGCGGCACCGACGAAGCCGACGAAGCGCCCGGTCCACTCGACCGCCCACGGCCCGAACCCGTTCTCAGCGAACGATCCGTCGAGGAACCTGGCTTGAGCCCGGCTCACATCTTCGGGGAAGGGCGCAGGACAATAAGCCATCACCTCCGGATCGGCGTTGAGCGCCGCGAAGGCGGTCTCATCGTCCGGCTTCCAGCGGCGCAGCCGAAACCCGTCGCCTTCGAGAGTCGTCGGCGGGGGGGCCACCCGCAGCTTCCCCCGCCACGCCAGGGAGCGCCGGTTGAGGGCGGCGAGGTCGGCCTCACCGGCGAGGACCCTCTCGCCGAGCGCGATGGCCGCCTCCAGCCGGTCGGCGGGCATGTTCGCGTGGGCGGGCGGCCTGACGTGGTCGCGCCAGGGGCCGCCGCAGGCATGGTCGAGCAGGATGCGGGCGAAGCAATGGTCGAGGCGCACCGGCCAGTCCGGGCGGCTCCGCGCGGCCTCCGGCAGGCGGCGCTCCGCGAGGTCGCGCCACACGGCGCGCCGGTCGGAGACGGGCGCCGCGCTCATGCGGCGGTCACGGGCGCCGACTCCACCGCGAGGGACCAGCGGGGCCGGGCCGGCGCGGTGAGGTCGTCCACGAGGCCGAGCCGCAGGCGCTCCAGCCCCGCCCAGGCAATCATCGCGCCGTTGTCGCCGCAGAGGGCGAGGGGCGGGGCCACGAAGGCGAGCCCGGCCTCGCCGGCGAGGGCGGCGAGGGCCCGGCGGATGGCGCCGTTGGCCGCGACGCCGCCGGCGGCGACGAGGGCGGTGGGCCGCCCCGCCACGTCCGAGAAGCCGCGCAGGGCCACCCGCGCCCGGTCGATCACCACGTCCACCACGGCGGCCTGGAAGCCGGCGCAGAGGTCGGCCACGTCGCGCTCGGCCAGCGGCGCGATGCGCTCGGCCTCGATCCGCAGGGCGGTCTTGAGGCCGGAGAGGGAGAAATCCGCGGTCCGCCGCCCGAGCATCGGCCGGGGCAGGGCGAAGCGCTCGGGGTCGCCGTCCTCCGCCATGCGCTCCACCGCCGGGCCGCCGGGATAGCCGAGCCCCAGGAGCTTGGCCGCCTTGTCGAAGGCCTCGCCGATGGCGTCGTCGATGGTGCCGCCGAGGCGCACGTAATCGCCGACCCCGCGCACGGCGACGAGCTGGGTGTGGCCGCCAGAGGCCAGCAACAGCAGGTAGGGGAAGTCGAGCCCGTCCGTCAGCCGGGCGGTGAGCGCGTGCGCCTCCAGGTGGTTCACTGCGAGCAGCGGCTTGTTGGCGACGAGCGACAGGGTCTTGGCCGTGACGAGGCCGACGAGCACCCCGCCGATCAGCCCCGGCCCCGCCGCCACGGCGATGCCGTCGAGGTCGGCGAGCGACGTCCCCGCCCGCTCCAGTGCGCGGGCCACGAGGCGGTCCAGCACCTCCACATGGGCGCGGGCGGCGATCTCGGGGACGACGCCGCCATAGACGGCGTGCTCGGCGATCTGGCTCAACACCTCGTTCGAGCGGATCTGCGGCATCCCGTCGGGATCGACGGAGACCACCGCGGCGGCGGTCTCATCGCAGGTGGTCTCGATGCCGAGCACGGTCTTCACGTCGCGAACTCCCCGGGCGTCCGGGCGCCAGTCTACCCCGGATTGTGCGCATCCGCCCCGCTCCATTCGGAGACGGGGCGGTCGGATGGACAAAAATCAGTCGACGGCGACCATCACGTCGGAGGCCTTCACCACGACATAGGCCGGGCCGCCGGTGACGAGCTTGAGGCTCTCGACCGCCTCGTTGGTGATGGCGGCCGTGACGACCTGGCCGGGGCTGATCTCGATCTTCACATGCGCCGTGGTGGCGCCCTTCTCGATCGAGACGACCGTGCCCTTGAGAACGTTGCGTGCGCTGATCTTCATGGTGTCGGGGTTCCCTCAGCCGCGCCGGGGCGGCGTCGCGGCGGGTCCTACCCCATCGGGCGGCGGGGGGCGACCCGCCCCGTGCGCGCCATCGCGCCTTCACGCGCCGGTTGCGTCGATCTCGTCCTCGCCCGGCTCCTCGCCTTCCTCCTCCGGGATGGGCTTGGCCCCCCAGCCGTCCAGGGTCTGGTTGAGGTCGTCGAGGATGAAGTGCCTGGCGCTGTCCCGGTCGTATCCCTCCGCGAGGAGGTCGTCGTAATCGGTGAAGACGTGCCGGGCATAGGCGATCAGGGCGAGGCGCGCGGCCGTCTCCGGCGCGGCCTTGCGCAGGCCGGGGCTCGCCAGCGCCCGGTCCACCACCGCCCCCGATTCGAACGCCGGCAGGCGCGGGGCAAGGCGGGCGAGGGCCTCCGTCACGGCGGTGCGGCGGTCCGGTACCGTCGGTCGAGGGGGCGGCTTCACGACCGGTGCGGCGGCTCCTGCAACGCCCGTTCGATCGCCAAACGCATGAATCGCTGGGTTGGCATCCCCGCCTGCTCGGCGCGAGCGCGCACCGCATCGAGGAGACTCTCGGGCAGGCGCAAACTCACGGACTTATCCTTGCGCCGCAGTTCGAAGCGCACAGGCACCATGTCCGAGAAGTCGTAGTCGGCCAGATCGGCAGAAGCCACGAACTCCTCGGCAGCCTTATCGCTGTCCAGAACCGGAAACGGCATTTTCATAATGGTCGATCTCCTTCCTGTGCATGTATCGGGCACTCAACGGTCGGATGAGTTGCAACCCGCTCCGGCGACGCCACGTGAACACCACGAAGACATACCGCCCCTCCAGGGTCCTTCCGACTGCACGGAAGCGAACCTCCCTGATTGGATAAGAGTCCGGACCGACCCATAGGACGCCTGCGAAAGCCGCCTCGATTTCAGGGATCGACAGGCCGTGCTTACGGCACTTGTCCCGATTACCCTCATCCCAATCGAAACCATCGGCCTCGATCCGGCCCGTCCCTCAACCAAAGATGTAGTGCTTTTGCAGATACATTCGCAATGCCGGATCGAGAGGGCCGGCTCGCCAAAGCAAAAGGGGCCGCCCGAAGGCAGCCCCCTGTATCCGTCAGGCTGGGAAGGACCTCAGCGCGAGTAGAACTCGATCACGAGGTTCGGCTCCATCTGCACCGGGTACGGAACCTCGGAGAGGCCCGGCACGCGGGTGACGCGGGCGGTCATCTTGGCGTGATCGACCTCGATGTAGTCCGGCACGTCGCGCTCGGCGAGCTGGCTCGCCACGATGACGATCTCGAGCTGGCGGGAGGATTCCTTGACCTCGATGAGGTCGCCGGCCTTCACCTGATAGCTCGGGATGTTGACGCGCACGCCGTTCACCTTGATGTGCCCGTGGTTCACGAACTGGCGGGCGGCGAAGGGGGTGGCGACGAACTTGGAGCGGTACACCACGGCGTCGAGGCGGCGCTCGAGCAGGCCGATCAGGTTCTCGCCCGAGTCGCCGCGCAGGCGAATCGCCTCGGCGTAGTAGCGGCGGAACTGCTTCTCGGTGATGTTGCCGTAGTAGCCCTTGAGCTTCTGCTTGGCGCGCAGCTGCGTGCCGAAGTCGCTCATCTTGCCCTTACGGCGCTGGCCGTGCTGGCCGGGGCCGTACTCGCGGCGGTTCACGGGGCTCTTCGGGCGGCCCCAGATGTTCTGGCCCATGCGGCGGTCGAGCTTGTGCTTGGCCTGAATCCGCTTCGACATGACTTCGCGTCCTCTCGTGACGAGATAGGAGGAACGCGCCCTCCTCTTCCCGGAGCCTCGGGGCCCGGGACGACAGGGCGGCACGAGGCCGGCCCACGGGTGCGCGTGCAAAAACGCCGCGGGGCCCCGTTGAGGAGCCCCGTCGACGGCCGGTTCCATACGGGAGACAGGGCATCGGGTCAACTGTCAGCCCATCTCCTCCCAGGACACCCGCCCGACGCCGGGCGCCGCGCGCAGGCCCTCGACGAGCCGGAGGGACCACGCCGTCTCCTCGCCGCGAAAGGCGCCGACGCAGCGCAGCCGCGCTGTCCCGGCGGCTTCCTCTAGGCAGCGGGAGCGGATGCCGAGCCCCATCGCCTCGAGGCGGCCGAGGAGGGCGGCATGGGAGATCTCGCGGGGATCGAACTCCACCGTCACCGTGCCGTAGCTGCGCTGCTTGAGCGCGGTCTCGACCCAGCCGAGCCCCTGGAGGGTGACGAGGGTCAGGCCCGTCGCGCAGAGGCCGAGTCGCCACGCCCCGGCCCCGAAGCACAGGCCGATCACCGTCACCAGCCAGACCGTCGCCGCCGTGGTGACGCCCCGGACGATGCTGCCCTGCTTCAGGATCGTGCCCGCGCCGATGAAGCCGATGCCCGCGAGGACGCCCTGGGCCAGGCGCATCAGGTCGAGGCGGAACAGCGCGTTTCCGGTCGTGCCGGTCTCGGCCAGCAGCCAGACGCCGAGCTGCATCGCCGTGCAGGCGGCCACGCAGAGCAGGACATGGGTGCGCAGGCCCGCCGGGTGGCCGACCTCCTCCCGGTTCCAGCCGAGGAGGAAGGCCGCACCGAAGCTGAGCGCGAGGCGCGTGAGGAACACCTCGATCGTGGGATCGACGAGCATCGTGGCGGGATCGACCTCAGAGGTAGGCGGCGAGGCTCTTGTCGCGGGCCACGTCCCGGCAATGGGCGAGGTAGCCGCTCTGGTGCAGGCCCATCAGGTCGGTGACGGAGGACCAGAGCCAGTGCGGGGCCCGCTCGTGCCAGCCGTCGGCCTCGACGCAGGCCCGCCAGCGGCGCAGATCCTCCGGGGACAATTGCCGCCCGTGCGCCCGGCCGACCACCGCCGCGAGGCTGCGGGCCACCCGCACCCCCTCGTCCTTCGAGAACTGCTCGGCGACGATCTTCAGGTCCTGCGGCAGCAGTTCCCGCACGATCACCGGAGTCTCCCCGATCCGGCCGGCGATCATCCGCTCGCCCAGCGCCGGGGACAGGGCGCGGGCACCCTCCACCACGCGTTGCGCGAGGTCGTCGGGAAGGAGCGCGCCCTCGGCCGCCGGGGCGAGGTAGGGCACCGCCTCCTTCACGTCGATCAGCGCCACCTTGGACCGGTCCTTCGCCCCCGCGACGCGCACGAGTCCGGCGAGGCGCATCTTGCCCAGGGACGAGCAGCCCTTGATCCAGTAGGCGGCGTCGATGAGGCTCAGCTCCCCGCCGCCGTCGGGCCCCAGGCCGAGGACCCGGTCGCGGAAGCCGGGCGTGCCCAGGAGCGCCTCGAAGGCCGCCCTCTCGTCCGCCGACAGGTCGAGGAAGCGCTTGCCCCGGGGCAGGCGGGCAGACTTGCCGCGCAGGCGCTCCTCCGACAGATGGCGCCAGCGGCGGCCCAGCGCCTGGCGGCGGGTGGTCTCGACGATGGCCGATTCCCCGTCGTCTTCGCTCTCCCGGTCCGGCGTGGCGAGGCCCGCGACGTAGCCCAGGGCGATCGCCTCGATCATCCGCGCCACGGCGATGCCGGAGAGGGGCGCCGTGAGGCCCGCCGTCACCAGCGAGAGGGTAAGCCGCACGAGGTCGTAGGCGGGGTTGGCGATCACCGTCTGGTCGAGGTCGCGGATCTGCATCCGCACCCGCCCCTCGGAATCGGCCAAGGCCCCGATGTTGCCGAGGTGGCAATCGCCGCAGATCCAGATCGGCGGTCCCTCGGGCAGGGTGCCCGGGGGGAAGTCCGCCAGCCACTCGTAGAACCGGGCGGTGGAGCCGCGCACGTAGGACAGGGGCGAGGCGGCGATCTTGCATAGCCGCCGCGACCGCAGGAGTTCCGCCTCGCGGCCGATTTCCGGCCGGACATGGACGTTCATCGCGCGCCTGAGCCCCCGTACCCGACGCCCGCCTCAGGGAGCCGGTGTCGTCGATCCGTCATCTAGGACTCAACCTGGGCGGCGATATTAAATTTTCCGTCAGAGGCGGGATTAAAAGGACGCAGGGGCGATACGGGCGCCATTCGGGACCCATCGCTGCCTTGCGAACTCAATCGTCCTTGCGAGCCAAAGTGAAGCGATTGGGGGCTGCGTCGCCTTTGGAAACGGCCCGCTCACCCTGGATTGCTTCGCTGCCGCTCACAAAGACGGAGCGGGCGGCGGGTCCGAAATCCGCCTACGTCACCACGCTCGGCTCGGCCCGGCCGGTGCGCGGCGCGATCTCGGCGATGGCTTGCGCGGCGACGACGACGGGGGCCAGCACCTCGGCCACCGGCCGGTCGAGGCGGGCGGGGTCGTTCTCGTAGCGCTCCAGGTAGACGCGGAGCGTCGCCCCGGCGGTGCCGGTGCCGGAGAGGCGGAACACCACCCGCGCATCCTCCGCGAAGGCGATGCGCAGGCCCTGGCGCTCGGTGAGGGAGCCGTCCACCGGGTCGCGATAGGCGAACTCGTCGGCCGCCGAGACGGTGAGGTCGCCGATCCGCGTGCCCGGCAGGCCAGGCAGCTTCTCGCGCAGCGCCTGCATCAGGCCGTTGGCCGCGTCGGCATCGACCTCCTCGTAGTCGTGGCGGGCGTAGTAGTCGCGCCCGAAACGCTGCCAGTGGGCGCGCACCAGGGCGTCGGCCCGCTCGCCCGTGGCGGCGAGGATGTTGAGCCAGAGCAGGACCGCCCAGAGGCCGTCCTTCTCGCGGACATGGTTCGAGCCGGTGCCCGCGCTCTCCTCGCCGCACAGGGTGATGAGGCCCGCGTCGAGAAGATTCCCAAAAAATTTCCAGCCGGTGGGCGTCTCGTAGGCGGGGATGTTCAGCGAGGCCGCGACCCGGTCGGCGGCGCGGCTCGTGGGCATGGAGCGGGCGACGCCCTTCAGGCCGCCCGCATAGCCCGGTGCCCGGTGGGCGTGGGCGGTGAGCAGGGCGAGGCTGTCGCTCGGCGTCACGAACAGGCCGGGCGCCACGATCATGTTGCGGTCGCCGTCGCCGTCCGAGGCGGCGCCGAAATCGGGGGCGTCGGGCCCCTGCATCAGGTCGTAGAGGTCGTGGCAATGGACCGGGTTCGGGTCCGGGTGGTGGCCGCCGAAATCTTCCTTCGGCACGGCGTTGACCACCGTGCCCTGCGGCGCGCCGAGCATGCCCTCGAGGATCGCCGTAGCGTAGGGGCCGGTCACGGCGCTCATCGCATCGAAGCGCATGCGGAAGCCGGAGGCGAAGAGCTTGGAGACCGCCGCGAAGTCGATGAGTTCCCGCATCAGCTCGGCATAGTCGGCGACCGGGTCGATCACCTCCACCGCCATGGCGCCGAGGCGCGTCTCGCCCAGCGTGTCGAGGTCGAGGTCCGGCGCCTCCACCAGGGTGAACCTCGTGATTGCCTTGGCGCGCGCGAAGATGGCGTCGGTCAGGGATTCGGGCGCCGGGCCGCCGTTGGCCGCGTTGAACTTGATGCCGAAATCACCCTCCGGCCCGCCGGGATTGTGGCTCGCCGAGAGGATGATGCCGCCGATCGCCCTGTGCTTGCGGATGACGCAGGAGGCGGCGGGCGTGGAGAGCAGGCCGCCGCGCCCGACGAGCACCCGCCCGAACCCGTTGCCCGCGGCGAGCTTCAGGATGGTCTGCACCACCTCGCGGTTGAGGAAGCGCCCGTCGCCGCCGAGCACGAGGGTCTTGCCCTCCCTGTCGGGGATCGAGTCGAAGATCGCCTGGACGAAGTTCTCGACGTAGTGCCGCTGCCGGAACACCGGCACCTTCTTGCGCAGGCCCGAGGTGCCGGGCTTCTGGTCGGGGAACGGCGTCGTCTCGATCGTCGTCAGCGTCATGGGCACGGGCCTCCGGGCGTTCGGCCTGATGGATCGGGGCTCTTGTGCCCGGCCGCAGGGACGGCGTCACCCGTGATGACGGATGTTTCCTGAACGATCCTTGAGGGTGGTTACGGGCCAGCATTCGCCCTTTCGCACGCGAGGGCCGCCGTATCCCCTCTCCCCGCCTGCGGGGAGAAGCCCGTTTGCACCCTGTCGTGCGAACGGGACGCGCAGGCGAAGCCGGAGCGGCGGTGAGGGGGCTTCCCGGGCGAGACTCCTCCGGCTCTCCCCCTCTCCCCCGGCTGCCGCCTTGCCTCGCCGCCGACGAGGGGGGCTCGGCCCTCTCCCCGCAAGCGGGGAGAGGGGATGTTCACTCCGCCGCCTCGCGCGTCTCGTAACCAAGCCGCCCGTTCAGCTCGCGGATCAGGTGCACCGCCGCCTCGGCGATGACCGTGCCCGGCGGGAAGATCGCCGAGGCGCCCGCCGCGCGCAGGGCGTCGTAGTCGCCCGGCGGGATGACGCCGCCCACCGCGATCATCACGTCGTCCCGGCCCTGCTCGGCGAGCGCCGCCTTCAGTTCGGGCACCAGCGTCAGGTGGCCCGCCGCGAGGGAGGAGACGCCGACGATGTGCACGTCGTTCTCCACCGCCTGCCGGGCGGCCTCGGCCGGGGTGGCGAAGAGCGGCCCGATATCCACGTCGAAGCCGAGGTCGGCGAAGGCCGAGGCGATGACCTTCTGGCCACGGTCGTGCCCGTCCTGACCCATCTTGGCGACGAGGATGCGCGGGCGGCGCCCGTCCGCCTCCTCGAAGGCCTCGACCAGGGTGCGGACTTCCTCGACCACCGGCGACATCGTTCCCACCTCGCGCTTGTACACCCCGGAGATCGAGCGGATCTCGGCCCGGTGGCGGCCCCAGGCCTTCTCCAGGGCCTCGGAGATCTCGCCCACCGTCGCCTTCGCCCGGGCCGCATCGACGGCGAGTTCGAGCAGGTTCTCGCTGCCCTCGGCCGCCTTGGTGAGGGCCTCGAGCCGAGCCGTCACGTCGGCCTCGTCGCGCTCGGAGCGCAGGCGCTTGAGCTTGTCGATCTGGAGGCGGCGGACGTTGCCGTTGTCGACCCGCAGCAGGTCGATGGCCATCTCGTCGTCGGCCCGGAACTTGTTCACGCCCACGATGGTCTGGCGGCCGGAATCGATCCGCGCCTGGGCGCGGGCGGCGGCCTCCTCGATGCGCAGCTTGGGGATGCCCGCCTCGATGGCCTTGGCCATGCCGCCGAGGCCGTCGACCTCGCGGATGTGCTCCCAGGCCCGGGCCACCATGTCGGCGGTGAGCTTCTCCACGTAGTAGGAGCCGCCCCACGGATCGACGATCCGGGTGGTGCCGCTCTCCTGCTGGAGGAAGAGCTGCGTGTTGCGGGCGATGCGGGCCGAGAAGTCGGTGGGCAGGGCCAGCGCCTCGTCCAGCGCGTTGGTGTGGAGCGACTGGGTGCCCCCTTGGGTCGCCGCCATCGCCTCGATGTTGGTGCGGGTGACGTTGGTGAACACGTCCTGCGCGGTGAGCGACCAGCCGCTGGTCTGCGAATGGGTGCGCAGGGCCAGCGACTTGTCCGACTTCGGATCGAACTCCTTCACGAGCTTCGCCCAGATCAGGCGGGCCGCCCGCATCTTGGCGACCTCCATGAAGAAGTTGGTCGAGATCGCCCAGAAGAACGACAGGCGCGGGGCGAACTGGTCGATGGTCAAGCCGGCCGCGAGGCCCGCCTTGATGTACTCGACGCCGTCGGCCAGCGTGTAGGCGAGTTCGAGGTCGTTCGTCGCCCCGGCCTCCTGCATGTGGTAGCCGGAAATCGAGATCGAGTTGAACTTCGGCATGTTCTTCGACGTATAGGCGAAGATGTCCGAGATGATCCGCATCGACCCCTTCGGCGGGTAGATGTAGGTGTTGCGGACCATGAACTCCTTCAAAATGTCGTTCTGGATCGTGCCCGCGAGCTTGTGGGGCGGCACGCCCTGCTCCTCGGCGGCGACGATGTAGAGGGCGAGGATCGGCAGCACCGCGCCGTTCATGGTCATCGACACGGTCATCTCGTCCAGCGGGATGCCGGAGAAGAGCGTGCGCATGTCGTAGATCGAATCGATCGCCACGCCCGCCATACCGACATCGCCGGAGACGCGGGGATGGTCCGAATCGTAGCCCCGGTGGGTGGCGAGGTCGAAGGCCACCGAGAGGCCCTTCTGTCCCGCCGCGAGGTTGCGCCGGTAGAAGGCGTTCGAATCCTCGGCCGTGGAGAAGCCGGCATATTGCCGGATCGTCCAGGGTTGGGTGACGTACATCGTCGGGTAGGGGCCGCGCAGGAAGGGCGGCAGGCCGGGCCACGTGTCGAGGAACTCGATGCCCTCGCGGTCCTCGGGGCCGTAATGCCCCTTCACCGGGATCCCCTCCGGCGTCATCCAGGGCTCGACCGCGGGGGGGGTCGGGATCGCCAGCGGGTCGCCCGAGAGCGGCAGAGCGGCGAAATCCGGGATGCGGGAGGTCATGGCGTGACTCGTGTCGGTTCTTGTCATGCCATTATAGCCGCGCCTCGGGCGCGGGCTACTCCCCCAAAGATTGTCCTCTCGTCGGCCCCCCCGTCGAGGGTCCGGCCGGGCGCCCGGCCAGTCGGAACAGGCCGAAGGCGGCCAGCATCAGCGCCAGACCGTACCATGTGACGGCGTAGACGAGGTGGTTGTTGGGGAAGGACACCACCGTCAGCCCGCCCACCGGCCAGCCGCCGGGATTGGGCGCCGCATCCGCATCGACGAAGTAGGGGGCGACCTCCGCGAGCCCCCGGGCGGCGGCGATGGCCGTCACGTCCCGGGAGTACCAGCGGTTCTGCGCGGGAGCGTTGGAGCGGAGGAAGGCGCCATGGGGCTCGGTGAGGCGCAGGAGCCCCGTGACCGTCACCGGGCCCTCGACCTGCCCCGCCTCGCGGGCGGCCGGCTCCCTGCGGTCCCCCGGCACGAAGCCGCGGTTCACGAGGACGAGGGTGCCGTCGTCCCGGCGAAGCGGCGTGATCACCCAGAAGCCGGCGCCGTAATCGGTCACCGCCTGAACCAGCGTCTCCCGGTCGTGGAGGAACCGACCCGACAGCGTCACGTGGCGGTAGGCGTCGCCGGGGCCGATCCCGGCCCAGACGGGCGGGGAGGGTGCCGGGACGGGGGCCGCGTGGACGCGCGCCTCCGTCGTGGCGATGAGATCGAGCTTCCAGGCGCGGCGCTGGACCTGCCACGTGCCCAGCCCGACGAGGACGAGGCAGACGAGGGCGGCGCCGAGGCCGAACACGATCCGTCGGAGCGGGGAGGGGGCATCCCCCTCCGCCGGGCGCGGGACCGGGGCGGTCACCGCATCTTGTTCATCATCTCGTGGCCGGACATCGGCATCATGTTCCGGTTCATGTGGTACATCACCCACACCGAGCCCGAGAGCATGATGACCACGAGCGTGATCGTGAAGATCAGCGCCATGAAGGTCCAGCCGCCCTCCGACTTCGTGCTCATGTGCAGGAAGTAGACGACGTGCACCACCATCTGCACGCCGCCGAGCGCCAGGATGACCAGCGTGGTGACGAGGCTGTTGTCGAGCACGTTGCCCATCACCAGCCAGAAGGGGATCACGGTCAGGATGACCGAGAGGACGAAGCCCGTCACGTAGGACTTGACGGAGCCGTGCCCCCCTTCGGTGTGGACGTGCCCGTGGTCGTGCGATCCGTGCCCGTGGGCCGCGTGGCCCGGGGCGAGGTGGCCGGTCTCGGCGCTCATTCGAGCACTCCCATCAGGTAGACGACGGTGAACACCCCGATCCAGATCAGGTCGAGGAAGTGCCAGAACATCGACAGGCACATCAGGCGGCGCTTGTTGGCCGCGACGAGCCCGTACTTCTGCACCTGCACCATCAGCGTCACGAGCCAGAGGATGCCGAAGGAGACGTGCAGCCCGTGGGTCGAGACGAGGGTGTAGAAGGAGGACAGGAACGCGCTGCGCCAGGGCGGCGCACCCTCGTGGAACAGGTGGACGAACTCCCGGATCTCCAGCGCCACGAAGGCGACGCCGAACAGGCCGGTCACGGCCAGCCACATCTGGGTCCTGCGCTGGTTGTCCTTGTCCATCTCCAGCATGGCGAAGCCGTAGGTGATGGAGGAGAACAGCAGCATCGCGGTGTTCACCGCGATGCCGGTCAGGTCGAACAGGTCCTTGGGCGCCGGACCCGCCGCGTAGTTGCGCCCGAGCACGCCGTACGTCGCGAACAGCGTCGCGAAGATCAGGCAGTCGCTCATCAGGTACAGCCAGAACCCGAGCATCGTCGAGCCTTCGCTGTGGTGGCCCTCCTCGTCGGTGACGAAGAAGACCGGCGCAGCCGTCCCGGGGGGTGCGGTGTCGGTGTGCATCATCGGATCACGCCAGCTCCAGTTCGCGCGTCCGCTTCGCCTCTTCCCGCGAGACGGCCTCGGCGGGGATGTAGTAGTCGCGGTCGTAGTTGAAGGTGTGGACGATGGCGGTCGCGACGAGGGCCACGAAGGACAGCGCGGCGAGCCACCAGACGTACCAGACCAGCGCGAAGCCGCAGATGAAGCTCAGGAGGGCGAGGATCGCCCCCGAGGCCGTGTTCTTCGGCATGTGGATCGGCTGGTAGCCGGTGAGCGGACGGCTGAAGCCGCGGGCCTTCATGTCCCACCACGCGTCGGAATCGTGCACCACCGGCGTGAAGGCGAAGTTGTAGTCCGGCGGCGGCGAGGAGGTGGACCATTCGAGCGTCCGGCCGCCCCACGGGTCGCCCGTGTGGTCGCGCAGTTCCTCGCGACGGCGGATCGAGACGACGAACATGATGACCTGGCAGGCGATGCCGGCGGCGATCAGCAGGGCGCCGAAGGCGGCGACGATGAACCACGGCTGCAGCGACGGATCGTCGAAATGCTGCATCCGGCGGGTCACGCCCATCAGGCCGAGCACGTAGAGCGGCATGAAGGCGACGTAGAAGCCCGACACCCAGAGGTAGAGGGCCATCTTCCCCCAGAACTCGTCGAGCTTGAAGCCGAAGGCCTTGGGGAACCAGAAGGTCACGCCCGCGAACATGCCGAACAGCACGCCGCCGATGATCACGTTGTGGAAGTGCGCGATCAGGAACAGCGAGTTGTGGAGCACGAAGTCGGCCGGGGGCACGGCCAGCAGCACGCCGGTCATACCGCCGATGACGAAGGTGACGATGAACGCGACCACCCACATCATCGGCACGTCGAACCGGATGCGGCCCCGGTACATCGTGAACATCCAGTTGAAGATCTTCGCCCCCGTGGGGATCGAGATGATCATCGTCGTGATCCCGAAGAACGAGTTCACGTCGGCGCCCGAGCCCATGGTGAAGAAGTGGTGCAGCCACACGAGGTAGGCGAGGATGGTGATGACCACCAGCGCGTAGACCATCGAGGTATAGCCGAACAGCCGCTTGCCGCAGAAGGTCGAGGTAACCTCCGAGAACACGCCGAAGGCCGGCAGGATCAGGATGTAGACTTCAGGGTGACCCCAGATCCAGATGAGGTTGAAGTACAACATCGTGTTGCCGCCGAGGTCGTTCGTGAAGAAGTGCAGCCCGAGGTAGCGGTCGAGCGACAGGAGCACGAGGACGGCGGTGAGGATCGGGAAGGCGGCCACGATCAGGATGTTGGTGCACAGCGAGGACCAGACGAAGATCGGCAGCTTCATCATGGTCATGCCCGGCGCGCGCATCTTCACGATGGTCGCGATCAGGTTGATGCCGGACAGCGTCGTCCCGACGCCCGCGATCTGCAGGGCCCAGATGTAGTAGTCGACGCCGACGCCGGGGCTCATCGCCGCCCCGGACAGGGGCGGGTAGGCGAGCCAGGTCGCCCGGGAGAACTCGCCCACGAAGAGCGAGGTCATCACCAGCAGGCCGCCGGAGACGGTCATCCAGAAGCTGAAGTTGTTCAGGAACGGGAAGGCCACGTCGCGGGCGCCGATCTGCAGCGGCACGGCGAAGTTCATCAACCCCGTGACGAAGGGCATCGCCACGAAGAAGATCATGATCATGCCGTGGGCGGTGAAGATCTGATCGTAGTGGTGCGGCGGCAGGTAGCCCTGCTGGTCGCCGAAGGCGATGGCCTGCTGCGAGCGCATCATGAGCGCGTCGGCGAAGCCGCGCAGCAGCATGATCATCGCGAAGATGCAGTACATGATGCCGATCTTCTTGTGGTCGATCGACGTGACCCAGTCCCGCCACAGCGGGCCCCAGAAGCGGAAATAGGTGATCGTGGCGAGCACGGCGACACCCACCACCGCCACGGCGGCGAAGGTGCCGATGAGGATCGGCTCGTGATACGGGATCTGGTCGAGGGTGAACCGACCGAAGATCAGCTGCTGGAGATTGACGTTATCGAACATTGAATCCGACCGTTCAGAAGGTTCGAAGGCGACCGTCGCGTCGGATGATAGATATCCCTCGCGCCGGCCCGCCTCACTGGTTCACTTCGTCACTGGTTGAGTGCCGCTACTGACCGATTTGCTTCGGCGCGACCGCACCGTCCTTCGCCCCGTCCTTGGACGGCGCACCGCCCGCGTCCGGTTGAGCTTTCCCGGGCTCGGGGCCGCGCGAGTCGGGGTTGCCCATGTCGGGCCGGGGTTTCATGCCCTCCGGCTGGGTCTGCCCGTGGGCGCCCCGGTCGGTGGCCGGCCCCGTCGCGCCGGGGGCCTCGTGACCCTCCCGGGCGAAGTGGTTGTCGTAGCGCAGCCGTTTGTAGGCCTCCTCGGCCTCGGGGCCGGACTGGCCGCCCCGGGCGTCGATGGCCATCATCTCGGAGACGCACATCTGGCCGGGCTTGGGGCACAGGCCGAGGATCTTGCCGTAGAGGCCGTCCGCATAGGACTTGAAGTAGCGGGCGGGCTCGGATTCCGTCGGCTCGGTGAGCTTCAGGTAAGCCTCCTGACTCAGGTCGGACCCGTCAGCCTTCGCCTTAGCCACCCAGCCGTCGAAGTCCTTCTCCGCGAGGCCGCGGAACTTGAAGAACATGTTCGAGAAGCCGGCGCCGCTGTAATGGGCCGAGCGCCCCTCGGAATCGCCGACCTTGTTGATGACGGCGTGGAGCCTCGTCTCCATGCCGGGCATGGCGTAGATCATGCCCGCGAGCGTCGGCACGTAGAACGTGTTCATCACGTCGGTGGCGGTGATCTTGAAGGCGACCGGCCGGTCCACCGGCAGGGCGAGGTCGTTGACCGTGGCGATCCCGTATTGCGGGTAGATGAACAGCCACTTCCAATCCATCGCCACCACTTCGACCTGAAGCGGCTCGACTCCCGCCGGGATCTCGCGCTTGGCGTCGATGCGGGTCAGCGGCCGGAACGGGTCGAGGGTGTGGGTGCCGATCCAGGTGAGGGCGCCCAGCGCGATGATGATGAGCAGCGGCGCGGTCCAGATCAGCACCTCGAGCTGGGTCGAGTGGTGCCAGTCCGGATCGTAGATCGCCTTCTCGTTGGTGGCCCGGTAGTGCCACGCGAAGAACAGCGTCACGGCGATCACCGGCACGATGATCAGGAGCATCAGCCCCGTCGAGGCCAGGACGAGGTTGCGCTGCTGCTCCGCCACGAAGCCGCCCGGCTGCATCACCACCATGTTGCAGCCGCCGAGCAGCGCCAGCGCCGGCAGGGCGAGGAGCGGCCTCAGGCGGCGCCCGAGGCCGCGCGGGGCCTCCGGCCGGGGCACGGCACCCCGAAGCACGGCCGCACCGGCAGCGGCCTCATTCCGGTCCGGTGGAAGGGTCGACACACTCACTGCTCTCGTCTCATCATCCCATGCCGCGGCTGCGGCCTTGGCGGCCGGGAGATCCGGCCCCGCGACATCCGCGGCGCGACCGCGCCGCCGGCTCCCCCACGCGACGTCCGCTCCGTCACACCTGCCGCAGCTCCGACCGGTCGATGAACAGGGCCGCCAACGAGCAGACCGCGCCGGAGAGGAGGTAGACCCCTACCACGGCGAGGCCGAACTTCTCCGAGAGGTAGAGGGCCACGAGGGGCGCGAAACCCGCGCCGAACAGCCACGCGAAGTCCGAGGTCAGCGCCGCGCCGGTGTAGCGGTACTGCTTGCCGAGGCGGGCGGTGACGGCGCCCGAGGATTGGCCGTAGGCGAGGCCCAGCAGCATGAAGCCCGTGGTCACGTAGATGGTCTGGCCGATGGCGCTCTCGCCGAAGAGCAGCGGCGCCCCGATCGAGCCCAGGGCGAAGAGGCCGATCAGGCCCGCGCTCATCATCAGGCAGGCGCGGCGGCCGATCTGGTCGGCGATGAGGCCGGAGGCGGCGACGGCGCCCGCGCAGATGATCGCCCCCGAGAACTGCACCATCAGGAACTCGCCCGGCGACCGGTCGGTGTTGAGGGTCAGCCACGCGATCGGGAAGATCGTCACGAGGTGGAACAGGGCGAAGGCCGAGAGCGGCACGAAGGCGCCGAGCAGCACCTCCTTGAGGTGGCTGCGGAACAGATCCAGCACCGGCACCGGGCGGAGCCTGTCGGCATCCATCATCCGCACGAACTCGTCCGTCGCCACGAGGCGCAGGCGGGCGAAGAGGGCCACCACGTTGATGGTGAAGGCGCAGTAGAAGGGGAAGCGCCAGCCCCAGTCGATGAAGTCGTCGGGCGCGAGGTTGACGATGAAGAAGGAGAACAGGGCGCTCGCGACCATGAAGCCGATCGGCGCGCCGAGCTGCGGCAGGCTCGCGTACCAGCCGCGCCGGTCCTTCGGCGCGTTGAGGGCGAGCAGCGAGGCGAGCCCGTCCCAGGCGCCGCCCAGCGCCAGGCCCTGCAGGATGCGCAGGCCCGCCAGCAGGTAGACCGCCGAGATGCCGATCGAATCGTAGCGGGGCAGGAAGCTGATCGCGGCGGTGGAGCCGCCGAGCAGGAACAGGGCGGTGGTGAGCTTCACCCCGCGCCCGTGGCGCCGGTCGATCGCCATGAACAGCGCCGTGCCGAAGGGCCGGGCCGCGAAGGCGAGGGCGAAGATGCCGAAGGCGTAGAGCGTGCCGGTCTGCGCATCGACGAAGGGGAAGAACACCTTCGGGAACACCAGCACGCAGGCGATGCCGAAGACGAAGAAGTCGAAATACTCGGACGTGCGGCCGATCACGACGCCGATGGCGATCTCGCTCGGCGCGACCCGGTGGTCGGCCATCGCGCGTTGTGCGTCACGCTCGAGGCCCGTGCTCGAGGAAAGGGAAGAATTCGCGCTCATTCGCCGGCTGCTGCCCTCGTCGCCCGTCGCGATTCCGACCGGATGCCTCTTGATGCAACTCGTGCCCGGCCGCAACCGCTGCTGCAAGCATGGCGGACCCGCATTCGCTGTGCGCACCGCGGCATACGCGACAATGTGTTCGCGAGTTCGGGCGAAGCCGCCCGTTCGACTGTTCAGCCGTCCAACCCGCGGGATGAACGATTGTTCGCCAACCGCGCCGCCCACACAAGCTCGGGCGGAGGTGAATGCACCGCGGCGAACCGTCTCCGCGTCACACGCGGTAATGGGCCGAGAGCCGCGACAGGTTCGGGTTGTAGTAGGGATCGGCCCGCAATTCCCCTCCCCAGCGGCCAAGCATCACGCGCGTCTCGCCCTCGAACCGGGCCTTCTTCTCGGGCGTGTCCTCCGGGCCGCGGCTCTTCGATTCGTGGTGGATGAGGCTGGCGAAGGGCGTCCAGACGATCCGGTAGCCGGCCGCGCGGACCTTCAGGCAGAGATCGACGTCGTTGAAGGCCACCTTCAGCGCCTGCGCGTCGAACCCGCCGACCTGCGCGAACACCTCGGCCCGCATGGCGAGGCAGGCGCCGGTCACCGCCGAGACCTCGTGGGCGATCCTCATGCGGGCGAAGTAGCCGGGCTCCGAATCCGGCACGCCGAGATGGCTGTGCCCGGCGACGCCGTCGATGCCGAGGACGATCCCGCCATGCTGGATCGTCCGATCCGGGTAGAGGAGCTTCGCGCCCACCGCGCCGATCTCCGGCCTCACCGCCTGCCGCACCAGCTCGGTGAGCCAGTCCGGCCCGATGACCTCGATGTCGTTGTTCAGGAACAGGAGAACCGGGCCGGTCGCCGCCGCCGCGCCGCGGTTCGACAGGTCGGAGAAGTTGAAGGGGCCGGGGACGGGGAGGACCCGCACCCTGCCGTCCCCGGCGAGGGAGGCGAAGAGGGCCGCCGTGGCCGGCTCGCGGCTGTCGTTGTCGACGACGACCACCTCGATCGCCGGATAGTCGGTCCGGGCGAGGAGCCCGTCGAGGGTCACGGCCAGGAGGTCGGCCCGGTCGCGGGTGGGGATGATCACCGAGACCGGGGGCGGGGGCGCGGGCAGGGGGTGGACGAGGCGGTTGAAGCCCTCCGGTCCGCGCTCGGCGCGGGCCCCCGAGCCGGCGACGACCTCGGCGAGGGCGCGCAGCCGCGCCGCCTCCGCCTGGGCGAGGGCCCGGTCGGAGAAGGTGCCGGACCCCCCGGCGGCCCGCCAGTGGTAGAGGATCCGCGGGATATGGCGGATCCTGGCCGGATCGAGCCCGGCGGTCAGCCGCAGGAGCAGATCGTGGTCCTGGCTGCCCTCGAAGCCCGGCCGCAGGCCGCCGAGGTGCCGGAGGGCGTCCGTGCGCACGGCCGTGAGGTGGTTGATGTAGTTCTGGGCGTACAGCAGCTCCCGGTCGAAATCCGCCTTGAAATGCGGCTCGAACCGGCGGCCGCGCCCGTCGATCTTGTCCTCGTCGCTGTAGATGAGGACGAGGCCGGGATCCTCCCGCGCCGCGCGGGCGACCTCGAACAGGGCATCCTCGGCGAGGACGTCGTCGTGGTCGAGGAAGACGCACCAGGGGCCCTTCGCCTGCGCCAGGGCATCGTTGGTGGCCCGGGCGATGTGACCGTTCTCCGGCCGGCGGACGACCCGGATCCGCGGATCCGCCGCCGCCTCGCGGGCGAGGAGGGCGGTCACGGCCGGATCGGTCGAGGCGTCGTCGACGGCGCACAACTCCCAATGGGGATAGAGCTGGGCGCGCAGGGAGGCGATGGCGGCCCGCAGGACCTTCGGCGCCGGGTTGTGGACCGGCATCAGGACGGAGACGACCGCTGGATCCGGCCAGGACGCGACGAGGGCCTGGATCGCCGCCCGCTCCGCGGCATCCCGCCGGTGGGCGCGGGCCCAGGCTGGGTAGCCGCCATCCCGGCGGCGGTGCAGGGCCCGTTCCACGAACCCCCGGGCGCGGACCTTCTTACCCTGGACCCGCCAGGACAGGGCGGACAGAGCGAGCCCCGGATCCCGCCGGGCGGCGCGTCCGAGGAGCGCGAGGCGGCCGAGGCGCCGGAGCCGGACGGCCTCCAGGGGGAGGGGACCCCGCCCGAGGCGGGTGGCGATGCGCAGGGCCGCCGCCTCGGGCGGCACCCGGCCGGTCCAGGCGAAGACGCCGCCCCGCCGCGCTTCTTCCGCGAGGAGGGCCCCCGGTCGCCCCTCCGCGTCGAGGAAGCTGAGGGCGAAGCCCGGCACGGCGAGGGCGGGATCGGTCGAGAGGATCAGGTCGATCCAGCGTCCCCCGAGGCCCGACAGGTCGAGGTGGAGGCCGTCCGCCTCCTGCCGGAGGGACCGGTCGGGCAGGACCCGGAGCGCCATCGCTCAGGCCTTCCAGCTCTTGTCGATCGTGTCCTTCACCGCATCGGAGAGCGCCACGTCGAAGACCAGCATCTCCTGCACCGCCTTGACGCCGCGGAGCCGGTCGGCGAGCGCCAGGGTCTCGGGGGAGGCGAGCGGCGCGGGCGGCGTCGGCCCGCTGAGGCCGAGGCGGTCCATCAGGGCCGAGGCGAAGGCCTCGAAGCGCCCGTGGTGCCCGACGATGCCGATCCGCGCGAGCACCTCGATGGCGGCGATCGAGTGGCCGGGGAAGAGCGGGTCCTCCGGCATCCGGGTGCCGAGCTGGCGGGTGAGGGGGTTGTACAGCAGGCGGTAGGCCGGCTCCGGCAACATGCGGAAGTAGTGCTTCAGGCTGCGCGGGTCCGTGAGGTCGCAGGCGGCGGTGAAGCGCACCGCCTCGGTGAGGCCCCCGAGGCGCCACGCACGGTCCGGATCCGCGGCCTCCTCCGCCCGGGCCTTCAGCCAGAGCATCCGGCTCGCCATCTCCACGATCGGCTCGTGGAGCAGGATGCCCGTGAGCATCTGGTCCGGGGTCATGAAGCCCTCGTAGCGCGGCACGGTGACGGCGCCGGACATGAAGCACGAGGGCATCATCCGCGTGGCGAGGATGCTGGTGGCGATCTCGTCGGAGAGGCGGTGCAGGCCGAAATAGCTGTGCCGGAAATGGGGGAAGAGGACGGCCTGGAGCGTCGATTCCGGCTCGATGCCGGTGTTGATGAGCAGAACCCGCTGCTCCACGCACTCCGTCTGCGGCGAGCGCCGGTAGATCCGCACGTTGGTGTCGGCGTCGTAGAGTTCGAGGTCGCGCAGGGTCGAGAGGCCGGGCACCTCCGCCTCGGTGAGTTGGAAGGTGCATTGGCCGGTCGAGTGCCAGCCGCTCTGCCGGAAGGCTTCATCGACCAAGGAGGCGGGAATCTCGGCGATGCGCCGCCCTTCGCCGACCACGACCATGCGGCTGATGGCGAGGGGGTTGTCGGGCACGATCCAGCAGCGGATGGACTGGCCGTCGTCGTGATCGATGTGAAACCGCATGCTCCGATCTTCACCTCGTCCGCGCCGCGCCGGAGCGGGGATCGGCCATCGACGGCCGGCCTTCGGCGGGGCTTTGGCGCAGGGCGGAAGGCGCCCTCGCCCGGGCGGCGGCGCCGAGGCGCGGACTTATAGGAGCGGGCGGGCCTCCACAATACGACCGGCCCGCATCCCGCCGGCCCGATCCGGTTCGCAGGTTCCCGCTTGCGCCCCCCGGCATCACCGGCTATAGCCCCCGCCCACCGGCACCGAACGGCGGCCGGCCCGGTCGCGTCGCCGCAGGCGACGGTCGGAACGGAGACGTAGCACAGCGGTAGTGCATTCCCTTGACATGGGAAAGGTCACAGGTTCGATCCCTGTCGTCTCCACCATCTCCAACGGGCCCGTCCCGAACTGCCCATCCGCCACGCGGATGGTACGCCCTCCCGCCGATCGCCCTCAACGCTCCGCCCGGTAGGCCGCGATCATCCCGGGCGTGATATCTTTCGCATAGCAGAGCGGCGCATAGCCGCCGGGCCGGAGATAGGCCGCGCGCTTGCCGCAGGACGAGCCGTTGCGGGCGCTCTGATACGGACAGGCGCAGGGGCCGGGATAGGCGGCGATGGATCGCGCGATCAGCAGCTTGGCGATGGCGGCGGCATCCGCGGCCGGAGCGGCCTTCGCCGCCCGCGTCTCCGGCGCGGCCCCGCTACCGGCCTCCGGCTCGGGCGGCGCGTCGCGCAGGCGCCTGGCCTGGACCCATCCCTCCCGCCGCGTGAGCGTGTGCCGCACATGGGTCCAGGGGCCGCTCCGGCCCAGCACCTCGACGGATTGACCGGGCCCGTACCGGTCGAGGATCGCGCCCCCGTCCTGCGGCTCGGCCCGGAGCGGGACCCCGCGTCCCGCGATATACCGGACTTCGCCGGCTGCCCGCGCGATGGGCGCCGGACTTCCCATGCGGACCGGGACGACGGGCGCGGGCGCGGCGAAGGCCGCCGGAACGAGCGGAGCGGGCGCGGGGTCCGGGGACGCGGATCGCAGTGCGACAGGTTGCGCGGTCGGGACCGCGTCGCGGGATGCCGGAGCGGGCGGGACCGACGGGTCCTTCCCGCCGGACAGGAGCGCGAGGATCAGAACCGGGACGGCCAGGAGTCCGAACGGGAGGAGCGCGCCGCGCCCCCTGCTCCGGCGGGCCCTCGCCCCGCCCGATGGACCCGGCCGCGCTCGTCCGGCGACTTGCCTCCGGCCCATCTGTCGCGCCCCGGCTGCATTCAGCCGAGAGTTGCGGCGCAGGACCGGGCAGTCAATTAACGCGGGAGTTTTCCCACGAATATCTCGCACAGGTTGCAGGAACCCGGCCATCGGGAGGCCCGGTCCCGCGCGGACCGAATTCGCCGAGAGCAGGCACCGGCGCGGCATGTGGAACACCGCTCGACCCGGGCCGCCGCGGACCGGAAATCCGGCTCGGAAGCCTGGCCGGACTGATCTTAAGGGCGATTTCCAATTATTCCGCCGGACTCTCGAAAGAGTCTCGACCGCCCCGTCCCACTTGAGTACTTTTCAACGGCGCGCGAGTCCGGTGCTCGGGTTGCGCCACCTCCGATCCGGCCGCATCACTCGCAAGAGAGACGCAGGGTCCCGTGGGGTCGAGCCCCCTCGACGAAACCGGGAGACGACGATGTCGCGTTCTTCAGTGAGGCCAGCCCTCGTGGTCGTCGCGATGGCCGGCGCGGTCTGGCCATCGGCCGGGCGGGCGCAGACGGGCGAGGCGGCTCCTTCCGAGGCGCCGACCTCGGCGGCGCCGAGCCCCGGCGTCTACGGCACCGACGCGTTCAAGGTCGATCCGCCCCGGGAGGTCCGGCTGCCGCGCATCGAGGTCCCGGATCCCGTGAACCGGGTCCGGCGCCCCGACAAGGCGGATCGCGGGAACCTCCTCGGCCAGTCGATCGAACTCTCCGACGAGCGGGACCGGCGCACCCTCGCGCAGGAGCAGAAGGCCTGGGGCCGCCTGTCCGGCACCATGTGCGTCGGCTGCGGCGGCGAGACCCGGAGCCGAGGCCGGGTCGCCACCGTCGATCCCATCGCCGTCCTGAACGCGAAGCCGGCCACGGCCCGCTTCGCTCCCATCCGTCAGGCGGCGGTCGCCCCCATCGACAGGACCGCCACCGCGAGCGTCCGCATTCCGCGCGCGGCGCCGGGCACCGCCACGGCGGCGACGGGTCCGGCGACGGCCGGTGGCGTCGCGGCAGGGTCCGTGGCGGCAGGATCCGTGGCGGCAGGCGCCGCCGTGGCGAGCGCCGGGGCGGCACGGGTCGTGGCCCAGAGACCCGTCGTGGAGAGGCCGTCGGATACGGGCCTCCTCGCATCGCGGCCCGTCAGGGCACGGCCTGTCGGGGAGGGACCCATCACCGTGGTGGCCTCCACCCAGCCCACCGGCCAGCCGGGCATCCGGTCCACGGTCGCGGCCGCGCCGAGGATCGTCCGGCGACGGTCGGCCCGGCCGAACCAGGGCCTGCGCGCGCGGCTCGCCTACCGGCGGGCCCATCGCTCACGGCTGACGACCTACATCGGCCGCGTTCGCTATGCCTATCTCCGGTGGCGCCACCAGCGGCCCGCGCATCGTCGTCCGCCCGTTCACCGGTAGGGCGATTCCCGCTCCCCGACGCGACCACGCCCGTCCCACCCGGATTCGCCGGAGCCCTCCGCGCGACTCGATGTCGCGGGCGAGAAAGGTTGCCGGTAGCGCCGATTTCAAACGATTCACTTCATAAGTCGGCTTATCCAACGTGCGGTTGACAAGAACGGATGGATCGGCCGCGATAAGACGCGTGAGATGCGTCAGGACCGGTCATTTTCGGCGGCTCGCCTCGCGTGTCGCCCTGACGAACGGTTACAGAACGCCGGAACCCGGACTCCGCCCATGCCCACCCGCACGCTCATGCGCCTCCAGGCGGATCCGTCCTCCGGCAAGGGCACGGCCTCGCGGTTCTTCTCCTCCCGCAACTTCCTCAAGATCATCGAGGATACGGGGGAGGTGGGCTTCTGGTCCGCCGACCTGCGCTCCGGCCATCTCGACGCGACGCCCGGCCTCTACCGGATCCTCGGCCTGGAGCCGGCGAGCGAGCTTCCGGCGGCCCTGTTGCTCGACATGATCCACCCGGAGGACCGGGCGGTGCACGGCGACCAGTTCGCGGTGCTCTCCGGCGGTCAGCCGATCCACCGCGAGTTCCGCATCATCCGTCCGGACCGGACCCAGCGCTGGATCCAGCACCGGGGCGAGGTGGCCCTCGGGCCGGACGGTAGGGCGAGCCACGGGATGGGGGTGGTGTTCGACGCGACCAGCCGCCACGAGGCGATGCAGTCCGTCCTGCAGCGCCATGACCGCCTCAACGCCCTCGTGACCGTCACCGCCGCCGCCTTCTGGACGACGACCGCCCTCGGCGAGTTGAGCGAGTGCTCCCAGTGGATGGCCCTGACCGGCCAGACCTTCGACCAGACCCGGGGCCTCGGCTGGCTCGATGCCGTGCACCGGGAGGACAAGGCCCGCACCCAGGCCGCCTGGATGACCGCCGTGCAGCACGCCTCGGCCTACAACACCGAGTACCGGATCCACTGCGCGGACGGGATCTACCGCTGGTTCAACTCGCGGGCGGCGCCGGTCCTCAACAAGGACGGCTCGGTGCGGGAATGGGTCGGCATCTGCCTCAACATCCCCGGCCAGAGCCGGTACGGCGGGCAGGGCTTGGTGGCCCTCGACGATCCGGCCGCCACCGACACGGCGGACCGCGCCCTCACCGCCGCGCAGGTGCGCGCCGCCCGGGGCATGACCGGCCTGTCCAAGGAGGAACTCGCCAAGCTCGCGGGCGTCTCGATCTCCACCGTCGTCAGGCTGGAGGACGCGCAGTCCGTCGTCCGCCCCCGGCACGACACGGTGATGGCCGTCCGCCGGGCCCTGGAACAGGTCGGCGTGATCTTCACCTTCGAGCCCGGCGTGAAGCCCGGCGTGCGCGAGGGGTAAGGGGATCCCCGGGACCGGGCGCGCGCGTTGACGGGGGTGCGGGTGGGGCGTAGCCCCGGCCCGCCTGCTTCCGCGGATGCCCCGACCATGACCGAGATTCCGGACGACCTCGCTGCCCGGCACGCGCGCTACCCCGATGCCGCGATCCGCGCGATCCTCGACCGCACCCGGCACATCGCCCTGGTCGGCGCCTCCGCCAACCCGGCCCGGCCGAGCTGGATCGTGCTGAAGTACCTCCTCGCCCGGGGCTACGCCGTCACCCCGGTCAATCCGGGTCTCGCCGGGCAGGACCTCCTCGGGCAGCGGGTGGTCGCGACGCTGGCCGAGGCCCAGGCCGCGCGGAAAGGCCAAGGGAGCAGCGAAGGGGGCGACCGAGGGGGCAGCGAAGGGCTCGACATGGTGGAGATCTTCCGCAACTCCGCCGCCGCCGGTCCCCTGGTGGACGAGGCGCTGGCGCTGGATCCCCTGCCCGCCACGATCTGGATGCAGCTCGGCGTGCGCGACGACGCGGCGGCGGCCCGCGCCGAGGCCAGGGGCGTGACGGTGGTGATGAACCGCTGCCCGAAGATCGAGTACGGCCGCCTCTCCGGCGAGATCGGCTGGACGGGCGTCAACTCCCGCATCCTCAGCGCCCGCAAGCCCGTGCTGGCCAAGGGCGGCGTGCAGAAGCTCACCATCGCCGACCGGCGCGGGCCGCGGTCCTGACCGGCACCGTCGCCGCGCCCCGACGCATCGCGGGCGCTCATGCGGTATTGAGATACCGTATTGCCGAACCCTCTCTCAGGACACGCCTTTTCGGCGCTGCGGATCGTCTTTTGTGGTTGACCCGGCGGTGCGGCGCGGCTATTGAGCCGCCATCGCCGCCGCGTGTCCGCACGCGGCGGCTTGCTTTTCCGGCACCTGACGGGATTAGGCTATGAAGACCACCTCGCTGAAGCCCGCCGAGGTCGACAAGAAGTGGATCGTGATCGACGCGGAAGGCCTCGTGGTCGGCCGCCTCGCCTCGATCGTGGCGATGCGCCTGCGCGGCAAGCACAAGGCCGCCTACACGCCCCACGTCGACTGCGGCGACAACGTGATCGTCATCAACGCGGAGAAGGTGAAGTTCACCGGCCGCAAGTACAATCAGAAGAGCTACTTCTACCACACCGGCTATCCGGGCGGCATCAAGGAGCGCACGGCCAAGTTCATCCTCGAGGGGCGCTTCCCGGAGCGCGTCGTGGAGAAGGCCGTGGAGCGGATGCTCCCCCGTGGTCCGCTCTTCCGCCAGATCCTCGGCAACCTGCGCGTCTACAAGGGCGCCGAGCATCCGCATGAGGCCCAGCAGCCGCAGACGTTCGACGTCGGCGCCCTCAACCGCAAGAACGTGAGCGCGTGATCATGGCGACCCTTCAGTCCCTCGCCGACCTGAACCGGGCCAACACCGGCTCGTTCGACTCCGCCGACGAGGCGCCCGTCCACGTCCAGAAGCTGGACGCTCAGGGCCGCGCCTACGCCACCGGCAAGCGCAAGGACGCGGTCGCCCGCGTCTGGATCAAGCCGGGCTCCGGCAAGGTCGTCATCAACAAGCGCCCGGTCGAGACCTACTTCGCCCGTCCGGTGCTGCGCATGATCCTGCGCCAGCCGCTGGAGATCGCCGGCCGCGTCGACCAGTACGACATCACCGTCACGGTGGCCGGCGGCGGGCTCTCCGGCCAGGCGGGCGCCGTGCGCCACGGCCTGTCCAAGGCCCTGACCTACTACGAGCCGGAGCTGCGCGGCCCGCTGAAGCGCGAAGGCTTCCTCACCCGCGACGCCCGCGTCGTCGAGCGCAAGAAGTACGGCCGCGCCAAGGCCCGCCGCAGCTTCCAGTTCTCGAAGCGCTAAGTTCGGGCTTCATGCTCGGAGAGAGAGGGCGGTGCCGGCAGGCGCCGCCCTTTTTCGTGTTCGCTTCCCCCTCTTCCCGCCTTCTGGGAGAGAGCCGCGACGACCGTCGTCGGCGCGGCGAGGCGGCAGCCGGGGGTGAGGGGGCAGGCCGGATGAGACTCGTTCTGCGAGCCCCCTCACCGTCGGCTGCCGCCTCGCTTCGCCCCCCTGCGAGGGGGGCTCAGCCCTCTCCCCGCAAGACGGGGAGAGGGGACGCGCCTGCGGGCCGGGGGCCGAGGTGCTCCAGGCACACCTTCCGCACGATCCGCTGGAGCGCGCCGATGCGCTCGGCGAGCCAGTCAAGCTCCTCGGCGGTGATCGTGTAGTGCCGTGAGTAGCGGGCCTTCACGTAGGCGTCGTGCAAGAGGTTGAACGGCTTGCGCAACCGGCGAGTATTGCGCGGCCATGCCTCCACCAGCCGCCGGTCGGCCCCCTCGGCCATCCGGCGCAATTCGCGCAGGGCGTGGAGTTGGGGGCTGTAGAGCGTCAGCACGAGCAGCGTGCAGTGATAATAGCCTTCGACGGCCTGATGCAGCGAAAAGGCCGCACTCTTCCGCCAGCCGAGGTCCTGACGGCCCTTCGGAATCTGTTCCTGGCCCGTGATGAAGAAACGGTCCGCTCCCGAAAACCACGTCTCGAAGTGGAGCCATGCCTCTTTGTGGCGCATCTCCGGCGTCAAGGCCCCCGGCGCGGCCAGGGGAAAGCCCGTCGCCTCGTAGAGCGTGATGCCGTCGCGAAAAATATCTACGAAGAACGGCCGCCCCCGGGCCATCTGGTCGTTCACGTCCTGATGGCTGTGGACGATGAGACTCACCGACGCCGTGTAGAACGACTTGAGCAGCGCGATCTGGATGAAACGGTCCCGCACCGGCTCCCATAGGTCGAGCTCATCGACCAGATCGTCGTGGTTCACGACGACCAGCAGGTCGTAATCGGAGAAGTAACCCGAGTCCCGGTCCTCGACCCAACTGCCGCGGGCGTGCGAGCCGTAGAGCACGACTCGGACGATACGGCCACGCTTCTTCTTGTCGGAAATCTTGCCCGTCTGGAAGGCTTCGAACTCGTCGAACAGAATTTGTACGGCCCGCGCGAGGTCGCGGCGCTTGCGATGGGGCAGATGGGCGAGGCGGTCTTCGAGGATCATCGGGGCGTCGGCACTCTCTCCGCTCGGTAGAGCATCGTGGCCGTCATGACGAGCGCCGTCGGTGCGCCGTCCCCGTCTACGAATGGCTCAGGCTCTCGCCGGCGTTGCGAGCGGGGCGAAGCAATCCAGGGCAGCGGGACGTTTCCCGAATGGAGCGGATCCCTGGATTGCTTTGCCGACACTGGCAATGATGAAGGAGAGGCGTTGCCGCTACGCTCCCTTTAGGCGTGCACGGCCTTGGCCAACTCGGCCTTCGACATCTTCGACCGGCCCGAGATGTCCTGCGCCTTGGCCTTCTTCATCAGCTCGGCCTTGGTCGGCGCCTTCTTGTCCGACGTCTTGCTCTCCTTGCGCGCCTTGGCCGACTTCTCGGCCGCCGCCTTCGGCTGCTTCGAGAACTGCTTGCCCTTCTTGGTGTCGGCGCGCTTCTTGGCGGTCGACTCGGCGTATTCCTTGTCCGTGAGCTTTTCGCGGGCCTTCTTCGGCAGGTAGCGCTCGCCGGTCTTGCCGCTCTCCTTGCCCGACTTGGTGCCCCACTCCTCGTCGGTCCACTGCTTCAGGTGGTTGTCCTTGGACTTCTTGCCCTCGTAGCCGCCACCTTCCTTCTTGTACTCGGTGCTGGCCATCTGGGCCTTACGGGCCGACCACTGACCGGGCTTGCCGCCCTTATCGGACTTGGTGACCTTCTCCTTCACCTTCTCCCAGAGCTTCGGATCGGTCTTCTTCGCGGTCCCGGCCATCGTCTCAACTCCTTCATGTGTCAGTGCGATTAGGCCGTCAAAGCAGGGCTCCCGCGCGTGTTCCCGCGACCGATCGGCCGCCTGTGGATGGCTGGGGCACGCGAGGGACGCCGCGTGGGGCGTTGACAGGAGCCGCGCCCTTCCCCCACCTGCCCGGCGACAGGCCGGACCCTCGATCCGGCATGCGGAGCGACCATGGCGAGCGCAGACGACACGGCACGGCCGAGCGTGTTCATCGACGGCGAGGCGGGCACCACCGGCCTCGGCATCCGCGAGCGCCTGGAGCGCGAGGGCCGCGTGCGCCTCGTGAGCATCGCCCCCGAGCACCGCAAGGACCCCGCCGCCAAGCGCGATCTCCTGGCGCAGGTGGACCTCGTGGTCCTGTGCCTGCCGGACGCGGCCGCCAAGGAGACCGTGGCACTCGCCGACGGCCTGACCGGCGGCGGCCCCAAGATCCTCGACGCCAGCACTGCCCACCGGATCGCGCCCGGCTGGACCTACGGCTTCCCGGAGATGGCGCCCGGCCAGGCCGAGGCGGTGGCGCAGGCGCGGCGCGTCGCCAACCCCGGCTGCTACCCCACCGGCGGGATCGCGCTGCTGCGCCCCCTCGTGGAGGGCGGGCTGGTTCCGGCCGACCACGCGATCAGCGTCAACGCGGTCAGCGGCTTCAGCGGCGGCGGCAAGGCGATGATCGAGGATTACGAGGCGGGCCGCGCCGCGCCCTTCCTGCTGTACGGCCTCGGCTTCGGCCACAAGCACCTGCCCGAATTGCAGAGCTACAGCGGCCTTGCCCGCCGCCCGATCTTCGTGCCCTCCGTCGGCAATTTCCGGCAGGGGATGCTGGTGAGCATCCCGCTCCACCTCGCGGACCTGCCGGGCCGCCCCAGAGCGACCGATCTGGAGGCCGCCCTGGTGGACTGGTACCGGGGCCAGCCCCTGGTGCAGGTGGTGGAGGGCGCGGGCACCGGCGCCCACCAGGAGAAGATCGAGCCCGAGGCGCTCAACGACACCGACCGGCTGGAACTGCGGGTCTTCGGCTCGGCCGAGCACGGGCAGGCGGTGCTGGTCGCCCGCCTCGACAACCTCGGCAAGGGCGCCTCCGGCGCGGCGGTGCAGAACCTATCGCTGATGCTGGGGTTGTAGGGGGTTTCCAAAGGACCGGATCCTTTTGGCGGGTGCAGGGCGGAGCCCTGCGTCATCCAGGGGCTTGGCCCCTGGCCCCCACCGAAGGACTCGTCCTTTGGGATCCTTGATTTTCCGATTGCATCCCGCCCGGCCCGGTCTATCTCGCTGCGGAGCGGGGCGGGACATCACGGGAGAGAACGATGCCGAAGGCGATCCGGGTCTACGAGTACGGCGGCCCCGAGGTGATGAAGCTGGAGGACGTCGCCCTGGCCGAGCCGGGCGCGGGCCAGATCCGGGTTCGCCAGGAGGCGATCGGCGTCAACTTCATCGACATCTACTTCCGCTCCGGCGCCTACAAGTCGCCGCACATGCCCTTCACCCCCGGCAAGGAGGGCGCGGGCACCGTGACCGCCGTCGGCGAGGGCGTGGCGCAGTTCAAGGTCGGCGACCGGGTGGCCTACGGCTCCGTGGCCGACGGCTGCTACGCCGAGGAGCCGGTGATCGCCGCCTCCGCCGCCGTCCCGATGCCCGAGGGCATCGACGCGCAGACCGCCGCCGCGATGATGCTCAAGGGCCTCACCGCCGAGTACCTCCTGCACCGCACCTACAAGGTGAAGCCCGGCGACACGATCCTGTGGCACGCGGCGGCCGGCGGCGTCGGCCTCATCGCCTGCCAGTGGGCGAAGCATCTCGGCGCCACGGTGATCGGCACCGCGGGCAGCGAGGAGAAGGCGGAGCTGGCGCGGCAGAACGGCTGCGACCACGTCATCCTCTACCGCACCGAGGACGTCGCCAAGCGCGTCCGCGAGCTGACGAACGGCAAGGGCGTGCCGGTGGTCTATGACGGCGTCGGACAGGCGACCCTGATGGGCTCGCTGGACAGCCTCGCCCCCACGGGCCTGCTCGCGAGCTTCGGCTCGGCCTCGGGACCGATCTCCGGGCTCGACCTCGGCCTGCTCGCGGCCAAGGGCTCGCTGTTCGTCACCCGGCCGACGCTGATGACCTTCTCGAGCCAGCGCCCGGTGCTGGAGGAGGCCGCCGCGAGCCTGTTCAACGCCGTGCGCTCCGGCGCGGTGAAGATCGCGGTCAATGCCGTGCGCCCGCTCTCCGAGGCCGTGGAGGTCCACCGCGACCTCGCCGGCCGCGAGACCACCGGCTCCACGGTGATGGTGCCGTAAGGCCGATCCGGTGACGCCGGGGCCCACCGACCTGCTCCTCGTCGTCGACGTGCAGGTCGATTTCCTCCCCGGCGGAGCCCTGCCCGTGCCGGACGGCGATGCCGTCGTCCGGCCGATCAACGGACTTCAAGGCCGGTTCCGCCACGTCGCGCTGACCCAGGACTGGCACCCGCCGGGGCACGTCTCCTTCGCCACGAGCCATCCCGGCCGAGCGCCCTTCGAAACGGCGAGGCTCGCCCACGGTGATCAGGCCCTCTGGCCGGACCATTGTGTGCAGGGCACTCCGGGGGCGGCCTTCGCCCCGGCGTTGGAGACCCATCGCGCGGCCCTCGTCATCCGCAAGGGCCTGCAACCTGGCATCGACAGCTACTCCGCCTTCCTCGAAGGCGACCGGACGACCCGCACCGGCTTGGCCGGGGCGTTGCGGGAGCGCGGCATTCGCCGGGTCGTCCTCTGCGGCCTCGCGACGGATTTCTGCGTCCTCTGGAGCGCCCTCGATGCCCGGGAGGCCGGGTTCGAGGTGCTCGTGGTGGAGGATGCGGTGGCGGGCATCGACATCCCCTCGTCGGCCGGCGGCTCCGTGGCGGCGGCCTGGGCGCGAATGGAGGCTGCCGGGATCGGGCGGCTCAAGACGGCCGACCTCGCCTAAGAGGCCAACCGCCGCAGGGCCGGGACCGGCGCGATGCCCCGGCGTTGCCCCGGTTCACAGGAGGCGACATGTCCGACAAGCACCCGAAGACCACGACACCGACCGACGCCGATCTCAAGGGCAATCCCGGAATCGGCACCTCGAAGGGCATGGCCGGGGCGGACCCGGAGGACTTGGAGGCCGATTCCACCTTCGAGGGCGATGTCGAGAACGAGACCACGCCGGAGGGCGGCGTCGATCCGAACCACCGGCCTCGCAAGAACAAGTAGGAGCCGGGTCGGGGGAGGCGGGCCTCCCCCGCACCTACAACCCGAGCCCGAGCTGGGCCGGCTCCCCGGCCTCGTCCGCCGCGAAGCCGGAGAGCGCGATGCCGATCAGCCGGGCCGTCCGCCGCAGCGGCAGCAGGCCCCGCAGCAGGTCGAGCCCGATCCGCTCCAGGCTCTCCCGGTCGGCCACCGGGGCGGGCAGGGACCGGGCGCGGGTGACGAGGGTGAAATCCGAGAATTTCAGCTTTAAAGTCACCGTGCGCCCGCGCATGGATTTCGCCTCGGCGCTGCGCCAGACCTTCTCGATCATCGGCGCGAGGCGTTCGGCCAGCACGTCGTAGGCGGCGGTGTCGTCGGAGAAGGTGGTCTCTGCGCCGATCGACTTGCGGATCCGGTGCGCCCGCACCGGCCTCCCGTCGATGCCCCGTGCGACGGCGTGGTAGTAGCTCGCCGCCGAGCCGAAGGTGGCCGTGAGCCGGTCGAGGTCCCAGGCCCGGAGATCCGCGCCGGTGTGGATGCCGAGGCGCTTCATCTTCGCCTCGGTGACGGGACCGACGCCGTGGAAGCGCCCGATGGGCAGGGCGGCCACGAAGTCCGGCCCCATGGCGGGCGTGATGACGAAGAGCGCGTTCGGCTTGCGGTGGTCCGAGGCGACCTTGGCCAGGAACTTGTTGTAGGACACCCCCGCCGAGGCCACGAGGCCGGTACTTTCCAGGATCTCCGCGCGGATCGCCTTCGCCACCGCCGTCGCGGTCGGCAGTCCCAACAAATTCTCCGTGACGTCGAGATAGGCCTCGTCCAGGGCCACCGGCTCGATGATCTCGGTGTGCCGGGCGAAGATCGCGCGGATCTGCTCCGAGACCGCCCGGTACGCCTCGAAGCGCGGCTTCACGAAGACGAGGTCGGGGCAGAGCCGCCGGGCGGTGGCCGCCGGCATGGCCGAGCGCACGCCGAAGGGCCGGGCCTCGTAGCTCGCCGCCATGACGACACCCCGCTCCCGCGACCCGCCCACCGCCAGGGGCTTGCCGCGCAAGGCGGGGTCGTCGCGCTGCTCCACGGAGGCGTAGAACGCATCCATGTCGATGTGGATGATCTTCCGGAGGGCATCCTCCGCTTGCATCGCCTCGGCCCTGGATGTTCCCGCTTCGTTCAATGCCAAGGGGAAGGGATACGGGTCAAGCCGAGGTGCGCGATTGGCCGTCGCCACACGGTCCAATCCCCAGCCGGTTCAGGGTTTCACGCATAGGGTGCATGGAGGATGATTGTCTGTGAATGGAGCCGCCCTCCACGCGGCCACAAGGCCGGGCGCCGATTGAGAGCCCTTTGCCGGCATGCGAATCAGGCTGCGTGATCGTGCGGACACGCCAGGGTGTGCACAGGCCCCGTGCCCGGTCAGCCGCCGGGCGCCTGCGGGCGACGGCCTCGCTCGGTCACCGAAGGAGCACGATGATGATGTGGTTCGTTCCACGCATCCGCGTGTGTGTGCTATTCCGCCGAGTGCGGGGGACCAGCTGGCACCTGGTCCTCCGCGTCTCGCTCGGCTGATTCAGTCACACGGGCCGGGCGGTCGAAAGGCCGCCCGGCCACTCCCGGAAGATCGCGCCATCGCTCCTGTCGGTCAAGAGCGCCGGCTCCGGTCGGCGTCGGACCGGAACGGCCAGTCGATCAGCCCGCCCGCCCAGAGGGCGGCCCAGACGAAGACCGGCTGAAACGCGAGCCGGGGCCCGTGGTACCACCACGAGTCCGGAATGCCGTCGATGTGGATGTGGTCGAAGGCGTGCTTCAGGTTCGCTGGGTAGACGCAGACCGCGTAGAGGGCGAGGCCGACCGCCGCCGCCCTCCGGGTCGCCGGGATCAGCAGCCCGAGCGCCCCGGCGAGCTCGCACAGGCCCGTCGCCTGGATGACGAGGCGCGGCTCGGGCACCCAGTCGGGCATGAGCGGCAGCATCGCGTCCGTGGCCACGAGATGGACCACGCCGATGAAGGCGTAGACCGCTGCCAGGAGCCAGCGCAGGGCGGCCCGGCCCCGTCCGTCTCGCATATGATGGTCGTTCACGCGACCTCCTCGGGCGGGACGCCGCAGGCTCTCGCCACCGCCCCGCGCACGGCCTCGCGCAGGGCCGGGAAGGCGGGATGGCCGGCGCTGTCGTAGGCGGTCTCCCCCACGGCCGTCACGGGGGCGAGGAGACGGAGCGAGTTGGTCACGAACACCGCCTGCGCGCCGCGCAGGTCCTCCGGCGTCAGGGAGCGCTCCTCGACGGTGAGGCCGCAGGCCGGGGCGAGAGCCAGGAGTTGCCCCCGGGTGATGCCGGGGAGGACACCGTCGGTCAGCGGCGGGGTGAGGAGCGTAAGGGGCCCCTCTCCGTCATGGCGGGTGGAGCGAAGCAATCCAGCAGCGCCATCGTCGGAGTCGTCCCGCTGTCCCGGGTCGCTTCGCTGCGCTCGCGATGGCGGGGGCATCACGCAGAACACGTTCCCCGTCCCCGCGCAGGCCACCGCGCCCCGCGTGTTGCAAAACAGCGCCTCGTCGAACCCGGCCCGCGCCGCCTCGCCCGCCGCGAGGACGGCGTCGAGGTAGCCGAGCGTCTTGATCCGCGCGGCCGGGGAGGTGTCGTTGCGGGCGATGGCGGTGGGCCGGAGCCGCAGGGGGGCGAAGGCGATGGCCCGCCCGGTCGGGGCGGCGGTGACGAAGAGGGTCGCGCGCGGCAGGTCCGGCGGCTTCAGGCCCCGGGGCCCCGCGCCGCGGGTGAGCGTGGTGCGGATCGCCAGCCGCGGCCCGCGCTCGGCGATCTCTCGCATCGCGCTGCGGACCGTGTCCGGGTCGGCGGGGATGCCGAGGCCGTCGGCCGAGGCGACGAGGCGGTCGACATGGTCCGCCTCGAAGGCGATCCGCCCGCCGATGGAGAGGGCGGTGTCGAACAGCCCGTCGCCCAGCGTCAGGCCCCGGTCGACATGGTCGAAGGGCGCCGTGGTGCCTTCCTGCACCCGGCCGTCACGCCACAGCATCGCGCGCTCCCTGCCGCCACGCGCGGGTCAGATCGAGGAAGTTGGCGAACACGGCGTGGCCGTTCTCGGTCAGCACCGATTCGGGGTGGAACTGCACGCCGTAGGTGGGGTGCCGCCGGTGGGAGAGGGCCATGACCTCGCCCTCGTCGGAGACGGCATCGACGGTGAGATGGTCCGCCATGCCGGGCTGGGGCGTCACCACCAGGGAATGGTAGCGCGCCACCGGCATCGGCGCGGGCAGGCCGGCGAAGAGGCGCTCGCCGTCGTGGGCGATGGGCGTCGCCTGCCCGTGCAGGGGCCGCCGCGCCCGCTCGACCTTGCCGCCGAAGGCCGCGCCGATGGCTTGGTGCCCGAGGCAGACGCCGAGGATCGGCAGGCTCCCCGACAGCTCGCGGATCGCGGGCAGGGACACCCCCGCCTCGGCGGGCGAGCAGGGGCCGGGGGAGATCACCAGCGCGTCGGGCGCAATCGCCCGGATGCCGCCGACGTCCAGCGCGTCGTTGCGCACGACGCGGACGGCCTCGCCCAGCTCCTCGAAGTAGCGGACCACGTTGAAGACGAAGGAATCGTAGTTGTCGAGGACGAGGATCATGCGGCCCCCCCGTCCTTGCGAGCGTCGCGAGGCGATCCGGGACACCACGAGGTCTCGCCGCGTCCCTCGACCCTGGATCGCTTCCCTGCGCTCGCGATGACGGCGTGAGAGAGGATCATCGGAACGCCTCGAACACCCGCTCGGCCTTGGCCAGCGTCTCGTCGTATTCCGGCCCCGGCTCGGAGAGCAGGGTGACGCCGCCGCCCGCCTGGAGCACGGCTCTCCGGTCGTCCATGAACACGGTGCGGATGGCGATGGAGGTATCGAGGTCGCCGTCGAAGCCGATCCGGCCGATGGCGCCGCAATAGATTTCCCGGGCGTCGCCCTCGATCTCGCTGATGATGTCCATGGCGCGGATCTTCGGCGCACCGGTGATCGAGCCGCCGGGGAAGGTGCGCTCCAGGAGGTCGAGCCCGTCGAGCCCTTCCCGCAGGGTGCCCGTCACCACCGAGACGAGGTGATGGACGCCCGCATAGGTCTCCAGCCCGCACAGCACCGGCACGGCGACGCTGCCGGGCTCGCAGACCCGCGACAGGTCGTTGCGCAGGAGATCGACGATCATCACGTTCTCCGCCCGGTCCTTGGACGACGCTGCGAGGCCCTCGGCCGCCGCCCGGTCCTCCGCCGGGTCGGGCAGCCGCTTGGCGGTGCCCTTGATCGGCCGGGTCTCGACGTGGCGCCCGTCGAGCCGCACGAACCGCTCCGGCGAGGAGGAGGCCACCGTCAGCCCGTCGAACTCTTGGTAGGCACCGAAGGTGGCGGGGTTGGTCCCGCGCAGGCGCCGGTAAAGGGCGAAGGGGTCGAACCCCTCCGGCAGGCCGGCCTCGAATCGCTGGGCGATGTTCGCTTGGTAGATGTCACCCGCGCGGATGTAATTCTTGACCGTTTCGACAGCCTTTTCATAATCTTGGCGTGAGAAGTTCGACCGCCATGTGAGGTCGCCGCAGGCCGGGGCGGGATCCGCCGGAGGCGCGTCGCGCATGAGGTCCGCGAACTGCGCCAGCCGGGCCTGCGCCCGCGCCTCGCGGGCCGCCGGCGCTGTTTCGGGGAAGCCGGTGGAGATGAGCCTCGCCGTGCCGGCCGCGTGGTCGAGGACCAGCACCGTGTCGTAGACATTAAGGGCGATGTCGTCGGTCAGCCCGGCCCGGCGGGCGGGGGGCGTCACCCGCTCCAGGGCACCGCCGCACTCGTAGGCGATGTAGCCGATGGCCCCGCCAGGGAAGGGGTGGGCCGGGTCGGCGGCGAGGCGATAGGGCGCGAGGCAGGCGCGCAGGGCCTCGAAGGGCCCGCCGGGGACAGGACGCCCGTCGAGGGTCGCTTGGCCGTCGCGGAAGCGGAACCGGGCGAAGGGGTCGGCGGCGACGAGCGACAGGCGGCCCAGCGCGTCGTGGCGCATGGCGCTGTCGAGGAGGGCGAGCCCCGGCAGGACACGCAGCCGCGCGGCGGCGGCGATCGCGTCGAGGGGGGGCAGGTCGCGGAACCACATGAACCGAGCTCAAGCCTTGGTGTCGCGGCGGCAAGCGGGTGCCCTCGCACAGGCGATGCCGCGGGGGAAGGGCAGGCCGCCGTGCGGGTCGAAAACAGGCAGGCTCGCACTGGCGGCCCGAACCGGCTATATCGGTGCCAATCCCGAAGACTGCCAGCGTCCTCGACGCGCCACCGCGGCGCGGGCGCCGCCGCATCCGATGCCGACCTCATGACCCAGACCGCCTCGCCCGAAGCCCAGAGCGCGCTCACCGGCACGCCCGCCGGCGCCCCGAAGATCTCCTTCGTCTCCCTCGGCTGCCCCAAGGCGCTGGTGGATTCCGAGCGGATCCTGACGCACCTGCGCGCCGAAGGCTACGAACTCGCCCGCAAGCACGACGGGGCGGACCTCGTCATCGTGAACACCTGCGGCTTCCTCGATTCCGCCAAGGCCGAATCGCTCGCCGCCATCGGCGAGGCCATGGCCGAGAACGGCCGCGTCATCGTCACCGGATGCATGGGCGCGCAGCCGGAGGAGATCCGCGAGAAGTATCCGGACCTCCTCGCCGTCACCGGCCCGCAGGCCTACGAATCGGTGGTGGCGGCGGTGCACGAGGCGGCGCCCCCGGCCCACGACCCCTTCGTGGACCTCGTGCCGCCCCAGGGCATCAAGCTGACGCCCCGGCACTACGCCTACCTGAAGATCGCCGAGGGCTGCCACAACCGGTGCAGCTTCTGCATCATCCCGTCGCTCCGCGGCGACCTCGTGAGCCGCCCGGCGGCCGACGTGCTGCGCGAGGCCGAGAAGCTGGTGAAGGCCGGGGTGAAGGAACTCCTCGTCGTTTCGCAGGACACGAGCGCCTACGGCCTCGACATCCGCTACGCCGAGAGCCCCTGGCGGGACCGGCAGGTCCGGGCCCGCTTCGCCGACCTCGCGGGGGAACTCGGCGACCTCGGGGCCTGGGTGCGGCTCCACTACGTCTATCCCTACCCGCACGTGGACGAGGTCATCCCGCTCATGGCCGAGGGGAAGGTTCTCCCCTATCTCGACATGCCGCTCCAGCACGCGAGCCCCACGGTGCTCAAGCGGATGCGCCGCCCCGGCAACCAGGAGAAGCAGCTCGATCGCATCAGGTCCTGGCGCGCCGCCTGCCCGGATCTCGCCATCCGCTCGACCTTCATCGTCGGCTTCCCCGGGGAGACCGAGGCGGAGTTCGAGGAACTGCTGGAGTGGCTGAAGGAGGCCAAGCTCGACCGGGTCGGCTGCTTCGAGTTCGAGCCCGTGGCGGGTGCCACCGCCAATGCGCTCAGCGGGCCGGTGCCGCCGGAGGTGAAGGCCGAGCGCAAGCGCCGCCTGATGGAGACGCAGAACGCCATCTCGCTCCGCCTGCAGAAGGCCAAGGTCGGCAAGCGCATGCCGGTGATCGTCGATGCGGTGGAGGGCAACATCGCCAAGGGCCGCTCCAAGGCCGACGCCCCGGAGATCGACGGCACCGTCCACGCCAGCTTCCGCCGCCCGGTGCGGGTGGGGGAGATCGTCTCGGTGAAGATCGACCGGGCCGAGGCGTACGACCTGTACGGCAGCGTGACCTGAGGCGGACGCCCGGGTTAGAATGCGGTGACGCGGCTCGGATTCGATCGATGACGGATGCGCTGACACAGCTTCTGGAAGCCGCCCGGCGGGCCCAGCCCTCGCCCCAGCATCGCGAGGCGCAGCGCCGGAGCTTCGCCTACGGCAACACGCATTTCGAGAACGGGCTCATCACGCGCGAGATGGTGGACCGTCAGGCCGACAAGCTCGCGAAGGAACAGGGTGAGCACGGGCGAGGGTGAGCGGCGCGACAGTCGCGCCCTCGAACCCGACCTCATCCGGGATCCGCAGGCGAGGGCGGAAGCCGAAGCCCTCAACGGCCTTCGCCAGTACGATGCCGGTATCGCGGCCATTCAGGATGCGCTTGAGCGGGAGGGGCCGTTCAGGCTGGGGCCCTCGCTGATCCTCAGCCTCCACCGGGAAGCGCTGCGCGGAATCAGCCTCTACGCCGGCAACTTCCGGCCCGGTGATGTGGAAATCAACGGCAGTCGGCACGTCCCGCCCGGCGCGCATCTCGTTCCCGAACACGTGGAAGACCTCTGCGACTACGTGAACGAACGATGGGAGCGGGCGACTCCACTGCATCTCGCCGCCTACGTGATGTGGCGGCTCAACTGGATTCATCCCTTCGCGGATGGCAACGGGCGCACGTCCCGCATCGCATCGTATGTGGTGCTGTCGATCGCAGCGAAGATTCTGCTGCCCGGCATGCCCACCATCCCCGATCAGATCGTCGACAACCGGAAGCCCTATTTCGACGCCCTCGATGCCGCCGACGCCGCATGGAGGGAAGGCCGACTCGACATTGCGAAGATGGAAGACCTGCTTGGCGGGATGCTGGAACGCCAGCTCTCCGGCTTCCGGGCGCGGAACACCGACTGACGCGCCACAGGAAATGACCCGCATTTGCAGCCATGCTCGCCGGTCCTATGAGGGGGAGCCCCGCACCGGCCCCGGATCCATGCGCCCCTCAGTTTTCCCTCTCCGCCCGCAGGCCCGCCCGTGACCGGCGCGCTGCTCCTCGCCCTGCTGCCGATCGCCCTGCTGATCGGGCTCGGCGCCGCGCTGCGGCGGGCGGGGTTCCTGGCCGAGAGCTTCTGGCCGCAGGCGGAACGGCTCGGCTACTACGTGCTGCTGCCGAGCCTGTTCGTGGACGGGCTCGCCACCGCCCGCCTCGACGGAGTGCCGGTCCTCGGGCTGGCCGTCGTGCTCGTCGCCTCGACGGTGGCCGTGGCCCTGCTGTTGCTGGCGCTCCGGCCGCGCCTCGCGCTCGACGGGGCGGCCTTCACCTCGGTGTTCCAGGGCGGGATCCGCTTCAACAACTACGTTGGGGTCTCGGCGGCGGTGGGCCTGTTCGGAGCCCAGGGCCTCGCCCTGGCGGCGGTGGCGAACGCGGCCATCGTGCCCACCGTCAACATCCTCTGCGTCCTCGTCTTCGCCCGGTTCGGCTCCGCCGGGCGGCTCGCGCCCGTGGCCGTCGCCCGCCAGCTGGTCCTCAATCCCCTCGTCATGGCGAGCGTCGTCGGCATCGTCCTCCAGGGCACGGGCCTGCCCCTGCCGGTCGGGATCGAGCCGGTGCTCAAGGCGCTGGGCCAAGCCTCCCTGCCGCTCGGCCTGCTCTGCGTCGGCGCAGCCCTCGATTTCGGGACGGCGCGAACCTGGATCAGGCCCCTCGCCGTCAGCTCGGCCGTCAAGTTCGGGCTGATGCCCCTCGCGACGGTGCTGGCCTGCCTCGCCCTGGGCCTGCGGGGCCCCGCCGCAGCCACGGCCCTGCTGTTCCAGGCGCTGCCGACCGCCTCGTCCTCCTACATCATGGCCCGCCAACTCGGCGGCGATGCCCCGCTCATGGCGGGCATCATCGCCCTCCAGACGGTCCTGGCGGGCGCGGCCCTGCCGCTGGTTCTGCTGCTTCTCGACGGGATCGCGGCGTGAGGCGGGCTCAGCCCTTCTCCGTCCGCTTCACCGCGGCCCAGGCCGCCTCCATCGCGGCGAGGTCCGAGCGGCCGAGGTCGCCGCCTTGCGCGCGCAGCGCCTCCGCCATGGAGCGGAAGCGGCGCTCGAACTTCAGGGTGCCGTCGCGGAGCGCCGCCTCGGGGTCGATGCCGGCATGGCGGGCGAGGTTGGCGATGGAGAACAGGAGGTCGCCGATCTCCTCGGCGAGGGGTTCCTTCTCCCCCCGTTCCAGGGCCTCGGCGACCTCGTCGGTCTCCTCGCGGACCTTGTCGATCACCTGGGCGGCGTCGTCCCAGTCGAACCCGTAGGCGGCCGCCCGGCGGGAGACCTTCTCCGCCCGGGTCAGCGCCGGAAGGGCCAGGGCGACACCGCCGAGCGGATCGGGCCCGGGAACGGGCTTGTCCGTCCCCCGACCTGGCCCCTTGGCCGTTTCCTTGCCCGCCCTCTCCTTGGCAGCGCGCTCCTCGGCCTTGATCGCCGCCCACTGCGCCTCGACCTGCGCCGGGTCGCGGCGGGGCGAGCCCTCGGGCAGCAGGGAGCCGTCGGCGGCGAAGACGTGCGGATGGCGGCGGATTAGCTTGGCGACGATGGCGCGGGCCACGTCGTCGAAGGCGAAGGCGCCCTCCTCCTCGGCCATGCGGGCGTGGAACACCACCTGCAGCAGCAGGTCGCCCAGTTCGTCGCGCAGGTCGTCGGAGTCGCCCCGCGCCACGGCGTCGGCGACCTCGTAGGCCTCCTCGATCGTGTAGGGGGCGATGGTGGCGTAGGTCTGGGCCACGTCCCAGGCGCAGCCGCGCACGGGATCGCGCAGGTCCGCCATCAGACGCAGGAGCGTCCGGATCGGACTGTCCGAAGGGGATGTCACGCGGGCCTATCCGTTTCCGTGTGGTGAAGGCTCGCCTGTAGACCATTGTCCGACGGAGCGGATACCGGTTCGGCTTGAAAAAATAGTCCGGAAACAACGAACTAGGGCATTTCCCGCGATTCGGGGTGTTACGGGAAACGCCCTGTCAGGCCCCGCGCCCGGGGAACACCGGCATCGCATCCCGCTCACGCACCCGCTCGTCCTGGAAGTCGGCGAGGTAGGTGGTGATTCGGTGGCCGAGCGCCCGGTCGGCGCACTGGACCCAGAGCGGGGCGGGGAGGGCCTTGGCGGGCAGGCGCAGGAGGAAGAGCTCCGCGACGCGGGCGGCCTCGCGCTCGCTCGACGCCGCGAGGAGGCGTGCGCCCTCCGGCGTGCCGATCAGGATCGCGACGGTGGCGCTGGGCTCGCTCATGTTCCCTCAACGGCGAAGGGGGGCGATCCGTTGCGCCGGATCGCGCCGCCGCGGCCATTTGGACCTCGGCGCCCTCCGTCGGATCCGCGCCGGGCGGGCCGCCGCCGCAGGGCCGGGGCGGCCGAGCGCGGGTCACCCGGGCCCGACGGGGGTCAGCCAGCCGCTGCGCGTCGTCCGCGAGAGGCCGTGCTCGGTCTTGTTCCACCGGTAGGGCGCCCGCACGAACTCCACCAGCGCGCACCCGGCGGCGGCGCCGAGGAACAGGCAGTAGAACGGGAGCAGGACGAAGAACGGCAGGAGATCGAACCACCGCCGCCTCCAGCAGCCCTGGACCATCGGCCCCACGAGGCAGACGAGGCCCACGAGGAAGACGGTCACCGCCAGCCCCGTCGCGACGTTTTCCAATAGGGAGGGCGAAGCCTCGATCCCGCCCCGGAGGAAGACCCAGGCCGTCGCGAGGAAGCAGACCGGATAGGCGAGGGCGGACAGGACCGCGCCCGGCACCAGCGCCACCGCGCAGAGGCTGCGCAACGGGCCGAGGCGGGAGAGGGTCGCGAGGGGGCGGCGGCCGTGGTCGAGGCTGATCTGGAGGAAGCCCTTCATCCAGCGGCAGCGCTGCCGCAGCCACGACCGGGCGCCGAGGGGCGCCTCCTCGAAGGTCGCGCTCGGCAGATCGCCCATCCGGTAGCCCGCCAGCGCCAGCCGGAGGCCGAGTTCGGCATCCTCGGTGACCGACCACGCGTTCCAGCCCCCGAGGCGGCGCAGCACCTCGGTGCGCAGGTGCATGGAGGTCCCCCCGAGGGGGATCGGCATTCCCAGCGCCGCGAGGGCCGGGTTCACCACGTCGAACAGGCCGGCGTATTCGAGGGCGAAGAGGCGGGGGAGCCAGCCCTCGTGGTTGTCGATCACGAGGCGCCCCTGGAGGCAGGCCGTCGCGGAGGGCGCCCGGGCGAAGACGGACGCCGCCCGGCGCAGCTGGTCGGGCTCGGGGACGTCCTCCGCGTCGTAGACCACGAGGAGATCGCCGCGGGCCAGGGGGAGGGCGGCGTTGAGGGCGCGGGGCTTCGTGCGCGGGTCTCCCGGCGGCACGGTGACGACCTCGAACCGGGCGGGCAGGGGGATCGCCGCCAGCGCGGCGGCGGTCTCGGCGTCGTCGGCCTCGATCAGCAGCTTGATGTCGAGCTTGGCCACCGGATAGTCGAGGGCCGCCAGCGCCGGCAGGAGGCGCCTCAGGACGGCCGCCTCACGGTGCAGGGCGACGAGCACCGTGTAGACCGGCAGGGCGGCGTCCGGGAGCGGGGGCGCCTCCACCTCCGGCGGCGGGATGACGAGGGCGCCCAGGCGAAACACCATCGCGGCGAGGCACAGGACCTGCGCGGCCACCACGCTGGGCAGGATCGCCGTCTCGGGCAGCGCCGCGACCACGGCGAGGGCGGCGGAGAGGGCGACGGCGAGGGCGAGCAGGCGGTGGCTGGCGGGCCGCCGGGCGAAGGCCCGTTCCGGAGCGGGGCCGTCCCGCTCCCCGGCCGCGTGCGCGGCGACGTGGGCGGGCATCGTCCCGTAGACCGCGAGGCGCAGGCGGGTCGGGGTGGTGATCGCCCAACCGGCGAGGGCGGCGGGCCCGTGTGCGGCCTCCTCGTCGAGGAGGTCGCCGATGTCGCGGCCCCGCGGAGCGAGGACCACCGCGGCGCCGTGGCCGGGGGCCAGCGACGCCACCCCGTCCCGCAGGCACTCGGGATAGGCCGAGGCCGGGTCGAGGGGGATCGCACCGTCGAGGAAGGGCAGGCCGAGGCGGGTGGCGAGGGCTCGGTAGTAGGTGTCCTCGTCCGTCAGGCCGGCCCGCAGGAGGGCGCTCGCCGCGTCGGTCCCCGAGCGCCGCGCCAGCACGATCGCCTGGGCGAGACGCCGGAGCGGGACGCCGTGCTCCGTGAGGAAGGCGATATCGGGGAAGAATCGCGAGGCGAAACGGGAGCCCGTCACCGGGGATGACACCGAAGGTTCCGCTCCCGCAGGACGCGCGAGCCGTGCTAGGGGAGGGCGGTGATCGCGCCGCCGCCTGCCCGCTCCGGACGGAGCATCCTCCGCCCATTCCGGTCAAGATCGGCCGCCGGATGGCCTGTGGGCGCCGCCGGGCGGACCCTCGCGGGCCTCGGCCTCCTGCTCGCCGTCGCCCTCCCCCCCGCCGCCGCCGCGACGGGACAGGCCCCCGCCGACACTCCCGCCGTCGCGGTGCCGGATTTCTGGAATCCGCGCAGCCGGGGCGAGCGGATCGAGGCGCCCCAGACCGGCCGGGCGGTCCGCTTCCTGACCGACGACGAGTTCCCGCCCCTGCACTTCGCCGGCCCGGACGGCACGCCCACGGGCTTCGTGGTGGAGCTCGCGCGGGCGGTCTGCGAGAAGCTCGCCATCCCCTGCACCGTGCAGGCGCGCCGCTTCGACACCCTCCTCGATTCCCTCGAGGCGAAGCAGGGCGACGTGGTCGCCGCCGCCATCCCGCTCACCGCCGCCCTGCGCCAGAAATTCCTGGCGACGCGGCCGTATTTCCGCTGGCCCGCCCGGTTCGCGGCCCGGGCCGACCGGGGCCTGCCGGTCCCCTCCGCCGCCGCGCTCGCGGGGCGGAGCGTCGGCGTCATCGCGGGCAGCGCGCATGCCGCCTACCTCGGCACGTTCTTCCCCAAGGCGGTGCTCCGGGATTTCGCCGACCTCGCCGCCGCCGAGGGCGCCCTCAAGCGCGGCGACATCGACTACCTCTTCGCCGACGGGCTGAACCTCGCCCTGTACGTGGGCGGTCAGGAGGCGGAGAATTGCTGCGCCCTGATCGGCGGCGACTACCTCGAGAACCGCTATTTCGGCGAGGGCATCGGCCTCGTCACCCGCCAGGAGGACGCGGCCCTGGCCCGCGCCCTCGACGACGCCCTGCAGCGGGTGTGGGACGACGGGAAGTACACCGAGCTGTACCTGCGCTTCTTCCCCGTCAGCCCGTTCTGACCGGGCCCGCCCGGCCATGATCCGCTTCGATCTCGTCGATCTCGGCCTGTTCCGCCACGTGGTGGAGGCGGGCTCGATCACCCACGGGGCGGAGCGGGCGCACCTGGCGCTGGCCGCCGCCTCGGCCCGGATCCGGGGCATGGAGGAGAGCCTGGGCGCGCCGCTCCTGACCCGGACCCGCCACGGCGTGAGCCCGACCCCCGCCGGGCGGGCGCTGCTCGCCCACGCCCGCAGCGTGATCACGGGGACCGAGCGCCTGCGGGAGGAGATGGCGGCCTATTCCGGCGGCGCGGCGGGGCAGATCCGGGTGGTGGCCAACACCCACGCGCTGATCGAATTCCTGCCCGGCCCCCTGGCGGACTTCCTCGCCTCGCATCCGGGCATCGCCGTCGAGATCGAGGAACGCACGTCGGACGAGATCGTCGGGCTGGTGGCGGAGGGGGCGGCGGATTTCGGCATCCTCTCGGGCACGGTGGATACGGGGGCGCTGGCGACCATCCCGTTCCGCGAGGACCGTTTCGCCCTCGTGGCCGCCCGGGGCGATCCCCTGGCGGGGCGGGGCGCGGTGGCCTTCGCCGACGTACTGGAGCGGGAACTCGTGGGCCTCGACCGCCGCAGCGCCATCAGCCGCTTCCTCGTGGAGAAGGCCGCCCGCCTGGGACGGCCGATGCGCCTGCGGGCGCAGCTGCGCGGCTTCGAGGCCGTGTGCCGCCTCGTGGAGGCGCGCGTCGGGCTGGCGATCCTGCCCGAGAGCACGGCGCTCCGGGCCGCCCGGACCCTCGGGATCACGGTCGTCCCCCTCTCCGACCCCTGGGCACGCCGGGACCTGACCCTGTGTCTGCGCGACCTCTCCGCGCTCCCCCCCTTCGTGCGCGACTTCATCGACGTGCTGCGGCGGTAGGATAGGGTGTCCGGAGGGCTGGGCCCTCTGGCGGGTGCAGGGCGGCGCCCCGCGTCGTCCCAGGGGCTTTACCCCTGGACCCCACCGAAGGGCTTGCCCTTTGGGATCCCCTGGCTAGCCTCGTGGAGAGACAGGGGATCCACGATGACCATCACCACCGTCGAGGCCGCCGGGCGGCGCCGGGGCGCGGAGCTTCTGGTGGAGGTGCTGCGCTCGGAGGGGGTGCGCTACATCTTCGGCAATCCCGGCACCACCGAGTTGCCCCTCATCGACGCGCTGACCGAGGCGCACGATGTGAGCTACGTGCTGGCCCTGCAGGAGGCGACCGCCGTGGCGATGGCCGACGGCTATGCGCAGGGGGCGCGGCGCTCGGCCTTCCTCAACCTGCACACCGCCGGGGGGCTGGGCCACGGCATGGGCAGCCTCGTGAACTCGCAGGTCTCGGGCACGCCGCTGGTCGTCACCGCCGGGCAGCAGGACCTGCGCCACGCGCTCACCGACCCGCTGCTGATGGGCGACCTCGTGGCCATCGCCGACCCGGTGATGAAGTGGGCGCGCGAGGTGACGAGCCCGGACCAGATCCCGATCCTGCTCCGCCGGGCCTTCCACGATTGCGCCGCCGCGCCCTCCGGCCCCGTCTTCCTGTCGCTCCCCATGGACGTGATGGACGCGCTGACCGACGTGCCGGCCGGCGAGACCTCCACCATCGACCAGCGGGCGGTCGCGGGCTCCCTCGACCTCCTGGCCCAAAAACTCGCCGCCGTGGCGCCGGGGCGGCTCGCGATCATCGCCGGGGACGAGATCGACTCGTCGGACGCCTCCGCGCAGGCCGTGGCGCTGGCCGACCTGCTCTCCGCCCCGGTCTACGGCTCCTCCTGGCCGGCGCACATCCCCTTCCCGACGAGCCACCCGCTCTGGGCGGGCAACCTGCCGACGCGGGCCGATTCCATCGCCGCGATCCTCGGCCGCTACGAGGCCGTTTTCGCGCTCGGGGGCAAGTCGCTCATCACCGTGCTCTATTCCGAGGGCTCGGCGGTGCCGCCGGGCACGGCCGTGTTCCAGCTCTCGGCGGACGTGCGCGACCTCGGCCGGACCTACGCCACCGCCCTCTCCACGGTGGGCGACATCCGCGCTTCCCTCGATGCCCTGCTGCCGCTGCTGGCGCCCCGCCTCACCGACAAGGCCCACGACTTCGCCAAGCTCCGGGAGGTGGCGGTGGCCGAGCAGGCCGAGCGCCGCCGCAAGCTCCACGCCGCCGCCGATGCGGCCTTCGAGGATCCGGTGATCGACCCCCTCGTCGCCGCCCGCGAGGTCGCCAAGGCGGTGGGGGCGCAGACCCCGATCATCGACGAGGCGCCCGCCACGCTCACGCGCCTGCGCACCTTCCTCGACAGCTCCTCGCCCCACCAATACGCGGCGATGCGCGGCGGCGTGCTCGGCTGGGGGATGCCCGCCGCGGTGGGGTTCTCGCTGGGGATCGACCGGGAACCGGTGGTCTGCGTGGTGGGCGACGGCGCGGCGCTCTACTCGCCGCAGGCCCTCTGGACCGCCGCCCACGAGAAGCTGCCTGTCACCTTCGTGGTGATCAACAACGCCGAGTACAACATCCTGAAGAACTACATGAAGGGCCAGTCGCACTACGCCTCGGCCCGCGCCAACCGCTTCATCGCCATGGACCTCACCGACCCGCGCATCGATTTCCTGGCGCTCGCCGCCTCGATGGGCGTCCCCGCCCGGAGGGTCACGAAGGCCGCCGATATCGCCCCGGCGATCGAGGCGGGGATCGCCTCCGGCGGGGCGAATCTGGTGGAGGTGGTGGTGAAGGCGGGGTGAGGCGACGTTTTCCCCGTTGCTGCGAGAGCAGGGACGGCGGTGAGTGGCGGGCCCCTACTCCCCCAACCCCGGCACCGGCACGCCGAAGGCCTGCGCCAGCAGCACGAGGTTCAGCGCCAACACCACGCCGGCCCCGGCGAAGGCGGCGGCCTTGGTCCACGGCCCGTTGGCGAAGGCGCCCATGAGGCTGCGGCGGCCCGTGAACACCACGAGGCCGATCATCGGCACCGGCAGGGCCAGCGACAGCACCACCTGGCTCAGCACCAGCGCGCGGGTCGGGTCCACGCCGATCGCCACCACGGCGAAGGCGGGCGCCATGGTCACGAGGCGGCGGACGAGGAGGGGGATGCGCCACCCCGTAAAACCCTGCATCACCATCTGCCCGGCGAGCGTCCCCACCACCGAGGAGGACAGGCCCGAGGCGATCAGGGAGACGAGGAAGGCCGCCCCCGCCGCCGGGCCGAGCAGCGGCGTCAGGGTCTTGTAGGCCTCCTGGATCTCGGCCACCTCGCTGTGGCCGAGGTGGAAGGCGGAGGCCGCCATGATCACCATCGCCATGTTGACGAGGCCGGCAAGCGCCAGGGCGACGATCACCTCCCGATCCGAGAAGCGCACGAGGAGCCGCCGGTCGGCCTCGTTGCGCGGAGCGCCCCGCCCTTGGGTCAGGCCGGAATGCAGGAACAGGGCGTGGGGCATCACCGTCGCGCCGATGATGCCCACCGCGATGGTCAGCGCCTCGGCATCGGGGATTTTTGGGGTGACGAGCCCCTTGGCCGCCTCGCCCCAGGCGACGGGGGCGATCGCCAGTTCCACCGCGTAGCAGAGGCCGATCGTGCCGACCATCGCGCCCACCGCGATCTCCAGCGGGCGGAAGCCCCGGTTCTCCAGAAGCAGGATCGCGTAGGTGACGACCGCCGTCACCGCCATCCCCGCCATCAGCGGCATCCCGACGAGGAGGGACAGGCCGATGGCGCCGCCCAGGAACTCCGCGAGGTCGGTGGCCATGGCGGCGACCTCGCTGACGCCCCAGGCGGCGAGCCGCCAGCGGCGGGGCAGCGCATCGCGAAAATGCTCGGCGAGGTTCCTGCCCGTCACGATCCCGAGGCGGGCGGAGAGGGCCTGGAACAGCATCGCCGTGAGGTTGGCCGCCAGCACCACCCAGAGCAGGGTATAGCCGTAGCGGGCGCCGGCCTGGATGTTCGTCGCGAAGTTGCCGGGGTCCATGTAGGCGATGGAGGCGGTGACCGCCGGCCCCACGAACAGCAGGAACCGGGTCCGCCCGTTCGCGCGCCCGTCGAGCACGGCGCGGATCCCGTCCTCCGTCGTGCGACTGAGGCCTCCGGACTCGCGGACTTCCGCCGGGACCACCTCTCCTGACGCCATCCCACCCCGTCCCTCGAATATAGCTCCTGCTATATAGAAAAGCCGAGGCTCGTGGCAAGGTCGGTGACGGGGAGGTCATTGCAACGCCGACGGGCAAGGCTCTAGAGACGGGCTTCGATGCCCCGGAGGAGGCCGCGCGGATGCAGGAACCGGAAGCCTCGGAGCGGAGCGAGACCGCCCTCGTCGACCCGGAGCGGCATGTCGAGAGCTTCCGGCAGGCCCGGGAGGCGCGGCGGCTGGAGTTGGTCGAGGACTACGTCGAGCTGATCGACGACCTGATCGGCGACGGCGGCGAGGCCCGGCAGGTGGACATCGCCGCCCGCCTCGGCGTCGCCCAGCCCACCGTCGCCAAGATGCTGAGGCGCCTGTGCGACGAGGGGCTGGTGCAGCAGCGGCCCTACCGCGGGGTGTTCCTCACGGAGGCCGGCAAGCGGCTGGCGGGCGAGGCGCGGGAGCGCCACCGGATCGTGGAGCGGTTCCTCTGCGCGCTCGGCGTCAGCCCCGAGACCGCCCGCCGCGACGCGGAGGGCATCGAGCACCATGTCAGCGCCGAGACGCTGGAGGCGTTTCGGGCCTTCGCCGAGGGGCGGCGGGGGTAGGGGCTTGCAGGCGGACCGGCAGGGTCGAAGAGCCGAAAGACCCCGTCCACCCCCCACCCCCGCCTGCGGGGATCGTGGTGGAATTCGGTCGGCGTCCCCGATCCCTGGAGCCCTCCTTCGAGGCCTCCGCTGCGCTCCGGCACCCCAGGATGAGGTCGAGGGCGGGAAGAAGGTTCGCAACGATCCCCTGCCGGGAGAGGGGGCGCACATCCTTTCGCGAGGCTTTCCGGCGACCGTCCACCCCCTCACACCACCGGCGCGGCCACCTTCCGCCGCAGCCCGGTGATCACCGCGCGGAGGATGTCCGCCTCGGCCTCGCCGGGATGGGGCACCACGCCGACGCGGGCGGCGTAGATGCGCTCGTGGACGAAGGCGAGCTTGGCGATCACCGCCGGGGTGAGGGTGAAGGGGTAGAGCGCCGGCTGGCCCATGCTGCTGGAGAGCGAGTTCACCGCGTAGGTGAGGGGGAGCCACGCCTCGATCAGCCTGTCCAGATCCTGCGTGTCGTAGGGATCGAAGTCGATCACCGTCGGGGCCTGGGGCAGCGAACCGACGGGGCGGCGCAGGCGCGGGCGCACGTGCAACTCGAAGGTCGAGGCGGTCTCGATCGTATCGACGATGTGCAGGTAGTGGGCGAAGGTCTCGGCGAAATCCTCCCAGGGGTGGGCGGTGGCGTAGGCCGAGACGTAGCTCTCCTCCCAGTCGGCGGGGGCGCCGCCGGCATAGTGGGCCTGGAGGGCCTGCACATAGTTCAGGCTCTCGTCCCCGAACAGCGCCCGGAATGAGCCCTGGTACGGGCTGTTCATCACCAGCAAGTACCAGAAGTAGTGCCCGATCTCGTGGCGGAAGTGCCCGAGGAGGGTGCGGTAATGCTCGCCGAACAGGATCCGGCGGCGCTCCCGCTCCACGTCGTCGGCCTCCGCGATGTTCATGGTGATCAGGCCGTTGATGTGGCCCGTCAGCACCGGCGGCCCGCCGCCGGAGGTCTCCGAGGGATCGACCAGGAAGTCGAAGGCGAGCCCGTCCGTGTACTGCGCGCGGGTGGCCAGCGGCAGTTCGAGGCGCAGGAGCGAGTAGAACAACCGGTGCTTGGCCGCCTCGATCTGCCGCCAGCGGGTCAGGTTCCACGGCAGGGTCAGGTCGGGCACGACCCGGTTGTGGCGGCAGCAGGTGCAGAAGATGTCGCCGTCCTCTTCCGGCACCAGCCAGTTGCAGCCGCCCGACACGGCGTTCTGGCACAGGCGATAGCGCCGACCCTGATCGGCATAGGCGTGGAAGACCGGGGCGCCGCCCATCAGGGGATGGCCGGAGAAGCCCGCCGGCTCGAGGGCGGAGACCTCGTGGCGGAGGCACACGTAGCCGAGACGACGCTCACAGCTTTCGCAGGCCGTCGCCTCGAAGGTCACCGGCTGGTCGCAGGCTTGGCACTGGAAGATCTTCATCGGCGGCGGTCCCGGGAACCGGCGCGCCGGCTTCCCCCTGCGATCAAGCGGAGCCGGGGGGCAAAGTTCCTGCCACCGCCCCGCCGCACGAAAATTGCTTTGCTCCCGGCCCTTGCCCCATAACCGGGGCCGGTCCGCGCCCATGCGATCCTTCCGACGGAGTCGACGTGTCGATCAAAGTCGCCCTGCACCACGTCACGCACTACCGCTACGACCGGCCGATCAGCCTCGGGCCCCAGGTGATCCGCCTGCGGCCGGCGCCCCACGCCCGCACGCAGGTGCCGGCCTACGCCCTGACGGTCAGCCCGCCGAATCACTTCATCAACTGGCAGCAGGATCCGAGCGGCAACTGGCTCGCCCGCCTCGTCTTCCCCGAGAAGACCGACGAGTTGAAGATCGAGGTCGATCTCACCGCCGAGATGGCGGTGATCAACCCCTTCGACTTCTTCGTGGAGGATTACGCGCAGACGCGGGGATTCGCCTACGACCCGGACCTGCGGGAGGAACTCGCCCCCTACCTCGCCCCCGTGGACGCGGGGGGGCCGGAGATCGAGGCGCTGCTCGGAAGGCTCCCGGAGGAGACCAACACCGTCCTGTTCCTCGTGGCCCTGAACGGGATGATCGCCCGGGAGATCGCCTACGGCGTGCGGATGGAGCCGGGGGTGCAGACCCCGGCGGAGACGCTCACGCTGAAGAGCGGGTCCTGCCGCGATTCGGCGTGGCTCCTCGTGCAGGTGCTGCGCCGGATCGGCCTCGCGGCCCGGTTCGTGTCCGGCTACCTGATCCAGCTCGTGCCCGACACCACCGCCGTGGACGGCCCCGCGGGCGCCTCGGCCGACTTCACCGACCTCCATGCCTGGGCGGAGGTCTACATTCCCGGCGCCGGCTGGGTCGGCATGGACGCCACCTCGGGCCTGCTCACCGGCGAGGGCCATATCCCGCTCGCCGCCACGCCGCATTACCGCTCGGCCGCGCCGATCTCGGGGCCGCTTGAGCCCGCCAAGACGCAGTTCGACTTCGCGATGGGCCTCACCCGCGTGGCCGAGGCGCCGCGGGTGACGAAGCCCTTCGCGGAGGACGTCTGGACCGCGATGGACCGCCTCGGGGAGAAGGTGGACGAAGACCTCGCCGCCCAGGACGTGCGGCTCACCATGGGCGGCGAGCCGACCTTCGTCTCGGTGGACGACTTCGAGGCGCCGGAGTGGAACATCGCGGCGGTCGGGCCGACCAAGCGCGGCTTGGCCGACCAACTGATCCGCCGCCTGCGCGAGAAATTCGGGCCGGGGGGCCTGCTCCATTACGGCCAGGGCAAGTGGTACCCCGGCGAGAGCCTGCCCCGCTGGGCCTTCGCCCTGTACTGGCGCAAGGACGGGAAGCCCATCTGGCGCGATCCCGCCCTGATCGCCCCGGAGGCGGGCACCGGCTCGGCGACGATCACCCAGGCCAAGGCCTTCACCGAGGCGCTCGCCACGCGCCTCGGCCTCGCGCACTACGTCTTCCCCGCCTTCGAGGACGGCGACGTCTGGGAGAAGAAGCGCGAGGAGCTGCCCGTCAACGTCACGCCGGGCGCGGCGCAGTCGGGCTCCGTGGAGTTCGATGCGCGGATCAAGCGCGTCTACGAGCGCGGCCTCGGCGAGGCGGTGGGCTACGTGCTGCCGCTGGCGAGCCTGCCCACCGGCCAGGACGGCGATGCGGATCGCGTCTGGATCTCGGAAGGGTGGGAGTTCGGCCGCGGCCACGCCTTCCTCGTGCCGGGCGATTCGCCCCTCGGCTTCCGGCTGCCCCTGTCCTCGCTGCCCTACGTGCCGCCGGAGCACTACCCCTATTACCAGCCGCAGGACCCGCTGGAGGAGCGGGGTTCCCTCACGGACGGCGCGAAGCCGGTCGCCAACGGCTCCGGCGTCACCGGCGTCGCGGTGCGCACGGCGCTGGCCATCGAGCCCCGGGACGGGGTGATCCGGGTGTTCATGCCCCCGGTGCAGCGGGTGGACGAGTACCTCGAACTCGCCGGCCATCTGGAGGCCGTGGCGGCCGAGTTGAAGCAGCCCATCCACATCGAGGGCTACGAGCCGCCCTTCGACCCGCGGATCGCCCTCATCAAGGTGACCCCCGATCCGGGCGTGATCGAGATCAACGTCCACCCCGCCGCCTCCTGGCGGGAGGCGGTGGCGATCACGACGGAGCTCTACGAGGAGGCCCGCCAGACCCGCCTCGGGGCGGAAAAGTTCATGACCGACGGGCGCCATACCGGCACCGGCGGCGGCAACCACGTGGTGCTCGGCGGCGTCACGCCCGACGATTCGCCCTTCCTGCGGCGGCCGGACCTGTTGAAGAGCATCGTGCTCTACTGGCAGCGCCACCCGGCGCTCTCGTACCTGTTCTCGGGCCTCTACATCGGCCCGACGAGCCAGGCGCCGCGCATCGACGAGGGCCGCCACGACGGGCTCTACGAGTTGGAGATCGCGCTGGCCCAGGTGCCGGCGCCGGACGCGCCCAACATCCCCCGCTGGCTGGTGGACCGGCTGTTTCGCAACATCCTGATCGACGTCACCGGCAACACCCACCGGGCCGAGATCTGCATCGACAAGCTCTACTCGCCGGACGGCCCGACCGGGCGCCTCGGCCTCTTGGAGTTCCGCGCCTTCGAGATGCCGCCGGACGCGCGGATGAGCCTCGCTCAGCAACTGCTCCTGCGGGCACTCGTCGCGTGGCTGTGGCGGGAGCCGCAGACCGGGAATTGTGTCCGCTGGGGCACGAGCCTGCACGATCGCTTCATGCTCCCGCATTTCCTCTGGGCGGACTTCCTGGACGTTCTGGAAGACCTCCGCCAAGCGGGGTACGATTTCGATCCGGCCGCCTTCGAGGCGCAATCCCTGTTCCGGTTCCCGGTCTTCGGCACGGTGGAGCAGGGCGGGGTGAAGCTGGAACTGCGCCAGGCCCTGGAGCCCTGGCACGTGATGGGCGAGGAAGGGACGAGCGGGGGCACCGTGCGCTTCGTCGACAGTTCGGTCGAGCGGCTGCAGGTCAAGGTCGAGGGCTTCGTCCCCGGCCGGCATGTCGTCGCCTGCAACGGGCGGCGCCTGCCGATGACCTCCACCGGCCGGGCCGGGGAGGCGGTGGCGGGCCTGCGCTTCAAGGCGTGGCAGCCGGCCTCGAGCCTGCACCCGGCACTGCCGGCGAACTCGCCGCTGACCTTCGACATCCTCGATTCCTGGAGCGGCCGGTCGCTCGGGGGCTGCCGCTACCATGTCGCCCATCCGGGCGGGCGCAACTACGAGACCCATCCCGTCAACGCCTACGAGGCGGAGGGGCGGCGCCTCGCCCGGTTCCAGGCCCACGGCCACACGCCGGGCAAGGTCGCGATGCCGGTGGAGGAGGGCAGCGCCGAGTTCCCCCTGACCCTCGACCTGCGGACGCCCGCCCCCCGATGAGCGCCACGCTCGCGATCGGCGTCGAGCCGGGCGAGAGTCCGGCGCAGCGGGTCGCGCGCTGGACCGCGCCGTACCGGCCGGCCCCCGGCCTGCCGGACGAGTATCTCGGCCCCGACGGGCGCCCGCGCGCGGTGTGGCAGCGCCTGCTCGAACGCCTCGGCGGCCTGAGCGAGCCGGAGATCCTGGCCCGCTTCGTCTCGGCGGAGCGGCACATCCGCGACGCGGGCATCTCCTTCCGCATCGCCGGCGACCAGCGGGAGCATCCCTGGCCGCTCGGCTCCATGCCCCTCGTCATCGAGGCGCAGGAATGGCGCGACCTCTCCGCCGGGCTGATCCAGCGGGCCGAGTTGATGGAGGCGATCCTCGCGGACGTCTACGGGCCGGGCGACCTCATCGCCACGGGCCATCTCCCGGCGGCAATCGTCGCCGGCAACCCCGATTTCCTGCACCCGCTCCACGGGGTCTCGCCCCCCGGCGGCCACCACCTGCGGCTCTACGCGGCCGACCTCGCCCGGGGGGCGGACGGGCGCTGGCAGGTGCTGGCCGACCGGACGCAGGCGCCCTCCGGCCTCGGCTGGGCGCTGGAGAACCGCATGGTCCTGGCCCGGACCTTCCCGGACTTCTTCCAGGACCTGCACGTCGAGCGGCTGCCCGGCTTCTACCAGCGGTTCCGCGAGGGGCTGGCGCTCGGGGCCGAGCGGGCCGACCCGCGGATCTGCCTGCTCACCTCCGGCCCCTACAGCTCCACCTATGTCGAGCAGGCGGCGCTCGCCCGCTACCTCGGCCTGATGCTGGTGGAGGGCGACGACCTCGTCATGCAGGACGGGCGCCTGCACGTGCGCACCGTCTCGGGGCTGAAGCGGGCCGACGCCCTGTGGCGGCGGATCGACGCCGACTACCTCGACCCGCTGGAATTGAACGCCGCCTCGCGGCTCGGCGTGCCGGGCATCCTCGACGCCCTGCGCAACGGCTCCCTCGTCATGGCCAACATGCCGGGCTCCGGCCTCGTGGAGTCGGCCGCGCTCGCCCCCTACCTCGACGGGCTGTGCCGGCGCCTCCTCGGGGAGCCCCTGCGCCTGTCCCACCCGGAGGCGTGGTGGTGCGGCGACCTCGAGGGGCTCGCCCATGTCCAGGCCAACCTCGACCGCCTGATCCTGCGCCCCGCCGCGACGCCGCCGCGGGGGGCGGGGCGGGACGCGCTCCTCGCGCCCACGGCGCTGGCGGCCGGGCGCGCCGCCGTCCTGGCCGCCCTGCGCGACCGCCCCTTCGACACCGTGGCGCAGGAGCCCGCGCCCCTCTCGACCATGCCGGGCTGGGAGCGGGGGCCCGACGGCCTGCACCTCGTGCCCCGGCCCTTCGTGATGCGGGTCTTCGCCGCCCGCACCGCCACCGGCTGGACGGTGATGCCCGGCGGCTTCTGCCGGATGTCCGAGCGGGACAACGTCGATCCGCTGGAACTGCGCCTGGGCATCCGCTCCGCCGACGTGTGGGTGCTGTCGGACGAGCCGGTCGCCGCCCCGCTCATCGGCTCCCACGCGACGCCGCGGGTGCGGAGGCTGGGCGGGCACCTGCCCGCCCGGGCGGCGGACGGGCTGTTCTGGTTCGGGCGCTACGCCGAGCGGGCGGAGGCGGTGACGCGCCTGACGCTCGCCCACCTGCGCAGCATCGGCGACGCGGTGGGCGCCGACATCTCGGGCTCGCCCGATACCCCCGCCGCCCTGGCGATCCGCGCCCTCCTCGACGAGTGGGCCTGCGTCGCCGCCGCCGACCTGCCCACCGCCGCGCTCGCCCAGGAGGCCCTCTGCGGCCGCGACCAGCCGGGCTCGGCCCGGTCCCACGTCACGGCCGCCCGCCGCAACGCCGCCGCCCTGCGCGCCCGGCTCTCCGGCGAGACCTGGCGGGTGCTCGCCGACCTGTCGGACCTCCTCGGCCTCGACACCGAGCGCCACTTCACCGAATCGCAGCTCGCCGCCCGCGCAGAGCGGACGCTGAGCCACCTCGCGGCCCTCTCGGGCCTGTCCCACGAGAACACCAGCCGGGCGGAGGGCTGGCACTTCGCCGAACTCGGGCGGCGGGTGGAGCGGGCGATCAACACCTGCACCTTCGCGCTCGCCTTCGCCAACGACGAGGCGACGCCGGGTTGCCTCGGGACCATGCTGGCGCTGGCCGACTCGCAGATCGGCTACGGCCGCCGCTACATGCAGGGCGCCGCCCTCGATCCCGTCCGGGACATGGTGCTCCTCGACCCCTACAACCCGCGCTCCATCGCCTTCCAGATGGAGGCTATCGTCCGCCATCTCGGCGAGTTGCCGGCCCTGTCCGCCGACGGCATCCCCGAGCCGCACGCGCGGCTGGCGGGCCGGATCCTGGCGGAGCTGCGCGCGGGCGAGGCGGCGGAGTTCGACGCGGTGCGCCTGACGACGCTGGGCACCGACCTCGAGCGCCTCGCCGACGGCATCAGTGCCCGCTATTTCCCCACCGGGCCGCACGCACCGCGGCCGGAGAAGCTGACGGGCCTCGCCTGATGGGTGCGTTCACGACCGAGGCGGGCGGGGCATGATCTACACCCTGCGCCACCGGACGACCTACCGCTACGGGCGGTCGGTGAGCTTCGCCCGCTGCTCGCTCCGCCTCAAGCCCGCGGAGGGGGAGGGGCAGAGCGTGCTGGCGAGCGCCGTCACCATCGATCCGAGCCCGGCCCGGGCGGTGAGCCGCCGCGACTATTTCGGGATCGAATCGCTCGCCATCACCATCGCGGCGCCCCACACCACCTTCAGCGTCGAGGCCCTGTCCACGGTGCGCGTCGAGCGCCCGGACCCGCCCGCTCCGGAGGAGGGGATGGCCTGGGAGGCGGTCCGCGACGGGGTCGTCGCCGGGCGGGACATCTCCAGCCGGGCGCCGGTCCACTTCCTCTATCCGAGCGACCGGGTGCCCCTCCTGCGCGAGGTGACCGACTACGCACGCCCGAGCTTCGCCCCCGGCCGCTCCGCCTACGGCGCGGCGCACGACCTGATGCGGCGGATCGCGCAGGATTTCCGCTTCGACGCCAAGGCGACCACCGTCCGCACGCCGGTGGCCGAGGCCTTCGCCGGACGCGCCGGCGTGTGCCAGGACTTCGCCCACGTGATGATCGCGGGCTTGCGCGGCATGGGCGTGCCGGCGGCCTATGTGAGCGGCTACCTGCGCACCGTGCCCCCTCCCGGCCGCCCGCGCCTGCGCGGGGCCGATGCCAGCCACGCCTGGGTCGCGGTCTGGTGTGGCGAGGCCTGGCACGGCCTCGACCCGACCAACGCCTGCGCCGTGCGGGACGACCACATCGTCGTGGCCCGGGGCCGCGACTACGGCGACGTCGCGCCCATCGACGGCATCGTCAGCGGCTCGGGCCGCCAGCGCCTGAAGGTCGAGGTGGACGTGATCCCCGAGACCGAAATGCAGGGCGACCTCGCCCTGGTGGGGTGAGCGGGGCGCCCTCGCTTGACGGAACGCCGTTCCGGGCCTCTTCAGGGGCGCGATCAGATCGCGCCGAGCGTAGGGACCGAATGGGCGGCCGGGACATCTTCGCGGGGACGATCGCCCGCCGGCTGGAGCGGCCGCACAATGCCTTCGCCGTGCTCCGCCTCGCCCTGGCCGTGGCCGTGGTGGTCTCGCATGCGGGCAGCGTCGGCACCGGCTCCGTCGTCGACGAGCCGCTGGCCGCCTGGACGGGGTTCACCCTCGGCGAGCACGCGGTCAACGGTTTCTTCGCCGTCTCCGGCTTCCTCGTGACGATGAGCTTCGACCGCCGGGGCCCCCGCGACTACGCCCTCGCCCGCGTCCTGCGCATCGTGCCGGGGCTGGTGGCGGCGACGCTCGCCGTGGCCCTTGTCCTCGGACCGGCGATGAGCCGGTTGCCGCCGACGGAGTACCTGCGCGATCCCGGCCTGTGGCGCTTCGTGGAAGGAACGCTCACCGCCTTCAAGAGCAACGCCGCACTGCCGGGGGTCTTCCTCGACAACCCCTATCGCAGCCCCCTCGGAACCGTCTGGACGCTGAAGTACGAGGTCCTGTGCTACCTCGGCGTGCTGGTGGTGGGGCTGGCGGGGTTCCTGCGACGGCGCTGGGCGCTGCCCGCCCTGGCCGTGGCCCTCGCCATCGCCCTCGTCGCCGCGGAGGCCCGGCTCGCCCCCCTGCCGAAGCACTGGGAAACGAACCTGCGCCTGCCGCTGATCTTCTGCACCGGGGCGGCGCTGTATGCCGCCCGGGACCGGGTGCCCCTGTCCGTCCTGCCCGTGATGGCCGCGCTGCTCGCGGGATACTGCCTGCAGGGTGGCGTGCTCTACCGGGCGGTGCTGTTCACCGGCGAGGCCTATGGCGCGATCTGGCTCGCGCTGGGCCCCCTGGCGCGCCTCGCACCCGAGCCGAAGGCCGACCTCTCCTACGGGATCTACCTCTACGGCTGGCCGATCCAGCAGAGCCTGTACGCCCTCGCACCGGGCCTTCCGCCCGTGGCGCTCCTCGCCGCCTCGCTGGTCCTCGTCGTCCCGGTGGCGGCCCTGTCGTGGTACGCCGTCGAGCAGCCGGGCCTGCGCCTCAAGGCGCGGGCGCTCCGGGGCAGGGCGCCCCGGGCTGCGCAGCCGATGGGGCCCTGAGCGCCGTCGAACCCTCGCAATGACGGGGGGGGGGCGCCGGGACCTCGGCGCCGAAGCCGATCAGCCCCCCGTGAAGGCGGCGTGCTCGGCGATCAGCTCGCCCGAAAGCGCCTTGGCGATGAGGGCGCGGGTCTCCGCGACGCCGTAGAGGGCGACGAAGGAGCCGAAGCGCGGGCCCCGCGCCTCGCCGAACAGCACGTTGTACAGGCTCGTGAACCACGCCTGCGACACGCCGGGCCGCCCGTCCGGGCTCTTGGCCTTGCCCGAGAGGTCCGGAAAGTGCCGCCGCCCGACCTCGTAGACCGCCGCCTGCAACGCCTCCGGATCGGTGGAGCCCTCGTGCTCGGACAGCGTCGCCGACAGGTCCTCCAGCGCGGCGCGCTCCTCGGGCGTGGGCTCCCGGTAGGTCTTGGCCGGGCGGACGAAGTCCGTGAAGTACTTCAGGGCGTGGCCGACCAGACGGTCGAGCCCCGGATGCGTCTCCGGCCCGACGCCCGGCGCGTAGCGGCGGATGAAGCCCCACAGCACCGCCGGATCCTCGGTGTTGGCCACCGCCGCGAGGTTGAGCAGCATGGCGAAGGTCAGGCTCGCGCCCTCGACTCGTTCCGGCTCCGGCGGCTGGCCCGCGTGCAGGTGCCAGACCGGGTTGCCGAGGCGGTTCTTCGGATCCTGCCCGGCATAGCGGTCGAGGAAGCCGATGTACTCGTCCACGTGGCGGGGGATCACGTCGAAGAACAGGCGCTTGGCCTCGCGCGGCTTGGCGTACATGAACAGCGCCAGCGAATCCGGCGTGCCGTACTTCAACCACTCGTCGATGGTCAGGCCGTTGCCCTTCGACTTCGAGATTTTTTGACCTTTTTCATCCAGGAACAATTCGTAGTTGAAGCCTTCCGGGGGCTCGCCGCCGAGCGCCCTGGCGATCTTGGCCGAGAGCTTGACCGAGTCGATCAGGTCCTTGCCGGCCATCTCGTAATCGACGCCGAGCGCCACCCAGCGCATCGCCCAGTCGGGCTTCCATTGCAGCTTGGCATGGCCGCCGGTGACGGGGGTCTCGTAGCGCTCGCCCGTGGCGGGGTCGCGCCAGACGATGGTGCCCGCCTCCACCCGCACCTCGTCGATCGGCACCTGCATCACGTGGCCGGTGACGGGATGGATCGGCAGGAACGGCGAGTAGCTCGCCGAGCGCTCGGCGCGCAGCGAGGGGAGCATGATCTCCATCACCGCGTCGTAGCGCTCCAGCACCCGCCGCAGGGTCTCGTCGAACAGGCCCGCGCGGTAGCACGCGGTGGCCGAGCGGAACTCGTAACTGAAGCCGAAGGCGTCGAGGAAGCGGCGCAACTCCGCGTTGTTGTGCGCGCCGAAACTGTCGTGGGTGCCGAAGGGGTCCGGCACCTTCGTCAGCGGCTGGTTGAGGTGGGCGGCGAGCAACTCCCGGTTGGGGACGTTGTCCGGCACCTTCCGCAGGCCGTCCATGTCGTCGGAGAAGGCGATCAGCCGGGTCGGCACGGCATCGCGGGTGAGCACCCGGAAGGCGTGGCGCACCATGGAGGTGCGGGCCACCTCGCCGAAGGTGCCGATATGCGGCAGGCCCGAGGGGCCGTAGCCGGTCTCGAACAGCACCTCGCTCTTGCCGAGCTTCTCCATCCGGGCGACGAGCTTGCGCGCCTCCTCGAAGGGCCACGCGGCGGCGGCGGTCGCGGCCTCGAGGAGGGCGGGATCGAGGGTGAGGGCGGGCGGAGCGGCGGCCATGATATCCGGAGATGGATCGAACGGTGAGAGGCACCCTTAGAGCCGTTCGCGATGGCGTGGCAATCGGGCAGCGCGCGCGGGAGGTCCGCCCGCGCCGGACCGCACCGGGTTTCGGGCGAACCCATTGCCAACAAACGCCGGGCACCTAGCTCAGGCCCGGCCCCTCGAGAGCCACCGCAGCCGGTGCTGCGGCGAATCGATCAGGATGGAGACCCGCCCCCCATGCCGACTTTCCCCCGTCGTGCCCTGGCCTTCGCGGCCCTCGCCCTCACCGCCGCCGCGCCGGCCCAGGCGATCGAGGTCCAGCGTTCGGTCGACATCGCGGCGCCCCCGGCCAAGGTCTGGCAGACGATCGGCGACTTCTGCGGCATCGGCACGTGGCACCCGGCCGTCGAGAAGTGCACGCCCTCCGAGATGGACGGCAAGAAGGTGCGCCTGCTCTCCCTGAAGGGCGGCGGCGCGATCAAGGAGGAGCAGGTCTCCCGGGACGACAAGGTGATGAGCTACACCTACACCATCCTGGAGAGCCCGCTGCCGGTCTCGGACTACAAGTCCACGATCGCGGTGGCCCCCGAGGGCTCGGGCTCAAAGGTCACGTGGAGCGGCACCTTCAACGCCAAGGGCGCTCCGGACACCGTCGCCACCGACGCCGTGCAGGGCATCTACGAGTCCGGCCTGAAGGCGCTGGCCGAGAAGGCGAAGTAGGGCGATTCGCGGGGCGCCCCTCTCCTCTGCGGGGAGAGGAGCGCCCCGCGGGACCGGCCCCGATTGACCCAAGGCCAAGCTCGGCTCAAAACCCTGCGGCTGGCCGGGCGCTTCCGGCACCAAGGAAAGACCGTCGTGGCCGCGTCCCGTCCCTGCCTCGTCCTCCTCTCCACCGCCGCCCTGGCCGCCATCCTCGGCGCCTGCCAGTCGGGCAAGCCGGCGGTGCGCGAGCCGATGGTCGCCGCGGGCGGCCCCCCTCCGGCCGTCGCGCTGCCCACCGGCACCGGCTGCGGCCCGGAGATCGCCCGCACCCGCGCCATCGTCGCGAGCGACGTGGCGACGGAGAACCTCAACAAGGCGGTGGGCGACCGCTTCGATGCGGACCTGGCGCGGGCTGCGGGCGAATGCGCGGCGGGCAAGTCCGGCGAGGCCCTGCACCTGCTGGCCGCCGCCAAGGCGCGCTACGGGTACCGGTAGGATCCACGGGTCCCTGCCGCCGTCATTGCGAGCGCAGCGAAGCAATCCCAGGATCCGCCGCCTTCGGAAACGGCCCGCTGCCCTGGATTGCTTCGCTGCGCTCGCAATGACGGAGCGGGGTCGCGATCCACCGGGAACCGACAGCGTTCCGGCGCGGCCATAACGGGCGGCGTCACACCACGAACAGCAGGTTCAGCCCCGCCCGCCGAAACCCTTCCTCGGCGATCTTGAGGTCGAGCCCGTAGGAGGCGATGTCGTCGGCCACCGGATCGAGGTCCGGCGTCCGGTGCTGATGCAGGTGCTTCAGATAGCTCTGGCAGACCGTGCAGGTCTCCGCCTGCACGTCCGCCGAGACCTCGTCGAGGTTGTAGTAGGTGATCCCCTCGCCCGACCCGCAGGCGGTGCAGCGGATGCGGACGTGGTTCCACAGGGTGCCGCACAGCGAGCAGCTGAGGTAGCGGGCCTTGTCCGCCGGGGTCCAGCCGACGACGAGGCTCGCGGTGGGGGCGCCGCCGCAGCAGGGGCAGACCCCGTCGGCGACGGGCTTCAGCGCCTTGGCGTCGAGGCGGGCGGCCCGCCGGGCGAGGCAGACCTGGAGGGCCGCCGCCACGAACAGGCATTCCGCCACGCGCTCCAGGGGGATCGCGCCTTCGAAGATCTGCACCGCGAGGTCGAGGCGATCCTCGGGCGAGGCGGCCTTGAGGGCGTCGCGCGCCGCCCGGGCCTCCTCGGGGGCCGTGGCGAGGTCGAGGGCGTCGAGGAGCCCGGCGAGGGCCTCCTGGAACGACGGGTCGGCCTCGATGTCGTGGCGGGAGAGGGGTGGCATCCCATGCTCCACCCGCAGCGCCCGGGCGGCTTGGTCCGGCTCGACGACGTCCCAGCCGGCGGCCGCGCGGTCGGCCTCCACCACGGCCTGCGCCCGGGCGACCTCCGCCACGAGACGCAGGTAGGGCTCCAGGGCATGGCCCGGTGCCAGGGCCAGCAAGCGAGCGGCGCGCGCCTTGAACAGCGATCCCGGCTCGGGGAGCCGCACGAAGGGCACCGAGCCCGAAATGCCGATCTTGTCGGGATCGGGATTGATCTCGTCGAAGGACTTTTTCTGTCCTGGCGCGGTGGGCTGGACGTCACCCTTCGAGACCGCCTCGGCGGGCTTGGAGCCGCGCTTGAAGAACCGAACCACTGAGCCGTTTGCCTTTCAAAAGTTAGGGTATGCGGGGAGCGCCACCGCCCGGCACACCCTTACCGTCATGGCGAGCACGGCGAAGCGATCCAGGGCAGCGCGACCCCGGAAGATGGGGCGCCGACCCTGGATTGCTTCGCTGCGCTCGCAACGACGGGAGAGCGCCTACGACCCGCGCTTGTCGACCGACCCCTTGCGGACGGTGCCGCCCGCCATCTGGCGGAACCACTTGCGGTGGTGGCGGTAGGCCCAGCCGCCGGTGACGGTGCCGCGGACCATCGCCCGGCCGGTGCCGCGCACCCAGATGCCGGCGTAGATGTGCACCACGATGATCGCGATGGCGATGACCGCCGCCAGCGAGTGGGCGAGCAGCGCCCAGCGCTGGGTCTCGATGGTGGTGAGCCCGCCGAAATAGGTGTTCCAGATCATCAGGCCGGAGATCAGCATCACGGTGATCAGGGCGGTCTGGCCCCAGAACACCATCTTCTGCCCGGCATTGTACTTGCCGAGTTCGGGCAGGCGGTCCTCGCGGTTGGTGACGACGTCACCGATCCGCTTCGACCACTCCACATCGTCCTTGTTGGGGATGTTGAGCTTCCAGAAACGGATGAACAGGAACACGAAGCTCACCGCCAGGGCGACGCCGAACCAGGGGTGGATCGCCCGCGTCGCCTGCCCGCCGCCGAACAGGCCGGTGAGCGAGAACAGGTAGGGCGAGAACATCGCAAGCCCCGACAAGGTCAGCAGGGTGAACAGGATCGCGGTGATCCAGTGGTTCACCCGCTGCAGGCCCGTGTAGCGGGGGACGTAGAGCACCTCCGGCGCCCCGCCCTTGTCCTGGTGCAGGGGACGGGTCTCGCCGTCGCGAATGTCGGTGTGGATCGTCATCGGCTTCACCCGAAAATCATGGAATTCAAAAGGGCTAGCCCTTTTGCGGGTGCAGGGCTCGGGCCCTGCGGGATGCCGGGGCTTCACCCCGGCACCCCACCAAAGGGATGATCCCTCTGGAAACCCGTGACGAGAGCTCCTCACAAAGCTCCCGGGCACCGGAAGTTCTCCCGCTGGCCTCGGCGGCGCAGCGGGAGTTTTATGACAGGCTCTTAGTGCGGCCGAACCTCGCCGCCGCCGTTCTGACGGCGCTTGGCCTCGGCCATCTCCACCGCCTCTTCCTCCTCCTCCGGCGCCACCTCGTTCGGGCCGGCGGTGACGTAGTGGAAGAAGCCGGCCACCGCCGCGAAGCCCATCGCCGCCAGGCCGAACACCTTGGCCCCGCCCTTCCAGAAGGCGACGAGGGGGGAGATCTTCGGATCGTTCGGCAGACCGGAATAGAGGCTCGGCTGGTCGGCGTGGTGCAGCACGTACATGACGTGCGTGCCCCCGACGCCGGCCGGATCGTAGAGGCCCGCATGCTCGAACCCGCGGGACTTCAGATCCTCCACGCGCGTCTGCGCCTGGTCGATCATCGCCTGCTTGGTGCCGAACATGATGGAGCCGGTCGGGCAGGCCTTGGCGCAGGCCGGAGCCTGCCCCACCGCCACCCGGTCCGAGCACAGGGTGCACTTGTACGCCTTGTGATCGGTCTGGCTGATGCGCGGGATGTTGAAGGGGCACCCCTTCACGCAGTAGCCGCAGCCGATGCAGTTCTCCTCGATGAAGTCGACGATGCCGTTGGAGTACTGCACGATGGCGCCCGGGGACGGGCACGCCTTGAGGCAGCCCGGCTCCGTGCAGTGCATGCAGCCGTCCTTGCGGATCAGCCATTCGAGGTGGTTGGTCTGAGGATTCTCGTATTCCTCGAACCGCATCAGGGTCCAGGTCTTGGCCGTGAGGTCGTGCGGGTTCTGGTAGTTGCCCGTGTTGACGCCCACGTCGTCGCGCAGATCGTTCCACTCCTCGCAGGCCGATTGGCAGGCCTTGCAGCCGATGCACTTCGACACGTCGATGAGCTTGGCGACCTCCACCTGGCGGCGGATCTCCGGCGGCGTCTCCGTGGAGGCGGAGCGCTGGCGGATGTCGAGGGAGCTGTAGTCAGCCATGGTGCTCGGCTCCCCTTACGCGACCGCATCCGAGGGCGGAGTGGTCGGCTCGATGTTGACGAGCCAAGCCTTGAACTCCGGCGTCTCGGTGTTGGCATCGCCGACGACGGGCGTCAGCGAGTTGGGATGCCATCCCTTCTTGGTGTGGCCCATGAAGCCCCAGTGCTGCGGGATGCCGACGACGTGGACGGGCTTGCCGTCGCAGATCAGCGGCTTGATCCGCTTGGTCACCACGGCCTTGGCCTTCAGCGAGCCGCGCTTCGACCAGACGCGGACCCACGCGCCCTTGGCGATGCCCTTCTCCTTGGCCAGCTCCTCCGAGATCTCCACGAAGGCCTCCGGCTGGAGGATCGCGTTGATCCGGGCGTGCTTGGTCCAGCCGTGGAAGTGCTCGGTGAGGCGGTAGCTCGTCGCCGCGTAGGGGAACTCCTTCGCGTCGCCGAGGTCGGCCAGGTCACCCTTGAAGATGCGGGCGGCGGGGGCGCCCTTGATCTTCGGGAAGGCGACGTTCTGCACCGGGGACTCGAAGGGCTCGTAGTGCGTCGGGAACGGCCCGTCGCGCATGAGGCCGCGGGTCCACAGGCGGGCGACGCCCTCCTGGTTCAGGATGAAGGGGCCGACGCCCTTATCGGGCGCCACGGTCACGCCGTAGTCCGGCACGTCGAAGCCGACCCACTGCTTGCCGTTCCACTCGATGAGCTTCTTCTTCTCCGACCACGGCTTGCCGTCGGGATCGCAAGAGGCGCGGTTGTAGAGCACCCGCCGGTTGGCGGGCCACGCGAAGGCCCAGTTGGGGGCGATGCCCTTGTCGCCGGGATCGGTGTTGTCCCGGCGGGCCATGGTGTTGCCCTTCTCGGTGTAGCAGCCGGAATAGATCCAGCAGCCGCAGGCCGTCGAGCCGTCGTCCTTGAGCTGGGCGAAGCCGTCGACCTGCCGCCCGGCCGGGACCTGGGCCCCGTTCAGGTCGGTGGTCGGCGCCACGGTGTAGCCGTTGAGCTCGCGGGCGAGCTCGCTCGGCGTCGGCGAATCCGCCACCGCGTAGTTCCAGGTCAGGTTGACGATCGGGTCCGGGAAGGCGCCCCCGTGCTTCCGGTACTTCTCCTTCATGCGGAGATGGATCTCCGACATGATCTCGATGTCCGAGCGGCACTCGCCCGGCGCTTCCTGCGCCTGCCAGTGCCATTGCAGCCAGCGCGACGAGTTGGAGAGGGAGCCCTCCTCCTCGACGAACAGGGTGGTGGGCAGTTCGAACACCTCGGTCTGGATCTGGGTGGGATCGACGGGATTGTACTCGCCGTGGTTCTCCCAGAAACGGGCCGTCTCGGTCTTGAGCGGATCCATCACCACGATGAACTTCATCTTGGAGAAGGCTTCCGTCATCTTCGCGCGGTTCGGGAACGACAGCAGGGGGTTGAAGCCCTGGATGACGTAACCCGTCATCTTGCCCTGCTTGGCGAGCTCGAACCCACGCATGACGTCGTAGGTCGGCACGTCGAGCTTCGGCAGGTAGTCGTAGGCCCAGTCGTTCTCTTTCTGGGCCTTGTCGCCCCACATCGCCTTCTGGAAGGAGATGAAGAACTTGTTGTAGTTCTGCCAGTAGCTCGTCTGTCCCGGGCGCAGCGGCTTGAACTGCCGCTTGGCGATGTAGCTCGCGTAGTCGGGCTCCTTCTCCACGGGAATGTTGAGATAGCCGGGGATGAGGTTGCTCATCAGCCCGATATCGGTGAGCCCCTGGATGTTGGAGTGGCCGCGCAGGGCCTGCATTCCGCCGCCGAGCATGCCGATGTTGCCGAGCAGCGTCTGCACGATGCACATCGAGCGGATGTTCTGCGAGCCCTTCGAGTGGTGCGTCCAGCCGAGCGCGTAGAGGGACGCCATGGTCCGGTCCGGCGCCGCGGTGGTCGCCATCATCTCGCAGACCTTGAGGAAGGTCTCCTTGGGCGAGCCGCAGATTTTCTCCACCATCTCCGGCGTGTAGATGGCGACGTGCTTCTTCAGGAGCTGCATGACACAGCGCGGATGCTGCATCGTCTCGTCCACCACGGCGTAGCCGTCGGGGCCGATCTCGTAGTCCCAGGTGGTCTTGTCGTAGTCCCGCTTGTCGGCGTCGTAGCCGGCGAACAGGCCCTCCTGGAAGTCGTAGCCCTCGCGGACCACGTACCCGGCGTTGGTGTAGGCCGAAACGTAGCGGTGCTGGAGCTTGTCGTTGTCGAGCAGGTACTTGGCCACGCCCGACAGGAACGCGATGTCCGTCCCCTGCCGGATCGGGCAGTAGAGGTCGGCCACCGACGCCGTGCGGGTGAAGCGCGGGTCCACGACGATGAGCTTGGCGTTGTTATGCGCCTTCGCCTCGACGACCCACTTGAAGCCGCAGGGGTGAGCTTCGGCGGCGTTGCCGCCCATCACGGTAATGACGTCCGCGTGCTTGATGTCCATCCAGAGGTTGGTCATCGCACCGCGTCCGAAGGAGGGCGCCAAACTGGCGACCGACGGACCGTGTCAAACCCTGGCCTGGTTGTCGAAGACCAAGGCCCCCATGCTTCGGACCACCTTGTAGGTGAGCCACGCCGTCTCGTTGGTGGTGGCGGAGGCGCCGAGGAAGCCCGTCGTGGTCCAGCGGTTGACCGTGAGGTCGCCATTCTTGGCCAGGAAGTTCCGGTCGCGGTCCTCCTTCAGGAGGGTGGAGATCCGGTCGAGGGCGAAGTCCCAGGAGACGCGCTTGAACTCGGAGGTGCCCGGCGCCCGGTGGAGCGGGTACTTGGTCCGGGTGTCGGCGTGGATGAAGTCGAGGAGCGCCGAGCCCTTCGGGCAGAGGGTGCCGCGGTTGATCGGATGATCCGGATCGCCCTCGACGTGCATCACCGACGAGCGGGCGTTCTTCGACCGGTCGCCGAGGCTGTAGAGGATGACGCCGCAGGCCACCGAGCAATAGGGGCAGGTGTTGCGCGTCTCGCGCATCTGCGCGAGCTTGAAGGGCCGCACCGCAGCGGCCATGGCGGGCTGGAGCCCCCCGAAGCCGAGGGCCCCGAGGGACCCTCCTGCAAGACCGGCGCCGACACCCTTCAAGAGGCCGCGCCGGGAGACCTGGACCGTCATGTCCGCTCCCACGTGTACACTGGTATAATTCGAAATCTGTCCCAGAGAATGGCGCGCAAGGCAAGTGCGGTCCGCTGACACGGATTGCTTTTTGGAAAGGGCCGCGCCGTACGCTTTTCACCCTCCCTTAATCCTTGTCGTGGCGGCACTTTATGATACGGCGGCGGGCGCTCCGGCCCGCCCGTCCGGCACGGACGCCCGGGGGCGATCCGACCCGTCCCGGAAGCCGGGGCGGCGGCCCTACTTCGCCGGGTTGGCGGGGTTCGAGCCCGACGGCGTCGGCGCGCGGTGGTCGAGGGGCGCCTGCGGCTCGGTCGCCGCGGTGCCGCCGGGATTGGCGGCCGGCACGGGGCGGTCTCTGTTCTCGGAGATGGAGCGGCCGCCGGGATTGGGCGCGTCCTTGGCGGCCGATTCCTCGCGGGGGACGGGGGCTTGGCTCCAGCCGTCCTGGGCGCTGCGCGACTTGTCGCCCATCACGTCGACACCCTTGATCTCGCCGGGCTTGGTCTGGGCCAGGGCGGGGGACACCGCCAGCAGGAGTGCGGTGAGGGCACAGGGCAGGCTCAGGGACGTCCGGATCACGGGAATCCTCCATCGGGCAGGCAGATGACGGGAACGAGGCGCCAACACACGGTCCGCGTGGCAGGTTCCGGGGCAGGACGGGGCGTCGCGGCAGGGGCCGGGGACCCGGCCGTCAGGGGCTCATTAACCAAGCCGTGCCATCCTCGACCAAGCCCGATCCGGGGCCGTACGAGGTCCGCCCCATGTCGAAGACGCAAGCCGAGCGCCCGTCCTTCGGGACCGATCTGCCCCCGGCCGGAGGCTCCGCCGAAGGGGTGCCACCCCTCAGCCGCGCCGTGCGCCGCCATCTCGGCCAGAACCTGCGCGGGCACTACGCCGATTCCCTTTCCGCCCCGGTGAGCGAGCGCCTCGAAGCCCTCATCGCGCAGCTCGACAAGCCCGGCCGCTGAGGCCGACGCCTCGCGCGCGGCCTCCCGCAGGACGGCCAAGCAGGGCAGGCGAGGGCGCATCGACGTGCGCCAACGCACATAAAATTGTTCTTTCTTTCAATCCGCGCCGGGCGATAGGTTCCATCTGGATTTTGCCCGGATCGGAGAAGAACCCTCCTATTCGCCTGCCGCTCGCCCTCGCCTTCGCTACCTGTCCCGGCCTCGGTCCCGCCGCCGCCGCGACGCGGGGCGCGGCCCGCGCTTGACTTCGTTCGTTAAAAAGAACGAACTCCGTCCCGTTTCCCGGATCGTGTCGTCCGGGCGTGGACGGAGAATCGAATGCGACAGGCGTGGCTCCCGACGCTCCTCACCGGGGCGGCCGGCGGATGGTCGGCAGGATCTCGCCGGGCGGGCGCGCTGGCCCTCCTCGGGGCGCTGTCCGTGGCGGCCCCCGGCGTACCCTCGGCCGCCCGCGCCGAGACCGCGCTCCTCAACGTCTCCTACGATCCGACCCGCGAGCTGTACCGGGAGATCAACGAGGTCTTCGCCAAGAGCTACAAGGCCAAGACCGGCGAGGAGGTGACGGTGCGCGCCTCCCACGGCGGCTCGGGCTCCCAGGCGCGGACGGTGATCGACGGGGTCGATGCCGACGTGGTGACGCTGGGCATCCCCTCCGACATCGACGCCATCGCCAAGCTCACGAAGAAGATCCCGGCCGACTGGCGCGGCAAGCTGCCGAACGAGTCGCTGCCCTACACCTCGACGGTGGTGTTCCTCGTGCGCAAGGGCAACCCGAAGGGTGTGAAGGACTGGCCGGACCTCGCCAAGCCCGACGTGAAGGTCATCACCCCGAATCCGAAGACGTCCGCCGGCGGGCGCTGGAACTTCCTCGCCGCCTGGGGCTACGCCTACGGACAGGACAAGGACGCGGCCAAGGCCGAGGCGTTCGTCGGCCAGCTCTACAAGAACGTCCCCGTCCTCGACACGGGCGCGCGGGGCTCCACCGTGACCTTCGCCCAGCGCAAGCTCGGCGACGTGCTGCCGACCTGGGAGAACGAGGCCTATCTCGTCCTGCAGGAATTCGGCGCCGACAAGTTCGACATCGTGGTGCCGCCGACCTCGATCTACGCCGAGCCGCCCGTCGCCCTCGTCGCCGCCAACGCCGAGCGCAAGGGCACGACCAAGGCCGCCCAGGCCTATCTCGACTTCCTCTACACCGACGAGGCCCAGAAGATCTTCGCCAAGCACCATTACCGGCCGTTCAAGGCGGAGGCCGCCAAGGATGCCGGGCTGCCGGAGGTGAAGCTCTTCAAGATCGAGGATTACCTCGGCTCCTGGGACGACATCCAGGCGAAGAACTTCGACAATGGCGGCCTGTTCGACAGGCTGAGCCAAGCCGGCCGTTGAGCGTTGTCGCAAACCATGGCCGCCACCCTCGCCCCTTCGCAGGCTCCGCCCCGCCCCGCCCGGCGCTTCCGCCGCCAGAGCGTGATCCCCGGCTTCGGCCTGAGCTTCGGCTACACGCTCGCCTGCCTCGGGCTGGTGGTGCTGCTGCCGCTGGCCGGGCTGGTGGTGAAGGCCTCGGGGCTGGGCCTCTCGGGCATCTGGAAGGTGGCGAGCGACCCGCGGGTGGCGAGCGCCCTGAAGCTGAGCTTCGGTGTCTCGCTGCTCTCGGCGCTGGTGGCCTCGATCTTCGGCTTCATCGTCGCCTGGGTGCTGACCCGCTACCAGTTCCCCGGCCGCAAGATCGTCGACGCCGCCGTCGATCTGCCCTTCGCCCTGCCGACCGCCGTGGCGGGCATCGCGCTCGCCTCCCTCTACGCGCCCGACGGCCTGATCGGCGCACCCCTCGACCGGCTCGGGATTCAGGTCGCCTACACGCCGCTCGGCGTGTTCGTGGCCATGACCTTCGTCGGCCTGCCCTTTGCCGTGCGGACGGTGCAACCGCTGATCGCCGAGATCGACAAGGAGGTGGAGGAGGCCTCCGCCACGCTCGGCGCCACCCGCCGCTCGACCCTCCTCAAGGTGGTGCTGCCGCCGCTCATCCCGGCGGTGCTCACCGGCTTCGCCTTGGCCTTCGCCCGGGGCGTCGGCGAGTACGGCTCGGTGATCTTCATCGCGGGCAACCTGCCCTACGTGTCGGAGATTGCGCCGCTGCTCATCGTCATCAAGCTGTCCGAGTTCGACTACGGCGGCGCGGCGGCCATCGCCACGATCATGCTCGGCATCTCCTTCCTGACCCTGCTCGCCATCAACCTGATCCAGGCGTGGTCGCGCCGGAGGTTCGGCTATGTCTGAGATCTTCTCGCCCGTCCGCGTCGCCGAGGCGCGGCCCGCCCCCGTGACGGGGGAGGGGGCCGGCGTGCGCGGCGCGCTGATCGTGATCGCGATCACCTTCCTCGCCCTGTTCCTGGTGCTGCCGCTCGGCGCGGTGTTCGTGCAAGCCTTCGCCCACGGCGTCGGCGCCTATCTCGATGCCTTCAAGGAGCCCGACGCCCTCTCGGCCATCCGCCTGACGCTGACGGTGGCGGCCATCGCGGTGCCGTTCAACCTCGTCTTCGGGGTGGCCGCCTCCTGGGCGATCGCCAAGTTCGAGTTTCCGGGCAAGGCGTTCCTGATCACCCTGATCGACCTGCCCTTCTCGGTCTCGCCGGTGGTGTCGGGCCTGATCTACGTGCTGCTCTTCGGCAGCCGCGGCCTGTTCGGCGGCTGGCTGCAGGAGCACAACATCCAGATCCTGTTCGCCCTGCCGGGGATCGTGCTGGCCACGATCTTCGTGACCTTCCCCTTCGTCGCGCGGGAGCTGATCCCGCTGATGCAGGAGCAGGGCTCCTCGGAGGAGGAGGCCGCGCTGACGCTCGGCGCCTCCGGCTGGCACGCCTTCCGCACGGTGACGCTGCCCAACATCCGCTGGGGCCTGCTCTACAGCGTGCTGCTCTGCAACGCCCGCGCGATGGGCGAGTTCGGCGCGGTCTCCGTCGTCTCCGGCCACATCCGGGGGTTGACGAACACGATGCCTCTCCACGTGGAGATCCTCTACAATGAGTACAACTTCGTCGCCGCTTTCGCTGTCGCCTCGCTCCTCGCAGCCCTCGCCCTTGTCACACTCGTCGTCAAATCCGTCCTGGAATGGCGCTACGCCGGCGAGCTCGCGGCGGGCCGGAAGCACTGAGCGCGCCTCGACGGCGATCCGCGTCGAGGACGTCTCGAAGACCTTCGACACGGCGGCCGTGCTGCACGACCTCTCCCTCGACGTGCGGGCGGGCGAGCTTCTGGGCCTGCTCGGCCCCTCGGGCTCGGGCAAGACGACGCTGCTGCGCATCATCGCCGGGCTCGACGCGCCGGATCGCGGCCGCATCCTGTTCGGGGGCGACGACGCCACCGGCCTGCCCGTGCAGCAGCGGGCGGTGGGCTTCGTGTTCCAGCACTACGCACTGTTCAAGCACATGACCGTCGCCGACAACATTGCCTACGGCCTCAACGCGAGGCGGCGGGCGGAGCGGCCCGCCAGGGCCGAGATCAAGCGCAGGGTCGGCGACCTCCTCGACCTGATCCGCCTCTCGGGCTTCGGCGACCGCTACCCGTCGCAGCTCTCCGGCGGCCAGCGGCAGCGCGTGGCGCTCGCCCGCGCGCTCGCCGTGGAGCCCCGCGTCCTCCTGCTCGACGAGCCCTTCGGCGCCCTCGACGCCCAGGTCCGCAAGGATCTGCGCCGCTGGCTGCGGGAGATCCACGACCGCACCGGCCAGACCACGATCTTCGTGACCCACGACCAGGACGAGGCGCTGGAACTCTCCGACCGGGTCGCCGTCCTCGACAAGGGCCGCCTGGAGCAGGTCGGCACGCCGGACGAGGTGCAGGAGAACCCGGTCTCGGCGACCGTGCTGAAGTTTTTAGGCGATTCCGTCGAGGTCGAGGCCATCGCCGAAGGCGGACGCGTGAGCGTGCGCGGCCGGGAGACCCCCGTGGCGGCCCCCGCCGGCCTCCTCGGCCCGGTGAAGCTCTATGTGCGCCCCTGGCAGCTCCAGCTCGTGGAGCCGGAGGCCGCCCACCTCGCGGGCACGGTGCGCTCCTCCTACCGCAGCCAGGGCCGCCAGCGGATCGAGGTCGAGGAGCCGGGCGGCCACATCCTCGCCGTCGAGGATTTCGACGGCGTGCGCTACGCCGCCGGGCATCCGGTGGGGTTGCGGATCAACGGGGGGTATGTGTTCGGCTGAGGGCACAGCCCCTCTCACCCCGTCTCGGGGGAGGGGCGCTCCTTCACACGCCCATCGTCGTTGCGCGCGCCCGCGAAGCGATCCACGGTGGCGCCGCGCTGAGGAATGCCCCGCATTCCCGGATTGCTTCGCTCCGCTCGCAAGGACGGGGGGAGCATCGGAGCAGGCGCACCATCGACGGATCGCCGTCGGCCCGGGAGGGCCGAGCGGTGCCACCGCCTACCGGAGTCTCCGCCCCTTGTCCCACGCCCGTCCCGACATCCTCGCCGCCATCGGGAACACGCCGCTGATCCGCCTGCGCCGGGCCTCGGAGGAGACCGGCTGCGAGATCCTGGGCAAGGCGGAGTTCCTCAATCCCGGCCTGTCGGTGAAGGACCGGGCGGCCCTCTCCATCGTGCGGGATGCGGAGACGCGGGGCCTGATCCGGCCGGGCGGGACCATCGTCGAGGGCACCGCCGGCAATACCGGCATCGGGCTCGCCCTGGTGGCCGCGGTGCGGGGCTACCGCACGCTGATCGTCATCCCCGAGACCCAGTCCGAGGAGAAGAAGCAGACCCTGCGGCTGGCCGGCGCCCGCCTCGTGGAGGTGCCCGCCGTGCCCTTCGCCAACCCGAACAACTACGTCCACGTCGCCCGGCGCCTCGCGGAGGCGCTGGCCGCCCGGGACGAGGCGGGGGCCTTCTTCGCCGACCAGTTCGACAACGTGGCCAACCGCCGGGCGCACGTCACCGGCACCGGGCCGGAGATCGTCGAGCAGACCGGGGGCCACGTGCACGGGTTCACCTGCGCCGCCGGCACGGGCGGGACGCTCGCGGGCGTCGCCGAGGCCCTGCGCGCCCGTAACCCGGCGGTGAGGATCGCCCTGTCCGATCCGGAGGGCTCGGCGCTCCATGCCGGCTACACCACCGGGACCTTCAAGGCCGAGGGCTCGTCGATCACCGAGGGGATCGGTCAGGGCCGGGTCACCGGCAACCTCGCGGGCTTCACGCCGGACCTGTCCTTCCGCATCCCCGACACGGAGGCGCTGGGCATCGTGTTCGGGCTGATGCGGGAGGAGGGGCTGTCGCTCGGCGGCTCGTCGGGGATCAACGTCGCCGGGGCGATTCGCCTCGCCCGCGCGCTGGGCCCCGGCCACACCATCGTGACGATCCTGTGCGACGGGGCGGCGCGCTACGCCTCCAAGCTGTTCAACCCGGCCTTCCTCACCGAGCGCGGCCTGCCCGTGCCGGACTGGCTCGACGCGCGGGAGACGCCGCTGCCCGACTGGCGGGCGTAGTGTGCGAGGCCCCCGCAGGAGCGGCCGCGGGGCCGGATTCGCGCCCACGAACGATCCGCGCGCCCCATCCGGCAGCCGACTCACAAAAAACTGCGCAATCCCCTGAACGGAACGAATTGCCGCGGCGTTTGCACGGTCACGCTCGCCACCTGCGACCGTTCGGAGATCTGACCGCATGTCCCTCGTTACCATCCTCCTCATCATCCTGATCATCCTCGCCTTCGGCGGCGGCGGCTTCCTCGGTGGCGGCGCCTATCGTGGGCCGGGCTTCGGCCTGGGCGGCATCCTGCTCATCGTTCTGATCGTCCTGCTGGTCACCGGCCGGCTCTGATCCGTCCCGTCAGGCCGTGCCTCCCCCACCCCGGCGGCGGAGGCACGGCCGCTCCGGCCACGCTCGACACGGGCGCGGTTCTGTTATCCTGCCAGGCTTCAAGCCCCGCTGTCCCTCGCTAGAATCGGGTTCCCTACGACAGGCGCCAGGGGCCGGTTCGGCACGCCGCGAAGGCGCGTGCGATCCGAGGGAGGCCGCCCCGTGGCGTTGAACCTGACGCAGACACTCGTCCGATCCCCCGCGAGCGCGATCGCGCCGACCGGTGGTCGTGCGGCGCGCGGACGGCGCCCTTCTTTTCCCCGGAGGCGGGCCGAGAAGCCCGTCATCCCATCCATCCACCCTCATCCTGAGGTGCGGCGAAGCCGCCTCGAAGGAGGCCTCCGGGGATCGCTGCGACGTCTGAAGGCCTCCTTCGGGGCCTCCGCTGCACTCCGGCGCCTCAGGATGAGGTCACGAATGGGAGAAAGGCCGGCCTCGCCGCACCTCACGATGAGGGGATTGCCAGGAATGCGGGCTGACATGACAGAATTGGGCTCGACCGGAGGTCCGACATCGTGAGCGACCAACCCCAAAAAGAATCCCACGGGCCGCTGACCGGGATGCGCGTGCTCGAACTCGGCCACTTCGTCGCCGCCCCCTTCGGAGCGCGGCTGCTGGCCGACCTCGGCGCCGAGGTGATCAAGGTCGAGGCGCCGGGCGGCGATCCGGTGCGGCAGTGGGGGCGGCAGGTGGAGGGGGCGGGCGCGCCCTGGACCTCCATGCACCAGCGCAACAAGCGCAGCATCGTCCTCAACCTCAAGGATCCCCGCGCCGTCGACATCGTGCTGAAGCTCGTTTCGACCTGCGATGCGGTGATCGAGAACTTCCGCCCCGGCCAGCTCGCCAAGATGGGGCTCGGCCGCGAGGCCATGGAGAAGGCCCGCCCCGGCATCGTGATCGCCCGGATCTCCGGCTACGGGCAGGACGGGCTCTACCGCGACCGCGCCGCCTTCGGCGTCATCGGCGAGGCGATCGGGGGGTTGCGCTACCTCACCAATCATCCGCCCGCCATCACCGACCTGCCACCCTCGCGGGTCGGCATCTCCATCGGCGATTCCATCGCCGGGCTCTACGCCGCCTTCGGCATCGTGGCGGGCCTCTGGGCGCGGGACCGCAGGCAGGGCGGCGACGGGCGCGGGCGCGACGTCGACGTGGCGCTCACCGAATCCGTCCTCTCCATGATGGAGGGGATGCTGCCGGAATACGGCGTGTTCGGCTCGGTGCGCGAGCCGCAGGGCGCGCGCATCGCCACCGCCTCGCCGTCGAGCGCCTACCCGACGCGGGACGGCAAGTGGATCCTCATCGCCGGCAACTCGAACCCCATCTTCGCACGACTGGCCGGGCTGATGGGCAAGCCGGAACTCGCCACCGACCCGCGCTTCATGGGCAACGCCGCCCGCGTCGCCAACGTCGAGGCGCTCGATGCCCTGATCGGCGACTGGTCGGCGCAGCACGACGCCGCCGCGCTCGACACGCTCCTGGCGGAGGCCGACGTGCCCTCCACCATCGCCTACACGGCGGCCGAGATCGCCGCCGACCCGCAGTTCCGGGCCCGCGGCATGGTGCAGGAGGTGGAGGATCCGGCCTTCGGCAAGGTCCTGCACGCGGGCGTGGTGCCCCGTGTCACCGACGACCCCGGCACGATCCGCTGGGCGGGTCCGGCGGCGGGCGCCCATACCGACGACATCCTGTCCTCCTGCGGGTTCGAACCGGACACGATCGCGGGCCTGCGGTCCGAGGGGGTGGTGGCGTGAGCGCGCTGGAGATCGTCGAGGTCGGCCCGCGGGACGGCTACCAGGGCATCGGCCCCTTCATCCCCACCGAACGGAAGATCGCGCTCCTCGAACGGCTGGCCGGCGCGGGGCTGACGCGGATCGAGATCGGCTCCTTCGTCAGCGCCTCGGCCCTGCCGCAGATGCGCGACACCGCCGAGATCCTGGCCGCCTGCGCCACGCTGCCGGCGGTGCGCCCGCAGGTGCTGGTGCCGAGCGAGCGCCGGGGCCGCGACGCGGTGGCGGCGGGCGCCCCCTGCCTCGTCTTCGTGCTCTCGGTATCCGAGGCGCACAACCGCAACAACGTCCGCCGCAGCCCGGAGGAATCGGCGGAGGAGTACGAGCGCCTGCTCGCCGCGATCCCCGCCGACGTGGCGATCCGGCTCGACCTCGCCACCTCCTTCGATTGCCCCTTCGAGGGCCGCATCCCCGAGGAAACGACGCTCGCCCTCCTCGACCGGCTGGTGACGGCGAAGCCCGAGGCCGAGATCTGCCTCTGCGACACCACCGGCCGGGCCGACCCCGCCCATGTGGCGAGCCTGTTCGCGCAGGCGAAGCGGGCCTTCCCCCAGGTGGCGGCCTGGGCGCTCCACGCCCACGACACCTACGGGCTCGGGCTCGCCAACGTCCACGCCGCCTACCGGGAGGGGGTGCGGGTGTTCGATGCCTCCTTCGCGGGGCTCGGCGGTTGCCCCTTCGCGCCGGGCGCCACGGGCAACGTCGCCACCGAGGACGTGGTGTGGATGTTCGAGCGCATGGGGGTGGCCACCGGCATCGACCTCGACGCCCTGGTCGCGGTCGCTCGCGAGGGCGCGGCGCTGCCGGGCGGCCTCTCCGGCGGCCGGGTGCGGGCGGCCCTCAGCGCCGGGCCGAACGCCTGCGCGCCGGCGACGTAACAGGTTTGCCGCACCGTCTCCCCGGGGGGGGCGGTGCGAACTCGTCCCACCCTCGCCCTCATCCTGAGTATCTGGCCGGAAAGATCGTCGCCGCCTCCGTCTTTGCGAGCGCAGCGAAGCAATCCAGGGATGCGCTACGTTCGGAAACGGCCCGCTGCCCTGGATTGCTTCGCTGCGCTCGCAAAGACGAGGAGGGCTGCATGAGCTGCCAGGACCTTCACGGTCAGGCTGTCGGAATGGAATAGGCGACGACCTTTCCGGCCAGATACGCACGATGAGGGTGGGACAGGGGAACGGTGCCGGACGAGGCGCAACGGTGCCTCCTGCACCACCCCCACCCCTAACCCCTCCCCACAAAGGGGAGGGGAAAGACCACACGGGAGGATCACCATGACCGCAGGCAACGCCCTGCCGCGCGAGGAGGCCGGGGCGCCGTGGCATGCGGGGCTCACCCCGCGCCACTGGCGCATCCTCTGGGGCAGCTATCTCGGCTGGATCTTCGACGGCTACGAGGCCGTGGCCCTGGTCTATGCGCTCCGCCCGGCGCTGGGGACCATCCTGACGCCCGAGCAGGCGCAGGCCCCGGCGTATTACGTCGGCCTCGCCATCGGCATCACTCTGCTCGGCTGGGGGATCGGCGGGCTGCTCGGCGGGATCGCGGCCGACTACATCGGCCGCAAGCGGATGATGATGATCTCCATCCTCGGCTACGCGATCTTCACCGGCCTCACCGCCTTCGCGGAGACGTTCTTTCAGCTCGCGGCGCTGCGCTTCATCACCGGGCTGGCCATCGGTTCGGAATGGTCCACCGGCATCGCCCTGGTGGCCGAGACGTGGCCGAACAGGGCCCGGCCCAAGGGCTGCGGCTTCCTGCAATCGGGCTTCGGCGGCGGCGCCGTGCTGGCGGCCATCGTCTGGGCGGTGCTGGCGGCCACCAACCCGCTGGGCAACGAATCCTGGCGGATCATGTTCGCGCTGGGCGCGCTCCCGGCCTTCGTCTGCCTGTACCTGCGCCGGGCGCTGGACGAGTCCGAGCAGTGGATGCAGGCGCTCAAGGAGCGGCGCTGGGCGGCCACCGCGGAGGATGCCGGCCATGCCCCGAGGAAGGCGCAGCGCCCCTTTACCTTGGCGGAGATCTTCCGCGAGCCCGAGAGCCGGCGGCGGGTGTTCCTCGCCACCGCGATGTCCTTCGCCACCACGGTCGGCTGGTGGGCGGTCTCGTCCTGGCTGCCCGCCTACACGGAGGGGCTGGCCAAGGCGGCGGGGGAACCCGCCAACGTCTGGGGCCCGCGCATGGGCATCATCTACAACGTCGGCGCCATCACGGCCTACGTCGTCTCGGGCTTCGTCGCAGACGCGATGGGGCGGCGCCCGTTCCTGCTCCTGACCTATGCCGGCTGCATCGCCACGTCGCTCGCCTGTTATCTCTGGACGGGGAGCCTGACGGTCTTCATGGGCCTCGCCTTCCTGAACGGCTTCTTCACCCTGGGCTTCGCCTTCTCGTGGATGGCGATCTACCTCGTGGAGCTGTTCACCCCGGCGGTGCGGGCGACGGCGGCGAGCTTCGTGTTCAACGGGGCCCGGCTCGTCGCCTGGATCTTCCCCGTCATCGCCGGGCAGATCGTCACCTCCTTCGGCGGAGTCGCGGCGGCGGCGCTCACGATGTCGAGCGTCTACGTGCTGGGGCTGATCGTGCCGTGGTTCATGCCGGAGACCACGGGGAAGCCGCTGCCGGAGTGAGAAAGATCCCTCTCCCCGCCTGCGGGGAGAGGGCTCCGGCGACCTTGTCGTCGCCGGAGCGAGGCGGCAGCCAAGGGTGAGGGGGCGGCCCGGAGGAGCTTCGTCCTGTGAGCCCCTCACCATCGCTCCGGCTTCACCTCCGCTCCCCGGTTGCACGACAAGGTGCAGCCGGGCCTCTCCCCGCAAGCCGGGGAGAGGGGAAGACCCGCGGGCTACTCCTCGTCGTCGTCCTCGTCCTGGTGACGGCCCTTGAGCTTGGCGAAGACCGAGTCCGCATCGAGCCGGTCGTCGCGGCCGGGACGGTGGTCGTCCTCGTCGTGCTCCGGCTCGCGCTGGGTCGAGATCTCGGTGGGCAGGAGGGAGGCGCCGCCCTCGGCGGCGAGCGCCGCCGGCCGGTCGGCCGCCGCCTTCTGCACCTCGAAGTCGAGGTTGATCTGGGTGGTGAGGCCGAGGGTCACCGGATCGAGGGGCTGGAGCGAGCCCGAGTTCCAGTGGGTGCGCTCGCGGATCTGCTGGATCGTCGACTTCGTGGTGCCGACCAGCCGGATGATCTGCGCGTCCTTCAGCTCGGGGTGGTTGCGCAGCAGCCAGAGGATGGCGTTGGGCCGGTCCTGGCGGCGGGAGAGGGGGGTGTAGCGCGGCCCCTTGGTGGTGCGCTTCACCTCCGGCAGCTTCACCTTCGAGACGGCGGCCTTGAGCCGGTAGTGCGGCGCCTTCTGCGCCTTCTCGATCTCGTCGCGGGTGAGCTGGCCCGTGGTGATCGGATCGAGACCCTTGATGCCCGCCGCGACCTCGCCGTCGGCGATGCCCTTCACCTCCAGCGGGTGCAGCTTGCAGAAGTCGGCGATCTGCTCGAAGGCCAGCGACGTGTTCTCGACCAGCCAGACGGCGGTCGCCTTGGGCATCAGCGGACCCTGGGACATCTCTTCACACGGCTCCAACTCGGCGGAACGGGTCGGGCCGGACATCGGTCCGCGGGCTCCGGATGAACGATCCCGGAGGAAACCCGTCTCACGCTGCAAATGGGGGATGCCCGACTATAGGCGCCGCCGCCGGGGGGCGCAATCGCCGTGAGAGACGGAACGGCCGGGCCGCGGCGGCGCGTCCCGCCGCCGGACCTGTCCCACGGCTCGGAGGAATTCGACCGGGCGGTGACGGCTTTCCTGGCCAAGGTGAAGGCGGCCTGAGGCGCGGCTGAGCGGGCCGGCGGGGCGGGTTCCGGCTCGGATCGCTGCGCTTCCTCGTCCCGGCGAGGGCAGCGCAGCGACGAGGACATCATGGACGTGGCGCCAGCGACCCGCCGGCCTTCCCGCCACATCGGCGGCGGGAGCTGGTCGATCGCTGTGTCTTTTACAGCATAGCAGCCCGGTCTGCCTCCCCGTACTTCACCGGAATGGCCGCGACACGGACTATTCCCGACCCGGATCTCTTGGCGGATATTTACGAGGCCGCTCACATCCCGGAGCTGTGGCCGACGCTGCTTGATCGCCTGTCCGCCGTCAGCGACGGCTGGGGCGGCATGCTCTTCACCGTGACCCCCGAAGCGACCCGCTGGACGGCCTCGTCGGCGACGACGGCGTTCTTCGACAGCTTCCTCGCGAATGGCTGGATGAGCCGCAACCCCCTCGTCGAGCGGGGCGTGAAGCGCAACCATGCCGGCTTCCTGACGGATCTGGATCTCTTCACCCGGGAAGAGCTCGACCAAGAGCCGATGTACGCCGACATGCGCCGGCTCGGCGGGGGTTGGCACCTCGGCACGGCCATCACCGTCCCCAACGGCGACACGCTGGTCGTCAACATCGAGGGACGGCACGAAGACGCCCCGTTCACGCGGGCACAGGCGGAACACCTCGACCTCTACCGCCCACACCTCGCGCGGGCCGCGATGCTGGCCGCCCGCTATACGCAGCGGCGGTTCGAGACATCCGTCGGGGATCTCGAGGCGCTCGGGCTGCCCGCGGCGGCGCTCACCTTCCACGGACAGGTGCTGGCCGCCAATCTCGGCTTCGTGCACCTGATGCCCTCGCTGTTCCAGGACGGGCCGCGCGGCCTGATCGTCCAGCATCAGCCGGCGGCGCAGCGAATGCTCGATTTCCTGGAGACCGGCCGCTCGGATCCGAACCTGTCGGCCGGGGTCTCCATCCCGATCCCCGGCGGCGACGGGCGGGCGCCGAGCATCTTTCACCTCGTCCCGGTCCGCGGGCACGCGAGGGACGTGTTCGCCCGCGCCGCCTGCCTCGCGGTCCTGACGGAATTCAACGGAAAGGCCGTCCCCGGCCCCGAGATCGTGCAGGGCCTCTTCGACCTCACACCGGCGGAGGCACGGACCGCCCACGAGATCGCCCTGGGTAAGGGAGTCCCCACGATCGCGGGCCGGTTCGGCCTGTCGGAAGAAACCATCCGCAAGCAGCTCAAGATGGTCTACATGAAAACGGGCGTGTCCCGGCAGGCCGAACTCTCCGCGCTGCTCAACGGTCGCGCCTTGAGAATTTGAGGACAGGGGGGTTCAGGTCTTGCCCCGGGCGAAGCCACGCGGGCAGGGTCCTTCCGACCGGGATCCACCGGCGGGTGTGGCTCGACCCGATCGGCCACGCTCACGCGTCTTGGTCTTGCATCACTCTTTCCAGACACCGCTGACGCCACCGTCCGGATCGATGCACGGGGTATTCCGCCCGTCCCAAAACCCCGCCACGATGCGCGAGAGTTCCGGCGTGCGCAGGTAGCCGTAGGACTTGTGGGTGTTCTCGTGCCCGTCGGGGGCGCGGTAGGCGTTGATCACCGGCACGTCCCTGACCCTCACCCCCGCCGCGTTGGGCGGGAAGGTCGCGGCGAGGTCTTCGCCCACCGTGGCGATGTCGTTGCGGTCCATGAGGTTGTGCCACGCCGCCACGGACCGGGGCAGGCACAGGTCGCCGTGCTCCTCGGCGAGGGTCTTCTTGACCTCCGCGAGGCCCAACGGCGCGCCGAGGGTCACGAGGGTGACGGGCCCGGCCACGGAGCCGTCCCGTTCGGCCAAGCGCAGCACGTCGTAGGCGATCAGACCGCCCATGGAATGGGCCAGGAGCAGCACGGGGCCGTCCCGGTGCCGGGCCAGGGCCTCGCGCAGGCGGCCCCGGGCGGCATCGCGAAAAGCCCGGTCGTCGTGGTAGCCCCACAGGTCGTCGAGGCGAAATTCGAGGATCGCGTCGTCCACCGGCGTGAAGCCCACGGCCTCCTGCAGGGTGGCGAGGCCCCGGTAGATCCGGTCGGTGACGGTCGGCGTCCGGCGCCGGGGCTCGCCCATGGGGGAGGGGAACGGCCCGAGGCCGTGGTCCGGCCGGTAGGGCTCGCGGTTGTCCCGGTCGCGCAGGGGCTCGGGATAGCGCAGGTCCGCCCAGTAGACGAAATCGAGGGCGACCGTCTCGTCCCGGCCCAGGTTGCGCCGCAACCCCTCGGCGAGGGCGTCGGCCCACCAGCCGGCCTTCTCCTCGCGGGGGGGCTTGTTGGCGAGACCGTGGATGCCGACGATGCTGCTGGGAATGGGCGCCTCCCACGGCTTGGCCGCAGGACGCTTGATCTAGATCGGATCGTCGCAGGCGGGACTGCGACAAAACTCCGGACAGTCTCAGTCGAACAGGCTGGAGACGCTCGATTCCGTGGCGGTCCGGCCGATGGCCTCGCCGAGCAGCGGCGCGATCGACATCACCCGGATGTTGCGGGCGAGCTTCACGGCCTGGGTCGGCTGGATGGAATCGGTGATCACCAGTTCCTTCATCCGCGAGGCGGCGATGCGCGAGACCGCGCCGCCCGAGAGCACCCCGTGGGTGATGTAGGCCGAGACGTCCTTCGCGCCCGCGTTGAGCAGGGCCTCGGCGGCGTTCACCAGGGTGCCGCCGGAATCGACGATGTCGTCCACGAGGATGCAGGACCGGCCGCTCACGTCGCCGATGATGTTCATCACCTCGGATTCACCCGGGCGCTCGCGGCGCTTGTCCACGATGGCCAGCGGCGCGTCGATGCGCTTGGCGACCACCCGGGCGCGGACCACGCCGCCCACGTCGGGCGACACCACCATCCGGTCCTCGGGCGGCATCCGCTCCTTGATGTCACGCACCATGACCGGGGCGGCGAAGAGGTTGTCGGTGGGGATGTCGAAGAAGCCCTGGATCTGGCCGGCGTGGAGATCGAGGGTGAGCACCCGGTCGGCCCCGGCCTCGGTGATGAGGTTGGCGACGAGCTTGGCCGAGATCGGCGTGCGGCCGGAGGTGCGCCGGTCCTGCCGGGCGTAGCCGAAATAGGGGATCACCGCCGTGATGCGCCGCGCCGACGACCGGCGCGCGGCGTCGATCATGATCAGCAGTTCCATCAGGTGGTCGTTGGCGGGGAAGGAGGTCGACTGGACGATGAACACGTCCTCGCCGCGGACGTTCTCCTGCAGCTCGACGAAGATCTCCATGTCGGCGAAGCGCCGGACCATGCACTTGGCGAGCGGCAGTTCGAGGTAGGCGGCAATGGCCTCGGCCAAGGGCCGGCTCGCATTGCCGGCGATGATCTTGATCGAGGACTTCATGCTTTCCCGTCCGTAGGCGGCCTGCGTGACAGGCGAGGCCGCGACCTCCGCCCCACGATGACCGGGGCGGATCCATGACGGGTGAGGCTCATATCAGCCGGCCCAAACTGTCACAATGCCTTGTTGCACCCTTCGCACAGGGCGAGGGCACCGGGTCTCGCGTCCGGCCCGGAGACCGGGAGGGGAGGGCGCTCAGACCGGCTGCGGCTCCAGAAGACGGTGCAGGTGCACCACGAAGTAGCGGGTCTGCGCACTGTCGACGGTCGCCTGGGCCTTCGCCTTCCAGGCGGCCTGGGCGGAGGCGTAGTCCGGGAAGATCCCCACGATGTCGAGCCCCTTCACGTCGCGGAAGCGCACTCCGTCGAGATCCGACAGTTCGCCGCCGAACACGAGGTGGAGCCGCTGATCGCTCTCGATCGTCGTGGTCATGGTCACTCCTGCCGTGCCCGGCGCGGGCCGATTCGGGAGGGCCGAACGGAGCCGGGTGCCGCCCTGCGGTCGCAGACCGCACCGCACGCGTCAAGCCTGCGGCGGGGCGGGGACCGGCCCGCCGGGCCGTGCTATTCAGGGGCGATGAAGCGCCGTCTCCCGCGGTCCGCCGCCGCTCTCCTCGCCTGCGCCGCCCTGGCGCTTCCGGCCACCCTGGTCCGGGCCCAGCCGGCCCCGAAGCTCCGGCCCGCCGAGAGGCCGGCGGATCGGCCGGCCAAGCCGCCCGCCCCGGCGGCGCCGGTGATCGGGTGCCCCTCCCTGGCCAACTACCGGATGCTGATGCAGGGCGGTCCTGCCGCGGCGGCGGCGACCCTGGCGGATCCGAAGGCGGACCATCTCGGCTGCGCCTCCCTGCCCCGCGCCCGCATCGGCGCCGTCGTGGACAAGGTGAGCCTCGGCGGGCACAGCTACGATTGCGCCGCCGTGAAGGACACCACCGTCTGCCACTGGGTCGAGACGGGCACGCTCCCGGGGGCGGGGGAGGAGGGCTGGCGCTGACGCCGGCCAGAAGGCCCTGCGAGCCGTCTCGAAGGCCGGCCCCGCGGTCTTGCCGGAGGAGGGTTGGCGGAAGCGGATGGGAATCGAACCCACCGTACGCTGTTGGCGTACCGCTGGTTTTGAAGACCAGGAGGGCCACCAGGCCCCGTTCGCCTCCGCCGTCCGGGGTAGGCGCCGGCCCCCGGCCGGTCAAGCGGCGGGGTGGAGCGCGGGCCCGGGAAGCGTCAGTCGGACGCAGGCGCGGATCGGGGCGGGTTCCGGCCCGCCGGACGGGTATCGCCGACGGCCCGATTCGTATTAATTCCGCCACACTGTTGTGGCCCTGCACCAGTCATGCCTTTCCTCAGCCGTTCGAGGAGCGCCGCGCCCCCCGCCGGGGGCGCTCCGGCCGACTCCGACCAGACCACAGCCGGGTCTCCGCCCGGCGCGGAGTCCCCGGCGGCCGAGGCGGTCGCGGAGACGCCGCTCGCGGATTCCCTCAAGGCGGGGCCGCGCGGGCCCGGCTGGATCGGCGCCGCCGTGGTCGTCACGGCCCTGGTCTGCGCCCTCAGCACCTTCCTGATCCTGGCGGGCGTCGTCCGCGTCACCCCGACGCCGACCTACGGGCTCACGCTCCTCTCGATCAACGTCGCCCTGGTCGTGGGTCTCGTCGTGATCATCGCCTGGGAGGCACGGGTCTTCCTGCACGCGCGGCGGGCCAACGCGGCGGTGGCGCGGCTGCATTCGCGCATCGTCGGCCTGTTCTCGCTGATCGCGATCCTGCCGACCTTCCTGCTGGCCGTGGTCGCCTCGGTGACGATCGACCGGGGTCTCTCGCTCGGCTTCACCGACCGGGTCCGCGACGTGGTGCTGAAATCCGTGGAGGTGGCCGACGCCTACCAGGAGAACCAGTGCCAGTCGCTGGCCCGGGAGATCCGCATCCTCAACGACGACCTCACGAGGGCGCGGCCGAACTTCGACGTCAACCGGGCGTGGTTCGAGACCTTCCTGACCACGCGGGCGACGAATCTCGGCCTGCCGGTGGCGCAGATCATGCGCGGGCCGACCGACGTGGTGGCGCGGGCCAACATCGACGTGCTGAAGCAGGTGCGCCTGCCCTCCGCCGCCGCCTTCGAGGATGCGGGCAAGTCGACCGATCCGATCTGCCTCCTGCCCTCCGAGGGCCGGGTCTTCGCCGCCCTCCTGCGGATGCCCGCCTTCGACGACGCGGTGCTGATGGTGCAGCGGGAGGTGAACCCGCTGGCCATCGAGTTCCCCGGCGTCTCCCGGGCGGCGGCGGCGGAGTACCTGACCTACGATTCGCTCCGCCGCTCGATCCAGATCACCTTCGCCGTGGTGTTCGTGCTGATCGCGCTGATCGCGCTCCTGTCGGCGATATGGTTCGGGCTCAACTTCGCCAACCGCTTCGTGGCGCCGATCCGCCGCCTCATCAACGCCGCCGACCAAGTGGCCTCGGGCAACTTCTACGCCCAGGTGCCCACGAAGAAGACCAGCGGCGACCTCGCGAGCCTCGGCGAAAGCTTCAACAAGATGACCCAGGAGCTGCGCCGCCAGAATGCCGGGCTGACGGCGGCGAGCGACCTGATCGACGCCCGCCGCCGGTTCACCGAGGCGGTGCTGTCCGGCGTCTCGCCGGGGGTGATCGGCCTCGATGCGGCGGGCTTCGTGACCATCGCCAACCCCGCCGCCGAGCGGATGCTCGACCTCGGCAGCGACCGCTTGGTCGGCCGCTCCCTGGCCGAGGCCGTGCCCGAACTGGCCCCGGTGCTGGCCGAGGGCGGCGCCCGCCAGCGGGCGGTACAGCAGCAGATCCAGCTCGTGCGCACCCGCGGCGAGCGCAAGGAAGAGCGCACCGTCACGGTGCGGGTCACGGGCGAGCAGGCGCCCGGCGGGGCGCGGGGCGCTGTGGTGACGCTCGACGACATCACCGACCTCGTCCAGGCCCAGCGCACCTCCGCCTGGGGCGACGTGGCCCGCCGCATCGCCCACGAGATCAAGAACCCGCTCACCCCGATCCAGCTCTCGGCGGAGCGCATCCGGCGCAAGTACGGCAAGGTCATCGTCACCGACCGGGAGGTGTTCGACCAGTGCACGGCGACGATCGTGCGCCAAGTGGACGAGATCAAGCGCATGGTCGACGAGTTCTCGGCCTTCGCCCGGATGCCGAAGCCGGCCATCGCCCCCAACGATCTCACCGAGATCGCCAAGCAGAATCTCTTCATGATTCGCGTCGCGCATCCGGACATCGATTTCGCCTTCTCCGCCGAGGGCGGGGCGGGTCATTCGGAAAAGATCGTCGCGGCCTTCGACATCCGGCTGCTCAGCCAAGTGATCACCAACATCCTCAAGAACGCCGTCGAGGCGGTGGCCGAGGTGCCCGCGGACGTGCTCGGCAAGGGCAGGATCGCCCTCGACCTCGCCGTCGAGGACGGGTTCGCGGTGATCACGGTGACGGATAACGGCAAGGGTTTCCCCGCCGAGGGGCGCCAGCGCCTGCTCGAGCCCTACATGACCACGCGCGAGGGCGGCACCGGCCTGGGGCTTGCCATCGTGAGCAAGGTGCTTGAGGAGCACGGCGGCGGGATTTCCCTCAACGACAACCCCACCGGTCGCGGCGGCCAAGTGCGGATGCGGGTCCCGCGCGAGGCGGCGCCGGAGACGGGCACCGGAGCGGCCGGAGCCGCCCCGGCCCCCGGGGGATCCCCGTCCACGCCAGAGGAGAAGGGCGCCGCGCCGACGGCCCCCCGGATCGCGGAGATGCAGGCATGAGCGCCGATATTCTGATCGTCGACGACGAGGCCGACATCCGCGACCTCGTCGCCGGCATCCTCGACGACGAGGGCCACCGCTGCCGCACCGCCGGCGGCTCCGACGAGGCGCTCGCCGCGATCGAATCGCGCCGCCCGCACCTCGTCTTCCTCGACATCTGGCTGCAGGGCTCGCGGCTCGACGGGCTGCAGGTGCTCGACCTGATCAAGGCCGGCCACCCGGACCTGCCGGTGGTGATGATCTCGGGCCACGGCAACATCGAGACCGCCGTCTCGGCGATCAAGGCGGGCGCCTACGACTTCATCGAGAAGCCGTTCAAGGCCGACCGGCTGATCCTCGTGGCCGAGCGGGCGCTGGAGGCCTCCCGCCTCAAGCGCGAGGTCCGCGACCTCAAGGCCCGCTCCGGGGCCGCCGACCAGATCGTCGGCTCCTCGCTCGCCGTGAACCAGCTCCGCCAGACCATCGAGCGCGTGGCGCCGACCAACGCGCGGGTGATGATCACCGGGGCGCTGGGCGCCGGCAAGGAACTCGCCGCCCGGACCCTGCACCGGGCCTCGGCGCGGGCGAACGGCCCCTTCGTGCTGTTGAACGCCGCCGCCATCCTGCCCGAGACGATGGAGGCCGAGCTGTTCGGCGTCGAGGGCGAGAACGGGCGGCGGGTCGGCGCCCTGGAGGAGGCCCACGGGGGCACCCTCTACCTCGACGAGGTGGCCGACATGCCCAAGGAGACGCAGGGGCGGATCCTGCGCGTCCTCGTGGACCAGAACTTCCAGCGGGTCGGCGGCACCACGCGGGTGCATGTGGACGTGCGCATCATCTCCTCCTCCTCCCGCGACCTGCAGGAGGAGATCGCGGGGGGCCGCTTCCGCGAGGACCTGTTCCACCGCCTCTCGGTGGTGCCGGTGCGGGTGCCGGCCCTCTCCGAGCGGCGCGAGGACGTGCCGGAGCTGATCCGCTTCTTCATGGACAACATCTCGTCCCAGACGGGCCTGCCCAAGCGGGTCATCGCCGAGGACGCGATGGCCGTGCTCCAGTCGCACAACTGGCCGGGCAACATCCGCCAGCTCAAGAACAACGTCGAACGCCTGATGATCCTCACCCAGGCCGACCCGGACCAGGAGGTCACCTCGGAGATGCTGCCCTCCGAGATCGGCGCCCTGGTGCCGACCACTCCGGCGGGCGCGGGGGGCGAGAAGCTCATGAGCCTCGCGCTCCGCGAGGCCCGCGAGATCTTCGAACGGGAATACCTCGTGGCGCAGATCGCCCGATTCTCGGGCAACATCTCCCGCACCGCCGAATTCATCGGCATGGAGCGTTCGGCCCTCCACCGGAAGCTCAAGTCCCTCGGCATCGGGCCGTAGGCGACGGCGGGGGAGATGAGACCGCCGCCGTTCCGTCACGCCCCGGCGGGAACGGCCCTTGCTTCGCAGCCGTCTTTGGACTGCAAATGCTTTATACAGCGCCGCCCCCGGGACTTCGGACATCCCGCCGGGCGGCACCCCATCCCGACGCGGGTCGCCCCGCCGGGACAACAAGAAGGCGAACAAAATGGCCGGCGAACGGGCTCAGAACCTGCAGGACACCTTCCTCAACCACGTCCGCAAGAACAAGATTCCGCTGACGATCTTCCTCGTCAACGGCGTAAAACTTCAAGGCGTCGTGACGTGGTTCGACAACTTCTGCGTGCTGCTGCGGCGGGACGGGCATTCCCAGCTCGTCTACAAGCACGCGATCTCCACGATCATGCCCGGCCACCCGGTGCAGCTCTTCGAGCCGGACGAGACGCCCGAGAAGGGGTGAGGCGTCCGGTCTCTCCTCCCCCCTTGCGGGGAGGAGTTGGAGGTGGAGGTGGGGGTGGTGCCGAACGAAGCGCGGGGGTGCCTTCTGCGCCACCCCCACCCCTGACCCCTCCCCGCAAGGGGGGAGGGGAATTCCGCGGCCCGTTGGCATTGCCCGCCGCCGCGCCCATATGAGGCTCAGCCCACAAGACCACGAACCGGCGAGCGCCCCACCTTTATGAGCGAACCTCAAACCTCGGGTGAGGCCCGGCTGCGGGCGCATGCGGCTCCCGAGGGCGAGATCGCCGCCTCGACCCGCACCCTGGTGATCGGCCCCTACCTCGCCCGCGCGGCGCAGACCCTCGGCCGGGTGGCACCGCCGACCCGCTCCGCCGCAGCCCGCCTCGACGAGGCGACCGGCCTCGCCGCCGCCATCGAGCTCGACGTGGCCGAGAGCCTGTCCCTGAGCCTGCCGCGCATCCGGCCCTCCACCTATCTCGGCAAGGGCCGGGTCGAGGAGATCGCGGGCCACATCAAAGCAGAAGACATCGGCCTCGTGGTGATGGATTGCGCCCTCTCGCCGGTGCAGCAACGCAACCTCGAGAAGGCCTGGGGCGCCAAGGTCATCGACCGCACCGGTCTGATCCTGGAGATCTTCGGCCGCCGGGCCTCCACCCGGGAGGGCACGCTCCAGGTGGAGCACGCCCACCTCGCCTACCAGAAGTCGCGCCTCGTCCGGTCCTGGACCCACCTGGAGCGCCAGCGCGGCGGCTTCGGCTTCCTCGGCGGCCCCGGCGAGACGCAGATCGAGGCCGACCGGCGGATGATCCAGGAGCGCATGACCCGGATCGAGCGCGACCTCGACGCGGTGGTGCGCACCCGCGGCCTGCACCGGCAGAGCCGGGCGCGGGTGCCGTACCCGATCGTGGCGCTGGTCGGCTACACCAATGCCGGCAAGTCGAGCCTGTTCAACGCGCTCACCAAGGCCGAGGTGACGGCCAAGGACATGCTCTTCGCCACCCTCGACCCGACGGCCCGGGCGACGAAGCTCCCCCACGGCGAGACCGTGATCCTCTCGGACACGGTGGGCTTCATCTCCGACCTGCCGACGCCCCTCATCGCCGCCTTCCGGGCGACCCTGGAGGACGCGATCGAGGCCGACGTGCTCCTCCACGTCCGCGACGTGAGCCACGAGGACGCGGAGGCCCAGGCCGAGGACGTCGGCGAGGTGCTGCGCGAACTCGGCATCGACACGACGGACGGGCGCCTCATCGAGGTCTGGAACAAGGCCGACTTGCTGGACGAGGCCGAGCGCACCCGGCTCGCCAACCTCACGGGCCAGGGCCGCGTGCGCAACGACCGGGACAGCGACACGCCGATCCTCGTCTCGGCCCTGACGGGGGAGGGGCTTTCCGCCCTGACGAGCCGGATCGAGGCGCGGATCGCCCGCTCGCGGACGAGCTTCGCCGTCGCCCTTCCGCCGGAGGACGGGGCCGCCCTCCACTGGCTCTACGAGAACGCCGAGATCCTCGACCGGCGCACCGAGGCCGACGGGACCCTGCACCTCGCCGTGCGGGTGGCGCCGGAGAAGGAGCCCCGCTTCCTGAATCGCTTCGCGGGAGCCCGGCGCCTCGGCCGGGCGGGCTGAGCCCGGTGACGCCCCCCGCGCACCGGGACGACGACGCGCGAGCCCTGCAGGTGATGCAGCGGGGCGGCGGCTCCCGCCTCATCGCCCTGCGCATCGTCATCATCCTGGTGCTGCTGATGGCGGCCCAGGCCCACGACGGCTCCCTCCACGCCTTGAGCCACTGGTTCATCCTCGGCCTCTACGCCGTCGGCGCCGCGTGGTTCGGCTGGCGCGAGAGCCAGCGCCGGCCGCTCACGGCGGCCCATGCCTGGACCGGGACGGGCCTCAACGCCGTGCTCGCGGTCTACGTCATCGTCGAGCACATGATGGCGGGGGGCGGCAACGGGGAGGGGGCGGACACGGTGAGCCGTCTGCCCGCCTTCCTGCTCCTGCTCCAGACCGGCCTGACGATGCAGGTGTCGCACACCGTGCTGTTCTGCGGCATCGTCACCGGGAGCTGGGTGGCGGCCCTGCTCGCCGGCTTCGCCTTCCCCGGCCTGTTCCCCGGCTTCGACGCCGACTTCATGATCCAGGTCATCGGGCTGGCGACCTTCGTGGCGACGGGCCTCCTGGTGGTCGACGGCGTGGCGCGCCTGCGCCGGGCGGTCGAGCGGACCCTGGTGGTGGAGCGCGAGCGCAGCCACCTCGCCCGCTTCGTCCCCGGCCCCGTCGCCCGGGACATCGCCCAGGACCTGGCCGACGACGCCCTCGGCCTGCACCGCCGCCACGCCTGCCTGCTGATCCTCGACATCCGGGGCTTCTCGTCCCTCAGCCAGCGGCATCCGCCGGAGGTCATGGTCGCGGCCCTGATGGCCGTGCGCGGCGAGGCGCAGGCGGCCGTGACGGCGCAGGGCGGCATCGTCGACAAGTATATCGGCGATGCGGTGCTGGCGCAGTTCATCACCGGCACCCCGGAGGCGCAGGCGCGCGCCGCCGCCACCTGTGCCCTCGACATCCAGGCCCGCCTCGCCCGGGTCAACGGCGAGCGCGAGGCCGCCGGGCTGTTCCCGATCCGCACCGCCACGGCGCTCCACGCGGGCAACCTGCTGGTCGGCGTCTTCGACGACGGGGTGCGGGCGGAATACACGGTGCTCGGTCCGGCAATGAACACGCTCGCGCGGATCGAGGCCAGGACCAAGGCTGCCGACCTCGCCATCGCCGCCTCCCCGGAGATCGTCGCCCTCCTCGGCGGTCCCCAGGGGGCGCCCTTCCGGATGCGCGCCGTCCCCGGCACCGCCTGCGAGGGCCAGGGCGACCTCTACGCCCTCGATCCCGCCCGACAGGCGGCTTCGGTTTCGTCTCCGGAACGGGAGCCGGCAGCCTGAGGGTCGGGCCGGGACGATCGCAGGCCGCCCCATCTTCGTGATCGGAGCGGAGCAATCCAGGAACGCGCCACGGTCTGAAACGGCCCGCTGCCCCGGATCGCCTCGCTACGCTCGCAAGGTCGACCGGGGATCCCTCGACGGGCGTGGCGCGACTCGGGATCGGCTCCAGCGCGGGGTGCCCCTCACCACTTGTAGCTCAGGCTCGCCAGCACCCGCCGGGCATCGCCGTAGAAGCACGAGTTGAAGGCGTTGCAGGAGGAGACGAAGCGCCGGTCCGCGAGGTTCGTGGCGGTGACGGCCAGCCGCCAGCGGTCCCACGTGTAGTGGACCTGCGCGTCGAACAGGACGTAGTCCGGCACCTTGAACAGGTTGGCCGTGTCCGCGAAGGACCGCCCGAAGTAGCGCACGCCGCCGCCGAAGCCGAAGCCGCGCAGGGCGCCCACGGGGATCGTGTAGTCGAAGAAGGCGTTGGCGAAGTTCTCGGGGATGCCCACGGGGACCTTGCCGAGGATGTCGGCGGACCCGCGCTCGTTGGTGAGGCCGTAGACCGTGTAGGAGGCGGCGACGTCGAGCCCGTCGAACACGCTTGCCACCACCTGCGCCTCGAAGCCCGTGGAGCGGACCTCCCCGAGCTGGACCTGGAACAGGGTGTTCACGGGGTCCGGGGTGAGCACGTTCCGGCGGTGGATGTCGAAGCCCGCGAGCGTCACGAAGTAGCCCTGGCCCGGCGGCTCGAACTTCACGCCGCCCTCGATCTGCGTGCCCTCCTCGGGCGTGAAGGTGGTGTTGAGGCGCCCCGTCCCGATCAGCGGCTGGAACGAGGTCGAGTAGCTCACATACGGCGCGAGCCCGTTCTCGAAATTGTAGATCAGCGCCGTGCGGTAGGTCGTCCCGGTGTCGCTGCGGCCGCTGTTGCCGAAGCCGTTGTTCAGCTTGTCGACCACCCGGTTGTCGGCGAAGTCCAGGCGACCGCCGAGGACGAGGGTCAGGCGGTCGGTGAGCTTGATCTGGTCCTGCAGGTACAGGCCGAGCTGCTGGAACGTGTTGGTGTTGATCAGGTAGGGCGTCGGGGTGTTGGCGATCCCCGTATAGGCCGGCGTGACGATGTTGAGGTCGGGCGCCGGGAAGGCGGAGGCCTGATTGTCGGTGAGGCGGTAGTTCTTGTAGTCGAGGCCCATCAGCAGGTCGTGGCGGAAGAACCCGTCGGAGAAGCGGGCCTCGGCCTGGTTGTCCACCTGGAAGAGGTTGACCCGGGCGCGGTCGCGGAAACGGTAGCGGGCGAGCTGGGTCTGGGTCGCGTCGCCGAAGGCGTAGCCGAGCTGGCCGAGGAGCGAATCCTGGAAGCTCTCGCCGAAGGAGTAGCGCAGGTTCTGGCGGAAGGCCCACGTGTCGTTGAACACGTGCTCGAACTCGTAGCCGACGAAGGCCTGATCGCGCTGGAAGGTGTTGATCCGCGGATCGCCGACATTGAGCGAGCGGGGCAGGCGCAGGCCCAGCGCCTGCGGACGCACCGTGCCGAGATACGGCAGGAAGTTCGCCGTGACGGCGGTGGTGTCGCGCTGGACCGAGGTGAGGACCGTGAGGGTCGTCGCCCCGTCCGGCTTGTAGGTGACGCTCGGGGCGATGGAGAAGCTGTTGTCGGGGGCGCCGTCGATCTGCGTGCCGCCGGTCCGGCCGTAGCCGGTGATGCGGTAGAACCAGTGGCCCTCCCTGTCGGCGGGGCCGCCGACGTCGAAGGCGGCGTATTTCTGGTCGAAGGAGCCGCCGCCCACCTCGACGGTGCCGAAGGGCTCGGCGGTGGGCCGCTTGCTCACTTGGTTGATGATGCCGCCCGGCGAGCCCGCGCCGAACAGCACCGCCGCCGGGCCGCGCAGCACCTCGATCCGCTCCAGGCCGTAGGTGTTGGTGTTGAAGTAGCCGAAGCCGTAGTTCAGCGTCTGAAGCCCGTCCCGGTAGATGCCGTAATCGCTGACGTTGAACCCGCGCAGGTAGACGAAGGTGTTGCGCGTGTCGAAGCCGAAGCTGCCGGAATAGGTGCCGGCGACGTACTGCGTCGCCTGGGTCAGGGTCTGGGCGTTCTGCGTGTCGATCTGGCGGCGGCCGACCACGGTGATCGATTGCGGCGTCTCGACGAGGGGCGTGTTGGTCTTGGTGGCGGTGGTGGTGCGCGTCGCCACGTAGCCGGGCACCGGGCCCTTGGGATCCTCCGGGCGGACGGGACCGCCCGCCGCCGGGCCGGCCACGGGCCCCGCCGGAGCCCCGCCGCCCCGGCTCTCGACGCTGAGCTCGTCGAGGCGGACGCTCGCCCCCGGCTGCTGGGCCGAGGCCGGGCCCTGGAGGGCGAAGGCGGACGTGCCGGCGAGGACGAGGGAGCGCAGGGCCCCCGGACGAATGCAACCGACTCTCACCACCGGACTCCTACGCCGCTCAGACCAGCCGCCCCCGTCCGCCGGGAGCCCTCCCGCCGTGGTGGCCTTGCTGTTTAGAATAATGCTAAACTATTGCGCCAACTGCGCTTTCTGCCTTTGGGGTACGGTGTGCCAAGCGTGACCGCAAGGGGGGAACCGGCGGTTGCAGGGGGCTGTGGCCGATCGATCACGCCCCCGGTGGGCGGCGCGGTCGAGTCCCCGTGATCCTGGGGAGATGTCTCCGGCACAGACCGCTGCGGGATGGAGCGATCCCTGAAAGCCTCCTTCGAGGCGGCTTCGCCGCATCTCGGTGTCCGGCCGGAAAGGCCGTCGCCCCCTCCGTCCTTGCGAGCGCAGCGAAGCAATCCAGGGATGCGCCACGCCCGGCAAGCGGCCCGTTGCCCTGGGTTGCTTCGCTAACGCTCGCAAGGATGCGGAGGAAATCCGAGCCGGCACGACCCTTCCGGCCAGACGCTCGGGACGAGGGGAGGGGATGGGAGGGTGTCGTCACGTCATCCGAGGCCGCGCCCGGCGGGCGCCGGTTACGGCTTCACGTGCGTGGAGAGCCAGCCCATCAGGATGTCGGCGGCGAAGTCGCTGTTCTTCTCCAGCATCATCATGTGGCCGTTGCCGCGGGCCTTCTGGTCGGCGAGGCGCAACACGTCCGGCTTGGCGCCGGCCTGGGTCAGGAAGGCGGCGGTGCAGTCGTCGTAGGCGGCATGGAAGGAGGCTTCCGCCGTCACGATCACCGCCGGCACCCTGGCGAGGTTGGGCAGGGTGTGGATGGGGTCGCTCTGCAACCAGCAGCGGATCTGCCCGTCTCCGGCGGCCTTGGCCTGCTGCGTCACCACGAGGTCCTCCGGGCCCTTCGCCTCCGGGGCGAAGGTCAGGGGCATGCGGGTGAGGCCGTAGCCCCGGGCGCGCCCGTCGCCGGACTTCTCCCAGAAATCCTTTCCGCCCCGGAACTTGACGTCGAAGAAGGGCGGCCCGCTCGGCTCCACGGCGACGTGCGCCTTCACGAGATCGGGCCGGGCGTCGGAGACGGCCCAGCCGAACAGGGCCCCCTGGCCGTGGGTCAGGAGGATCGCCGGCCCGGTCCGGTCGAGGAGCGCGTTGAGCGCGGTGTCGACGAGTTCCTCCGTCTGCTGGGTGTTGGCGAGGAACGGCACTTGGCTCGCGTAGTACTGATCGAAGCTGGGATTGCCCTGAACGCCGGGCCCGCCCGGCCACTGGGTGTGGAGCTTGGCCTGCGGAAACAGGTCGTAGACCTCGGGCGCGGTGTGCAGCCGCTCCAGGTCGCGGGTGCCGAGGCGGTCGTAGGGGCCGTAGACCTCCGGGTTCGTGCCCGACCGGCCGCGCCCCACCTGATCGACGACGTAGACCTGATAGCCCCATTCCACGAAGCGCTGCGCCCAGCCGGAGCGGCCGTCCGGCGTCGCCAGGAAGTTGACGCCGGTCTGGGAGAGGCCGTGGATCATCACGACGGGGTAGGGCTGCGTGACCTTGGCGGGGGTCCGCACCTGCACGAACATCTGGCCGACCATCACGGTCTTGTCGCCGACCTTCTGGTAGCGCCCGCCGACGAAGAAGTAGCTCGACCGGGTCACCGGATCGCCGGGCGCGGGGGCGGCGGGCTCCCCCGCCGGACGCATCAGCGTGCCCTGGGCGAGGGCCGCGCCGCCGGAGGCGGTCCATCCCCCGAGGGCCGTCCCTACGACCAGGGCCGCGATTCCCACGCTCCGCCGCACGCGACCGATCATTCCATTCCCCCGCCAAACCCGATGGACGGCCGACCGAACCGTCGTGTGTGCCGCGCGCGCCGGATCGCCCCGGTCACATCCGCCGATACAAGGAGACCGTCGGCGGCGCATCAGGGTTCGGTAACGATCGACCGTGACGTTTCGTGCACGGCGCGGCCCGGGGACCCGGGACGCGGGTCCGGGCCGGACCCGGTGCGCTGCCGCACGCGGAACGCGGGACGCATGGCAGCACCCCCATCGGCGGCATGGTGGCGGGGCCGGGGGCTCGCCATCTTGGCGTCGCGGATTCGCCGAGGCCGTGGCCCGGCGCCGCCCTTCGTGAGGACCGTCACCGTGGACCCCGAAACAGCCAAGACCCTCGTCTCCGCAGCCCTCGTCGTCGGCATCGCGGGCTTCAGCCTCGCCTCGCTGCACGCGGCGCTCAAGCAGATCGCCGGGGATCTGATGGCCGCCCGCCGGGTGCCGGTGCGGATCCCGGTCGAGGCGAAACGCCGGCCGGAGGCGTAAGGTCCGGGTTTCCGAAGGGATTGTCCCGTTGGCGGGTGCAGGGCGGCGTCCTGCAATTCCAGGCGCCGAATTCCTGGGGCTGAATTCCGGGGGCTTTGCCCCTGGACCCCACCGAAGCACCCGTCCTTCGGGATCCCGCTACTGCTCCCTCGCGCGCTCGCGCAGCAGGTATTTCTGGATCTTGCCCGTCGAGGTCTTCGGCAGGTCGCCGAAGATCACGTGGCGGGGAAGCTTGTAGGAGGCGAGCCGCCCCCGGCACCACTGAATGAGGTCGTCGGCCGAGGCGTCGGCGCCCGGCTTCAGTTCCACGAAGGCGCAGGGCGTCTCGCCCCATTTCGGGTCCGGCCGCGCGACCACCGCCGCCGCCGCCACGGCCGGGTGCTTGAACAGGGCGTCCTCCACCTCGATGGAGGAGATGTTCTCGCCGCCGGAGATGATGATGTCCTTCGAGCGGTCCTTGAGCTGCACGTAGCCGTCGGGGTGCTTCACCCCGAGGTCGCCCGTGCGGAACCAGCCCCCCTTGAACGCCGCCTCCGTGGCCTTCGGGTTCTTGAGGTAGCCGCGCATCACGACGTTGCCGCGCATCATCACCTCGCCCATCGTCCGGCCGTCGGAGGGGACGGATTCCATCGTGTCGGGGTCGCGCACGTCGAGGGCTTCGAGGACCGGGTAGCGCACGCCCTGGCGGGCCTTCTTGGCGGCGCGCTGGTCGGCGGAGAGGGCATCCCAGTCCGCGTGCCACGCGTTGACCACCGCCGGGCCGTAGCTCTCCGTCAGCCCGTAGAGGTGGGTGACGTCGAAGCCCGCCTCCGACATCCCGGCCAGCACCGCCTCGGGCGGCGGGGCGGCGGCGGTGAAGAACGCCACCCGGCGGGGCAGGGGGCGGCGCTCGGCATCGGAGGCGTTGATCAGCAGCTGCATCACGATCGGCGCGCCGCACAGGTGGGTGACGCCGTGTTCGGCCATCAGGCGGTACATCGTCTCCGCCCGCACCTGCCGCAGGCAGACATGGGTGCCAGCCACGATCGACAGGGTCCAGGGGAAGCACCAGCCGTTGCAGTGGAACATCGGCAGGGTCCACAGGTAGACCGGGTGCTGGCCGAGGCCGCAGGTGACGACGTTGCCGAGCGCCAGCAGGGCCGCGCCCCGGTGGTGGTAGACCACGCCCTTCGGATCGCCGGTGGTGCCGGAGGTGTAGTTCAGGCTGATCGCGTCCCACTCGTCGCCGGGCAGGGCCCAGTCCGCCTTCGGGTCGCCACCTGCCAGGAACGCCTCGTAGCCGGTCTCGCCCAGGGCCTCGCCGGCCCCGTCGTATTCGGGGTCGTCGACGTCGATCACGAAGGGCTTGGCCGCCATCCCCTCCAGGGCCGGCTTGGCGATGCGCGAGAATTCCCGATCGACGATCAGTACCTTGGCCTCGCCGTGCTCCAGGCAGAAGCGGATCGCCTCCGCGTCGAGGCGGGTGTTGAGGGTGTTGAGCACCGCCCCGGTCATGGGCACGCCGTAGTGGCACTCGACCATCTCGGGCGTGTTGGCGAGGAGCGCGGCTACGGTGTCCCCGCGGCCGAGACCCCGCGCCTTGAGCGCGGAGGCGAGGCGGCGGGCCCTGGCGCCGAGTTCGGCGTAGGTCCGGCGCAGGGGTCCGTGGACCACCGCGACGTGATCGGGGAAGACCCGCGCCGCCCGGTCGAGATAGAGGAGCGGCGTCAGCGGCTGGAAGTTGGCCGGTTGCCGGTCCAGATCCCGGTCGTAGATCGTGGCGCCCATCGTCTCCTCCACCCCGTTTGACAAGGACGGTAGCGTGCCGGCGGCGGACAAGACAATCGGCCGGCGCCGACGAAGGTGACGGGAGCGCCGGGACCTCAATGCCGGAGGACGTCCTCCTCCTCGGGAAGGAGGCGGGCGAGCTCGTACCCGATGCCGATCATCAGACAATCGACGCGCTCCACCAGGGAGGGGCGCTGCAGGCTCTGGGCGAGCCCGCGCAGGGTGATCGCCTGCGCCGCCATCCGGTTCACGATCTGCGTGGCCTCGGCGAGGCCGTTGGGCTGCTCGTCGGTCCGGTCGATGGCGATGCCGTTCCCGCGGACGCGTTGCCCGCTGGCATCGGTCTCGGCCCGGCCGCGCAGGGACAGGGCCAGCATCCCCCCGTCGCGGTCGCGCAGGCGGAACTCCGCCTCCACGGGCGCGTCCATGACCACGACGGCGTCGAAGAAGGTCTCGGCCCTGACGCGGTCCTCCGGATGCGCCCGGTCGAGGAAGGTCGCGAGGGGGACGCCGCGGGCGGCGTCCACCGGATCGAGGCCGATCAGGGTGATGACGTGTCCCGCGAGGGTCAGGCGGTCGGCGGCGTGATCGTGGGTCCAGGCTCCGATCACACCGGACGCGGCGAGAGCGGAATGCAAGATCGTCGGGTCCATGGTGGTTCGCCCTTGAGCGCTAAACCTCAGGTTTAGAAGCGAGGTCGTTGCGCGGCCATTCGAAGGGCTAATGGCTGAACGAATTTTTGGGTTCTGGCAACAAAACTCACTAAATGCCAATCAACGTTAGGTGTGATTTCCCCGTTTTGGGGAGGGGGAGGCGGGGGGACGGGCGGGAGGATAGGGCCGCCCACCCCCCCGGCGGCCCGGCGCCCTTAACCATCCATTAACCATGATGCGATCTGGTCTCGGGCGTTCGTCCTTGGATTGCAGGATCACAGGGATGGGCCTCCGCTTCGCGGATCGCGCGGCCCGCCGGCGCGGCCGAACGCGAAGCGGCACCGCGCAGGAGGATCATCGCGGATGAAGGCGCTCACATTCGTCACCCAGAAGGGCGGAAGCGGGAAGAGCACGCTCTGCATCTCCCTCGCCGTCGCCGCCCGGGAAGCGGGTCACACGGTCTGCATCCTGGAGATGGACCGGCAGGCCACCGTGTCGGACTGGCTCGACCATCGCACCGTCGACGGGCCGGAGGTGGCGCAGATCGACGCCGCGCAACTCGAGCCGGTGATGGAGCGCCTGCGGGACTCCGCCTACGACTACGTCTTCATCGACACGCCGGGCGTCGATTCCCCCGGCACCCTGTCGGCGATCCGCGCGGCGGACCTGTGCATCATCCCCTGCCGCCCGACCCCAGCCGACCTCAGGGCCTTCAAGCCGACGCTGGCCGCCGTCTACCGGCTGGAGAAGAAGTTCGCCTTCGTCCTGAACCAGACCCCGCCCCGCTCCTACCGGGTGCGCGACGCGGCGGACGGGCTGGCGGTGCTCGGCATCCTGCCCGACGTGAACATCGTCGCCCGCACCGACCACCAGGACGCGATCGGCCTCGGCCTCGGCGTCACCGAGCTGAACCCCAAGGGCCAGGCCGCCGCCGAGGTGCGCAAGCTCTGGTCCTGGATCGAGCGCAAGGCGCAGGCGGGCAAGGGCCTGACAGGACAGGGCGAGCGCCATGTCCAAGCAGCCTAAGCTCAGCCTCGCGGCCATCGTGGCGGCGGCGACGCCGCCAGAGAAGTCCGCGGCGGCACGGGGCGGCGCGGCCATGCGCAGCGCGGAGATCGTCGCCCTCGCCCCGGCCAAGGGGAGGCGCCAGGCTCCGGCGGAGTCCGGCCTTCCGGCCACCGAGGCTCCGGCGGGCCTCGCGCCCCTGAAGCAGCGCGCCCGGCAGATGTCGGTCTACCTGGAGCCGCCGGTCTACGACCAGCTGCGCGACCTCGCCCATGCCGAGCGCACCAAGATGCACGGCCTGATGCTGGAGGCCCTCGACCTGCTGTTCAAGCAGCGGGGCTCCCGCTCCATCGCGCAACTGCTCAAGGCGCCCCCGCGCTAGAGCAGTGACGCACTCACTTCGTTCATGCGTGGCTGCACTAGCTACTTGTTTTTGCATCAATTTTTCCAGTCTCGGCTGATGCCTCCGACTGGATCGATGCACGAGTGCAGTGACGCACTCACTTCGTCCATGCGTGGCTGCACGGGCGGAGTGTCGTTGCATCGATTTTTGAAAGCCCCGGCTGACGCCTCCATCCGGATCGACGCACGAGGGCCGCCGCGACGCGGGATCCCGGTGCGCGGATCCTGCGGGGCGATGAGCGGATCGTTCAGCCTTCCTTTACGCCGAAGCGACAATTCTGCTCTGCCCGGCTGGCCCGGTCGGCCGGGTCCGCCCGGCCCCCGGGCTCGGTCCAGAGTCGAGTTGGTAGTTTCGCGTAATGCGTCTGGCCCCTCCCCGATCCGGGCGTGTCGCCCTGCGGTTCCTGGCCGTGTCCGCCGTAGCGCTGGCCACCGCCAACTGCGCCAAGACGCCGACGGCCAACCTCGCGAGTTCCGGCAACGGGATCGATCCGAAATACGGGGTGAAGGCGAGCCCGCGCCTCTACAACGAGGGCGACGTGATCCCCAAGGGCGGCGGGCGCCGCTACACCGGCAAGCCCTACGTGGTGGCCGGGGCGACCTACACGCCGAAGGAGAATCCCCGCGGCTACGTCCGCGAGGGCCTGGCCTCCTGGTACGGCTCGGCCTTCCACGGCCGGATGACCGCCAACGGCGAGGTCTTCGACCGCCACTCCATCGCCGCCGCGCACCCGACCCTGCCGTTGCCGAGCTACGTGCGGGTGACGAACCTCGAGAACCATTCCTCGATGATCGTGCGCGTCAACGACCGCGGCCCCTACCATGCCGGGCGCGTCATGGACGTGTCCGAGGAGACCGCCGAGGCCCTGGGCTTCCACCGCAAGGGCACGGCGCGGGTGCGCGTCGAGTATGTCGGCGCGGCCTCCCTCGCGGGATCGGACGACCGGAAGCTCCTCGCCACCCTGCGCACGGACGGCCGCCCGGCCGGCTCCGGCGCGCCGGTGATGATGGCCGACCTCGGCGGCTCGGCGGAGACCGAGCGCTTCACCCGCGGCGCCACGCCCCTCGCCTTCAAGCCGGACCGGGAGCAGGAGGAGGCTCCCGCCGAGACCCGCAGGCCCGTGCGGGCGCCGGTGGTGCTCGCGAGCGCCGCCGTGGCGGTGCCCGCGGCGGTGCAGCCGACGGCCGCCCGCCTGCGCGACTTCAAACCCGCACCGGTGGCGATGGCCGAGGCCCGCCCGGCGGGCGGCAGGGCGGCCTCCGGGCGGCTCGCGACCGTCAGGACGGCGGAGGCGCGCATCCCCGAAACCGGGCCCGCGGCGGGCAGGCTCGCCGGACACGCCGCCGAGGGCAAAGGCGTGGCTGGCAAGGGCGCGCCAAACAAGGACACGCCCAACAGGGGGGCGGGCGGCACCATCGCCGGCGCGCCCGTCCGTGTCGCCGGGCTCAATCCGGCCTCGCTGCCCTCCGCGGCGGGCCGGAAGGCGCCGGCGGGCCGCGCCGAGGCGGCTCCGCTGAGGCTGTCCTCGGCCGAGGGCGCGCCGCGCCGGGCCGAGGCGGGACCGCGTGGCGGGAGGTCCGCCCCGGCGTCGATGCCGCCCGATGCCAAGCTCGCCATGGCCCGCCTGACGGCGCCCTCCGCCGCCGAGACCAAGGCCGGAAAGCCCGGCGCGAAGAAGCCGGAGCCCGCCAAGCTGGCGGACAAGGCCCCCCATCAGGGTGCCCGCTACGCCGGGATCTATTGATCGCGGGACACGCGGGACGGCGGCGGCGATTGCGGCAATTCGCGTTCGATCGCAGTGCCGAAACGCGATATGGTCACGCTCACAGCCTCCGGTTGTTTCGTGACGATCCAAACTGAGGCAGAAGCGCGAAGGCCCCCCGCGCAGCCCCGTCTGGGGTTCGCGGGAGGCCGCCCCGCCGGAGATCCGCGATGCGCAGGACCGTTCTGTCTCTCCTCGCCGCCCGCCCGGTCGCCACGGCGGCGTCTCTGGCCCTGAGGACGGTTGCCGCCGCCGCCCTGGCGGCGACCCTGGTGGCCCCCGTCCTCCCCGGCCCCGTCCGGGCGCAGAGCTTCCAGACGGCGGCGCCGCACGCGATCCTGATCGATGCGGAATCGGGCTCCGTCCTGTTCGAGAAGGCCGCCGACGAGCGCTTCTCCCCGGCCAGCATGGCCAAGCTCATGACCACCGACATCGTGTTCGAGGCGCTGAAATCCGGCCGCCTCTCCATGGACACGGAGTTCACCGTGACGGAGGACGCCTGGAAGCGCGGCGGCGCGGGCGGCGGCGGCTCCTCGATGTTCGCCCAGGTCAACAGCCGCATCAAGATGTCGGACCTGCTGCGCGGGCTGGTGGTCCAGTCGGGCAACGACGCCGCCATCACCATCGCCGAGAACATGGCGGGCACCGAGGAGGCCTTCGCCAACCTGATGAACCAGCGGGCGAAGGAGATCGGCCTGACGAACTCCACCTTCCGCAACGCCACCGGCTACTCGGCGCCGGACCAGAAGGTGACGGCCCGGGACATGGCCAAGCTCGCCATCCACCTGATCGACACCTACCCGGACCTGTACAAGATCTTTTCCGAGCGGGAATTCACCTGGAACAAGATCCGCCAGCAGAACCGCAACCCGCTGCTCACCCTCGACATCGGCGCCGACGGGCTGAAGACCGGCTACCTCGAAGAATCGGGCTACGCCCTCACGGGCTCGGCGGTGCAGAACGGCCAGCGGCTGGTCCTCGTGGTCTCCGGCCTCAAGACCGCCCGGGACCGGGCCTCGGAATCGCGCAAGCTGATGGAATGGGGCTTCCGCGCCTTCGAGCCCCGGCAGGTCTTCGCCCCCGGCGAGACGGTGGCCGAGGCTTCCGTGTACGGCGGCGAGGCGGGCTCCGTGCCCCTGGTGGCCAGGAAGCCGGTGCGGGTGCTGCTGCCGCGGGGCTCGAACGACCGGGTCAGCGCCAAGGTGATCTACCAGGGGCCCCTCGTGGCCCCCGTGGAGGAGGGGCGGCAGGTCGGCGTCCTGCGGATCCAGCGGGGCGACACCGTCGCCCTCGACCAGCCCCTCTATGCCGGCGCCGCCGTCCCGGCGGGCAGCCTGAGCCGCCGGGCGATGGACGCGGCCCTGGAATTCGGCACCGACCTCATGCGAAAGGCCTTCGACAAGGCCGCCGGCGCGCGGCCGAAATCCGACGACAGGGCGGCCAACCCCTCGTGAGGGATCGTTGCGACACTCACCCCACCCTCGCCCTCATCGTGGGAGCCGGACCAGGCAACCGTTCGGTCCCATCCGTCCCCTCGTCCTGAGTGTCCGGCCGGACCGGACCCACGTCTCCCTCATGCGCCCTCATCCTGAGTGTCTGGCCGGAAGAGAAGCGGTTCTCCCCTTGCGACCTCATCCTGAGGTGCTGGAGCGCAGCGGAGGCCTCGAAGGTGCCCTCCGGGGATCGCGGCGCGCTCTGGAGCCCTCCTTCGAGGCGGCTTCGCCGCACCTCAGGATGAGGGGGGATGCGTGGGAGCGGCGGCTTTTGGGTCAGGCTCGCAGGATGAGGGCGAGGCTGGGGTCGGGGGCGATCGCCGACACGCGCAACGAACCCCGCGTGACCGAAACCCCGTGAGCGACGCGACACGAAAGGCTGTCCCCGGAGCGCCGTCCGCCCGCGGCGTGTTCATCACCCTCGAAGGCGGGGAGGGGGCGGGCAAGTCGACCCAGGCCGCCCGCCTCGCGGCGACGCTGCGCGCCCGCACCGGACGCCCGGTCGTCGTCACCCGCGAGCCCGGCGGCTCGCCCCGGGCGGAGGAGATCCGCGCGGCGGTCCTCGCGGGGGTGGCCAAGCCCTACGGCCCCTTTGCCGAGGCGCTGCTGTTCAGCGCCGCCCGTCTCGACCACCTCGAGACCCTGATCCGCCCGGCGCTGGCCCGGGGCGAGACCGTGATCTGCGACCGTTTCCTCGACTCCACCCGCGCCTACCAGGGCGCGGCGGACGGGCTCGACGCGGAGCTGCTCGACGCCCTGGAGCGGGTCGTCGTCGGCCCGACCCGGCCGGACCTGACCCTGATCCTCGACCTGCCCGCCGAGACCGGCCTCGCCCGCGCCAGGGCGCGGGGGGCGGCGGCGGGGGAGGGGGCGGACCGTTTCGAGGCGGAGTCGCTCGGCTTCCACACCCGCCTGCGCGCGGCGTTCCTGGAGATCGCGAACCGGGAGCCCGCGCGCTGTGCGGTGATCGATGCCGCCGCCGGTCCCGACGACGTCGAGGCGGCGATCCGCGCGGTCATCGCCACGCGCCTGCCGGGCCTCGCCGGGACGGAGGCGGTTGGCCATGGCGGCTGAGGTCGTGGACGAGGAGATCGGCGACCGCCCCGGCGTGCCGCGCCCCCGCCAGACGCCCGGCCTCGTCGGCCACGGCGCGGCGGAGCCCGCCTTCGCGGAGGGCTTGGCGAGGGGGCGGCTGCACCATGCGTGGCTGATCGGCGGCCCGGCTGGGATCGGGAAGGCGACCCTCGCCTACCGGGTGGCGCGGCGGCTGCTGGCCTATCCGGCCGGCGGGGGGCCGGCGGGCCTCGCGATCCCGGCGGATCACCCGGTCCACGGGCAGGTGGCGGGACTCGCCCATCCGAACCTCGTGGCGCTGCGCCGCCACAGGCAGCCGGGCGCCAAGACCCTGCCGACGAAGATCTCCGTCGACATGGTGCGCAAGGCGCTGGACCTGTTCGCCTCCACCGCCGCCGATTCCGGCTGGCGGATCTGCGTGCTCGACAGCGCCGAGGACCTGAACGCCAACGCCGCCAACGCCCTGCTCAAGGTGCTGGAGGAGCCGCCGCCCCGCGCCCTGTTCCTGATTCTCGCCCACCAGCCCGGCCGCCTGCTGCCGACGATCCGTTCCCGCTGCCGGGCGATGCTCCTGCGCCCGCTCTCGGACGGGGAGGTGGGGGCGGCGATCCGCGCCCTGCCGGAGCCCTTCGTCCAGCCGGAGGACGGCGCGCTCGCCCGCGCCGTCGCCCTGTCGGAGGGCTCCGTGGGCCGGGCGCTCGGACTCCTCGATCCCGTCACCGCCGGGCTCGTGGCGGAGGTGGAGACGCTGCTTTCGCGCGGCGCCACGCCGGATTGGGGCCGGGTGCTCAAGCTCGCCGAGACCCTCAACGGCCGCGACGGCGAGGAACGCTTCGCCGCCGCGGGCGACGCCGTGCTGCGCTTCGTCTCGGCTGAACTCGACCGGCGGCGGGGGGAGCCGGTGCATCGCCTCGCCGCCCTGGTGGAGGTCTGCGACGCCTTCGCCCGCAACGCCCGGGAGGCCGCGACCTACAACCTCGACCGGCGGCCCGTCATCCTGTCGCTGTTCACCGACCTGAGCCGGGCCGGATAAGGCAGGGGATACCGACGGTACGGGTGCATTGCGCGGGCCGCTGCGATAAGCCCTTCCGCGACGAACTCCCTCGATCAGCGGACGCGCGCGTGACGGACGGCCCTTCCCCCCGCAAGACCTTCAGCCTCTCGACGGCGATCTCCTACCCGAACGGCGCCCCGCATATCGGCCACGCCTACGAGGTGATCGCCACCGACGCCATCGCCCGGTTCCATCGGCTCGACGGCTACGACGTGCTGTTCTCCACCGGCACCGACGAGCACGGCCTCAAGATCCAGCAGGCGGCCTCGAAGGCCGGGATCAGCCCCCGCGACTACGTCGACGGCACGAGCGCCAAGTTCCGCGCCATGGCCGACCGGATGGGCTGCGCCTACGACCGGTTCATCCGCACCACCGAGCCCGCGCACTACGCCGCCGCCCAGGCGATCTGGCGCCGGATGGAGGCCAACGGCGACATCTACCTCGACACATACGCCGGCTGGTACTCGGTCCGCGACGAGGCCTACTACGACGAGGCCGAGACGCGCCTGATGGAGGACGGCTCCCGCCGGTCCATCGCCACCGACACGCCGGTGACCTGGATGGAGGAGGAGAACTTCCTTTTCAGGCTGTCCGCCTACCAAGACCGCCTGCTCAAGCTCTACGAGGAGCAGCCCACCTTCATCGGGCCGGACACCCGGAGGAACGAGGTGGCGAGCTTCGTCCGCGCCGGCCTCAAGGACCTCTCGGTCAGCCGCACCAACTTCGATTGGGGCGTGCCGGTGCCGGAGCATCCCGGACACGTCATGTACGTCTGGGTCGATGCCCTGACCAACTACCTGACGGTCACCGGCTTCCCCGACGAGGCGGATCCGAACGGCCGGTTCTGGCCGATGGACCTGCACGTCATCGGCAAGGACATCGTGCGCTTCCACGCGGTCTACTGGCCGGCCTTCCTGATGGCGGCGGGCCTGCCCCTGCCCAAGCGCGTGTTCGGCCACGGCTTCTTCCTCAGCAAGGGGGAGAAGATGTCGAAGTCGCTCGGCAACGTGGTGGACCCGTTCGACCTCGCCGACACCTTCGGCGTCGATGCCGTGCGCTACTTCTGCCTGCGCGAGGCGCCCTTCGGCGGCGACGGCAACTACGACCACAACGCCATCATCACCCGCATCAACGCCGACCTCGCCAACGATCTCGGCAACCTCGCCCAGCGCTCGCTCTCGATGGTCGCGAAGAACTGCGAGGCCGCCGTGCCCGAGCCCGGCGACCTCGCGGAGGCGGACCGTGCGATGCTCGCCCAGGCCGACGCCCTGGCCGACAGGGCGCGGGGCCTGATGAAGGACCTCGCCCTGCACGCGATCCTCGCGGAGATCTGGGCGGTGGTGGCCGAGGCGAACCGCTACTTCGCGGGCCAGGAGCCGTGGAAGCTGCGTAAGAGCGACCCGGCCCGGATGAACGCGGTGCTCTACACCACCCTGGAGACCATCCGCTCGGTGGCGATCCTGGTGCAGCCCTTCGTGCCGGAGGCGGCGGGCAAACTCCTCGACCTGCTGGCCGTGCCCGCCGACGCCCGGAGTTTCGCCGCCCTGGGGGAGGGCGGTCGCCTCAAGGCCGGCACGCCGCTCCCCGCCCCGGCCCCGGTCTTCCCCCGCTTCGAGCGGCCGGAGGCCCCGGCGGCGTGATGTTCAACCCCCTCTCCCCGCCTGCGGGGAGAGGGCTGCGACGCCCCCGTCGTCGTCGCAGCGAGGCGGCAGCCGACGGTGAGGGGGCGTGCCGAACGAGGCACCTCCGTGACGCCCCCTCACCCTCGCTCCGGCTTCGCCTTCGCTCCCCGGTTGCACGACGCGGTGCAAACGGGCCTCTCTCCGCAAGCGGGGAGGGGGAAACACCTCTGAATCGACCGCAAGACCATGCTCATCGACAGCCACTGCCATCTCGACTTCCCCGATTTCGCCAGCGACTTGCCGGGCGTGATCGCCCGCGCCCGGGAGGCTGGCGTCGGGGGGATGCTCACCATCTCGACCCGCGTGGCGAAGGCCGCGATCTACCGGGCCATCGCCGAGGCCCACCCGGAGGTGTGGTTCACGGTGGGCACCCATCCCGATGGGGCCGGGGAGGAGCCCGACACGCCGCCCGGTACCATCGCCGCGCTCGCCGACCATCCGCGCTGCGTCGGCATCGGCGAGGCGGGGCTCGACTACCACTACCCCGATGCGGCCCCGGCCGAGGTTCAGGAGCGGGTGCTGCGCGCCCATATCGAGGCGTCCCGCCTCGCCCGCCTGCCCCTCGTGATCCATGCCCGCGACGCGGACGAGCCCATGGAGCGAATCCTGACTGAGGAGATGGGCAATGCCCCGTTCCGGGCGGTGCTGCATTGCTTCTCGTCGGGCGCCCGGCTGGCCGAGGTGGGGGTGGATCTCGGCCTGTTCGTCTCCTTCTCGGGCATCGTGACCTTCCGCCGCTCGCACGACCTGCGCGACATCGCCCGCAAGGTGCCCCGCGACCGGATCCTCGTGGAGACCGACGCGCCCTTCCTGGCGCCGGAGCCCCATCGCGGACGCACCAACGAGCCGGCCTACACCGCCCACACGGCCCGATCGCTCGCCGCCACCCTCGACCTGCCGGAAGAGGAGCTGGCGCGGATCACCACGGCGAATTTCTTCTCGCTGTTCGACAGGGCGCGGCCGGGACGGGCGTGACAGGGGCCGCCCCCCCGCGATACCACCGCTTCGGGAGATCCGGATGGCGACGCTGACCCTGCGTATCCTTGGTTGCGGCTCGTCCGGCGGGGTGCCCCGCGTCGGCAGCGGCTGGGGCGCCTGCGATCCGAACGAACCGCGCAACCGCCGACGGCGCTGCTCCATCCTCGTGGAGCGGGAGGACGGGGGACGGCGCACCAGCGTTCTCGTGGACACCTCGCCCGACCTGCGGGAGCAGCTGCTCGATGCCGGCACCGACCGGCTCGACGGGGTGCTGTTCACCCATTCCCACGCGGACCACACCCACGGCATCGACGACCTGCGGCCCCTGGTGATCCGCATGCGCGCGCGCATCCCGGTCTATGCCGACGCGCGCACGCGGGGGTTGCTCACCGCCCGGTTCGGCTACTGCTTCGTGCAGCCTGAGGGCAGCGACTACCCGCCGATCCTCGACCTGCACGATCTCCCCCATGAGGGGAGGGTGGCGGTGGAGGGTCCGGGCGGCGCGGTGGAGGCGGTGCCGCTGCCCGTGGAGCACGGCAACGAGCCCGCCCTCGGCTTCCGCTTCAACAACGCCGCTTACGTGCCCGACGTGAGCCTGATCCCGCCCGGGAGCCTCGCGCGCCTGTACGGCCTCGATCTCCTGGTCATCGACGCCCTGCGCGACACCCCGCATCCGACCCACTACTCAGTCTCGGACGCCCTCGCGCTCATCGCGGAGGTGAAGCCGGGGAGGGCGGTTCTCACGAACCTCCACACCGATCTCGACTACGGGGCCCTCGCCGAACGCCTGCCGGAGGGAACGGTGCCGGCCTTCGACGGCCTGATTCTGACCGTCCCGGCCTGAGGATCTGCCCCCGAGTCCAGGGCGACCGGAACGGGATTCGTCGAATCCCCGAAAAACGGTGTTGACGACCCTGAGCCGACTGCGTATACCCCTGTTCATCGGCGCCGGCCGCGGAAGTGGACCGGACGCTGGCTTGTCTGTCTCTGGTGTCGTTTTGGCGGCGGTGAGGCGGGCGGCTCTACCGGACAATCGAGTGGGACGTGCCTGGCGGTGGTTTAAGCCTGGTGTGTTAGTTCGTTGGGTTTGGTGGGA
>NZ_BPQE01000010.1 GCF_022179085.1 Methylobacterium aerolatum
CGCACCAAGCCGCACTGCAACATCGGCACGATCGGCCACGTCGATCACGGCAAGACGTCGCTGACGGCGGCGATCACGAAGGTCCTGGCGGAGTCGGGCGGGGCGACGTTCACGGCCTACGACCAGATCGACAAGGCGCCGGAGGAGAAGGCGCGCGGCATCACGATCTCGACGGCGCACGTGGAGTACGAGACCACGAACCGGCACTACGCGCACGTGGATTGCCCCGGCCACGCCGACTACGTGAAGAACATGATCACGGGCGCGGCGCAGATGGACGGCGCGATCCTGGTGGTGTCGGCGGCCGACGGCCCGATGCCGCAGACCCGCGAGCACATCCTGCTGGCCCGTCAGGTCGGCGTGCCGGCGCTGGTGGTGTTCCTGAACAAGTGCGACATGGTCGATGACGAGGAGCTGCTGGAGCTCGTCGAGCTGGAGGTGCGCGAGCTCCTGTCGAAGTACGACTTCCCCGGCGACGACATCCCGATCACCAAGGGCTCGGCGCTGATGGCGCTGGAGGACAAGGAGCCCAAGCTCGGCAAGGAAGCGGTCCTGAAGCTCATGGAGAGCGTGGACAGCTACATCCCGCAGCCGGAGCGTCCGATCGACCTGCCGTTCCTGATGCCGATCGAGGACGTGTTCTCGATCTCGGGTCGCGGCACGGTGGTGACGGGTCGCGTGGAGCGCGGCATCGTGAAGGTGGGCGAGGAAGTCGAGATCGTCGGCATCCGCCCGACCACGAAGACGACGGTGACCGGCGTCGAGATGTTCCGCAAGCTGCTCGACCAGGGCCAGGCGGGCGACAACGTGGGCGTGCTGCTGCGCGGCACGAAGCGCGAGGACGTGGAGCGCGGCCAGGTGGTGTGCAAGCCGGGTTCGGTGAAGCCGCACGCGAAGTTCAAGGCCGAGGCGTACATCCTGACGAAGGAGGAGGGCGGCCGCCACACGCCGTTCTTCACCAACTACCGGCCGCAGTTCTACTTCCGCACGACGGACGTGACGGGCGTGGTGACGCTGCCCGAGGGCACCGAGATGGTGATGCCGGGCGACAACGTGACCATGGACGTCGTGCTGATCGTGCCGGTGGCCATGGAGGAGAAGCTGCGCTTCGCCATCCGTGAGGGCGGCCGCACCGTCGGCGCCGGCGTCGTCGCCGCCATCAACGACTGATCGCC
>NZ_BPQE01000011.1 GCF_022179085.1 Methylobacterium aerolatum
AAAGTGACGAAATAGGGCGAGCGAGACTCGCCCTATTTCGTCACTTTCTTCGTGACGATAATTCGTGACAGAATTCGTGATCGCCCACAAGCGGCTGAGACATTTTTGTGACGATTTTCGTTATAGCTTCGAACCGTCCGGTACAGCTGGGCGAATGCGCGTCGAAATTCATTTCCACTGAAGCGCCGCTCTCAACACGGCGTCCGCAAAGCTGGTCAAGCTCAAACTCCCGTTGTAGCGCGCTGCCCAAGTCGCCGCGCGTACGAGCCGCCTCCGTTCTCCCCGCAGCCAATAATTTCAGGCCGTCATTTTCACTTGGGAATGGGAGACGGACGCAAACCCCCGGTCTCGCTACGGGATCGGAAAACGCCCAGTCATTTCCACTCGCGCTCGGCTAGGGGGGAGTAATGTGATCGCCAGGGAGAGAGCGCGTTGCTCTCGATAGCTGATAACGCCCCGCTTCATTTTCGCCGATCGTCGTACCCGGGCTCGATCTCGGCCGGTGGCTTGATTGCGCAGCTGTAAGTGATCCTAACGTGGTTATTTCCAGCGAAAGCCGCCCGCTGGAAATGATAATGCGATTTCCATTTCCGGCAGAGGCGGCCCCTGCTGCCCGTCGATGGAAATGATGAGCGGACCGTCATTTCCAGGGAAGGCGCATCTGCCAATCGCCTCCCGATGCCTAATCCAAGCCGGTGGCTCGATCGCTCAGCTGTAAATGACCTGAGCGTGATCATTCCCATTGGGTTCCGTCCGCTGGAAGTGAAAAAGCGGGCTTCATTTCCAGCGAAAGGCACCCGTGCTGCTGGCCCTGCAAATGAAGATCGAGGCTTCATTTCCAGCGAAGGCGCAAATGAATGACGCCGGATCATTTACATCTGCGGATGCGTTTGATCGGCTCCAGAACGAGTTTCATTTCCAGCTGAGGGCACGCTCTGGCGGAGCTTGTGGTAGCACCCTGTGTTTCGCCCTGCGATAAGTTCGTAATACGCCTATAAGGGGCTGATGGTGCTTGGCTTTTTGCTGGATCCTCGCCTGCATGCGCAGACAAATTCCGGAGCGAATTAAGCTCAATAGAGGGGGCTCACCAACCTCAGTCTAGTCCAGTGGCAGCAGATCATTTCCACTCGGTCAGCGGCCTCGATCGCCGTCTGGAAGAGTCGTATTTCCCACCCCTGACCGTGGCTCTCCGCGCAGTGACATGCTTGTTTCCTATCTCGGTCGCACGCGAACAGGCACGGCCTTCACCGCCAACTCATGGCTGGGAATGTCAGAAGCGTTCGCGGCGCTCGCTCGGATGGCCCCGGACCCACATCCTGAGGGGCCAGGACGGCCTGAATTTGCCGTGACGGACCATCCCAGGATGACGTCGGTTCTGAACCCTGGATCCCCGATCCAAACTCCAAAAACCGGATGGCTCAATTCCTCAGTTTGTTCGCACCCACCTGGGCGCGCGCAATCTGAGTCTCCCAGAAAGACAACGGATCCGCCTACGGCTCAATTCCCCAGTTTTTGTGCGGCCCCCCGGACTGCACAAAAGCTGATGTTCCTCAAACGGCGCGGATCTGCCCGCGGATTACCCCCCCAATCTTCGCATCCCTCACACGGATGCAAAAGTTTGAGCAGGGTCATTCACACCGCTCCGCCCGCCGGACGAACTTCCCTCGGAGGGTCGGATCAAGCCAAGCTTCGGATCCATCTCGAGGACAACGATGGAAGGCCATGAGCGCGGTCTCACGGGCTCGCGTGATGGAAATGGTTTGCGCTAACTTTTCCCACGGATCTTCTCGAGTTGGCGGGCTTGGAGCGCCAGGCTAGGCCGCTGTGGGCGGCATCGGAACGGTGGCTGGGTACGACAACTCGAACGGATTGCGGCGTGTGCTGCCACGATCGTCGTCAGTCGATGCAACGGGGATGTCTGCAAGGCATGTGCGGCGATCCATGTCTTCGGCGATGATGATGGCTGCGGGGACTTTGATCGCCTGAAACGTGACGATTTTCGTGACGTTGCTCGGCAGCAAAACGAGCCGGAATGACGCTGAAGAAACGACCTCCGCTTAATCTGCGCTGATGCCGAAGTGCCGACCGTTTAAATAATCGCCGCGATGGCACCATCTACATTACTAGGCGGCAGGCAAATGGTGCCTTGAGCAACGATTTATTTTTAATTGTATTAGAAATGATTAGCGCTCGATGAAGCGGTGAAAAGAGGCTTTTAAACAACGGTTGGAAGACTTTCGACGAAAAAACTCACGTTTGGCAGACGCTAAAAATAAAGAACAGCGGCCGCTCGCCGCGCGATGGCCGATGATGGGGCACTAGAACGAAAAAGGGTGTCGGCTATCCGACGCAAATCCCGAGAAGGACGAACCAGGGCGCCGACGCGCCATGGGCGCCACGCTCGCTCCGCTCTACCATCAAGGAACATCATCATGAGTATCATCGTGCCTGTCGGCGCGCACGATTCCGCACGTCCACCATCCTCTGCGGAAGGGCGAGTAGCGCTGCTGCGGATCCTGCCGGATCGGGCGAAGCCGGGTCTTCGGATCCTGCTGTCCGGAGTTGACCCCGGCGCCCCGAGTTGGGGACACGTCTTCCTGCGGTAAGATTGGCTCACATCTCTCGGCTGTCTGCTCGATCTCGCCCCGATCAACAATCGACCGGGTGAGCCCGTCCCGATCCGCATCGAGATCGACAACGATGCCCGGCTCGGGCCACGCCTCATCGTCTCGGCGAGTGACTGGCCGACCCCGGACCAAGCTGCAGCGGACCTGGAACTGCAACAAGAACTCGAACGCCAGGGCCTGTGGCGGCGCGGCGGTATGCCTGGCAAGCTGCGCCAGCTCGTCGCCGTCGTACCCCGGGGCGGGGGGCCGCGCTGGGAGGCACTCGCGCCGGGGCTCAAAACACGCCACCAGAGCCGCATCACCCATCTCACTGAGCGCGAGGTCGATCTCGACGATCCCGACGCGGTCCGCGATACGCTGCGTGATGCTGCGGACTATGTGCACTGGGCCGGCGCAGATGCCGTCCTGATCGTCACCGGCGACCGGCGGATCGGATCACGCACATTCAGCGATCGGCGGGTTGTTGAGGCGGCGTGCGCGATCGGCGCACCGCTTCTGACACTGGCTGGCCCCGTGCCGACGCCGATCGATCGGCTCGCTTGGCGATCGTCGCCAATCCCCGGCGTTGTCGAGTCCGCGATCACGGAGATCCTGCGCGGGGAACTCGAGCGTGCCGACCGTCACCGGCTCGATCGCATCGCTGCGGCCATGGTTCAGGGCCGCCCAGACGATGACGCCACTGCCGACGCGCCATTCTGATCGGTCTTAGCCCGGACGTCCCTGTCCGGGCGGACCTCGGTGCAGTCACCCCATCCCAATGACTTTCTGCAATCAACCCGACTGAGCTCATGCGCATCCATCTCTTCGACACGACCAGAGTTCCGCCAGCCGATCCCCCATCGGACAGACCGACGGACGACACCTCGCCACCACCCGATTCCGCCCCACCGATCCTCGATGTCCGCGAGGTCTGGGCGCGGGCCGGAAGCGCAGTGCGCACCAGCCTGCCGCGCTCCCTGCAACTCACCGCTACTGTCACGTGGATGCAGTTACGCGGCCACAACAGCTGTGAGCTCGAACTCAGTCCGAGCCACGGTGTCTCCAGCAATCTGTCGCTGCGCCTGCGCGCTCACCTCAGTGTGTCAGCCTATGACGCGATCACCGTCAAACTCGGCCGTCCAGTGGATCTGACGCAACTCGTTCACCGCGACATCACGCTGACGTGCACACCGGTCTGGTTGCCCGACGGACGCATGCGCCTCACGGTGACAGACATCGGTCCCAACTGGCGGGTGAGCGCCGTCAAGCTCCAACGCGCCCAGGGGCTGGACGCTCTGGCGCGAGCCGGTCTGCTCGACGCTCAGCGTCGCCTGCCTCAGCCGATCCATCTCGAAAGGATCAGTGTCCTGCATCCCCCTGGCCAAGGCTGGGAAGACGTCGCCGGGACATTGAGCGCCCTCGAAGGAGCCGGCCTCCTGCAGGTCGACAGCCTTCCCTGCCCATTCGACGGACAGGGGGCGGTCGCGCAGGTGGTTGAACGTCTCGATGCAGCCGCTGCGCTGCACCGTGGGCGGGAGGATCGGGGCTTAGTCTTGATGGTGCGCGGTGGCGGAAGCCCGGCCCGAGCCCTCGATGCGAAGGAGGTCGCCGGGGCGATCGGTACCCTCACCGTCCCGGTGGCGGTCGCGGTCGGCCATCGGACCGATGCGCCGACACTGGCCGACCTGACCGCGTGGGCAAGTCTCCCGACGCCGAGCGAGGCACGCCATCTCATCCTGACGTTGTTGGAAGGATCAGCGATGCGCGCCGAGGCGGCCTGGAGGCGCCTCACGGCGTCCCTCGATGATCTCGAGGCAAGACTCCGTCGGACGATGACCGACCGATGCGAGGCTGTCGCGACAGAAGCCGAGGCGTGTCTGGCGGCGGCTGAACGGCGCACTGAAACAGCGTCGTTTGCCCTCGAACGCGGCCTGGAAAGAGCTTTGGCCGCGCTCAAGCCTGCGGGCAATTCGGGCGTCGTGCCCCCGGCACCGATACCAGCGCAACCGATCCCGTCACAGGACGGGCTCGTTCGGCTCACCGACCAAGCCGGTCGACCGGTCGCCGACGCGGCGACGGCATCCGGCCTTCTCACCATCACCTTTGGCGACGGCCGGTCGGTCTCGGTCCGCGTCGAACCACTCGATCCCATCACCATGCACTGACCCTGGAGAATGCGATGACCTCTGAGATTAAAACGACCGAACCGCTGTCATTCTGCGCGGCTCTGGTACGGCTGGACGAACTTGCGCAGGACATGCGTTTAGGAAACCTCGACGAGCGCCTCGCGCGGCTGGCCGAGGATGTCGCTGAAGCGCATCGGCTCAAGCACATCTTGCTCGACCGGGCGGCCGAGGTCCGCGAAGCGATCGCGTCCCTGCGTGGTACCGCTCGGCCGCCGCGTCCGGCCTAGAGATTGTCACGGACTGCAGCGAAGCTTTCGGCCATGCGGAGGAGCAGGACGCCGAGGGCGACGAGCTGCAGTCCGGACAAAGCGGCGGGCAAGCGTTCGTGGTACCGAGCCGACAGCGCCCATTCTTCATCGCTGGCATCAAATGGAGAGGCGCGACGGGATTGCATCCATAAAAACTGGCGCAGGTCCGTCACAGCCTCCAACCTCAATGGCACCACCCTCCCAGCGAAGCGTTTCAAGACTGCGAGAGAGGCAAGGGGCGAGCGTGCTCCTCGATCGCGCGCGGTATGCCTATACGGACAAACCCGAGAAGAAGCTCGGCACTGCAAGAGCCGCACTCCCTCGAGAGGGCATCTCACCCACGCTCACTCTGCGGATTTGTGCGACTTCCTGCTGCGAGCCAACAAGCGTTGCTCGCACTCCGCGAGGTCGAAGCGAACGACATTGCCGATGGCTATGCACGGTCGGATGACGCCGTCGCGGTGATACCAGTTTTTGACCGTCGAGCGCGACACCCCGAAATGAGCGGCGAGGTCGTCGATCGTCACGATTGTTGAGGACGAGTTGGACGCGCTGATGTCACGCTTGACCATATCCGTATCCGCGGGCGCACGTCCACTGCCCGCACGAGCGAGCATCAGACGACAGGGTGCCAGCAGACTACGGGTGGCTGATACGATCCTGCCGGATCGCTCCGTAGAATAGCCTCGGGTCGCAGCTTAGGAATTTATCCGCAATACCGATTTTGTCTCGCACGCTACCAGGCGCCTTTTGCCGAGGCACCTCGAGAAACGGCCACATTGGGCAAGACACCATATTCGCCTCCATCGCGTATCACGACAGATAAGCTCTGTTGCCTTGATCGTGGTTCGTAACAGTAGGATTGAGGGCCGCCATGCCTCCAGTTCGGCGATTCCGCCGTATCACGTTCCCCGTTTGCCTAGCGGTCACGTGACACTGTAGTCACTTCCAATAGATAGAGCTTATGGGAATTCGCTAACCAGTCAAGCTGCTGCCGGGCGAGATCGCATGGCGGGGCCTACCGGACTTCTACGTAGGGTATCAGAGCGGTCGCCGGCCTCTGACCTCGTCCAGCACACTTTGTGGCACGACCTCGCCCTGGATGACGAACGGATTGCGCTTTGGGTCGATGCGACCTGCCAAGTAATCCGCCCAATCCGTCATGAGACGCCGGCGCTTCTCGAGGAGATGGCCGCGGTTGTACGCTCTCACCGTTTCATCGCCCACGAGATGGCCCAGGGCTTTTTCGGCCAGTGCCGCTTCGTGGAAGGTTGCAGAATCCACCCACGTCCGGAACGTGGCACGGAAACCGTGGGTCGTGACGTACACCCCCATGCGCTCACGGCAGTGCTCAAGCGCCGTCAGCGACAGAGGCCTGAGCCTCTGGCTGGGGAACAGCAGCTCATCGTCAGCCTTCGTGATCCTTAGGCCTTCGACCCGGTCGAGGATCTCAATGGCTCGGTCGCACAGTGGAACGATGTGGTCTTCGCTGGTGTGTCGAGCGCCCTTGCGCCCCTTCATTCGCTCTGCAGAGATCGTCCACGTTCGCGCGCTTCGGTTCACCTCGCCCCACGTGGCGGTGACGCCGACGGTGGGGCGTAATGCGGTGAGGATAATCCACTCGAGTACCAGGGCACTCATCGAGTCCGTCGCGCGCATGCGGGTCATGAACGAGGGGATCTCGGCATGATCCATCGCCTTGAAGTGCCCACGGACGAGCTTGGGCTTGGCGGGGAAAACGTTATCCAGATTGTCCCGCCAGGCAGCAGGGTTCTCCCCTGTTCTGAAGCCGCGAGTCTTGGCCATGGACAGGATCGCCTCGATCCGCCCACGGACGCGCTTCGCTGTTTCGGGCAGTTGGTGCCAGATCGGATCAAGAACTGCGATCACCGCATTCGCATCGATGGCATCCACGCGCTGATCCATCAAGGAAGCCGCATGGGTCTTTAGACTCGCGCGCCATTGCGGTGCGCTCTTGCGGCTCTTCCACAGCTCCTCATTACGAGCGATGTGGTCGTCCATCGCTTCACGGAATGTTGGAACCCTAACCGCCTTGGCTGACGCCTCTCGCTGATTGAGCGGATCGAGCCCCTGTCGAAGCTGAGCGCGGACGCTTTCGGCCGAGGTGCGAGCTGCGGCGAGGGAAAGGCCGTGCGGGCCGGCACCGCCCAGCCCGAGTTCACGCTGTCGGCCACCGAAGCGATAGCGCATGACCCATTGGCGCGATCCGCCTGGCCGAACGGAGACATAAAGGTTGCCGCCATCGCTGTGGAGGCCGACCGGCAGGGAGACGATCTGCTTGGCGGTCAGCTTATTGATCGCGGCCATGGCGGGGCTCCAGCGGACTGTGCCCAAGCGATTGCCCACGCACGACGCGTGTCCTTAGCGATCTCGTTGTGACCGCTCGTAACCACGCTGCTGAAGAATATGGTGCTGTGTCAATGGCTTCGACAACGGGCGAAGCCGCGCGTATCCCCACGTGTTAGGGGGGTGGCGGAGACGGAGGGATTCGAACCCTCGATACCCGATTAAGGGTATGCTCATTTAGCAAACGAGTGCCTTCAGCCTCTCGGCCACGTCTCCGGCGCATCGGTCCTAGAAGGTCCCGTCGGGGCGGTCAACCCGATTGCGGTGCATGGCGATACGGCGACGCTCGTAGTGCTTCGCAATCCTCAGGTGGCGGGACATCGCGTAGTTCATCGCCGTCAGGAAGCCGTAGGTGCCGCGGGCGAAGTGTCGGCGGCCGAAATAGGCCTTCAGGAAGTTCCCGGGAAGTTCCACAAAGACCCGCCAGGTCGGAATCACTATTCCCCGCGCCTCGAGATCGTCGGCTTGCTGATCCGAATAGCGGTTGAGCTTGTCCAACTGGTCGCCCAGCGAGCGAACCGAAAAATGGGCAATCTTCGCCTTGAGCTTTCCCGGGGCCACGCCTGGATCGAGATCGACCCGGTCGTGGACGGGGGAGGGGGAGTAGCGGCCCCGGTCCTTGCGGTAGAGCCGCACCGGGGTCAGCGTGTAGGCCAGCGGATGGGGCGTGGCCTCGCCGGGAAAGACCTCCGCGATCCCGATCCGCCATGCAGGGCGGGCCGGTTCGCCGCGGGCGAACAGGGCGCGGATCTCGTCGGCCAGGGCCTGGGGCACCACCTCGTCCGCGTCGAGGTTCAGGAGCCAGACGTGGCGGCACTGGTCCTCGGCGAAGCGCTTCTGCGGGCCGTAGCCCGGCCACGCGTTGTGAATCACGCGGGCGCCGAGGGATTGGGCCAGGGCCTGGGTGCCGTCGGTGGAACCCGAATCGACCACGATCAGATCGTCCGTCAGGTCGCGCACGGCACGGATCGTCGCCGCGATCCTGTCCGCCTCGTTCCGGGCGATGATGAAGATGGAGAGCGGAAGCACGCTGCGTTTCGAAATCATTCGGCCTGACACGGGCTTAGCGGCCTTGCCGGGGGGCGGCAAGGCTTTGCGGCTCAGTCCAGCCAGCCGGGCATCCGGTCCAGGGCGATCAGGGCCTCGACTTCCTGGCGAGGGCGCACGATCGCGGCCTCCGCGCCCCGCACCAGCACTTCGGGCACGAGGGGGCGGGTGTTGTAGGTCCCCGCCTGCACCGCACCGTAGGCGCCCGCGCTCATCACCGCGATGAGGTCCCCGGGGGCGGGTTCCGGCATTTCCCGGCCCTTGGCGAGGTAATCGCCGCTCTCGCAGACGGGGCCGACAACGTCGGCCACGAGGCGGGGCGCCGCGGCATCGGGCTCCGCCACGGGCCTGAGGGCGTGGAAGGCGTCGTAGAGGGTCGGGCGAATCAGGTCGTTCATCGCCGCGTCGACGATGACGAAGGTCCGGCCCTCGCCCTGCTTCACGTAGAGGACCTTGGTGACGAGGATCCCGGCATTGCCCGCGATCATCCGCCCGATCTCGAAGACCGGCCTGAGTCCCAGGGAAGCGTAGTGCGGGCGCAGGGTCGCGGCGAGCGCGGCAGGGTCCGGCGGGGGGGCGTTGTCGTCCCGGTAGGGGATGCCGAGGCCGCCGCCGAAATCGATATGGCGCAGGCCGTGCCCGTCCGCCATCAGGTCGCGGGCGAGGGCGGCGAGCCGGGCCGCCGCATCCGAGAAGGGCGCCAGATCCGTGATCTGGCTGCCGATGTGCATGTCGATCCCGTGGACGCTGAGCCCCGGCAGGGCGGCCGCGGCCGCGTAGACCTCCCGGGCGCGGGTGATCGGGATGCCGAACTTGTTCTCGTAGGTCCCCGTGGAGATCTTGGCGTGGGTGAGCGCGTCGACGTCGGGGTTCACCCGGATGGAGACCGGCGCGCGCAGGCCGAGGGTTTCGGCCACCTCGGAGAGGGCGCGCAGCTCCGGCTCGCTCTCGACGTTGAAGCAGAGGATACCGGCCTTGAGGGCGGCGGCCATCTCCTCGCGGGTCTTGCCCACGCCGGAGAACACGATCTTCTCCGGCGCGATCCCCGCCGCCAGGGCGCGGGCCAACTCGCCGCCCGAAACGATGTCCATCCCGGCGCCGAGCCGCCCGAGGGTCGCCAGCACCGACTGATTCGAGTTCGCCTTCATCGCGAAGCACACCAGTGCGTCGTCCGCCGCGAAGGCTTCCGCGAAGACGCGGTAATGCCGCTCCAGGGTCGCCGTGCTGTAGCAATAGAACGGCGTGCCGACCTCCGAGGCCAGCCGCGCGAGATCGACCTCCTCCGCGTGGAGGCGGCCGCTGCGGTAGTGGAAGTGGTGCATCGCGCCTGTTGCCGTCGCTAAGGGATCTGGCTCGGACCCCGTGCCGCCCTGCGCGGGGGCCGATCCTCGGAGCCGATGGGCTGGGTGAAGCTGTGGCCGGGGGCCGGCCGCGCCCCGGCGGCGCGCAGCTTAAAGCAGCGGATCGAGAATGAAAGGCTCCTTCGGGATCCGGTATCCGCGCTTGGCGCCCTTGGTGGTCTGCACCGGCGCCTCCGTTCCCGAGGGCGGGATGGCGCCGGCGGCGAGTTCGTCCCCGGCCCGCACGGCCTCGGCCTCCGGCTCGGCCTGGCCGCCGCCGAGGCCGATGCTGCCGGGCAGGATGCGCGCCGTCTTCGGCGCGGAAGCGTTGGGCCCGGCGGGGGCTGCGGGGGCCGCGGCCTGGGGCGGCTCGAGCGCACCCCTCCGGCCGCAGCCGCCGAGCGCGAGCGCCGCGAGGCTGGTCACGGCGAGGATCGTCAGGGCGGGTCGGGGCAGCATCACGCGCGGGTCCGGCGATCCCGGACGGGCACCGCGCCCGCCGGGTGCGCCAATCTTAGCCGTTCGGACGGCGCGGGGCGAGCGCATGTCCGCAACAGGCGGGCACCCCCGGCGGAAAGGCGTGGCGCCGCGCCTCAGCCGCGCTTGTCGCGCGCGCCCTTCGGGTTCGCCTGCTCCTGCTGCGCCTCGTAGGCGTTGATCGCCCGGCGGCAATTCTCGGAGAGCGCCTTCCAGTTCTTCTGCATGCAGGCGTCCGTCGCCGGATCGTCGGGCGAGAGGTTGCCGCAATAGGAGAGGTAATCGCCGGTGCAGTACTTCTTGAGCGTCTCGTTGCCCCGCTTGGTCTGCTGCGCCGCCGCCGGGAGGGTCAGGGCGAACACCGCGACCGCGGCGGTGACGATGGACTTCATGCGCATGGGAACGCTTTCCGTGTATGTGGCCTAAAATCGTACGGGGCTGCGATGATGCCTCCGCGTGGTCGAAACATGGCGACCGCGCGGAATCACGCTCGCATCCCGGTGGCTTCCCGCTGGGGCCGTGCCGCCTGCGGAGATTCTCATACCCGTTCGGGCTGTGGCTCCGTCGCGAGCGTCCCGGCCCGCGGGAGCCGCGCCTTCCCGATCATGGCGTCGGCGACCTCGTCGATCCGCCGCCGCAATTCGGCATTCTCGCGCTCCACCCCCGCCTCGCGCGGCGGCATGGCGGACAGGGCCTGCTCGGCCGCGTCCAGGCTGGCGCGCAGGGCGTCGCGTTCGGACACGAGGGAAGCAGCCCGCGTCGCTTCCGTGCCGGAGACGCGGCGCAGGGCAAGGAGGCTGTCGAGGAGGTCGGCATGGGCCGCCTCCAGGGCGTGGAGCGTGGCGAGGCTGGCCGTACCCTCGTTCCTCGACTCCGCCAGGGAGGTCTCCAGGCTGCCGTTCGTCCGGCGCACCTCGGCGAGCTGCGCGTCCCGCGCCTCCAGGTCGCGGGTGAGGGCGACGGCCTTCATCGTGCCCGCGCCGATCGCCGCCATGTCCGCCGCCCGCTTGGCCTTCACCGCCTCGACCTCCCGTTCCATCCGCCGCTCGCGCACGGCGAACTGGGCGCGCAGGAAATCCCGTTCGGCGGCGATCTCGCCGGCGGACAGGGGCAGGCGCGCCTCGGCGCGGCGGCGGGCGAGCCGCCCGGCGCGCGCGTTCACCGCCGGCAGCACCAGGAGGCCGAGCAGGCTCGCGACCAGGAAACCCAGCGCGAAGATCATCGCCGTTTCGATCACGAAGTGCTGTCCGCGTCCCCGGCCGGGCGGCCCGGCAATGGTGTGGTCATGATACCTTCTAGCGCAACTTTTCGCTGAATTGGAGGCGAAGGTTGAACTTCGCCCCCGCGTTTCAAGGGGGCGCCGGCGGCCGGGGCGGTCGCTCAGAAGGGGTTCCAGGTCGCGCTCGGGGTGAACTTGAGGTAGCCGACATTCACGCCCAGGCGGGCGCCGACGCCGCTGCGGATCGGGACCACGACGATGCCGCCGTCGGTGAGGGCGGTCATCCCGAAGCCGCCCACGAAGTAGGCCGAGCCGTCGACGCCGCCGAAGCGCCGGTACAGGGCGCGGGTCGAGGGCAGGTTGTAGACCAGCATCATGGTCCGCGCCCCGTCGCCGCCCACGTCGAAGCCGAGGGACGGGCCCTGCCAGTACACCCTCTGGTTGCCGGAGTTGCGGGTGTAGAGTGTGCCCTCGCCGTAGCGCAGCCCCGCGACGAAGGCGCCTGATCCCTCCTGGCCGAGGATGTAGCCGTTCGGCTCGCCCCAGCGGCGTCCCGCCTCCTCGACCGTAAGGGCGAGACCGCGCGAGACGGTGCCGAAGAAGCGGTGGCCGGACTCCACCAGTTCCTCCGGCCGGAACGTCTCCGGCCGGGCATTGGCCGGGATCGGGTCCGCCCGCAGGCCCGTCGCCACCGTGAGGCAGGGACCGGACACCGCGAGGCCGAGGCCGCCGCGCAGGATCCGGCGCAGGGTCTGGCGACGGTGCGGATCGGGAAGGAAAGATGCGCTCATATGCGTCCTCCGCCGTATGGCGTTGCCCGCCTCGCGAACGGGTCGCCCCGTTCCGGCTGTGGTCACCGCCGCCTCCTGCCCTTGCCCCCGTTCACCGGATGTGCGGCAAGGGCGGGGCGGGGTCGGAAGCCGGTGGTGGGTGTCGGGATGCCGACACGGGCCTCCCGCCGGACCGCGAGTGGGACCAGCATCGGGGGACTTTCGCAAGATGCGGTTAACGGGAGGTGACCGCCGGTCGGCACGCTGGGCGGCTTGGTGCGGCGCCTGGATCGTCCTGCTCCTCGGCCTCGCCGCCGGGGTGGGACGCGGCGCGGCCGAACCGGTCGGGACGAGGGTCACGCTGCTCGCGCTCCGGGGCTACGACCCGGTCAGCTACTTCCTGCCCGACGGGCCACGGCCGGGCTCGGCCCGGTTCGAGACGGTCTGGGCGGCCCAGGCGTGGCGTTTCGCCTCCGAGGCGAACCGCGCCGCGTTCCGGCGCGACCCGGAGGTCTACGCGCCGCGCCTCGGCGGCTTCGATGCGGCCGGCATCCTCGACCGGCGCTTGGTGGATTCCGCGCCCGACCTGTTCGCGATCATCGGCGAGCGTCTCTATCTCTTCCGGAACGAAGAGCGGCGGGCGCGCTTCCTCGCGCAGCCGGACCTCGCGTCCACCGCCGAGACGATCTGGCCGGAGCTGCGGGTGCTGCTCGACGACCCGCCGCCCGTTCCCGCTTCCCCCGCTGCGAAGCCGCCGGAAAGCCGGGCCGTGCCCCTCAGTGAGACGCCGGGCGAGGAGGCAGGGCGCAGCCCGCCGGAGGAATGAGGGTGACGATGGAGGCCACCGCCGGGTCGGCCACCGCCGCGAAGGGCCCGTTGCGGTAATTCTCCGCGGCTCGCCCGTAGCGGATCGTCTGGCCGCCGGACGCGACGACGCAGCCGCCCGCGGCGGTGACGATGGCATCGCCCGCGGCCGTGTCCCATTCCATGGTGGGGCCGCAGCGGAGGTAGATGTCGGCCTCGCCGGAGGCGATGAGCCCGAACTTGAGGGCCGAGCCGGCCTTGCGCACCTCCATGATCGGCAGCGCGGCGAGGCACGCCTCCGTGGCGAGGTCGCCGTGGCGGCGGCTCCCCAGGGCGAGCAGCCCCGCCTCGGGCGCGCGCCGCGTGCGCACCCTCCGGCCGGGGCCGGGCCGGTCCGCGATGATCGGCGCCTCGGAGGCGGTGCGCGCGGAGAGCCACACCCGGTCGAGGGCCGGCGCCGCCAGGGCCGCCGCCACGGGGCGGCCATTCGCCACGAGGGCGATGTTGACCGTGAAGTCCGACGTACCGGCCAGGAAGTCCCTGGTCCCGTCGAGGGGATCCACGAGGAAGAACATGTCGCCGAGGGCTTGGTCCCGGAGGCTTTCCTCGGCGACGACGGGGATGCCGGGATAGCGGGCGGCCAGGGCTTCGAGGATCAGGGCCTCGGCCTGGATGTCGGCCGTGCTGGAGGGTGAGCCGTCGAGCTTGAGCGTATGGGGACAGTCGCCCCCGTGCCAGCGCTTGAGGACCGCGCCGGCCGCGCAGGCGATTCCGGCGAGCGCTTCCGCGATTCGCCCGGTCTCGCCGTCCGTCATCGGTGCCGCCGCCCGCATGGCCTTGCGCCCCTTCCCTCGGTCATAGTTGCCCGAGCGGGCGAAGGATGTCGATTCGGCCCGCACGACACAGAACGCGCGAAGACCTCGTTCGGTCGGGTTAACGCTTTGCAAAGACTCCGCGCGCGTCTATCCGTGCGCGCTGGCCGAACCGGCCGTCCGGCCCCCGGCCCGGGCGATCGCAGCCGTTCAGCCGCCGCGAACCGCTCCGGAGTGCCCGATGCCCACCCTCACCCTCGACGGTCTCGACCTCGCCGCCCTGCTGTGCTCCCGCGTCTGCCACGACGTGATCAGCCCGGTCGGCGCGATCGTGAACGGCCTTGAGGTGCTGGAGGACGATCAGGACGAATCGATGCGCGAATTCGCGCTGGAGCTGATCGGCAAGAGCGCCCGGCAAGCCTCGGCCCGGCTCAAGTTCGCCCGTATCGCCTTCGGCGCGGCGGGTTCGGCGGGGTCCTCGATCGACCTCGCGGATGCCGAGAACGTCGCCAAGGGCATGTTCTCCGACGAGAAGACCAAGCTCGAATGGCGCGCCCCCCAGGCGCTGTTCCCGAAGAACAAGGTGAAGCTGCTGCTAAACCTTGTCATGATCTCCACCTCGTCGATCCCCCGCGGCGGCCTCATCGACGTGACCGTCACCGGCGACGGCGACGCGCCGACCTTCGTCCTGAAGGCCAAGGGCTCCCACGCCCGCATCCCTCCGCACGTGGTGGAACTGCTCGCGGGCGAGCCGGAGAGCGGCACGGTCGATGCCCACGGCATCCTACCCTACTATGCCGGGCTCGTCGCCCGCGCCGCCTCCATGGGGGTGCGCTTCGCCATCGAAGGCGACGAAGTCACTATTACTGCTGAGCCGTCGGTTATAGAAAATCCGCCCGAGCTCGATGAAGGGAATTCTGGCACCGCGCTGGCTTGATTGAGCCAAATTAGTTTCGCCCGCCGAGGCCCCTGAAACTCTTCGATAACTGGACATCGCCATGATTGTCGCCGCGAGCCCTTTCGCGCGTGACGAGTATCGGCGATGGACGACCTGCTTCGTGAGTTTCTGACCGAGAGTGCCGAGCATCTCGACACGGTCGATTCGGAGCTCGTGCGGTTCGAGCAGGACCCGAACAACGAGACGATCCTGCGGAACATCTTCCGCCTGGTGCACACCATCAAGGGCACCTGCGGCTTCCTCGGCCTGCCCCGCCTGGAGGCGCTGGCCCACGCCGCCGAGACGCTGATGGGGCGCTTCCGCGACGGAATGCCGGCCACGTCGGCGAGCGTCACCCTGATCCTCGCGACCCTCGACCGCCTGAAGGCGATCCTCGGTGACCTCGAAGCCTCGGGCAGCGAGCCGGCGGGCGAGGACGTCGACCTGATCTCCGCCCTGGAGCGAATGTCCGAAGGCGGTGCGGCGCCGGAGCCGGCCAAGCCGGTTATGCCCGAGCCCGAGATCGTCCTGCCGGAGCCGGTCGTCCGCGAACTGAAGCCCGGCGAGGTCTCCCTTGAGGACCTTGAGGCCGCCTTCCTGGCTGCCCCGGGTCCCGACGAGGCCGACTTCGCCGCTCCCGCCCCGCCGCCGCCCGCGCCCGCCGTGGCTGCCGCGCCTGCCAAGGTCGAGCCTGCCAAGGTCGAGCCTGCCAAGGTCGAGCACGCGAAGTCGGAGGCGCCCGCCGCCGAATCCGAGGGCGGTCCCTCCAAGGTGCAGACGATCCGCGTGAACGTCGATACCCTCGAACACCTGATGACGATGGTCTCGGAACTGGTGCTCACCCGCAACCAGCTCCTGGAGATCGCCCGGCGGCACGAGGATTCCGCCTACAAGGTCCCGCTCCAGCGCCTCTCGCACGTGACCGCCGAGTTGCAGGAAGGCGTCATGAAGACGCGGATGCAGCCCATCGGCAACGCGTGGCAGAAGCTGCCCCGCGTGGTGCGCGACCTCTCGGCCGAACTCGGCAAGCAGATCGAGCTGGTCATGCAGGGCGCCGAGACCGAACTCGACCGGCAGGTGCTGGAGGTCATCAAGGACCCCCTGACCCACATGGTCCGCAATTCGGCCGACCACGGCCTCGAATCGACTGCCCAGCGCGTGGCGGCCGGAAAGCCGGCGCGGGGCACGATCCGCCTTTCGGCCTTCCACGAGGGCGGCACGATCACCATCGAGATCTCGGACGACGGCAAGGGCCTCGACCTCGCCGCCATTCGCCGCAAGGCGGTGGAGCGCAACCTTGCCGCCGCCGCCGACATCGACAGGATGACCGACGCGCAGGTCGCGAAGTTCATCTTCCACGCGGGCTTCTCGACGGCGGCGGCCGTCACCTCGGTCTCCGGCCGGGGCGTCGGCATGGACGTGGTGAAGACCAACATCGAGACCATCGGCGGCGTCATCGACATCGCGACCCAGGCGGGCAAGGGCACCGTCTTCACGATCAAGATCCCGCTGACGCTCGCCATCGTCGCCGCGCTCATCGTCCGGGCCGGCGAGCAGCGCTTCGCCCTGCCGCAGGTGGCGGTGCTGGAACTGGTGCGGGTCGGCGCCGGGGCGCAGGCGGTGGAGCACATCAACGGCTCGCCGGTGCTGCGCCTGCGGGAGCGGCTCCTGCCGATCGTCTCCCTCACCGGCCTGCTCGGCGCGGAGACCGCCGTCGAGGCCACGGGCTTCGTGGTGGTGGCCCAGGTCGGCCGCCAGCGCTTCGGCATCCTCGTCGACGAGGTCTTCCATACGGAGGAGATCGTCGTGAAGCCGATGTCGGCGAAGCTGCGGCACATCCCGCTGTTCGCCGGCAACACCATCCTGGGCGACGGAGCCGTGGTGCTGATCGTCGATCCCAACGGTGTCGCCAACCAAGTGGCGGCGGGCGTCCAGTCGGCCGCCGGTCAGGCCGAGGCGGAGGCCGCCGAGGCCGAGGCCACGGAGGCGACGACGACGCTCCTCGTGTTCAAGGGCGGCCACGGCGGCTTCAAGGCGGTTCCGCTCTCCCTCGTGACGCGCCTCGAGGAGATCGACAGCGAGAAGGTCGAACACCTGGGCGGGCGTCCGCTGATCCAGTACCGGGGCCGCCTGATGCCCCTCGTCCCGGCCGACGACGGCATCGTCATCCGCTCCGAGGGCAAGCAGGCCCTGGTGGTGTTCTCCGACGGCGAGCGCGCCATGGGCCTCGTCGTGGACGAGATCGTCGACATCGTGGAGGAGCGCCTGGACATCGAGATCGCGGCCGACCGCTCGGACCTGATCGGCTCGGCGGTGCTGCGGGGCCGGGCGACCGACATCATCAACATCGCCCACTTCCTGCCCATGGCGTACGACGACTGGGCGCGGGGCCCGCGCAAGGCGCGCAAGGCCGCCGCGACGCTCCTGCTGGTGGACGACTCCGCCTTCTTCCGGGACATGCTGAGCCCGGTCCTGAAGGCGGCGGGGTTCCAGGTCGTCACAGCCGTCGGCGCCGACGAGGCCCTCGCCCTCCTGCAGGCCGATCAGCGCATCGGCGTGGTGGTGACGGATCTGGAGATGCCCGGCCGCAGCGGCTTCGATCTCGTGGCCGCGATGCGCGCCTCCGGCGGCGCGCTTGCCGGGATGCCCGTGATCGGCCTGTCGGGCGCGATCGGGGCCGATGCCCTCGCCCGGGCGCGGTCCCTCGCGATCACCGATCTCGTGGCCAAGTTCGACCGGAGCGGCCTCGTCGCCGCCCTGGGCGAGATCGAGGCGTCCGCCGAGGACGCCCTTGCCGAAGCTGCCTGACGCAGCCGCCCCACCAACGACCCGTCCCGACCGTTTCGCAGAGTGCGTGAGATGAAGGCAGCCAACGCCAACGGCGCCGAGACCGGCCCGACCGAGGACTTCGTCACCGTCCATGTCGACGGAGTCCTGTTCGGCCTCGCGATCGAGCGTGTCCACGACGTGTTCGTCCCCTCCGGCGTCACCCCGGTGCCGCTGGCGCCGCCGGAGATCGTCGGCCTCCTCAACCTGCGCGGGCGCGTGGTGACGGCGCTCTGCCTGCGCCGCCGCCTCGGCATGGCCCCGGCCGCGGGCGGCCGCGACGAGGCCGCCGGTCCCAATGACCGGGGCATGGCGATCGGCCTGGAACAGGGCGGCGAAACCTTCGCCCTCATCGTCGATGGCGTCGGCGAGGTGCTGAAGCTCGGCGGCGACACGCGAGAGAACGCGCCGATCAACCTCGATGCGCGCTGGCGCGACCTGACGGTCTGCGTCCACCGCCTCGAATCGCGCCTCCTCGTCATCCTCGACGTGGACGCCCTGCTGAACTTCGGCGCCCGCGGCGCCGAGGCGGCCTGAGGAGCGATGCGATGAGCCAGCGTGACACGACCTGCCTCGTGGTCGACGACTCCGCCGTGATCCGCAAGGTCGCGCGCCGGATCATCGAGGAGATCGGCTTCCTCGTGAGCGAGGCGGAGGACGGGGCGAACGCCCTGGAAGTCTGCGCGGAGGCGATGCCGGACGTGATCCTGCTCGATTGGAACATGCCGAACAAGGACGGCTACGCCTTCCTTCAGGAGTTGCGGCGGACCGAAGCCGGCCTCAAGCCGAAGGTGATCTTCTGCACCACCGAGAACGATGTCGGCGCGATCGCGCGCGCCCTCCGGGCCGGCGCCGACGAATACATCATGAAGCCCTTCGACCGGGACATCCTGACCGCCAAGCTTGAGCAGGTCGGAGTCTCCGCGCGGCTCGACGCCTGATCGGGCAGAACCACAAAGCGTTGCGCATCGTCCGCGGAATCAGCGGCGGGGACGGCGGGGCTTCACCCCGCCCGGGCGAGGGAGAGGAACAGGGTATGTCTTCCGGTTCTGCTGTGCCGTCACCGCGCCCGATCGCCCCGAGTCCGGGCGGCGCGGCGGCCCCCCCGGTCAAGGTGCTGATCGCCGACGATTCCGCCGTGGTCCGTGGGCTCGTCGCCCGCTGGATCACTGAGGCCGGGTTCCAGCTCGTGGGCACCGCCTCGAACGGCAAGATCGCCGTGGAGATGCTGATTCGGCACGATCCGGATGTGGTGCTCCTCGACATCGACATGCCGGAACTCGACGGCACCGAGGCGCTGCCGAAGATGCTCGCCGCCAGCCCGGCGCTCCAGGTCGTCATGATGTCGACGCTGACGACGCGCAACGCCGACATCTCCCTGAAATGCCTCGCCCTCGGCGCGGTCGACTACATCGCCAAGCCCGAGAGCAACCGGGGCGTCACCACCTCCGACGCCTTCCGCACCGACCTGATCGAGCGCGTGCGCGTCTTCGGCGCGGCCCGCGTCCGCCGCCGTCCGGCACCCCTCTCCCCCGCCCCCAGCCCCGCGCCCGCCGCCTCGCCCGCCGCTCCTGCGGCGCAAAAGCCCGCCGCGCCGGCGATCCGCCTGCGCCCCCGCGCCCGGAGCGGGATCGTGCCGCGGGTCCTGCTGATCGGCTCATCGACCGGCGGTCCCAAGGCCGTGAACGAGACGCTGGCGGGCATCGGCGCCGCGGCGCTGCGCCGGGTGCCGACGCTCATCGTGCAGCACATGCCGCCGGTCTTCACCGCGGTCTTCGCCGAGCACATCTCCGCCAAGGTCGGCCTGCCGGCGGCCGAAGGCAAGATGGACGAGCGCCTGGAGCCGGGCCGGATCTACGTCGCGCCCGGCGGCCGCCACATGGGCCTCGCGCAGGCCGCCGGCGGCCCCGTCATCAAGCTCAACGACGGGCCCCAGGTGAATTTCTGCCGCCCGGCCGTGGACGTGCTGTTCAAGGACGCGGCCGCAATCTTCGGCGCGGCCACGGCCTCGGTGATCCTCACCGGCATGGGATCCGACGGCACCAACGGCGCCCGCGCCCTGGTGGAGGCGGGCGGGCCGGTCCTCGCGCAGGACGAGGCCAGCAGCACCGTCTGGGGCATGCCGGGCAGCGTCGCCCGGGCCGGGCTCGCCGAGGCCATCCTCCCCCTGTCCGAGATCGGGCCGGCATTGCGGGCTCTGATCACGGGGCAGGCGGCATGACCGACCTCGATTTCGAGTACCTGCGCGGCTACATCAAGCAGCGGTCCGGCCTCGCCCTCACGGCCGAGAAGCGCTACCTCGTGGAAAGCCGCCTCTCGCCGCTCTGCCGCCGCTTCGGCGCCGCCAGCCTGCACGACCTGATCGGCAAGCTGAAGACGCCCCACGACAAGGTCCTCGAACGGACCGTGGTGGAGGCGATGACGACGAACGAGACGTTCTTCTTCCGCGACCGTCTGCCCTTCGACCTGTTCCGCGATACGATCCTGCCGGAGGCGCTCGCCCGGAACGCCGGCCGCCGCAAGCTGCGGATCTGGTGTGCCGCCGCCTCGACGGGGCAGGAGCCCTATTCCATCGCGATGCTGTTGCAGGAGGCCGGCGCCCGGCTCTCCGGCTGGCAGGTCGATATCCTGGCGACCGACATCTCCCTCGACGTGCTGGAGAAGGCGAGGCTCGGCATCTACAGCCAGTTCGAGGTCCAGCGCGGCCTGCCGGTGCAGTGGCTCCTGAAGCACTTCACCCAGACGGGCGACCAGTGGCAGATCTCCCCGTCCCTGCGGGCGATGGTGGAATACCGGCCGTTCAACCTGCTCCACGGCTTCGAGGCGCTCGGCCAGTTCGACGTGATCTTCTGCCGGAACGTCCTGATCTACTTCGACGCGCCGACGAAGTCCGACATCCTGACCCGCTTCGGCACGAGTCTCGCCCCGGGCGGCGCGCTGCTCCTGGGGGCCGCCGAGACGGTGATCGGCCTCACCGACAAGCTCATCCCCGACGCGAAGCACCGGGGCGTTTACGGCCATGCTCCGGCCCGGCCGCCGGCGCTGCGGGCGGCGGTGGGTTAACGGCGCCGGCGCCCCGGCACCTCGCGCCCGTCAGGTCCGCGAGGGGAGGGCGTCGAGCAGGCGGTTGCCGATCTCGGAGAAGTCCGCGTTCTCGCCCCGCTGGCCGGGGGGCGGGGCGTAGATCCGCAGGATCTTCGGCATCACCTTGAAGTGGGCCGGGGTGTGGGTGGTCAACTCGCCGTCGGTGTTCACCGGGCGGGGCTTGCGGGTGGTCAGCCTGATCTCCCGCGTCTTGAAGGCCCGGACATCCGCCGCCTTGCCGTGCGTGCCCCGGCGCAGGGCCGGGAGCAGGGCGATGAGCCGCCACCAGTGGGCGATCTCCAGGCTGTAGAAATCGAGGTTGCCGTCATCGACGGAGGCGGTCTGCTCCACCGTCATGCCGCCGCCGTAGTGGCGGCCGTTGCCCACGGAGACCTGGATCGTCACCACCTTCTCCGTCCTGCCGTCGTGCTCGATGGTGACGCCGAAGGGGCGGACCTTGCGCAGCACCCGGAAGGCGGCCACCGCGTAGCCGAACACGCCGAAGCGCTTCTTGGCCTCCGAGGTCAGTTCGCCCGCGAGTTCCGCCGAGAAGCCGATGCTCGCCACGTTGAAGTAGTAGTGTCCGTTCACCCAGCCGAGATCGACCGGCTGCGCCTCGGCCGTCGGAATGAAGCGCGCGGCGGCCAGGGGATCGAGGGGCAGGCCCAGCGACCGGGCGAGGTCGTTGGCGGTGCCGAGCGGCAGGATGGCCAGCGGCAACCCGGTCTCCACCAGGGCGGGCGCGGCGGCATTCATGGTGCCGTCCCCGCCGCCGAGGATCACGAAATCCACCTCGCCCGCCAGGGCGCGGATCGCGGCGCAGGCATCTGCGCCCTTCGGCGGATCGACGGGCGTGACCCCGCCCTCCCGCAGGGCTTGTCGAATGGCGTCGAGGGGGACGTTGCCGTTGCGCGCCTTTGCGTTGCAGACGAGCAGGGCACGCCGGGTCTCAGCGGTCATCGCGGGGCCAAGGGGTTATCGAGGATGGGGTGAGCGAAGAAAGGCTGTCGCGGAAGGCGATGGCTTGCGAGGGCCGGGGGGATGGAACGGCATCCCCAACAGGCTTCGACGTTGTGTGTCTGGCCGGACAATCGCTGCCCCCCGTCCCACCCCCTCATCTTGAGGTGCGGCGAAGCCGCCTTGAAGGCGGGCTCCAGAAGGCCCTGCGATCCCTGGAGCCCTCCTTCGAGGTCTCCGCTGCGCCTTGGCACCTCAGGATGAGGGCGCGGTGGGAGAGAGCGCTGACATTCCGGCCAGACACTGAGGTCGATCTCCGGCATTCACCCGCATGTCCGCGTTTCGAAGGGAAGGCTGCCGGGACACCCGGCGGGGCGACCCTGTGACATTCCTGCACTTGGGCATCAGACGTTCGAACTCAACCCCATCATCCCCGATATTCGCAGCTGGTGCCGGCCCTCCGCACCTGCGATGCCTAGGGGAGAACGGAACCCATCCCGCCTCCGGTTGCGTTTTCACCCATCCCGCCCACCCTTTCGCCGCGGTCCGAACGGTCCCATGCGCGTTCCTCCCTCCCTTCGCCCCATCGCCACGGCCGTCGGCCTGCTGCTGCCGCTGGCGAGCCTGCCCGCCCAGGCCGATCCCCGCTCCTGGGTCGATCCGCCCGCCAAGGGGGCTGCCGACAAGTCCGCCGCCGCCGACAAGGCCGGCACGGCGGACCGGGGCGGGGCCAAGGTCACCGCCAAGGATTCAGTCAAGGACACGAAGGATACCGCGAAGGCCGGAACCGCCGTCGCGGAGGACAAGGTCGGTTCCAAGGGCATGGCCAAGGGGTCCGCTGCGCAGAACTCGTCGACCGGATCCCGCCTCGCGGAGACGCCCCGGCGCCAGCGCGCCGAGCGGATCGCGCGACATCGCGCCCCGGCGCCGCGGCGCTTGGCGGATACGCCCGCCGCGAATGGGATCCCGACCGGCTATGCCCCGGCGGGCCGGGTCGAGGCGGCGCAGGCGCTCGCGCTGGAGTACCTGTCGGTGGTCTCTTCGTCGGGCGAGGCGATGGTCGGCGCGACGCCGCGCTTCTACGGAACCCGCGTGCGGTTCTACGGGCGGCCCGCCACCCAGGCGGACCTTCTGGACGAGAAGCGCGACTTCGTCCGCCGCTGGCCGGAGCGCCGCTACGCCGCCCGCGCCTTCAACACCCGCTGTACGGCGGACGGATCGACCTGCGTGGTCCGCGCCATCGTCGATTTCCGGGCCGCCAGCCCCGAGCGTGGCGTCGTCTCGAAGGGCGCCTCTGAGCTCGTCCTGGAGGTGAGCTTCTCCGGCCAGCGACCGGTGATCGTCGCCGAGAGCGGGCGCGTGCTGCACCGGGGTGCCGACCGGGCCGAAGGGCCGGGTGCCGGACGGGGCTGAGGCCGCCAAGAGAACCGGGTGTGCCGCGACACAGGATTGCGGTCACGCCGGATTGCCACGCCATCGCGAACGGCACTAAACCCGCCGCGGTGGCGAGAGAGGCCAGGATAGGACGGATGACGTCTTCCACAGGGGTGGCGGAACAGGAGGCCCGGCCGGCGCATCCGCAGCTGGAGAGTCCGGACCGGGCGGCGCTCCTGGCCACGCTCCGCACCGAGATCGCCAAGGCCCGCCCTTACCCGGTGGCCGAGCGCACGCTCACCCTCATCGCGCAGGCGGCCCTCGAGCCCCAGGCCGCGCCGCCGGGCTACCGTGTGATCGACCGCGACGGCGCCCCCCGCCGTCACGCGGCGGCCGAGGGCGAGGAGGCCCGCCCCTTCACCCTCGCGGACCTGCTCGACGAGTTGCGTGCCCAGCACCCCGGCCTGTTCCAGCCTCCGGAACCCGTGAAGCCGGCCGATCCCGTGCCTGAGCCCCGCGACGCCTCGCGCTCCGTCAACGCGGCCGAGATGCGGGCCGCCACTGCGCGCTTCCTCGGCACCCAGTCCGAGCGGGCTCGCACGCTGGCCGAGCAATCCTCAGTCCAGGGCCGCGCCCTCGCGCAATCGGCGGCGGGCGCCTTCGCCTCGCTGAAGCAGCGCATGAACAAGGAGCCGTCCACCGAGGCCGGGTCCGCCGAGGCCGTGCCGCCCGCCGCCGCACCTCCGGCCGGTGAGCCCGCCGGACGCTTCGCCGGCTCCGTGAACGGGGCGGACGACCTCGATCGCAGCGGGGGCGGCCGCCGCCGGATGATGCTGTGGGGCGGCGGGGCGGCGGCCGCCGCCGCGGCGCTCGTGGCGGTGCTGGCGAGCCAGTCGCCCCCGTCCGAGACGCCGTCGCCCACGCCGGCCCCGTCAGCGCCGTCCGCGACTCCTCCGGCGGCGAAGCCCACCGCGAAGGCGCCGCCCGCCGAGCCCTCCGCCGTCGCCCGCGCGCCCTCCGTGCCCGACAACGTGACGCCGCCCCCGGAGGGCGACGGCCGCGGCGACTCCGATGGCGACGCGCCGCCCCCGGCGGCGAACGCCGTGACCGGGACGGTGCAGGTCATCGACACGGCGACCCTCAAGCTCAACGGTAAGCTCGTCCACCTGTTCGGCGTCGAGTGGGTCCGCGGCGGGCAGGCGGAGGAGCTCACGCGCTACATCGCGGGACGGCCCGTGACCTGCCAGCCCGCTCCGGGCAGCGAGAGCATGAACTGCTCCATCGACGGCCGGGACCTGTCGGAGGTGATCCTCTACAACGGCGGCGGCCGCGCCTCGCCGGAGGCGAGCCCGGAACTCGTCGCCGCCGAGGATCACGCCCGTAGCGAACGCCTCGGCGTGTGGAAGCGCTGACCGCTTGATCCGCCCGGTCCCGGCGCCAGATGGCGCGGGATCGAGGTGGGATGGCGATGCGGGACGAGCTCTTCGGACGGACCGCCGACGGCGACGAGGTCAGGCGCCACACCCTGGCGCGTGGCGCGTTCCGCGTCCGGGTCATCGAGTTCGGTGCGGTGATCACGTCCATCGAGACGCCCGACCGGCAAGGTCGCTCAGCGAACGTCGTCCTCGGCCTCCCCGACCTGAGGGGCTACGAGACCGTCAGCCCGAGCTTCGGCGCCGTGGTCGGGCGGTTCGCCAACCGGATCGCGGGCGGGCGCTTCACCCTCGACGGCACGGAGTACCGGCTCCCCACCAACGACCGGGGCAGCACGCTCCACGGCGGGCCGGGCAATTTCGGCCTGCGCCTGTGGCAGGCCCGCGAGGCCGACGAGACGGGCCTGACCCTTGTCCGCCGCTCTCCGAACGGCGAGGAGGGCTTTCCCGGCAACCTCGACGTGGAGGTTCGCTACGGCATCCCCGAGGAGGGCGTCCTGCGCCTGACCATGCGCGCCTTCACGGACCGTCCGACACCCGTGAATCTCACCAACCACAGCTACTTCAACCTCGCGGGCGAGGGCAGCGGCGACGTGCTCGGCCACCGTCTGCGCCTGGAGGCCGACGCTTTCCTGCCGACCGACCCCGCGCAACTGCCCACGGGGGAGATCCGCCCGGTGGCCGGCACGCCCTTCGACTTCCGCACCGAGCGGCCGATCGGGGAGGGGATTCGGACGGGCGACCCGCAGATCGTCGCGGGCAAGGGCTACGACCACGCCTTCGTGCTGCGCGGCGCGGAGGAGGGGCGCCTGCGCTTCGCGGCCGCCTGCCACGAGCCCGTCGGCGGCCGCCGCCTCGAAGTCTGGACGACCCAGCCCTCGCTCCAGCTCTACACCGGCAACACCCTCGACGGGACCCTCGTCGGCCCCTCGGGCCGGACCTATCGGGCGGGGGATGCCGTCTGCTTCGAGACCCAGGGGTACCCGGACGCGCCGAACCATCCGAACTTTCCGTCCGCGATCCTGCGGCCCGGACAGGTCTTCGAGGCGGTGACGGAGTTCCGGTTCTCGAACCCTTAGGGTCGCGTCGCCCCGTCATTGCGGAGGCCAGCGACGCCATTCAGGGACACGCCAGGGTGGGACACGGTCCGCTGCCCCGAATACCTCCAGCCGCGCTCGCAACGACGGCGGGCCGCCCTCAGACCGCGTCGCCCGCCAGGGCCGCGAGGCCCTCCCGGTAGGTGGGATAGGCCAGGGTCACGCCCAGTTCCTCGCGGATCAGGCGGTTCCGCACCCGCTTGTTCTCCCCATAGAAGCTGCGAGCCATCGGGGAGAGGTCGGCGGTCTCGAAATCGACCTCGGGCGGCGGCGGCAGGTTGGCCAGGGCCGCGGCGTGCTCGATCACCGTCTGCGGCGGGGTCGGCTCGTCGTCGGTGACGTTGTAGATCGCCCCCGGCCGCGGACGGTCGAGGGAGGCAAGCAGCGTCGTGGCGATGTCGTCCACATGGATGCGGTTGAAGACCTGCCCCTTCTTCACGATCCGCTGCGAGCGTCCCTCGCGCACTTTCACAATGGGATTGCGCCCCGGTCCGTAGATGCCCGACAGGCGGAAGACCTGCACGGCCTTGCCGGAGCGGGCGCCGAGCGCGCACCACGCCTCTTCGGCGCGGACCCGCACGGTCGAGCGCTCGCTGCGCGGTGCGGCCGGCGTCGTCTCGTCGATCCAGGCACCGCCCTGGTCGCCGTAGACGCCGATGGTGGAGAGGTAGCCGATCCAGCCGATCCGGCTCGCAGCGATGGCGTCGGCGTAACGGGGCAGCACCGGGTCGCCCGCGGCGCCGGGCGGCGCGGAGACGAGAAGCGCGTCGCTGTCGGCGAGGTCGGCAGCGATGCTCGCGTCGTCCGCGTCGGGCCCGAAGGCGCGCATCGTAAAGCCGGTCTCGGCCGCGACCCGTGCCGCGGCCGCGGGCTCCGTCACCGTTCCGACGATGGTGGAGAAACGCCCCCGCGCCCGTTCGGCGAAGCGGCGGCCCGTGAAGCCGAGCCCGAAGACGAAGAGTTTCATGCCCCGGATGTCCGGGAGGCGGAGGCGTCCGTCAAGCGGAGGAGACGGCTTATTCCGCCAGGACCGTCACTCGGGCACAGCCTCTTGGGCGTGATCCGTGCCGGCATCCCGCAGGATCGATTCCGCCGCGGCTTCCGCGAGGAGGGCGTAGCCGCGGTCGGCCATGTGCAGGCCATCCGGCGCGAAGAGCTGCTTCGTGGTCAGCCGCCCGTCGCGCACCCAGCCGTGCATCAGGTCCGCGCGGCGGATCACCGGCACATCAAGCTCGGCGCCGATCTCGCGCACCGCCGTGCGGAAACGGTCGGCGCCCGGCGTCGACTCCAGCTTCGGGCACCATTGCGGCTCCATCAGCACGATGTCGATTCCCGCGTCGCGGATGCGTTTCACGGCGTCGAGGGTCGCCTCGCGGAAATGCTCGACAGTCACACCCCGGAGGGGGTCGTTGCTGCCGGTCTGCCAGATGACGAGTTGCGGCTCGGCGCCGATCACGTCGCGGTCGAGGCGCTTGAGCATGTCGTCGACGTGCTCGCCGCCGATACCCCGGTTGAGAACCGTGACCTCGATGCCATGAAGCTTGGTGCGCAGGTCCGCCTGGAGCCGCGCCGGGTAAGCCTTCAGCGGGCTCGACGCCCCGATGCCCTCCGTGGAGGACGAGCCGAAGGCGACGATGCGCAGGGGCGCGCCGATGGCGATCTGGCGGGCGACATGCGGGAGATCCGGCACCTCGGTCTCCTCCAGGCCGAGGATGTCGAGGGTCTCGGGCAGGAGGTCGGCGTAGGCGAGCACCGCCGTCGGCACGATCAGCAGTCCCGCCGCGATGGCGGCGCGCTTCAGCCAGTTGAGGCCGTGGGTGCGGTAGGACGGGGCGGGCTTCTTCGACACGGGGACCGTCTGGCTCGGCATGCGGCTGAAACGGTTACAGAATAGGCACGCTCCCGGGAAGGATCGGTTCGGCTATTCCGTTGAAAGCCAACCGAATTCGTAACTCATTGTAAACGAATCCGGCGGACCGCCGCGAGGCCGGCGCGTATCCACCCGAAACATGGCGGAAGCCGGGCAGCGTGACCGTGTCCACCGTGCCCGGCGCTATCTCCGGCCCCCAACCGGCCCTGCTTCCGGGCCTCTTGCGGCCGCCCCGGGCAAGCCCGGGGCACCGACCGGTCAGTCGTTCTTGCGCTTCACGATGGCGAGCGTGTTCGGATCGAGCTTGAGATCGACCTTCTTACCGGCCAAATCGATCGCGTCGTCCACCTCGATCATGCCGTCGTCGAGCTCGATCTCGGACCACTTGGTGAAGCCCTCCTGCCGGAGCTTGGCCTCGACCTTGGCGAGCTGGTCGGGCGGCAGGGGCGTGTCCGCCTGCGCGGCGGGGGCGACGGCGAGCGCCAGGGCGAGGGCCGCGAAGGCCGGGGCGAAGCGCATGGATGTCTCCGTGTCTGGATCGTTGCGGGAGCCGAACCTCCGCCGATGCGGGTCGGTTCCCGCCGCCGCGACAGCTTGAGCGCGGCGCGATTCTCCCCCACTGCTGCGGCGTCCCGTCGCAGAGGGGACGCGTCTGGAGATCGTGCCGCCGATGGTCACCCGCGTCGCAACCGTCGCCTTTGAAGGAATCGCGGCGCGCGCCGTCGACGTGCAGGTGCAGATCGTTCCCGGCTCGGTGGCGTTCACCGTGGTCGGCCTGCCCGACAAGGCGGTGGCCGAGTCCCGCGAGCGGGTGCGCGGCGCGCTGATCGCCTCCGGGCTCGCCCTTCCGGCCAAACGGATCACCGTGAACCTCGCGCCCGCCGACCTGCCCAAGGAGGGATCTCACTACGACCTGCCCATCGCGCTCGGCGTGATGGCGGCCATCGGCGCGATTCCGGCCGACGCGCTCGGCGGGTACTGCGTGCTCGGCGAACTCGCCCTCGACGGGTCGCTCACGGCGGTGAGCGGCGTGCTTCCGGCGGCCCTGGCGGCGGCCGAGCGCGGCTTCGGGCTGATCTGCCCCGCCGCCACGGGCCCGGAGGCGGCCTGGGCCGGGGGCGACCTCGACGTCCTGGCGCCGCGCTCGCTGATCCAGTTGGCCAACCATTTCAAGGGCAGCCAGGTCATGGCCCGTCCTGTTCCGGCGGTGGCGGCGTCCGGCGAACCCCTCCCGGACCTCGCCGATATCAAGGGCCAGGAGGGGGCCAAGCGCGCCCTCGAGATCGCGGCGGCGGGAGGCCACAACCTGCTGTTCAGCGGGCCGCCGGGCGCGGGCAAGTCGATGCTCGCGGCGCGGCTTCCCTCGATCCTGCCGCCGCTCACGCCCCGGGAGCTGCTCGACATCTCCATGGTGCAGTCCGTCGCCGGCATCCTGAAGGGCGGCGCCCTCTCGGACCGGCGGCCCTTCCGCCAGCCGCACCATTCCGCCTCCATGGCGGCCCTGGTCGGGGGCGGATTCGGCGCCCGGCCCGGCGAGGTCTCGCTCGCCCATGGCGGCGTGCTTTTCCTCGATGAGCTCCCCGAGTTCTCCGGGCAGGTGCTCGATTCCCTGCGCCAGCCCCTGGAAACGGGTGAGGTGATGATCGCGCGTGCGAACCACCGGGTCACCTATCCGGCCCGGTTCCAGCTGGTGGCGGCCATGAATCCCTGCCGCTGCGGACAGGGGCTCGATCCGGGCTACGCGTGCCGCCGGGGGCCGAACGAGCGATGCATGGCGCAGTATCAGGCCCGCATCTCCGGGCCGCTCCTCGACCGGATCGACCTGCGGATCGAGGTGCCGGCGGTCTCGGCGGCGGATCTCATCCTGCCCGCGCCCACCGAGGGGTCGCGGGAGGTGGCGTCGCGGGTCGCCGCCGCGCGCTCGCGGCAATCGGACCGCTACGCCGGACGGGGCCTCCCGTCCTCCGTGACGAACGCCACCTGTCCGGCCAAGGTGATCGAGGAGGTGGGCGCGCCCGATGCGGAGGGCGCGGCCCTGATCCGTCAGGCGGCCGAGACGATGCGCCTCTCCGCCCGGAGCTTTTACCGGGTTCTCAGGGTCGCCCGCACCCTGGCCGACCTCGACGGAGACCCGCAGGTCCGCCGCCTGCATCTGGCGGAGGCGCTGTCCTACCGGGGGCGGAGCGAGGCGGCGAACGCCTGAGCGCCTCGCACGACCGTCGCCGGATCGTGCGCGGGCGGCGCGGTTACTCCGCCGGCGCGGCCTCGTCGGCCGTGGCCTTTTCGGCGGTCGGCTCGGCGCTCGCCACCGCCTTGCGCTCCAGGAGCGGCTGAAGGCGCTCGGCGAGCTGCTTGTCGAGATGGCGGGCGTAGGCGCCCTTGAAGTAGCGTTCGCCGGTCTTCGGCCCGAAGAGGCCGTCATGGGCCTGGATCATCGCGGCCACCTCCGGCCGGCACAGGAAACCCGTGACGCTGGCGGCCTCGTACCAGTGGCCGGCGCGGGCCTCGCGGATCGCCTTGGGGTTGGACATCACCGTTTCGGCGAAGCAGTCGGTCGCGGCCTGCCGGAGGGGAGCCATTACCTTCTCGACCTGTGCCGGATCGGGCGCGCGGCTGACCTGCCGGTGCGTGCGGGCCTCCGCGGCGGACGCGAAGGCGAGGACGGCGAGCGTGGCGAAGATCGGGAACTTCATGCGGGGCGGCCTCGTCGGATGTCCGAACCACCGGCAGGATCCCTCTGGATTGCGTCGGGAACAGGGCCGGGGTGCGCTGCGTTGAAGTTTTTCGCTCGCGCCGGTCGAAGGTTTTTCGGGGCCTAGCCGGTCGCATCCCCCGCCCCATTGCCTGCGAGGGCAGAAGGGCGGAGAGACGGGGGCCGGCGGGTGTCGCCGGCCTCCCCGTTCCCGTTACCGGGGCGCGTTGCGGAGGGCGCGGCGGAGCGCCTCTTCGAGCAGCGCCAGCAGGTCGCAACCGGCATGGAGGAAGGCGTGGACTCCCGCCGCCTTCAGGGGCTCGATGAGGTCGGCCGGGCGGCCGGCGAGGTAGATCGTCCCCGCGCCCGCCTGGGCCAGCGCCTCCGCCGCCGCCACCGCCTGCTCGGCGTAGATCGGATCCGACGAGCACAGGCACACGAGGGGCGCCCCCGAGGCGCGGAAGGCCGCAGCGAGGGCCTGCGGATCGGTGAAGCCGTCGTTGCCGATCGCCTCGATTCCCCCCGCCGCGAAGGCGTTGGCCGCGAAGGTGGCGCGGGTGTTGAAGGAGGAGAGCGGCCCGAGGTTGGCCAGGAAGACGCTCGGCCGCTTGCCCGCCTTGGCGAGTGCCGCGTCGGAGGCGTCGCGCAGGGCCTCGAAGGGTTCGGCGAGCCGCTGCGAGGGCAGGGGATCGCAGGCCACCGCCGAGCCGGCGCCGAAATTCGACGCGCGCGGCGTCGCGGCGGGGGCCACGTCGAGGACGGCCACGGGCTTCTCGGCGAGGTTGGGGAACTCCGTCGCACCGGTCACCGGGATCCGCCGGGTCGCCACGGCCTTCGCCTTGGCCTCGCGCAGCACCTCGATCCGCCGCTGGATCTTGCCGACGCTGAGGGAGGCGACGATGCCGCCCTCGACCTCGATCGCCTGGAAGGCGTCCCAGGCGGCCTCGGCGATCTGCCCGGTGAGCGCCTCGAAACCGCCGGCTCCGGCGGCCGGATCGCTCACCCGTCCGAGGTGCGATTCCTCGATCAGCACGATCTGGCTGTTGCGGCCGACCCGCCGCGCGAAGGCATCCGGCAGGCCGATCGCCTGGGTGTAGGGCAGCACACAGACGCTGTCGGCGCCGCCCATGCCGGCGGCGGCCGCCGCCATGCCCGTGCGCAGGATGTTCACGAAGGGGTCGCGCCGGGTCATCATCCGCCACGCGGTTTCCGCATGGACCCGCAGGGGCTTCGGATCGAGCCCGCACGCCTGCTCCACCCGCGCCCAAAGGCGCCGGATGGCCCGGAACTTGGCGAGGGTCACAAACTCGTCCGCGTCGGCCACGAGGAGCACGGCGATCCGGTCCCGGGCACGGTCGAGGTCGTAGCCAGCGGCCTCGAGCGCGCGCAGATAGGCCACGGCGGTGGCCAGCACCGCCCCGAGTTCCGCCGCCTCGCCGGCCCCCGCCTCATGGTAGGGCCGCCCGTCCGCCAGCAGGGCGCGCCCGGTAAAGCCGGCTTTGTCGAACTCGGTCACGGTGGCGGCGAGCCGGGGGGCCACGTCCCTCCACACCGCCCCGAGGCTGCCGCTGGCCGCCAGCACGCCCACCGGATCGATGCCGAGGTCGATGTCGCAGGCCGAGAGGTCCTCACCGCGTGTCGCCGCGAGTTCCCGCAGCCAGGACGCGGCCTCGAGACCCCGCGCGCCCGCATCGAGGCGCAGGTTGATAAGGGAGAGCATCACCCCGGAGAGGGCGGCCTCCAGATCGGCCGCGCTCTCGACGGTGAGGCCGTAGCCCCGGGCCGCCGGAGCGCCGGCGAAGGCGAGCACCAGGGCATCCGCCCCGCCTTCGAGGTCGGTCAGGGCCTGCCGCGCGGCGGCGGCGGAATCGGGATGGTCGACCCGCTGGGCGATCCGCCAGGGGCCGGGGGCCCGCACGGGCTGCGCCACCGCCTCGGCGAGGGGATAGAGCGGTTCGATCCGCAGGCCGTCAGCCGTCCGCGAGACGAGCTTCTTCTCGAAATCCTGCCCCTTCAGGGCGGTCTCGACGAGGCCGAGCCAGCGCTTCCGGTCGGCCGGCTCGAACAGGTCGGCAAGCGGTGTGTCGTTCATCGGAACAGCCCGGCCCCCCTCAAGGCATCGCCCGCCGGGGATCGACCGGCCGACGTTGCGCGCAACATGGTTGCCGCGGTTCAACTCCCGCGGTCATGGCGTTGCGTCGCACGCAACCCGTCCCGATGCAATTCCCCAGGCGGAGAAGCACGGCCGTTCCCGCGCCGTGTATGCCTCACCCCAGGATGATCAGTCCGGCGAGGCCGAGCGCGCCGACGATGATCCGCCACCACGCAAACAGGCGGAATCCGTGCGCCGACACGTAGTCGAGGAGCTTGCGCACCACGAACAGCGCCGAGATGAAGGAGACGATGAAGCCGATCACGATCAGCCCGGCATCGTCGGCGGTCAGATATTTGTAGTTGTCGAACAGGTCCTTGGCGAAGGCGCCGGCCATGGTTGGCATCGCGAGGTAGAACGAGAACTCGGTGGCGGAGCGCTTGTCCGCCCCCATCAGCATCGCGCCGACGATGGTGGCGCCGGAGCGGGACACGCCGGGAATCATCGCGAGGCACTGGAAGATGCCGATCTTGAAATCCATCGGCAGGCTGAAATCGTGGACGTCCCGCTTGCGGACCTCGAGGTCGGTGTCGTCGAGGACGAGGAGCACGAGGCCGCCCGCGATCAGGCTGGCGCAAACGATCCACGGGTTGAACAGGTAGGCCTTGATCATCTTCGAGAAGATGCCGCCGATGATCGCCGCCGGGAGGAAGGCCACGAGGATGCCGAGGACGAAGCGGCGGGCGTTCGGGTTGGTCGGGATCGCCTTGGCGAGGTCGAGGAGGCGCCCGAAATACACCGACAGGATCGCGAGGATCGCGCCGAGCTGGATCAGCACCTCGAAGGTGTTGTTGGGTGAGTGGAAACCGATGAAATGGCCGACGAGGAGCTGGTGGCCGGTCGAGGAAACGGGAATGAACTCCGTCGCGCCCTCCACCAAGCCAAGCAGCACCGCCTTGCCGATACTGAGCGGATCCATGCGTCGTCCTCGCGCCTCGCGGCGCCCGCCCGAGGCGACGCCCACATGCCTTGACCCCCGGACCGATCACCGGCCACGGTTGACGGGCAGTTACCGCTGCCCGCGGCGCGTGTTAAGGGGGCGGCAAGAAACGAGCAATAACGCTCACTCGGTTGCCCGGCCCGCCGGGGCCGTTGGCGCGTGAGGGAGCCCCGCGCCGAGTGACCCGTCCACCCCCTCAGCGGCTTCGATGGCGAACCTCTATCACTTCCCCTTCTGCGCGAATTCCCGCTTCGTCCGGCTGATCCTGGCCGAGATGGGCATCGAGCCGTTGCTGATCGAGGAGCGCCCCTGGGAGCGGCGCGACGAGTTCCTGCTGATCAACCCGGCCGGGACGACCCCCGTCCTGCTGGAGCAGTCCGGCATGGTCGTGCCCAATGCCGGGATCATCGCCGAGTACCTCGACGAGACCCGCGGCCTCGCCCTCACGGGCCGTCGCCTCCTGCCGGAGGATCCGATGGGGCGCGTGGAGGTCCGCCGCCTGCTCGACTGGTTCCTGGTGAAGTTCGACGGTGAGGTGACCGGCTACCTCGTCAACGAGAAGATCTCCAAACGCTTCATGGCCGCCCACGAGGGCGGCGGCCCGCCGGACATGAACGCCATCCGCGCCGCCCGCACCAACGTGCGCTACCACCTGAAATACATCGGCTATCTCATCGCCCGGCGGCGCTGGCTCGCCGGCGACGCCCTGTCCTATGCCGACCTTGCGGCGGCGGCCCACCTCTCCTGCATCGACTACCTCGGCGACGTGCCGTGGGAGGAGGACGAGATGGCCCGCAACTGGTACGCCCGCGTGAAGTCGCGCCCGTCCTTCCGGGCGATCCTGGCCGACCGGGTCGCCGGCATGGCGCCGGCCGCCCACTACGCGGATCTCGATTTCTGAGCGTCCGGCGGATCTATCACGGGGCGGACCTGCGGCGGCTGGTCGAGGAACGGGCCCGGCACCTCGGCTTCTGCGGCCTGCGCGTCACCCGGCCCGACCGCGTGCCCGCCCTGCCCGAACGGCTGGCGGCGTGGCTCGCCGAGGGCGCCCACGGCACCATGGACTGGATGGAGGACAGGGCCGACCAGCGCGCCCGGCCCGTCGGCCTCTGGGGCGGCGTGCGCAGCATCCTCGTCGTCGCCATGAGCTACCGGCCGGAGGAGGATCCCCTGGCGCTTCTGGCCCGGCGGGACCGGGGCGCCATCGCCGCCTACGCCCAGCGGCGGGACTATCACGAAGTGTTGAAGGGCAAGCTGAAGGAGCTCGGCGGCTTCCTTTCGGCCCGGGGCGACGTGCGGGTGAAGGTCTTCTGCGACACCGCCCCGGTGATGGAGAAGGCGCTGGCCGAGGCCGCCGGGCTCGGGTGGCAGGGCAAGCACACGGTGCTGATCTCGCGGGAGGCGGGCAACTGGCTCCTGCTCGGGGCGATCTACACCAGCGCCGAACTCGCGCCCGACGCCCCCGGCGAGGACCGTTGCGGATCCTGCCGCGCCTGCCTCGACATCTGTCCGACGCAGGCCCTGCCGGAACCCTACCGCCTCGATGCCCGGCGCTGCCTCTCGTACCTCACCATCGAACATGCCGGGCCGATCCCGGCCGAGTACCGGATCGCCATGGGCAACCGCATCTTCGGCTGCGACGATTGCTTGGCCGTGTGTCCCTGGAACAAGTTCGCGCGGGTGGCGGCCGAGACCCGCCTCGCGGCCCGGTCCGACCTCGCGAGCCCGGATCTCGCCAGCCTGGCGGCCCTCGACGATGCGGGCTTCCGACGCGTCTTCGCCGGAACCCCGGTGAAGCGGTCCGGTCGCGACCGCTTCCTACGCAACGTCATGATCGCGGTGGGCAATTCCGGCGAGCCGGGGCTCGCCGAAGCGGCCGTCGCGCGGCTGGACGACGCCTCGCCGCTGGTGCGGGGCATGGCCGTCTGGGCCTGCGGCCGCCTGCTCGATGCCGGGACGCTGCGCGACCTCCACCGCCGGTCCGGCGCCGCGGAGGCGGATGCGCAGGTGCGCGAGGAATGGAGGGCGGCCTTGGCTGGATTGTTCCCGTGACAACTCCCATCTCGATAGCGCGCAGCGACGCCTCTTCTCCCCGCAGAGATCGTTGCGATATCGACTGAGCGGCCTGCATCCTCTCTGCGGCCTCATCCTGAGGTGCTGCGAAGCAGCTTCGGAGGAGGCTTCCAGGAATCGCTGAGCCGTCTGGAGCCCTCCTTCGAGACCCGCGATGCGGGCACCTCAGGATGAGGGGCGGCATGGGACGAACTTCGCAGGTCTTCCGCTCGTGGAGCGGGGACAAGCCACAACGGAGCCGACACGTGAGTCACGACGACCGGGGCGGTTTGCCCTCGATGCACGCCACCACGATCCTGATGGTCCGCAAGGGTGGGCGCGTCGTCATCGGCGGCGACGGCCAGGTCAGCCTCGGCCAGACCATCGTGAAGGGCAACGCCCGCAAGGTCCGGCGGCTGGCCAAGGGCAGCGTGATCGGCGGGTTTGCCGGCGCGACCGCGGATGCCTTCACCCTGTTCGAGCGGCTTGAGGGGAAGTTGGAGCAGTATCCCGGCCAGCTCACCCGCGCCTGCGTGGAACTCACCAAGGACTGGCGGACGGACCGCTACCTGCGCCGCCTTGAAGCGATGATGCTGGTGGCCGACAGGGACGTGAGCCTGCTCCTGTCGGGCTCGGGCGACGTTCTTGAGCCGGAGAGCGGCGTCATGGCCATCGGCTCCGGCGGCAATTACGCGCTCGCCGCCGCCCGCGCGTTGGAGGATGGGCCGCACGACGCGGAGGAGATCGTCCGCCGGGCCATGGGCATCGCGGCGGAAATCTGCGTCTACACCAACGGCAACCTCGTCATCGAGGCGCTGGAGGACGCGGCGGTTCGCGCCGGCTGAGGGGCTGTCGCCTCACGGAGGCGCCCGCCGCTTCGGCGCTCCTCCGAACCCTGAGGCCCCATCCTGAGGGGCCGGCCGGACGAGCCGCCGTCCTCTCCGTCACTGCGAGCGTAGCGAAGCAATCCAGGGACGCGCCACGCTCGGAAACGGCCCGCTGCCCTGGATTGCTTCGCTGCGCGCGCAAAGACGCGACGCGCGTCGGCACACTCTCACGGCCTCGTCCGTGGGCTCCCAGGCTGCGGTGGGGAACCGGACCGCAGGGTGTCGAGAGAACCGGGGGAGGCAGGCTGCCTGAGCCGGTGTGCGGACCGTCTCAGGCGACGGCGCGCGACCAGCGGATGTCGCCGAGGCCCTCGCGGAAGGCGAATCGCTGGAGATGGTCGGAAACGACGTTTTCCAGCCGAGTCAGGTTGACGGGGTCGGCGCTCTCGATGCGCATCACCAGCGCGTCGGGCTCGGCGTCGAGGGTGCAGACGCGGTCGGCGCCGAAGGGCACGGTTCCGTGGTCGGCCGTGGCCTCGACCTCGAACTTATGGCTCCAATGGCGGCAGAGCTGCTGCAGGTAGCGGCTCGCTTCGGCGGTCTGCACGCGGGCCTGTGAGGTGGGCATTCTCGGGGCTCCGAATCGATTGTGCTCGGTCGGGTTGTCTCGCAGTTGCGAGACGCGGTGGTCATAAGCAAGGGGCGGGCCTGAATTCCAACTGAACGGCCGCCCCACTACGTAAAGGTCCGTCCGAAGGCTTAGCAGTCCCTTAAAGCCAAGCAACGAAGGCCGGACACCGTCCGCAGCGGGGTGGTCATCCTCCCCTTGCCGAGCCGAATTATGGCGCGGCGCACAAATTTCACGGGGCAGGAGTGTCCGCGCGGAAGCGGTCGAGGACCGGCCGCACGACCGTCAAGCGGCGTCGTCCGGCGCGGGCGGCACCACCTTGCCGGGATTGAGCAGGTTCAGAGGGTCGAGCGACGCCTTGAGGGTGCGCATCAGGTCCAGGGCGACGGGGTCGCCGTAGCGGGCCAGCTCCGCGCGCTTGATCAGGCCGACGCCGTGCTCGGCCGCGATCGACCCGCCGAGTTCGGTCACGATGTCGTGGACGATCCGGTTGAAGCGCTCCCAGTGCGCCAGGAACGCCTCCCGGTCCATGCCGACCGGCTGGCTCAGGTTGAAGTGGATGTTGCCGTCGCCGAAATGGCCGAAGCCGCAGGGGCGCAGGCCCGGCATCGCCGCCACACAGGCGGCGCCCGCCCGTTCCAGAAACTCCGGCAGGAGACCCAGGGGCACGGAGACGTCGTGCTTGATCGAGCCGCCCTCGCGGGTCTGCGCCTCGGGCACCGCCTCCCGCAGGCGCCACAGGGCAGAATCCTGCGCGGGGCCCGCACCGAGGGCGGCATCCTCGATCAGGCTGCGCGCCAGCGCCTCGGCGAGGACGGCCTCGAGCTCGTGCCGGGCCTCGATGCCGGGCCGGCACGACGAGAATTCGATCAGCGCATAGGCCCCGTGCTCCCCCGTCAGGGGGCGGACCGTGCCCGCTGCGTGCCGCAGGACGATCTCCAGGGCGAAGGGCGGCAGGTACTCGAAGGCGGTCAGGTCGCGGTCCGCCCGGTCCCGGAGGAAGACGAACAGGTCGAGGGCTGCCCGGGCCGAGGCGAGGCCGAGGAAGGCGACGCCCGTGGAGCGGGGCTTCGGAAACAGCCGCAGCACCGCGGCCGTGACGATGCCGAGCGTCCCCTCGGAGCCGATGAAGAGGTGCTTCAGGTCGTAGCCCGCATTGTCCTTGCGCAGGGCCTTCAGGCCGTTCCACACCCTCCCGTCGGCCAGCACGACCTCGAGGCCGAGGACGAGGTCGCGGGCATTGCCGTAGGCCAGCACGTTGAGCCCGCCCGCATTCGTGGCGATGCCGCCGCCGATCCGGGCCGAATCGCGGGAGGCGTAGGTGAGGGGGAAGAGCATCCCCGCCGCCTCGGCCGCCTCCTGCACCTCCGCCAGGATGGCTCCGGCCTCGACGGTGAGGGTCGCGCCCACGGGATCGACCGCCCGCACCCGGTTCAAGCGCTCCAGGGCGATGACGACGCCGCCCTGCGGAATGCCGCCGCCGGTGAGCCCCGTGTTGCCGCCCAGCGCCACGAAGGGGATGCCCGCCTGCGCGCAGAGGCGGACGATGCGGGCGACCTCCGCCGTCGATCCCGGTCGTACCACCGCGAGGGCGCTGCCGGCGAACAGGCGGCGGCTTTCCACGAGGTAGGGCGCCACGAGGTCGTGGTCGGTGAGGACGTGGCGCGCCCCGACCGCGCCGCGCAGGGCGTCGAGGAGGGCGTCGGCGGTGCCGGGCGTGGCCGAGGGCGGAGACATGGCGGGGATCTTGCGCGTCGCCACGCCCGCCGCAAGGGCGCCGGGCGGTGGCGGATGGCAGGCGGCGGCGGATGGCTTACAACCTCGTTCTATGGCGGCCCACCCGCCGGCGATGAGTCGAGCCACCGAGGACCACGATGCTCTCCGTCATCCAGAACCCGCCCCGGACCACGCTGCCCATCGTCGGCACCAGCGATCTCTTCCCGGTGCGGCGCGTCTACTGCGTCGGACGCAACTACGCCGCCCATGCCCGCGAGATGGGCGCCGACCCGGACCGCGAGCCGCCGTTCTTCTTCATGAAGCCGGCCGATGCCCTGCAGGTCGTCGGCGCGGAGCCAACGGAACATCCCTACCCGTCCAAGACCGCCAACTATCATTTCGAGGTGGAGATGGTGGCCGCACTCTCCGGCGGAGGCAGCGCCATTCCGGCGGCTTCGGCCCTCGAGCACGTCTACGGCTACGCGGTCGGCCTCGACATGACTCGGCGCGACCTGCAGGACGAGGCCAAGAAGATGTCCCGCCCCTGGGATCTCGGCAAGGCGGCCGACGCCTCCGGCCCCATCGGCCCGCTCCATCCCGTCTCGCTGATCGGGCATCCGAGCCGGGGCGCGATCACGCTCTCCGTCGAGGGCGCCGTGCGCCAGAAGGGCGACCTCGCGGACATGATCTGGTCGGTGGCCGAGCAGATCGCCTACCTCTCCGAGTACTTCCTGCTCCAGCCGGGCGACCTCATCTTCACCGGCACGCCCTCGGGTGTCGGGCCGGTGGAGCGCGGGCAGCGAATGGTCGCGGCGGTGGAGGGCCTCGGCCAGATCACCCTCGACGTCGTCTGACCGGCGGGATGATCCTCGATCATTTTCTCACACGGCGGCTGTTCCACCTCGGTGCCTTCGCCCTGCGCGGCATGACCCTCGGGGTGCGGGGCATCGCCCTCGACGGGCAGGGCCGCGTGTGTCTCGTGCGCCACACCTACGTTGCCGGGTGGCACCTGCCCGGCGGCGGCGTGGAGCGGGGGGAATCCGCCCAGGCGGCGATGGAGCGGGAATTCCGCGAGGAGGCCGAGATCCGCAGCGACGGCCCCCTGCGCCTGCTGGGCCTCTACCGCAACGCCGTCGCCGCCCCCCGGGACCACGTGGCCCTCTTCCTCGCCCCCGCCTTCACCGTGATGCGGCCGAAGGCGCCCGACCGGGAGATCGCCGAATGCGCCTTCTTCCCGGCCGAGGCCCCGCCGGAGGGCACCACCCGGGGCACGCTGAGCCGCCTCCGGGAGCTGCAGGAGGGTTTGCCGCCGCCTTCGTGCTGGTGAGCCAGGAAAGGGGTTGCGTCCCCCGTCGGAATGGTGTTTAGAGAGCGCCGCCGGGGGCCGCCGGCACGGTCCTCCGGGCAGCGGCCAGGCACAGTGAGCGGGTGTAGCTCAGGGGTAGAGCACAACCTTGCCAAGGTTGGGGTCGAGGGTTCGAATCCCTTCGCCCGCTCCAGTTTTCCCAACCAGATCGACCGTTAAACGACCAAGCCGCCTTCGGGCGGCTTTGTCGTTTCCGGTGGCCTGCGGTGCCCCCATCTTCGCATCGGTCTTGCTTGGCTCCGCGCGCGCAAGCGCGCGGGCGTTCTCTGACGCCGCCGGCCCGCCCCGAGGCGAAAGTCGGCGCCCTCGGCTCGCGCACCGCCCGCGTTGGCGATCGCCGCCGCCCATCCCCACTTAGTGGCGGTCTTCGGTGGAATGGAGGGAGAATCGATGCCGCGTTACGTCCTCGCCAACAGCCAGAACGGCCGTTTCCATGGAGACACCGGTCGCCTGTCCGGCGCCGACATCGGCTCGCCCGTGGATGCCGCCCTTGCCCTCGACGAGGCCATGGGGCGTGCGCCACGGGGCTACGGGCGGGCGCGGATCGGATCCGGCGACGCGACCTTCGACGTCTACCAAGTGGATGCCGCCCCGAACCTGCGGCCCGGCGCATCGGACGACGAGTGCCTCGCCCATGCCCGGCGGCACGGGACCCACGTCGCCAGCCTGATTTCCTACCTGTCCTGACAGCCTGGGCGAAGGGTTGCCGCCCCCTCGGTCCCTGCGTCGCTCCGCTCGCGGGGACGAGGATGTGACGGTGCCCCGCCGGGGCCCGCCCGGAGCGACCGAAGGGCAGCGACGAGCGCTGATCTCCGGGGTCGCGCCATGCCTGCCTCGACTTGGAATCTGCCTCGCGTGTGTTGAGCGGCCGGGCGTCTCTATTGATCGCGCGCGGCTCGTGATCAGATTTTAATCAATTTTGACGAGGTTGCGCGACACACACGCTCGATCCCGCACCCAGCCGTGATCGCTCGGAGACGTCTGCGTATGCACCGCTTCTCGATCCGGACACAGTTGATCGCCGCCTTCAGCGTCGCGGCCCTGTTGCTCCTCGGCCTCGGCGCCGTCGCCCTGAAGGCGACGGCCGCCATCAACGCGCAACTCGTGCAGGTCCACACCAACTGGCTGCCGAGCGAGCAGAAGGCGGGCGAGATCAACACGACGCTCGCCCGCTTCACGGTCGCGAGCTTCCGGCAGGTCACTGCCGACGGCATGGGCGCGCGCCTGAAGATGGACACCCTGGTCGGCAACCTCGCCGCCAAGATGCGGAAGCTCCTCAGCCAGTACGATGGCCTCGTCACATCGCCGGACGAGCGGGCGGCCTACGACAAGCTCGCTGCGGCCTGGAGCGCCTACCATCAAGAGGTGGAGCCCGTCCTGGCCCTCGCCCGCGACGGAGACCAAGCGAAGGCGATCGAGGAACTCGGCGGTAAGCTGAACGAGCTCCAGATCACCGCCACGCAGGCGATCCAGGATCTCGTGTCCCTCAATATCCGTGGCGCGGAGGCGTCGCGGATCGAGGCGGGCCAGGACTACGATCAAGCCCGCGGACTGGTCTTCGCCGTCATCGCGGTGGGCCTCGTCGCCCTGGCGGGCTTGGCCCTGGTGATCGTGCGCGGGGTGACGCGCGGCATCGCCAGCGTGGTGCAGCCCATGACCGCCCTGGCGGCGGGCGACCTCGCCACGGCAATCCCGCAGCACCGCCGGACCACCGAGATCGGCAAGATCGCCCAGGCGATCCAGGTCTTCAAGGACGGCCTCATCCGGATGCGCGATCTGGAGGCCGAGACGGCCCAGGCCCGGTTGGCCGCCGAGGAGCAGCGCCGGATCGGCATGAGGCAGCTCGCCGACAGCTTCGAGGCTGCGATGGGCGGGATCATCGGCACGGTCGCCGCCTCGGCCACCGAGTTGCAGGCCACCGCCGGGCTCATGAGCGGCACCGCCGCTGAGACGGCGGCGCAATCCTCGGCCGTGGCGGCGGCCGCCGAGGTCGCCGCGTCCAACGTCAACACCGTCGCGGCGGCGGCGGAGGAACTGGGCTCCTCGGTGCTGGAGATCGGCCGGCAGGTCGATGGCTCGGCCGCCATCGCGCGGCTGGCCGTGACGGACGCCGACGAGACGGGAACCCTCGTCCACGAATTGAACGGCACCGTGGAGCGGATCGGCGACGTGGTGGGTCTGATCTCCTCCATCGCCGCGCAGACCAACCTGCTCGCCCTCAACGCCACCATCGAGGCGGCCCGGGCGGGCGAGGCGGGCAAAGGCTTCGCCGTCGTCGCCGCCGAGGTGAAGGAACTCGCCGGCCAGACGGCGCGTGCCACGCAGGAAATCTCCGTGCAGATCGCGCGCATCCAGGGTTCCACCGGACAGGCCGTGGCCGCCATCGGCAGCATCACGCAGCGCATCCGCGAGATCAGCGCGACCTCGACCTCCATCGCCGCCGCAGTGGAGCAGCAGGGCGCGGCCACGCAGGAGATCGTGCGCAACGTAACCCAAGCCGCCGCCGGCACGGGCGAGGTGACCGGCAACATCGCCGGCGTGGCGAGCGCCGCCGAGGACACCGGCGCCGCCGCGACCCAGGTGCTGGGAGCGGCCTCCGAACTCTCGCGCCGCTCCGAGCAGTTGTCGGGCGAGATGCAGCGCTTCCTCGACACCGTGCGCGCCGCCTGACGCGCGCGCCCGCGCCGTCTCGGGGGGGCGGGGAGGGGACGCAGCGTCGCGGGCCGTCGCGCGTCCCCGCGAAACCCTGTGACTCACCTCGAAGCGTGGCCACGCAAGCCGTCAGGGCGCGGCGCGCCGGGCGAGTTCCTTCGCGACGGCGCGCAGGAGGAGGCCGTGCCGCGCGTCCCGCCCGGCGCGCGCCGCCCGTCCGACGCGATAGGCATTCCACTGCGCGCCGACGACCCACGACGCCCCCCTGCCGTGGATGCGCTCCGCCTCGTCGGCCAGCAGAGCCACCACGGCGGGATCCGGCCGCACCCGCCGGTCGAGCCTTAGCCTGGCGATCATGAAGACCGTCCAAAGGAGGATCAGGACGCGCCCGAACCAGTCGATGAAGCCGAGCACCGTCGTGAACACCGCGCCAGATGACATCACGCCCGTTGTGCTCCACGATACGTGGTATAGCTTCACGTATAGTTCCTGGCAGCGTGCCGTCCATCGGAACATTCCGTTCCGATGAAGATCTTTGGGGATCGGCTCCGCGAGCGCGCGAAGATGCTCTCGCTCTCGCACGCTGAAGTTGCGCGGCGTTCGGGGCTGAGCGAAAGGCGATTTTCCAACTATGTCACGGGTCTCCGCGAACCCGATCTCGCCACCTTGACCCGTATCGCAGCCGCTCTGGAAACATCGCCCGACGTGTTGCTCGGGGTGTCGCGAACCGCACCCTCGACGAAACGTTCAGCCCTTACAGAACGCCTCGTTCTCGCCGCCGAATCCCTCTCCGACGAAGACCTCGACATGACGATCATGCAGGTCGTGGCGCTGGCGGGCTGGCGTAAGCAGGCGAAGCGCGAGGGCTGATCCGTCTCCGTCATTGCGAGCGGAGCGAAGCAATCCAGCAGCGCCACGTTCTTAAACGTCCCGCCGCCCTGGATTGCTTCGCTGCGCTCGCAATGACGGTGGGGTTCGTGGGAGCGGCGTGCGGTGCCGGGGAAACGTTTCGCTGACGTAGCGACTGACCCTCGCCGCCGAATCCCTCTCCGACGAAGACCTCGACATGACGATCATGCGGGTCGTGGCGCTGGCGGGCTGGCGTAAGCAGGCGAAGCGCGAGGGCTGACCCGTCTCCGTCATTGCGAGCGCAGCGAAGCAATCCAGCAGCGCCACGTTATCAAACGCCCCGCCGCCCGGGATTGCTTCGCTGCGCTCGCAATGACGGTGGGTTCGTGGGGGCGGCGTGCGGTGCCGGGGCCTTCTCGTCGTCTCGCCCCGCTCGCGAGGACGGTGCGGCGTCCCCTGTTCCGGGCTCACATCCGCGCCGCCGCGCCCTCCAGCGCTGCGCGGATCTGCGGGAGGGCGGCGCGGGCCGCCCGGTGGCCCAGGGCAATGCCATCCGCGGCCCGGTGGAAATCGAACAGGCCGAAGGCGGCCACGTCGGGTCCGATGGCGATGTCGGGCGGATCGCGTTCCAGGCGGGCGCGGGAGATCCGGTCCTGGGTGATGTTGAAGGCGTCGAGCACGACGCTGGCGATGCCCGGCAGCGCCGCGGCGGGCTCGGGCGGCGCATGGCCGGAGAGGCGCCGCCGCACGTCCTGCAGGAAGCTCCGGCGCCGCGGCGGGACGGCGACCTCGCGGGCCACGGGGCCGCCGGTGTCGCCGTTGAGGTTCACGCTCACCACCACGTCCGCCCCGAGGCGCCGCGCCAGGGCGACGGGCACGGGGTTGACGAGGGTGCCGTCCATGAGGAGCCGGCCGCCGAGATCGACCGGCGGAAACAGCCCTGGGATGGCGTAGGAGGCCCGCACCGATTCGATGAGCGAGCCCTCGGTCAGGGCGATCTCGTGCCCGGTGCCGTACTCGGTGGCGACGCAGCCGAACCCGATCGGCAACGTCTCGATGCGGCGTTCGCCGAGGTCGGTGAGCAGGCGGCGTCGCAGGCGGTTGCCGGCGATCAGGCCGGAGCCCGGCAGTCGGGGATCCACCAGCCGGACGACGCGGCCGCGCGTGAGCGAGCGGGCGAAGGCTTCGAGCCGGTCGAGGCGGCCCGCCGCGAAGCAGCCTCCCACCACCGCGCCGATGGAGCAACCGGCCACGACGGCGGGGACCAGCCCGGCCTCTTCGAGGGCCCGGAGCACGCCGATATGCGCCCAGCCCCGGGCCGAGCCTCCGCCGAGGGCGAGGCCGAGGCGCGGGGCGGCGGTGACCTCCCGGACGGGTTCGACGGCGCCGGGGGGGAAATCCGGCGCATCCCGCAGGGCCGGACGCCGCACGGCCTCCGCCGCCCGGCCCCGCGCGGCCTCCACGCGCTGCGGCACGGCGGCCGGGAGGGCGCGGGGGGAAGAGCCTCGACGGTCGGGGGGGCGGATCATTCCCCGGCGGGCCGCAGCCGGACCTGCCGCGTCTGTGGATCGAACTCGACCGCCCGGTAGAAGCAGGCCCGGCGCCCCGTGTGGCAGCAGCCGCCGTCGCCGCCCACCGCCACGGTGATCAGCAGGGCGTCCTGGTCGCAATCGGTGCGCATCTCCACGACACGCTGGGTCTGGCCGCTGGTGGCGCCCTTGCGCCAGAGCTGGCGGCGCGAGCGCGACCAGTACCACGCCTCGCCGGTCTCGATCGTCCGCGCCAGGGATTCGGCGTTCATGTGCGCGAGCATGAGCACGCGGCCGTCATTCGCATCGACGGCGATGCAGGTGATGAGGCCGTCACGGTCGAAGCGGGGCGTGAACGCTCCACCCTCCTCGATCTCCGCCGACGAACCGGGGGTGGCGAAGGTCAGGCCGTGGGGCGTGGGGGCGTCGGGATCGGGCATGGCGCAGTCACAAGGCGCGACGGCCTATTTGGCTCCGCCCCGCACGAGGGTGAGGAAGCGGACCTGCTCCTCCGGCGAGTCCTTGAACACGCCGCGGAACTGCGTCGTGAGGGTCGAAACGCCGGCCTTCTGCACGCCGCGCATGGCCATGCACAGGTGCTCGGCCTCGATCATCACCGCGACGCCGCGAGGCTTGAGGATGCTCTCGATCACGTCGGCGACCTGCGCCGTCATGGTCTCCTGGGTCTGGAGGCGCTTGGCAAAGGCATCGACCACGCGGGCGAGCTTCGAGAGGCCGACGACGCCCTTCGACGGGTAGTAGGCGATGTGCGCGAGGCCCATGAACGGCACCATGTGGTGCTCGCAATGGGAGTGGAACGGGATATCGCGCACGAGGACGATGTCGGAATAGCCCTCGACCTCCTCGAAGACGCGCTCCAGCAGGGCGTCCGCGTCCATCCGGTAGCCCGAAAACAGCTGTTCATAAGCCTTCGCCACGCGGGCGGGCGTCTCCACGAGGCCCTCGCGGGTCGGGTCGTCCCCGGCCCAGCGGAGCAGGACGCGCACGGCCGCCTCAGCCTCCTCGCGGCTCGGCCTGCCGGCGGCGATCCCCTCCGGCACTCGGCTCGCCGAGGCCGGCTGCGGGGCGATCTCGACGCCGTTCGCGCCACCGAGGGCGTGGTTGTCGTTGCGCATGCCGTTCAGGTCCTGGGCCTCGACCCCGTAGGTGAGGGATTTGAGAGCGGCATCCATGGCGTCTCCGGCCTGCGCCACGCGCGTCTTCATGGTTGTGCTGTCGGGCTTGGCGTACATGATGAACAGGCTCGGGCTCTGGTGGGGTCCCGGCCCCGTGGAGGCACGGGCCGGCGCCCTGGAACGTGATGTGGACTGAGCCCGACCCCGGCCCTGGGCACGGCCGCGATCGATCGGCCGCCTCCTCGCGAAGCAGCCGTATCGCCCCTATATCGTGCGTTGCGCGCCAACACGCAATCCGCGCCCGTTCGCTGAGCCGGGAAGCGCCGAGGGCGCGGCAGCGTCCCGGCCCGCGGCTCGATGAGGTACCGATGCTCGACGACATCTACAACCGCCGCATCCTGGAACTCGCCGCCGACATTCCCCGCCTTGGCCGTCTGCCCGCGCCCGACGCGAGCGCCACGGCCCATTCCCGCCTCTGCGGCTCCACCGTCACCGTCGATCTGTCCCTCGGCCCGGACGGGCGCGTGAGCGACTTCGCGCAGGAGGTCCGCGCCTGCGCCCTGGGGCAGGCCTCCTCGTCCCTGATGGGGCGGCATGTGGTCGGTACCCCGGCGGACGACCTGCGGCGCCTGCGCGAGGCGATGCGCGCCATGCTGAAGGAGGGCGCTCCGCCGCCGGACGGGGCCTTCGCCGAATTCGGCGTGCTGGAGCCGGTGCGCGATTTCAAGGCGCGCCACGCCTCGACCCTCCTGACCTTCGACGCCGTGGTCGACGCCCTCGACCAGATCGAGGCGAAGCGGCGGGCCGCGTGAGCGCGCCCCGGCGGGCCGCGCGCCTCGCCATCCGCGCCTACCAGCTCAGCCTCTCCTCCCTCGTCGGGCGGCAGTGCCGGCACTGGCCGAGCTGCTCCGCCTACGCCGACGAGGCCATCGGCCGCCACGGCGTCTGGCCGGGATCGTGGATGGGGTTCGCTCGGATCTGCCGGTGCGGCCCCTTCGGCACCCACGGCATCGACCTCGTCCCCGCCCGCCTGCCCCCCGGCGCCGCGTGGTACCGGCCCTGGCGCTACGGTCGCTGGCGCGGCGTCGAGGCGCCGCCGGATCCCGGCGGCTCTCTCCTCGTCTGCGAGGCGGTGGAGGGGGACACCCCGTCGTCGAATCGCGGCGGGTGACAGTCCCGTGGGTTCCACACTCCGACAGGAAACCTAATCACGGCCGTCCGGTTGATCCCGCGCAGGGCCCGGTATCGCCGGGCTTCACTCTTTTGATCGGGGTTTGTCCGGCAATGTCCATGGAGAACAGGGGCAAGAGCCACGTCGATATCTTCGACCGCGCCAGCCGCGAGGCCTGGGCGCAGCATTTCGGCGTGAGCGAGGAGCGGCTGCGCAAGGCCGTCAGCATGGTGGGGACGCGGATCACCAGCATCACCGCCTACCTCCACCGGCCCTCGGCCTGAGGGCGGCGGCGATGATCCTTCCGACGAATGCGGCTCGGTAGCCCTCGATGACCGCCTCGAACGACGACAGAGCGGGCCACGAGGCCGACCTCATCACCTTCGAGCAGATCCGGGAGCGCGCCTACGAGTTGTGGGAGCGCAACCACCGGCCCGAGGGATTGGAAATCGAGTTCTGGCTGATCGCCGAGCGGGAGTTGCGGGCGGAGCGGGAGAAGCGCCGGAACGCGGCCTGAAGGAACGGGGGCGGCAAGCCCGCCCCCGTACGCGACGACAGACGTACCCGGTCAGGCGGCCGGCTTGAGGAAGCGGAACATGTTGCGCCGGGCCTCGTCGTCCATCTCGGCCTTGAAGGCGTGGCGTTCCTTGAGCGTCTCCGCCCGCTGAGCCGCCGGGCGCGCGTTCACCGTGTCCAGCAGGCGCTTGACGTTCGGTAGCCGACCGAAGGCGTCCTCACCGAGCACGAAGGGCACCATCCGCGCCCAGCCCCACGCCGCCATGTCGACGATGGAGTACCCGTCGCCCAGGACGAACGGCCGGTCGGCCAAGCGCTGGTCCAGCACCGTCCAGTGGCGGTTCGCCTCGAATATGTAGCGTTCGAGCGCGTAGGCCCCAGCATCCTTCGGCGCGAAATGGCGGAAGTGGACGCACTGGCCCGAGAATGGGCCGATGCCCGTGGCCACGAACATCAGCCAGGACAGCATCTCGCCCCGGGCGGCCTCGCCCTCAGGCAGGAACCGGCCCGCCTTTCCGGCGAGGTGGAGGAGGATCGCGTTCGAATCGAAAACGGTCGTCGTCCCGTCGACGATCGCCGGCACCTTGGCGTTCGGGTTCACGCCCGCATAGGCCGGGTCGAACTGCTCGCCCTTGCGGGTGTCCACCGGCACCGGCTCGTAAGCGAGGCCGAGTTCCTCCAGGCAGAGGGCGACCTTCATCGGGTTCGGGGAGAGATTGTAGAAGAAGCGGATCATGGCCGATGTCTCCGGGGATGGCTTGCCGGGCCGACCCCGACCCGGACCATCCCGTCTGCCGCCGCGGAGGGATCGCGCAGCGGGAGAGGCGGCGCAAGACGCGCCGCCGGGAGGCACCTATTCCGTCACGATCTTGTAGCTGCGCGCCGGCGTCAGCTGAGCCCCCCGCTCCAGGCCGTTGAGAACGAGGAAACGGTCCATCGGCCGGTCGGCCACCACCATGCGCCGGGCGAGGTCGTCGGGGTTCGGGCCGGGCGCCGGCACGATCTGGAGGTGCGTCGGCCGCAGGCTCGCGGACACCTCGGGCGTGATCTCGCCGAGGCTCGCGGTCCAGCTCTGGAAGGCGGCGTTCGGGTCCGCGCTGCCCTTGGCCGCCATGATCATCCGGTAGGTCGCGTCGCCGATGCGGATGGCGGCGAGGCGGAAGGTCCAATCCTTGCCCCTCGACAGGGCGAAGGCGGCCGGGTGCCCGTTCACCTCGCCGAGGGAGGAGCCCGCCGGGTCGAGGCTGTCGTTCCAGGTGGCCTTCAGGATCGCGTCGAGGGCCTGCCCCTCCTTGGCCTCGATCTGGTCGAACAACAGGCGGCGATTCCCGTCCGCCGTGGTGCCGAGCACCGCGGAGCGGGTGTTCTCCAGGCTGAACCCCTCCGGCACCGCGAAGGCGATGCCGAGGCTCGGATGGATGAAGCGTCCCGCGCGCACCACGCCGTCGCGGGGGCTGTCGCCGTAGGCGAGCCCGTCGATGGCCGCGAGGAAGCGGCTGCGGTCGTCGGTACCGAGGCCCGGCGCGCCGATCTTGCGGGCGGCCCGGATCGCCGCCGCGACCCGCTCCGTCGTGCCCGGATGCGAGGCGAGCATGTCCGGCTCGCCCCGGCTGCCGCCGCCCTGCTTGAGCTGGATCGTGCGGTTGAGAGCCGTGAGGAAGCGCGAGGCCGCGAAGGGATCGTAGCCCGCCGCCGCGAGCGTCTTCACCCCCGCCGCGTCGGCCTCCAACTCCTGCTCGCGCGAGAAGCGGGCGAGGGCGAAGCGCGACTGGTTCTTGAGCTGCGCGCCCGTGTCGGGATCGTTCAGCACGTCGGCCACGACCTTGCTCACCAGGGCCGAGCGCAATTCCAGTTCGCTGCGGGCCGTGGCGTGGTTGAGGGTGACGTGGGCGATCTCGTGGGCGAGGACCGCCGCGACCTCGGAGCTGTCGTTGGCCAGGGCCACGAGGCCGCGGGTGACGTAGAGGCGCCCGGTCGGCAGGGCGAAGGCGTTGATCACGGGCGAATCGAGCAGGGTGACCGCGTAGGCTTGGTCTGGCCGGTCGCTCGCCTGGACCAAGCGGTCGGTGATTTCCGTGAGGAGGCGGGTCACGGCAGGGGCCTTGGCCTCGCCGCCGAAGCTGGAGACGAGCTTGAGATGGTCGGCATCCGCCGCCCGCTCGCGGCCGGTGGTCCGCGGCGCCTCGGCCGGCACGCGCACGGCCGCGGGGGCGACGGCCGTGGTGGCGCGCTCCGCCACGCAGGCCCCGAGCCAGAGCGTCGCGAGGCCGACACAGACCCCCCGTCGCAGCCGATCAATCCCCCGGTTCGCGTCCATCGCGCTCAGCGCCGTGCCCCCGAATCGTCCCGCGCGGTCCCGTGGTGCGGTTCCGGCGCTTCGTCGTCCAGCCGTTCAATCGCATCGGCGGTGGCGGCCTCGATAGTGGGGTTGCGCCACAGTTCGACGATACCGCGCACGCGAACCCTGCGCGCGCTCAGCGTGGAGGCGGTCAGCCCCCGGGCCGCCATCTCGCGCCACGTGCGTTTCGGCACCGTGACGACGAGGCCGTCGGCCCCCCTGGGCGCGAAGTCGAGGTAGGTCCGGCCCGGCCGCTCGCCCACATGCCTGATAAGGCCTTCCACCACCGCGAATCGTCCCGCCAGTGCGCGCAGCGCCGCACCGTCTCCGGCCCCGGGACGGGGGGGCCGCCACACGCCGAGTCCCCGGCTCCGCGCCGCCGCCTCGACCTGCCTGAGGGCGGGACGGCACAGGGCGTCGGCCTCGCCGGGATCTGCGAAGGCGAGGCCCGCGGCGATCAGGCGCCCCGCCGGATCGGCCTCGCCGTCCTCCGTGAGGGCATCGACGTGCTCGCGCCCCCACCGGTCGGCCACGCCGCGCGGCACGACGAGGAGGGCGCGCCCGGCAAAGGTCTCCAGCTCCGCGCGGCTCGCCGCGTCGTCGTCGGGCCAGCGCAGGGACGACAAAACCGCGCGAGCGCCTGAGGCGAAGCGGATCTCCCCCCGCGGCCCGATGCCGGCGATCACCTCGCGCCGGGCGGAACCGGCGGTGCATTCGCCGGCCGATGCCCGAGGGGTGTCGCCCACGGAAAAGCCGAATGCCGCGAAAAGGAGCAGGCGGAACGCTCTCGCCGGCCCTCGAACCCCCACCCCCGCCTCCGTCGCCGGTGTTGGCCGCGCGGGGCGGAGATGCTAAGGACGCCGGGTCGTCTCCGTAGCTCAGCTGGACAGAGCACAGGTTTCCTAGAGGTTCAAATTGGGCGTCGCGCTGGGAAACCGCGCGGCGGATCCGCTCAAAGTCGGGGAAAGCTCACGGCTCCCGCGTCCGCCCGGACGCCGGGCCCTGCCGATCCCGAGCCAAGCCTGCCTCCGGGCGGGAAGGTGTAGAGACTAGACGGGCGGCACCTAAAGGCCGGGCGTAAGCCGGGACGGCCCATGGTGAAGGGATAGTCCAGACCACGAACGCCCGGAGCCGGGCGGCGGCGAAAGCCGAGGTGGTATGAAACCTGGGGTCGCAGGTTCGAGCCCTGCCGGGGACGCCATTTTTCGCACGACCGGAGCGCGCCGCGGCCGCTGGTCCGGGCGTGCCCGTCGGCGACAGGACCTCCCCGCGAGCCTTCCCCTTCTCACCCTCGAGATGTGGCCGTCATGCCACGCCGACGGAGCGCGGGACCGCCATGCCGTCCGCATCCGCGGCGATGGCATACCCTTTGCTCAAATATCCCGACCTAGGGAGGGAGCATCCAGGCAACAATCACGCGGTCGCTCACACGCCGGAGCACTCCGCGGACCTTTCGATCATTCAAGAACGAGGTCCGATATGCCTGAACTGTTGTCCGTTGCGCTGGTTTGCGCCGTCGCCCTCACGGCCCAGGATTGTTCCCGGGACACCGCCCTCGACATCATCGTCTCCCCGGCTTCGTCGCCGATGGAGTGCCTGATGCACGCCCAGGCCATGGCCGCCCGCGCCGGGCTGCCGGGCGGCGAGGACCGCTACCTCAAGGTCGCCTGCGAACACCGCCACACAGACCGGGGGACGACGACCGTCGCCCGGCGCAACTCCTGATGCGAGGGCGGGGGCCGGTCCGCCTCCGGCGGGCCGGACGATTCATCCGCACAAATTCGCTCAAGAGTTGCATTTTTCTGCCGATTGCCGAGGCGACCGGAGACGGAAGCCGTTCAACTACGCACTAAAATTGGTGCATTGAAGCCACAGGATGGTCTCCACAGGGGAAAACGTGACTGTTGGGGAGTTGCCGGGTGGCCCCGTGCGACCCATCGTGAGTGGTATGCTGACGCTTTCGCCCGCGAGGCCCTCGCCTCCGCCCCCAGGTCTCGTCGCCCGCGTGCCGGGCCGCGCACCCACGAGTGCCCGCCCGATGCTGTACGATGCGTTCGACTTCCAGACCGACCTGGCCGAACAGGTGCGGGGATGGGGGCGCATCCTCGATTCGGCGTGGACGCCCTGGGCCGGGTTCAGCGAGCCGATCAACTGGCTCTCGGCCGGCGCCCGCATGATGATGCGCACCGGCCTGACCTTCGCCCGCCCCGCCTACGGGATCGATTCGGTGATGGTCGGCAACCGTGAGGTCGCGGTGTCGGAGGAGGCGGTGGAGGTCACGCCGTTCTCGACGCTGCTGCGCTTCCGCAAGGACATCCACACCGAGCAGCCCAAGGTGCTGGTCGTGGCGCCCCTGTCCGGCCACTTCGCGACGCTGCTCCGCGCCACCGTGCGCACGATGCTGCCGGACCACGACGTCTATATCACCGACTGGCACAACGCCCGCGACGTGCCCCTGTCCGAGGGCCGGTTCGGGTTCGACGACTACGTCGCCCACCTGATCCGCTTCCTCGGGACCATGGGCGAGGGGTCGCATATCCTCGCCGTGTGCCAGCCGGCGGTGCAGGCGCTCGTGGCCGCCGCCGTGATGGCGCAGACCAAGGATGCCGCCGCGCCCCGCTCGATGACGCTGATGGCGGGGCCGGTGGATTGCCGCATCAATCCCACGGGCGTGAACGAACTCGCCACCTCGAAGCCGATCGAGTGGTTCGAGCAGAACCTGATCGCCACGGTGCCCTCCCGCCACAAGGGAGCCGGGCGCCGGGTCTATCCCGGTTTCCTGCAGGTCTCGGCCTTCATGTCGATGAACGCCAAGCGCCATATGCAGGGCCATGCCGACCTGTTTTGGCACTTTGTGAACGGGGAGAGGGACAAGGCGGCGGCGATCGAGACCTTCTACGACGAGTATTTCGCCGTCCTCGACCTCGCGGCCGACTTTTACCTGGAGACGGTCAAGACCGTGTTTCAGGATTACACCCTCGCCAAGAACGAGCTGACGTGGCGCGGCGAGGCGATCGACATGCGCTCCGTGCGCAAGACGGCGCTGATGACCGTCGAGGGCGAGCGGGACGACATCTGCGCCGTCGGCCAGACCATGGCGGCCCACGATCTCTGCTCCAGCCTGCCGCCCTACATGCGCACCCACCACCTCCAGGCGGGCGTGGGCCATTACGGCGTCTTCGCCGGCAAGCGCTGGGACACGCAGATCTATCCGCAGGTGCGCAACTTCATCCAGTCGCACGCCTGAGCCGGTGGGGCCGCGCCGTCGCGCCGATTTGACCCGGAGTCCCGCCGGGGCCACCATGCTAGCGTGATGGAATGAGCGAAACGGGCAGCGTGAGCGGCAAGCGCAACGGTGCGGAGAACGGCGGGACTGGCGACGCGAACGCCCGGCTCGACCGTCTCGTCGGGCAGGCGAAGGCCGTCGCCCTGTGGGAGGCCGCGTGGCCGGTGCTCTGGCGCAGCCTCGCCGTCGTCCTCGCCTTCCTCGCTGTCTCGTGGGTGGGGCTGTGGCTCGACCTCGCGCCCCTCTGGCGGCAGGTGGGCCTCGCCGCCTTCGCCGTGACGCTGGGCGTCTCGCTCTTCCCCCTCGTGCGGCTCGCCAGACTAGACCGCCGCGCGGCCCTCGCACGGCTCGACCGGGAGGCGGCGGCCCGTGATCCGCGCCTCGCCCACGGACCCGCCTCGGCGGCGCAGGATGCCCTCGCCGTGGGCGCGGACGATGCTGGGAGCCGGGCGCTCTGGGACCTCCACCGCGCCCGCGCGGCGAAGGCGGTGGCTGCCCTGCGGATCGGCCCGCCGAAGCCCGGCATGGTCCGGCGCGATCCCTACGCCCTGCGGGCCGGGATCGTCGTGGCGGCGGTGGCGGCCCTGTTCGTCGCCGGCCCGGAATGGCGCCAGCGCCTTGCCTCCGCCTTCGATTGGCACGAGCCCCAGCCCCCCGGCCCGAATTTCCGCATCGACGGTTGGATCGATCCGCCGGTCTACACGCGGATGCCGCCGCTCCTCCTCACCATCGGCGCGGGGGACCAGCGGCTGCGGGCGCCGGTCAACTCGCAGCTCATCATCCGCATCGCCGGGGCCGACCAGGAGACGCAGGCGCGCCTCACGCCGGGGCCGGGCCTCGTCCCCGTGCCGGGCCAGCCGCCCCGGCCCGACCTGCGGGAGGAGCGCTTCCGCCTCACCGGCTCCACCGACCTCACCCTCGCCACGCCCGCCGGGCGCCAGCACCTCACCCTCGAGGCGATCCCCGATCGCCCGCCGGAGGTGAGCCTCGTGGGCGGCCCGGAGGTGAACGGCCGGGGGACCTTCACCCTGACCTACCGGGCGAGCGACGACTACGGCATCGCCTCCGCCGAGGGCATCGTCGAGCCGGCGACGGCCGGGCGCAGCCTCGTGCCGCCGCCCAGGATCGCCCTGGCGCTGCCCTCCGATCCGAGCGGTCAGGCGGACATCAAGTCGCTGGTCGATCTCACCGACAACCCGTGGGCGGGCGCCACCGTGCGCTTCCACATCCTCGTGAAGGACGAGGCGGGCCAGGAGGGCAGGACCCCCGCCGCCGAGATGACTCTGCCGGGGCGGCGCTTCCGCGATCCGCTCGCCCGCTCGCTTGCCGAGGAGCGCCGCCGCCTCGTCACGGAGCCCGACCGCGGCCGCAGCCGCGTCCAGGCGAGCCTCGACGGGCTGCTCGTGGCGCCGGAACTGTTCACGCCCCAGGCTTCGGTGTTCCTCGGCCTGCGCACGGCGGCGAACCGCCTGCGGCAGGCTTCCTCCGACGCCGATCTCACGGAAGTGGCCGACCTCCTCTGGGAGATGGCCCTGAAGATCGAGGACGGCGACCTTTCGGATGCCGAGAAGCAGCTGCGCCAAGCACAGGACCGCCTGAAGGAGGCGATCGACCGGAACGCCCCCGACGAGGAGATCAAGCGGCTGACGCAGGACCTGAAGCAGGCCCTCGACAAGTTCCTGAACGAGATGGCCCAGAAGCAGGGCAAAGAGCCCAACCAGCAGCAGAGCCAGAAGGGCGATCAGCAGAATTCGAAGACCGTCACGTCGGACGATCTGAACAAGATGATCCAGCAGATGGAAGAGGCGATGAAGCGCGGCGACACTGCCGAGGCCCAGCGCTTGATGGAGCAGCTGCGCAACATCCTCGAGAACCTGCAGACGGCGCAGAAGGGCCAGAAGGGCAACGAGTCCGCCCGCCAGATGCAACAGCAGATGCGCGACCTCGACAAGATGACCCGCGACCAGCAGGAGCTGCGCGACGAGACCTTCCGCGACGGCCAGCAACAACAGCAGGGCCAGCGCCAGCAGAACCGGGGCCAGCCCCAGCAGGGACAGCGCGGCCAGCAGCAGCAGCAGGGCCAGCAAAACTCCCCCGGTCAGCAGGGCCAGCAGGGTCAGAAGAAGGGGCAGCAGGGCCAGGGCGATCAACAGGGCAGCACCGGGGAGCGCCAGCAGGCGCTGCGAGAGCGGCTCCAGGATCTGGAGCAGCGCATGAAGGAGAACGGGATGCGCGGCGAGCAGGGCCTCGCCGATGCCGAGGATGCCATGCGCGAGGCCGAGGAGGCCCTGAAGCAGGGCCGGGACGGCGACGCCGCCGATGCCCAGGGCCGCGCCCTCGACGGTCTCAAGAAGGGCGCCGAAGGCATGGCGCAACAGATGCAGGACATGGCCCAGGCCCAGGGCGAGGGCCAGCAGGGCGAGGGCCAGCAGCCCGGCCAGGAAGGGCAGGCCGGCGCCCGCGACAACGACCCCCTCGGCCGCCCGACCCGCGGGCGCGAGATGAGCGACGGCCGCGTCCGCGTCCCCACCGCCGACGAATCGGCCGTGCAGCGCGCCCGCCGGATCATGGAGGAGCTGCGCCGCAAGCTCGGCGACCCGACCCGGCCTCAGGAGGAGCTGGACTACTTCGAACGGCTGCTGCGGCGGAACTAGAGCGTTTTCGGTTTGATCCGGATCGCCTGCTTGACCGTCTTTGCGAGCGAAGCGAAGCAATCCAGCGATCCACCACGTCCGGTCAGGTCCCGCCGCCCTGGATTGCTTCGCTGACGCTCGCAAAGACGGTTCCGGCGTATGATCCGGGTTTCCCCGAAAACGCTCTAGCGCCGGGCCCGACGTCTCCCTGGCTGTCTTTGCGAGCGGAGCGAAGCACTCCAGGGATGCGCTCGCTCGGTGGCGTCCCGCTGCCCTGGATGCGTCGTTCCGCTCGCAATGACGGCAGACCGGCAACGACCCGCGGTCCTATCCCGTCGTGTAACCCGCGAGATGCAGGGCGATGCCCGCCGCCGCGCATCCCGCCAGGACCGTCACCATCCCGGCGCCAAAGCGGAGAGTCGCGATCACAGCGGCGAGCGACAGGACGAGCGCCGCCGGATCGAGGCTCGCCGGAACCGGCACATCCACGGCGAGCCCGAGGCCGCGCAGCGGTACCACCTCCCGGAAGATCGTGTGGAGGAAGAACCAGACCGCAAGGTTGAGGATCACCCCCACCACCGCCGCCGTCACGGCTCCCAGCGCCCCCGCCACGACCCGGTTGCCGCGTAGGGACTCGGCGAAGGGCGCCGCCAGGAACACGAACAGGAAGCAGGGGACGAACGTCACCCAGGTCGCCAGCAGGCCTCCGAGGATGCCGGAGACCAAGGGCGTGAGGTCGCCGGGGTTCCGGTAGGCCCCGAGGAAGGCCACGAACTGCATCACCATGATCAGCGGCCCCGGCGTCGTCTCCGCGAGGCCGAGCCCGTCGAGCATCTCCCGGGCGCTCAACCAGTGGAAGTTCTCCACCGCCTGCTGCGCCACGTAGGCGAGGGCCGCATAGGCGCCGCCGAAGGTCACCACCGCCATCGTAGAGAAGAAGGTGGCGATCCGCGAGAACACGTCGGCGGACCCGAGGGTCAGCAGGATCGCAACTACCGGCACGAGCCAGAGCGCGAGGCAGACCAGGGCCAGCCAGAGGGCGCCCCGCCGGTCCCGCGCATGGGCGGGGAGGCCGTCGCCGAGGAGGCTGCTCCCCGCCTCGGCCCCGCCCCCGTGCGGCCCGCCGCCGAAGGCCGTCGAGCCGGCGCGGGCCGCGACGAACCCCGCGAGGCCCGCCCCAAGTACGATCGCCGGGAAGGGCAGGCCGAACACGAAGATGCCGAGGAAGGCGAGGGCGGCTAGCGTCCACTGCGCGCGGGTGCGCAGGGCGCGCCGCCCCACACGCACCACCGCCTGCAGCACGACGGCCAGCACCGCGGCCTTGAGGCCGAAGAACACGGCGCCGATGGCCGGCACTTGGCCGTAGAGCGCGTAGACGATGGACAGCGCCATGATCGAGACGGCGCCGGGCAGAACGAACAGCACCCCGGCGATCACTCCGCCGGGCGCCCGATGCATCAGCCAGCCGAGATAGGTGGCGAGCTGCTGCGCCTCCGGTCCGGGGAGCAGCATGCAGACGTTGAGAGCGTGCAGGAAGCGGACCTCATCGACCCAGCGACGTTCCTCCACGACGATCCGGTGCATCACCGCGATCTGCCCGGCGGGGCCGCCGAAGGAGAGGGCGGCGATCCGCGCCCAGACGCCGGTGGCCTCGCGCAGGCTCACACCGTGAGGGGGAGGGGCGGGCCCCGCGGTGTGGGTCGGCATACGGTCCCGCCTTGCGTACGAGGTGGCCTAAGAGACCGGCGGCATCCAGGGCGCCTCGGCCTCCACCTTATTCAGGCAGCACTTCTTGAACTTCTTGCCTGAGCCGCACGGGCAGGGATCGTTGCGCCCCACGTCCTTGAACGGGTTGCGCTGCGGCTCGCCGAACCCCTCGCGTGTCCAATCGAGGTCGCCGACGGGGTCGTCGAGATAGCCGTAATCGTCGGGCAAGCGTTCCGGATCGTCGGGGTGCCGCTCGGCCTCCCGGAGGGCGTCCTTGAACCATTGCGGATCGCTGTAGTCCGGGTCCATCCGGCCATCCTGCCACGCGGCCTCTACCCGTGGGGCGAGGTCGCGGAAGCCGAGCATGGCGATGGCCTCTTCCCACGCGCTCCAGCCGAGGTCCTTCTCGACGGCCGCCTTGGCGTCGTCGAAGCGCACCAGCACACGGTGCAGGTCGTCGCGCGGGATCCGTCCGTCGAGGCACAGGAAAGCCGCCGCCGACAGAGCCGCCTGACGGATCGCGTCCTCGAGGCTGCTGTCGAGGATCAGGCGAAAGAGCGGGTCCGTTTCGCCGTCGTAGACGCTCGCCAGGATGCGCGGCAGCGTCGAGGTCACGGCGTCGCCGAGGGCGCCGTCCACCACGTCCAGGTCCTGCCGCAGCAGGGAGAGCAGCGGGGGGTAGGCGCGGGCATCCCGGGCGTGGGCCATGACGTGCAGGCCCCAGAACAGGAGGTTCGCCTCCGCCTCGGAAAGGTCCGCGCCGCCCGCCGCCTTGTCGAGCACCGGCAGCGTGGCGTCGGCGATGGCATCCGGATGCTCCAGCGCCTTGCGCAGGGCTGCGGCGGGCAGATGCACCGCCGCGGCGAGATCCTCGATGAGCAGCGCGATGGGATCCATGCCGGTCTCAGCCCCGCAGGGTCGCCCCCGTCTTGCGGGACACCTCCGCGACGATCCTGGCGCTCACCGCCTCGATCTCCGCGTCGGTCAGGGTCTTGTCCGTGGGCTGCAGCCGCACCGCGATGGCGATGGACTTCGCGCCCTCGGCCACGCCCGGCCCTTCGTAGAGGTCGAAGACTTCGACGCCGGCGATCAGCTTGCGCTCGGCACCCTGGGCGGCCTTCACCACGTCGGCGGCCGGGACGTCGCGGCCGACCACGAAGGCGAAGTCGCGGGTGAGCGGCTGGAACTCGGAGAGGGCCAGCGCCGGCTTCGCCTTGGTCGGCTTGTGCTTGGGCAGCGGTAGCGCATCGAGGACGATCTCGAAGGCGACCAGGGTGCCCTTCAGGTCGAGGGCCTGCATCGTGCGGGGATGGACCTCGCCGAACCAGCCGATCTCGGTCTTCGGCCCGAAGCGGAGGGTGCCCGAGCGGCCGGGATGCAGCCACGCCGGCCCCCCCGCCGCGACCTGGAGGCCGCCCAGGGGGATGCCGAGGCTGGCGAGCAGCGCGAGGGCGTCCGCCTTGGCGTCGAAGGCATCGACGGTACGCGCGGCGCCGTCCCAATGGCGCCCGGCGCCGAGGAGGGTGGCGGTGCTGCGCCGGACGGCGGCGGCGCGGATGGTCTGCCCCTCGGGCTGATCGTCCGCGAAGCACTGGCCGACCTCGAACAGGGCGGCGTCCGGGTAGGCCCGGTCGGCGTTGCGCTGGGCGGCCCGCAGCAGGCCCGGCACGAGGCTCGGGCGCATGTCCGAGAGGTCGGAGGCAATGGGGTTGGCGAGCTTCACCGTCGCCCCGCCGCCGCCGAACAACGTCGCGTCGCCGTGGGGGATGAACGACCACGTCACCGCCTCCATCAGGCCGCGACTCGCCAGCGCCCGCTTGGCGAGGCGCGTGCGCCGCTGCATCGGCGTGAGAAGCGGACGGGCGATCCCGGCCGGGCGGGGGAGGGGCTTCGGATCGATCCGGTCGAGCCCGGCGATGCGGATCACTTCCTCCACGAGATCGGCCTTGCCCTCGATATCCGGGCGCCAGGAGGGGGTGAGCACCTTCACCCGGTCGCCGGTGCCGGAGACGTGGAAGCCGAGGGATTCCAGCGTGACCTTCATCTCGGCGCGGGGCACCTCGATCCCGGCGAGGCGGCGAACCTCGCTCCACGGGAATTCGACGATGCGCTCGGTCTCCGGCGGTTCGCCGACGACCGTCGCCTCGCTCGCCGTGCCTCCGCACAGGTCGAGGACGAGGCGCGTGGCGAGATCGAGGCCCGGCAGGGTGAAGAGCGGATCGACGCCGCGCTCGAAGCGGTAGCGGGCATCCGTCACGATCCCCAGCCGCCGCCCGCTCTGGGCGATGTTGGCGGGATCCCACAGGGCGGATTCGATCAGCACGTCCGTGGTGGCCCCGTCGCAGCCGGAGGCTTCGCCGCCCATGATGCCGGCGATGGACTCGACGCCATTCTCGTCCGCGATCACGACGGTGTCGTCGGTCAGCGTATGGGTCTTGCCGTCGAGGGCGAGCAGGGTCTCGCCCGGCTTGGCCCGGCGGACGGTGAGGCCTCCCTTCACCTTCCCCGCGTCGAAGACGTGGAGCGGGCGGCCTCGGTCGAAGGTGACGTAGTTGGTGATGTCCACCAACGCGTTGATCGGACGAAGGCCGATGGCCCGCAGGCGGGCCTGCATCCACTCGGGCGACGGGCCGTTCGTCACGCCGCGCACGAGGCGCAGGGCGAAGAGCGGGCAGAGGCCGCTGTCGGCGGGCTCGAAGGCGAGGTCCACCCCGACGGGGCAGGGCCCCTCGCCGCGCACGGCCGGCTGGGCTGCCGACTTGAGGGTTCCGAGCCCGGCGGCCGCGAGGTCGCGGGCGATGCCGTGGACCGAGGTGCAATCCGGCCTGTTCGGGGTGAGGTTGATCTCGATGACCGGATCGTCCAGCCCGGCGAAGGCGGCGTAGGGCGTGCCCGCCGGGGCATCGGTCGTCAGGTCGATGATGCCGTCGTGATCCTCGCCCAGCCCCAGTTCGGCCGCCGAGCACAGCATCCCCCGGCTCTCGACCCCGCGGATGGTGCCCACCGACAGGGTGATGTTCTTGCCCGGCACGTAGGTGCCCGGCGGGGCGAACACCGTGCGCATCCCGGCCCGGGCGTTCGGCGCGCCGCACACCACCTGCACGGGCGCACCTTCGCCCGTGTCCACGGAGCAGACCCGCAGCCGGTCGGCGTTCGGGTGCTGCTCGGCGGACAGCACGTGGGCGACGACGTAGGGCTTCAGCGTCGCCGCCTTGTCCTCGATCCCTTCGACCTCGAGGCCGATGCGGGTCAGGGTTTCGGCGACCGTGTCCAGGGACGCCTCGGTGTCGAGGTAGTCCTTGAGCCAGGAGAGGGTGAATTTCATCGGTTTCGGCTCGGGAAGAGGAACGGTCGAGGGCGCGGCGCGGGCTCTAGCCCGTCAGCCCGCCCACGAGGCTCGGCACGTCGAGGGGCCGGAAGCCGTAATGGTCGAGCCAGCGGACATCGGCCTCGAAGAACGGGCGCAGGTCGGGCATCCCGTATTTCAGCATGGCGATGCGATCGAGCCCCACGCCGAAGGCGAAGCCCTGGACGGCGTCCGGATCGAGGCCGCAATTCCTCAGCACGTTCGGGTGGACCATCCCGCAGCCGAGGATCTCCAGCCAGTCGGTCCCCTCGCCGAAGCGGATCTCGCCGCCCTTGCGCGAGCACTGGATGTCCACCTCCGCCGAGGGCTCGGTGAAGGGGAAGAACGACGGCCGGAAGCGCATCTTCACCTGATCGACCTCGAAGAACGCCTTGCAGAACTCCTCGAGCACCCATTTCAGGTTGGCGATGTTGGCCGCCGTGTCGATCACCAGCCCTTCAACCTGATGGAACATCGGCGTGTGGGTCTGGTCGGAATCGTGCCGGTAGGTGCGGCCGGGGATGATCACGCGGATCGGCGGCTGCTGGCTCCGCATGGTGCGGATCTGGACCGGCGAGGTATGGGTGCGGAGCACCTTGCGCTTGCCGTCCTGGTCGGGGGCCAGAAAGAACGTGTCGTGCATCTCCCGCGCCGGGTGGCCCGGCGGGAAGTTGAGGGCGGTGAAGTTCAGCTCGTCCGTCTCGATGTCCGGCCCCTCGGCCACCGCGAAGCCCATGTCGGCGAAGATCGCGGTGACCTCGTCGATCACTTGGCTGATCGGGTGGATGCGCCCCCTCGCCTCCGGCGCGTCGCGCCCCGGCAGGGTGACGTCCACCCGTTCCGAGGCGAGGCGGGCTTCGAGCGCGGCCTCCGCGAGGTCGCTCTTGCGGGCGCTGAGCGCCGTCTGCACCCGGTCGCGCAGGCCGTTGATGAGGGGGCCGCGCACCTTGCGCTCGTCCGGCGTCATGGCGCCCAACGTCTTCAGGAGTTCGGAGACGCTGCCCTTCTTGCCCAGCGCCGCCACGCGGACGGCGTCGAGGGCGCCCTCGTCGGGGGCGGCGGACACCTGGGCCAGGAGATCGCGTTCGAGGCTGTCGAGATCGGTCATCGCTTCATTCGGATCGCGCGGGCCTTCGCCGCCGACGGGTGTGCTTTTGCGCGCCCTTGGCATTCATGCAAGTCGCGCGGACGGATTTTCGGCGGAGCGCCTGAAACGACGAAGGCGCGGCACCGTCCGGTACCGCGCCTTCCGTCACCTACGGGGAGAAAGGTCGCCTCAGGCGGCCTTCTTCTCCGGCTGGGCCGGGATCGCGGCCTTGGCCTTCTCGACCACGGCGGCGAAGGCGGCCGGCTCGTGGATCGCGAGCTCGGAGAGGGCCTTGCGGTCCACCACGATGCCGGCGGTCGAGAGGCCGTTGATGAAGCGCGAATAGGTCAGGCCATGCTCGCGGACCGCCGCGTTCAGGCGCTGGATCCACAGGGCGCGGAACGTGCGCTTCTTATTCTTGCGGTCGCGGTAGGCATACTGCATGCCCTTCTCGACCGCCTGCTTGGCGATGCGGATCGTATTCTTGCGGCGGCCGTAGTAGCCCTTGGCGGCCTTCAGAACCTTCTTGTGCTTGGCGTGAGAGGTCACGCCGCGTTTGACGCGGGCCATCGGTTATCTCCTGGATTCGACTGAAGTCAGTATCGGCTGGTGAGAAGGATTACCGTGCGTTCGGCAGGAAATACTTCTTCACGTTGGCGGCATCGCCCTCGAACAGGGTCGTCGTGCCGCGCAGGTTGCGGATCTGCTTCGTCGTCCGCTTGATCATCCCGTGGCGCTTGCCGGCCTGGGCGTACATCACCTTGCCGGTGCCGGTGATCTTGAAGCGCTTCTTCGCGCCCGATTTGGTCTTCAGCTTGGGCATTTGGCTCTCCGTGGTGCGCGAAACGCCTGCTCGGCCCGCGAGGACCGGGTGGGTTTGCGCGATGATGCTTCTGGAGCAGCATGAACCGCCACGGCAGCCCTTGATCGGCCGGGCGGTTCGACGCGGCCGGGCTTATGCCAGAAACATTCCCCGACGGCAACGTTTTCCGCGACACCGCATTGATAACGCGGATCGATGGAGCACGCAGCGCGCTTGGCGCGACCGCCGCGTGCCCGGTGTCATTGTGCGCTGCATTGGAAGGATACCGGGGATGGAACTGCTTCTCGCACCGCAACCCGGTGTCGGAGCCCCGTCCGGAACGATAACCTTGGCTGTCGGTTTCATTCATGTCCCGCTCAGGCCGCGCGGTCTACTCACCGCGTAAAGTCGGTCACCAAGGAGACACTTCGTGCGCATTGCCCAGATTGCTCCGCTTTCGGAGGCGGTCCCCCCGAAGTTCTACGGCGGTACAGAGCGCGTCGTCAGCTGGATCACGGAAGAACTCGTGCGCCAGGGCCATGACGTGACCTTGTTCGCCAGCGGCGATTCGGAGACTTCGGCGAAGCTCGCGGCCTGCACGCCCGAAGGCCTGCGTTTGCTCGGCTACCGCGACCACACCGCGAGCCATCTCGCCATGCTGCACCATGTGCATCGCCGGGCCAGCGAGTTCGATATTCTTCATTTCCACATCGATCTGCTTCAGTATCCGATGTTCGAGGACATGAATCACAAGTGCGTCACCACGATGCACGGCCGCCTCGACGTGCCGGACTTCATGCCGGTCTACCGCACCTTCACCGGGATGCCCCTGGTGTCGATCTCCGACAACCAGCGGCTGCCGATGCCGCCGAACGTCAACTGGGCGTCGACGATCCATCACGGCCTGCCGGCCCAGAACTGCCCGTACTACCCCGAGGCGAAGGGCGGCTACCTCGCCTTCCTCGGCCGCATCTCTCCCGAGAAGCGCCCCGACCGGGCCATCGAGATGGCGATTCGCTCCGGCACGCCCCTTAAGATCGCCGCCAAGGTCGATAAGGCCGACCAGGATTACTGGGACGAGGTGATCGAGCCCATGACCCATCACCCGCTGGTGGAGTACATCGGGGAGATCAACGAGGAGCAGAAGAAGGACTTCCTCGGCAACGCCATCGCGCTCGCCTTCCCGATCGATTGGCCGGAGCCCTTCGGCCTCGTCATGATCGAGGCGATGTCGGCCGGCACGCCGGTGATCGCCTTCCGCAACGGCTCGGTGCCGGAAGTCATCGCCGACGGCGTGTCGGGCGTCCTGTGCAACAGCATGGACGACGCCGTGGCGGCCGTTCACAAGGTGAAGGCCATGAGCCGGGCCGGGGTGCGCGGCCACTTCGAGACCCGCTTCACCGCCGAATGCATGGTGAAGAAGTACGTCGCGGTCTACGAGGCGCTCCTCTCCCGTTCGGCCGACGTGATCCGCCTGCCGAAGGCGAGCTTCAAGCCGCACGCCGTGGACATCAACGGCTCGTCCCGCCCGGCCATGCCGGCGGCGGCGATGCCCGCCTGAGCCGCGCGCTTTTAGGGGCGGCACCGGGCTTGCGAAGCACCCGCCGCCCGGCCTAGCGTCGCGAAAGCGACTCATCCGACTGGTTTTGACAGGGCCGCCGCATCCTACACGATGCGGCGGCCCTCTCGATTCGTCCCGACACGCACCCGGAGATGCCCGCATGGCGGCAAAGACTGACCTCGCGACGAACACCGCCGAGAACACGGCGATGGAAGCCTCGTCCTCCGTCCTCGGTGTGGGATTCCAGGACGCGGACGAGGTTTTGCCGACCTATCACATCGAAGCGCAGACCTCCCTGGTCGAGCGGCCGCTCCGCTCCCTGAAGTTCGGCGAGGCCTTCGGCGTGCTCGATTCCTACGGCGACATCGGCGTCCTGCCGGGGCCGGAGGGCCTGTATTTCCAGGACACCCGCTACCTGTCGCGGCTCGAAGTGAAGATCGAGGGCCAGCGCCCCCTGATGCTGTCCTCCGTCATGCAGGACGACAACGGGGCGCTGAGCGTCGACATGACGACGCCGGACATCCGCCTCGACGCCCATGACGAGACCTCGATCCCCCGCGAGACGGTGGCGATCGAGCGCACGAAGTTCCTGTTCCGGGGCGCCTGCTACGACCGGATCGGCCTGCGCTCCTACGATACCAAGCACCGGCGCCTGCGCGTGAGCATCGCCTTCGACGCCGACTACCGCGACCTGTTCGAGGTGCGCGGCACGGACCGCAAGGAGCGCGGCAAGCGCGGGGTGCAGCTGGCGAGCCCCACCGAGGTACAGTTCCGCTACGTCGGCCTCGACGATGTGGTGCGCACCACGAGCCTGCATTTCGGGCCGAAGCCCCTCTCGCTCGAGCCCGGCAAGGCGGAGTTCGAAGTCTCCCTGTCGCCCGGCGCGCAGACCTCGATCTTCATCCGCGTCGTGTTCGAATCACACCGGGCTTTCACCAAGCCCCCGTCCGAGGCCATGACCGGCGAGGATGCGGCGGCGCGCCTGACCCAGGTCGCCAACGGCGGGGGCTCGCCCCGCCATCCCAAGGGGCTCGGCGAGGGCACCATTTTCGCCCGCGCCTATCGTGATTCCCGGCGCGACCTGCGTACGCTCACGGCGGGCATCACCACGATCATCTCCTCGAACGACCAGTTCAACGAGGGCCTGTGCCGGGCCACGGCCGACCTCTACATGCTGGCGAGCCGCACGCCCGAGGGCATCTACCCCTTCGCCGGAATCCCCTGGTATTCCACGGTGTTCGGGCGGGACGGCATCATCACCGCGATGATGGCCCTCTGGATCGATCCGAAATTCGCCCGGGGCGTCCTGCGCTACCTCGCCTCGACGCAAGCCAAAACCGTCGATCCCGCCGCCGATGCCCAGCCCGGTAAGGTGTTGCACGAGACCCGGCGCGGCGAGATGGCCATGCTCGGCGAGGTGCCGTTCCGCCACTATTACGGGACGATCGACGGCACGCCGCTCTTCGTGATGCTGGCCTACGAATACTATCTCGTCTCCGGCGATCTCCAGACGGTCAAGGACATCTGGCCAGCCCTCGAACTCGCCCTCGAGTGGATGGACAAGTACGGCGACCGGGATGGCGACGGCTTCGTCGAATATGCCCGCGACACCGAGAAGGGCCTGGAGAACCAGGGCTGGAAGGACAGCCACGATTCGATCTTCCACACGGACGGACACCTCGCGAAGGGGCCGATCGCGCTCTGCGAGGTGCAGGGCTACGTCTATGCCGCCAAGCACGGCATGGCGCGCCTCGCGGGCCTGCTGGGCCACGACGCCATGGCCGAGCGTCTCTCCCAGGCGGCGAACGACCTGCGCGAGCGGTTCGACGAGGCGTTCTGGAACGAGGAGATCGGCACCTACGCGCTGGCCCTCGACGGCGCCAAGAAGCAATGCGCCGTGCGCTCGTCCAATGCCGGCCATGCCCTGTTCACCGGCATCGCCAAGCCGGAGCGGGCGGCGCGGGTCGCCGAGACCCTGCTCGGCAACGACGGGTTCAACGGCTGGGGCGTGCGCACCATCGCCAAGGGCGAGGCGCGCTACAATCCGATGTCGTATCACAACGGCTCGATCTGGCCGCACGACAACGCCATCGTGGCCATGGGGCTGGCCCGCTACGACCTGAAGGCCGGGGCGGCGCGGATCTTCCAGGGCATGTTCGACACCTCCCTCTACCAGGACCAGAAGCGCCTGCCGGAGCTGTTCTGCGGCTTCATGCGGCGGCGGCAGCGCGGGCCTGTCTCTTACCCGGTGGCCTGCAGCCCGCAGGCCTGGGCGGCTGCGGCCCCCTTCGCCTTCCTCGCCGCCTGCCTCGGCCTGGAACTCGACCACGACCAGAACCGGGTTCTCCTCAAGAACCCGATCCTGCCGGACTTCCTCGACGGCGTGACGCTCTACAACGTCAAGCTCAGGGACTCGCGCCTCGACCTGCGTTTCCAGTGCTACGACGGCGATGTGACCGTGAGCGTGCAGCGCCGCCACGGCGATGCGCAGGTGGTGGTGATGAAGTAGCAACCTCGTTTCGGCGGAGGGCGGCGCCCTCCGCCTACGGGGATGTAAGTCGTCGTCCGGCTTCAGCGGAACCGAAAGCTTGGCCGCACGTTTTGCGGCTATGGAACACTTCAAGTCCACCATCGCCACGACAGCGATTGCAGCTTTCGGCCTCGTCGCCGCAGCGCATATCCTGCATCCGGGCAACTTCGAGCGCACGACGTACCCGTCGCGGCCGGCTGCGACGGTGGTTCAGCAAGCGAGCGCCTGGGTCGATCCCCCGGCTGCCGCGGAGGCGTCCACGACCCTCCCGGAGACGAAGCCCGTGATCGAGGCGCGAGACACCCTCCCGGTGGCCTGGACCTCCGGCACGGCGCAATCGCCGGAGAAGGCCGTCGAGGCCAAGCCGGCCAAGTCCCGGCGCAAGGTCTCATCGGCCCGCCGCCACCGGGTGGCACAACGCCAAGCGCACCAGCGCGACGCGGCGCTCGCCCGCCCCACGCCCGCGACGTCGGCAACGGCCCCCGTGGCGCAGGCCCAGGAGCGGCGCCCGAGCCCGCTCACGGACCTGATCCATGGGTTGGGCCTCGGCAGCGACAGCTGATCGACGCCACTTTTCGGGCTGTGACCGGAAACCTGCCACTGGCTTTCGTTTCGAGGGTCAGGCCGGAAAGGTCCCGGTGGCCCATAACGCCCTCCGCGTCCTTGCGAGCGAAGCAAAGCAATCCAGGGCAACGGGCCGTCTACGACCGTGTCGCATCCCCGGATGGCTTCGCTGCACTCGCAATGACGGAGGGCGCGACGACCTTTCCGACCGGACACCGAGGTGCCGGAGCACAGCGGAAGCCCCGGAGGAGATCTCCGGGGATCGTGGAGCCTCCGGGAACCCTCCTTCGGGCACCTTCTCCTCGCCTCGGGATGAGGGGGCGGGGCAGGAGAAGGCGGCCCGTCGATCAGGCCCGACGACGTGTTCAGCGCTCCAAGCGCGCGACCAGGCTCGACGTGTCCCAGCGGTTGCCGCCCATCGCCTGGACCTCCGCGTAGAACTGGTCGACGAGCGCCGAGACGGGCAGCTTGGCGCCGTTGCGGCGGGCCTCGTCGAGGAGGATGCCGAGGTCCTTGCGCATCCAATCGACGGCGAAGCCGAAGTCGAACCGGCCCTCGTTCATGGTCTTGCCGCGGTTCTCCATCTGCCAGGAGCCGGCGGCACCCTTGGAGATCACGTCGAGCACCGCCTCGACGTCGAGGCCGGCGCGCTTGGCGAAGTGGACGCCCTCGGAGAGCCCCTGCACCAGCCCGGCGATGCAGATCTGGTTCACCATCTTGGTGAGCTGGCCGGAGCCCGCCGGACCCATCAGGCGGCAGGCGCGGGCGAAGCTCTTGATGGCCTCCTCGACCTTCGCGTAGGTCTCGGCCTCGCCCCCGCACATCACGGTGAGGACGCCGTTCTCGGCGCCCGCCTGGCCGCCGGAGACCGGCGCGTCGATGAAGCCGAGGCCCTTCGCCGCCGCGGCCTCGGACAATTCGCGCGCCACCTCCGCCGAGGCGGTGGTGTGATCGACGAACACGGCGCCCTTCTCCATGCCGGCGAGGGCTCCGTCGTCCCCCAGCACCACGCTGCGCAGGTCGTCGTCGTTGCCGACGCAGGCGAAGACGATCGTCGCGCCCTTCACGGCCTCGCGCGGCGTCGCCGCGTGGGCGCCACCATTCGCCTTCACCCAGGCTTCGGCCTTGGCGCCGGTGCGGTTGTAGACCGTGACGTCGTGGCCCTTCTTGGCCAAGTGCCCGGCCATCGGGCCGCCCATCACGCCGAGTCCCAGGAAAGCGACCTTCGCCATCATCCGTCTCCACCCGAACGCCGCAGGGTCCGTCCATGCGGCCCGCGATCCCTCGACCGCCGGTCGGCGGCTGATGGCGGACCTATAGCGCAAGCCCGCCCCGGCGATACCGCGCCGCGCCGCCCCGGATGCAAAATTCAAAGGCGGCGGCGGGCGCCCCGCCCGCTGACAGACAAGGCCACCGGGAATGTCCCGGAGGGCCCGTCGGGAAATCTTTGCACGGTGAAAAATTTGCGGCACAAGGCGGCCAGATGACAGGCCCCGTGAGGGTCGGCAGACACGTGGGTCGGGGAGGCTCCGGAATGAGCGCCATCCAGAAGCACGGGCCCTGGGCCCTCGTCGGGGCGCTCGGCGCCGCCGCCCTCTCCATCGTCGCGATCGAGCGCGGCGAGGCCGTCAACGCCCTCTGGATCGTCGTCGCGGCGGTCTGCGTCTACCTCATCGCCTACCGGTATTACTCGAAGTTCATTGCCGACAAGGTGATGAAGCTCGATGCGAAGCGCGCCACCCCGGCGCTGCGCCACAACGACGGCCTCGATTACGTCCCCACCAACAAGAGCGTGCTGTTCGGCCACCACTTCGCGGCCATCGCGGGGGCGGGTCCCCTCGTCGGCCCGGTGCTGGCGGCGCAGATGGGCTACCTGCCCGGCATGTTGTGGATCCTGGCGGGCGTGGTGCTGGCCGGTGCGGTGCAGGACTTCGTGGTGCTGTTCGTCTCGATGCGGCGCGACGGGCGCTCGCTCGGCGAACTCATCCGCTCGGAGCTCGGCCCGGTGCCGGGCGTCATCGCCCTGTTCGGCACCTTCCTCATCATGATCATCCTGCTGGCGGTGCTGGCGCTGATCGTCGTCAAGGCGCTCGCCGAGAGCCCGTGGGGCACCTTCACGGTGATGTCGACGATCCCGATCGCCATCTTCATGGGCCTGTACACCCGCTACATCCGGCCGGGGAAGATCGGCGAGGTCTCGATCCTCGGCTTCGTCCTGTTGATTGCGGCCATCGTCGGCGGCGGCCAAGTGGCGTCGAGCCCGGTCTGGGGCCCGGCCTTCACCTTCACCGCCACGCAACTCTGCTGGATGCTGATCGGCTACGGCTTCGTCGCCTCGGTGCTGCCGGTGTGGCTGCTGCTCGCGCCACGCGACTACCTCTCGACCTTCCTCAAGATCGGCACCATCGTCGGCCTCGCGCTCGGCATCGCCTTCGTGGCGCCGAACCTGCAGATGCCGGCGATGACCAAGTTCGTGGACGGCACCGGCCCGGTCTGGGCGGGCAGCCTGTTCCCGTTCCTGTTCATCACCATCGCCTGCGGCTCGGTCTCGGGTTTCCACTCGCTGATCTCCTCGGGCACCACGCCGAAGCTCATCGCCAACGAGCTCGACGCGCGCTTCGTCGGCTACGGCGCGATGCTGATGGAGTCCTTCGTGGCGATCATGGCGCTGGTCTCGGCCTGCGTGATCGATCCGGGCGTGTACTTCACCATGAACTCGCCCGCCGCGCTGCTCGGCACCACGCCGGAGACCGCCGCCGCGGCCGTGACGAAGCTCGGCTTCGCGACGACGCCGGAGGTCATCACCCAGACCGCCGCGGATGTCGGCGAGCACACCATCATCTCCCGCGCCGGCGGCGCGCCGACGCTCGCCGTCGGCATGGCGCACATCATCTCCTCGGCCATCGGCGGCAAGGCGATGATGGCCTTCTGGTACCACTTCGCCATCCTGTTCGAGGCATTGTTCATCCTCACGGCGGTGGATGCGGGCACGCGGGCCTGCCGTTTCATGGTGCAGGACCTCGTGGGGCTCGTGGCGCCGGCCTTCAAGAAGACCGACGCCTGGGGCCCGAGCATCGTGGCCACCGGTATCTCGGTGGGGGCCTGGGGCTACTTCCTCTACCAGGGCGTCACCGATCCGCTCGGGGGCATCAACACCCTGTGGCCGCTCTTCGGCATCTCGAACCAGATGCTCGCGGCGGTGGCACTGACCTTGTGCACCGTCGTGATCTTCAAGATGAAGCGCGAGAAATACGCCTTCGTCACCATCATCCCTACGGCGTGGCTGTGCATCTGCACGCTGACGGCGGGCTACCAGAAGATCTTCTCCGCCGACCCGAAGATCGGCTTCCTCGCCCACGCCAACCGCTACGGCGCCGCCGCCGCCGAGGGGAAGCTCCTCCCCCCGGCCAAGACGCCCGAGCAGATGAGCCAGATCATCCTCAACGACCGGATCGACGCGGTGCTCGCCTGCCTGTTCATCGCCCTCGTCGTCGCGATCGCGGTGTTCGGCGTCCTGGCCTGCGTGAAGGCCCTGCGAGCCGACCGCTGGACCGCGCTCGAGACCGATCCCAAGATGATCCCCGCGGAGTGAGCCGATGGCGAGCGCGCAGAGCTTCCGGGACCAGTTGCGGACCCTGACGAAATGCGTCTGCGACGGCGCCCGGATGATGGTGGGGCAGGGCGATTACGGCGCCTATGCCGAGCACATCCGCCGGACCCATCCCGACCGGGAGCCGATGACCGAGACGGAGTTCTTCCGCAACCGGGAGAACGCCCGCTTCGGCGTCGGCAACACCTCCGGCTTCCGCTGCTGCTGAGGCGTGTACACTTCCCGCCGAGGCGCAACCGCACCTTGACTCGCGTGCCCGTCTCCCGGCCAACTCGAAGGGAGGTCGTCGTCCGCGCGCAAGCGCCCGCACGCGACGGCCTCTCCTATCGATCTTGCCGCATTGTCTCACGCCGGACCGGCATCCACCTCGGCCGGAAATGCGCAAACGGGAGAGGGGCATGAGCATTTTCCAGGACGCGATCCTCCGCTTCGGTCGGACGATCATGTCGTATGCCGGCGACGCGTTGTTCCTCCAGGCGGCCGTCTCGTCGGCGGCCAACGTCATCGTGGCCGATGGCGACGTGGCGGAGGAGGAGGTCGAGGCGGCCATCCTCGGCATCCGCGCCAACCCGATCCTCGAGAAGTCCTACGATACGCTCCGCGTGGAGCAGGAACTCTACGAGGCGATCAGCCGCGCCAAGACCCGCGCCGGGCGCATCGAGAACCTGCGCGCCGCCGCGGCCATCGCCGAACGGCCGATCGAGCAGCGTCAGGACGTCTTCCTGATCGCCGCCGACGTCGCCGACCTGGGCGGTATCAGCGACGTCGAGCACACGGCGCTCGATGAGATCGCCAACGCGCTCGAAGTGGATAAATCGGCGCTGCTGCGGTGAGCGTCCCTCCTCTTCGCGAGTAGGAAGAAGTAATCCAGGACAGTGGGACATCTCCGAACGAAGCGTGTCCCTGAATTGCTTCGCCGCGCTTGCACGACGATCGCGTTTCTGGCGGAAACAACTTTAATGGCGGCTGCGGCGACAGAAGTCGAGTGCTTACGAGGGCGGGTGTGGTAGCTCATCTCGGTTGCTCGCAGGGCCGGGAGATCGCATGGGCCTCGTCCTCTACGCCCTGAAGTTCCGCATCACGACCTACGTGCTGGCGGTGCTCATGATGCTCGGCGGCCTCGGCGCGATCATCGTGACCCCGAAGGACGTGCTGCCGGTCGTCGACATTCCCGTCGTCGTGGTGGTCTGGACCTATACGGGCCTGTCCACGCCCGAGATGGAGACCCGGGTCACGACCTATGCCGAGTTCGGCATCTCCAACAACGTCAACAACATCCGGCGGATGGAATCGACCACCCTTCAGGGGACGGCGGTCCAGAGGATCTATTTCGACCCGAGCGTGAGCATCAACCTCGCCATCGCGCAGGTCGTCTCCTCCACGAACTCGATCCGCGCCGCCATGCCGCCGGGCATCCAGCCGCCGGTGATCGTGCGCTACTCCGCCTCGTCGGTGCCGGTGATCCAGCTCGCCCTGTCCTCCGCGCGCCAGAGCCTGAACGAGATCTACGATTACGCGCAGTACCGCATCCGCCAGACGCTGGCGCAGGTGCCGGGATCGACCCTGCCCGCGCCCTTCGGCGGAGCGCCGCGTCAGATCATGGTCGATCTCGACCTCAACGCCCTCCAGGCGCTGGGCCTCACGCCGCTCGACGTCACCAACGCCATGACGGCGCAGAACCTCACCGTCCCCTCGGGCCTCTCGAAGATCGGCGAGCAGCAATACCCGATCCAGCTCAACGCCACCCCGCCGTCGATCGAGGCGCTCAACACCGCGCCGATCAAGGTGGTCGCCGGGCAGCCGGTACTGGTGCGGGACGTGGCCTATGTCCGCGACGGCGGTCCGCCGCAGATCAACGTGGTGCGGGCGGACGGCAGCCAGGCCGTGCTGATGCAGGTCATCAAGAACGGCAACGCCTCGACGCTCAACGTGGTCAACAACGTCAAGGCGGCGATGCCGGTGATCCATGCCGCCGCGCCGGAGGGCATGAACATCAAGCTGCTGTTCGACCAGTCGGTCTTCGTCTCGAACGCCATCGAAGGCGTGTTGCACGAGGCGGCGATCGCGGCCGCGCTCACCGGCCTCGCGATCCTGCTGTTCCTCGGCTCATGGCGTTCGACGGTCGTCGTCCTGATCTCGATCCCGCTCTGCGTCATGACCTCCCTGGCGGTGCTGGCGGCCCTCGGGGAGACCATCAACGTGATGACGCTCGGCGGCCTCGCCCTGGCCGTGGGCATCCTCGTGGACGATGCGACGGTCGCCATCGAGAACACCTACCGCCTGTTCGAGGAGGGCGAGGAGTTCCGGGAGAGCGTCGTCCACGGCGCGGCGGGCATCGCCAAGCCGGCTTTGATCTCGACACTCTCGATCTGCGCCGCCTTCACCGCCGTCTTCGCCCTCACCGACACGCCGAAATACCTGTTCACGCCGCAGGCGCTCGCCGTCGTCTTCGCGATGCTGACCTCCTACCTGCTGTCGCGGACGCTGGTGCCCCTGCTGATCGACGTGATCGTCGCGCCGGAATACGCGGCCAAGCACGCCAAGGATCGCCACGAGACGGCGGCGGCGCCTCGCAAGACGCGGATCGGGCGGGCCTTCGGCGCCGTCACCGCTCCGTTTCTCCGGTTCGCGAAGGCGTTCCACGGGGGCTTCGAGCGGCGCTTCACCCGGTTCCACCGGAGCTATGTCGGGCTGCTGCACGCCATCCTGCGCCGCCGGGCCGTGACCGCCATGGTCACCGCCGCCGTCCTGGCGCTCGGCGGCACGCTCTTCGTGTTCACGGGGCAGGATTACTTCCCCGAAATCGAATCGAGCCAGATGACCATGCACCTGCGCGCCCGCGCGGGCCTGCGCATCGAGACGACGCAACAGGTCTTCGCGCAGGTCGAGGACGTGGTGCGCGAGATCATCCCCGAGGCCGAACTGGAGCAGATCCTCGACAATATCGGCGTGCCGTCGATCAACTACAACTTCGCCTTCTCGGATGGCTCCTTCGTCTCGTACAACGACGGGCAGATGCTCATCAGCCTGAAGGAAGGCCATGGGTCGGTGGCGGGCTACAAGAAGCGCCTGCGCGCCGAATTGATGCGGCGCTTCCCCGATCTGATCGTCTACTTCCAGCCGGCCGACATCATCACCCAGATCCTGAACTTCGGCGTCATCACGCCGATCGACGTGCAGGTCTCAGGGCGCAACAAGGAGAAGGACCTCGAGGTCGCGCAGTCCATCGTCCGCCGCCTGCGCGAGACCAAGGGCCTCGTGGACGTGCATCTGCAGCAGATCGTCAACGTGCCGCAATTCTACGTGGATGTGGACCGGCGTCTCGCCTCGGAACTCGGGCTCACCGAGCAATCGGTGGCGCAGAACATGAACATCTCCCTCTCCGGGAGCTATCAGGTCACGCCGAACTTCTGGCCAGACCCGAAGACCGGCATCCCGTACCAGCTCTGGGTGCAGACCCCGGAATACCGGAACGCGTCGCTCACCGACCTGCGCAACACGCCGCTCTTCGTGCGCGCCGCGGCCACGCCGGGGGCCGGGCCGGGAGTGCTGACCCTGCTCTCCAGCGTCGCGGACCTGCGCCGGGTGCCGACGCAGACGGTGATCAACCACGTCAACATCCAGCCGACCTTCGACATCTTCGCCTCGGTGCAGGACCGGGATCTCGGCTCCGTCGCCCGGGAGATCGACCGGATCGTGCAGGAGGAGCAGAAGAACCTGCAGGCGCCGGACAAGATCACCGTGCGCGGGCAGATCGAGAACATGCGCTCGGCCTTCTTCCGCCTCGGCATCGGCCTCGGCATCGCGCTGATCGCCGTCTACCTGCTGATGGCGGTGAACTATCAGAGCTGGGGCGACCCGTTCGTGGTCATCGCCGCCCTGCCCATCGCCTTCTGCGGCATCACCACCGGCCTGTTCGTCACCGGCACCACCTTCTCGATTCCCTCGATCTTCGGGGCGATCATGTCGGTGGGCATCGCCTCGGCGAACTCGATCCTGCTCGTCACATTCGCCAAGGAGCACCGGGAGGCGACCGGGTGCAGCGCCGCCGAGGCCGCCATCGCGGCGGGCGAGACCCGGCTGCGGCCGGTGCTGATGACCGCCTCGGCCATGTTCCTGGGGCTCATCCCAATGGCGCTCGGCACGGGGGAGGGCGGCGAGCAGAACGCGGCGCTGGCCCGCGCCGTGATGGGCGGCATCGCCTTCGCGACGCCCGCGACCCTCCTGCTGGTGCCCTTCCTCTACACGGTGCTCCGCGCGGGCGAGGGCGCGGGACAAAAGGTCGAGGATTACCTGCGGGATGGGGAAGGGGAGGTGGCTTGAGGGTCCGGCCGAGAAGCCGGGTCCTCTCATCAACTCCCTCGTCCCGCGTGTCTCGCCAGAAAGGTCGTCGAGATTGCCGACACCCTCACCGTCATTGTGAGGAACGAGGTAATCCGTGGCGGCGGGACGCTCGCCGAGGTGGCGAGTCCCCAGATGGCCTCGCCTTCGCTTGCCATGACGGTGATGGTCTGACGGCCTGCCGAGACCTTTCGAGTCAAGCGTCCTCAACCGCCGTCAGGGATCGTGATCGCGGAGTGGGCGTCAGGCGGCGGTCTGAACCTTCGCGATCGCGGACTCGAAGGCCTGGAAGGCGGCCGTCGCCTCGTCCCAGCGCGAGGCCGTGACGTGCCCCATCATCGCCTTGCACTGCGTCCGGGCCTCGGCGAGGGCGGCTTCGATGGCGGCCGGGTAGGCGGGGTCGGAGGGAACCATGCCCTGATCGACGTCGGCCGGGCGCTGGCCAACCAACACCGCGGCGAGGCGGCGGCGCCACGCAGCGCAGTCGGCAGGCAGGCGGGCGACGCGCATCTCGGGCAGCTCGCTGCTGTGGCGGGCGAGGAGGGTCTGGCTGAGGGCCTCGATGCGATCGATCCGCGCGATGGCATCGCCGATCTCGGTGCCCGCCTTCCCGGCGCCGGCGGCGACGCGGCCGACGCTCTCGGCGATCTCGCTCGTCGCCTGGATCTGCTGGTCGAGGAGGGCGGAGGTGGCGCGGGTCTCGGCGGCCACCGTCGCGACCTTGCCGCTCTCGTTCGCGAGGCGGCTGCTCGCCTGGGTCATGGCGGAGGAGCCGGCCTTCACCGCGTCCCGGCTCTCGGTCACCGCCTCCCGCATGGCGGTCATCTCGTCGCGAAGATGCTTGATGCGCTGATGGATCTCGTCGGTGGCGCGGGCCGTCTGCGCTGACAGGGCCTTCACTTCGGCGGCGACCACGGCGAAGCCGCGACCGGCGGCTCCGGCGCGGGCGGCCTCGATGGTGGCGTTCAGCGCCAGCAGGTTGGTCTGGCCCGAAATGGCGGCGATGGCGCCGGCCATTTCTTCGATGCGGGCGGCGGCCTGCGAGAACCCGTCGAGGCGGCGGCCGATTTCGTCGGTTCCGCCCTCGATGCGGCGCATGCCGTCGGAGGCCCGGTGGAGATCCTCGGCGCAGGAGCCGATCCCGGTGCTCGCGGCCTCGGCGCTGTCGGCCATGTCAGCCGACCGGGTCGCGATCTCGCGGGTGGTGGCGGCCAGTTCCTCGGTGGCGGCGGCCATCAGGCGCGCCTGCTCGGCCATGCCGGTGGCGTCGAAGGCCATCCAGCCGAGTGAGGTGCCGGCCTCCGACGCGGCGGCGGACAGACGGGCGGGGAGGGCGACGGCCTCGCGGTCGATCGGCACGACCACCGGCGCCGCGCTCACGGCGGCTACGGGCGTTTCCACCACGGTCGCCGGAGATACCTCCTGGCGAGCAGCTGTCTTTTTTTTGGCGAGCGTGAACATCCGGCTGTCCCGCGACAATGCAATCTGGAAGCCGCACTATCGCAGGTTGTTATTAAACGAATGGTTCATCTCAAAAGTGAGCATCGCGGTGGGTTTCCCGCGCTGCTCGAATATCGGTCATATCGCGGAAGCCAGAAACACCGGCCCCCGGAGCGATTTGACAGCGGCCCTACTCGCCGGTGAGGGCCGCCTTGGTGCGCGACCACCAGCCCGCCCGCTTCGGACGGTTCGGGTCCGACGGCGGGCTCAGAACTACCGCCACCGGCTCGGCCGGGGGCGTGGTGGCCAAGGCCTCGGCGGGGGCACCCTGCGCGGCGGGCGCTTCGGGCGCGGCGTCGGCCCGCTCCGCTGCGGACGCCTCGGCGGGAGAGGACGCCTCGGCGACCTGCTCGGCGGTCACGGGGATCTCGGCCTCGGCCACGGCGGGATGCATCGGCGCAGCCTCGACGGCCTCCAGCACCTCGGCGCTCACCGGCTCCTCGGCGGAGAGGCCGGCCTCGGCCGTGGCGGCCGCTTCCTCGGACCCGGTCTCGCCGTCGCGCGATCCGCCGCGCTCGGCGCGGCCGCGACCGCCCCGGCGTCCGCGACGGCGGCGCCGGCCCTTCTCGTCCTCGCCCTCGCCGGGGGTGGCATCCGCGATCTCGGCGCCGGCCTCGGCCTCCGCCTCGACGGTGGCGGGCTCGGCCGCGTCGTCCTCGCCCTCATCCTCATCCGACTCCGCGTCGGATCCGGCCTCGCGGCCCTCCTGCCCGTCGGAGCGACCGCCACGGCGGCGGCGGCGACGGCGGCGGCGGCGACCGTCGCCCTCCTCGCGGGTGTCGTCGCGGGTGTCGTCGCGGCCCTCGGCGGCGACCTCACCCTCGGCCTCGTCCACCGTCTCCGCTTCGCCGGTTTCGATCTCGGTGTCGTCGTCCTCGAACTCCATGGCCGGGGAGATCGCGGTCGCGCGCACGCCGGTGACCGGACCCTCGGCCCGGTAGGCGGGCTCGCCCCGGTCGAGCTGGAAGGCGGAGGTCGGGGGCAGGCGCTCGTCGGCGGCGATGGTCACGGTGACGCCGAACCGCATCTCGATCTCGTGCAGGTGCGCCCGCTTCTGGTTGAGGATGTAGAGCGCCACCTCCGTGCGGGTGCGCAGGATAAGGTTGTAGGCCGCCGACTTGAGCAGCGCCTCCTCGATCGAGCGCAGGATGTGCAGCGCCACGGAGGCGGTCGCCCGCACGAAGCCCGAGCCGCCACAATGCGGGCAGGGGATGGAGGACGATTCGAGCAGGCCGGTGCGGATGCGCTGGCGGCTCATTTCCATCAGGCCGAAGGGCGAGATCCGCCCGACCTGGATGCGGGCGCGGTCGTTCTTCAGGCAGTCGTTCAGCTTCTTCTCGACGGCGCGGTTGTTCCGCTTCTCCTCCATGTCGATGAAGTCGATGACGATGAGGCCCGCGAGATCGCGCAGGCGCAACTGCCGGGCGACCTCCTCGGCGGCCTCCAGATTCGTCTTGAGGGCCGTGTCCTCGATGTCGTGCTCGCGGGTGGCGCGGCCCGAGTTCACGTCGATCGAGACCAGCGCCTCGGTCGGGTTGATGACGAGGTAGCCGCCCGACTTGAGGGAGACGTGGGTCGAGAACATCGCGTCGAGCTGCGCCTCGACCCCGAAGCGGGCGAAGACCGGCGTGGTGTCGCGGTAGGGCTTCACGACCTTCACTTGGTCGGGCATCAGCATCCGCATGAAGTCCTTGGCTTCACGGTAGGCGTCGTCGCCTGCCACGAGGACTTCGTCGAGATCCTTGTTGTAGAGGTCGCGGATCGCCCGCTTGATGAGCGAGCCCTCCTCGTAGACGAGGCTGGGGGCGATCGAGGACAGGGTTAACGCCCGGACCGATTCCCACAGGCGCATCAGGTATTCGAAATCGCGGGCGATCTCCGGCTTCGAGCGCGAGGCGCCGGCCGTGCGCAGGATGACGCCCATCCCCTCGGGCACGTCCAAGTCGGCCACGACCTCCTTGAGGCGCTTGCGGTCGGCGGCGGACGTGATCTTGCGGGAGATGCCGCCGCCGCGCCCGGTATTGGGCATCAGCACGGAGTAGCGGCCGGCCAGCGACAGGTAGGTGGTGAGGGCCGCGCCCTTGGTGCCGCGCTCCTCCTTGACCACCTGCACGAGGATGATCTGGCGGCGCTTGATCACCTCCTGAATCTTGTAGTGCCGGCGCGGGGCGCGGGGCCGATCCGGGATCTCGGCGAGGGCATCGCCGTTGCCGCCGACCTGGGCGATCTTGGGCTCGGCGTCGGGATCGTCGGAATCCTCCTCGCCCTCGTCGTCTTCGCCCTCGTCGTCTTCGCCCTCGTCCTCGTCGTCCTCGTCCTCGTCGCCGTCCTCGTCGTCCTCATCCTCCTCGTCGGAATCGGACTCCTCCTCCTCGGCGTCCGAGGCGGACACGGAGTCGGCGGCCTCGGCCGGGGCGGCCTCGGGCGCGTCCGAGGCGGACACGGAGTCGGCGGCCTCGGCCGGGGCGGCCTCGGGCTCGTCCGCGGCGGTCAGCTCCTCGGCGAGGGCGATCCGCGCCTCGGCGGGAATCTCGGCGTCGAGTTCGGTCGAGGCGGCGACGGGCTCGCCGGTCGCAGGCTCGGCCTCGGCGGCGGACACGCCTTCGCCCGCGAGTTCCTCGCGCACGGCTTCCGCGTTGTCGTTCAGGGTGTCGGGCATATCCGCGGCGCGGAACTCCTCACCCGCGACGGGGGCCGCGCCCTCGGCCGGGGCAACGGCCGGGTTCTCGCCCGAGAGGGTCTCGGTGGTGTCCTCGGCGCTCACGGTCTCGTCGCGGCGCGAGCGGGCCTCGGCCCGGCGCCCACGGGAGCGGCGTGGCGAGCGGCGGCGGCGCTCCTCGCGCTCGCGGTACTCCTCGGCCTCGCGGGCCTCCTCCTCCAGAAGGGCCTGCCGGTCGGCCAGCGGGATCTGGTAATAGTCGGGGTGGATCTCGTTGAAGGCGAGGAAGCCGTGGCGGTTGCCGCCGTATTCCACGAACGCGGCCTGGAGCGACGGCTCCACGCGCGTGACCTTGGCGAGATAGATGTTGCCGCGCAGCTGTCGCCGGCTGGCGGATTCGAAGTCGAACTCCTCGACCTTAGAACCTTGGACCGTGACGACCCGGGTCTCCTCCGGGTGCATCGCGTCGATGAGCATCTTGTTGGCCATGACGAACTCTCGGCATGGCGGCCGACGTCTCGCTCCGTGCCCGGAGCCCCGGCGGCGCCTTGCCCGGCGGCGATTCAGCCGGGCGCGGGGCCGGCCTCGTTGCCGAGGCCACGGGGAAGGGGGATGGGATTGTGCCGTCAACCGCCTGATGGCGCCCTGGGCGCCTGGGGTTGAAAATGGCCGGGCGGATGGCGAGGACGGCGCGGGGCGCCGTGCGTGCGAGCGGGGCACGAGCAGCGGCAAGCGGTGCTGTGCGTCCCTCCATCTTCTCCCGACCTCGCGAAAGCATCTCGACCGGTCTTAAGGGCCGGCCGTGAATTCCAAAGTGCGGCGAACTCCGCCGCGACGTCCGACACCTGTCCGGTCGGTCAAATGGTCCGCCGTCGCCTGCGCGGGTGAAATACCCGCTGCAACGCCGCGTCCGCCTTCTATAGAATTCGGCCGCGTCCGCGAGTCGCAGTTGCGACCGGCGTGACCGGAAAGGGGTCGATACCATTACTGACCGTGGCCGCGGTTTGGCAAGGGGCGCCCGCACGAATGCGCCGTCCCCTCGCAAGAATGGGTCACGCGATTGTCACTCGGCCGCCTCCAGGCGGGGGGGGACGGCCGTGAGCGCGGCGGGCTTCGGGCCGCCCGTCGCCCAGTCCAGGAGTTCCACCGTGTGAACGATGGGGATGGCGGTGCCCTTTCCGATCTGCGTCGCGCAGCCGATGTTGCCGGTGGCGATCACGTCGGGCCGGATGCGCTCGATGTTGGCGACCTTGCGCGCCCGCAGCCGCCCGGCGATCTCGGGCTGGAGGATGTTGTAGGTTCCGGCCGAGCCGCAGCAGATATGGCCCTCCGGCACCTCCTTCACGGTGAAGCCGGCGCGGGTGAGGAGCGCCTTCGGCTCCGTGCGGATGCCCTGGCCGTGCTGCATGGAGCAGGCGGAGTGGTAGGCGACGACGAGGTCGCTCTCCACCGTCGGCGCCCCGAGGTCGAGGGTGGCCACGAACTCGGTCACGTCCTTGGCCAGCGCCGAGACCCGGGCCGCCTTCTCGGCATAGGCCGGGTCCTCGCGGAACATGAAGCCGTAATCCTTGATCGTCGTGCCGCAGCCGGAGGCGGTGACGAGGATCGCGTCGAGCCCCTTGGCGATCTCGGCGTCCCAGGCGTCGATCGCCTGCTTGGCGTGGGCGTGGGCCGAATGCTCCTTGCCCATGTGGTGGGTCAGCGCCCCGCAGCAGCCCTCCTGCGCCTGCACCACCTCGACCCCGTGCCGGTTGAGAAGGCGGATGGCCGCCTCGTTGAAATCCGGCCGCAGCACGCTCTGCGCGCAGCCGCGCAGCAGGGCCACGCGCTTGGTGGCTTTGCCCTGGCGGGGCGGAAAGGTGCCGGGGCGGTCGAAGGCGTTGCGGCCGGGCATGGTGGCGGGCGCGAGGTCGAGCATCGCCGCGAGGCGGTTGCCGAGTTGCGGCACCCGCGCCACCACGCCCCGGAAGGGCTGTCCGAGCTTGGCGCCCCAGAGGGCGAGGCGGAACCGGCCGGGATAGGGCAGCACGAAGGCCAGCACCGCCCGGAGCAGCCGGTCGCCCAGGGGGCGGTCGTAGGTCTTCTCGATATGCGTGCGGGCATGATCGACGAGGTGCATGTAGTGCACGCCCGAGGGGCAGGTGGTCATGCAGGACAGGCAGGACAGGCAGCGGTCCACGTGCCGGACCACCTCGGCGCTCGCCGGCTTGCCGCCCTCCAGCATGTCCTTGATGAGGTAGATCCGCCCGCGGGGGGAATCGAGCTCGTCGCCGAGCAGGAGGTAGGTCGGGCAGGTCGCCGTGCAGAAGCCGCAATGGACGCAGGTCCGCAGGATCTTCTCCGAGGCCGCCATGGCGGGGTCGGCGAGTTGGGCGAGGGTGAAGTTGGTCTGCACGGGTCGATCCTAGGTCCCTTCCCTCACCCTCGCGGGGGAGGGGAAAACTGGTCACACGCCCGGATACATCCGGCCCGGATTGAAGATTGCCGCCGGATCGTGGGCCGCCTTGATGCCCGCGCTGATCCGCATCAGCGCCTCGGCCTGCGGCTCGAAGACCGGCACGGCGGCGCGCACCGCATCGGGCGCCCGCACGAGGGTGGCGTGGCCGCCATGGGCGCGCACGGCGTCGCGAACGGCCCCGGCGCCCGCATCCCCCGCCGCGGGGGTGGCGAGCCAGATCAGGCCGCCGCCCCAGTCGTAGAACCACCGGGCCGGGCACCGGGCGCCGATGGCGGCGGCCACGGCGGGGCCCTTGGAGGGCGCGGTCGAGATCCGCCACAGGGCCTCGCCGGGGGGCTCCGCGAGCGGTGCGGCGTCACGCACCGCCCGCCACAGGGCGGCGCCCTCTTCGCCCTCGATCACGCCGGGGGCGCCATGGCGCTTCAGCACGCGCTTCAATTCCCCGATCCGGTAGGCGATCGAGTCCGAGAATCCTTCGAGGCGCATCAGCGTCCGCGCCTCGCCCCCGCCAATCCCGGCGGGCAGGTGGGCCGCGCCGGTCAACTCGAAGGGCGAGCCCAGGGCCGCCGCCAGGGCCTCGACGGCGCGGGCGTCGTCGAGGCCGGTGAGCACCAGGGTCGCCACCCGCTCGTTGACCGGGAGCACCTTGAAGATCACTTCGGTGAGGAGGCCCAGCGTGCCGTGCGCCCCGGCCATGAGCTTCACGAGGTCGAGGCCGGTGACGTTCTTCATCACCCGGCCGCCCGACTTGATCGCCTCGCCCTTGCCGTTGACGAAGCGCACGCCGATCAGGCTGTCGCGGGCCGCCCCGGCATTGATGCGGCGGGGACCGGAATTGTTGATCGCCGCCACGGCGCCGATCGTCGGCTCGCCCGTGGTGCCGTAGAGGCCGCGGTAGTCGGCGGGCTCGAAGGTCAGCATCTGGCCGCGGGAGGCGAGGAGCGCCTCGACCTCGGAGAGCGGCGTGCCGGCGCGGGCGCCGATCACCATCTCGGCGGGCTCGTAGAGCGTGATGCCCGTGAGACCCCGGGCCGAGAGCGTCGCCTCGTCCTGCGCCGGGCGGCCGAGGCCGGCCTTGGTGCCGCCGCCGACGATCCGCAGCCGTTCCGCCTTCGCCGCCGCCGCGCGCACGCGCTCGCACGCCTCCGCCTCGGTTTCGGGCTCGTGACCGCCCATCGTTTCCCGCCCCCGCTCTTCTCTTTGGATCCGATCCAGAATGCGGGTGTCGCCGGAACGGTCGGCCCTGGCAAGACGGGCATCGGCGCGCACCTTTCAGACGGCGACGTTTCTCCCGTCCGCAGGGACAGACGGCGCGACCGGAGCGCCGATGGACCGGCGCGGGCTTCCCGGCGCATAAGAGTACGACACCGACGACGGCGTTCCTCACTGGGTTCCGACCATGGAGAAGATTGCAGCGAGCATCGCGCAGATCGCGGCCGAGGCCGTCCTCAGGGCCCAGGCCGAGGCACGCGCGCCCCTCGTCCTCCCCGCACCGCTGATGGCCGCCGTCGCGGCGTGGATCGCCGCGCAGCCGGAGCCGAAGCCAAGCCCGCAACAGGCCGTCGAACGGGCGGTGGCGGAGTGGCTCTCGGCCCAGGGCTTTCCGGCGGGGTAATTCTGAAGCCGCCGCTACCGTCATTGCGAGCGCAGCGAAGCAATCCAGGGGCGGGAGGGCCGCTTCTCGATCTTGGCGCTATTCTGGATTGCTTCGCTGCGCTCGCAGTGACGGCGAGTGGTGTGCGGCAGCCTGCTACCCCGTCCGCGAAGGTGCCGCCTCCGCCGCGCCTGGCGGCGTCGCCGCATAGCGGGTCATGAAGAGCGTCACCGCCTCGCCCACCCGCGCCTCGATGGCCTTCGCCGTCATCGGATGCTTCGGCCGACGCAGCAGGCCGACGAGGGGTTCGTTCCCGAGGACCGAGCCGAGGAACAGGGAGGCCGCCAGCGCGGCATCGTCCCCATGGAACTCGCCGCGGCTTTTGGCCGCCGCCAGATAGCCCGTCAGCAGCCGGTTCGTGCGCTCGGGGCCCGCCGTGTAGAGGGAGAGGCCGAGGTCCGGGTTGCGGACCGTCTCCGCGATCACGATCCGCAGGAGGGCGACGGTATCGGGCGTCGTCACCGCCGTCAGGAGGTTGCGCCCGAGATGGGTCAGAACCGCCGCCATGCCGGCGCCGCTATCGACATCTCCGTCAAGGGCACGCCGGAGCTCCGCCGTCCGGGCGAGGACGATCTCGATGAGCAGGTCGTCCTTGCTCTTGAAGTGGCGGTACAGGGTTTCCTTCGAGGCACCGGCCGCCGCCGCGATGGATTGCATCGTGGTCTCGGTGAATCCCTGGCCGAGGAAGGCCCGTTCCGCCACGATCAAGATCTCGTGACGGCGCCGTTGCCCCCGGGGCACCCGTGGCGGGCGATGCCTGTGGGGAGTGTCGCCCGCCGTTGACATCATCCGATCCGATTCATCTTATAACCGTACTTATCGGTTCGGTTAGGGAGGGGCAATCGCCGCCCGTCCCGCGGACCAGTCAATTCCGCCGCCGAGGGCGCGGGATCGGGAACGAGCAATCGACATGCGCGAGGACGACGAGGCGTTCGGGCAGCGGCCGGGTCGCGACCGGCCGAGCTACCGACGCCGGGACTATCTCGACGTCGGGGCCGCCCGCGACGACCGGGACCGTGAGGACGCAGACCGCGACGGCCGTCCCGCCGGGCGGAACGAGGGCGCGCGCCCGTCCTCCGAGCGGCGGCAGGACGAGGGCGGCAAGCGCCCGTCCTCCGAGGGCGAGGACTCGAAAGGGGAAAAGGGCGCGCAGAAGGACGAGGGCGGGCAAAACGACGAGGGCGAGGCCCGGCGCAAGTCCCGCCGGCCCCTCGTCATCGGCATCGCGGCGGTCGTGATCCTCGCGATGATTGGCGGCGGGGTCTATTACTGGCTCTCGACCAGGGGGAAGGCCTCCACGGACGACGCCTATACCGACGGCAACATCGTCACCATCGCGCCGCAGGTCGCGGGCCAAGTCGTCAGCCTGGACGTGACCGACAACCAGTTCGTCCACAAGGGCGACCCGCTGTTCCACATCGACGCCCGGCAGTACGCCTTCGCGCAGGAGCAGGCGCAGGGGCAGCTCGACACCACCAAGGCGCAGGCGGACAGCCAGAAGCTCGGCGTGGAGATCGCCCGCAAGAACTTCCCGGCCGCCCTCGAATTGGCGAAGGCCAATCTCGATTCGGCGAAGGCCAACCTGCAGCTCCAGCAGGCGAACTACGACCGGCAGAAGAGCCTGCCGAAGCTCGCCACCACCCAGCAGGAGGTCGATACCACCGCCGCGAACCTCGCCCAGGCCAAGGCGCAGGTGGAGCAGGCCCAGGCGCGGGTCATCCAGGCGGAGCCGGTCAAGCAGAACATCGGCCAGTCGGAGGATCAGCTCAGCCAGATCCAGGGGCAGATCGAGCAGGCGGAAGGGCGCCTCGACCAAGCGAAGCTCAACGTCGAGTGGACGGTGGTGCGCGCCCCGCAGGACGGCTGGGTGACGCGGCGCAACGTGAATGCCGGCAACTACATCTCCGCCGGCCAGCAGGTCATGTCGCTCGTGACGACCGACATGTGGGTGACGGCGAACTTCAAGGAGACGCAGCTCGACGGCATGCGGCCGGGCCAGAAGGTCTCGATCGCCATCGACGCCTATCCGGACCTCGACCTCCAGGGCCACGTCGATTCGATCCAGCGGGGCTCCGGCTCGAAATTCTCGGCCTTTCCGGCGGAGAACGCCACGGGCAACTTCATCAAGATCGTCCAGCGGGTGCCCGTGAAGATCGTGATCGATTCCGGCCTCAAGAAGGACGAGCCGCTGCCGCTCGGCATCAGCGCGGAGCCGACGGTGATGCTCAAGTGAGCGGCGCGGTGGACCAAGCCTGGAAGCCCCGAGCCAACCCGTGGTTGATCGCCGTCGTGGTGACGATGGCGGCCTTCATGGAGATCCTCGACACCACCATCGTCAACGTGGCGCTGCCCTACATCGCCGGCTCGCTGGCGGCCTCCAGCGACGAGGCGACCTACACGCTCACCGCCTATCTCGTGGCCAACGGCATCGTGCTCACCATCGCCGGGTGGCTCTCGGACACGATCGGGCGGAAACGCTACTTCCTCATCTGCATCGGCATGTTCACGGTGGCGTCCCTGCTCTGCGGCCTTTCCCAGAGCCTCGGGCAGATCATCGTGTTCCGGTTGATGCAGGGGTTCTTCGGCGGCGGCCTCCAGCCGAGCCAGCAGGCCATCATCCTCGACACCTTCCCCCCGGCCAAGCGCGGGGCGGCCTTCGGCGTGACGGCGGTGGCGACCGTCGTGGCCCCGGTCCTGGGGCCGACGCTGGGCGGCTACCTCGTGGAGCATCTCGACTGGCGGTGGATCTTCTTCGTCAACGTGCCGGTGGGCATCCTGGCGGTGATCCTCAACTTCATCCTCGTGGAGGATCCGCCGCACGAGCAGGCCAAGAAGAACCGCAAGCGCGGGATCGACTATATCGGTCTGTCCCTCATCGTCATCGGCATCGGGTGCCTCCAGATCGTGTTCGACCGGGGCGAGGACGACGGCTGGCTCGGTTCGCCCTTCATCGTCACCATGACGATCATCGGCGGGCTCGGCGTGTTCTTCGCCATCTGCTGGCTGCTGACGGCCAAGAAGCCGATCATCGACCTCGACGTGTTCCGCGACAAGAACTTCGCCATCGGCTGCATCCTCATCGGCGCCATGGGCTTCGCCCTCTACGCCAGCGCCGTGATCATCCCCCAATTCGCGCAGAACGTGCTTGGCTACCCGGCCCTGCAATCGGGGCTCATCCTCTCGCCGGGCGGGGTGGTGGTGATCATCCTCATCCCCATCGTCGGGCAACTGATGAAGGTGGTGCAGACCCGCTACCTCGTGATGTTCGGCTTCTCCCTGATGGGCGTAGCGTTGATGTATTCGAGCAAGCTCACGCCCGATATCGACTTCAAGACTCTGGTGATCATGCGCTCCCTGCAGACGGCGGCGCTGGGCTTCCTCTTCGTCCCGATCTCGACCATCGCCTACCTCACCCTGCCGCAGCACTACCGCAGCGACGGGGCGGCGCTGTTCTCCATGTTCCGCAACGTCTTCGGCTCACTGGGGATTTCCCTCTCGACGGCGGCCGTCACCGAGCGGCGGCAAGCGGATCAGGCGCATCTGTCCGGCTTCATGACGCCGCTGCGGCAGGGCTACACCGCGCTCATCCAGGAGAGCGAGCAAACCCTGCGATCGCTCGGCCGGGCGGCCGGCTCCGTCCATCAGGAGGCCGTGGCGCACACCTACCAGATGTACCAGAAGCAGGCCTCGATCCTCGCCTACGGGAACGTCTTCCAATACACGGCGATCGTCGCCTTCCTCGTGGTGCCGTTCTGCTTCCTGATCTCGGCCAAGACCGCCAAGGGCGGCGGTGGCGGAGGGCACTGACATGGCGATCCGCATGCCGAAGAGCCGATCGAATCGGTCCCCGATGTCCCTGTCATTGCGAGCGCAGCGAAGCAATCCAGGGATCCGCCACGCCGTGCGACGTCGCGCTGCCCTGGATTGCTTCGCTGCGCTCGCAATGACGGTAGGGGGCGTCGCACCTTTCCTCGGCGGCTGCGTCGTCGGGCCGGATTTCGTACGGCCCGTGCCTTCGGTCGCGGCGTCGGCCACCTATGTCGAGCCCGCGCCGGGGCGGGCCGTGCACACGTCGCTGCCGCTCCTCCATCGCACCACCGATGCCCCGCCGGACGTCGAGTGGTGGCGCGCCTTCCGCGATCCCGTCCTCGACGGGCTCGAATCCCGGATCGCCGCCCAGAACCTCGACGTGCAGACGGCCACCGCCCGCCTGCTCCAAAGCCGGGCGCAGCTCGGCACCAGCCAGGCGGCGGCCCTGCCGACACTCTCCGGCACTGGCTCGGCCTACCGGCAGCAGTTCAGCAGGAACGGCACGATCGGCCTGCTCTCGGGCTCCCTCGGCGGCCTGACCGGCGGCACCGATCCCACGGCGCCGCTGACCAACGGCTTCGAGAGCTACACCCTCGGCTTCGACGCCTCGTGGGAACTCGACCTCTGGGGCCGGGTGCGGCGCTCGGTGGAATCGGCCCAGGCCCAGGCCGAAGCCTCTGCCGAGCAGCGCCGGGGCGCCCTGGTCTCGGCCCAGGCGGAGTTGGCGCGTGACTATGTGCAGTTGCGCGGCACGCAGGACCTCATCCGAATCTACCAGACCTACGTGCGGGTGAACCAGCAGATCCTGGATGTCGTCCGCATCCGCCAGCAGAAGGGCCTCGTGACGGGGCTCGATGTGGCGAGCGCCGCCTCGCAGGTCGAGGCGGTCCAGGCGCAGATCCCGCAACTGCAGCAGCAGGAGATCCAGCAGATCAACGCGATTTCGCTGCTGCTCGGGGAGCCTCCCCTGTCGCTCGCGCAGGACCTCACGGGCGGACGGGGCATCCCGCCGGTGCCGCCGAGGGTGCCGGTGGGCATCCCCTCCGAGTTGATCCGCCGCCGCCCGGACATCCGTCAGGCCGAGGCGACCCTGCACGCGGCGGTGGCCGATATCGGCGAGGCGGAGGCCGAGTTCTTTCCCCGGGTGACGCTGACCGCCAGCCCCACCGTGAACGCCATCGATCCACTGAAGGTTTTCCGCGGCTCCTCGCTGCAATACATGAATATCGGGCCGTCCTTCTCGATTCCGCTTTTCGAGGGCGGTCGGCTGCGCTCGAACCTCGTGCTCCAGCAGGCCCGCCAGCAGGAGGCGGCCATCGCCTACCAGAAAGCGGTGCTCCAGGGCTGGCACGAGGTCGTCAACGCGCTCGCCTCCCTCCAGGGCGATGCGGGCCGCCGCGCCCGCCTGGCCCGGCAGGTGGGCGACGCCCGCCGGGGCCTCGACCTCGCCCGCGCCCGCTACACGCAGGGGGTCGAGATCTTCACGACGGTGCTGCAGAACGCGCAGGTGGTGTTGCAGGCCGAGACCAACCTGTCCCAGGCCACCGCCGGCATGTCGACGGACTTCGTCGCCCTGTCGAAGGCCCTCGGCGGCGGCTGGGAGGGCGCCTTCCCGCCCCAACCCGCACCGCCGGGCCCGCCGGAGGTGGCGCAGGTGCCGGTGGCGGAGATCATCCCCCGGCCGGTGGTGCCGTAGCCGGCGAAGGGCGAACCACTCTCCCGTCACGTCGCGTGCGGCGACGCAATCCCGAAATGCGCCGCGTCCGCGGCGGCCCCGCTGCCCCTGATCGCGTCGCCTCATCTGCGATGACGGAGGGCGCGCGGCGGCGTGACGAAACTTGGTCTCAGAGATCCAGAAAGAACGAGATGGCTCTGGCCACCTCTCGCAGGGTGGTCACGTCGAGCGTGCCGATCGTCCGATCGATCTTGGCGACAGGCACGATGCCTTCCCATGGACGACGACAATGTAAAACTAATAGCCGGTACCACCGACTCCGCGAGCGGCCTGTCCACAACCCCCACCTTGAGCCCCCGCATCGGAACGTCCTAAGAACACCGGTCGCCGCCCAGGACCCGGATGTCGCGTTTTCAGTTCGTCCACGCCGCCGACCTTCACCTCGGCAGTCCGCTCACCGGACTGGCCGGGCGCGATGCGGATTTGGCCCGGCGGCTCGCTGCGGCGGGGCGGGGCGCCTTCGAGGATCTGGTGTCCTTCGCCATCGAGAAGGCGGTGGCCTTCGTGGTGATCGCGGGCGACATCTACGACGGCGATTGGGCGGATGCCTCGATCGGCCTGTTCTTCGCCCGGCAGGTCGCCCGGCTGGACCGGGCGGGCATCCCCGTCGTGATGGTGCGCGGCAACCACGATGCCGAGAGCGTCATCACCAAGTCGATCACCCTGCCGCAATCCGTCCACGTCTTCTCCACGACACGGGCCTCGACCCACAAGCTGGAGGCGCACCGGGTGGCGATCCACGGGCGCAGCTTCCCGAACCGGGCGGTGGAGGAGAACCTCTCGCTGACCTACCCGCCCGCCCTGCCGGGCTGGTTCAACCTCGGCGTGCTGCACACCTCCTGCACCGGCCACGCCGCCCACGCCACCTACGCGCCCTGCTCGATCCCCGACCTCGCCCGGCGGGGCTACGCCTACTGGGCGCTCGGCCACATCCACGAGTATCAGGAACTCTCCCGCGACCCCTGGATCGTCTTCCCCGGCAACCTCCAGGGGCGGAGCGTGCGCGAATGCGGGCCCCGGGGTGCCGTGCTGGTCTCCGTGGAGGATGGCCAAGTGGATGCCGTCGAGCACGTCGTCTTCGACCGCGCCCGTTTCGAGACGGCGTCCGTCGATCTGGCGGAGGTCGCCGCGATGCCGGCGGCGCTGGAGCGGGTGGAGGCGGCGTTGCGGCCGCTGGCGGGCGTCGCGGCCTCGCGCCTCGTGCTGGTGCGCGTTCACCTGACCGGCGAGAGCGCCGCCCACGATCGGCTCTGCGCGGATCGCGACGAGCTGGCGGCCGAAGTCCAGGCGGCGGCCCATCGCGTCCACGAGGAGATCTGGCTGGAGCGGCTGAAGGTCGAGACCCGCCGCCCGCGCGAGGCCGTGCCGGCCTCGACCGTCACCCTCGACCCCACGGCGCTGATGGCCGGTCTCGACCGGGATCCGGAGTTCCGCGAGCGGGCCAAGGCGGCGCTCGGCGAGATCGTCCGAAAGATGCCCGCGGGCGCCGCCGAGGAGGCGGATCTCGAGGGCGAGTTCGAGGCCCTGTGCGCGGAGGCCCAGGCCCTCGTCCTCGGACGCCTCTCGGGCCGGACCTGTTGAGCTCATGCGCCTCCTCAGCCTGAACCTCGAACGCTACGGCGCCTTCACCGACCGGGTGCTCGGCTTCCGGCCGGACGCGCGGCTCCACGTGGTGCTGGGCGCCAACGAGGCGGGCAAGAGCACCGCGCTTTCGGCGGTGACGGACCTGCTCTTCGGCTTCGGCAAATCGACCCCCTACGCCTTCCTCCACGACATGCCGCTGATGCGCGTCGGGGCCGAGATCGCCCGCGCCGACGGGCAGAGGCTCGTGTTCCGCCGCCGCAAGGGCAACCTCCGCACGCTGATCGACGCCGACGAGGCGCCGCTGCCGGACGACGCCCTTGCCCCCTACCTCGGCGGCCTCACCCGCCCGGTCTTCTGCCGCGCCTTCGGCCTCGACGCCGAGGCCCTGCGGCGGGGCGGCCGGGAGATGGTCGAGGTCGAGGGAGAGGTGGGCGCCAGCCTGTTCGCGGCGGGCTCGGGCCTTCGCGGCCTCACCGAGTTGCAGGCACAGCTCGACGGCGAGGCCGAGGCGATCTTCACCCCCCGCAAGGCCGGGCACCGCAGCTTTTACCAAGCCCTCGACCGCTGGCAGGAGGCACGCAAGGCCGAGCGGGACTCGGGGGTTTCCACCGCGGAGTGGCGCGCCCTCAACGACGGCATCGCCGCCGCCGCCGCCGATCTGGATGCCCTGCGCACCGAGCGCGGCCGCATCGCCGCGGGCCGCGCCCGGCTGGAGCGGCTGAAGCGCGTCGGCCCCGTGCTCGCGGAGATCGACGCGCTGGAGGCCCGCCTCGCGGAGGAGCCGGAGGCGGTGGAGGCGGATGCCGCCTGGATCGCGCGCCTCGGCGCGGCCCTCGCCGAGAGCCGGGCCGCCGAGGCCGACGCCCTCCGCGCCACGGCGGCCCTGGCGCGTGCCCGCGCCGAGGTCGAGGCGCTTCCCCCCGTGGCCCCCCTCGCCGGGCGGGCCGAAGAGATCCTGGAGGCGTTCCGGGGGATCGACCGGTACGAGAAGGACGGGACCGACCTGACGCGCCTCGCCGGGGAGGCGGACCGGGCGGCGCGGGACCTCGACCGGCTCTGCGCCCGCGTCGGCCTCGGCGACCGCGACGCGCTGGCCGGGAGCCTGCCCACCGACGCCGCTCGCGCCCGGATCGAGCGCCTCCTGCGCGAGGGCCGCACCCTCGACGCGGCGGAGGTGCAGGCCGCCCGCGAGGCGGACGCGGCGCTCGCCGAGCGCGACCGGCTGGTCCGCGAGGGCGAGGCGGCGGGCCCGATGATCGATCCCGCCCCCCTGAGGGACCTGCTGCGTCCCTTCGCGCGGCTGAGGGAGACCATCGCCCGCCACCGGGAGTTCGAGGATGGGGTCCGGCGGGCGGGCGACCTCCTGCGGGACCGTGCCGGGCGCCTCTCGCCGCCCGTGACCGATCCGGCGGCCCTGGCGCGGACGCCGCTGCCGTCGGCGGAGGCCGTCGGCCGGTTCCAGACGCTGTTCGACGAGGCGGAGCGGGAGCGCGGGCGCACCGCCGACCGGGTGAAGGCCGCCCGGCGCAGGGCTGCCGAGATCCAGTCCCGGCTGGAGGAGCGCGAGGCCGATGCCGCCGTGCCGACGCAGGAGCGCCTGGACGCCCTGCGCGCCGCCCGCGCCGCCGCCTTCGCGCCCCTTCGTGACGCCCTCCTGTCCGGTGAGGCGGCTCTGCCGGAGGCGCTCGTCGGGTTCGAGCGGGCCGTCGAGGCGGCGGACCGGTTCGCCGATGCCCGCGCCGCCGACGCCGGGCGGGTCGCGGCCCATGCCGCCGACCAGCGCCGCCACGCCGCCGCCCTCGCCGAGGTGGAGGAGGAGGCGGCGGCGCTGACCGAGGCCGAGGCCGAGATTGCCCAGGCCGAGGCCGCGTGGCGCAAGGCGTGGCAGGTGGCGGGGATTCGGCCGGGGCCGCCCGTCGAGATGGCCCGCTGGCTCGTGGAGGCGCAGGCGGTGATCGGCGCCGAGCAGGATCTCGCCGAGGAACGGATCAGCCGCGACCGGCTGGCCCGCGACATCGCGGCGGCGGCCGGGCCCCTCGCCGACCTTGCCGAGCGCAGCGGTCTCGCCGTGTTGCCCGGCCTCGATCCCGCCGCCCTGCTCGACGGCCTGGAGCGGCACGTCGCCGACCTCGCCACCCGGTGGGAGGCGGGGCGCGAGGCGACCGGGCGGCTGGCCGCCGCCCACTTCGCGGTGGAGCGCCAGGAGGCCGCGCGGGCCGAGACGGAGGCCCGCCGCGCCGCATGGCGGGCGGCCTGGAACGAGGTGCTGGGTCTGCTGGCCCTGCCCGGCGGCGCGGGTCTCGACGAGGCCGAGGGCGCCCTGGCCGCGTGGCGGGAGGTGCCCGACGCCCTCGCACGCCATACCGAACTCACCCGGAGGGTGCGGGGGCTCGGACGCGACCGCGACACCTTCCATGCCGCGGTCGCGGGGCTCGTCGCGGATCTCGCCCCCGATCTCGCGGCGATGTCCCCCGGCGCGGGCATCCGCACGCTGCACGCCCGGCTCCAGGCGGCGCAGGCCGAGGCGGTGCGCCGCACGGAGCTGACCCGCCTCGCGGAGGGCGCCGGGCACGCGGCCGACGAAGCCGGGCGCGACGCCGTCGCCGCCCGCGACCGCCTCACCCGCCTGCTCGCCGAGCGTCTGCCGGGGGCGGGGGAGACTTCCCTGGAGGATCTCGCGGCCCTGCACGCCCGCCTCGACGGGCGCGCCCGGTTGCGGGCCGATCTCGCCCGGCTGCGGACACGGGACCTCGCCACGGCGGGCGACGGCCTGCCCGAGGCGGAGTTGCGCGCCGGCCTGGCCGAGACGCCGCCCGAGGCCATCGAGGCCGGGCTCGCTCGCCTCGCCGCCGAGGCGGAGGAGATCGAGGAGCGCAGCCGCGTCGTCTACTCCGACCGGGAGCGCGACCTCGCCAAGCGGGCCGAACTGGAGGGCGGCACCGGCGCGGAGCTGGCGCTCGCCGAGCGCAAGGGCGCCGAGGCGCAGATGCAGGACTCCGCCCGCTCCTGGGCGGTGCTGCGGCTGGCCGGGCTCATGCTCGGCGCGGCGGTGGCCAAGCACCGGGCCGGCCAGCAGGATCCGCTCATCACCCGCGCCGGCGCCCTGTTCACTCGCCTGACCGGCGGCGCCTTCGACGGGCTCGCCCAGAGCTACGACGAGGACGACACGCCTCGCCTCGTCGGCCGCCGCGCCTCGGGCACGGGCGGCGGCGGTCTTGTCTCCATCGAGGCCATGAGCGAGGGCACCCGCGACCAGCTCTACCTCGCCCTGCGGCTCGCCCATCTGGAGGACTATGCCGGCCGCGCCGAGCCCGCGCCCTTCATCGGCGACGACCTGTTCTCCACCTTCGACGACGCCCGCACCGCCCACGGGCTGGAGGCGCTGGCGGCGATCGGCGGGGCGGTACAGCCGATCCTGTTCACGCACCATCGCCATGTGGCCGAGATCGCGCAGGCGCGGCTCGGCGCGGCGGTGGACGTGCTGACGCTGTAGCGCCCGCCCCCGTCACTGCGAGCGGAGCGGACCATCTCCGCCTATCGCGCGTCCCTGAATTGCTTCGCTGTGCTTGCAATGACGGCGTCTAGTCTTTTGCCGGCTGAGGCGCGGATGTAGCCGCTCAATTGGAGCAATTTGCGTCGATGTGCTCGCCATAGGACCGTAATCGATCCTTGAGCCGGCTAGTAAAATTTCGCAACGCCTCATCGAATAGTGCGGCAGGCCGTGCACGGTGTCACAGAAGCTACAAAAATCAACCATACATCGACTGTCGGCTTCGGATCTCACGGGGTCGGCCCGCTTTGTCTCTCCGCCGAAGCCGGCATCCGGGAGGCGAGGGCATGGGACGCCCGCCGCCACCGCCTGAGGGAAGGTTTCGACACGTGGCACTCGGATTGGACAGCCGGGATTCCTCCCGGGAGCGATCGCTCGGCGTGGCGCTCGATCGCGACGGGGTGGCGCGGGCCTATGGCCGCTGGGCGCCGGTCTACGACCTCGTCTTCGGCCCGGTCTTCGCCCGCGGGCGCAGCCTCGCCGCGGCGGCGGCGGTGCGGGTCGGGGGGCGGGTGCTGGAGGTCGGCGTCGGCACCGGCCTGTCGCTCCCGGCCTATGCCAAGTGCCGCAGCGTCTTCGGCATCGATATCTCGGCGCCGATGCTGGAGAAGGCCCGTGACCGCGTCGACCGCCTCGGCCTGCGCAACGTCGAGCGGTTGGCCGTGATGGATGCCGAGCGCCTGGACCTGCCGGACGCCTCCTTCGACGTGGTGGTGGCGCAGTATGTCGTTACGGCGGTGCCCAACCCCGAGGCCGCCCTCCACGAATTCGCCCGCGTCCTGCGGCCCGGCGGCGAGATCGTCATCACCACTCGCATCGGTGCCGAGCGCGGCCTGCGCCGGGCCATCGAGCACACCCTGATGCCGCTGACCAGCCGCCTCGGCTGGCGGACCGAATTCTCCTTCGCGCGCTACGCCAACTGGGCCGCCACCGCGCCGGGCATCGCCATCGTCGAGCGGCGCGAGCTGCCGCCGCTCGGGCACTTCTCCCTCATCCGCATGCGCAAGACGGGCTGAACCGCCCGTCCCACCCTCTTCACCGCCCCGACAGACCGGAGTTTCGACCCATGGCCAGCTTCCGTGAGGCGCTGCGCGTACAGCGCTGGGACGACCATCGCTACTACCATCACAACCTGATCAACCAGAGCCTGCACGTCGTCAGCGCCATCTGCTTCCTGGCGGCCTACGCGCTGGCCTTCAAGGACCCCGCCAAGGCGGCCCTGGTCGGCTGGCTGCTCGCCATGACCAGCCGCCAAGCGGGGCACCTGTTCTTCGAGCCGAAGGGCTACGACCACGTCAACCACGCGACGCACGAGCACAAGGAAGAGATCAAGGTCGGCTACAACCTGCAACGCAAGGTCGTGTTGCTGTCGATCTGGGTGCTGTCGCCCGCGCCGCTTTATTTTGACCCGAGCCTCTTCGGCCTGCTCACCCCGGCGGCCGACCTGAGCGGCGTCATCCACAATGTCGGCTGGATCTGGCTGTGGCTGGCGCTCGGCGGCCTGCTGTTCCGCGTCGGCCAACTCTGCCTCCAGCAGAGTGTGCAGACCGGGATCGTCTGGGCGACCAAGATCCTGACCGACCCGTTCCACGACATCAAGCTCTACCACAGGGCGCCGATGAAGCTGCTTCAGGGCCAGATCATCGACGAGGAAGAGCAGGCCGAGCACCACGCCTGAGAGTCCGGCACCGCCCCTTGCCGTAGAGGTGGGGGGCGGTGCCTTCTTCGTCTTTGCGAGCGAAGCGAGGCAATCGAGGGATGCGGGACGCCTCAGAACGGGGCGCCGCCCTGGATCGCTTCGCTCACGCTCGCGAAGTCAGCCAGAAAACTTACCCCCGCGGCGCCAGCCCCAGGCGCACCCGCAGGGCTTCCTTCAACACCCCCCGGCGGATGGCCTTGTTCGTGGTCTCCGGCCCGTCCCACCAGCCGTCGGCCTGCATGGCGGCGCAGGCGGCGGTGAAGCGCTCGGAGACGGTGGCGAAATCGGTCTCCGTGTAGGCAAGGCTGAAGATCAGGCGGCCGGTGCCGACCCAGGACAGGTGCAGCCCCGCCGCCCGCAGGTAGAACTGCAGCATCCAGTTGTAGCGGGACGGCCGTGTGTAGAGCACCGTCCAGACCGTCTGGAAGTTGGCGACCCGGACGGGCAGCCCCTCCGCCTCCAGGCGCCGGTTGAGTGTCGCGGCCCGCCCGTCCCAGGTGGCGTCGAGGCGATCGTAGAGGGCGGCGACTGTCGGCGTCTCCAGCCGGTCGAGGAAGGCGCTCATCGCCCCCATCACCTGCGGGTGCGCGTTGAAGGTGCCGCGCGCGAAGCAGATGTCCACCGGCCGGTCCTCGCGGAAGCGGCGCATCAGGTCGGCCCGGCCGCAGAGCACGCCCACCGGCAAGCCGCCACCGAGCGTCTTGCCGTAGGTCACGAGGTCGGCCTTCACACCGAAATACTCCTGCGCCCCACCCTTCGCGAGGCGAAAACCCAGGAAGACCTCGTCGAGGATCAGGACGATGCCGCGCCGGGTGCAGACCTCCCGCAACCTCGCGAGCCATTCGGTGTACGCGGTGCGGTCGAACTGTGCGCGCCGGGCGCTGTCGACGAGGGCCGAATCGGAGGGCGCGCCGGCATTCGGGTGCATGGCCTGGAGCGGGTTCACGAGGACGCAGGCCACATCGCGCCGGGTGGCGAGCACCTGCAGCGTCCGGTCCGAGAGCTCGGCGAGGGTCAGGGTGTCGTTGGCGGCGACGGGGTTGCCGATGCCCGGCTGCACGTCGCCCCACCAGCCGTGATAGGCGCCGCAGAACCGGACGATCCGCCGCCGGCCGGTGTGGTAGCGGGCGAGGCGCACGGCCTGCATCACCGCCTCGGTGCCGGACATATGGAACGACACCTCGTCGAGGCCCGACACGGCCCTCAGGCGGGCGACGTTACCCGCCACAACCGGGTGGAGCGCGCCGAGCACCGGCCCGAGATCCGCGACGCGGGCCGCCCCGTCCTCCAGACACTCCCGATAGAAATCGACGCCGAACAGGTTCACCCCGTAGGACCCGGCGAGGTCGTAGAAGACGTTGCCGTCGAGGTCCGTGATCGTCACCCCGTTCGAGGCGGCCATGAAGGCGCCGCTGCCGAGGTTCTGCCGCACCGGCCCGGCGAACTGGAACGGCACCCTGTAGAGGCCGGTGAACTGCAAGTCGGACAGTCCGGCCCGCGCGGCTTCCGTCTCGGCCCGGCTCGTCGCGAAGCGCGTGCGGAACAGGTCCGAGAGCCGCGCGAAGCCGGCCTCGCGGGCGGCGGCGACGGCCTCCGGCGCGTCGTCGGCGCGGAAGAACTGTCGTGAATCGTAGGCATAAGCCGGGATCTGGCGGGCGATTCGCCTCGCCATCCGGGCGTGGCCGGTGAGCGAAGGGTGTTTCGCCCGCGAGAGCTGCAAGCGCCGTACCGTCAACGGCAGGGCGAGGGCGACCGCTGCGGCGGCCGAGACGGATGTGAGAAGCGCGTCCATGGCGGACGCGGCTAACCGGACTGGTTCACGGGATGATGACGCTCCGCACAACCCTCGGCCGCCTCGGCGCGCAGGAGGACCTGAACTTCCTCCTCACCAACCGCCTGCCCCGCCGCCTCGCGACGCAGGCGATGGGCCGGATCAGCCGGATCGAGCAGCCATGGGTGCGCGATGCCTCCATCGCCCTGTGGCGGCTGTTCTGCGATGTCGATCTCTCCGACGCGAAGGAGCAGCGCTTCGCGAGCCTGCATGCGGCCTTCGTGCGCGAATTGCGCCCCGGTGCCAGGAGCGTGGACCCTGATCCGGCGGTCGCGGTGAGCCCCTGCGATGCGATCCTCGGCGCTCACGGGATCGTGGAGGCGGGGCAGGTGCTGCAGGTGAAGGGCAGCTCCTACCGGTTGGCCGACCTCGTGCAGGATCAGGCGCTCGCCCGCGCCCACGAGGGCTGCGCCTACGCGACGCTGCGGCTCACGGCCGGCATGTACCACCGCTTCCACGCCCCCGCCGACCTGCGGGTCGAGTCGGTCCGCCATCTCTGGGGCGATACGTGGAACGTGAACCCCATCGCCCTGAAGCGGGTGGAAGCCCTGTTCTGCCGCAACGAGCGGGCGGTGATCCGCGTGCGCCTGCCCGACGGCGCGGCGATGACCCTGGTGCCCGTGGCGGCGATCCTCGTCGCCGGGCTGAAGCTCGGCTTCCTGGCCGAAGGCGGCGACCTGCGGGCCACGGGTGGGCGGACCATCGCCAGCGGTGCCGACCTCGCGCGGGGCGCGGAGATGGGCTGGTTCGAGCACGGCTCGACCATCGTCGTGCTGGCGCCCCCCGGCTATACCCTCGAACCGGCCTTGCGCGAGGGCGCGCGGCTGCGCATGGGGCAGGCCTTGCTGCGGGCGCCGCGTGACACACCGCAGTGACGCCATGACGGCGTGACCACCGGTCCGGGAGCGATATGAGCGAACCCCGCTACGCGATCTATGCCCTGCCGGAGCCGGGCTCGGCCTTGGAGACCTTCGGCCGGTCGGTGCTCGGCATCGACAACGTGACCGGCGAGGCCGTCGCCCATCCGCCGGACCTGCCCGGTCTCGCGGGCATCACCACCGCGCCCCGCGTCTACGGCTTTCACGCGACGCTGAAGGCGCCGATGCGCCTCGCGCCCGGTATCGGTGAGGGCGACCTCCTCGGCGCGGTCCGTCGGCTGGCCGCCGCCCACCCGCCCGTGGCGGTGGGGGAACTCACCGTCGCCGCGCTGGGCCGCTTCCTGGCCCTGGTGCCGGTGGCCGCACCTCCGGCGCTGGGCCTGCTGGCCGCGGAATGCGTCGCCGCCCTCGATCCCCTGCGGTCGCCCCTCTCGGAAGCCGAGATCGCCAAGCGCAGGCCGGAGCAACTGACCTCCCGGGGACGGGCGCTCCTCGATCGCTGGGGCTACCCGCACGTGTTCGAGGACTTCCGTTTCCACATGACCTTGACCGACGCGCTGCCGGAGGATGCGCTGAACGGGTGGCGGACCCGGTTGGCGGAGGCCTACGCGCGAAGTGGCGCCGGTCCGCTCACCATCGCCGCGCTCGGCGTCCTGCGCCAGGAGAAGGGCAAACCGTTCCGGCTCCTGGCGCGTGCCCCCTTCGGCCAAGGCGACGACTGATACGGCCGTCATTGCGAGCAACGCGAAGCAATCCAGGGAGGCGCCGTCGCCCACGAGGTTCCGCATCCTTGGAGTGCTTCACTGTCTTCGCAATGACGGAGGGGTTCGCGGGGCCAAAAAACCCAAAAATACTTCGCCGGCAATCGTCATTCAAATGTCGTGCAAGCTGTGTCTACGGGCGGCGTTGCTTCAGCGGATGCCTGGATGCTTGTCGTCGAAAACCTGACGCGTCAGTATGGTGACCGCCGCGCCCTCGACGGCGTGTCGCTGCGCATCGAGCCCGGCAGCTTCGTCGGGGTCATCGGGCGGTCGGGCGCCGGGAAGTCGACCCTGCTGCGCCTCCTGAACCGCCTCGCGGAGCCTACCTCCGGGCGCATCCTGTTCGGCGCGACGGACGTCACCGCCTTGAACGGCCGCCGCCTGCGGGATTGGCGGGCGCGGTGCGCGATGATCTTCCAGCAGTTCAACCTCGTCGGCCGCCTCGACGTCATGACCAACGTTCTGATGGGCCGCCTCAGCCATGTGCCGAGCCACCGCTCGCTCCTGCGGCTCTGGCCGGAGGCCGACCGGGCCATGGCGCTCGCCGCCCTCGACGGCTTCGGCATGGGCGAGTTCGCGGGCATCCGCGCGGACCAGCTCTCCGGCGGCCAGCAGCAGCGCGTCGCCATTGCCCGCGCCCTCGTGCAGGAGCCCGAGATCATCCTGGCGGACGAGCCCGTCGCCTCCCTCGATCCGCGCAACACGCGGCTGGTGATGGACGCGCTCTCCGACGTGAACAAGCGCTACGGCATCACCGTGGTGTGCAACCTCCACTCCCTCGACCTCGCCCGCGCCTATTGCGACCGCCTCGTCGGCCTGGTCGCGGGCCGCGTGGTCTTCGACGGCAGCGGTTTCGACCTGACCGAAGAGGTCGCCCGCCGCCTCTACGGCCTGGAGGCCGGCGAGGTGCTGGACGACGAGCCGCAGCGCCGTGCCGAGCAGGCGGCGGCCCTGCCCGGTCTGCCCGCTCCGGCCGCCGCCGCCGTGCGCGAGGCCGCCATCGGCGGCTGAGGCCCCACGATCCGGCCGCCAGACGCCGGTTCGCCCAGAGAAAACGCCCCGTGACGCGCCCGGTCGGAGCCGGGGCGACGACCTGCGAACGGAGACGAACGATGATCACGAGACGGATGATGGCCGGCGCCCTGGCATTCGGGCTCCTCGGCGGCGCGGCCCGCGCGGCGGACGACTGGAAGACGCAGTATCCCGAACTGACGCTTGCCGTGATCCCGGTGGAGAACGCCTCCGGCACCACCGACCGGTACGCCCCCCTGACGGACTACCTGACCAAGAGCCTCGGCGTGCCGGTGAAGCTGCGCGTCGCCAATGATTACGCGGCGGTGATCGAGGGCCAGCGCGCCGGCAACATCCAGGTGGCGTTCTACGGTCCGGCCTCCTTCGCCCGCGCCGTGATGACCGGCGTTAAGATCGACCCGATCGTCAACCAGAAACACGAGACCGGCGCCTCCGGATACTACTCGGTGATCTACGTGAAGGCCGACAGCCCCTACAAGACGATCGAGGACTTGAAGGGCAAGAACCTCGCCTTCGTCGATCCGAACTCGACCTCCGGCAACCAAGCGCCGCGCTTCTTCCTGAAGCGGGCAGGGTTCGAGGTCGAGAAGCATTTCGGCAAGACCTTCTTCGCCGGCAGCCACGAGAACGCCGTCCTCGCCCTGACCCAGGGCACCGCCGACGCCGCCGCGAACCTCTGGAACTCCGAGACCGACACCGTCGTGACGCGCATGGCGACGAAGGGCCTGCTCAAGAACGCCGACGGCACTCCGATGAAGCAATCGGACTTCCGGGTCGTGTTCAAGTCGGACTTCCTCCCCGAGGGTCCGTTCGCCATGCTCGACAGCCTGCCGGAGGACCTGAAGACGCGGATCCGCACCGCCTTCGAGGAACTGCCCATGAAGGACAAGGCCGCCTTCGACCGGCTCTCCGACGGCAAGGACCAGGGGCTCACACCCGTCACGCTCAAGGACTACCAGCCCATCATCGACATGCTGAAGTTCAACGACGAGCAGCGGCGCAAGTCTTGAGCCTGGTTTGCCCCTCCCCCTCGTGGGGAGGGGAGCTTCACCCGCACACCGTGAGCGAGCCTTGCGCCGCCTGACAGCTCTCCCACCCCAACGAGCCGCCGCCCTGGCCGGGAGGTACGCCGCCGCGCGGGCGGATGCACGCCGCCGGACGATGCTCGGCCTCGCCCTGCTGGCGGTGGCGCTGGCGCTGAGTTGCCATGCAGCCGAGGTGCGGCCGCTGGTGCTCGCCGCCAACTTCGGCAAGTTCACCGCCTACATCCAGCAGATCGTGCCGGTGCTGCGGCCGGACCGGATCGGACCGGATCTGGCGGAATGGTACTGGGGCCTGCCGAAATGGCTCTCCCTGCTCGGCGAAACCCTGATGATGGCCTATCTCGGCACGCTGCTCGGGGCGCTCGGCGGCTTCGTGCTCTGCTTCGTCGCGGCGGGCAACCTCGTGCGCAGCTCCGCGATCCGTTTCGCGGCCAAGCGCTTCCTCGAAATCTGCCGGACGGTGCCCGAGATCGTCTTCGCGCTGATCTTCGTCATCGCCTTCGGCCTCGGCCCTATGGTCGGCGTGCTGGCGCTGGCCATCCACACCACGGGGGCGCTGGGCAAGCTGTTCTCCGAGGTGGTCGAGAACATCGACATGAAGCCCGTCGAAGGGCTCACCGGCACCGGGGCGAGCTGGGTCGAGACCGTCCGCTTCGCCGTGCTGCCGCAGGTTCTGTCGAACTTCGCCTCCTACGGATTGCTGCGCTTCGAGATCAACGTGCGTGGCGCGGGCGTGATGGGCTTCGTCGGCGCGGGCGGGATCGGGCAGGAACTGCTGATCGCGATCCGCAACTTCTACTATTCGGATGTCAGCGCGATTCTGCTGATGATCGTCCTCACCGTCTTTGCCATCGATCTCTCCACGGAGAAGCTGCGCCATCACCTGATCGGCGGGGAGGGGATGCGATGAGCGAGCGCCGCCCCGGCACCCTGCGCGCCACGGCCCTGGCCGACCTCGATGCCCTGCGTCTTCGCCACCCCGAGCAGTTCCGCACCGATTGGGCCGGCCGCCTCCGGGTCGCCGGGACGCTCGCGGGCGTCGTCGGCTTGGCGGGTTACGGACTGTGGGCGCTCGACTTCTCGCCGGTCCGCATCCTGAATGGCCTTGGGCGGCTCGGCGGCTTCGCCCTGGAGATGCTGCCGCCGAGCGCAGGCGGCCGCTTCGGCGTCTTCCTCCAGGCCCTGGCCGAGACCCTCGGAATCGCCTTCGTCGGCACCCTCGCGGCGGCGCTCCTCGCCTTTCCGGTCGCCTTCCTCGCTGCCCGCAACGTGGTGCCTAACCCCTTCGCCCGCTTCACCGTCCGCCGGGGCCTCGACGTAATGCGCTCGGTGGACGTGCTGATCTGGGCCCTGATCTGGATCAACGTAGTGGGGCTCGGCCCCTTCGCCGGGGCGCTCGCCATCGCGTGCTCCGATTTCGGCGCCTTCGGCAAGCTGTTCTCGGAGGCGATCGAGACGGGCGACCGGCGCCCCGGCGAGGGGGTCGTGGCCTCGGGCGGCTCCGCGCTCCACCGCATCCGTTTCGGACTGATACCCGGCGTGCTGCCGGTGCTGGCGAGCCAGGTGCTGTATTTTTTCGAGTCGAACACCCGTTCGGCAACGATCATCGGCATCGTGGGTGCGGGCGGCATCGGCCAGTACCTCACCGAACTGATCCGGGTGCTGGAATTGCAGCAGGTGGCCTTCCTGGTGCTGATGATCCTCGTCACCGTCGCGGTGATCGACGGGGTCTCCGGCCGCCTGCGCCGGGCGATCATCGGCGGCCCAGGGCGGTGAGCTGTCCTGCCCCCCCTCCGCCCGAGCGCTACGACGACATCCGGGGCGGCGGGAGGCCGGCGAACGCGGCGTAGTCCCGGACCCCTGCGCGGCGCTCGCGAGGACGGCCGGTCAGGTTCCCACCACCACCTCCACGCGGTCGGCCGCGAAGACCGCGCGGTTGGCCTGAACCGGGACGCCCTCGCCATCGACGTTCACGCTCGACACCACGATGACGACCCGCCCCGGCGTCAGGTCGAGCCGCGCGGCCTCGGCCGGGTCGGCGAGGCGGGCGCGGATGCGCGTGGAGGCGCGGGTGTAGTCCGGCACGCCGCAGGCGGCGAGCGCCCGGGTGATCGAGCCGGATCGCTCGTAGGCGGGCGCGAAGCCGGCGAAGCGGGGGAGCGGCAACCATGTCCGCGCGGTCGAGAGCGGCACGCCGTCCGCCCGGTGGACCGTGAGGAGTTCGAGGAGCGGCGCGCCCTCCGGCACCGCCAGCATCGCCGCGCACTCGGGCGGGGCCGCGATCTCGCGATGGGTGATCAGGTCGCCCCAGGGCTCGCGCCCGGCGCCCGTCACGATCTCGGAGAAGCGGGTGCGTCGGCCGATCGGATAGGCGAGGGGGGCGGCCTCCACGAAGGTGCCCCGCCCCTGGCTCGCGCGGATCAGACCGCGCTCGGCCAGGGTCGCGAGGGCCCGGCGGACGGTGTGGCGGTTGACGCTGAACCGTGCGGCGAGCGCCGCCTCGGTGGGCAATTGCGCACCCGGCGCGAGGTCTCCCGTGGCGATCTCACCTTCCAGGGCGTCGGCGATCTGCCGCCAAGCGGCCAAGCCGCCGCCCCGGCTCAACGCGTCGATCGACTCGTGCACATCAGCTCCTGCACTGTGAGGCCATCGCCCGATGTCCCACCCTTTAGCCGATCCGTGATTGCAAGCGCAGCGAGGCAATCGAGGGACACGGGACGCCTCGAAACCGGGTGATTCCCCGGACCGCTCCGCTCCACTCGCGATGAGCGAGAGGCGTGGGACACCTTCGCTCGGCAGCCCGGGACGGGAGCGAGGCGTAGCCCCCGTCCGGCCGTCATACAAACTTCATTTGAAGCGGCGGCGCTAGTTGTCTATACCTATAGACAACATCGGAGGCGACGATGCCGGACAGGAACCGGGGAACCGTGCAGGACCCCGAAATCGAATCCCGCCGGGCGGTGATGGCGCTCTGCGCCGCCGCCACGGAGGCGGAACTGGCCGAGGCGGTCACGGCCTGCGGCGAGCCCGAGGCCGAGGACATCCGCCTGCCGGAAGTTGGGCTGGTAATGGCTACGGGCCGGATCGGGGGCGACGGGCGGCCCTTCAACCTCGGTGAGGTCAGCGTCACCCGCGCGGCGGTGCGGCTGGCGGATGGCCGCACCGGCTTCGCCTACCATCTCGGCCGCGACCGTCGACGGGCCCGCGTCGCGGCCATCCTCGATGCCCTGTGGCAGGGCGAGGGCGACCGCCGGGGCGTCGAGGCGGCCCTGGCCGGGATCGCCCGGCGGACCGCTGAGGCGACAGTGGCGCAGGCCCGCCGCACGGCGGCGACGCGGGTCGATTTCCTGACGCTGGCCCGCGGGGAGGACTGAGATGCTGCGCCCCGGCTTCGCCGACCCCGTCCACGATGCGCAGGGTGTCTTCCGCGCCGTGCTCGACGCCCTGGCCCGGCCGGGAACGATCCAGCCGATCCCCGCCCGCCTCGACCCGCCCGCGCCGCTGACGCCGGAACTCGCCGCCATTGCCCTGGCGCTCACCGACCGGGACACGCCCGTCTGGCTCGACCCCGTCCTCGCCGACGCCCCGGATGTGGCCGCATATCTGCGTTTCCACACCGGCGCGCCGCTCACGGGCGATCCGGCCCACGCCGCCTTCGCCCTGGTGCGCGAGCCCGCGCACTGTCCGCCGCTCGCCGCCTTCGGGCAGGGCACGCCCGCCTACCCGGACACCTCGACGACCGTGATCCTCGCCCTCGACCGGATCGAGGATGGCGATGGCCTGCGCTTGGCGGGATCTCATCTCCGCCTGGCGGGGCCTGGTATCCGGGGCACCGCTTCGATCGCCCTGGCGCCGATGCCGGCGGGCTGGCCCGAGGCGCTGCGGCAGAACCATGCCGCCTTTCCCCTCGGGATAGACGCCCTTCTCACCGCTCCCGGCCGGGTCGCCGGGCTGCCGCGCTCGACCCTCGTGGAGCCATAAGCCATGTACGTGGCCGTGAAGGGCGGTGAGGCCGCCATCGACAACGCGCACCGGCTCCTCGCGGAGGTCCGCCGGGGCGACCCCACGGTGCCGGAACTCACCGTCGCGCAGATCCGCGAGCAGATGGCCTTGCTGGTCGATCGGGTGATGGCCGAGGGCTCGCTCCACGATCCCGACCTCGCGGCGCTGGCCCTCAAGCAGACGCGGGGCGACGTGGTGGAGGCGGTGTTCCTCGTGCGCGCCTTCCGAACGACGCTGCCGCGTTTCGGCGCCTCGGTCCCCCTCGACACCGGAGCGATGACGCTGACCCGCCGCATTTCTGCGACCTTCAAGGATCTGCCCGGCGGGCAGGTGCTCGGGCCGACCTTCGATTACACCCATCGCCTCGTGGATTTCGCCCTCGCCGAGCAAGGCGACCCCGAGCCCGCCGCCGAGGCCGAGCCCCGCGCCGATGCCGCCCTCACGCCCCGCGTCACCGATCTCCTCGGCCGTGACGGTCTGATCGAATCCTCGCCGCCGGACGACGGCGCGCCGCTCGGCGACATCACCCGCGAGCCGGTGGACTATCCCTGCGACCGGGCCACACGGCTCCAGGCGCTCGCCCGGGGTGACGAGGGCTTCATCCTGGCCCTCGGCTACGCGACCCAGCGCGGCTACGGCCGCACCCACCCCTTCGTGGGCGAGGTGCGGGTGGGCCATGTGGCGGTGGAGTTCGTGCCGGAGGAACTGGGCTTCCCCGTCCCGTTGGGGACGGTGCCGGTGACCGAGTGCCAAATGGTCAACCAGTTCAAGGGCTCCCGCGCGGTGCCGCCGCAATTCACCCGCGGCTACGGTCTCGCCTTCGGCCAAAGCGAGCGCAAGGCCATGGCCATGGCCCTCGTGGACCGGGCGCTAAGGGCGGAGGAGCTGGGCGAGCCCATCGTAAGCCCGGCCCAGGACCAGGAATTCGTCCTTGCCCATTGCGACAGCCTCCAGGCGACGGGCTTCGTGGAGCACCTGAAGCTGCCCCACTACGTCGATTTCCAGGCCGAGCTGGAGCTGGTTCGCCGGATGCGGGCCGAGTTCGAGGACGCGCGGGAGGCTGCGGAATGAGCGACACGCACGATTCTCCCTCCCCCCTCTGCGGGGGAGGGTACCCTGCGCAGCAGGGGGAGAGAGGGGAGCCCGGCTTGAGGATAGGGCGTCGCGCGGCGGACGGCGATGAGCTTCGTCCTGCACCGTCGCTCCCCTCTCCCGACCCCCTCCGGGGGCCACCCTCCCCCGTAGAGGGGGGAGGGAAGTCGTCGGCGCCGGCCACCTACAACTTCGCCTACCTGGACGAGGGCACCAAGCGGATGATCCGCCGCGCCCTGCTGAAGGCGGTGGCCGTGCCGGGCTATCAGGTGCCCTTCGCCTCCCGCGAGATGCCGATGCCCTACGGCTGGGGCACGGGCGGGGTGCAGGTGACGGCGGCGATCCTCGGCCGGTCGGACGTGCTCAAGGTCATCGACCAGGGCGCCGACGACACGACGAACGCCGTCTCGATCCGCCGCTTCTTCGCCAGGACGGCGGGCGTCGCCACCACGACCCGCACCGCCGAGGCCACCGTCATCCAGACCCGCCACCGCATCCCGGAGGCCCCCCTCACCGAGGGGCAGACGCTGGTCTATCAGGTGCCGATCCCCGAGCCCCTGCGCTTCCTCGAACCGCGCGAGACCGAGACGCGCCAGATGCATGCGCTCGCCGAATACGGCCTGATGCATGTGAAGCTCTACGAGGACATCAGCCGCCACGGCCACATCGCGACCACCTACGCCTACCCGGTCGAGGTTGCGGGCCGCTACGTGATGGACCCGTCGCCGACGCCGAAGTTCGACAACCCAAAGATGGACGATTGCCCGGCGCTGCAACTCTTCGGTGCGGGCCGCGAACGCCGCATCTACGCCGTGCCACCCTACACGACGGTCAGGAGCCTCGATTTCGAAGATCACCCGTTCCGCGTGCAGACCTTCAGCGAGCCCTGCGCCCTGTGCGGCGCCAAGGGGCACTACCTCGACGAGGTCGTCACCGACGACGCGGGCGGCCGGATGTTCGTGTGCTCCGACACCGATGCCTGCGAGACCCGCCGGGAGGACGCGCGATGACGCCCCTGCTCTCCGCCCAAAGCCTGACCAAGACCTACGGTGGCCGCACGGCCTGCGCCGGCGTCGATCTCGACGTCACCGAAGGCGAGGTGCTGGCGATCGTAGGCGAGTCGGGCTCCGGCAAATCCACCCTTCTCTCGATGCTCGCGGGCGAGCTGGCCCCGGATTCCGGCGAGATCCGCTACCGCGACCGGGAGGGCCGGGTGAGGGCGCTCCACGAGATCGGCCCCGCCGAATTGCGGGCGCTGTCCCGTACCGACTGGGGCTTCGTCCGCCAGGACGCGGCGCAGGGACTGCGCATGGGGGTCTCGGCCGGCGGCAACGTGGGCGAGCGACTGATGGGGCTAGGCGAGCGCCATTACGGACATATCCGCACCCGCGCCCTCAACTGGCTCGACCGGGTGGAGATCGCCGCCGACCGGATCGACGATCCGCCGACGCGCTTCTCCGGCGGGATGCGCCAGCGCCTGCAGATCGCCCGCAACCTCGTCACCGCGCCGCGCCTCGTGCTGATGGACGAGCCGACCTCCGGCCTCGACGTGTCGGTGCAGGCGCGCCTCCTCGACCTGATCCGGCGGCTGTCCGGGGAGCTGGGCTTGGCGGTGATCATCGTCACCCATGACCTCGCCGTGGCGCGGCTCCTCTCCCACCGCATCGCCGTGATGCGGGCGGGCCGGGTGGTGGAGACCGGCCTCACCGATCAGGTTCTGGACGACCCCGCCGACGCCTACACCCAACTCCTCGTCTCCTCGGTGCTCGCCGCATGACAGCCGCCCTCGAATTCCGCGACGTCGCCAAGAGCTTCACCCTGCACCTGCGCGGCGGCACCGTGCTGCCGGTGGTGGCGGGCGCGAGCTTCTCCGTCGCCCCCGGCGAATGCGCCGTGCTGTGGGGACCTTCCGGCACCGGAAAATCCTCCCTGGTGCGCATGGCCTACGGCAATTACCGCTGCGATTCCGGCGCGATCCTCGTGCGCGACGGCGGGCGGGTGGTGGACGTGGCCTCGGCCTCCCCCCGGGAGGTGCTGGCCCTGCGGCAGCGGACCATCGCTTACGTCTCGCAATTCCTGCGGGTCATCCCCCGTGTCTCCGCCCGGGACGTGGTTGAGGCGGCGGGCCGCGAGGGCGGCCTGCCGGACGCCGAGGCGCGCGCGCGGGCGGGCGATCTGCTCGCCCGGCTCAACCTGCCGGAGCGGCTGTGGAATTTGCCGCCTGCCACCTTCTCCGGCGGCGAGCAGCAGCGCGTGAACATCGCCCGCGGACTGATCGCGCCGCGCCCGATCCTGCTCCTCGACGAGCCCACCGCCTCCCTCGATGCGCCCAACCGCGCCGTGGTGGCGGAACTCATCGCGGAGCGCCGGGCGGCGGGCGCGGCGATCCTCGGCATCGTCCACGATGCCGGGATGCGCGAGGCGATCGGCGGCCGGATCATCGACGTCACGCAATTCGGCACCGCGCGGGCGGCGTGAGGCCAGGGACATGACACGTCGTCATTGCGAGCGGAGCGAAGCAATCCAGGGAGGCGCCATGGTCGGCGGTGCCCCGCCGTCCTGGATTGCTCCGCTCCGCTCGCAATGACGGAGGAGAGAGGCAACGGGACTCCCATGACCGACTTCACGATCGAGAACGCCGCCCTCGTCCTGCCCGACCGGGTGCAGCACGGCTGGCTCGCGGTGGTGGACGGGCGCATCGCCGAGATCGGCGAGGGGAAGGCGCCGGAGCGCGGCCTCGACCTCGGCGGCGACCACCTCATCCCCGGCCTCGTCGAGTTGCACACCGACCATCTGGAGAGCCATTATGCGCCCCGGCCGAAGGTGCGCTGGCACCCGCTGGGCGCCGTGCTCGCCTACGACGCGCAGATCGCGGCGTCCGGCATCACCACGGTGTTCGATTCGCTGCGCGCCGGCAGCGACCCCGACGGCAGCGGCCTCGGCTCCGAACTCGATGCCCTCGCCGACGCCCTCGACACCGCCCGCAGCGGCGATCTGCTCCGGGCCGACCACCGCACCCACCTGCGCTGCGAACTGCCCTCCGAGGACGTGATCCCCACGGTCGAGGCCTTCGCCGAGCGCCACCGCATCGACCTGATCTCGCTGATGGACCACACGCCGGGCCAGCGTCAGTTCCGGGACATCGGCAAGTACGAGACCTACGCCACGCGGGGCGGGCGCTCGCTGGACGAGGTGCGCAAGGCCACCGCCTGGAAGATCGAGAAGGGCACGGCCCTCAACGCCGTGAACCGTCCGGCCCTCGTGGCCCTGGCCCGCTCGAAGGCCATTCCGCTCGCGAGCCACGACGACACGACGCTCGCCGATGTCGGCCTCGCGGCGAGCGAGGGCGTGACGCTCGCCGAGTTCCCCACCACCCGCGAGGCGGCGGAGGCCGCCCACGGCCGGGGCATCACGGTGATGATGGGGGCGCCCAACCTCCTGCGCGGCGGCTCGCATTCCGGCAACGTGGCGGCGCAGGACCTCGCGGAGGCCGGCCTCCTCGATATCCTGTCCTCGGATTACGTGCCCGCGAGCCTCGCCATGGCGGCATTCATGATTCCGGAGCGGGTACCCGGCATCGGCCTGCCCGCCGCCGTCGCGACGGTGACCGCCAACCCCGCCCGCGCCACCGGCCTGACCGACCGGGGCGCCCTGCGGCCGGGCCTGCGCGCCGACCTCGCCCGGGTGCGCCTCGCGGACGGCCTGCCCGTCATGCGCGAGGTGTGGCGCGCCGGGATGCGGGTGGCCTGATGCCCTTCGTCCTCATCGTCGGTCCGAGCGGGGCGGGCAAGGACACCCTGATCCGCCTCGCGCGGGACACCCTGGCGGGGGACGGACGCTTCGTCTTCCCCCGCCGCCTCGTCACGCGGCCCCCCTCCGCCGACGAGGACAACATCGCCCTCGCGGAGGACGCCTTCGCCGAGGGCGAGGCGACCGGGCGGTTCGCGCTGAGCTGGAGGGCACACGGCCTCGGCTACGCCTTGCCCGACGAGGCGGGCGTGCTGGCCCGCGACGGCCGCATCGTGGTGAGCAACGTCTCCCGCCGGATCGTGGAGGAGGCACGGGCGCGCTTTCCCGGCACCACGGTCGTCGCCGTCACGGCGCCGCCGGACATCCTGGCCCGCCGCCTCGCCGCCCGCGGCCGGGCGGAGGACGGCGACCTCGCGGCTCGCCTCGCCCGGACGATGAGCGTCGCGCCTGACCTGACCATCGACAATTCCGGCCCGCCGGAGGAGGGGGCCGCGCGGCTGATCGCGTTCTTGAAGGCGGGCACCGATCGGCCCTGAACCCCTCGCCGTCATTGCGAGCGCAGCGACGCAGTCCAGTGCAGCCAAACCTCGATGGATGGGGCGTTTCCCTGGATTGCTTCTCCGCGCTCGCAATGACGAAGGCGGACGTCACATCCGCTTGGACAGTTCGGCCGCCGTCTTGTCGGGCGTGCGGGAGATGTCGAGGGCGCCGAGGAAGCGGTTCTTCGCGTCCATCACGTAGACGATGGCCGTGTGCTCCATCACGTACTCGCCGTTCTTGTCCGGCACTTTGCGGGCATAGGCGCGGAAAGACTTCTCCACCGCCGAGACCTGCTCGGGTGTGCCGGTCAAGCCGGTGATGCGCGGGTCGAAACTCGACAGGTACGTCTTCAGGCTCGCCGGGTCGTCCCGCTCGGGATCGACGGTGATGAAGGCGACCTTCATGTCCTTGCCCTTCGGCCCCAGCGCCGCCAGCACGTCGGAGATCTGCTGAAGGGTCGTGGGGCACACGTCGGGGCAGTGGGTGAAGCCGAAGAAGACGAGGTGCGTCGCCCCGGCGAAGTCCTTCTCCGTGACGGTGCGCCCGTCCTGATCGGTCAACGTGAAGGGGCCGCCCACGGCGGCGGTCGCCACCGGCACGGCCTCGGGCCGCAGCATGATGAAGGCGGCCGCCGTGATGCCGACGAGCCCGAGGCTGAAGGCGAGGAGCGGAAGGAGGGCGCGGCGCATGTGCAAAGGAACCCCGGCACGGACAGGCCGGGGAAGTGCACCGAACGCGCCCACCCCGCAAGCGGGCGCGTCGACGCCGGGCGTTTCGCCCTATTGCGGGCGGCCCGGAGCGGTGGCCGGCGTGGTCGCCTGTGCGTCCTTCGGCTTCTCCTTGCCGAGGTAGATGTATTCCGGCGCGGCCCGGAGCTGATCCTTGGTGGTGTCGATCACGGCCTTCAGGGTGTCGTTGTCGCCCCGGCTGACCTTCACCGCCGACGGATCGATGGCGACGTACTTCGCGCCGATGCCGAGGAAGCCGCCGACGCCGACGATCCAGGCCTTCACCTGCTGCTTCTCGTCCAACACCATGTCGGCCACCTGGCCGATCGTGTCGCCCGCGCCGTTGGTGATGCTGAGGCCGACGAGCTTGCTCGCCACCATGTCCTGCGGCGTCTGGGCGACGAATTTCGGACGCAGGTCGTCCGCCAGCGTCGCGGGCTTGGCGGGGACGGCGCCGGCATTGGCATCCGGGGCCGGGGTGGAGGCGGGGGCCGGATCCTGCGTCTGCGCGACGGCCGGGGTGAGGGCGGAGGCTGCGAGGGCGGCGGCCAGGGCGAAGGTCGTGAACGGGATGCGCATGGGCAGAGGGCCTTCCGGTCGGGGCTGCCGTGGACGACGGCGGCGCCCGCTCAAGGCGGCGCGGCGCCGCCCGGTTCCACGGCACATCTTGAAATCGTTGCGCTTTGCCGGCTGTTGGGCGCTCCCGCCTCAAACGGCCCCATGGTCCGCCCTCGGTGCCGCCGAACCGCCCCCCGACCCCGCCGCCCGGTCCCGCCCATGCCCCGCCTCGTCCTCTACCAGCCCGACATCCCGCAGAATGCCGGGACGATGATGCGGATGGCCGCCTGCCTCGGCGTGCCGGTGGAAATCGTGGAGCCGGCGGGGTTCGACGTCTCGGACCGGCACCTGCGCCGGTCGGGCCTCGACTATCTCGACCATGTGGCCATCACCCGCCACCGCTCCTTCGCGGCCTTCGAGGAATGGCGGAGGGGGGCGGGTGCCCGCCTCGTCCTCGCCACCACCAAGGGCGCCGTGCCGTATACGGACTTCGCCTTCCGCCCCGGCGATTGCCTGATGGTCGGCCGGGAATCGGCCGGCGTGCCGGTGGCGGTCCACGGGGCGGCCGATGCCCGCGTCGTCGTGCCAATGCGGGCGGGCCTCCGCTCCCTCAACGTCGCCGTCTCCGCCGCCATGATCCTCGGGGAGGTCCTGCGGCAGGTGAGCGGCGCAACGGAAACCGTCCTGCGGGCTTGACCCGAGAGACGCCGCCCCGCGCGGCGGCATGTCCACGCCACCTGTCCGAGCGAACCCTTGCCGAACACCGCCACGCCGCAGCCCTCCCGCCGCCACGCCGAGCTGGGTCCCGACTTCTTCGACGTCGTGGCGCCCGCCCGATTTCCGGCGACGATCCTGCGCTACCGCAACCAGCGCTGGGCGGAGCGGGTCGGCCTCGGCGGCCTGACCGACGAGGCGTGGATCGCCCATTTCGGCCGGTTCGAGCCGCTGCCGGGCAGCTTCGAGGAGCCCCTGGCGCTCCGCTACCACGGCCACCAGTTCCGCTCGTACAACCCGGAACTGGGGGACGGGCGCGGCTTCCTCTTCGCGCAGCTGCACGATCTCGCAGACGGGCGGCTCCTCGATCTCGGCACCAAGGGCAGCGGCACCACGCCGTGGTCGCGCACCGCCGACGGCCGCCTGACCCTTAAGGGCGGCGTGCGCGAGGTGCTGGCGACCGCGCTCCTCGAAGCCCAGGGGGTCTACACCTCGAAGTCCTTCAGCCTGATCGAGACCGGCGAAAGCCTGATCCGCGGCGACGAGCCGTCGCCGACGCGCTCCTCCGTGCTGGTGCGCCTGTCCCACGGCCATCTCCGCATCGGCACCTTCCAGCGATTCCTCGCCCTGGACGAGCCGGGCAACATCGCCCGGCTCCTCGATCACACGATCCGGACGCACCGGCCGGAGCTGTGGCGCGATGCGCCGGAGGATCGCGCCGTCGCCTTCATGGAGGACGTGACGGTCCGCGTGGCGCGGATGGGCGCGCAATGGGCGGCGGCGGGCTTCGTCCACGGGGTGCTCAACACCGACAACATCAACGTCACCGGGGAAAGCTTCGATTACGGGCCGTGGCGGTTCCTGCCGGTCTTCGACCCGCATTTCACGGCGGCCTATTTCGACCAGAGCGGGCTCTACAGCTTCGGCCGACAGCCCGAGGCGCTGTTCTGGAACCTCTGCCGCCTTGCGGATTGCCTGCTGACGCTCGCTCCGAAGGAGCGGCTGGAGGCGGCCCTTTCGGGCTTCGGCCCGGCCCTGCAGCAGGCGTTCGCGGAGGCGCTGTTCCGGCGCCTCGGCCTCGCGCCCGCCGACGGCCCGGCGACGGATCGCCTCGTGGCGGCGTCCTGGACATTCCTCGGAGACAGCCGGGCGCCCTTCGAGCGGTTCTTCTTCGATTGGTACGGCGGCCTCGCCGGCGCCGCGCGGGCCGAAGCGAGCCCGAGCGCGAGCATCTATGCCTCGGACGCCTTCGCCCCCGTCCGGGCCGCGCTCGAAGGGCTGTCCCCGGCGGAGGATGCGCGCCTCGATCACCCCTACTTCGCGGGCGAGCCCTGCACGCTGCTGATCGAGGAGGTGGAGGCCCTGTGGGCGCCCATTGCGGAGCGCGACGATTGGTCGGCCTTCGCGGCCAAGCTCGCGGCGATCGAGACGATGGCCGACGCCTACGGGACTGCGCCGAGCGTGTGACCGGCCGGCGGCTGGTCTCCGTCCGCGGACGTCCGGGTTTCCGCGTCGAGGAGCGCCTCCTGCTCAAGGCGGCGGCGTTCCTCCGCGTGGCCGGCGGAGATGGCCATTTCCATCAGCCGCCGGGTCAGCCGCAGCACCAGCACGAAGAGAACGAGGCAAAAGACGGTCGCGGCCAGGGCCTTGAGGGGATCCACGCGTATTCCCTATGACGCTTCGGCAGGCTCGCTCGATGTGAACAGGCCCTGCCGCCCTGCGTCGCTATATAGGTTAGGTGGGACAGATTGCGCGAGACTTTCCATATCGAGGTGCTCGGTCCTGACGGTGAGGAGATCGTGATCCGCCAGTCCATCCGCGCGGGGAGCCTCGAGGCCGCGCAGGAGCGCGCCCTGCGCGTCTTCGCCCGCGCCCGCGTCCCCCAGCGCCGCGAGGAGCCGGCTCAGGCCGTCCGGGTGATCGACGGCGCCGGCCGCGAAGTGTTTCACCGCACGCGGTTCGAGGAGGGCGACTGAGGACTTGTGCGCAAGGACGACCCTGCGCGTGGCGGCCGCCCGTCAACGAATGACCCGCGAAGCCGGAGAGGGATGCGGGTTGCGGTCCAGGATCGCCTCGCCGAGCCCGCACTGACGGCCGGTGGTGCGCGCGCAGCCCGGACCGGGGCGGCACGGCCGCTCTCACTTCTCCGGGGCCGGCGCCGCTTCCGGCCGGCGGGCCCTCAGGGCGACGCGTCGGCGGGCGACCCAATCCCGCGCGCCCTCCAGCCGCTGGGCGAGGGGGAAGAGCGGATCCTGCCCGGCCTCGACGAGGAGGTGGGCGATGGGGCGTCGCTCCTGCCAGAACAGCGTCGCGAGGGCGAAGCCCGGCGGGGCGCAGGAGTCGATCCGCGCGATCTCCGAGCCTGCCAGCACGGCCTCCGTCAGGCGGTAGACCAGTTGCACGCCCGGCGCGGCGGCGGGGTCGGTCTCGTCGTGCGCGACTTTGAGGACGCAGGCCTCCCGGCCCGCCAGGGGCAGGATGATGGAGGCCACGAGCCGGTTGTCCCGGTGCAGGCGCGCGATCCGGATCCGGCCCTCGGCGGCGAGCGCCGCCACCGCCCTGCGGAGGAAGGCGGCCTCCAGCGGCTGCTGGGCGAGGGCGGTGCCGAGCCGGCCCTTCCAACTCGACGCCTCGAGGGCGATGTGCGCGTCGAGGGCGGCCGGCATCTCCGCCGCCGAGGCCAGGATGTCGAAGGTCACCGGCCCGTCCGCCTCGAGGCGGCGGCGCGCCCGGCGGAGGCGCCGCTTGCGGTTGCCCGACAGGTGATCGAGGTAGCGCTCCCGCGCCGCCCCATCGTCCTCGCCCGGGGCAAGCATCCCCCGGTCGTGCGCCCAGAAGGCCGCCCGGCGCCCCGCCGTGTCGTCGAGGAGGGGGCCGAGATCCGCGACCGGGCTGTTGGGAAAGATCAGGCGGGGGGGCTCCCCGAGCGCCCTGGGGGCGTCCAGAAGGGCGGCCAGCGCCGCCCGCGCGTCGTCGCGCGCCAGGAGCGGCGCACCCTGGGGGGCGTAGCCGTGGGTCCAGCCCATCAGCACCGGCAGGGGCAGGCCCCAGCGGCGCCGGAGCCGCCGGTGCGGCCACGCCGCCAAAAGTCTGGCGCCGGGTTCCTCCGGCGGGCGGTCTGCCACGAGGAGGAGGCGCACGCCCTCACCGAAGGAGTCCCGCGCCGCGAGGGCGTAGCCGGCCTCGTAGAAGGGGTTGGCGATGGCCGCCCTCGCGCCGAGGCTCTCCCAGGCCCCGCGCCAGGGCGCCGCCGGATCGAGGGGGCGAAGGGCCGCCACGAGACCCCCGCCCAGGGGCACCGTCAGGGATGTCGTCGCGGCGGTCCTGGCGGACGGCTCGCCCTGCGCGGGATCGGCCTCATGCGCGGTCATGCGGCGAGCCGGCGACGGATCGCCCCGGCCATGCCGAGCATGTCGATCCGCCACGCGACGGCGACGAACGCCGTCCCGAGCAGCACGACGCTCAGCGCCTGTGCTGGGGGGCGCATCCCGCCGGGCAGGAGCCCGATCCCGTTGATCACCAGCCCGACGGCGAGCGCCGCCGCGACGATGCCGGCCATGTCGGCGAGGGGCACGGGGAAGGCCGTCCCGGACCGGTGGGCGCCGACGATCAGCACGAGGCAAGCCGCCGCCTGCCCCCCGGCGAAGGCGATCGCCGCCCCGAGGGCGCCGAAGCGCGGGATCAGCAGCACGGACAGCACCGCCACGCCCACGAGGGTCGTGGCGGCGGCCGCCGCCTCCAAACCGCTGGTCTTGGTGAAGAAGATGACCTGCCCGAAATAGTAGGCGCGGAACATCATCAGGATGCTCGCCAGGATGAGGACCGGTGCGAGGTTGCGCGCCTCTTCGCGGTAGCCGGGCCCGAGCAGGATCGTCACGACGAGGTCGTCGAAGGTGAGGAAGAACACCGCGCCGAAGGCCGCGATCGTCGTCATCGCGCGGGCCGTGTCGCAGAGCACGCCCTCGGCCGCGCCCATGCCGCCGAGCCGCGCCTGGCGCTTGGCGATGGAGATGAGCGACAGGGCCAGCGCCTCGCCGAACACGATGAAGCTCTGCCGCAGGAAGTCGGCGATGGCGCCGTAGGCGCCCAGACCCGCCTTGCCGACGGTCTCCGCGATGATCAGCCGGTCCAGGCTCTGGGCCAGAGCCCCGACCCCGAAGGACAGGATCAGCGGCCAGCCGTAATCGAGCAGGCGCTTCGCCTCCTTCAGGCTCGCCCGGCCCCCGAGCATCGGCACGACGGAGAGCGCCGTGGGGAGGGCGGCGAAGGTGTTCGCCGCGGCGATGGCGAGGGCGAGGTCCAGGGGATCGCCGGTCCAGTACAGGGCGGCACTGCCCAGGCCGATGATCAGCACGGACCGGCTGAGCGTCGCCGCCGCCACGATGCCCGCCTTGAGGTGGGTGCGCGCGACCTCGTTCGAGCCCTCGAACACCGTGGTGCTGAAGGTGAGGCAGAGGATGACGAAGGCCGCTTGGTGCGAGATCAGCCCCGCCGCTGCGCAGAGAGCCGCGCCGACGCCCGCGAGGAGGACGGAGCCCGCGAGCATCCGCACCATGGTCGCCACCTGCATCGAGTCCTTGGCCTCGTCGTAGAGGGCGAAGAACGCGAAGCGCGGCCACTGGCAGGTCGCGCCGTACAGCACGAGGGACCACGACAGCACATAGAGGTAGGCGCCGTAGGTCTCGGTCGGTGCGAGGCGCGTGAACACGGCCACGGAGGCCATGTTCAGCGCCGCCGCGACGGCCCGCGACCCGACATAGATCAGGCTGTGACGTGTCATCATGGCAGGCGGCACCCGGCGCGGCGATGCCCGCACGAGGGGGCCCGGCGCATCTCCTTGACCGGGGCGCGGCACGCCCCGCCGGAGGCGTCGCGGTGGGGCAGGATGTCGGTCACGGGACCCCGCTGCAGGCACATGCCGCCCGCACGCAAATCCGGGCCGCATTCACAGATGCGTGACAGCGTTACCCGCAATCCCTTAAGCAATGGGAACCCGGCCGGGCTCCGCTACGGGCGGGGCGGGACCTATCCACGGTTGCCTGCGCCAGTCCCTGCGCAACGTGGAGACTTGTCCGGCGCAGTCAGGCGGCGCCGCGTGCGCCGCGCTCGCCGCCGTTGTCCACGAAGGCCTTCAACTCGTCGAGGGAGGCGAAGGTATAGCGGCCCTTGGGCGTGTCGGCCTCGATCGAGCCGTCGTCGAACATGACGTAGGTGTTGCCCTCCGAACTGTAGCGGCCGACGGGCGTCCGCTCCGGCTTGTCCGGGGCCACGAGTTCGTCGAAGGGGTCGGCGGCCGGGGCCTTGCCGTCGGTGCGGATCTCCTCGACGGGGGCGGGCTTCGTCGTGATGGTCGGTGGGCGGACGTTGACCTGCGGCGCCTTCCGGGAGGCGGGTCGTACCTCGGCGGGCTCCGGCGCGGACAGGCCGAGCAGTTCCAAGTCCGAAGGGGTGGGCGCGACCGGCTGGGCCTCGCGGGCCGGCGGCGTCACGGCGGTCGGCGTGATCTGGGCGGGCGCGACGAGGGGCGGCTCGATCCGCGGCCGGTCGACCGGCGAGGGCTCCACGGCCGACGCCTCCATCAGCCGGAGCTCGTCGGCGATCGGGTCGCGCATCGGCGCGGCGTTGGACAGCGGCCCGACGGCGACCGGGCCGTCGTCGTTCAGCGACGGACGGGCGATGCCCACCGCCCGCTCGACCCGCCTGAGGGCAGACACCACGGCGGCGAAACCGAGGAGGAGCGCGCCCGAGGAGCCGACGACCGCGCCGCCATAGACCATGGCCATGCCGCTTTCGAGGCGAACGTAGGGAAATCCTTCGACGACGGCTGTGACGCCGGCGATCATCATGGCTGCGGCAAGCGCCAGGAGCGCAACGATCATGGTCTTCTCTTAGCTGGGGCCCTTGGAGCCCCGATTTTCCGCCCGCACGATACGGTGCGGCCGGCGTTTTGCAAAACCTGTTCGCACCCGCCATGCGGCGTTGCCGACCGCGTAAGGCCGACTTACGTACCGCACGTCAACCCGCGAGCATCCCGCCGGGCGAGGCGTCCGCGCCTCCCACGGCCGCACGGAGAGAGACGATGACGTTCACCCTGCCGGAACTGCCCTACGCCTACGATGCGCTGGGGCCCTACATGTCGAAGGAAACCCTGGAGTTTCACCACGACAAGCACCACAAAGCTTATGTGGATACCGGCAACAAGCTTCTCGAAGGAACCGATCTCGCCGGCAAAAGCGTCGAAGAGATCGTGAAGGCGGCCTATAACACGAATCAAGCCCTCTTCAACAACGCAGGCCAGCATTACAACCACATACACTTCTGGCAGTGGATGAAGCCTAACGGTGGTGGTGCCATCCCCGGCGCCCTGGCCAAGAAGATCGACGAGGATCTCGGCGGGGCTGAGAAGTTCAAGGCCGACTTCATCCAGGCCGGCGTCACGCAGTTCGGCTCCGGCTGGGCTTGGCTCGCCGTCAAGGACGGCAAGCTCGCCATCATGAAGACACCGAACGGCGAGAACCCGCTGGTCCACGGCGCCAAGCCGATCCTCGGCGTCGATGTGTGGGAGCACTCCTACTACATCGACTACCGCAACCGCCGCCCCGACTACCTCAAGGCCTTCATCGAGAACCTCGTGAACTGGGAGCACGTGGAGAAGATGTACGGCGAGGCGACCCGCTGAGTGGCGCTCCGCCCCTTGAGATGAGCGGCGAAACCCGCTCTTGATGCGCCCGCCGGGTCGAACCCGGCGGGTCTGAGGGCGCGGCTATTCCAACCGTCGATCGTAAACGGACACGGACGTGCCCGGATTCTTCCCTCCGTTCGCGAAGGGGAGAAGGGGAAGGCGGCGTGACACTAGCAGTGCCACCACCCACGCCTTCTCTGCGAGCGCAGGGAAGCGAGCCAGGGATTGGCTTCGCTCCGGGGCGTATCGCCGTCCCGGATGGCGTCTCGTCCGCTCCTCGTGGCGGGGAGGGCGTGCGTCCTCCGTCCCAACCATGATCCGCTCCATCCTCTCCGTCGGCGGGTGGACCCTCGTCTCCCGCGTCACCGGCTTCGCCCGGGACGTGGTGATGGCGGCCGTGATGGGTGCGGGTCCGGTGGCGGACGCCTTCGTCGTGGCCTTCCGCCTGCCGAACCATTTCCGCGCAATCTTCGGCGAGGGGGCCTTCAACACCGCCTTCGTGCCCTCCTACGCCTCGCTGGAGGAGGCGGGCGCGACGGGGGCCGCCCGGCTTTTCGCCGACCGCGTCTTTACCCTGATGCTGATCGTGCAGCTGGTGCTGCTGAACGTGGCCCTGCCGCTGATGCCGTGGGTGGTCCAGGCGCTGGCGCCGGGCTTCGAGGAGGGCGGGGAGCGCTTCACGCTCGCGGTGGCGCTCACGCGCATCACCTTCCCCTATCTCCTGTTCATGACCCTGGTGACGCTGCTGTCGGGCATCCTCAACGCCCACCGCCGCTTCGCGGTGGCGGCGGGGGCGCCCGTCCTCCTCAACCTGTCGATGCTGGCGGCGCTGGCCGTGAGTTTCCTGTTCCCCAACGCGGCCTATGCCGCCGCCTGGGGCGTGGCGGTGTCGGGCGTGCTGCAATTCGGCCTGCTGTGGTGGGGCTGCCGCCGGGCGGGGGTGATGCCGACCGTCGCCGTGCCCCGGTCCGATCCGGCGCTGCGGAAGTTCTTCCGGGTGCTCGGCCCGGCGGTGGTGGGCTCGGCGGGCTTCCAGATCGCGGCCTTCGCCGACACGATCATCGCGAGCTGGCTGCCGACCGGCGCCGTCTCGGCCCTCTACTACGCCGACCGGTTGTATCAGCTGCCTTTCGGCGTGATCGCCATCGCCGCGGGCACCGTGCTGCTGCCGGAGATGAGCCGCCGCATCGCCGCCGGGGACGCCGCCGGCGCCCATGCCGCGCAGAACCGGGCGGCGGGCTTCTCCCTCGCCCTCTCGGCGCCGTTCACCGTCGCCTTCCTGACGATCCCCGGCCTGATCATGGCCGCCCTGTTCCAGCGCGGCGCCTTCAGCGCGGAGGATGCCGCCCGCGCCGCCGGGGTACTCGCCGCCTACGGCCTCGCCCTGCCGGCGGTGGTGCTGGTCCGCAGCGCCGTGGCGAGCTTCTATGCCCGCCAGGACACCAAGACGCCGCTCTACGCCTCCCTCACGGCCATTGCCGTCAACGTCGCGCTCAAGCTCTGGTTGACGGGATCCTACGGCGTCACCGGCCTCGCCCTCGCCACGGCGGTGAGCCAGTGGGTCAACCTCGTGATCCTCGTGGTCCTGGCGACGCGCCGGGGCTGGTCGGAGCCGCGGCGGGCGCTCGGCCTGACGGTGCTCGGGGTGGTGCTGGCCTGCTGCGCCCTCGCCGGGGTCGCCGTGTTCGGCCAGCCCGTGGCCGAGGCGCTGGTGCCCGCCCTGTCGCACGGGCGGGAGATCGCGGTGCTGGCGCTGCTCGGAATCGCGGGGGCCGGCGTCTATGGCGGGTTGCTCCTCGGCCTGCTGCACCTGTTCGGCCTGCGGCTTCGGCGGGCCTGACGGCGACGAGCCTGGCCGCGCGGGCCTCGACCCAACGGATCGGCGCGCCACTTCCCTGGGTCAGGAGTGCTCCATGCCCGAATCCGATGCCGGCCTGCTCGGCGGCGCCCAAGCCGTGGTCTTCGATGCCTACGGCACGTTGTTCGACGTGAACGCCGCCGTCCGGCGCCATGCCGACGCCATTGGCCCGGAGGCCGACGCCCTGTCCGACCTGTGGCGGACCAAGCAGCTCGAATACAGCTGGGTGCTGTCGCTCGCCGGGCGCTACCGGCCCTTCTGGACGCTGACGGAGCACGCCCTCGACCACGCGCTGGCCCGCCACCCCTCCGTCGATGCATCCCTGCGGGGCGCGCTCCTCGATGCCTACCGCGATCTCGACGCCTACGATGAGGTGCCGCGCGTCCTCGACGCCCTGCGGCGGCAGGGCCTGCGCACCGCCATCCTCACCAATGCCGACCGTGCGATGGTGGACCGGGCCGTGGCCTCGGCGGGCCTGGGCCCGCACCTCGACGCGGTTCTCTCGGTCGATGACGCGGGCGTCTTCAAGACCCATCCCGACGCCTACCGCATCGTACACGACCGCCTCGGGGTTGCGACCGGCGAGGTGGTGTTTTGCTCCTCGAACCGCTGGGACATCGCGGGCGCCTCCGCCTTCGGCTTCCGGCCGGTCTGGATCAACCGGAAGGGCCTGCCGGACGAGTACGCCGACCTTCCCCCGGTCGCGATGATCCCGAACCTCGACGGGCTCCTGGGCTGAGGCGGCTTCCTCGCCTGGCCTCTTCGTCTTTGCGAGCGAAGCGAAGCAATCCAGGGCAGCGGGACATCTCCGAACGGTGCGCCTTCCTGGATTGCTTCGCTCCGCTCGCAATGACGACCGGGATCATGGGCGGGTCTGGCTCGACGCAATCGGCCGCAGCTCGGTTGGGACGAAAAATTAAGGCTTCTCCCTTTCTGATCTCCCCACACGAGCGGGAGAGTCTTCGCGTGTCCCTCAAGCCATCCTTCACCCTACTCGGCGCCGCAGCCTTGGCCTTCGGCCTCGCCTGCGCTCCCGCCTCGGCCCGCGATGGGCAGAACGGCGCGATCATCGGCGGCCTCGCCGCCGGCGTGGTCGGCGGCGTGGTCGGCAGCGCCCTCGTCAACGGCATGAATAACCAGCCTCCGCCGCCGCCGCCGCCGGAGTACCGCCCGCGCCGCGTCTACGTGGAGGAGCCCGAGACGGTGATCGTCCGCGAGCGCCGCGGCCCGATCTGCCACTACGAGCGCCGCAAGGAGTGGCTCGACGACGAAAGCTTCACCTTCAGGCGCGTCCAGGTCTGCGAGTAGAAACCCCACACACACGACCGCCGGTGCGAGCGGCGGCGAAGCAATCGCGGGCGGCGCGTCGCCTCGTGATCTGGCGCGCCCCTCGATCGCTTCGCGTCGCCCGCGAGGGCGGAAGGCGCGTCATTTCTCGACGATCCAGTCCTCCACCACCAGGGCATCCAGCCCGGTGGTGTAGAACATCAGGATCGCGTCCTCCGCCGTGTGGAGGATCGGCTTGCCCATCACGTTGAAGCTGGTGTTCAGCAGCACCGGCACGCCGGTGAGATCCCGGAACGCCTCGATCAGCGCGGCATAGGCCGGGTTGCGGTCCCGCGTGACGGTCTGGAGGCGGCCGGTGCCGTCCTCGTGCACCACGGCGGGAACCTCGCCGCGCTTCTCCTCGCGCCACACCAGCGTGCGCTCCATGTAGGGGCTATCGGAGAAGTCCTCGAACCAGTCGGGCCCGGCCTCCGCGAGGATCGAGGGGGCGAAGGGCCGGAAGGCCTCCCGGTATTTCACCTTGGCGTTCAGCGCGTCCTTGGCATCCGCCGGGCGCGGATCGGCCAGGATCGAGCGGTTGCCGAGGGAGCGCGGGCCGAATTCGGCCCGCCCCTGCACCCAGCCCACGAGGCCGCCCTCGGCGAGGATCCGCGCCGCCTCCCGCGTCACGCCCGCATGGCCGAGGCGGCGGCAGCGGGGCTCGTGCTCGGCCAAGCGCTCCATGGCCCCCGTCGTGACGCGGGAGCCGAGGTAGGGCGTGAGCGGGCGTAGTCCGGGCGCCGGGCCCGTCCACTCGGGATGGTCCTCCTGGAACGCGAGCCAGGCCGCCCCAATGGCGTTGCCGTCGTCGGCGGGAGCCGAGGGCACGTGCAGCCGCGTGAAGGGCGAGCGCCCGAGAACGCGCCCGTTATACGACGAGTTGAGCCCGCAGCCCCCCGCGATGACGAGGTTGTCGGAAGGGGCGAGGGCATGGGCCTGTGCGACGAGGGCGTCCATCAGGCGTCCGAACAGGTCCTGCCCGCAGCGGGCGAGGTCGGCCCATCCCCGCTCCAGGGCGTCGGCGGGCCGCCGGGCCAGCAGCTCGGCCGCGACGCCGCGGATCGTCTCCGCGTCCGCGAACCGCACCCGCGCGCCCTCGATCCGGCACAGGCGGGAGAGGATGGCGGCGATCGCCGGATCGGGCCGTCCGTAGGGGGCGAGGCCCATGATCTTCCACTCCTCGCCCTTCACTTGGTCGAACCCGGCGAGATCGGTGACGAGGCCGTAGAGGAAGCCCAGCGAGCCGCGCCCGCGGTGGCGCTTCACCTCCTCGATCCGCCCGTCCGCGAGGCGGTAGATCGCCGCGGCGCCGGTCTCGCCCATCCCGTCCACGATCAGGGCCGTGGCGTCCGCGAAGGGGCTGCCCCACAGACCGTAGGCGGCGTGGCAAAGGTGGTGCGGGTACCGCCGCCGCGCCGTCACGGTCGCCCTCGGCGCCGCGCCGCCCGTGCGCACGTCCTGCGTGAGGGCGAGGAGCGTGCCGAGCCCGGCTCGCGCCTGCGCATGGTGGAGGTCGGCGATGAAGACCCGCTCGGCCTGCTCCGGCACGAAGGAGGCGTTGAGGTCGGTCGTCTGCGCCGCGAGCCCATCGAAGGCGAAGGTCCCGGCGGCGTCCTGCCCGCGGAGGAAATCGCTGAACTGAGGCCCCCAGCTCGTGGCGACCACGATCTCCGAGCCCAACGGCACATGGGCACGCAGCAGCGGGCCGATCAGCGCCGGGGCATCCGGCTCGCAGTTCGGAGCCCTCTTGTATTGCAGGAATCGCTCGGTCGCCTCCGCGAAGAGCAGCGTGCCGTCCGGGCCGACCAGGGCCAGGGCCGGATCGTGAAAGGTCGTGGCGAGACCGAGGTAGAAGCGCATCCGCGGCGGGTTAGCCCGCGCGCGCACCGCGATCAACGCCGGCCATCGATACAACCCTGGGCCTGTTACGGACGGGAAGCCCGCGCCGGCGGTCCCGGCGCAGGCGCCGCCGTCGCTGTGAGCGCCATCCAACGCACTCCCGGGCAGCGGGACACCTCCGCCGGTGAGCAACCCCGGATGGCGTCGCTTCGAACGTTTTGGGTTTGATCCGGCTCGCTTTCTCGACCGTCGTTGCGAGCGAAGCGAAGCCATCCAGCGATCCGCCACGTTCGGTCAGGGCCGGCCGTCCGGGATTGCTTCGCTGACGCTCGCAAAGACTGCGGCGGCGTATGATTTAGGCTTTCCCGAAAACGCTCGGATGCAGCGATCCAGACAAGGAGTCAGCCGTGTTTGAAAAAATCGATGCAAAAATAGAAAGATAGTGCTGACGCGCATGAACGACCTGAGTGTGTCTGAGCGCTAGCACGCACAGGGACGACCGAAGTCCCGTTGACGGCTGTCGCGCGTCGCGACCGGCCACGGCTTCAGTGCCCGCCCGCCACCTCGCCCAAGGCTCACTCCGTCGCCCTCGGCCGCCTGCTCCGCACGTCCACCGGGCTCGCTTCGGATCGTGACAACCTACGATGTAATGGTCTGGAATAGGTGCGCAACTTCTCATTTATACTCGACTACCTCCAGTAGAATACGCAAAAAAATCATATAGAAGCCGGTATATGGTATGGACTGAGCAAGAAATTCGATGGTACAAACAGCCTGCCCATATCTCTGACTCGCGATATGTGTGTGGCTGGAAAATACAAGAACGACAATATATCCGATGTACTGATGGGTAAATGTGTATCTAATTTACATATATAAAAGTAAAAAATTACGATATCTATGGGTCCATCTCAAAACTACAGAATCATTCGGCAGGTATGAAGCGGAAGATCGAACCGGTGATCGAATCTTCTGCAAGGGCCGGAAGCCGCGCTGGGGCGATTTCCGGTTCGGGTTGGGAGCGCTGCGCCGTCTCGTCGGTGGGGGTGTAGCAAGGCGATCCAGGGCAGCGGAGCTCTCGAACGGGGCGGCCCCCGGGATGGCTTCGCTGCGCTCGTCAGGGCGGCGCAGGAGGCGTTCCGGAGGGGGTGCCAGGGCACGGGCACCGGTCCAGGCGGGCGCCTCGGCGCAGGTCGGGACAAGGCGATGCGCAGGCAGGGGCTTGATGACGGCTCGCCTCGATGAGGCGAGCGCGGCGGAGCACGGGGCGCTTCGCCGCCCAACACAATGACCCACCGGCGGCGGGGGTGCCGCCGGACACGACAAACGACCACGTCCAAGAAAAATTTCCGCGCATGGACAAACGGCGCGACAACCACTTGGGGCTACCATGACCACGCACCACGACGACCGCGATATCACTCGCCGCCGCCGCTTCTCCCATGCGGGGAACGCCGTGGGCCTGCGTGGCGAACTGACCGACGGCCTGCGCCGACGCATCATGGCGGCGCTGCGGTTGTCCTCGCGGTGCCTGGGCATCGGCCGGCGGTCGCGGCTGGGCGCGCTCGGCGCGGGGGCGGTGACCGCGACGTCCGGAGGGATGGGCACATCCTCCGTCGCAATCATGGCTTGGCTTTCGCTCATTCAGCCCGGTGAAGCACAACTTTATGTCAATAATGGCGGAAACGGGGATACAGAATGTACATATATTCAGGATGTTGTAGGAAGTTCTACTAGTCAAATAGTACATTCAACAAGCGATAACAAATGTGATCCAATTTTTCGTGCAACCCAGGTCAATCATGCGCTGTTTTTCACTCCAAATGGCTTTGGCAACGGAACATATGCAGACAGCTTAAGCCTTGGCGGCCAGCTTTATGTGAACAGTGGTCGCATAATTATACAAGACGTTGCAGGAAATAGCTCTATAAAAATTGGTAATTCTACCACCACGAACAATTCAGCTGGGTTCGGCTCTGTCGCTGTTGGAAACAGTGTATCCGCAGGCGGAGAGGGGGCAACCGCTGTCGGCATCAATAGTGGGGCGGCAGGGACGTGGAGTTCCGCTTTTGGCATCGGCGCTCTTGCGTCAGGCAGTTACTCGTCCGCAGTCGGCGCCCAGGCAAATGCTGTCGGAGATTTCGGGATCGCTATCGGATATCAATCAAACGCCAACGCATCGGGTTCAATTGCTTTCGGGCGTCAAAGCAATGCTAACGGAGTCGATGCCCATGCCTTTGGAAGTAGGGCTATTGCTAATGGTAATAAAAGCATCGCACTTGGCTCTGATTCATCAGCAACAAACAGTTTCTCGACAGCGATCGGAGCTTTTTCGAGTTCTGACGGCAATGCTGTTGCGGTAGGCTATCAAGCAAAGGCTCAGATACTGGGCGCTACCGCAGTCGGCAATGCAGCGAATGCCATCGGACAAAACGCGACTGCCGTAGGGTTGACGGCGAATGCGATAGGTGGGGCTTCGACTGCGATCGGTGCCAGTGCAACGACGGCGGGCGTTCAGGCGGTCGCTCTCGGTGTAAATGCGAATGCATCATCAACAAACTCGATTGCGATTGGTGCGGGTGCTATTGCTTCCGTCGCCCGCAGCGTCGCCCTCGGCGACGGGGCGACCACCTCTGCGGCGACGGCGACGTCCCAGGTGGTCATCAATGGCCAGACCTATGGCGGCTTCGCCGGCACAAGCCCGGTCGGCGTCGTCTCGGTGGGCAGCGCGGGCAGCGAGCGGCAGATCCAGAACGTCGCGGCCGGGCAGGTGACGAACACCTCCACGGACGCGATCAACGGCAGCCAGCTCTATTCCGTGATCTCGACCCAGGGGAGCGCCACCAGCTCGCTCTCGACGGGCATCAGCTCCAACGCCAGCGGCATCGCCTCGGTCTCGACCGGCGTGTCCTCGTTGCGGCAGGACGCGTTGCAGTGGAATTCGACCGCCGGCGCCTATGATGCCAGCCACGGGACGGGCAACCCGCAGAAGATCACCAACGTTGCGGCGGGCACCGTCGGCGCGAATTCGACCGACGCGGTGAACGGCTCGCAGCTCTACGCCACCAACAGCTCGGTCGCGTCGCTTTCCACGGCACTCGGCAACACGACGGCCAGCACGACTTCGTCGCTCTCGACGGGTGTCAGTTCGACGGCGAGCACGGTGTCGTCGCTCTCGACGGGGGTCAGCTCGACGGCGAGCACGGTGTCGTCGCTCTCGACCGGGGCCAGCTCGACGGCGAGCGCGGTGTCGTCGCTCTCGACCGGGGCCAGCTCGACGGCGAGCGCTGTGTCGTCGCTGTCGACGGGCGTCAGCTCGACGGCGAGCACGGTGTCGTCACTCTCGACGGGGGCCAGCTCGACGGCGAGCGCGGTGACCTCGCTGTCGACGGGGGCCAGCACGACGGCGAGCGCGGTGTCGTCGCTCTCGACGGGAGTGAGCTCGACGGCAAGCGCTGCGTCGTCGCTCTCGACGGGGGCCAGCACGACGACGAGCGCGGTGTCCTCGCTGTCGACGGGGGCCAGCTCAACGGCGATTGCGGTGTCGTCGCTCTCGACGGGCGTCTCCACGCTCACGTCCGGCGTAGCTTCCCTCTCGACCGGCGTGTCCTCGTTGCAGCAGGACGCGTTGCAATGGAACTCAGGGCTCGGCGCCTATGATGCCAGCCACGGGACGGGCAACCCGCAGAAGATCACCAATGTTGCGGCGGGCACCGTCGGCGCGAATTCGACCGACGCGGTGAACGGCTCGCAGCTCTACGCGACCAACAGCTCGGTCGCTTCGCTCTCCACGGCGCTCGGCAGCACGACGGCCAGCACGACATCGTCGCTCTCGACGGGTGTCAGTTCGACGGCAAGCGCTGTGTCGTCGCTCTCGACGGGGGTCAGCTCGACGGCGAGCACGGTGTCGTCGCTGTCGACGGGAGCCAGCTTGACGGCGAGCACGGTATCGTCGCTCTCGACGGGCGTCAGCTCGACGGCGAGCACGGTGTCGTCACTCTCGACGGGGGCCAGCACGACGGCAAGCGCGGTGTCGTCGCTCTCGACGGGGGTCAGCTCGACGGCAAGCGCGGTGTCGTCGCTCTCGACCGGGGCCAGCTCGACGGCGAGCGCGGTGTCGTCGCTCTCGACGGGGGCCAGCACGACGGCGAGCACGGTGTCGTCACTCTCGACGGGGGCCAGCACGACGGCGAGCGCGGTGTCATCGCTGTCGACGGGCGTGAGCTCGACGGCGAGCGTGGTGTCCTCGCTGTCGACGGGGGCCAGCACGACAACGAGCGCGGTGTCGTCGCTCTCGACGGGAGTGAGCTCGACGGCAAGCGCTGTGTCGTCGCTCTCGACGGGGGCCAGCACGACGACGAGCGCGGTGTCCTCGCTGTCGACGGGGGCCAGCTCAACGGCGATTGCGGTGTCGTCGCTCTCGACGGGCGTCTCCACGCTCACGTCCGGCGTGGCTTCCCTCTCGACCGGCGTGTCCTCGTTGCAGCAGGACGCGTTGCAATGGAACTCAGGGCTCGGCGCCTATGATGCCAGCCACGGGACGGGCAACCCGCAGAAGATCACCAATGTTGCGGCGGGCACCGTCGGCGCGAATTCGACCGACGCGGTGAACGGCTCGCAGCTCTACGCGACCAACAGCTCGGTCGCTTCGCTCTCCACGGCGCTCGGCAGCACGACGGCGAGCACGACATCCTCGCTGTCGACGGGTGTCAGTTCGACGGCAAGCGCTGTAACGTCGCTGTCGACGGGTGTCAGTTCGACAACCAGCGCGGTGTCGTCGCTGTCGACGGGCGTCAGCTCGACGGCGAGCACGGTGTCGTCACTCTCGACGGGGGCCAGCACGACGGCCAGCGCAGTATCGTCGCTGTCGACGGGCGTCAGCTCGACGGCGGTTGCGGTGACGTCGCTCTCATCCGGCGTGTCCACGCTCACATCCGGTGTGGTCTCCCTCTCGTCGGGCGTGTCCACGCTCACATCCGGTGTGGCCTCCCTCTCGTCGGGCGTGTCCATGCTCACGTCCGGCGTGGCCTCCCTCTCGACCGGCGTATCCTCGTTGCAGAAGGACGCGCTGCAGTGGAACTCAGGGCTCGGCGCCTATGACGCCAGCCACGGGTCGGGCTCCGCTCAGAAGATCACCAACGTCGCGGCGGCCACGCTCAGCGCGACATCGACGGATGCGGTGAACGGCTCGCAGCTCTACAATACCAACAGCTCCGTCGCCTCGCTGTCCACGGCGATCGGCGTGACGACGGCCAGCACCACGACATCGCTCTCCACGGGCATCAGTTCGACGGGTAGCGCGGTGTCCTCGCTCTCGACGGGCGTATCTTCGCTCCGGCAGGACGCGCTGCAGTGGAACTCGGCGCTCGGCGCCTACGACGCCAGCCACGGGTCGGGCTCCGCGCAGAAGATCACCAACGTTGCGGCGGCCACGCTCAGCTCCACATCGACCGACGCTGTGAATGGCTCGCAGCTCTATACGACCAATCAGAACCTCACCGCCCTGTCGACCAGCGTGACCAGCGGGTCGGTCGGCACCATCCAACGCAGCGGCAGTGCAACCAACGTCACGGTGCTCACCGCCTCGGGTGGTACCGCCGCCAGTCCGGGCGCGACCCAGAAGCTGACCAACCTCGCGAACGGAACGGTCAACGCAACCTCCAGCGATGCGGTGACAGGCGGGCAGCTCTACGCGGTCAGCCAGAACGTCACGTCCCTGCAGACCGACGCCTTGCTCTGGAACTCGACCCTCGGCGCGTTCGACGCGAGCCATGGTTCGGGCGTGGCACAGAAAATCACCAACGTCGCCATCGGTACCGTTTCCTCGACCTCGGTCGATGCCATCAACGGGTCGCAGCTCTACGCCACCAGCAAGAGCATCGCCAACGCCATCGGAGGCGGAGCCGCGGTCAATCCTGACGGGACGATCAGTGCGCCGACTTATACGGTCCAGGGCAACAGCTACAGCAGTGTCGGCTCGGCCATGGGCGCGGTCGACAATAGTTTGACGAGCCTGACGACGCAGGTCAGCACGATCAGCAATGGCGGCGGCGTCAAATACTCCCACACCAATTCGTCGCTGGCCGACAGTCAAGCCATCGGCGCGAACAGTCTCGCTGCCGGACCCGCGGCGGTGGCGACGGGGGCCAATTCCATCGCGAGCGGCACCAATGCGCGGTCCGTCGGCGACGGCAGCACGGCCATCGGCGCCAATGCCGTGGCCAACAATGCCGGTGACGTCGCGCTCGGCTCGGGTTCGACGACACAGGCGGCCGTCCAGACCAGCACGATGGTGGTCAACGGCACCACTTACAACGTCGCCGGCACGGCCACGTCCACCGTGTCGTTCGGCTCGTCCGGTGCGGAACGGACCATCACCAACATCGCGGGCGGCAGGGTGACAGCCACCTCGACCGACGCGATCAACGGATCGCAGCTCTACGCAACCAATCAACAGGTCTCGAACCTCGGAACGCAGGTCTCGACAATCGGGACGACGGCTAAAAACAGTGTACAATACGACACCAATGCGGCCGGTAATAAGACGAACAGCATCACCCTGCAGGGTGGCGATCCCAATGCTCCGGTGGTCATTACCAACGTCGCCGCTGGTACGGCCGATACCGATGCGGTCAACATGAAGCAATTCAAGAGCTACACGCAGGCAGCCTCAATTTCAGCCAACAGTTATACCGATAATCGAATTGCCTACGCGATATCGAGTGCGAACACTTACACCGATACCAAGGCGGCGCAGACACTGTCCGAAGCCAATGCCTACACCGATAGCAAGTTCAGCGTATTGTCGAGCTCGGTCGCGTCCGCCCGCAGGGAGGCACGGCAAGCGGCGGCGATCGGTCTGGCCGCCGCATCGCTCCGCTACGATGATCGGCCCGGCAAGCTTTCGGCTGCAATCGGCGGCGGCGCGTGGCGCGGCCAGGGCGCCTTCGCCATGGGCCTCGGCTACATGAGCGAAGACCAGTCCCTGCGCGCCAGCTTCTCCGCCACGACGGGCGGTGGCCAGTGGGGCTTCGGTACGGGCGTCAGCTTCACCTTGAACTGAGGCTCTCTCATGCACGCATGGCTCGGAACACGCGTCGCCTCCGCATCGCCCTGGATCACCGGTGCGTGTTTCGCCCTTGCATTGCTCTCCGGCGGCTCCGCACCTCATGCGGAAGGAACGAAGACGTCGGCGCCGGTCGTGCCGGAGACATCTCCGGGCAGACCGGCGCCGACGCCCCAACCCTCGTCGTCGCCTGAGCAAGGCGAGGCTCATGCCACCGCGCCGGGCTATACCGTGAAGCTCGCCGACGTCACGGTGCCCGCCGGCGTGCCGATCGGGAAGTATCGCCGTGCTTTCCAGCCCTTCCCGAACTGGACGCTGATCTGCGACGAAAACCTCGCGAAGAAGCAGAAGGTCTGCAATATCGCGCAGACCATCCTCGGGCCGGACGGCTCGACGGCGTTCAGCTGGTCCCTGGCTGCCGCACAGGATGGGAAGCCGCTCTTCATCCTGCGCGCTCCCTCATCGATCGGAGAGCGTGGCAGCATCTGCCTGACCCTTCCCGATGGCGGTCCGCCCATTCTCGTCTCGATCCAGGGCTGCACTCCCGCGATGTGTCTCGCCTATCAAGCCCTCGGTCAGCGCCTTCGCGCCGCCATCGACAAGGCGATGACGATCGACATTTCCTATGTCGCCGGTGCGCGCGCCAACACGGTCACTTTCCGTGCGCCCCTGGAAGGTCTGGCGACGGCGCTCGCCGCCATCTGACCCAAAGACCGTGGCACAGGTCACCTTCGACTGCGGCCGACAAGATCTAGCCCGGCGACGCCGCGCGGGTACCGCCGCCGCCCGCCGCCGGTCTCACGATCCCCGGCCCACGGCCGCGCGGATGAGTGCCAAACCCGCCGGGCTGGACCAGTCCGCCGGTCCCTTCATCACGCCCAGGGTGCAACCTGCGCCGTCGATCAGCAGCGTGGTCGGCAGGCCCGCCGAGTCCGCATCGCGCTGGACGATGGGCAGCACACGCCCGCCGGGGTCGGCGTAGAAGGGCAGGTGCTGGATGCCCGCCTGCTTCAGCCACTCGGCGGGCTTGTCGAGGTTGCGGGTATCGACGTTGATCGCCACCACCGAAAAGTCCGGGCCGCCGAGGGCGCCCTGAAGCCGGTCGAGGGCCGGCATCTCCGCCTTGCACGGGGCGCACCACGTCGCCCACAGGTTCATGAGCACGACACGGCCCTTGAGGGCGGCGAGGCTCGTCTCACCCCCGTCGGGTCCCTTGAAGGCGATGTCGGGGGCAGGCTTGGCGCGGGGCAGGGCGGTCATCCCGGCGACCTCTCCCTTCGCTGCGGCGGCGATGCGGGCGACGGCGGGGGCCGACCCGGCACAGGGCCCGGAGGCAAGACCCCCGTTGCCGCCGACGAGACCGCTCCCGTATAGGGCGAACCCAGCAAGGCCGAGGGCGGCGATTCCCATTCCCGCGATGAGACCGGTGCGAATGGGCATCAGGATTGCCTCGGTGAAACGGTGCGCGGCGGAAGGATCGACATGAGCAACCGGATGTGGGGCGGGCGCTTCGCGAGCGGCCCCGCCGAGATCATGGAGGAGATCAACGCCTCCATCGGGTTCGACAAGCGCCTCGCCCCCCAGGACATCCGCGGCTCGCTGGCGCATGTCGCGATGCTGGGCAAGGCGGGAATCCTGCCGGCGGAGGATGTGGCGGCGATCGAGGCCGGGCTCAAGGGCGTCCGCGACGAGATCGAGGCCGGGACCTTCGTGTTCAAGCGGGAACTCGAGGACATCCACATGTCCGTCGAGAGCCGCCTCACCGAGATCGTCGGCCCCAATGCCGGGCGCCTGCACACGGCCCGCTCGCGCAACGATCAGGTCGCCACCGACATGAAGCTCTGGGTGCGCGACACCTTGGATTCCCTCGATGCCCAGGCGGCCGACCTGCAGCGGGCGTTGGCCGAGAAGGCGCTGGCCCATGCGGGGACGGTGATGCCGGGCTTCACCCACCTGCAATCGGCCCAGCCGGTGACCTTCGGGCACCATTGCCTCGCCTATGTCGAGATGCTGGCCCGCGATCGGGGCCGCTTCCGGGATGCGCGGGCGCGGCTCAACGAGTGCCCCCTCGGGGCGGCGGCGCTCGCGGGCACCTCCTTCCCCATCGACCGTCACGCCACGGCCTCCGCGCTCGGCTTCGACCGGCCGACGGCGAATTCCCTCGACTCCGTCGCGGACCGGGACTTCGCCCTCGAATCGTTGGCCGCCGCCTCGATCTGCGCCGTGCACCTGTCGCGCTTCGCGGAGGAGCTGGTGGTGTGGACCTCGGCCCAGTTCGGCTTCGTGAAGCTCTCCGACGGCTACACGACCGGCTCCTCGATCATGCCGCAGAAGCGCAACCCCGACGCCGCCGAGCTGGTGCGGGCGAAGGCCGGGCGGATCGTCGGCGCGCTCACCGGCCTGCTGATCGTCATGAAGGGCCTGCCGCTCGCCTATTCGAAGGACATGCAGGAGGACAAGGAAGGCACCTTCGACGCCCTCCAGGCCCTCTCCCTCTGCCTCGCAGCGATGACCGGCATGATCCGCGACCTCGAACCGGTGCCGGAGGTGCTCGCCCGCGCCGCCGGCTCCGGCTACAGCACCGCCACCGACCTTGCGGACTGGCTCGTGCGGGAACTGGGGATGCCCTTCCGGCAGGCCCACCACGTCACCGGCCGCCTCGTGGGCGTCGCCGCCGCCAGGGGCGTCGGGCTGGAGGCCCTCTCCCTGGAGGAGATGCGCGAGGCCGAGCCCGCCATCACCGATGCCGTCTATGCCGTGCTGGGCGTCGAGAACTCGGTGGCGAGCCGCACCAGCTACGGCGGTACCGCCCCGGACAACGTCCGAGCCCAGGCGCAAGCCTGGATGGCGAAACTGGAAGGTGAATCACGGTGAAATGATGCGCCGCAACCGGCGGCGGGATCGTGCGTTCACTGTCTAGCTAGGTAGATTGCGTTAGGGCGGACTGCGCGGCCGGAGTGACAGCGAGCATGGCAATCGAAAGTTGGATGAAGCCTGACGAGGTCCCCGATCTCGCAGCGCACGCCACGGCAATGGTCGATGCCGCCCTGGTGGGCACCGACCTGTCCCGCGACGCGTTCTGGGCGGCGGTGCGGAAGGGGTACAACACGCCCTACAACGACCCGCCGCGAAAGACGGCCGCTCCGTCCGCAGTTCCTGCCAACGCCATCCCGTCCGAGGTCATCCCCGTGACCGTTGTGGCTGCCCCGGCGCCGGTTCTCACGCCGGCGGTGATCGCCGCCGAAATCCGGGCCGTCTGAGGCGGGCTGACGCTCTTCGCCGTGGATGGCCCGCCGCGGGGCGGTACTCTCCACGGCGCAGAGGCCCGCCTGCCTTGCTGTCGTCCCAAGGGGCCTTCATTAATCCTGTCTTCACGGCGAAGCTCGTCCCGGCTCGCGTCGCAGGAATTGAAGATGGTCCGCGTTTCCTCCCTGCTCCCCGTCAGTGTCCTTGCCCTCGTCGTCGGCGTGGCGCTGCCTGCTCCGATGGCAGGCGGCCTCTTTGGCAGCGGCATGGCGCGGGCACAGGACGCCGCCGCCCCGGCGGCGGAGGCCGCTCCGTCCCGGCGCAGCCGCTCCTCCCGCTCCCGCGCTCGCAAGGCTGAGCAGACCCCCGTCACCCCGCCGGGAATGCAGCAGGCGGTGCCGGTTGCGATCTTCGGCGACTGGAACGTGTTCGTGAACGGCGATGGCCGCAACCGGATCTGCTACGCCATCGCCCAGCCGCAGACGCGCTCGCCCAAGACCCTGAAGCGCGACAGTGCGTATCTCTTCGTCACCGTCCGCAAGGCCGAGAACGTGCCGAACGAGGTCGCGGTGATGCTGGGCTTCCCGCCCAAGCCCGCCGCCGCCCAATCCAAGCCCGGTGCCCCGGCGGCGCCGACCGACCCGAGCCTCAACCTGGGAACCGCCCGCTACGGGCTCGTGGTCAAGGAAAGCAACGCCTGGTTGCAGAACCCGTCGGAAGAGGGCCGCGTCGTCTCTGAGATGAGCGGGCGCAACCCGAAGCTGGTGGTGAAGACCACCTCCAGCCGGGGCAATCCCACAAGCGACGAATACGCCCTCGCCGGCTTCGCCGAGGCGATGAAGCGCGCCCGCGACGAGTGCAGCAAGTAGCCCGGTCCGCAAGTTTAAGGGTGCGTGGCCGGAAGGATGCCGTTCCCCTCCGTCCTCGCTTCGCCCGCAATGACGCGGATTGCGTCGTGCTTACCCGCCCGGCTGTTTTGCAAGCAAAGCGAGTCAACCGAAAGCAGCGGGGCGCCTCCGAATAGTGCTCGCCCCTGGATTGCTGCGGCTTGCGCTCGCGAAACGATCAGGAGGCAATCGACGGAGGGGCTCACCTCGATCGGCCACGGTTCCCGGGCGGTCTCGGTCACATGCGGATCACGCGTTCCCTCGTCATTGTGCGTGAACCGAAGCAATCCAGCGGCGTCGCTCCGCTCGCGATGACGGCGGAGCGGGTGCGATTCAGCAGTCTCGGGTTACGCCCTACACCGCCACCGGCTGCGAGAGCCGCCGGGAGCCCGGCCGCCTGAGGGCGCGGACGGCCCGGGCCGCTTGCTCCGAACTGCCGAACAACGCGCCGTCGAGACCGTCGAAGTCCCGGGAGGCGGAGAAGAAGCGCACGCCGCGGTCCTCCGGCACGGCGATGCCGGCGGCGACCTCGCCGATCTCGATGACGCGGGCCAAGGCGGGAGCCTCGTCGCGGGAGGCCGGGGCCTCGGTGGGGAGAGGGGTGGAGGAGAGGTGTGTCACGGGCGTGAGAGGCGAGAGGGATGTGGGCATCGGACGAAGCGACTCCCTGGACCGGCGCAAGAGCCGTGCCTGATTGCAATGACGGGCTGGTGACTGCCCCGAAAGGCGGTGGAACGCGGTGAGCCTCTGGATGACCCGGCCGCATCGGGCCGGGCTGTCGGAGCCCCCGGTGAGGCCCGCGTTCGTGGAGCGGGCCGGCGCCCGGCTCGTCGCGACGCGAGCTAATGCCGTGACGCACTCACTCCGTTCATGCGCCTCTGCCCTCGTTCGTCGTCTTTGTCGCTGACGTCAGACGCGGCTGACGCCAGCGTAAGGACCGATGCCTGAGCGTCGACAGCGCGAGGCTCGGGACCGCATGCGTGGCACGCGGGTTGCCGGGTGAACCGTGGATCGGGGCGGTGAGACGTGCGGAGCCATCACGATGTCCTCCAGACTGAAGGACCACGAGTGCCGAGGGCACTCGCAGTGCTTTAGCGTTTGGTGACGCGGCGCAAGCGACGTTGATCAAATCACCGCGGTGGCCGGCTGACCGGCGACATCGACAAGATGCCCCCGTTGCCCGGAGGCGTCAACGGAAGAGTTTTCCGTTCTCTTGCCGCGGGTGGGATGAAAACCGGCTTCGGAAGACTGGCGAGCGATGCTCTTGGTCTTTGGCATTGAACTAATCTGAGAGAAGCGCGCGCAAATTTGTGAAGTCCGAGAAGACGGTTGCTGCCCCGGCCGCCTTCAGGCCGGTGCCGGCGAGGTCGTGCGTCCAGTGGCCGCCACCGGTGAATCCGGCGACCCGCATCCCCGCCGCCCGTGCCGCCGTCACGCCCGGTACACTGTCCTCGATCACGAGACATGCGTCGGGCGCAACGCCCATCCGGTCCGCTGCGAACAGGAACAGGTCGGGGAAAGGCTTCCCCCGCGCCACCTGCGCGGAGGAGAAGACGTTGCCGGAGAACAAGGGCAGCAGGCCGGTCAAGGTCAGCGAATGCCGGAGCCGGACGGGGTCGCTGCTGGATGCCACGCAGATCGGCCCGTCGAGGGCGCGGATCGCCTCGGCCACTCCGCGCACGGGCTTCAACTCACGGTTGAAAGTTTCGAGGGTCTCGGCCTTGACCGCATCGACGAAGCCGGGCGGCGCCTCGATGCCGTAATCGCGGGCGATGTGCGCCATGATGGAGACCATGGAGGTGCCGGCGAAGCGGTCGCGCACGGTCGCGACATCGATGGCGACGCCGATCCGGTTCAGGCCCGCCGTGAGGCAGGCGAGACTGAGGGGCTCGCTGTCCACGAGCACGCCGTCGCAATCGAAGATGACGAGACCCGGTGCCCGTCCCGCCATCGCCGCCGCTCCCGTTCCGCCGCCTTGAACCGCCACGCTTGCCGCGGCGCGGCGGTGGTCGCACGCGACCGGGCCGGTGGCAACCGCCGCGTTCCGCCGCTTGCACCGCCGCGCCGCAGCCCGTAGGGCCAGTGCCGCGCCGCCCCGGCGCGACGGTGATGGCCGGTCATGCTCCGCTTCCTCGCCCGCTCGATCGGGCTCCTGCTGATGGCCGCGGGTTTCGTCGCCCTCGTCTACGACGGGGCGCGGTCCATCGCGAACAATGGCCTGCGGGTGACCACCGTCGCCGAGGTCGGCGCCGCGCTGTTCAAGGACAAGGCCGGCGCCCTGCAGAGCCAGGTCGAGGGCGTGGCTCCCTGGCTGTGGCACATCCTCGGGTTGCCGCTGACGCTCGCCCCCGCCTCGCTCGTCGGCCTGCTGCTGGGGGTGGTCGTGCTCTGGCTCGGCCAGCCCGGTCGCGAGCCGATCGGCTTCCTGACCCGCCCCTGAGCGGGTTTCAGGTCTCGCTCCGGCCTTCCACCGCGGCGAGCCGGGCCTGCAACCGCGCGATCTCCGCCTGCATGGCGTGGTGCTCCGACACGTCGAGTTGGGACGCGAAGAAGTACACCACCTGCCCCGTGGCATCGCGCACCGGACCCATGAACAGCGCGTTGTGGAAGGTCGAACCGTCCTTGCGGTAGTTCAACAGATCGACCCGCACATCGACTTCGTCGCGAACCGCCTGCCGGATCCGTGCGATGGCGGCGGGATCCGTGTCCGGCCCTTGGAGGAAGCGACAGTTGCGGCCGTTCACCTCGAGGCGGCTGTATCCCGTGAGCTTCAGGAAGGCGTCGTTGGCGAAGACGATCGGGTTGTCGAACTGCCGGGGATCCGTGACGATCATCGGCATGCGCGTCGCCCGTACGGCTGCGGCGAAGGGATCACCCTTGCGGGACTCGATCTCGACATTCTCGAGGAGACGGCCGCCGACCTGATCGCTCTGCAAGATCGCGTCCCCGTGAGACCCGGCGCCAACCCGCCGCGGATGAGGTACAATTAGAAGATGCGTTCGCGGGTCCAGCCCCAAAGGCTCTGTCGCAGACGAAATTCGACCGCCACCTCCCCGGAAACCGTCGAAACGGCGGTTTCGTCGCCGCGCGCGGGGACCCTGCGGGGTCGATGACGCCGGTCCGGCGCGCCTATCGCTCCGTCTCGGTGACCTGCTCGGCGCTCGCCCCATCCGCCCGCGGCGCCACCGTCTTCAGGATGCCCGTCGCGCTCGCCACGAGGGCGCCGCCCTCGTCGCGGATTTCCGCCTCGCAGAACAGCACCGACGAACCCGCCCGGACCACCCGACCCTCCGCCGTCAAGGTCCCCCGGCCGGGATTGAGAAAACGGGTCTGCATGTCGAGGGTGACCACCGGCGCGCCGACGGTAAGGCGCGCCGCCGTCCCGAGGGCGACATCCAGCAGCGTGCAGAGGATGCCGCCATGCGCGATGCCGAGGTTGTTCCCGTGTTCGGGCCGCAACCGCAGGCGCAGCCGCGTCCGCCCCTCGGCCGCCTCCAGCGCCTCGATGCCGCAATAGCGAACGAAGGGGATCCGCGCCCCGAAGATCGTGTCCGTTTCCCTGTCATCCATCGGATTGCATCTCGCCGGGACATGGCGCGGTGTGGCCGTGACCGGTTCGGCAGGCCGCCGCGAATGCCTGAGGGCATACCGGACGACGCAAGTTAAAATCACTAGTTATCGGCTTCAAATTCGCTTTCCGGCCCGGCGGAAAAAATCCACGCTTGACCGCGTTGCCCGACGCCACGGCTGCGACCGCCATTGCAGCCTCAAAACGGCCGCCGGACGATGGAGATTGCAAGGTCGGCGAATAATCACGCCGGAATTTTATGGGACAGTGCAAAATGTCTTCTCAAGTCTCTTGATTTTGCCGTGCAAACGTTAGAACCGTCACTGAAACCCCAAGGAGAGGGAATCGACGATGGACGATACGGCAGCAGTCCCCCACGAGAGCTTGATCGAGCAAGCTTCAGATATCGTGTCCGCTTATGTCTCGAATAATTCGGTACCGGTCGGGGAATTGCCCGCGCTTTTGGCTGGTGTACACGAGGCGCTGCTGAAGCTCGCCATGCCCGCGCCGTCCGCGCCCGAGGTGGCGGACAAGCCGACCCCGGCGCAGGTGAGGAAATCCATCACGCCGGATGCGCTGATTTCTTTCATCGACGGCAAGCCCTACAAGACCCTCAAGCGTCACCTCTCGCGCAACGGCCTGACCATCGAGCAGTACCGCGAGCGTTACGGCCTGCCGCGGGATTACCCCTCGACGGCGGCGAGCTACTCGGCACAGCGTTCGGAGCTCGCCCGCAGCCTCGGCCTCGGCCAGCAGCGCCGCAAGTCCTCCTCGGCCGCCGCCAGCGAAGCCGTCGCCCCGGCGGAAGAGGTCGCCGAGAAGCCGAAGCGCGCCCCCCGCGCCCGGAAGGCCAAGGAAAACGCCTGATCCCGCCGCGCCGGTCCGACGGAACGGGCCGGCGCACCACGACAGGTCTTTCATCAAACGACGGCGGGCTGCTCGACGCGCCCGCTGGACCCGCCGGGGAAACGTCGCCGACCAGAAGGCCGCATCGTCGGTTGCTTTTGGAGACGGTGCAGGGTTGTCCCGGCCTATGGGAAAAGACGCGAGCCGCGGACCAGACCCGCGGCTCGCGCTTTTTTTCGATGTCAGCAGGTCCGATCAGGTTCGGATCGCCGCCGCTTCGTCTCTGCGAAGGAAGCGGATCGAAGCCGGGGAGCGGGGCATCACACGGCCCGACCGAAAAGCCGCTTGCTGCCGCCATTTCCAGCTTCTGAAGGGTGGCGCATGGCCGCCGCGGAGGACGTATCTAGCGAGCATCCTGTGTTCGGGATCGTCGAAGTGCGTCGGCACCTCGGTGCCTGGCCGGAAAGGTCCTGGCGGCCGATGAAGCCCTCTCCGTCATTGCGAGCGTGAGCGAATCAAACCAGGGCAGCGGGCCGTTTCCGCCCGTGGCGCATCCCTGGATTGCTCCGCTCACGCTCGCAATGACGAAGGGAGAAACGACTTTCCCGGCCAGGATCCCAAATAAGGTGGTGCCTGGGGAAAAGATGTCGTTCCTCCCGGACACTCCGAACTCGGCCCCCGGAAATCTTTCGCCGTCACGCGCCAAGACCACGGGGGGCGGTAATCCAAGGCTTATTGCTGCGACAGCGGTGTCCCGCGAGCCGTCAGCGCGTCCCGCCCGTGCCGCCGCCCGTGCTGCCGTTCGGAACGGCGAGTTCGGGTCGGCTGGCATTGCCGCCGGCCGACGAGTTCGAGGTGAAGGTGTCGGCGCCGGTCGCTCCACGCGGCACCACGACGTTCGCTTCGCCGCCCGTGTTGTTACGGTTGACGATGGCGGGAGCCTCGCCCGCGCGCACGGCCTCGGGCGGGGCCGGCTGGGCTGCGGCCGGCGACAGCATCGCCGCGAGGGCGAGGGCGGCAAGGGTGAGTGTCGGGGCGGCCTTCATCGACTTCGACATGACGGATGTCCTCCAAGGGTGAAGTAGGATCACGGGGCGCCGTCCGGCAGCGTCGGGCTGTGCTCAGGCGAAATCGGCGAGGTCGTCGGCGACGTCCCCCACCTGCTGGTCCCGCCGCTTCTTGTCCTCAAGGGTCTCCCCGGAACGATCCTGGGGGCCATCGTCTTCGTCGTCGGAGGGTTTCGTCTCGCCGGACTCGTGCGGCGTCCGGCCTTTCGATGCGCCCGCCATGCAACCATCTCCCCGTCCGGTGCGTGGGCGGTCAAATCCGGAAGGGGCAACCTGTTCCGAAGTGCCGTGCGAAGGGGCGCATCGTGTCAGGAGAGGGGCCGCGATGGGCCAACGCTACGGTCTGGAAATCCGCGCCGCCTCCACTGTCGATGCGCCCGGCCTCGCCGCATGGCTGGAGCAGATGAGCGGCCTTCCGGCGAGGCCGCAGGACATCGCCGCCCGGCTGGAGGCGGTCGCGCGGCTCGGGGGCACGGTGCTCGTCGCCATGGAATGGGGACCGCCCAGCGGCGTCGTCGTCCTGCAGGGCGTGGCCGATCTCGCCGCCGCCCACCCGGCGGGGCTGCTCGCCACCCTGGGTGTCGTGCCCGATGCCCGGCGCAGGGGCATCGGGCGCCTGCTCGTGAAGGCAGCCGCCCGCTCGGCCCGCCTGATCGGCTGCGACCGCCTGCTTCTTCCCGTCGCCGGCGCGCCGCTGGACGTGGCCGCCTTCGCCGCCGCCACGGGCTTCGTGCCGGAGGGCGCCTTCCTGGCCCGCCCGCTTCTGCGCCGGGCCGGGGCAGGCGATTGATCGCCCGCGAATCATCCACAGGGAATCCCGCCCTGGTGCAGGTGGGGCTTCGCCGGGCTTAAAGGTCGATTCACGCCGCTGCGGTTAGGTTCGGCTAACGGTACTTGTGCGTAAACCGGCCCCTCATGCCACCGACAGACACTCTTCCGGATCTGTCCGGGCTCCTCGAATTGTCGAGGATCGAACAGCTTGATCTCAAGCCTGTCGTCCTGCGCGTGCAGACCGACCTGTTCCTGCGGGCTCCCCACCGCGACCGGGCGGCGCGGGAGACCTTCGCCTCCCTGGCCTGCGGCCTCATCCCCACCGTCGATGAGGACACGGCACGGATCGTCGCGGAAAAGCTCAGTTCCCACAGCGAAACCCCGACGGCCATCCTCGATGCCCTGCTGGCCCGCGGCGGCGCCGTGCGGGCGGCCGTGCTCGCCGGCAACCGGGCCTTCGCCGAGCGGGCGGCCTCGACCCCGGCGGAGGAGCCGCAGCCCGATCTGGCCATGGTGCCCGAGACACTCACCGGCATCCTCGCCTCGCTCCCCGCCCTGCAGCGCGAGGCGCTGGAGGATCTTTCCCGCGACGGGCGGCCCGAGGTCGATCTGAGCCTCGCGAAGAACCTCGACATCGCCCTCGGCGGCGCACCCCTGCGGCGGCTGACGGACCGGGCCCGGCATTCCGGAGAACTCGCCCGCGCGCTCCTCGCCCGGCCCGATCTTGCGGCCGCCGATCTCGCGCCCCTCTACCTCCACGCGGACCCGGCCCGGCGGGAAGTGATCGCAGGGGCGATCGAGGCGACGGCCGCCCTCCGGCCGTGTCCGCCCGCGCCGCGCGGCCTCGGTACAACCCTGGCGACGCTGTCGAGCAAGCGGAACGTCCCGGCCTTCATCCAGACCCTGTCGGCGGCCCTCGGCCTGCGGCCGGATTTCGTCGCGACCGTCGCCGAACCCGATGCGCGCTACGATCTTCTCGCCCTCGCCATGCGGGCGGCGGGCCTGCAGGAGGAGGAGGCCGTCTTCGTCTTCCTCACCCTCAATCAGGGGGTGGCGCGCTCGACGCAGCGGGTCACGGCCCTCGTCGGCCTCTTTCGCGCCGTGAGCCGGGCGGCCGCCCGCGATCTGCTCAGCGCGATCCTCGACGTGATCCTGCCGGAGCGGGTCGGCGAGCACGTCCCCTATCACGGGCCGGAGGCGAAGCCCCGCCCCGGCATCGAGCGGATCGCGGCGCAGCGCGCCCCGGCCCCCTCGCGCACGATCCGCTCCCTGCGCGAGGGCGGCTGATCGCCGTCGCCGCGAAAAGTCTCGGCGCCTCAGCGCCGCTCCACGCCGCGCCACGCGGGCGCGCGATCCTCGGCCAGCAGCGTGTCCCCGGAGGTGGGAGCCGGATCCGGCTCGCCGGCCCGGCGGCTCAGCTCCGCCATTAGGCCCTTGGCCAGGACATCCCGCACCACCCGCTCGCGGGTCTCGGGCGGCACCGCCGCCAAGGCAGCCGGCAGGGCAGCCGGCAGGGCGGCGCGGGGCACGGCGGCGGCGATCTTGTGGGCCTCGGCCGCCGGGTCGGCCCCGCCGCGCATCAGGGCGAGGTAGGACAGCCCGCCCACGACAAGCATGACCCGCAACAGAAACAGCATCACTCGCCCCTCTCGGGATCGCACCGGACGGTGCGGGCGCGGCGAGGCGCCCGGTCGTTCGGGACAATCCGGCGGATCGGGTGAAGCAGCCGTCAACCGTGCCCGGGTTTCCGGCGCGATGGTGAACGCGATCTCGCCGGGTGGCTGGTTACTTCGCGGAAAGCATCCCGAGTGGTCGCGGCCTCCACGCAACACTCGTTTAAGGGCGCTCTGAGACCGTCTGAAAGTCGTTCGAAGTCGAACCGGAGGCGACAGGGTTGCCTGACAAGCAAACTGCGCCGCGCGTGTGAGTCTTGACCATTAATAAAGTCCTGACAAACCTGTTCGACGAGCGTCTGGCCGGGCTCGTGCATCGCTCGGCAAGCGACGACATGGCGATGCGGCAGCGCCAGGAGCGCTTCCTCGTTTCGCGGCTGGCGACGGGGCTCGTCACCATGGCCGCCCTCCCGCCCTATCTCCTGTGGCGCGGCGTTCCCTCCGCCATCGAGGTCGCCGCCGTGGCGAGCCTCCTGCTCCCGGTGCTCGCGGCGGTGATCCTGTCGCGCACCGGCTCGCTCTGGGTCGCCCACGCGGTGTCCTCGGCGGGGCTCACCGGCCTCGTCGTGTGCCTCGCGACGATGACCGGTGGCCCGGCCTCGCCCGCCGCCGTCTGGCTCGCCGTCGTCCCCCTGGAGGCCCTGGTCTCGGGGTCGTGGCGCGCCACCGTGGCCGCGACCTTCCTCGCGGCGCTGGGTGTCGGAACCGTGATGCTGTCGAGCCTGTGGTTCGGCGCCGACCCGGTGATCGCCCTGCCGATCAACCTCGCCTTGCCCGTCTTCGCCCTCACCGCCTTGGGCCACGTCGCCGCCCAGGCTCTGGAACACCTGCGCAACGAGGGCGCATGGCGGGATCGCCTGCGCAGCAACGAGGCGCGGGATCGGATGCTGCTCTCGGCCATCGACGACCTCGTGACCTGGCACGACAGCAACGGCCGGGTCGTGGAGGCGTCGGCCGCCTCGACCAAGCTGGTCGGCGTCGAGGCCACGAGCCTCAGGGCCCACGGCCTGCTGCAGCGGGTGCACGTGGCCGACCGGCCCGCCTACCTCAGCACCATCAGCACCGTGGCGGTCACGGGGCGTGCCGCCACCGTTGCCCTGCGCCTCCACGTCGATCCGGCCGCCCGCCGCAGCGACGGGGCGCACCTGATCCATGTGGAGATGCGCGCCCACCGGATCGGCGACGAGGGCGCCACCGACGGCATGAGCGTGGTTGCCGTGACCCGCGACATGACCGAGCACCACCTCCACAAGCAGGAGTTGGAGGAGGCGCGGCTGGTGGCCGAGCGCGCCGACGCGGTGAAGGGGCGCTTCCTCGCCAACGTCACGCACGAACTGCGCACGCCGCTCAACGCCATCATTGGGTTCTCCGAGGTGCTGGCAGGGGAGGGCGGCGTGCATCTCGGCGCCATCCAGCAGCGGGAATATGCCGGGCTGATCCACCAGTCGGGCCACCACCTCCTCGACGTGGTGAACACGCTCCTCGACATCAGCCGCATCCAGAGCGGCAACTTCGACTACAAGCCGGAGGCGATGGACGCCGCCGAGCTGGTGCAGTCCTGCTGCCACCTCATGGCGCTCAAGGCGAGCCAGGGGCAGGTCTCCCTGCGGGCGAAGGCTGCCGCGCCGGCGGAGATCCTGGCCGATCCCCGTGCCTGCCGCCAAGTGCTCATCAACCTCATCTCGAACGCCCTGAAGTACACCGCCGCCGGGGGGACCGTGACGGTCGCCCTCTCGCAAGAGGTGGACGGGCTCGACATCGCCGTCACCGATACCGGCATGGGCATCTCCGCGGAGGATCTCCCGCGCCTCGGCACCCCGTTCTTCCAGGCGGGTGGCGGCGGCTACGCCCGCAGCCACGAGGGCACCGGCCTCGGCCTGTCGGTGGTGCAGGGCCTCGTCGGCCTGCACGGCGGAGCGATCCGGATCGAGAGCGCCCCCGGCCTCGGCACCGTCGTCACCGTGACGCTGCCCTACGCCGGCCGTACCGAAGACGCGCCGGGCGGCCCGGCGCCGATCTCGACGGCAATCCGCGGCGCCGCGCCGAAGCGGCCGAAGGTGGTGAGCCTGCCGCTCGGCCTCTTCGACCCCGAGCCCCTGGCCGGCACGGTCGCCGCATCCGATCTCACGGCATCCGCGCCGTATCGGCGCGCCGGGTGATCACAGTCCCGGAAGGAGGATCAATGGCAGGGTATCGCGAGATCACGGTGGGCGGGGGCGATGGCCGCGTCCGGCGTCCGGCGGTGAAGGGACGGCGTCCCGCGCCGATCTCGGGCGGAGGATGGAAGGCGGTGGTGATGCCGCTGCTGGCGCACGGCGCGTCCCGGGGTCTGAGCCTGTGCCGCGAGCGGCCGGGCGCGATCTTCGGGGCGGTGGTGGCCCTCGGCACGGCCGGTTTCATCTGCGTGAACGCCCTGGGGTACCAGCAGGGCCGCCATCCCGCGCCGATCCTGCCGAAAGTGGCCGCCCGGGCGCCCGCCAAGGCCATTCCGGCCGCACCCGTCGCCGCCGAGAACCCCGCGTCGGCCGAGGCGCCGCGCGACGTCCAGGCGGAGGCGGCAAAGCCCGCTCCCGCGCCGAAGCCCACGCCCCGCGACCCGATCGCCGAGTTGATCCGCGCCGAGGACACCACCGCCTCGGTCAACCCGAAGGCGAAGCCCGCCGCCCCCGCAAAGGCCGAGGCCGCGCCCGCGGGGGATGCCGCCGTCCTGCGCGCCCAGCGCGCCCTAGCCAAGCTCGGCTACAGCAAGGTGAAGGCCGACGGCGCCATGGGGCCCGCGACCAAGGCGGCCATCGAGAAGTTCGAGCGCGACCACAAGCTGCCGGTCACCGGCGAGGCGTCGGGGCGGACCCTGCGGGCGCTGGAAAGCGGGGCGGCCAAGGGGTAGCAAGGGCCGCGCCCTCCCTCCGGGGCGCGGGACCATCACCGAGGTGACGGACATGCCGCGCCTGCGCTCCGATTTCTGGGTTTCCGCCCATCTACGCCGCCTGAACGACGGCGCCATCCCGGCCGTCCTGCGGCGGCGGGGCGCGGCCGAGGCGGGGGCGATCTTCGTGAAGATCGACCGCCTCGACGGCTCCGCCGACCTCTACGGTCCGGCACCGCAATCCCTCATGGCGGAGGCGGAGGATCTCGGCGAGCGGCGCTTCACCGCCCTTCTCACGGGCGCCACGCCCCTCGACGTGGAGGAGAAGCTCGCCCGCGAAATCCGCTTCGATTCCGACCTCTGGATCGTCGAGATCGACGACCGCGAGGGGCGCCACGGCCTGGATGTGGCCAAGGAATGATCTGGAGCGGCGGGGGGCGTCCTCGCTGCGTCCGCAATGACGCTTTGGGATGCGACCGGGCTACCGCAACCGGTTCCCGACGACGCCCGCCTCCAGAGACAGGGTCGTCCGGTCGGTGAGGGCCCATTCGACGCCGACGCGGGCATCGGGGCGCAGCGCCACCTGATCCTGCGAGAAGGGCAGCGAGGTGGCCGTCGGGCCGGCCCGCAGGGTCTCGTGGACCGCGTAGGCGCCGACCTTGCCGTAGAGCAGCACGTTGGGCGTCAGCAGGGTTCCGACCTTTGCGTCGAAGGCGGCGGCCACGTCGCGGGAATAGGAGAGCCGGTTGTAGCCGGGGATCCCCCCGCCCGAGGCGGGGATCAGCGCGTCGATCGCACCCGAGAACCCGTAGACGAGATTGCCGTCCTGCCACAGGCGGCCGCCCTCGAATCCGATGGTCGGCCCCGCATAGCCGCCGAACCGCTTCGAGGAGACCGCCTCGAACCCGGTCGAGAGCCGGGCGTAGGATCCGGCCCAGCGGCCCTGGCCATCCTCGACCTCGCGGGGCCATGCGAAGGAGGGCAGGGGGCCGAACCCCACGGAAAAGGGGAAGACCTGCGCCGCGGCGGGTGCCGCCGCCAGCAGGGGCACGCCGAGGATGGCCGCGCGAACGACGCGCGGGGCGAAGACGATCAACCCCATAGCTCCGGCTCCGGTGGAAAGATCGTGCTGCCCTCGTAGCGGAGCGGCGGCTCCCGGTCGCGGGCGAGCAGAAGCGGACCGTCGAGGTCCACGAACTCGGCATGGTGCATCAGCAGGGTGGCGGGTGCCATGCCCAGCGACGTGCCGAGCATGCAGCCGATCATCACCGTCAGGCCCCTGGCCCGCGCCTCGTGGGCGAGCATCACCGCCTCGGTGAGGCCGCCCGTCTTGTCGAGCTTGATGTTGATCGCCTCGTAGAGCCCGGCGAGCCTGTCGAGGCCCGCCCGGTCATGGAGGCTTTCGTCGGCGCAGATCGGCACGGGATGGGTGATCTGCCCGAGGAGGGAATCCTCCCCCGCCGGGAGCGGCTGCTCGATGAGCGCCACCCCCGCCGCGAGGCAGGCGGCGAGGTTGGCTTCGAGGTTGTCGGGCCGCCACGCCTCGTTGGCATCGACGATGAGCCGCGCGTCCGGCGCGCCCTGGCGCACCGCCGCGATCCGCTCGGGGTCGCCGTCGCCGCCGAGCTTCACCTTCAGGAGCGGGCGCGCGGCGGCGGCGCGGGCCGCCTCGCCCATGCTCTCCGGCGTGCCGAGGCTCAGCGTGTAGGCCGTCGTGGCGGGCCGGGGGGCGGGGAGCCCGGCGACCTCCCAGGCGCGGCGCCCCTGCGCCTTGGCTTCGAGGTCGAACAGGGCGCAATCGAGGGCGTTGCGCGCGGCGCCGGCCGGCATCCGCTCCCGCAACTCGGCGCGGGTGGTCCCCGCCGCCACGGCCCAGGACTGGGCCTCGATGAGGTCGCTGACGCTCTCGATGCTCTCGCCGTAGCGCGCGTAGGGCACGCACTCGCCCCGGCCCACCACGTCGCCGTCCCGGATCGTCGCGACGACGACGGCGATCTCGGTGCGGCTGCCCCGGGAGATCGTGAAGGCACCCGCGATCGGGAAGCGCTCCACGGTGAGGGAAAGGGCGCGGGGCATGGCGGGACCCGATCTCAGGTGGCCGGGAAGTCGGCGACGATCCGGTCCACGAGGCTCGCCACGCCGAAGCGCACCGGGTCCGTGGCGGGCAGGCCGTACTCGGCGGCAAGCCCTTCGAGGAGGCGTCGCGCCTCGTCCTCGCCGAGGGCCTGCGTGTTCACGGCGATGCCGACGGGGCGGATGTCGGGGTTCGTCAGGCGCCCGAGCTGGACCGTGAGGTCGATGACCTGCCGGATGGTCGGGAGCGGGTGTTGCACGCCGCGCATGGTGGTGCGGGTCGGCTCATGGCAGACAACGAAGGCGTCGGCCTGGGCGCCGTGCAGGAGCCCGAGGCTCACGCCCGCGAAGGACGGGTGGTAGAGCGAGCCCTGTCCCTCGATCAGGTCCCAGTGGTCCGGCGCGGCGGCGGGCGACACCGTCTCGACGGCGCCGGAGATGAAGTCGGCCACCACCGCGTCGATGGCGACGCCGCGGCCCGAGATGAACACGCCGGTCTGCCCGGTGGCGCGGAAGTCCGCGTCGAGGCCGCGCTCGCGCATCCCCTTCTCCAGCGCCAGCACCGTGTACTTCTTGCCCACCGAGCAGTCGGTCCCCACCGTCAGCAGGCGACGGCCGGGACGGCGCGTGCCCTTGCCGGTCGGGAAGGTCTCGGTGGTGTGCCGGACGTCGTGAAGCTGGCGGCCGCGCCGCTCGGCGGCCTCGGCGATGGCGGGGACGGCGCCGAGGCGCACGTGGAGGCCGCTCGCCACGTCGTAGCCCGCCTCCAACGCCGCCACGATCTCCGCGATCCAATGGTCCGGCAGGACGCCGCCCGCGTTGACCACGCCCACGACGAGGGTGCGGCAGCCCTTGGCCAAACCCTCTTCGAGGGTCATGTCGGGGATGCCGAGGTCGGCATTGCAGCCCGGCAAGCGCATCTGGCCGATGCACCAGTCGGGCCGCCAGTCCTTGATGCCGTAGGCCGTCTTGGCCGCCAGCGCATCCGGCACGTCGCCGAGGAACATCAGATAGGGCGTGGCGATCTGCATCGGCGGGTCTCTCGTTCTCGCCGATCTACGCGCGGCAGGCCACGCTTCGCAAGGCACGGGCCGGCCCGGTCCCGGTCACCGAACCGCCCGGGAACCGTTGCCCACCGCATTCCCGGGCGGCGTCGGAGGGGGGCGGTCGTTCGCCGAGCGCAGGGCGGGCAAAATCGGCAAGACATGGCCTGCGTACCAGTAAAACCTAACCTGTGTAGTGGTGGGGATGGGGGCCGAGGATAGGCGATGAAGATCCCCCCGGCTTGTCTGCGGACCCGAATGGATACCCCCCTCACGCGGAAATTGAACAACTTCGTCCGGCTCTCGGCAATGGACGAAGGTCTGATCGCCGACGTCCTTGAGCCGCCGCGGCTTGTCGAGGCCCGGGTCGATATCGTCGAGGAGGGCGAGATCCCCCGGACGGTGAACGTCATCCTCAGCGGGTGGGCCTGCCGGTACCGGCAGTTCGAGGACGGCCGCCGCCAGATCATCTCGCTGCTGCTCCCCGGCGATTGCTGCGATCCGCACATTCCGCTCCTCGACCGGCGGGATCATGCCATCGGCGCGCTCACGCAGGTGAGCGTCGCGCGGATCGGCGGCTCGGCGATGGCCGAGATCATGGCGCGCAGCCCCACCCTCTCCCTGGCCTTCCACCGGGAGGCGCTCGCCGGCGCGGCGATCCAGCGGGAATGGACGGTGAGCCTCGGGCGACGCTCCGGCGCGGAGCGCCTCGCCCACCTGTTCTGCGAGTTGCATGCCCGGCTAAGGGCGGTGTCCCTTGCGGACGAGACCAGTTGCCCGATGCCCCTGACGCAACCCGACCTCGCCGACGCCCTCGGGCAGACGACGGTTCACATCAACCGGACCCTGCAGGATCTCCGCGGGGCCAGCCTGCTGACCCTGAAGGGCCGCCGCCTCACGGTCCTCGACTCCGCGAGCCTGTGCCAGCTCGCGAAGTTCGATCCGCTCTACCTTCACCTGGGAGCGAGCCGCATGGCCTCCCGCCACGCGCTGCCCTCGGGGCCCGACCGACCGGGCGTGGCCGACCGTCTGCCCTGATGCCGACGGGCCGAGGCCCCCGTCGCCGGTTCGGCGAGGGGGCCGGTCCGCGCGCCGGACCCGTTCAGGGTCTGCTCAGAACACCGGCATCGCGCCCGCGACGGTGATGAGCGCACCGGAGGTGTAGCTGCTCTCCTCGGAGGCCAGCATCACGTAGGCCGAGGCGAGTTCCGCCGGCTGGCCGGGGCGCCCGAAGGGCACTTGGCTGCCGAAGGTCTTCACGGCCTCATCGCTCATGCCGGCGGGGATGAACGGCGTCCAGATCGGTCCCGGCAGGACGCCGTTCACCCGGATGCCCTTCTCGGCCAGCAACTGGGAGAGGCTAAGCACCATGTTGCTCAGTGCTCCCTTCGTGGCGCTGTAGGAGAGCAGCGTCGGCATCGGGTGCTTCGAGTTCACCGAGGAGGTGAAGATCACCGAGGCGCCGGGCTTCAGGTGCGGCAACGCCGCCTTCGTCACGTAGAACGATCCGAACACGTTCGTGCGGAAATGGTCCTCGAAGATCTGGTCCTCGATTTCCTCCAGGGTTTTGGCCGGCTGCTGGAACGCGCCGTTGTTCACAACGACGTCGAGGCGGCCGAAGGTCTCGACGGTCTTGGCGACGCTATCGCGGGCATAGGCAGATTGCTTCAGGTCGCCGGGGAGAAGGAGGGCGCGGCGGCCCGCCTTCTCGACCCACTGGGCCACGGCCTCCGCATCCGCCTGCTCATCGGGCAGGTACGAGATGGCGACGTCCGCGCCCTCGCGGGCATAGGCGATGGCCACGGCCCGGCCGATGCCCGAATCGCCGCCGGTGATCAGCGCCGCCTGTCCGCTCAGCTTGCCGGAGCCCTTGTAGCTCTCCTCCCCGTGGTCGGGATCGGGGCTCATCTTGCCGGTCTTTCCGGGGAAGCTCTGCGGCTGGGCGTCGAAGGGCGGGCGCGGATACTTGTGGAGCGGATCGGTCATCGGAGGTCCGTGCTGACGGGAATGCCCGCACAACCTGTGTTCGGATCGAGCGTTCCCGGGTGCCCGCCACGCCGTGGCGATCCGACGCGAGGGCGGCGGAGCGCGCGCGGCCTCGCCGCTACGGGGCCTTCAGCACCGCCCGGCAGGCGGAGGGAAGGGCCGCCATGGTCATCGGCGGCTTGGGCTTGGGCGCGACCTTCGGGGGCTTCGGATGGAGCACCTTGTCCGAGAACCAGTAGCTCAGGTCGTCGCAACCGTCGCCGGTGGGCGGCGGGTCCTGCGATTGGCACTCCGACTGCCCGGCGGGGCAGCTTAGGCGGATATGGTAGTGATAGTTGTGCCCGTACATCGGGCGCACCTTCGACAGCCAGCGGCCACCGCCGCCGGATTCCCGGCACAGGGCCTTCTTGATCGCCGCGTTGACGAAGATGCGCTCCACCTCGGGCTGCTCGGCGGTGAGCTTGATGAGCTGAAGGTGCTGGGGTGTCCAGACGCCGGGGTCGATGTCGAGGCGGTCCGGGCGGACCATATCGGTGGCGGAGGTCTCCTCGCGCTCGGCCCGGCTCATCCGGTGATCCGGCATCGGGGTGAGCCAGACGTCGGCGTCGATGCCGATCTGGTGGGAGGCATGGCCCGTGATCATCGGCCCGCCCCGGGGCTGGGCCATGTCGCCGACGAGCAGGCCGGGCCATCCCACCCGCGTCGCATTCTCGGACAGGCGCTCGATGAAATCGACGAGCTGGGGCGTGCCCCACATCCGGTTGCGTGAGGGCCGCATCACCTGCCAATGCGGGCCGTCGAGGGGCAGGGCCTCGCCGCCGGAGAAACAGCCCTTGGCATAGAAGCCGTAGATGTGCGCCGGGCCGGACGAGGCGCGGGTCACGCGGCCGAAGAGGGCCTTGGCCGGCGTCGAGGGCGCGTCGGGATTCTCGAGCGGCGGCAGCGGTTTCGGGTTGACGCTTCCCCTGTCCTGGGCTGACGCCGCACCCGGCAGGGCGAGCGCGGCGAGGGCCGTGAGGCAGGCGAGGCGCGAGAGCGTCATGCGGGCGTGGGTCCGAAAGGGCAGGGCCCGGAGCGTGGCCGGTGAGAGCGGCGATTTTCAGGCGGGCCCCGCACGACGGCTCCGGGACCCGGCCTCACCCCTTCGAGGGGCCGCACCAGCCCGGCAGGTATCCCGCATCCTTGGATTTCGCGAGCGCCAGCGCCTTCTCCATCGCGGCGGAGAAATCGTCCTCAATGCGCTTCCCCTTGATGTTCCGGCGCAGGAAGTCGGCCCAGAGGAACTCGCTGAACGGCGTCGTGTCCTTGGCGAAGCCGCCCGCCCGGCGCAGCTCGCCCGCGAGGCTGCGGAACGGATCGTCCTTCAGGTCCGCGATCGCCTTCGGAATGTCGTCGAAATCCTGCCGCTCCCCGTCGTGGTCGTAGGGGTGAACCCAGGACTTGTGGTCGCACACCGTCCAGAAGGCGTCCTTGTCGAGCTTGTGCAGGTCCGCGACCACCGTCACCAGCACGGTCTCCACTCCCTCTTCCAACAGGGCGCGGGACAGGTGGTGGTGGTCGATGAGGTAGTGGTGCTTCTTCGGCCCGAGCAGGGTCGGGATCATGTGGGCGCCGAGGAAAGCGCGCTTCTTCTCGGGATCGTAGTCCCGCCAGCGGCGGCGCTTCTCCTGCACCTCCCGCAGGCCTACCGTCATCTGTGTCGGGCGCAGCTCCGCGATCGGGACCGACTTCAGCAACGGTTCGCGGTTGGCCATCGGTCGTCCTCTCCGGGTGCGTCGAGAGACCGCGACTTAGGTCATGACACCATCGGAGGCCACGCACGGCCCGGAAAGCCCCTGTGATTGTACGATCACGATTTGCCGAGGTGGCCCCGCCGCGCGGCGTCGAGGACGAAGAGGCGGATCGCGGAAGACAGGTTGCTCTCGCCCCGTCCGGCGTCGATGGCGCCCACCACCGCTTGCACCGAGCGGCCCTCCGCCGTGGCGAGATCGGTGAGCGCCCGCCAGAACGCATCCTCCAGCGACACGCTGGTCCGATGCCCGGCGATCATCACCGAGCGCTTGACGATGCCGCCCACGGGACGGCCGCCTCAGTCCCCGGCCCCGTCCTCCGGCCGCTCCAGGCGATGGCCCTCATGGCGGGTCTCCTCCAGCGCCTTGCGCTTCTGCTGGAGGGTCTTCGCCTTCTTGGGGCGGCCGAAGGCGATGCGGTTCTCCTCCGCCTTCGTCTCGGCCTCCGCACGGGCGCGGGCCTTGCGAACCTGCCGCAGGTTGACGATCTCGCCCATCGCTCACGCCTCCATTCCTGCGTGTCTTACCCGCCATCGCGAGCGGAGCGAAGCAATCCAGGGTAGCGGGCCGCGTCCGACCCGAGCGCATCCCCGGCTTGCTTCGCCCACGCGCGCGACGATGGTGACGGTCACTCCGCGCTCGGCGCCAGCATCGTCTCCGGCCGCACCACGCGCTCGAACTCCTCCTCGGTGACGTAGCCGAGGCGAAGGGCCTCCTCCTTCAGGGTCGTGCCGTTCTTGTGCGCCGTCTTGGCGATGGTGGCCGCCTTGTCGTAGCCGATGGAGGGCGCCAGCGCCGTCACCAGCATGAGCGAGCGGCTCATCAGGTCGGCGATCTTGTCCTCGTTGGCCTTGATGCCGACGACGCAGTTGTCGGTGAAGCTCACCGCCGCGTCGGCGAGGAGCCGCACCGATTGCAGCACCGCGTTGGCGATCACCGGCTTGAACACGTTGAGCTCGAAGTTGCCTTGGCTGCCGGCGAAGCTCACCGTGGTGCCGTTGCCGATCACTTGGGCGCAGACCATGGTCAGCGCCTCGCACTGGGTCGGGTTGACCTTGCCCGGCATGATCGACGAGCCCGGCTCGTTCTCCGGCAGGGACAGCTCCCCGAGGCCCGAGCGCGGGCCCGAGCCGAGGAGCCGGATGTCCTGGGCGATCTTGAACAGGCCGGCGGCGAGCGCCGAGAGCGCGCCTTGCGTGAACACCAGGGCGTCGTGGGTGGCCAGCGCCTCGAATTTGTTCTGCGCCGAGGTGAAGGGCAGGCCGGTCAGCTCCGCGACCTTCGCGGCAAAGCGATCGGCGAATTCGGGGTGGGCGTTGAGACCGGTGCCCACCGCCGTGCCGCCCTGCGCCAGGGCGAGAACGCCCGGCAGGGTCGCGGCGACGCGGGCGCCGCCGAGCGCCACCTGGGCGGCGTAGCCCGAAAATTCCTGGCCGAGGGAGACCGGCGTCGCGTCCTGCAGGTGGGTGCGGCCGATCTTCACGATGCCCTCGAAGGACTTCGCCTTCGCATCCAGCGCCGAGTGCAGGTGCGTCAGCGCCGGCATCAGCCGCCCGTCGATCTCCCGCGCCACGGCGATGTGCATCGCGGTGGGGAAGGTGTCGTTGGAGGACTGGCCCCGGTTGCAGTGGTCGTTGGGGTGGATCGGGCTCTTGCCGCCCCGCTGGCCGCCGAGCGACTCGTTGGCGAGGCTCGCGATCACCTCGTTGGCGTTCATGTTGGACTGGGTGCCCGAACCGGTCTGCCAGACCACCAGGGGAAACTCGTCGTCGTGCTCGCCTTTCACCACGGTGGACGCGGCGGCGGCAATGGCATCGGCGAGTTGCGGCTCGAGGACGCCGAGATCCTTGTTCACGAGGGCCGCCGCCTGCTTCACGAGGCCGAGCGCATGGACCAGCGGCGCCGGCATGTGCTCGGTGCCGATCTTGAAGTTCTGGATCGAGCGCTGCGTCTGCGCACCCCAGTAGCGATGGGCCGGGACCTCGATCGGGCCGAAGGTGTCCGATTCGGTGCGGGTCGCGGTTTCGGTGGGCGACATCGTGGCCTCTACGTTGGTGCGGTGCGGTGCCTACTTAACGGGGATGCGGCGCGAGCGCGATGCCGCATGGTCCGCGCCGCCCGACATCCGGGCCGCTCTGTCCACGGCATTCATGGCCCCTCGGGGCCGAAACCCACCGGACTTGTGGAGCGACGAGCCTGACCCTCTCCCAGACGGCCCCCCAGACACGATCATCGGGCACTCGCGCACCCGGGAACGCTGCACCGGAGCCGGAGGATGGCGCGGTCGCGGAGCGCTTCCGGCCGCCTGTTCCGCCGCCCCTGACGCAGCCCCTCGGCCTGTTCGAATTCCTGCGCGCCGCCCGCCGCAACCCGATCACCACCTGGACCGATGCCCATTTCCGCCTCCCCGTCGTGGCGGCAGAGGGGGCGATGGGGCGGATCACCGTGGTGAGCGAGCCCTCCCTGATCCGCCAGGTGCTGATCGACAAGGCCGACGCCTATCGCAAGGACGACCTCCAGCGCCGGGTGCTCGCCCCGGGCCTCGGCAACGGACTCCTCAGCGCCGAGGGCGACGAGTGGCGCCTGCAGCGGCGCACCCTCGCGCCGATCTTCTCCGTGCGCACCGTCCGCAGCTTCGAGGCGGCGATGAATGCCGCCGGCGCGCGCCTCGCCCGGCGGCTGAGGCGGCGGGACGGGGTGCGGGTCGATGTGGCGTTGGAGATGACGCGGGCCACCCTCGACGTGCTGGAGCGGACGATCTTCACGCAAGGGTTGCCCGGCGATCCCGACGCCCTCGGGCGCGCGATCACCCGCTTCCTGGAGGCTGTCGGACCGATCGATCCCCTCGACGTGTTCGGCCTGCCCGATTTCGTGCCGCGCATCGGACGGTTGCGCGCCCGCCCCGCCGGCCGGTTCTTCGCGGAGATGGTGGACGACCTGATTACCCGGCGCCGGGCGCTGATGCAGGAAGGCGAGGCCCCGCAGGATCTCCTGACCCTCCTCATCGCGGCCCAGGATCCCGAGACCGGCAACGGCCTCTCGGATCTCGCGGTGCGGGCCAACATCGTCACCTTCATCGCCGCCGGTCACGAGACCACGGCGAACGCCCTGACCTGGGCGCTGTACTGCCTCTCCGGCGACGGGGCCGCGCAGAGCCGTGTGGAGGCCGAGGTCGATGCGGCCGGGGATGGGGATTTCACACCCGACGCGCTGCCCTACACCCGCGCGGTGGTCGAGGAGGGGATGAGGCTGTTCCCGCCGGTCCCGTTCCTCAGCCGCCAGGCGATCCGGGAGGACCGATTCGGCCGGATCAAGGTGCCCCGGAACTCCCTGGTGCTGATCGCCCCGTGGGTGCTGCACCGGCACCGCCTGCTCTGGGACGAGCCCGACGCCTTCATGCCCGAGCGCTTCCTGCCGGAGAACCGCGACCGCATCGCCCGCTTCACCTACCTGCCCTTCGGCGCCGGTCCGCGGGTGTGCATCGGGCTGAGCTTCTCGGTGCAGGAGGCGACCATTCTCCTCGCCCACATCGTCCGCGCCGTGCGCCTCCGTCTGCCGGAGGACCATCCGCCGGTGATGCCGCTCCACCGCGTGACCCTGCGGCCCGAACACGGGCTGCGCATGGATGCGACGGCGAGGGGGTGAGTGCGGCCGTCGTGCGGTTGATGCGGGCGGGAAGACGCCTGCCCGTCACCGCGGGCGACGGGACGCAATCCGAGGCCGGCGCAACGCCCTTCGGTAGACCGCTCTCCGGGACCGCGTCCCCGCATGCGCGCGGACGACGGGGTGTCCGCGCCGCCGGTCCCGTCAGCTCTTCTTGCGGAACGCGTCCAGGCTGACGACCTCGGCGCTGCCCTCTTCGCCATCCTTCTTGGCGGCGGGGCGGGCGGCCTTGTCGTCGCCCTTCCCGTCCGCCTTGCCCTGGGCGGCGGGCGCCGGCAGCACGGTCGGGACGGTGTTGCCGCCGATCGTCGCGAGACCGGTGCCGGTCTTCGGCTTGACCTCGCCCGGTTCGGAGCCCGCGCCGCGGGGGCCGTTCTTGGCGGCCGCCAAATCCGGTTCGCCAACCTCGTTCGCCCCGTCACCCAGGTCGAACTTCAGGCCGAACTGCACGGAGGGGTCGAAGAAGCCGGAGAGAGCATCGAAGGGCACCAGCAACCGCTCCGGCACACCGGAGAAGGAGAGGCCGACCTCGAAGGCGTGCTCGGTAACGTTCAGGTCCCAGAATTGGTGCTGCAGGACGATGGTCATGTCCTGCGGGTACTTTTCGCGCAGCGCCTGCGAGATTCGCACGCCCGGCGCCTCGGTGCGGAACGAGACATAGAAGTGGTGCTCGCCCATCAAGCCGTTCTGGGCGGCGTCCGTGAGCACCTTGCGGACAACGCCGCGCAGGGCGTCCTGCACGAGGAGGTCGTAGCGAATCAGATCGTCTGCCATTCTGCGTTCGCTTTGCCCGACCCGTCCGCCACCCGGGTTGGGCCGGGGACCATGAAATTCAAAAGTGGAGGCTTCTGTTGCCAGGTGCCTCCGAACCCCGCCTATGCGGTGCTACCCGCTAGGACTTTAGGTCGGTATTGGGGACCGCTTACGCGGCCACCGCCACCGGAGCAAAGTTGTCGTTGGCAACTATTGCAAAGGCCCGATAACGGCGGAACCATGCCGAGCGAAAGCTCTACCTTTACGCCCTCGTCGATCCTATTTCGCCCCCGCCGAAGCCCAGTCGGGTGGTCCGCGGCCTTGCGGCCATCGGTCCTGGGCTTGGGTGGAGGCGCCGGGTACCGCCCCCGGGTCCGATAGGTTTATTTCGAAGAACGTTTATCGCCATAGCCGGTCTTGCGACCGGCAAGGGGAATATAGAGGGGATCGCCCCGGTTTTGAAGCCCGATCACGCGCTAACCGTGCCCGAGCTTTCGGGTGAGCCGGAGAGTGTGGCGCCGGACGCACCATCGCGCCCTCGAGCGGGCGGCCGGGCGTGGCTGCAACTGGCCGGGATGCTGTGGGTCGGCCTGGCCTGCCTGGGGGCGGCGAGCGTCGCCTCGATCGTCGTGGTCCGGGTGGGTTTCGACCTCTGGTACGGGATCGATCCGTTCCTGCCGACCGCCCGGCGGCCCTTCGTGGGCCCGGTTCAGCTGGCGCACCGGGCCTTCGCGGTCGATGCCCTGCGCCAGATCCTGCTCGCCGCCTTCGTCATCGCGTGGGCGCGACGGCGTGAGCCGAAGGGCTGGCGACGCCGCCTCGCCCTCGACCGGGAGAAGCCGAACGGACTGCGGCCCGTCCTGCTTCTGACGATCCTACTGTTCTGGCCGATCCTGCACATCGCCTGGGTCACGGGCACGGCGGACCTGTTCGGGGCGAGCTTCGGGAAGGGCATGAGGCTGTCCCCCTTCATGGACCGGACGGCGGTGATCGCGTGGCTCATCTACCTCACCGTGATGGCACCGCTGGCCGAGGAACTCCTCGTGCGCGGCGAGATGTATCACCGGGCGAGGGGCGCCCTCGGCCCGGCCTGGGCGGTGGCGGTGACGGCCGTCGTCTTCGCGGCGGCCCACGTCTCGTCCTTCGGCCTCGCGCGGCCGGTCTCCCTCCTCCCGCTCGCCGTCGCCCTCGGCCTGCTGCGGTGGAAGACCGGGCGGCTTTGGCCGTGCATCGCCCTCCACGGGTGGTCCAACCTCGCGCTGGTCGTTTACCTCCTCTGGCCGCATTGACGCCCCCGGCGGTGGACAGGCGCCGCGCGGGGTTGCCCCCGGCAGCCCGTTCCCGCAGGCTCAGGGAATGGACGCATACCAAAACCTGCTCCGCCGGATCCTCGATGAGGGGGTGGCCAAGGAGGATCGCACCGGCACCGGGACCCTGTCGGTCTTCGGCCACCAGATGCGGTTCGACCTGAGCGAGGGGTTCCCCCTCGTGACGACGAAGCGGCTGCACCTGCGCTCCATCGTCCACGAACTGCTGTGGTTTCTCGCGGGAGACACCAACGTCGGATACCTGCGCGAGAACGGCGTGACGATCTGGGACGAATGGGCGGATGCGGACGGAGAACTCGGCCCCGTCTACGGGCGCCAGTGGCGCTCCTGGGAGAAGCCCGGCGGCGGCACCGTCGATCAGATCCGGTGGGTGCTCGACGAGATCGCCCGCAACCCCGATTCGCGCCGGCTCGTGGTGTCCGCCTGGAACCCGGCCGATCTGGACAGGATGGCGCTCGCGCCCTGCCACTGCCTCTTCCAGTTCTATGTGGCGGAGGGGCGGCTCTCCTGCCAGCTGTACCAGCGCTCGGCCGACGCCTTCCTCGGCGTCCCGTTCAACATCGCCAGCTACGCCCTGCTGACGCAAATGGTCGCGCAGGTCTCCGGCCTCGCCCCGGGGGACTTCGTGCACAGCTTCGGGGACGTGCACCTCTACCGCAACCACCTCGCCCAGACCCGGACCCTGCTGGAGCGCACACCCCGGCCGCTGCCGCACCTGCGGCTAAACCCGGCGGTGCGCGACCTCTTCGCCTTCCGGTACGACGACATCGCGGTGGAGGGGTACGATCCGCACCCGGCCATCTCCGCTCCCGTGGCGGTCTGAGCGCATGGCGGCGCCGGACATCGCCCTCGTCGTCGCGGTCGCGCGCAACGGCGTCATCGGCCGGGACAACGGGCTCGCGTGGCACATCTCCGGGGACCTGAAGCGCTTCAAGGCGCTCACCATGGGCACCACCCTTCTGATGGGCCGCAAGACCTGGGACTCCATCGGGCGCCCGCTGCCGGGTAGGCGCAGCCTCGTCCTCACCCGCGACCGCGCCTTCCGCGCCGAGGGGGCGGAGACCGTCCACGATCTCGATGCCGCCCGCGCCCTCGCCACGGGCGACCGCCTGATGGTGGTCGGTGGGGCCGAGATCTATGCCCTCGCGCTGCCGCTCGCCGACCGCATCCATCTCACCGAGGTCGAGGCCGAGCCGGAGGGGGACGTGCGCTTCCCCTCCTTCGATCGGGGCGCCTTCCGCGAGGTCCTGCGCGAGGCCCATCCGGCCGGCCCGCGCGACGATTATCCCTACGCATTCGTTGACTTGGAGCGCCTACGCTGAGGCGGCCCGTCGCGGTTGCGCTCGGGGGCTCCCGGCCCCACCTCCCAGCCTTGACAGCGAGGGGGGTCGGCCCGCAGGTGCCGAGGCTGGACCGGCGAAGGACGTCGCACACGCGGAATTCGATGGCGGTTTCGGCGAGCGGTGGGATTGAACCGGCGCGCGCGACCGTTCGGCAGGGGAACCGGGACGCCCGTTCGGGCACGCCCGGACGGCAGGTCAGGAGACGACGGCCAGAATGCCTTGGAGCAATCAGAATGGCGGTGGCGGGGGTCCCTGGGGCCGTCCCAACGGCAACGGGGGCGGGCCCTGGGGGAATGGCGGCGGTGGCAACACCCCCCCGAACCTGGAGGATCTGCTGCGACGCGGACAGGACAAGCTGCGGGGCCTGATCCCCGGCGGCGGTGGTCCGGGTGGATCGGGCGGCTCGGGCTCGGGCTTCGGCGGAGGACGCGGCGCCGTCGTGATCGCGGGCCTCGCCGTGGCGATCTGGCTCGCCACGGGCTTCTACACCGTCGCACCGAACCAAGTGGGCATCGAGACCATCTTCGGCCGCTACGTCGGCTCGAAGGGCGAGGGCCTGCGCTACAACTTTCCCTTCCCGATCGGCGGCGTGGTCAAGCCGAATGTCGGCCAGGTCAACTCGATCCAGGTCGGCTATCGCACCGGGCCGGGCCAGCAGCGCAACCGCGACGTGCCGGACGAGAGCCTGATGCTCACGGGCGACGAGAATATCGTCGATCTCGACTTCGAGGTGCAGTGGCGGGTGAACCCGCTGAAGGCGTCCGACTTCGTGTTCAACATCCAGAACCCGGAGGGCACCATCAAGGCCATCGCCGAGAGCGCGATGCGCGAGGTGGTCGGCCGCCGCAACATCCAGGCGATCCTCACCAACGAGCAGGCGAGCATCGCCCAGGAGGTGAAGGAGATGGTCCAGAAGGCGCTGGACGAGTACGGCGCGGGCGTGCGCATCGAGGTGGTGCAGCTCGTCTCCGTGAACCCGCCGCCGGAGGTACGCCCCGCCTTCGTGGACGTGAACGCCGCGCAGCAGGACGCTGACACCGTGCAGAACGAGGCCAAGACCTACGCCAGCCGCGAAGTGCCGCAGGCCCGGGGCAAGGCCTCGCAGATCGTGCAGGCCGCCGAGGCCTACAAGACGAAGGCGACGGCGGACGCCACCGGCCAGGCGGCGCGGTTCGATGAGGTCTACGCCTCCTACAAGGTCGCGCCGGCCATCAGCCGCGAGCGGATCTTCCTGGAGACGATGGAGAAGGTTCTGGGCTCCGTGAACAAGGTGATCATCGATCAGAACGGGACTCCCGGCGCGGGCTCCTCCGCCGCCGGCGTGTTGCCCGTTCTGCCCCTCTCGGAGTTCGGCGCCCGCGCCCAGAGCCAGACGGGAGCCGCGCGATGAAGCAGGCTCTCCGCACCGGTCTGATCGTCGTCGCGGCGATCGTCGCTATCGGCCTCTACGCATCCGTTTTCGTCGTCGGGCAGATGCAGCAGGCGCTGGTCCTGCAATTCGGCCGCGTCCGCGCGGTCCTCAACTCCACGGCCGAGGACAGGCCCGGTCTCTACTTCAAGATTCCCTTCGCGGAGACGGTCGTCGTCTTCGACAAGCGCGTGCTCGATCTCGACCTGCCGGTGCAGACGATCCTCACCGCCGACCGGCAGAATCTGGAAGTGGATGCCTTCGCCCGTTACCGGATCATCGATCCCCTCCGGTTCTATCAGGCCGTCGGCAACAAGGATCTCGCCAACCAACGCTTGCAGAGCTTCACCAATTCAAGCCTGCGCAGCGTGCTCGCCCGCTCGACCCGCGACGCCATCGTGAAGACCGAGCGCGGCCAGCTGATGCACAACATCCAGGAGGACGTGAACCGGCAGGCCAAGGCGCTCGGCATCGAGATCGTCGACCTGCGCATGACCCGCGTCGATCTGCCGGCCCAGAACTCGGCCGCCGTCTACCGCCGGATGAAGACCGAGCGCGAGCGCGAGGCCGCCGACATCCGGGCCAACGGCGACCAGATCGCCGCGTCTATCCGCGCCCGAGCGGACCGCGACGTCACCGTGATCGTCGCGGAGGCGACGCAGAAGTCCGAGCAGCTGCGCGGCCAGGGCGACGCCGACAAGAACCGCATCCTGGCGGAAGCCTTCGCCAAGGATCCGGACTTCTTCGCCTTCTACCGCTCAATGCAGGCTTACGACACCGGCCTGAAGGGGCCGGATACCCGCCTGGTGATCAGCCCGAATACGGACTTCTTCCGGTTCTTCAGCGATCCCCAGGGGCGCGGCACTCCGTCCTCGGCCCGCGCGAAACAGGATCCTGCTTCGACGACGGGCTCCACCACCGGAGGGGCGCGCTAGCGCGCCCCTCCCTACGCCACCGGGGGGAGGCCGGCCCGTATTCCGGGTTGCGGCAAAACCTCCCCGGTGGACGGCTCGCTTTCGCGGGCTACCTTTGACGGCAACCGCCGGTCGCCCTCCAACGATGGGCCGGTCCAGGGAAACGCTTTTGAAGAGGTCGTCCATGCACCCCGTCGAGGCCACCCGCGTGGGGCCGCTCGCGCGCCTGCGCCCGGTCGTCGCCGCCGCCTTCCTCGGCCTGTCCGTCCTTGGCTCCGCCGTCCCCGCGCCGGCCTTCGCCAAGGGGCCGGCCTCGCTGGCAGACCTCGCGGAGCAGGTCACCGACGCGGTCGTGAACATCTCCGCTTCGACCACCGTCGAGGCGCGCTCCAGCCGCACCATGCCGCAACTCCCGCCGGGCACGCCCTTCGAGGATCTGTTCGAGGAGTTCTTCAACAAGCGCGGTGGGCGCGGCGGCGGTGGCGGTGGCGGCAACGAGGAAGCGCCGCGCTCGCGCAAGTCGAACTCTCTTGGCTCCGGCTTCATCATCGATGCGTCGGGCATCGTGGTGACGAACAACCACGTCATCGGCGACGCGAACGACATCCAGGTCATCCTGCATGACGGGACGAAGCTGAAGGCCGAGATCGTCGGCAAGGATTCGAAAATCGACCTCGCCGTCCTGCGGGTGAAGCCCACGGCGGAGCGGCCGCTCAAGGCCGTCCCCTTCGGCGATTCGGACAAGATGCGCCCCGGCGACTGGGTGATCGCCATCGGCAACCCGTTCGGCCTCGGCGGCTCAGTCTCGGCCGGAATCGTCTCGGCCCGCGGCCGCAACATCGAGTCCGGGCCCTACGACAACTACATCCAGACCGACGCGGCCATCAACAAGGGCAATTCCGGCGGTCCGCTGTTCAACATGGACGGCGAGGTCATCGGCATCAACACGGCGATCCTCTCGCCCACCGGCGGTTCGGTCGGCATCGGCTTCGCCGTGCCCTCGAACACCAGCAAGCAGGTGATCGACCAGCTCCGCGAGTTCGGCGAGGTCCGCCGCGGCTGGCTCGGCGTCCGCATCCAGAACGTGGACGACACCACTGCCGAGGCCCTCGGCCTGAAGGGCGGCGCTCAGGGCGCCCTGGTGGCGGGCGTGGACGAGAAGGGCCCCGCCAAGTCCGCCGGGATCGAGGTCGGCGACGTCATCGTCAAGTTCAACGGCTCGGCCGTGAAGGCGTCGAGCGACCTGCCGCGCATCGTGGCCTCCACCCCGGTCGGGCAGAAGGTCGATGTCGTGGTGGTGCGCAAGGGCGCCGAGGTCACGAAGGCGGTGACGCTGGGCCGCCTGGAGGACACGGACAAGCCGCAGCAGGCCAATCTGCGCCAGCCCGACGCGGAGCCCGCCGTCCGGCAGGTGCTGGGTCTCAACCTGTCGAGCGTCACCGACGATCTGCGCAAGCGCTACAACATCAAGGACGGCCAGAAGGGCGTCGTGGTGACGAAGGTCGATCCGAACTCCGCGGCGGCCGACAAGCGCATCCAGCCGGGCGAGTTCATCGTCGAGGTCGGCCAGGAGGCGGTCTCGACTCCTGCCGAGGTGTCGAAGCGCGTCGATGCCCTCAAGAAGGACGGGCGGAAGTCGGTCCTGCTGCTCGTGGCGAACGCCAACGGCGAAGTGCGCTTCGTCGCGGTGGGTTTGGATTAAGAGCCCCGAGCGGGGAGGGGCTGCGGCCCCTTCCCGCCCTCGACCGTCCTTGCGAGGGCAGCGAAGCAATCGAGGGCTGCGGGACGTGATCCGCGGGCAAGCGAATCACCGGATTGCCGCGCTTCGCTCGCAGGGACGATGTGACTGCGAAACGCCCACCGGGCCGCCCGGTAGGCGGATGCCTCAGCCCACGAATTCCGCGGCCGAGAAGCCCTGCAGGTACAAGAGCGCGGTGAGGTCGCCGTGCTCCACCCGTGCGCGGGCGGCGGCGGCGACGGCGGGCTTCGCGCGGAAGGCGACGCCGAGCCCGGCCTCGCCGAGCATGTCGAGATCGTTCGCGCCGTCTCCGACCGCCAGGGTCTCGGCGGGCTGAAGCCCGAGTTTCGTCCGCAACTCGATCAGCGTCGCCCGCTTCTCGGCCTTGCCGACGATCGGGTCCTCGACCGTGCCGTCGAGCTTGTTCCCGGCAATGCCGAGGCGATTCGAGCGGTGCTCGGCGAAGCCCAGCATCGCGGCGATCGGCCCGGTGAACAGGGTGAAGCCGCCAGAGACGAGACAGGTATGGGCGCCGTGGGCGGCCATGGTCCCCACCAGGGTTCGCCCACCGGGGGTGAGGCTCAGCGTGTCGGCGATCAGCCCGTCCACCACACCGACCGGAATGTCCTTGAGGAGCGCGACCCGCTCGCGCAAGGCGGGCTCGAAGGCGATCTCGCCCCGCATCGCCCGCTCGGTGATGGCCGCGACGTGGTCCTTCAGGCCGAGGGTGCCGGCCAGCTCGTCGATGCATTCCTGCTCGATCATGGTGGAATCCATGTCGGCGAGAAACAGGCGCTTGCGTCGGTGGGCGTCGGCGGGAAGCACGGCGACGTCGATGGGTTCCGGGCCGAGGGCGGCCCTCAGACGCTCCGCGAGCTCTCGTTCCTGCGCGGCCCCGCCCTCCACGAGAACCTCGGCTGCCACCTCCCGGTGCAGGATGCGCGCGGGATGCTCGCTGGAGAGGACCCGGCGGGCCTCGGCCAGGACGGCATCGGTGATGGCCGGGCGGTCCGGGTTTGCTATCAGGACCGCGACGAGCATGCGGAGGATGACCTTGCCGTTGTGGGAAGCCGGGGAGCGCCCGGCGGCGGTTCTCATCGCAGGCCCGACCGCCTCGGGCAAGTCGGCGCTGGCGAGCCGGATCGCCCGCGGGCATGACGGTGTCGTGGTCAACACCGATTCGATGCAGGTCTACGCCGACCTGCGGGTGCTCACCGCCCGGCCCGAGCCCGCCGAGGAGGCCGCCGTACCCCATCGGCTCTACGGCCATGTGGACGGGGCGACCAACTACTCCCTCGGCCATTTCACCCGCGACGCGACGGCGCTGCTTGCCGAATTGGACGGCCGTCTGCCGGTCTTCGTCGGGGGCACCGGCCTCTACTTCCGGGCGCTGGAACAGGGCTTTTCGGAACTGCCCCCGGTGCCCGAGCCGATCCGCGCGGAGGTCCGCCGTCAGGCCGAGGGCCGCCCGACGGAGGCGCTCCACGCGGACCTCGCCCGCCTCGACCCGGAGGGCGCCGCGCGGCTTCGCCCAAGCGACCGGATGCGGGTGATGCGGGCGCTGGAGATCTTCGCCGCCACGGGCCGCCCCATCGCGAGCTTCTACGGCGACCCCGTGCCGGGGCCGCTGGCGGGCCGGAGACTCGTGAAGCTGTTTCTCGCCCCCGACCGGGCGCTCCTGCGCGAGCGGATCGATGCGCGCTTCCGCGCGATGGTCGCGGACGGCGCGCTGGAGGAGGTGGCGGCGCTCCGCGCGCGGCGTCTCGACCCGATGCTGCCGGTGATGCGCGCCCACGGCGTGCCCGGCCTCATCGCCCATCTCGACGGGGCGTCGCGCCTCGACGAGGCCGTCGCCAAGGGGCAGGCCGACACGCGGGCCTACGCCAAGCGGCAAGTCACGTGGTTCCGCCACCAGATGGGGGACGGGTGGCGGTGGCTCGATCCGGGCGATCCGGCGCTGTCGGACTGAAACGGAGCTGAGGGAGGGAAGCGCTTCGCAGGGGGCGTCCCGATCCCGTGAGGGCTCTTCGCCCTCGCGCGATGACCGCGCGATCCCTGGGTGCCGTCCTGGCTGCTTTTCTGATACGGGGCATGCAACCCGCTCAGCCCTCAACGACGCCCCAAGCGAACCGCTGTGACCCCTTCTACGCCCTTCCCGGCCGAACCCGCCGCCCTCCCGGGGTGGCGCTTCTCCGTCGCGCCGATGATGGATTGGACCGACCGCCATTGCCGGGCCTTCCACCGGGCCCTGTCGGCACGGGCGCGGCTCTACACCGAGATGGTGACGACCGGCGCGGTGATCCATGGCGACCGGGAACGGCTGCTCGGGTTCTCGCCGGTCGAGCATCCCGTGGCGGTACAACTCGGCGGGTCGAACCCGGCGGACCTCGCGCAAGCCGCACGGATCGCGGCGGAGTTCGGCTACGACGAGATCAACCTCAATGTCGGCTGCCCGTCCGACCGGGTGCAGGAGGGCCGCTTCGGCGCCTGCCTGATGCGCGAGCCCGCCCTCGTGGGCGACTGCGTTGCGGCGATGAAGGCGGCGGTGCGCGTGCCGGTGACGGTGAAATGCCGGATCGGCGTGGACGATCAGGATCCCGAGGCGGCGCTGGATGCCCTGGCGGAGGCGGTCGTGGCGGCGGGCGTCGATGGCCTCGTCGTCCATGCCCGGAAGGCGTGGCTCCAAGGCCTGTCCCCGAAGGAGAACCGGGACATCCCGCCCCTCGATTACGCCCGCGCGGCCCGGCTCAAGGCGGCCCGCCCCTCCCTGCCCCTGGCCGTCAACGGCGGATTGAAGACGTTGGCGGAGGTCGAGGCGCGCCTCGCCGAGGTCGACGGCGCCATGGTCGGCCGCGCGGCCTACATGGAGCCAGCGCTCCTGCTCGGGGTCGATCCGCTGCTGTTCGGGGTCCCGGCGCCAGCCGCCGACCCGTTCGCGGCGGTGGCGGCCTTCGAGCCCTACATCGCGGGTGTGCTCGAATCGGGCGAGCGCCTCCATGCCGTGACCCGGCACATGCTCGGCTTGTTCAACGGCCGCCCCGGCGCCCGCGCCTTCCGGCGCCATCTCTCCACGCACGGGATGCGGCCGGAGGCCGGGCTCGATACCCTGCGCGCGGCGGTGAACCTCGTCTCGCGGGATCGCGGCGACGCGCGGGTCGCGGCCTGACGTTCGCCGCCGCCGTCGTTGCGCTTGCTACGACGGGAAGGCGGGCGGAGGCCCTACCGCTTCGGCGTGAGGATCAGGCGGTCGCCGCGCACCTCGTAGCTGCCGAGCCGGTCGAGGAAGGTCTGGCCGAGCAGGTTGCCCGCCAATGCGCCGGGCCTCGCCACCATGGCGTTGACGTTGCGCTCGGTGATGGTGCCCACCGAGAGCGTTTCGAGCTGGATCGGCGCGGCACTGGTGGGGCCGTTCGCCGTCCAGACCCGGGCCGTGAACTCCTCCGGCTTGGGCCGGAACCCGAGGGCGGCGGCGCCCTCGGCGGTCAGGACGACGCTGCTCGCCCCCGTATCGAACAGGAAGTCCTGCGCGCGTCCGTCGATGCGCCCCTCCACCCGGAACGTCCCGTCCGAGCGCCGCGTGACCGTCACGGTCCCGCCGGGGCCGCTCACGGCCGAACCGGGGCGCAGATCGCCCATCACCCGCGCCGACACGCCCTCGATGCGGTCGCGGTAGCTGTAGCCGAGGACGAGGGCCGCTCCGATCAGCACCCAGGCGGCCAGCGCTTGCAGGCTCCGCACCGGCGCGGCGCGGATCTGCCGCCAGAAGCCCGCCGCCACGAGGGCGAGGATCGCACCGGTATAGGCGAGGTTCGCCAGCATGTCGGGGCTCATCCCTCCGCCCGATCCGTCGCCCTCCGGCGCCAGCATCAGGGCGGCGATGACGAGGGCCAAGGCGCCGAGGCCGAGATAGATCATGCCGTGGGCCGTTCCTGCCCCGGATAGGCGGTGCGCAGCCGGGCCTCCAGCGTCGCCATGATCGCGCGGCGGTCGGCCTCCCGCAGGGATCCCCAGGCGCCGATCTCGTCGCGGGTGCGTCCGCAACCCCGGCACAGGCCGGTCTCCGCATCGAGGATGCAGACCTTCGTGCACGGGCTGGAGGCTTTGGCGGGTGGAAGGCTCATGATGTCCCGCTTTGCCAAATCGATCGTGGCCGGCGCAAGGCGGAACCGCCACGTCGCCTCACGGTGCGACCGCGCTGACCAGCCCGAGCAGCGCCAGGATCTCGGCGGCCTGCTGGCAGGCGCCGATCACGTCGCCGGTTTGCCCGCCGAGGCGGCGGGCGGCGAGGCCCGTGACGGCGAGCGCCGCGAGGCCGGCGAGCACCGCCATCGCGATGAGGCCCGCCGCGGACAGGCCGAGCGGCAGGGCCAGCGCGGCGAGGAACAGCACCGTCACGGCGGCCGTCACCAGGGCCGCGCGGCCGGGGCGCCCCACCGCCGCCGACAGGCCGTCGGACCGGGCCGGGGGCAACAGGACCATGGGCAGCAGGGCCGCCACGCGCGACACGGCGGCCGCGAAGACCAGGGCGGTGGCGGCGGCGAGGCCGGTCCGGTCGAGGAGCGTCGCGAGCGCGCCCACGCGCAGGGCCAGCGCCAGGAACAGCGCCAGCGCCCCGTAGGAGCCGATGCGGCTGTCGCGCATGATGGCGAGCATCTTCGCCCGGTCGCTCCCGCCGCCGAGCCCGTCCGCGAAATCCGACAGCCCGTCCTCGTGCAGGCCGCCGGTGGTGGTCGCCATGACCGCCACGGCCAGCGTCGCGGAGAGGAACGGCCCCAGCCCGGCCCCGAAGCCCGAGACGAGGATCAGCGCCGCCGGGAGGGACAGGAGGGCGCCCGCCAGGGGCAGCATCCGGGGCAGGCGGGTGAAGTCCGGGCTGCGGTGGGGATCGGGCTCGCCGGGGAGTTGCGGTACCGGCAGGCGGGAGTAGAAGCGCAGGCACGCGGCGAGATCGTGCAGGGCCTCGCGCCCTGGCCCTTCGGCTTCGCCGCCGGTCTGCCTGTCCATCGCCACGGCCCCGCGCGCCGGATCGAAGACACCGGCACGTCCTTCATAGCGGGCTCTACCCGTCCCCGTGCAGCCGGAATGGCGCAACCCACAGGATCGAGGCAGCGATGGGCGGCCCCTTCGACGATATCCGTAATCTTCTCCGCACCATGCCGGAGGCCGACGCCGAGGCCGCCGCGGGCGTCGCCGCCCGCGACGCGAGCCTGACGAAGCCCGCCGGGGCGCTCGGGCGCCTGGAGGACCTCGTGACGTGGCTCGCCACGTGGCAGGGCAAGGCGCCGCCGAGTTTCGCCCGGCCGCTGGTCTGCGTCTTCGCCGGAAGCCACGGCGTGACGAGGAAGGGCGTCTCGGCCTTCCCCGATGCCGTGAACCGGCAGATGCTCGACAACTTCGCTGCCGGGGGCGCGGCCATCAACCAGCTCTGTGCCGCCTACGGCCTCGGCTTCAAGGTGTTCGACCTCGCCCTCGACGTGCCCACCGGGGACATCACCGAGGGCCCGGCCCTCGACGAGCGCGCCTGCGTCGCCACCATGGCCTTCGGCATGGAGGCCGTGGCGGCGGGCACCGATTGCCTCGGCATCGGCGAGATGGGCATCGGCAACACCACCGTCGCCGCCTCCCTCTACGCCGCGCTGTTCGGGGGCGAGGCGTCCCATTGGGTCGGGCGCGGCACCGGCGTCGATGGCGAGGGGCTGGCGCGCAAGGTCGCGGCAGTGGAGGCGGCCCTCGCCTGCCACCGGGGCCATCTCGACGATCCGCTTGAGGTGATGCGACGCCTCGGCGGCCGGGAGATCGCGGCCATGGCCGGGGCCATCCTGGCCGCGCGGTTGCAGAAGGTCCCGGTGGTGATCGACGGCTACGTTTCGACCGCCGCCGCGGCCGTGCTCCACGCCCTCGACGCCTCGGCCCTCGACCATTGCGTCGCGGGCCATGTCTCCGCCGAGGGCGCCCACGCGGAGGTGCTGGAGCGCCTCGGCCTCGCACCCGTGCTCTCGCTCGGGATGCGCCTCGGCGAGGGCTCCGGCGCGGCGGTGGCGATGGGGGTCATCAAGGGCGCACTCGCCTGCCACACGGGCATGGCCACCTTCGCGCAGGCGGGGGTTTCGGGGCGAAGCGGGGATTGATACCGTCCGCGCGAGAGTTCGCCGCCACCGTCATTGCGAGCGCAGCGAAGCAATCCAGGGATACGCGACAATTCAGACCGTCACGCTGCCCTGGGTCGCTTCGCTGCGCTCGCGATGACGTCGCGAAGCCGCCGACGTTGAGTGCACCGACGTGTCCATGAACATTACCCAAGCCTTCACCTTCGAGGCGGCGCACCGCCTGCCGAACGTGCCCATCACGCATCGCTGCCACCGGATGCACGGGCATTCCTACCGGGTCGAGCTGACCGTGGCGGGGAAGGTGGACGAGACGACCGGCTGGGTAATCGATTTCTACGACATCGAATCGATCTTCGGCCCGCTGCTGCTGCGGCTCGATCACCATTGCCTCAACGAGATCGAGGGCCTCGAAAATCCCACCGCCGAGAACATCGCGGCCTGGATCTGGCATCGGCTGAAGCCGGACCTGCCCGGCCTCGCCCGGGTGAAGGTGATGGAGACGCCGATGTCCTGGGCGGAGTACGATGGCGACTGACGCGATCCCCGGCGACGACGCGGCCCTGGTCCTGTTCTCGGGCGGGCAGGATTCCGCGACCTGCCTCGCCTGGGCGCTCGACCGCTTCGCCCGTGTCGAGACGCTCGGCTTCGACTACGGCCAGCGCCACCGGATCGAACTCGCGTGCCGGGACACCCTGCGGGCCGGGCTCGGCCGCATCGAGCCCGCCTGGGGCCGCCGCCTCGGCGAGGACCATACCGTGTCCCTCGATGCGCTGGGCGCCATCTCCGACACGGCCCTGACCCGCGAGGCGGAGATCGGCTTCGAGGCGTCGGGCCTGCCCAACACCTTCGTGCCGGGACGCAACCTCGTTTTCCTGACCTTCGCCGCCGCGCTCGCCTACCGGCGGGGTATCCGCCACATCGTCGGCGGCATGTGCGAGACCGACTATTCGGGATATCCCGATTGCCGGGACGACACGATCAAGGCGCTTCAGGTCGCCCTCAATCTGGGGATGGAGCGGCGCTTCGTCCTGCACACGCCCCTGATGTGGATCGACAAGGCGCAGACCTGGGGCCTCGCCCAATCGCTGGGCGGGCGGGCGCTGGTGGACCTGATCATCGGTGACAGCCACACCTGCTACCTCGGGGAGCGCGGAGAGCGCCATGCCTGGGGCTACGGCTGCGGCACCTGCCCCGCCTGCCGCCTCCGGGCCGAGGGGTACGCCCGCTTCACGGCGACCGAGGAGGCGGCGTAAGGCTCTCCACCAGGGCGCCGAGGGTGTCGCCGAAGGACGCCGGGCTCGCGAAGAGCCTCTCCATCAGCAGCGCCCCCTCCAGCGTCGCCAAGATGAACCGGCCGTGCCGGGAGGGATCGATGTCCGGGCGCAGGCTGCCGTCGGCGACGCCCTCCCGCAGCACCTCCTCCAGCCACGCCAGATGGCGGCGGAAGAAGGCGGCGATATCGCCGCGCAGGCGCTCGGGAAGGGCCTCGCCCTCGATCGCCAGCGCCGCGCAGAGGCATCCGAGGCCCTGCTCGACCCCGCCGAGGTAGAAGCGACCGTAGGCGACGATCCGCCCGGGCCCGTCCGGCGTCCCGGCCCGGATTGCCGCCATGCCGTCCGCATACCGGACGTCGTAGGCCGCCACGAGGGCGGCAGCCAGATCGACCTTCGTGGGAAAATGGTGGTGGATGCTCGCCTTGCGGATGCCCACCGCCTCGGCGAGGTCGGCATAGCTGAAACCGGCATAGCCCCGGCTCCGCACCAGGGTCTCCGCCTGCATCAGCAATTCGGCGCGGGTGTCCCGCATGGCGGCGTCCTATCCCGTTCTGACAGTATAGCCCACAAATCGACGTGATGGCGTCTTGGCTTGACGGCGCCCGAAATCTACCTACTGATCGGTCGAAAGAAAAGACGGGAGGTTTCGGCATGGCGGCAAAGGCCGTTCATCCGAGGATCGACGGCGGGGCCCGCGGCCTGTCGCGGCGCCATGCGCTGTTCGGCGGCCTCTGCCTGTGCTGTGCCGCCACGGCGGGCCTCACCCCTCGCGCCTATGCCGAATCCTTCACCCTCGAAGAGGTCGCCCCCGGCACCTTCATCCGCAAGGGTCTCATCGCCGATGCGGATGCCGCAAACCTCGACGCCATCGCCAATATCGGCTTCATCGTCGGCCGGAACGGCGTGCTCGTCACGGAATCCGGTGGCAGCCTCGCCGACGGGCAATGGCTGCGCGGCGAGATCGCGAAGCGCACGACCAAGCCGATCACCCATGTGGTGCTGACCCACGTCCATCCGGACCACGCCTTCGGCGCCGGCGCCTTCACGGCCGACAAGCCGGTCTTCATCGGCCACGCCAAGCTGAAGGAGGCGCTGGACGCGCGGGGGGAGTTCTACCGCAAGCGGCTCATCGACCTGTTCGGTGAGGAGAAGACCGGTCCGGTCGTCTACCCGAAAATGAGCGTGGCCGACACCGCCGAGGTCGATCTCGGTGACCGCACGCTGCGCTTCACCGCCCACGGGCCGGCGCACACCACGAGCGACCTCTCGATGAGGGATTCGCTCTCCGGCCTGCTCTTCCCGGCGGACCTGCTCTTCGTGGAGCGGATCCCCTCCCTCGACGGCAGCCTCAAGGGCTGGCTGAAGGAACTGGATAGGGTGAAGGCGATGGGCGCGGCGCGGGCGGTGCCCGGCCACGGCCCGGTCACCGTCGAGACCGTCCCGGCGGTCGAGGCGCTGGCCACCTACCTGACGGCGTTGAGGGACCAGACCAAGGCGGCCATCGCCAAGGACGTGCCGATCGACAAGGCCGTGGACACCGTCGCGCAGGACCAGAGCAGCCATTGGAAGCTGTTCGAGCACTACAATCGTCGCAACGTAACCGTGGCGTACCAGGAACTCGAATGGGACTGATCCGTCATTTTGTGAAACACGAACACCAGGGAGATCACGCCATGCGCCCCACCTTCGCCGCCTTCCCCCTCGCCGTGGGCCTGACGCTCTCGGCCGCCGCCCTCGGCGCGGCGCCCGCCGCCTACGCCGCCGGCGCGTCCGACACCGACCAGGAGCGCAACGCCCGCTGGCAGGAGATCGCCAAGTCGATCTTCGGCGACCGCACCATTTCGCCCACCGATACCCTGGTGAAGCTCGATGCGCCCAAGCGCGCCGAGGATGCGGCGCTCGTGCCGATCACCCTCACGATGCCCGACCGGGACAAGATCAAGGCGGTCTCGCTGATCATCGACGACAACCCGGCACCCTACGCCGCCAAGTTCGAGTTCGGCCCCGCCGCCGACACCAACGAGCTGAAGCTGCGCGTGCGCGTGAACAACTACACCGACATGCACGCCGTGGTGGAGACCACGGACGGGAAGCTCTACGAGGCGAAGCAGTTCGTGAAAGCCTCCGGCGGCTGCTCGGCCCCGATGGGCATGAGCGACGAGGAGGCGATGAAGGGCATGGGCGACATGCGCATGAAGTTCGCCGACGCGCAGCCCGGCAAGCCCGTCGAGGCGACGCTGATGATCCGCCACCCGAACTTCTCGGGGATGCAGATGAATCAGGTCACCCGCGACTACACGCCCGCCCGCTACATCGACAAGCTGACCGTTTCGGCGGGAGACCAGAAGATCTTCACCATGACGGGCGACATCTCCATCGCCTCGAACCCGGTGATCAACTTCGGCTTCAAGCCGGACGGCAAGCCGATCCAGGTCGCCGCCAGCGACAACCAGGGCGGGAGCTGGACCAAGAGCTTCACCGCTCCGAGCCCGACCAACTGACCATGCGGCGCGGGATGATCCTAGCGCGGGGGGCCGCCATCGCGGCGGCGTCCCTCTGCCTTGCGGCGGCCGAGCCTGCGGATTCGCCGGTCAACGTCCCCGAGCCGCCGGGCCTCTACACCGGCCCGCAGCGCGGCTACACCCCGCCGACGCTGAAGGGCGCCCAGGTTGTGGACGGCGAGCAGGTGGCCAAGCTCCTCGAAGGACCGGTCAAGCCGGTCCTGATCGACGTCGCCATGCGGGAGAAGAAGCCTGCAAACTTCCCCGAGGGCCGCCTGTGGCTGCCGGTCCATCCCTCCATCCCCGGCGCCGTGTGGCTGCCGAATGCTGGCGCCGTGCCCCTGGCCCCGGAGCGCGAGGCCCTGTTCTACGCCCGCGTCGAGAGCCTGACCGGCGGCGACAAGGCCAAGCCGATCGTGGTGTTCTGCCACGTGGAGTGCTGGGGCAGCTGGAACGCGGGCAAGCGCCTCGTGGAAAAGGGCTACACGGGCGTCCACTGGTTCCCCCTCGGCGTCGAGGGTTGGCAGGACGAGCACGAGACGAAGACCATCACCGAGGACGCGGAGTGGAAGAGGGGCGAGGTCGCGGAGCGTTGACGGGCTGCTGAAACGTCTCCACGTCGCGTCGAGGCAGCGAGCGGCGGATCGGCGGCGGGCGCCGTTCTCAGGTCGACCTGACATCCGGCCGCTTCCGGCACGCGGCTCCCCTGGGACGATGGCGCTTGCCCGTGTTAGGCCAAGTCGCAAGTGTGGGGAGCGCGTCATGTCCCAGGTCGTCCAATCCCGTCGCCTCCGGGCGGTGGATATGGGGAAGCGCAAGGCCGAGGGGCGCAAGATCGTCGCGCTGACCGCCTACCACGCGCACACGGCCGGCATCGTCGACGCCTTCTGCGACTTCATCCTCGTCGGCGATTCCCTCGGCATGGTGATGCACGGGATGGAATCGACCATCCCCGTCACCCTGGAGATGATGATTCTCCAGGCGCAGGCGGTGATCCGCGGCACGTCACGGGCGCTGGTCGTGGTCGACATGCCCTTCGGTTCCTATGAGGCGAGCCGGGAACAGGCCTTCCTCAATGCCTCCCGCGTCCTGAAGGAGACCGGCGCCGGGGCGATCAAGCTGGAGGGCGGCGCGCATTTCGCCGAGACGGTGGCCTTCCTCGTCCAGCGCGGCGTGCCGGTGATGGGCCATATCGGCCTCACGCCGCAGGCGATCAACGTGATGGGCGGGTTCAAGGTCCAGGGCCGGGCGCCGGACGACGAGCGGCGCCTGATCGAGGATGCCCGCGCCATCTCCGAGGCCGGGGCCTTCGCCATCGTGCTAGAGGGCATCGTGGAGCCGGTGGCGCGGGCCATCGCCACCTCACCGAAGGTCACCGCCGCCACCATCGGCATCGGTGCCTCCTCGGTCTGCGACGGGCAGATCCTCGTGCTGGAGGACATGCTCGGCCTTTCCGAGAGGACGCCGAAATTCGTGCGCCAGTTCGGCTCGCTCCGGGCGCATATCGAGGAGGCGGTGAAGGCGTACGCGGACGGCGTGCGTGACGGATCCTTCCCCGGAGCCGACCAGACCTACGGTTAGAGCCGTTCCCGTCGAACTGAGACGGACCTGCGCGCCGCGCTCTCCTCCCCGCAAGGGGGAGGGAGCCCGCACGTGTCATTGGAACGCTGAGACCTAGGTCAAACCGAAAACGCTCTAACCCACCCGCCTGGCCGGGAGCCTGAGGCCCGGCGCCGGACGCTCCAGAAGCACCTCCCGGCGGAAGCGCACGAGGCGGGCCGGGCGCCCGGCTGAGCCGCTCGTCAGGCTCTCCGTTTCTTCCACCAGCCCCTGTTGCGCCACCAGGCGGCGGAAGTTCTGCTTGTGCAACTGGATGCCCGACAGGGCTTCGACGGTCCGCTGCAACTGGAGCAGAGTGAAGGCCGGGGGCATCAACTCGAACACCACGGGGCGGTACTTGATCTTGCCGCGCAGGCGGCCGATCGCCGTCGCCAGGACCCTGCGGTGGTCGAAGGCCATGGGCACGCCGGTGGGGTCGCCCGCCCGGCCCGGCCCCGGATTGCCCCGCGATTCGGGAATCAGCCCCGCCTCGAACAGCAACTCGTAGCGTTCGAGTACCCGCTCTTCGTTCCAAGTGCCGCCGTTCAGGCCGAAGGTGAGGCCGAGGCGGTCGAACCGGCGCTGGCGGAGGGCCGTGTCGGCGGCGTCCTCGGCCCAGGCGGTGAGGCGAGGCTCGATGGCATCGAGGGCAGCCGGGCGACCACGGCGGAAATCCTCGTAGGGCAGGTAGCGGTACCAGTTGTGCCAGGACGCCTCCGCGAGGCCGGCCGGACGCTCCTCCCGCACCAGGGCGAGGTAGGCCACCGACAGGGCGTGGGCGGCGGGCTCTCCCTCTCCCCCGGAGCGATCCCGGTCGCCGAAGGTGTAGAGTTGCTCCACGTAGCCGAGGCGCTGGTTCGTCTGGCGTTCCACCCAGGCCCGGAGACCCTTCTCTAGGGTGGCGTGCTCCGGCACCAAAGGGCCGGCGGGCAGGCCGTCGCCCCTGCAGGAGGCTTGGCCCGGCACGCGGACGGTCAAGGCGCGGGGCTCGCCCTCCGTCGCCGCGACGATCACGGCGACGAGGCCGACGGCCGAACGGTCGGGCACGGGCTGCTGCCCGGCTCCCATCACCGTCTCCCTGTCCTCCGCCAGAGCCATCCGCCCGGTGACCGCCTTCCGCCCGCCTCGAAACACTGCGCGGGGCCGCGCCGGGGTTTTGCGGTGAGGAAGCCCCGCCCGTCAACGCGGCGCGGCATCCCGGGGCATTCGGGCCTGGGATATCGCGGGGCCCGGCCCGTCGGGCCCGGGCCGCGACCATGCAAACGTGTCAGCGAATTTAGACGAAGGTCGGGTTGCGTTCGACCGCGAATCTAGATTGATTCAAATCTCAAGATGCCTGAACGCACGACGCCGAGCCTCTGGTGGCAACTGACCCCCGCGCAGCGGACGATGCTGCGTCGCCTCCACATGGAGGGGCCACTCCCCATGCCCGATCACAGCGAAATGCGGACGGTGCGCTCGCTGGTCCGGCGCGGCCTCCTGCGGACCCGTGACCGGGGGCGCGACCGCGCCTCCGAGCCGGGGTGTTGGTTCCTCACCGCCCGCGCCGCACGCCTCGTGCAGCAGGCCGAAGGCGCGGTGACCCCGGCGCGGGAGGAGGCCGTCTCGTAAACGAGGCCGGTTTTTCGGCGTTGTCCATCGACCGGGCCTTCACGGTCATTGCGAGCGGAGCGACGCAGCTCAGGGCGGCGCCACGGCTCGGGGCGTCCCGCTGCCCTGGATCGCTGCGCTCTCACTCGCCATGACGGAGAGGTTTCAGGCCCCGAGGCCGCCGAGGCAGACGTACTTCACCTCGAGATAGTCCTCGATCCCGAGGCGACCGCCCTCGCGGCCGAGCCCCGATTCCTTCACGCCGCCGAAGGGCGCCACCTCGGTGGTGATGATCCCCTCATTGACGCCGACCATGCCGTATTCCAGCGCCTCGGAGACGCGGAAGGCCCGGCCGAGGTCGCGGGTGTAGAAGTAGCAGGCGAGGCCGTACTCGGTGTCGTTGGCCAGCCGGATCGCCTCCGCCTCGTCCTTGAAGCGGAAGAGCGGGGCGAGGGGACCGAAGGTCTCCTCGCGGGCCACGGCCATCGCCGGGGTGGCGTTCACCACGACGGTCGGCTCGAAGAACTGGCCGCCGAGCGCGTGGCGGTGGCCGCCCGCGATCACCTTGCCGCCCTTCTCGACGGCGTCGCGGATATGCGCCTCGGTCTTCTCTACGGCCGCCATGTCGATGAGCGGGCCCTGGGCCACACCCTCCTGCGTGCCGTCACCGACCTTCAGCTTGTTCGCCGCCTCGGCCATCCTGTCGGCGAAGGCGTCGTAGATGCCGTCCTGAACGAGGAAGCGGTTGGTGCAAATGCAGGTCTGGCCGGAGTTGCGGAACTTCGCGAGCATGGCGCCCGCTACCGCCCGGTCGAGGTCCGCGTCGTCGAACACGATGAAGGGCGCGTTGCCGCCCAGTTCCATCGAGACCTTCTTCACCGTGCCGGCCGATTGCTGGAGCAGCACCTTGCCGACCTCGGTGGAGCCGGTGAACGTCACCTTCCGCACCAGCGGGTTGCCCGTCAGTTCGCCGCCGATGGCGCGGGCCGGGCCGGTGAGGATCGAGACGACACCGTCCGGGATGCCGGCCATCTGGCAGAGCTTGCCCCAGGCGAGGCCGGAGAGCGGCGTCTGCGTTGCGGGCTTGATCACGATGGGGCAGCCGGCGGCCAGCGCGGGAGCGAGCTTGCGGGCGATCATGGACGAGGGGAAGTTCCACGGCGTGATCGCCGCCACGACGCCCACCGGCTCCTTGGTGACGAGGATCTTCCGGTCCGCCCAGGGGGAGGGGATCGTCTCGCCGTAGACCCGGCGGGCCTCCTCCGCAAACCACAGCACGTAGGCCGCCGACATGCCGACCTCGCCCCGCGCCTCGGTCAGCGACTTGCCCTGCTCGGCGGTGAGGATCTGCGCCAGATCCTCCTGGTTCTCGGTGATGACGGCGGCAAGCTTGCGCAGGAGCACGGCGCGCTCGTTGGCGGTCTTGGCGCGCCACGCCGGATAGGCGGCATGGGCCGCCTCGATCGCGCGCCTCGTCTCCTCGGCGCCGGCATTCGGCACCCGCGCGATCACCGCGCCCGTGGCCGGGTTGGTGACGTCGATCCGGCCCGAGCCGGATTGCGACCATTCCCCGCCGATCAGGCAGGCTTCGACGAGAAGCTCAGGGTTCTTCAGGCTGAGGCGACCACCGGTCTCAGGCATCCAACGGTTCCTTGGGCGGTGACGGCTGCGTCGGCGCCCGCGGGGGCGCGCTCCGGGCCGTGCTGCGGGCCTGCGCCTCCGCGCGCGTCTCGAACACGTGGGGCGCAAGATCCCGCGATTGCAGGGAGGCGCCGAGCTTGAGGCGCATGAAGGCACTCGTCGTGTACCGCGAGGCCGTGGCGTAGTAGCGGCTTTCCAGATAGGCGATCATCGAGAAGTAGGCTTCGGCCACGGCGGGATCAAGTTCGAAGCCGTCGTAGTTCGCGATCAGGTGGACGCGCTTGCCGATCTGTTGGCAGGTTCTTTCGAATTCCCGTCTGACGAGATCGACATCCTCCACCGTCCGGACTTGGAAACCCTCGTAGTTCGCGAACAACGTGTTGCGCTCGGAGTCGTAGGACAGTCGCTCCGACAGGCTCATGCCGAGCAGCCAGTGCTCCAGCCCCATCGCCTCCTCGCGGAACAGGCGCGGATCCATCGGCACGGGGTCGCGCACGATGGGCGCGAAATCCATGTGGGCGAGGATGTCCCGGTCGATGTCGATGCCCGGTGCCACCTCGACCAGTTCCACGCCCTCCGCCGTGCGCCGGAAGACGCAGCGCTCCGTCACGTACAGGACCGGCTGGCCGCGCTCGGCGGCGTAGGCGCCGGAGAAGGTCACCTGCTCCACCGCGCGCACGAACTTCTTCGAGCGCCCCTCCTTGAGGATGCGCAGCGTGCCGTCCGTCAGGCCGATATCGAGGCCCCCCGCCGTGAAGCTCCCCGCGAAGACGAGGCGCTTGGCGTTCTGCGAGATGTTGATGAAGCCGCCCGCGCCCGCCAGCTTGGTGCCGAACCGGCTGACGTTGACGTTGCCCTCGGCGTCCGTCTCCGCGAGGCCGAGGCAAGCGAGGTCGAGGCCGCCGCCGTCGTAGAAGTCGAATTGCTGGTTCTGGTGCAGCACCGCCGACGGGTTCAGCGCGGCCCCGAAATCGAGCCCGCCCTGCGGCAGGCCGCCGATCACGCCGGGCTCGGCGGTCAGCGTCAGATATTTCAGCACCCGCTCCTCGGCCGCCACCTTGGCGACGCCCTCCGGCACGCCGATCCCGAGGTTGACGACGCCGCCCATCGGCAGCTCGAAGGCGCAGCGCCGGGCGATCACCTTTCGGATGTCCAGCGGCAGAGTCCCGATCCGATCCAGCGGCACGCGCTGGCGGCCGGTGAAGGCGTGATTGTAGGGCGTGGCGTAGGTCTGATGGTGGTTGTCGGGCTTCGAGAGCACCACGCAATCCACGAGCACGCCCGGCACCGTCACCTCGCGCGGGGCCAGCGACCCGTTCTCCGCGATGCGCTCCACCTGCGCGATGACGAAGCCGCCGGAATTCTTCGCCGCCATGGCGGCGGCGAGGTTGTCCAGCGTCAGCGCCTCGCGCTCCATGGTGATGTTGCCCGCCGGGTCGGCGGTGGTGCCGCGGATCAGCGCGACGTTCACCGGGAAGGTCCTATAGTGCAGCCACGGCTCGCCGTGCAGGTCGATCAGGCTGACGAGATCCTCGGTGGTCCTGTCGTTGAGCTTGCCGCCGCCTTTTCGCGGATCGACGAAGGTGTGGAGCCCCACCTTGGTGATGTGGCCTGCGGTCTTGGCGGCGATGTCGCGGTAGAGGTGCGAGACCACGCCCAGCGGCAGGTTGTAGGCCTCGATCGTCCCCTCGATCGCCATGGCGCCGAGCTTCGGCACGAGGGACCAGTGGCCGCCGACCACCCGGCGGATCAGGCCCGGCAGGGCCAGCCGGTTGAGGCCGCGATCCTTGCCGTCGCCGGGGGCTGCGGCGAACATCAGGCCGAGGTCGCGGGGGCCTTGGCCCTCGCTGAACCGCTTGGCCAGCGCCAGGATCAGCTCGTCCGGCGTGCCGATGCCGACGAATCCCGAGACCGCGACCATGTCGCCGTCCCGCACGATGGCCACCGCCTCGTCGGCGGTGACGATCTTGTTCTTGAGGCCGGAGGGCATGCGCTGACCGTCAGCCACGGGCGGCGATCCAGTCGGCGATGCCCGTGCCGAGGAGCTTCTGCGCCTTGCCGCCGACGAAGACGCCGACATGGCCGCCCGGCAGGCCGAGTTCGGTGTAGTCCTCCGTGCCGATCTTCCCGCGCAGGGCCTGCGAGGTGGCGGGCGGGATGATGTGGTCGTCCTGCGCGAAGACGTTCAGGACCGGGCAGGTGATCCGCTTCAAGTCCACCGTCCGGCCGCCGAGTTCGAAGGCGCTCCGGACGAGTTTGTTGTCTTGGTAGAGGTCCTTCAGCCACTGCTTGGCCGCCTCGCCGGGATGGTCCGGCCGGTCGGCAATCCATTTCTCCATCCGCAGGAAGTTGAGGAACTTCTTGCGGTCGCCCAGCGCGTCGAGGAGGTCGAGGTTGTACTTCGTCATGGTGCGCATCGGCGTCATCATGGAGAAGACCGAGCCCATGAATTCGCCGGGCAGGGAGCCCTGCGCGGCGATCAACCGGTCGATGTCCTCTCCCGAGAGGGACCGGACCCAAACGTTGATGAAACCGTGGCCCGCCCGGTTCTCCACCGTGTCGGCGTGGAAGTCGATCGGCGTGATCGTCAGCACCATGGCGTTGACGGTCTCGGGGTAGAGGGCCGCGTAGCAGGTCGTGAACACCCCACCCTCGCAGATGCCGAGGAGGTTCACCCGCTCCCGCTTCGTCGCGGCGGCGATGACGTCGATGCACTCCGCGAGGTAGCCGTCGACGTAGTCGTCGATGGTCACGAAGCGGTCCGCCCGGCCAGGATTGCCCCAATCGACCACGTAGAGGTCGAGGCCGAGGGCGAGGAGGTTGCGGACCAGGGAGCGGTCCTCCTGCAGGTCCGCCATCGTGTAGCGGCCGATCAGCCCGTAGACGATCAGCACCGGGGGCAGGCCCCTGCTCTCGGCCAGCGGCCGGTAGCGGTACAGCCGCACCTTGTCCTGGCTCCAGACCAGATCCTTCGGCGTCGTGGCGATCTGCACCTCGTCGTCCCGGACGGTGGCGAAGAGCTTGGCGCCCTCCGCCATCCTGCGCCCGAACTCGCCGACCTCGGCCAGCATCTCGGCGGGGGTGAGGTCGAGGGGCGCTGCGGTGCCATGCGGGGCGCCGTCGGATGCGTCAGCCATGGCTTTCCTCCCCTGCCGCCGTCTTGGCCCGGCGCGCGGCGGCGCGCCTGTCCTTCTTGAGGGCCCGGACCTCCCGTCGCAATTCGGTGAGGCTCCGGTGGACGTCGTCCAGTTCGGCCCGCGTCGGCTGGCCGTAGAGATCGCTCAGGAAGTTCGCCACGTCCTGCTGCGCGAGGCGCAGGTCGGTGGCCGCCTTCAGCACGTCGCGCTGGCTGGCGAGGAACGCGTCCGAGCGCTGGACCTCCAGGAGGACGCCGTTGGCAGTCTCGATCCAGTGCTGCATCATCTCCCGGCCCGAGGCATAGCCCTCGCCCCGCCCGGCGCGGGCATTCGCCTCGCGGGCGAAGGTGCCCGCCGCCCTTGTCCAGGCGTCGAGCATCACCGTCTGGTGGCGCGACTGGGCCTGACGCAGGGCGGCGAAGGCCGAGACCAGGGCGGCGACGCGCCGTTCCGTCTGCCAGAGGTTGGCGAATTGCGGCCCCTCCGACATCCGGTTCAGGGCCGCGCCGAAATCGGCGGTGCCGCCGAGCCACGCCTGGGGATCGAAGATGCGGGCCAGGACGGCGCCGGCCGTGGGATCGTCCGCGACGCTGGCGGTCTGCATCGCGCTCGCCAGGGTCTGTGACAGGGTCGAGGCCGACGCCCAGGCGCGGGCGAGGGAGGCCTGCGCCTCGGTGACGCCGCCCAGGTCGAAGGCCGGCGGAAAGGAGCCCCAGGAGGCTGCGCCGCTGCCCAGGCCGGGCGGGGCCAGGAAGGCGAGCCCGGTCCGCGCCCAGAATTCGCCCATCGCCTTGAACGCGTCGAACTGGTCCATTCCCGCGCTTCCCCGTCCGATGGTCATTCCGGTCTCGGCCTCATCCTGTGAGCCTGATCGAGAAGCCGGCAAGTCCCGTACTCTCCCTCATCCTGAGGTGCGGGAGAGCAGCGGAGGTCTCGAAGGAGCGGTTTTGAAGGCGCAGCGCTCTCTGGAACCCTCCTTCGCGGCGGCTTCGCCGCACCTCAGGATGAGGCGAAGGGTGGGATGATCGTTCCTCGACTCACGGTTGCCATCACTGCGCCGCCGCGCGGGCCTCGCCCTGGCCCAGCGCTTCGGCGTAGATCCTGTAGGCGTCGTCGTAGGTGACCTCGCGGGGGTTGTTCACGAGGAGGCGCGTCTGCTTCATGGCGTCGGTCGCCATGCGCCCCAGGTCGCCTTGCGCGACGCCGACTTCGCTGAGCGAGGCCGGCACCTTGCAATCGTGGCAGATGGCCTGGAGGCACTCCACGAACCGCGCGGCGGCCTCGGCCTCCGGCAGGTCGGCGGCGGCGGGATCGAGGATCGGCGCGAGTTCGGCGTAGAGCGCCTGCGCGTGGCTGAGGTTGAAGCGCATCACGCCCATCAGCACCAGGGCGTTCGACAGCCCGTGCGGCACGTGGAAGATCGCCCCGACGGGATAGGCCAGCGCGTGGACGGCGGCCACCGGCGCGTTGGCGAAGGCCATGCCCGCGAGCATGGACCCCAGGAGCATCCCGGAGCGCGCCTCGACATTCGTGCCGTCCGTGCAGGCGGTGCGGATGTTGGCCGAGAGCAGGGCCAGCGCCTGCTTGGCGAGCTGGTCCGAGATCGGGTTCTTCCTGTTCTTGCTGGTGAACGCCTCGATGGCGTGGACCATCGCGTCGATGCCGGTGGCGGCGGTGACATGGGCGGGCAGGCCGAGCGTCAGCTCGGGGTCGAGCACCGCCCAGTCGGGCAGGAGCTTCGGGGCCACGACGCCCTTCTTCTCGGTGCTGGGCGTGGTGACGATGGAGATCGGCGTCACCTCCGAGCCGGTCCCGGCGGTGGTCGGCGCCAGGATCAGCGGCAGCCGGTCGCCCTTGGCGAGGCCGACGCCGTAGATGTCCTCCAGCCTGTCGTCCGACTTGGCGAGGTAGGCGACGAGCTTGGCCGTATCCAGCGCCGAGCCGCCGCCGATGGACAGGACGAGGTCGGTGCCGAGGTCGCGGGCGCGGGCGGCGGCGGCCTCGATCACGGTGGAGGGCGGGTCGGCCACGACATCCTCGTAGACGTCGACCGCGATGCCGGCCCCGGCCAGCGCCTCCTCGGCGGATCGGGTCAGCCCCGCCGCCCGGACGCCCCTGTCGGTGACGAGCATGACGCGCCTCGCGCCGTAGCCCGCCACGATCTCCGGGAGCTTCCTGGCGGCGCCCGCCTCGAACAGGACGTTCGGTGTGGTCTGGAAGGTGAAGGGATTCATCGGCCTGCCGCCCCTTTTCTCTCGTGCATCATGGAACGCTCGCCGATCCGCGCGCCGTCATCGCGAGCGGAGCGAAGCAATGACGGAGGACGCCAAACCCGAGGCGACCAACTCACTCCGCCGCGTCGTGGGGCTTCACCTTCTGGCGCAGCTCATCGACGAGCACGCGGGTGTTCTCGGAATAGTCGATCGGCACGGCCACGAGGTGGACGCCGCCGGCTTCGAAGGCGCGGTTCAGCGTCGGCACGAGGTCGCCCACCGCCTCGATCCGGTGGCCGGTGGCCCCGTAGGATTCGGCGTAACGGACGAAGTCCGGATTGCGGAACGTCATGCCGAAATCCTTGAAGTGATCCACGGCCTGCTTCCATCGGATCATGCCGTAGGCCGAATCGTCGAGGATCAGCACCACGAGGTTGAGCCGCAGGCGTACCGCGGTCTCCATCTCCTGGCTGTTCATCATGAAGCCGCCGTCACCGCAGACGGCCATGACGCGGCGGTCCGGGTGGAGCATCGCCGCCATCATCGCGGAGGGGAGCCCCGCGCCCATCGTGGCGAGGGCGTTGTCGAGGAGCAGCGTGTTGGCGACGTAGGTGCGGTAGTTCCGGGCGAACCAGATCTTGTACATCCCGTTGTCGAGGCAGACGATGCCATCCTCGGGGATCACGCGGCGCACGTCGTGGACGAGGCGCTGCGGCGTGATGGGGAAGCGGTCCTCCGTCGCCCGGTCGGAGATGTGGCTGAGGATGTGCTCGCGCAGGTGCAGCAGCGCCCCTGCGTTCGGCAGCTTGCCCTCCAGCTCGTCGGCCAGAAGCTTCAGGGTAGGCCCGAGATCGCCCACCACCTCGGCGTCGGGGTAGTACACCTCCTCGACGTTGGCGGGCATGTAGCCGATGTGGACGACCTTCTGGTCCTTCTGGCCCATGAAGAAGGGCGGCTTCTCGATCGTGTCGTGGCCGATGGCGATGATCAGATCGGCCCGGTCGATGGCCTCGTGGACGTAGTCGCGCTCGGAGAGGGCGGCGGTGCCCATGTAGAGCTTGGTGCCGCCCGCCACGGTGCCCTTGCCCATCTGGGTGGTGAAGAACGGGATTTGCGTCCGCAGGACGAAGCCGCCGAGCTCGCCCGTGGCGCGCGGGCGGCTCGCGGCGGCGCCGAGCATGATCAGCGGGCGTTCGGCCTTCAGGATCATTTCCGCCGCGCGGGAGATCGCCTTCGGGTGCGCCACCGGGATGTCGATCGGGTGCGAGGGCACGAGATGCGCCTCGCCCTCCTCGGAGGCGATGTCCTCCGGCAGTTCCAGCAGCACGGGTCCGGGCCGCTCCTCCATGGCGACGCGGAAGGCGTCGCGCACGATGGTGGGAATCGACGAGGCCGAGACGATCTGCCGGGCCATCTTGGTGATCGGCCTCATCGAGCCGATCACGTCGACGATCTGGAACTTCGCCTGCCGCGAGGACAGGATGCCCTTCTGGCCGGTGATGATGATCATCGGCATGGCGCCGAGATGGGCGTAGGCCGCCCCGGTTGAGAAGTTCAGGGCGCCCGGACCCAGGGTGGACAGGCACACGCCGGGGCGGCCGGTGAGGCGCCCGTGGGTCGCGGCCATGAAGGCGGCGGCCTGCTCGTGCCGGGTGAGGACGAGTTCGATCGTCGAAGTCCGCAGGGATTCCACGACATCGAGGTTTTCCTCGCCCGGAATCCCGAAGATGCGATCGACGCCTTCGTTCTCCAAAGCCGCGACGAGGAGGTCCGATCCTTTGGTCATCGTTTCATCCGCTGGGGCGACGAGGGCGGCACGGCGGCATCCGGCACGCTTTCGGTGTCGCCTGTCTGCCATGGCGACCCGGATGACGGGCTCGGTCGGGGAGACGAAATCCTCCCCCGGTCCATCCGGTTAGAGAATCGCCCCCGTCACTGGGTCAAGGGCCGGAGCGACGGCACGGTCACAGATGCCGCCGGTCTTCATTCCGGGCGCGGGGAACCCATGGGGAGGAGCATCGCCTCCTCGCCAGCCAGCCGGACGAGGAGATCGCGCAGCCAGCGGTGGGCGGGGTCGCGGTCGTAGGAGGCGTGCCAGAGCATGGAGATCGAGACCTCGTCGAGGTCCACCGGCACGGGGCTGGTGCTCAGCCCGAGGGAGCCGGCGAAGACCGTCGCGAGCCGCGCGTGCATGGTGGCGATGACGGGGGACGCCTGCACGAGGAACGGCACCACGAGGAACCGGGGCGTCGTCACCGCCAGCACGCGCGACCGGCCGATCAGCGCCAGGGCGTCGTCCACCACGCCGTGGGCCGTCTCCCGCAGGGAGGTGAGGACGTGGGGGAACCGCAGGTAGTCCTCAAGGCCGATCGGCGCCTCCAGCCCGACGAGCGCCGCGTTGAACAGCACGACGTAGCTGTCCCGGTAGAGCAGCCTCTGCTTGTGGTGGACCTGCCCCCGGCTGAAGAACCCGAGGGCGAGGTCCACCCGGTCGGCGTCGAGTTCGTCGAGGATCCGAACCGCCTCAACGGAGCGCAGGAGCAGGCGGATGCCCGGCGCCTCGGCCCGCAGGTAGGCGATGAGGCGGGGGCCGAGGAGGATCTCGAGACTGTCCGGCAGGCTCACCGTGAAGGTCCGCTCGATCGTCCTCGGATCGAAGCTTCCCTCCCGATGCACCAGATCCTGCACGCCCCGGAGCACGCCCCGCAGCGGCTCGGCCAGGGCAAGGGCCCTCGGCGTCGGCCGCATCCCGTCGGGCGCGCGGGTGAAAAGCTCGTCGTCGAACAGCCTGCGCAGGCGGGCAAGGCTCGCGCTCATCGCCGATTGCCCGATGCCGATCCGCGCCGCCGCCCGCGTGACGCTGCGCTCCTGCAGCAGCGCGTCGAGGGCCACGAGGAGGTTCAGATCGAGCCGCGCGAGATCGATGTGATCGATGGCCATGACCCGTCCAATCGCCTCAATCCGCCGTGCCGTCGAGCCGCTCTCCGTCCTTGCGGCCGAAGGCGAAGCAATTCCGGGCAGCAGGACGTCTGCCGCCGTGGCGTATCCCTGGAACGCTTCGCTGTCGCCCGCAACACGATGGGTCAGATCGGCCGTCCCGGCGGGACGCCTCAGGCCTGAAGTGGCTCCCGTGGCGCGGTGTGGTCGAACAGGCGGGGCGGCGGGATCACGTCGCGGGCGCCCATCCGGGCGATCAGCCGGTCGGCGACGCGCAGGGCGTTGGCGATGATCGTCAGGGTCGGGTTCACGGCGCCGATGGAGGGGAAGAAGCTCGCATCGGTCACGTAGAGATTGTCGAGGCAATGCGCCTTGCAATCCCGGTCGAGGACCGAACCCTCCCGGTCGTCGCCGAAGCGCAGGGTTCCGGCCTGATGCGCGGTGCCGCCGATGGGCACATTCTTGCCGAGGTACAGCGACCGGTCGAAGAGGTGCGGGTGGATGTCGGTCTTGTCACAGACCTCCTGGAGCTTGCGGCGAAGCCGCCGGTGCGCTTCGGCGTTCGTCTCGGTGAGGTCGAGATGGACCTCGCCGCCCTTGTAAAAGACCCGGTTCTCGGGCTTCGGCACATCCTCCGAGGTCAGCCAGAAGTCGATGGAGTGGCGGGCGATCCAGTCGAAGGGCTTCTCCGGGAACCATTGCAGGAAACCGGGCAGCCCCTCGCCGTGGACCTGCGCCCCATCCGACTTGCCGACCATTTGGATGTGGCCGAGGGGGAAGGCCCAGTCGCTCTTCGGGTCCGGGTCGCCGAAATAATAGTCGTTGAGGCCGAGCGTCTTCTGGAAACGCGTCGGGTTCGGGATCTTGGAGATCGCCAGCACCGTCGAGTTGTTGTGGCGCATGTAGTTGCGCCCGACCTGGCCGGACTCGTTGGCGAGACCGTCGGGGTGCCGGTCGGTTGCCGAGCGCAGCAGCAGCAGGGCCGAGGAAAGCGCGCCGCAGGCCACCACCACGAGGTCGGCGCTCGCCGTGAAGGGCTCGCCGTCGCGGGTGCCGAGCACGCCGGTCACGCAGGTGCCCGAGGCATTGGTGATCAGGCGCTCCACGTAGGTCCGGGTGGAGAGGGTGAGGTTGGGGCAATCACGCAGCGCCGGGTCGACGCACATCACCTGCGCGTCGGACTTGCCGTTGGTGGGGCAGGGGAAGCCGTCGAAGGATTCGCACTTGATGCAGGGCGAGGTGGGAAGCGGCTGACCGTCCCGCTCCGCCAGACGCACGCCGACCGGCAGGTGGAAGGGCCGGTGCCCCTCGCGCTTGAGGTCGTCGAACAGCTTCTGGATGCGCGGCTCGTGGGCGACGGGCGGGTGCGCGTAGGGCTTGGCCGACCACGGCTCGGTGGGGTCCTCGCCGCGCAGGCCGTGGACGTGGAACAGCTCCTCGGCCGCCTGATAGTACGGCTCGAACTCGTCGTAGCCGACGGGCCAGGCCGGCGAAAGACCGTCCTGATGGCGGATCTCCCCGAAATCCTCGGCGCGGAGGCGGAACAGGATCGAGCCGTAGAACTTCGAGTTCCCCCCGACGTAGTAGTGCAGGCCGGGATGGAAGCTCTTGCCGTCCGAGGAATACCATGTCTCCTTGGCCTGATAGGCTCCATCGACGATCACCGCCTGGCTGTCCCAGTTGCGCGGCTCCCGGCGCAGGTAGTCGCCGCGCTCGATCAAGAGGATCCGTTTGCCAGTCTGAGCCAGACGCCACGCCATCGTCCCACCGCCCGGGCCGGAACCCACGATGATCACGTCGTAGCGTTCGCCCGTCATTCCCGTCCCTCCGTTCCGCCGATGCGCACCGGCAACGCTCGGAAAGGCTGAGGGATCGCGGGGCAAGGGAAATTGATCGCGGAGCCCGTCCACAGCAACTTGCGGTTAAGCCCTTTTCCTGACTCGACCTTCAGTTTCACCTGCCAACGTCCCCGTGCCGATCCTGGGTGCGGAGGGATGGATGCCGATCATCGAACTGGCTGCGGCCTTCTCCGCCGTCGCCCTGGGGATCGGGGGTGTCTGCCTGTGGCGGATGCGTGCCGGCAAGGCGGCTGAGGCCGACGCCGAGAGCCTTCACGACCTCGTCTGGCGCGCGAGCGAGAGCGAGGAGCGGTATCGCGCCCTCGTGGCGGCCACCACCGACCTCGTGGTGCAGCGCGATCTCGATGGCCGCATCACCTTTGCGGATGAGGGGTATGCCCGGCTGACGGGACGGGACGCCGCCGACCTGATCGGCGAGCGGATCGACCCCGTGATCCTGGAGGGCGAGCCCGTGGCGCAGCGGGACGACTGCCTTCACCGGATCGAGACCCGCATCCGCGACGCCGGGGGCCGGGACCGCTGGTTCGACGTGGTGGAGATCCCCGTCACGACCGGCGACGGGCCGATGCAGTGGATGCGGGCGGGCCAGGACGTCACGGCCCGCGTGGAGGCGGTCCAGGCCCTCGACGCCGCCCTGTCTCGGGCCGAGAGCGCGAGCGTCGCTAAGTCGCGGTTCCTCGCGACCGTCAGCCACGAGATGCGCACGCCCCTGAACGGCATCATCGGCATGACCGATCTGCTGCTGGGCACCGGGCTCGACCCGGAGCAGAAAACCTATGTCGAGGCGGTGCGGGCGAGCGGCCGGGCGCTGCTCGGCCTGATCGACGGCATTCTCGATTTCTCGCGGATCGAGGCCGGGCGGCTCGACCTCGCCGCCGAACCCTTCGATGCCATCGCCGTCGCCGAGGGCGTGGTTGAGTTGCTGGCGCCGCGGGCGCAGGACAAGGGGCTGGAGATCGCCTTCGACGGCGGCGCCGGCGTGCCCGCCGCCCTGGTGGGCGACGCCGACCGCTTCCGGCAGATCCTCCTCAACCTCGCCGGCAACGCCATCAAGTTCACCGAGCGGGGCGGGGTCGGCATCGCCCTGTCCCACGGGCCGGACGGCCTCGTGCTGACCGTGGCCGATACCGGTCCGGGCATCCCCGAGGAGCGCCTGCCGGGCCTGTTCGAGGAGTTCGAGCAGGGGGAGGACGCCTCCGCGAACCGCCACGAGGGGACGGGCCTGGGCCTCGCCATCACCCGCCGCCTCGCCACGCGGATGGGCGGGCGGATCGAGGCCGAGTCCGCACTCGGATCCGGCTCGACCTTCCGGGCGGTGCTGCCCCTGCCCGTGGCGCCGGGTGCGCAGGCGGAAGCCGAGCGGGCGCCGCGTCTGGCGGGGCACCGCTGCCTGATCGTCGCCGGATCGCCGTTCCAGGCGCCCTACCTCGCCGCCGCGCTGGCCCGCGAAGGCGGGGCGACCGAGGTCGTGTCCGGTCTGGAGGAGGGGCTCGCCGCGCTCTCGCGGGGGGGCCTCGATTCGGTCATCGCCGACCGGGGCCTGGGTGACGAGGTTGTCCGCCGCCTCGCCGAAGCGGCGCGGACCGCCGGGGTCGGCCGCTGCCTCGTCCTGCTCTCGCCCTTCGACCGGCGGGATTTCGGCGCGCCCGCCGCGGCGGGGTTCGACGGCTATCTCATCAAGCCGGTGCGGATGCGCTCCCTGATGGAGCAACTGACGGCCACCGCCCCCGCGCCGACGCCCTCCCGGACCGTCGCCGCGCCGACGCCGGGGAGCATGGGCTTGCGGGTGCTGCTCGCCGAGGACAATCCGATCAACACGCTTCTCGCCCGGCGGGCGCTGGAGCGCCTGGGATGCGAGGTCGTCCACGCCCCGGACGGCGTGGAGGCCCTCGCCCGTGTCGGGGATTCCGGGCCCTTCGACCTCGCGCTGATCGACGTCAGGATGCCCCGCCTCGACGGCCACGCCGTCGCCCGGCAGATCCGCGCCGACGAGGCGGACGGCCCGGCCCGGCTGCCGCTGCTGGCCCTCACGGCCAACGCGAGCCGCGAGGACGAGGCGCAGGCCCTGGCGGCCGGCTTCGACGGGTTCCTCGCCAAGCCCCTCGACGTCCAGGCCCTGCCCGGACTGCTCGCGCCGCATCGGCGCCGGGCGGCGTGAGGATGCGGCGGGCGACGCGCCGGGTGCGGTGAGACGGATCGACGTCCGAACGGGCTGCGAACCAGCCAGGGGATGCGTTCGACGCAGGATCGGGGGCGATCGACGCTGACGCGGTCTCGGTCGAGCGCAGATCACTGCGTGCGCTCGCCATCGCGAACGCAGCGACGCGATCCGGTGAGCCGCGCCGTCCCGAGACGTCCCGCTGCCCTGGAAGCTCGCTCCGCGCCCCTAGTGCATCGATCCAGTGGGAGGTGTCAGCCGAGACTGGAAAAATTGATGCAAAAACAATGAGCGAGGGCAGGCACGCATGAACGAGGTGAGTGCGTCACTGCACGAGGGGGTGGAGCAGACGCGCTCCAGCGTTCCCGACACGAGCGCCCTAATCGAACAGGGCGTCGATGTCGCTCTGATCGACGTGGCCCGGGTCGTCCGGAAGCTTCGGCCCGTTGAGGAGGGCGCCCTCGTCGTCCTCGTCGGGGGTTTGGGGCGCGGCGAGGAGATCGCGGAAGCTGTCGAGGGCGGACCAAGCCGAGATCACCCGATCGAGGTGCTCCTCGATGAACTTCATGACATGGACGATCTTGCTGATGCGCTGACCGGTCAGATCCTGGAAGTTGCACGCCTCGTAGGCGCGGATCACTTGGTCGAGGATGGCATCGACGTGCGGGCGCGCATCGGGCGTGAGCGCCATGGAGCGCAGCATGGAGGCGCGGCTCTCCACGTCCTCGACCACGTTGAGCAGCGTCGTCGTTGCGCGCTCGGTGGCCTCCACCACGGCGTCGAGTTCGTCGGCGGCGCGCCTCATGCCCTTGCCGCTGCTCTCCGAGTGGTGGAGCGCGGCGAGGTCGGATTTCGTGCGGACGATGGCGTCCTTCATCGAGTCGAGTTCGCCGCGCATGGCGAAGGCTTCGCTCAACTCCTTGCGGCAGGCTTCCACCGTCTCGCTGGCGCTGGATTGCATGATCCGGCGCAGGTCGTTGATGGCGTTGAGGATCTCATCCGAGCGCCCGACCTGCTCCGGCGCCGCCGGCATGGCTTCGGGCAGATCGAAGCTCTGTTCGATGCGGTAGCGGCGTGTCTTCATCGGTCGAGCGTCGGCCTAGGGGTGCGTTCACGCGCAGATTGCCCCATCAACCATTAGCGGACCGTCACCGCGCGACGCCCGGTGACGGGGAAGACGCAAGTGAGAGTTGATTCACCGTAGTTTTTTGCGACCGAGGGAAGGGTGTCGCCCTAACCCGGATTCACCATCTTCCTTCACCGATTTCGCCGGTTCCGGACGGATCGTTCGCGCCGAGGGGACAGGCAAAGTCCGCCGCGGAGTGGATGACATGGAACGGTCGAGGAGTCGGGGGCGGGTGTGGGCCGGACTGATGGGTGGCGCTGCGCTGGCGGCTGCTTGGTGCGGGCCGGCCTCGGCCCAGCAGGCGCGCTACGCCGAGGCGGGCGGTACGGGCCAGTACGGCGGCGGGCTGATCGAGTTTCTCGTCACCGGACGGTCCGAGGGCGCGATCCGCGGTGCGGCCGCACAGGGCTGGCCCCGGCCGAACGTCCCGGCGCGGCGGCAGACGGCCTCCGTCGCCGGTGATCCGATTCCGCCCTACGGCGAGCCCTCGGCGGCGCCCTACGCGGCGGCCTCGCCCTCTCCCATGCCCGGCGCCTACGGCTATGCCCGCGCGCCGGAGGAGCGGATCGCCCGCGCCATGGACCCGCAGTTCCTCCGGCAGGAGGTCGCCTTCGAGGGATCGCAGCGGCCGGGTACCATCGTCGTGGACACGGGCGCCAAGCATCTGTTCCTCGTGCAGCCGGGCCACCGCGCCATCCGCTACGGCATCGGTGTCGGCCGGCCGGGCTTCGCCTGGAGCGGCCTCAAGACCGTCAGCCGCAAGGCGGAATGGCCCGATTGGATCCCGCCCGCCGAGATGCTGGCCCGCCGCCCCGACCTGCCCCGCCATATGGAGGGCGGCCCCGCCAACCCCCTCGGCGCGCGGGCGCTGTATCTGGGTTCGTCGCTCTACCGGATCCACGGCACGAACGAGCCCGACACGATCGGCCGGAACGTATCCTCGGGTTGCATCCGCATGATGAACGAGGACGTCATCGACCTCTACGAGCGGGTCCCCGTCGGGACGCGGGTCGAGGTCCTGTAACGGGCGCCCGGCGCGAGGCACCGTCCACCACAGGAAAGGGCCCGGCCGCTCGCGCGGCCGGGCCCCTCGTCATTCACGCGTCACCGCGCGGCCGATCAGCTCCAGTCGCTGTCGTCGCCGCCGCCGAGGTCGCCGCCGAAATCGCCGCCGCCGCCGTCGCTCCATGAGGCGTCCTGCAGGCCGCCGTCACCGCCGCCGAGGGCCGAGCCGAGATCGTCGTTACCGGCGCTGTCGCCGTAGTAGTTATTTACGACCGTCTCGCCGCCACCGCCCAGTCCGGCCGCCGCGGCGCTGCCGAGGCTCGAATGGCCGCCCGCGAAGGCGTTCGACAGGGCGCTACCGAGGAGCATGCCGCCCGCCGCGCCGGCCGCCATCGGCAGCGCCGTGGCGAGGAAGCCGCCGCCCCGGGCCGGGGCCGCCTGCTGGCCGGCCCACGGTCCACCCTGCTGCGGCGGGTAGCCGCCCTGCTGCGGATAGCCCTGCTGAGGCGCATAGCCCGGCTGCTGGCCGCCCCAGGGCGATCCGGCGGGCGGACGCTGCTGCTGGCCATATCCCGGCTGGGGCTCCTGGCGAGATCCGCCGCCGCCGCCGAAGATGCTCGACAGGAAGCCGCCGCCTCCGCCGGAGGACTGGGCCGACGCGCCCTGGCGGCGCGCCTCGTCCAGCTGCGCGTTGAGGCTCTTGATCGCCTCCTCCTGCACATAGATCAGCTGCGCCATCGCGTAGGGCGCATAGGGCTGTGCGCGGAGCTTTTCGGCGATGAACCGCTCGGCATCGGCGTCCCGGGGCTGGCTCTGGGCCTGCTGCAGACGCTGGAAGATGCCGGAGATGATCTCCCGTTCCTCGCTGTTCATGAGAACCTCCTGGTGGCGAACGCACGGCCCGCGCCGTCGTCGCATGGCCTGAGCAGGACATGGGTGCGCGGCGACGCTTTGTCAGGGGTGCCTTGCAGATTCTTCATGTGTCCGGGCGCCGAAACGAGAAAAGCCCGGCCGCGAGGCCGGGCTTTCCCGTCGTCCGATGCGCTGGGGACGCCTGACGTCCTAGTAGGTGCCGAACTTGTAGTTGATGCCGGCGCGGACGACGGCGAACTCGGTCGAGCGGCGCAGGTTGGCCGGACCCGACACGAGGGCCACGCCGGGGGAGTTGATGGTGTAGGTGGTGCCGTTGGCGGTGGTGGCGAAGGCGCCGCCCGTGCGGCGATCCTGGTCGAGGTTCACGTAGAGACCTTCCACCTTCAGGGTCACGGCCGAGGAGCGGAAGAAGTTCAGGAAGGAGTCGGTCGGGAGGGCGTATTCGACGCCGCCGCCGGCGGTCCAACCGGTCTGGAAGTCGTTGGAGGAGACGCCGGTGCCGAACTGACGGCCGCCGCCCGAGCCGTAGGCGAAGCCGCCCGTGGCGTAGACGAGGGTGCGGTCGAAGGCGTAGCCGAGGCGGCCGCGCACGGTGCCGAAGTAGTCGAGGCCCGACAGGCCGTTCGGGTTGTAGACGAGGGTGCCGGGGACGATGGTCGAGCCGGCCGGGGCGGCGAACGCGAAGCGGTTCCGCTGGCGACCGAAGTCGACGTACTGGGCGTCAGCCTCGACACCGACGACGATGCCGGAGCCCGGGGTGAACTGATAGTTGTAGCCGATCTGGCCACCGCCAACGAAGCCTTCGTTGTTGCGGTTGTTGCCGAAGGCGACGACGCCGGTGGTCGGGCCGACGCCGTTAGCGAAGACGCTGCCGGGGACGGTGGCGCCGGCGGGAACGCCGATCACGGTCGGGGCGCGGTTGCCGGAGGAGGCGTCGAAGCCGTAACCGGCGTTGAAACCGGCGTAGAAGCCCGTCCAGGTGAAGACCGGAACCGGGGTGAAGACCGGCGGCGGGGCGGCGCGACGCGGAAGGTCGGCGGCCGAGGCGGCGGTCGCGGCGGCGGCAAGGCCGACGAGGGCCGTGGTTGCACGCAGGAAGAGTCTCATGTGTCGGTCCTCACTGGTGATCCGCAAGGCGGATCGGACTGGTTGATCCAGCGGTCTCGAGGTCGCTTTTCGCTGGACTGATGTCGCCAACCGCTGATGCGGCCCCTTGAGGCGACCCGTCCTTTTCCTCGACACCTTGCACCCCAAACGCCAGGGAATGGCCAAGGTTCACCCACGGCTACGCTTTTTTCCGCTGCGACCTCGCGGCAGGATGTCGCGCCCCCTGGACGAGGCGGTCAACGCCTCACGGCGCGAGGGCGATGGCCGAGATCAGCCGCCCGTAATCGGGCTCGCCCCGGTGCGTGGTGCGGCGAAAACTGTAGAACCGCTCCGCATCGGCATAGGTGCACAGGCCGAGGGAGGATGCGTGTCCCACGCCCTCCTCGCGCAGCCGCGCCAGGATGAATCCGGGTAGGTCGAACCGCGCGTGGTCCGGCCGCTCTCCCGGAGCGAGGAAACCCTCGCGCCCCGGTGCCTCGGCCGTGAAACGCGCCACGAAATCCGGCCCGACCTCGTAGTTCGCCTGCGAGATGGTGGGGCCGAGCACGGCGACGATGGCCTCCCGCCGGGCGCCGAGCCGTTCCATCGCCGCCACCGTGGCGCCGATCACCCCCGTCAGCGCCCCCTTCCAGCCCGCATGGGCGGCGCCGACCACCCGGTTCTGCGGGTCCGCGAACAGGATCGGCCCGCAATCGGCCGTGGCGATACCCAGGGCGAGGCCGGGCACCCGCGTCACCATCCCATCCGCCTTGGGCCGGTCCTCCATCCGGACGGGCGCCTCCACCGTCACGACCTCGGCGGAATGCACCTGATACAGGCTCATCAGGTGATCCGGCGCCACGCCGACCGCTTCCGCCATCCGCGCGCGGTTCTCGCGCACGTGCTCCGGCCGGTCGCCGGACCCGAGACCGCCGTTCAGCGAGGCGTAGAGCCCCTCCGACACGCCGCCCCGGCGGGTGAAGAAGGCATGCCGGATCGCCGGGTGCGCCGCGAGATCGGGCGCCTGGAGGAATTCGCCTGCGGTCACGGTCTCGCCCTCACGAACGTCATGAAGCGCGGCGATACTCCTTTGCCGCCGGGAAGGCGATGCGGAACCGATGGTGCACTGCCGCATTCCCGGCTGGGACCAGTTCGGTCCCGTCCACTGACGGAGAGATCGCCATGCTGCGGACTGACGAAGGCGGACAGGCGGCGGATGAGACGCCGCACGCGAAGTGGGACAAGACGGTTCCCCCCGCCCGCACAGACAAGGCCCCGCCGTCCAAGGGCGACGCCAAGGACGGGGACACCCCGCCGCCGAAGCCGGCGACCTCGCCCGGTACCGGGTTCGGCTCCTTCGAAAGCTGAGGGTCTTCGGATCGCCCGCGACGTCGTCGCGGGCGAAGCCGCACGATCCGCGGATGCCGGAGACGGCTCTACCCCTCGCGACCCAATCCCGGCAGCGCTCCCAGTTCCGGCGGCGCGATCGCCATCACCTTGAACAGCGCGCCCATTCCCTCGGGCCGGGGGTCGGTGAGCCGCGACACGGCGGCATCGATCGCGGCGGCCTGGGCCGCTCCGGCGTCCCGGCGCAGTCGCGCGGCGCGCTCGTGCAGGCCCAGCGTCACCAGGAACTCGCCCTGCGGCGTCGGGCCGTGGACGGCGGCGCCGGCCTCGCGGGCGGCCTTGGCCAGGGCCGCGAAATCGACGTGGCACGTCAGGTCCGCCTCGCCGGGGGCGGCGAGGGGATCGGCGAAGGCATGGCCGGCCAGGGCCTGGAGCGTATCGCCGAAGCCCGGCCGGGCATGGCCGTAATCCATGAGGAGGAGCACGCCGCCCTGTGCGCGGATCCGCCGGGAGAGCGCCCGCACGAGGTCGAGGGCCGGGCCGGGCACGGACAGCACCGCGCCGGGCGGTGCGTCCGCCGCGAAGCCCGGCGTCGCCTCGGGCGCGAGGCCGAAGGCGAGGGATCCGTCAGGTCCGGGGCCGACCAGCCGTTCGTGCCAGCCGCCCGCCATGCGCACGAACTGGCGGACGGGCAGGCAATCGAAGAACTCGTTGGCGACGATGATCGCCGGACCGTCGGGCAGGGTGGTGGTGTCGTCGTGCCACGTCGCACCCGCTCGGTCGAGCCGCCGCTCCTGCGCGGCCCGCAGGATCGGGCTCATCTCGACGAGGTGGGGGGCCACGCGCACGCCCGGCGCGGCGGCGCGCAAGGCCCGCAGCGCATCGCCCATCAGCGTGCCGCGGCCGGGGCCGAGTTCCGCCAGGAGGAGTGGATCGGGCGCGCCCGAGGCGCGGTGGATCCAGGCCGCCCAGGCGCCGACGAGCTCCCCGAACATCTGGCTGATTTCGGGGGCCGTGGTGAAATCACCCCGTGCGCCGAGGGGGTCGCGGGTCCGGTAGTAGCCGTGAACGGGGTGTCCGAGGCACAGCGCCATGTAGCGGTCGATCCCGATGGGACCGGTCTCGCGGATGATCGTCGCGATCTCACGCCCGAGGGGTGTCATGTGCTTGGTCCCGCCCGGGTCACGCCTTCGCCCGGCCGGGCAGGGCGGGGGCGGCGTCGTCCGCCGTCCGCTTCGGCCGCGTCCGCCCCGTGGCGGCCAGCACGATGTAGGTCAGGCCGATCACCACCATAGGCACGCAGAGCAGCATCCCCATCGTCACGCCCCCGCCCATCGGCCCGAGGCCGTTGCCGAACAGGAAGCCGAGCTGGGCGTCGGGCTCGCGGAAGAACTCGCAAAAGGTGCGGGCGAGGCCGTAACCAAGGACGAAGATCCCGCCGAGCAGGCCCGGCTTGCGGAAGCCGAGGCGGCGCACGTACACGGCCATCACGATGAAAAGCAGCAGCCCCTCGGTCGCCGCCTCGTAGAGCTGGCTCGGATGCCGGGGCAGTGGCCCACCGGTGGGAAAGACGATGGCGTAGGGAAAGTCCGGCGCCACCCGGCCCCACAACTCCCCATTCACGAAATTGGCAATCCGCCCGAAGAACAGGCCGATGGGCACCACCACGGCGCCGATGTCGAGGAGCGTGTAGCCGTTCAGCCCCCGCGAGCGGGCGAAGAGCAGGAAGGCCAGGATCGCGCCGAGGAAGCCGCCGTGGAAGGACATGCCGCCGTTGCGGATCGCCAGGATCTCGATCGGGTCGGCGATATACATCGGCAGATTGTAGAACAGCACGTAGCCGATGCGGCCGCCGAGCACGACGCCCAGCGCCACCCAGACGACCAGATCGTCGATATCCGTCGGCACCGGGCGCTTCACCACGCCCCAGAGCGAATCCGCCTTCACCAGTTGGCGGGCGTAGATCCACCCGCCGATCAGCCCGGCGATGTAGGCGAGGGCGTACCATTTGATGGTGATCGGCCCGATCGCGATGGCGACGGGATCGATCGCCGGGAAGGGCAGGGCGAGGAGCGGCATCGGCGGGTTCTCCGAGGGCGGAGTGGCGCCGGCCGGTCCCGGCGTCAACCCCGGAGCGGATCACGAGGCGGCGGGCGCCGTCCCGTCACGGCCGCCCTGGCCCTCTGACGAGAAACCCATGTCCATCCGGCCCGGTGACGAAGCAGGCCCGGCCTTCGGCCGCGCGGGTCACGGAGAGGCCCAGTTCCTGGACGGCGGCGGCAACGGCGCCGGGATCCTCGGCTTCGACGACGAAGCGCGTACTGCCCCGGTCCGCCGGTCCCGCCGTCGCGGCCGACCGGGTCCGCTCGGGGCGCCGGTAATGCAGGACTTCGACATGAGGGGCCGGAACGGGCGGCGCGAGGGCGATCACATCCACCTCCGGAGCGTCGAGCCCATCGAGGCGGCCCTGTTCTGGGCCCCGGTTGAGGCCACGCCCGGCAATCGTCAGCCCCAGCGGGCCGGTCAGGACACGAAGGGCCGCGTCGAGGTCCGTCACGGTGATCGCCGAGTGATCGATCCCGAGGAACAGGCCGGGCACCTCCGCCGAGCGCGCGGCAGCCGGGCCGCCCGGAAAGGCGATCAACTCAAGGGGATGCCCGTCCGGGTCGCGGAACTTGTACGCGCTCACCCCCCCCGACGATGCGGGCAGCACCTGCGGCCCCCCACGGCTGATCGGCCCTCGACCGACGCCATCGATCCGCGCGAAGGCGGCTGCCATGTCCCGGACGGGAATTGCGAAATGTTGGAAGATCGGATCGGTCGCATCCCGCTCCGCCGGGTAGGGCGCGCCGGGGGGATCGACCTCAAGGAAGCGCACCCATTGCCGGTTCAGGCGCAGCGTCAGGCATCGGACCTCGCGCCCGCTGAGCCCCAGGATCTCGGCCTCCCCTGGCGGCAGCGCCCCGATGACGCCCTCGCGGACGAAATCGAGGCTTCCGCAATAGAACGCCTCCGTCCTGGCGAGGTCGGCCACCGTCCGCTCGAAGCCGAGGAGGGCGCGTATCCCGCTCACGGGCGGCTCGCGCCGCGGGTGTTCGTGTAGATGGCGTAGACGGATTGGCCGGCGCAGAGGAACAGGCGGCTGCGGTGACGGCCGCCGAAGGTAAGGTTCGCCACCGTGGTGGGCACCGCGATCTTGCCCAGCAGCTCGCCGCCCGGATCGAGGCAATGCACGCCGTCTCCGGCACTCGACCAGAGGTTGCCCTCCTCGTCGCAGCGTATCCCGTCCGCGTTGCCCGGGGAGATCGTGGCGAACACGTCGCCGCCGCCGAGCCGCCCGTCTTCGTCCACGTCGAAGACCCGGATGTGCTGCACGGGGTCGGGGGCGAATTGCAGCCCGGTCTCCACGATGTACAGGCGCCTTTCGTCGGGCGAGAAGCACAGGCCGTTCGGACCCTGGAAGTCGTCGGCCACCACGCGGAGCGAGCCGTCGCGCGGGTCGAACCGGTAGACGGCGGCCGGGCGCTCGGCCTCCTGCTTGCCGCCCTCGTAATCGGTCTGGATGCCGTAATGCGGATCGGTGAACCAGATCGTCCCGTCGGACTTGCAGACGATGTCGTTGGGGGAGTTGAGACGCTTGCCCTCGTAGCGCTCCACCAGGGAGGTGATGCTGCCGTCCGGTTCCGTGCGGTGGATGCGGCGGCCCCGGTGCGAGCAGGACAGAAGCCTCCCGTCCCGGTCGCGGGTGTGGCCGTTCTCGAAGTCGCCGCCCTGCCGGTAGACGCTGAGGCCGCCGGTCTCGCTCCACCGCATCACGCGGTTGTTCGGCAGATCGGAGAACAGCAACTCGTCCCGATCCCCGAACCAGACCGGGCCTTCGGTCCAGCGGCATCCGTGCGCGAGCAAGTCGAGGGAGGCGTTCGGCAGGACGAGGCGCTTGAAGCCCGGCTGCGTCAGTTCGATCCCGTCCATCGGCCCCGGCCTACTTGAAGCGGCCTGGCTGATCGATCGTCGGCGTCACATCGAGCCCGGTGACGATCATCGTGCAGGGCTCGTCGCCCACCGTGCCGGAGAGGTGGCCCTTCTTGCCGTCGCGCTCCTTCGTGCCCTGATCCTCGCCCATCATCAGCTCGCCCGGACCCATCTCGACGCGGGTGCCGTCCATGGTCTCCACGAACCAGCGGCCGGAGAGCACCGCGATCCACTGTGGGCGCGGATTCTCGTGCCATTGGCCGACCCAGCCCACGGGCAGGACGGTGAAGGTGACGGCCGCCTCGCTCTTCTCCTGCTTGTCGTTCCATTGCGGCGCGGTCTGCGGATCGACACCCTCGAACGTGAAGTGTGTCAGCGCGCATTTCTTCTGGCGGCTCACCCCCTCCGCGTCGGTGTAGACGTGCCAGTAGGGCATTGCGGGAGGGTTCGGCTCGCTCATCGTCGCTCCTCGTGCCGCGCTGTGCGGACGTTTGGGCAACGTGGGGGGCGGCGGCGGGTTGCCGGCCGCCTGCGCGGAGGAGGGGGGAGCGAGGGGCAAAGCTGCGCCTCCCGCCACCCAGGCGAGGGCGCGGCGGCGGCTCGGACGATCGTTCACAGGCACACTCCGTCATTGCGAGCGAAGCGAAGCAATCCAGCGGCGCCACATCCGGGAGGGGCCCGTTAGCCTGGATTGCTTCACACCGTTCGCAATGACGGTTCAGCGCGGTGATCGAGCCCGCGAAAAAGCTAAAACCTACATCCGCTCGGGCAGGCGGTCGTCCTGGGCGAGGTTCGAGAACCGGGTGATGTTCGCGTCGAATTGCAGCTCCACCGTGCCGGTGGGGCCGTGGCGCTGTTTGCCGATGATCACCTCGGCCTTGCCATGGACGCGCTGCATTTCGGCTTCCCAGGCGAAGAACTCCTCGGTGCCCTCGCGCGGCTTCTTGTTGCCGACGTAGTATTCCTCACGGAACACGAACATCACCACGTCCGCGTCCTGCTCGATGGAGCCCGATTCGCGCAGGTCCGACAGTTGGGGGCGCTTGTCGTCGCGGTTCTCCACCTGACGGGAGAGCTGGGACAGGGCGATGATCGGCACCGACAGCTCCTTGGCCAGCGCCTTCATGCCGGTGGTGATCTCGGTCATCTCCTGCACGCGGTTGTCGCTGCGCTTGCCCGAACCGGCGAGGAGCTGAAGATAGTCGACGATGAGCACGTCGAGCCCCTTCTGGCGCTTGAGGCGCCGGGCGCGGGCGGCGAGCTGGGCGATGGAGATGCCGCCCGACTGGTCGATGTAGAACGGGATCGTCTGCATGTCCCGGGCGGCGTCGGTGATCTTGTAGAACTCCTCCGGCCGGATGTCGCCGCGGCGGATCTTGTAGGAGGGCACGCCCGATTGCTCGGCGATGATACGCGTGGCGAGCTGCTCGGCCGACATTTCGAGGGAGAAGAACCCGACGATGCCGCCGTTGACCGTCTCGATCGTCCCGTCCGGCTTCTTCTCGCCCTTGTAGGCCTTGGCGATGTTGAAGGCGATGTTGGTGACGAGCGAGGTCTTTCCCATGGCCGGGCGGCCGGCGAGGATGATCAGGTCGGAGGGCTGCAATCCGCCCATCTTGGAATCGAGGTCGCTCAGGCCCGTGGCGATGCCGGAGAGCTTCCCGTCCCGCTGGTAGGCCTTGGCGGCCATGTCCACGGCGGCGGTGAGCGCGTCCGAGAACTTCTGGAAGCCGCCGTCGTACTTGCCGGCCTCGGCGAGCTCGTAGAGGCGCCGCTCGGTCTCCTCGATCTGGTCGCGGGGGGCGAGGTCCACCGGCGCCTCGTAGGCGCCGTTCACGAGTTCCTCGCCGATGGCGATCAGGCGCCGCCGGATGGCGAGGTCGTAGATCGTGCGCCCGTACTCGGCGGCGTTGATGACCGTCGTCGCGTCGGCGGCGAGGCGGGCGAGGTACTGGATCACCGTCTGGCCGCCGAAATCGGCATCGCCCAGATAGGTCTTCATCGTGATCGGCGTGGCGAGTTTGCCGGATTTGATCAGCGAGGCCGCGACGCTGAAGATCTGCCGGTGCGCCTCCTCCATGAAGTGTTCGGCGAGGAGGAAATCAGAGATGCGGTAGAACGCATCGTTGTTCACCAGGATCGCGCCCAGCAGCGCCTGCTCCGCATCGATGTTGTGCGGGGCGACGCGGTACTCCGCCTGCACCGCTTCGAGCTTGGCGGTGATCGCATTGGGCAGGGCCATCGGCAGAAGGTCTCCCGTCCGGCGCCCCGATGGCGCGTACCTCGTGCGGACCATCCCCCCGAGTGGTTGACGCAAGCTTAGCTCGGCGCCGTCCGCCCGCGGGGAGTGTCCTGAAAAACGAATGCCCGCCGACTCGAAGGCAGGCGGGCACTCATGCTGGAACAAACTAGGAACGTGTCAAGGGGTGTGAACGGGTTTCCCCGCTTTCACCACTTTCCCGGTCCCGGGCAGGGCCGGGGTCAGGCCTGCTCGCCGCCTTCCTCGCCCGACTCGGCCAGCGCCGCGCCCACCTCGAGGCCCAGGTCGTCGAGGTTGAACGAGTCGCGCTCGATGACCGTTTCGCCGCGGGCCTGACGCTCGGCCTCCTCGGGGCTGCGGGCGACGTTGACCGTGATCTCGACCTCGACCTCCGGGTGCAGGGTCACCGGCACCGTGAACAGGCCGAGCGTCTTGATCGGCTGGTTGAGGACGATCTGGCCGCGATCAACGGAGAAACCCTCCTTCGTGACGATCTCGGCGAGGTCGCGGGTCGAGACCGAACCGTAGAGCACGCCGGTCTCGCCGGACTGGCGGATGAGGGTGAAGCTCTTGCCGTTGAGCTTCTCGGCGACGCCCTCGGCCTCCTTCTTGCGCTCGAGGTTGCGGGCCTCGAGCTGGGCGCGCTGGGCCTCGAAGTGCTTCTTGTTGCCCTCGGTCGCGCGCAGGGCCTTGCCGCGGGCGAGGAGGAAGTTGCGGGCGAAGCCCGGGCGGACGTTCACGGTCTCGCCCATCTGGCCGAGCTTGGCGACGCGTTCGAGCAGGATCACTTCCATGGGTTTTCTCCTTCAGGGTTCGAGGCCGTTCGGCCCCTGGGTTCACGGCGTCGCAGGGTTGTGGGGCGTCGGCCCCTTCGGTCTGCGACGGTCGAGGGCGGTATCGGCGAGGCCGAAGACGGTGAGGGCGAAAAGCGCGACGCCCTGGGTCATGAACACCACCGCGTAGAGGGCGAAGAGGATCATGCCCCGGGCGGGACGCCCGCGCGTGCGGTCGTGGAAGGCGGCGAGCCCCTGGAGCGCGAAGACGGCGCTGAGGGAGCCCACCAGGGCGACGCCGAGGACGCCGGCATAGCCCGGCGCGAGGCTGAGGACGGCGGCGGCGGCGAGCGCCGCGAGGCAGGCGCGGGGCATCTGGGTGGCGGGCAGGTCCGGCCAGGGGCGCATCAGGCGGCCCGACACCGCAACGATGCGGGCGGCGGCCCAGAGGTAGAGCGTCAGCAGCATCGCGAGCCCGTGGGCGGCGAGCGCCGGAATGATCTTGGCGAAGGCTGCGGCCATCTCGTCGCGGCTGACCTCCACCTTGTCGGCGGGGGCCGCCTGCTCGGCGGGGGAGGGCGCCGCGCCGTCGGGCTTTGCCTGGTCCTGCTTTGCCTGGTCCTGCTTGGCCTGATCCTGCTCGACCTGGCCCCGGTTCGCGACGTCCGGCCCGGCCTTGGGCGCCGGGTTGGTGCCGCGCGGGTCCATGATGGCGTGGGACAGGCGGTTCAGCTGCGTCTCGAACGCCGCGTAATCGGGCGAGGAGACCACCGCCATGGCCACGAAGGAGAGGGCGGCGGTGGCGCCGACCCACCCCAGAAGCCGTCCGGTCGGGTACCATTCGAGGCTGCCGCCGACGTCGCGACCGAGCAGGGTGAGGTAGGCGAGCCACCACGCGGGCAGGGCGACGTAGGCCGCGAAGGCGAGACCCATGAAGGGCTCGACGAACAGCGTCAGCGCCACGCACCCGGCGACCACGGCGGCCAGCGCGGCCCTGTGGCTCCAGCCGAGGCCGACGATCAGGATCGGGAGGGGGGCCACGAGGTAGAGCGCGATGGCCAGCGCGCTCGCCTTCAGCAGGACGCCGAAGAGGAGGGCGGAGACGAGGCCGGCGCCGAGGCCGAGGAGGAGGGTCTGGGTCATGGGTTCCGCTGTCCCGCCGCCCGCCAGGGGAGGGGTTAGGGGCGAAGCGACCTGCCCCAACGATCGGACGGGGATGCCGTCCTGAAGGAAAGGCCGGCCCGGCGGAGTGCCAGGCCGGCGATGGCGCGTCCTACTTGATCACGTAGGGGAGCAGGCCGAGGAAGCGGGAGCGCTTGATCGCCTGGGCGAGCTCACGCTGCTTCTTGGCCGACACCGCCGTGATGCGGGACGGGACGATCTTGCCGCGCTCCGAGACGTAGCGTGAGAGCAGCTTCACGTCCTTGTAGTCGATCTTCGGCGCGTTGGCGCCGGAGAAGGGGCAGGTCTTCCGACGACGGAAGAAGGGACGGCGGCCGCCGCCGCCACCAGCACCGAAAGCCATGATCAGTTCTCCCCGCCGAAGCCGCCGCCACCGAAGCCTTCGTCGTCACGACGACGGCCGCGCTCGCGATCCTTGCGATCGTCGCGATCGCGCTTCTGCATCATCGCGGACGGCTCGGAGTCGAGTTCCTCGACCCGCACCGTCATGAAGCGCAGGATGTCTTCCGAGATCTGCATCTGGCGCTCCATCTCGGCGATCGCCGCGGGCGGCGCGTCGATGTTCAGGAGCGCGAAGTGCGCCTTGCGGTTCTTCTTGATGCGGTAGGCGAGGGACTTCACACCCCACATCTCGATCTTCTCGAGACGTCCGCCGTTCTGCTCGATCACACCCTTGTAGGTGTCGATCATCTGCTCGACCTGCTGGGACGTCACGTCCTGGCGCGCCAGGAGCACGTGCTCGTAGAGAGGCATACCGGGCCTTTCGTGGTCAAAGGAGGCCCGTCCGCCTGCGCGGGATACCCCGCGCGAGCCATTCGGGCCGGTTCGTTCCGCATGTCGCTCGGCGCCAAGCCCTTCGAGCCGTATGTCAGGCCCGAGCGGTTGATCGAAGGCGGAGACACGGGACGACGGAGCGAACTCCTCATGCCGCGAGCGGCACCGTCCGTTCAGCCCCCGGCCGGAGCGAACGCGAAGCGGGGCGCATAGACGGTTTATTAGTCCGATGCAAGGGCGCGGGGGCGATCCGGCCCGGCGGGCTTGCCGTGGCGCCCCCGAGCCGACAGGTAAGGCGGGTCATCCACGACCGAAGTGATCCATGCCCGTTCCACCGCTCCGCCTCGGCGTCAACATCGATCACGTCGCCACCGTCCGCAACGCCCGCGGCGGCCCCTATCCCGATCCGGTGCGGGCCGCCCACCTCGCCGTCGAGGCGGGGGCGGACGGGATCACGGCGCACCTGCGAGAGGACCGGCGGCACATCCGCGACGCCGACATCGCGGCCCTTAAGGCGAGTCTCGCCGTCTCCCTCAACTTCGAGATGGCGGCCACCGACGAAATGGTTGCGCTCGCCATCGCCACGCAGCCGCACGCCTCCTGCCTTGTGCCGGAGAAGCGTGAGGAGCGCACGACGGAGGGCGGGCTCGACATCGTCGGCGGCCGCGACCACCTCGCCCCCCGCATCCACGCGCTGGCGGAGGCCGGGATCCGCGTGTCGCTGTTCGTGGAGCCCGAGCCGGCGGTGATGGAAGCCGCGCGCGCGCTCGGCGCCCCCGTCGTGGAACTGCACACCGGCAGCTATTGCGAGGCGGCGCTCGCCGGGGACGAGGCCGCGGTGGACCATGAACTTGCCCGTATCCGCCGGGCGGCGGCGCACGGCGCGGCGATCGGGCTCGAGATCCATGCCGGCCACGGCCTCACCACTGCGAGCGTCGGGCCGGTGGCGGCGCTCCCCGAACTGCGCGAGCTGAACATCGGCCACGCCCTCATCGCCGACGCGATCTTCGTCGGCCTGCCGCAGGCGATCCGCGCCATGCGCGCGGCCATGGACCGGGCGCGCGGATGACCGCCCGATGATTCTCGGCATCGGCTCCGACCTCTGCGACATCCGCCGCATCGAGAAGGCCCTGGCCCGGCACGGCGACCGCTTCACCCACCGGGTCTTCACCGAGGGCGAGCGGGCGCGCTGCGACCGCCGCAAGGCGCGGGCGGAAGGTTACGCCCGCCGATTCGCCGCCAAGGAAGCCTGCGCCAAGGCGCTGGGGACCGGGCTGAGCGAGGGCGTGTTCTGGCGGGACATGGAGGTGGTGAACCTGCCGTCGGGCCAGCCGACCCTCCGGCTGACCGGCGGCGCGGCCGAACGGCTCGCCGCCCTGCTGCCGCCGGGCCACGCGGCGCGGGTCCATGTCTCGCTCACCGACGACCCGCCGCTGGCGCAAGCCTTCGTGATCATCGAGGCTTTGCGGGATTAGATGGGGCTCGTGTGCGTTGCCCGGCGCTCCGGCATGGTTTAGATCGCCGCACCCGGCGGACACGATGGCGGCGCATTCCTCCCGGAGGAAGGCGCGCGAGGCCGCAGACGGGCCGCCATCTCGGCGGCCGGCCGCAACCCGGCCTGAGACGATAGGGACGCACGCGTGAATCACGAGGGCAAGCCGCTCACGAAGCCGGCGGAAACCGGCACCTGGGCGAGCATCCGCGAGACCCTGAAGGTCGCGATCCAGGCGCTCCTCATCGCGCTCGTGGTCCGCACGCTGCTGTTCCAGCCGTTCAACATCCCCTCGGGCTCCCTCGTGCCGACCTTGCTGATCGGCGATTACCTCTTCGTCTCGAAGTACTCCTACGGCTACTCAAAGTTCTCGCTTCCGCTCTCGGAATACATCCCGATCGAGGCGAACGGGCGTATCTGGGCCGCCGAGCCGAAGCGCGGCGACATCGCCGTGTTCAAGCTGCCGAAGGACAACGCGACCGACTACATCAAGCGCGTGATCGGATTGCCGGGCGACAAGATCCAGATGATCGACGGCATTCTCAACATCAATGGCCAGCCGGTGAAGCGCGAGCGCATCGCCGATTACGAGACCGTGGATTCCTACGGCCAGGTCGCCAAGGTGCCGCAATACCTGGAGACCCTGCCCGGCGGCGTCACCCACCGGGTGATCGAGCGGGACGGCGACAACGGCTTCTGGGACCGGACCGAGCTCTACACCGTGCCCGCCGGCCACTTCTTCATGATGGGCGACAACCGCGACAACTCCACCGATTCGCGCGACCTCGCGAATGTCGGCTACGTGCCCTTCGCCAACTTCGTCGGGCGGGCGGAGATGATCTTCTTCTCCGTCGATGAGGGGACCCCGGCCTGGCAGATCTGGAACTGGCCGGCCCATGCGCGCTGGTCGCGTCTGTTCACGACGATCCATTGAGCACCGAGGCGGCCCCGACACCGCGCGTCTCGGCGCGATCCCGGCGCGCCCACAAGCCTCGCCCGCCCCTGGGAGAGCTTGAGGCCACGATCGGCCACACCTTCGCCGACAAGGACCTGCTCTCGCGGGCGCTGACCCATACGAGCAAGGCGGCGGGGCGCAACGGCAGCTACCAGCGCCTGGAATTCCTGGGTGACCGTGTTCTCGGCCTCGCCGTGGCGGAAGGGCTCTACGCCGCCCTGCCGGATGCCGACGAGGGGGACCTGTCACGGCAGCTCGCGGGCCTCGTACGCCGGGAGACCTGCGCCGCCGTCGCCGCGAACTGGGGCGTGGGGCCTCATCTCATCCTCGGCCAGGGCGAGGTGATGGGCGGCGGGCGCCGCAACCAGACGATCCTCGCCGATGTGTGCGAAGCGATCCTCGGGGCGGTCTACCTCGATGCGGGCTTCGATGCCGCGCGGGCCATCGTGGAGGCGCATTTCCGCCCCGCCGAGCCCGGCACCAGCCCGCGGGGCCGCGACGCGAAATCCACCCTGCAGGAATGGGCGATGAGCCGGAGCCTGCCGATCCCCGCCTACGACGTGGTGGAGCGCACCGGACCCGACCATGCCCCGCATTTCCGCATGGCGGTGCAGGTGGAGGGGTTGGAACCCGGCTTCGGCGAAGGCACATCCAAGCGCGTGGCGGAGCAGGCGGCGGCGGCCGATCTCCTCGCCCGCGAAGGCATCAGTGCGGCGGGCGACGGCGCCGCGGAGACGACATGAGCGATCAGGACGACATCCCCGGAGACGACGGCCCGGAGGGCGGCCCGGCCCCGGCGGCCACGTCTCCCACCCGCCTGCCGGGAACGCCGGCGGATTCCCGCGCGGGCTTCGCCGCCCTGATCGGCGTTCCCAATGCCGGCAAGTCGACGCTCCTCAACAGCCTCGTCGGCACGAAGGTCTCCATCGTCTCCCGCAAGGTGCAGACGACCCGCGCCCTGGTGCGTGGCATCGTGATCGAGGGCAGCGCCCAGATCGTCTTGGTGGACACGCCCGGCATCTTCGCGCCGAAGCGCCGCCTGGACCGGGCGATGGTCCACTCGGCCTGGAGCGGCGCGGCGGATGCCGACGCGGTGTGCCTGCTCGTCGATGCCCGCAAGGGCGTGGACGAAGAGGTCGAGGCGATCCTCGCCCGCCTCGGCGAGGTCCGGCGCGAGAAACTGCTGATCCTCAACAAGATCGACCTGATCCCCCGGGAGCGGCTCCTGGCGCTCGCGGCCAAGCTCAACGAGGCGGCGCCCTTTGCCGAGACCTTCATGATCTCGGCCCTGAAGGGCGACGGCATCGAGGACCTGCGCAAGGCGCTCGCCGCACGGATGCCCCCGGGCCCCTGGCTTTACCCCGAGGATCAGGTCTCCGACGCGCCGCTGCGGATGCTCGCCGCCGAGATCACCCGCGAGAAAATCTACGACCGGCTGCACGAGGAGCTGCCTTACCGCTCCACGGTCGAGACCGATCAGTGGCAGGTGAAGGCCGACGGGTCGGTGCGGATCGAGCAGACGATCTTCGTCGAGCGGGAGAGCCAGCGGGCCATCGTGCTCGGCCGCAACGGCCAGACGATCCGCTCCATCGGTCAGGCGGCCCGCGTCGAGATCGCGGAGGCGGCCGAGGCCACCGTCCACCTGTTCCTGCATGTGAAGGTCCGCGAGAACTGGGCCGACGATCCCGCCCGCTACCGGGAAATGGGGCTCGAATTCCCGCGGGGATGAGGCGGGCCTTCGGCCGATCGGACAGCGCATCGCCCTTGCGAGCGTAGCGAAGTAATCCAGGGATGCCGGCGCCTCAGGCTGGTGCGCTGCCCCTGGATTGCTTCGCTGCGCTCGCAATGACGGCCGAGTGTTCGGCGGATCGACAGGACCCTGAAGGCTGAGCCCCGGGGCATCGTGTCGGCCCGCCGGGCTGGGCAGCGGGGGCGCCGCCGGTGTATCAGGGGATCACCCCCGATTCCTCGCGATGCGTCGACGCACTTGGCTGCGTGAGGGGTTCACGTCTCCCTTCGTTCCTCGTTCGGCCTTCGCTTTCCCATGTTCCATGCCGTCTACGGACAGCCGCCCGTCGACCTCGCCGACATCCCCGAGGCGGCGGTCCAGGTCTCTCCCCTGATCCCCGGTTCCGCGCGTCTGGAGGACATGGCTGACGGCACGCTGGAGAGCGTCACCGTCCTGGCCCCGGCGGGGACGCTGGAGCGGCGTTTCGTACTGGCCCACGCCCTGCGCGCCCTCGCGCCCGGCGGTCGCCTGACCGCGCTGGCGCCGAAGGATCGGGGCGGCTCGCGCCTCGCCAAGGAACTCGTGGCGTTCGGCTGCCAGCCCGCCGACGAGCCGCGTCGCCACCACCGGATCTGCCGCGCGGCCCGGCCCCCGGCGCCGGCGGGGCTGGAGGCGGCCATCCATGACGGCGGCTCCCGCCATATCGACAACCTCGCCCTGTGCACGCAGCCGGGGATCTTCTCCTGGGACCGGCTCGATCCCGGCACGGCCCTGCTGATGGCGCGCCTCCCCGCCCTCAAGGGCAAGGGCGCCGACCTCGGCTGCGGCCTCGGCCTGCTCGGCCGGGCGGTGCTCGGCTCGGAGGCGGTCACCGCGCTCACCCTGATCGATTCCGACCGGCGGGCGGTGGAGATGGCCCGGCGCAACGTCTCCGACACGCGGGCGACGATTCTCTGGGCCGACCTGCGCGCGGCGAAATCCCTGCCGCCGGGCCTCGATTTCGCCGTGAGCAACCCGCCCTTCCACGAGGGCGGCGGCGAGGATCAGGCGCTCGGCATCACCTTCATCCAGCGCGCCGCCGAGGCGCTGCGGAACGGCGGCGCCCTCTGGCTCGTGGCCAACGCGCACCTGCCCTACGAGGCGCCCTTGCGGGACCTGTTCCGCACCGTGACGACGGTGGTGCAGGAGGGCGGCTACAAGGTTTTCGAGGCGCGCAAATGAGTGCCAAGTCGGTCCGCCTCGACAAGCTCCTCGCCAACCTCGGCTACGGGTCCCGGCGGGAGATCCAGGGCCTCGCCCGCATGGGCGGGATCCGCCTCGACGGCGCCGAGCTGGGCGATGCGGGCGGGCGCATTCCCCTCGATCCCGACCTGCCCGCGCGCCTCACCGTGGAGGACGAGCCCCTCGATCCCCTGCCGGGCCTGTGCCTGATGCTGCACAAGCCGCTCGGTGTGACCTGCTCCCACAAGGAGGCCGGTCCCCTCGTCTACAGTTTGCTGCCCGAGCGCTGGCGCCGCCGGGAGCCGCCGCTCTCGACGGTGGGACGCCTCGACAAGGAGACTTCGGGCCTCCTCCTCCTCACCGACGACGGAGCGCTGCTGCACCGGATCATCTCGCCTAAGGCGAATGTCGCCAAGCGCTATCAGGTCACGCTGGCCCGCCCGCTGGACGGGAGCGAGGCGGCGGCGCTGGCCTCCGGGACGCTCATGCTGGAGGGCGAGGACAGGCCGCTCCTGCCGGTGGCCATGGAGGCGCGGGACGCCATCCATTGCGCCGTCACCCTCACCGAGGGCCGCTACCATCAGGTCCGCCGGATGTTCGCCGCGCTGGGCAACCATGTCGAGGCGCTGCATCGCGACCGCGTCGGCGCGCTCGACATGCCCGAGGATCTGGCGGCCGGGGAGTTCCGGGTGCTCGATGCGGCGGGGATCGCCGCGGTGTTCGCGGCAGCGCCGCCGGTCAGTGTAGAACCTTAACGAAGGCGAGCACCGCTCCCAGGATCGCGAGGGTCTGAAACCCGATCAGACCGGCGACCCAGCGAATGATCTCCGATCGCGTTTCCGCCAGTTCTGCGCGAAGGTCGGACTTCGTGACGAGATCGCCCTGCAACGCTTCGGCCATGGCATCCGCAAGTCCTTCGGCCTGCTCGGCCGGGAGCTTGGCCTTCTCGCGAAGCGTGCGAACGAAGCGCAGGGTGTCGAAGGCGACGGTCGTCATGGTTCTTCATATGTGCCGCCGTTTGCGCGGCTTGCAAGCGTCCCGGCGCCCGCATCCCGGAGTGCCTGTGGGATCCGGCGGCTCGAAGCGCTCGGACTTGCCACATCCCCCCTGGTCTGCTAACCGCCCGAGCCATCCCACACGCGGAGCCGGGCCCATGACTCAATGGCGCCCATCCGGTGGCCGGCATCACGCCGGCCGCATCTCTCCGCGGCGGATTTAACCGGAGAAAGAATTTCACATGGCCGTCGACTTTTCCATGCGTCAGCTTCTCGAAGCCGGCGCCCACTTCGGACACCAGTCGCACCGCTGGAACCCGAAGATGCAGCCGTACATCTTCGGCACCCGCAACAACATCCACATCATCGACCTCGCGCAGACCGTGCCGGCGATGCACCAGGCGCTCCAGGCCGTGAGCGACACCGTAGCCCGCGGCGGCCGCGTGCTGTTTGTCGGCACCAAGCGCCAGGCCGCCGACACCATCGCCGAGGCGGCCCGCCGTTCGGCCCAGTACTTCGTTAACTCCCGCTGGCTCGGCGGCACGCTGACCAACTGGAAGACGATCTCTGGCTCGATCTCGCGCCTGCGGAAGGTCAGCGAGACGCTGGAGACCGGCGGTCCGGGCCTCACCAAGAAGGAGCGCCTGATGCTGTCCCGTGAGAAGGACAAGCTGGAGAAGGCGCTCGGCGGCATCAAGGACATGGGCGGCGTGCCGGACCTGCTGTTCGTGATCGACACCAACAAGGAGCAGCTGGCGATCAAGGAGGCGAACCGCCTCGGCATCCCGGTCGCCGCCGTGGTCGACACCAACTGCAACCCGGACGGCATCACCTACGTCGTGCCGGCCAACGACGACGCGGGCCGCGCCATCGCCCTCTACTGCGACCTCGTCGCCCGGGCCGCCATCGACGGCATCTCCCGTGCGCAGGGCTCGTCCGGCATGGATCTCGGCGCCTCCGAGGAGCCGATGGCCGAGGAGCTGCCCGCCAACGAAGACACCGGCCCGGCCTCCGTCGCGACGGATTCGCTGGACCCGGCCGACGTGGCGATGCTCGCCGAATCGACCGAGCATTTCGAGCTGCTCGCCGCCCCGCGCGGCGCTCCGGACGACCTGACCAAGCTGAACGGCGCCGGTCCGCAGATCGTCCAGAAGCTCAACGATGCCGGCATCTACCACTACTGGCAGATCGCCGCGATGACCCCGGAAGAGGTCGCCAAGGTCGATGCCGACCTGAAGCTCAACGGCCGCATCGACCGCGATTCGTGGGTCTCGCAGGCCCGCGGCTTCGTCGAGGCCGCCGCCGCGGCCTGATCCGACCGAGCCCGCGACCGACCGTCATCGGCCGGTCGCACTCAATTGCATACCGGGCCCGGCCGCTCGCCCCGAGCGCCGGGCCTCTCTCATCCCACCGACCCGTACCGCACGAAAGGAACCGGCCATGGCCAACATCACCGCCGCAATGGTGAAGGAGCTTCGCGAGAAGACCGGCGCCGGCATGATGGACTGCAAGGGCGCCCTCAACGAGACGCAGGGTGACATCGAGGCCGCCGTCGATTGGCTGCGCAAGAAGGGCCTCGCCAAGGCCGCCAAGAAGGCCGGCCGCGTTGCCGCCGAGGGCCTCGTGGCCGTTGAGTCCGCCGGCCATCACGCCGCCGTGGTCGAGGTGAATTCCGAGACCGACTTCGTCGCCCGCAACGACGGCTTCCAGGCCTTCGCCCGCGAGGCCGCCAAGATCGCCCTCAACACCGACGGCACCCTCGAGGGCCTGCAGAACGCGACCTTCCCGGGCTCGTCCGAGACCGTCTCGGCCCACCTGCAGAACCTCATCGCCACCATCGGCGAGAACATGAACCTGCGCCGCGTCGCGAAGCTCGAAGTGAGCAAGGGCGTGATCGCGAGCTACGTGCACAACCAGATCTCCGAGGGCCTCGGCAAGATCGGCGTGCTCGTGGCCCTCGAGTCCGAGGGCGATGTCGCCGCCCTCTCGACGCTCGGCCGCCAGATCGCCATGCACGTTGCCGCGACGAACCCGGTCGCCCTCGATGCCTCCGGGGTGGATGCCGCCACCGTCGAGCGCGAGTCGAACATCCTGCGTGAGAAGAACGCCGGCAAGCCGGATCACGTCATGCAGAAGATCATCGAGAGCGGCCTGAAGTCCTACTACAAGGAGGTCACCCTCCTGGAGCAGCCCTTCGTGCATGACGGTTCCAAGACCGTGTCGCAGGTCCTCAAGGAAGCCGCCGGCAAGGTCGGTGGCCCGGTGAACCTGACGGGCTTCGTCCGCTACGCGCTGGGCGAGGGCATCGAGAAGGAAGAGGGCCCGGACTTCGCGACCGAGGTGGCCCAGCAGGCCGGCCGCGCCTGATCCGGTCGAGGACCGCTCCTTGACGACCGAGCCCGCCGGTTTCCCCGGCGGGCTTTTTCGTTCCGGCGTCCCGGCCAAGGCGTGCGATGCGGCACGTGGCTCGCCGCACCGTCGGCGAGAGCGCGGCCGGACGCTCCCGGCCGCGTGTTCTCTTGCCTCCTTTGCCGTCACCGACTGATACCCATGCCGACCCTTTGCCGAAAATAGAGACAGCACGTCCCTGGGCCGTCCGGAAGTCATTCCTCGTAATTCGATAATCGATGCGGGGATTTAAGGCGCACGCGACAGCATCGTTCGCTGTAACCGGCGTCGCGGACGCGCCGCGCGATCCGATAATCCACGCCGGCCCGTGCCGCGCCGCACAGACCATCGTTGGGCTGCGCGGCTAACTTTGGGCATGGTCACAAAAAGCCTCAGCTACCTCATGATCGGCCTGTTCGCTTCAGGCCTCGTGATGACCGCGATGGGTGTCGTGGACGTCATCGCCAGCCACTGATCGACGCCACCTCTCACAGGTGGCCGGTCTCCTCCACCGGGCCGTCCCGCGGTCCGGTGGATTTTCGTTTCGCCTCGCCTCACCGCGAGGCCGCTTCGGCCCGGCATCGACGCTGGGCAAGCCTGTGCACGGCGTTTCGGGCCTCGACGCCGAGCCGGCCTCTGACGTAGAAGCTGCCGCCCGGCGCTTCGGGCTGGCACGAGGACACGAGATGCCCGGATCGACGCCGTTTCGCCGTGTGCTGGTGAAGCTCTCCGGAGAGGCCCTAGCCGCCCCCGACGGTTACTGGCTCCATCCGCCGACGCTGGCCGCCATGGCGGAGGATGTCGCCCGCACCATCGAGCAGGGCATGGAGATCGCCATCGTCGTGGGCGGCGGCAACATGATCCGCGGCGCGCGCATCTCCGCCGCCGGCTGGATCGACCGGGCCACCGGCGATTCCCTCGGCATGATGGCCACGGTGATGAACTCCCTCGCCATCGAGACCGCCCTCAACGCGGCGGGCGTCCAGGCCCGGACCATGTCGGCGGTGTCGATGCCGACGATCTGCGAGACCTATGCGCGCCAGCCCGCCCTGCACCACCTCGACAAGGGGCAGGTCGTCGTCCTCGCGGGCGGAACCGGCAACCCGTACTTCACTACAGACACGGCGGCGGTGCTGCGCGCGGCGGAACTGCGCTGCGACGCGGTGCTGAAGGCCACCCAGGTCGATGGCGTGTACTCGGCCGATCCCAAGAAGGATCCGACTGCCACCCGCTACGACCGCATCACCCACGACGAGGCCATCGCCCGCGACCTCAAGGTCATGGACACCGCCGCCTTCGCCCTGGCCCGGGAGAGCCGCCTGTCCATCGTGGTGGGCTCCGTGCACGCGCCGAGCTCGATCGCGGCAATCCTGGCCGGGCAGGCGCCCTCCACCCACGTCGTTCCCTAGTGCATCGATCCAGTCGGGAAGCGTCAGCCGGGACTGGAAAAATTGATGCAAGAACAATGAGCGAGTGCAGACACACGTGAATGAAGTGAGCGCGTCACCGCACGAGTCGGCTAGGGGAATGCCGGTCCCGCCACCGACCTCATCCTGAGTGTTTGACCGAAAAGGTCGTCGCCCCACCGTCTTCGCTTCGCTCGCAAAGACGCGGAGAGCGTGACGGGCCGCCGGGACCTTTTCGGCCAGACACTGAGGTCCCGGAGCGCAGCGCAGGCTTCGAAGGAGCCCATCAGAAGTCGCTGCGCTCTCCGGAGGCCTCCGTCGAGGCGGCTTCGCCGCACCTCGGGATGAGGGGCGATGGATGGGAGAGAGCAGGCCCTTGGCCAGGCTCTCGGGAGGTCGGCCAGGATGGGACCGGTGTCGAAAGTTCGCCCGGTCGCGTCCCTCCGCCATCCGGCGTTTGCGGGCGAGAAAAAATTCGTCCATTGAGGCCGCGACCCGCGCGCCCCGCGCTGCGCGATCCCGAATTCACAACGCCCGTAGGGACCTGACGCCATGGCCACTCCGGATTTCGATCTGAACGACATCAAGCGCCGTATGCAGGGTGCCGTCGCCTCCCTGTCCAAGGACCTCGGGTCCCTGCGCACCGGCCGCGCGACGCCCGCCCTGGTCGATCCGATCCAGATCGACGCCTACGGATCGATGATGCCGATGTCGCAGGTAGCGACGGTGAGCGTGCCGGAGCCGCGCCTTCTCTCGATCTCGGTGTGGGACCGCAGCATGGTCTCGGCCGTGGAGAAAGCGATCCGCGAGTCCGATCTCGGCCTCAACCCGCAGACCGAGGGCCAGACCATCCGCCTGCGGATTCCCGAGATGAACGAGCAGCGCCGCAAGGAGATGGTGAAGGTCGCGCACAAGTACGCGGAGGAGGCCCGCGTGGCCGTCCGCCACGTCCGCCGCGACGGGCTCGACCATCTGAAGAAGCTCCTGAAGGACAGCCTGATCTCCGAGGACGACGAGAAGCGCCAGGCCGGCGACGTGCAGAAGGCGACCGACTCGCACATCGCCGAGATCGACGGTGTGCTCGCCACGAAGGAAAAGGAGATCATGCAGGTTTGAGGTCTGCGTGACCGACGCCTCCGCCGCAGCGGCACCGGCCGCGACCACAGCCCCGCCACCCCGCCGCTCCCGGCGGGAATTGTGGCTGCGCGTCGCGTCCGGGCTCGTTCTCGGAGGCGTCGTCATCGCCGGGCTGGTCCAGGGCGGCTGGGCCTTCGCCGCCATCTGGCTGGTGGCCGGCATCGTCGGCTTCGGCGAGTGGGTGGTGATGTGCCGGGTCGAGCCCCGCGAGGTGCTGATCGCGCTCGGCGCCTCCACCCTCGCGGCCCTCATCCTCGCGCTTCAGCAGGGCGCCCCCGCGCTCGCCTGCCTCGCGGTGCTGCTATTGGGCGCCGCCGCCTGCGCGACGGTGGCGCGGAGCGCCGCCGGACGCTGGCGGGTCCTCGTCGGCATCCTCTGCGCGGCCGTGATCGCCTCGGTCCCGGCCGTCCTGCGGGACGATCCCACCTTCGCGCTCCTCGGCCCGGTCTGGATGTTCGCCGTGGTCTGGTCCACGGACATCACGGCCTACTTCGTCGGACGCCGCATCGGCGGGCCGAAGGTCATGCCGCGTGTCTCGCCGAACAAGACGTGGTCCGGGGCGCTCGGCGGCCTCGTCGGCGCCGTGGCGGCGGGCACCCTCGTCTCGGTCGGGGCCGACCTGATGGGCATGACGTTGCCGCGCGGCGCCTCGCTGCCCGTGGTGGCGGGGGCGAGCGCCCTGGCGTCGCTCCTCAGCCAAGCAGGCGACTTCTACGAATCGTGGCTGAAGCGCTGCTATGGCGTGAAGGATTCGAGCCGCATCATCCCTGGCCACGGCGGGGTGATGGACCGGCTCGACGGATTTTTCGCGGTGGCTGTGCTCGCCGGGCTCTATCTCATCCTGCGCGGGCAGGGCGTGGTGGGCTGAAGCTAGAAGGTGCATCCCGTGACCCAGACCGTCACCGTTCTCGGGGCGACCGGCTCCATCGGCCGCTCCACCGCCGACCTGCTCGCCCAGCACAAGGACCGGTTCCGCGCCGGGGCGATGGTGGGCGGGCGCGATCCCGTGACGCTGGCGAAGGTCGCCCGTGACCTGAACGCCTCCTTCGCCGCCCTCGCCGATCCCGCGGGCGGCCCGGCCCTGGCCGAGGCGCTGTCGGGATCGGGCATCCCGAATGGCGCCGGCGAGGCGGCCGTGCTGGAGGCCGTCACCCGCGACGCCGACATCGTGGTCGCCGCCGTCAGCGGCGCCGCCGGGCTCAAGCCGACCCATGCCGCCCTCCGGCTCGGGCGCACCGTGGCGCTCGCCAACAAGGAGAGCCTCGTCTGCGCGGGCGATGCCTTCATGCGCGATGCCAAGCGCTACGGCGCCACCATCTGGCCGATGGATTCCGAGCACGACGCCCTGGCCCAGGCCCTCCACGGACGCCCGCTGGACGACGTGCGCAAGCTGATGATCACTGCCTCGGGCGGCCCCTTCCGCACCTGGACCCGGGAGCGCATCGCCGCCGCCTCGCCCACCGAGGCCGCCGCCCACCCGACGTGGTCGATGGGCATGAAGATCAACATCGATTCCGCCTCCCTCATGAACAAGGGGCTGGAGCTTGTGGAGGCGCACCACCTGTTCGGCATCGAGGCCGAGCGCCTCGACGTGGTGGTGCACCCGCAATCGGTGATCCACGGCATGGTCTACTGGATCGATGGGGCGGTGACGGCGGAACTGGCCCTGCCCGACATGCGCGTGCCGATCTCGCACTGCCTCGGCCTCGGTGACCGCCTCACCATCGAGCGGGGACGGCCCCTCGATCTTGTGGCGCTGGGCTCGCTGACCTTCGAGGCGGCGGACGAGGAGCGCTTCCCCTGCCTGCGGATCGCCCGTGCGGCCCTGGCCGAGGGCCGTGCGGCGCCGACGGTGATGAACGCCGCCAACGAGGTGGCCGTGGCCGCCTTCATTGCCGGGCGGATCGGCTTCTACGGGATCGCCGACCTCGTGGAGCGCGCCTGCACCCACTTCGCCCCGGTCTACGCGAAGGCCCCGGCGGATGTGGAGGAGGCGCTGGCCATCGATGCCCATGTGCGCGCCTGGAGCGCCGAGGCGCTGCCGGCCATGCGGGCGGCGGAGTAAGACTCCACCGTCGCCGCGCTCGCGATGACGCCGGTGGTTCAGGCCGGCGGCGTCCCGTTCGCCGCGAGGACCTGCCCCGCGAGGTAGAGCGAACCGCAGATCAGGATCCGCGGTGCGCGCTCGAAGGCGATGTCGCCGACCGAGGTGAGGGCGGCTTCCACGCTGTGTGCCACGCGGGCGGACAGTCCGGCGCGCTCCGCGATCTCGGCGACTTCCTCCGGCGGGCGTGCCGCAACCTGGCCGGGGATCGGCACGGCGATCAGCGCCCGGGCGAGGCCGACGAAATGGCTGAGGAAGCCGTCGGCGTCCTTGGTCCCGAGGAGGCCGACGATCAGCACCAGGGGTGCGTCGCTGCGCTCACCGAGGTCGCCCATGGCGGTGGCGAGGATCCGGCCGCCGTCGGTGTTGTGTCCGCCGTCGAGCCAGAGCTCGACGCCGTTCGGGACGAGGGCGGCGAGGCGCCCCCGGCCGAGGCGTTGCAACCGGCCGGGCCACTCGACCCCGGTCAGGCCCTTCTCCAGCGCGTCCGTGCCGATGTCACCGAAGCCGGCGGCCCGCAGCGCGGCGATGGCCGTGCTGGCGTTGGTGAACTGGTGACGGCCGGCGAGGCGGGGCTTCGGAAGATCGAACAGCTCGTTCTCGTCCTGGTAGACGAGGCGTCCGCGCTCCTCGTGCACGGAGAAGTCCTGGCCGCCAACGAAGATCGGCCCGGCGCCGACCTCCTCCGCCTTGCGCACGAGGACCGAATCCGCCTCCGCGTAATCCTGCACGGCGATCACCGCCGGGCAGCCGCGCTTGAAGATGCCGGCTTTCTCGGTCGCCACCGACTCGACCGTGTCGCCGAGGTATTCGGCATGGTCGCGCCCGATGGGTGTCACCACGGCGCAGGCCGGTTCGGCGATGACGTTGGTGGCATCCACCCGCCCACCGAGGCCCACCTCCAGGAGGAGCACGTCCGCCGGGTGCTCGGAGAACAGCAGCAGGGCCGCCGCTGTGGTGATCTCGAACACGGTGATGGGCTCGCCGTCATTCGCCGCCTCGCAGCGCTTGAAGGCGTTGGCCAGCACCTCCTCGTCCACGTAGCGCCCGCCGCCGATAGCGCCGAGACGGATCCGCTCGTGGAAGCGCACGAGGTGGGGCGAGGTGTAGACATGGGCCGCGAGTCCGCCCGCCTCCAGGATCGACCGCATGAAGGCGATGGTCGAGCCCTTGCCGTTGGTCCCGGCGACGTGGATCACCGGGGGCAGCCGCCGCTCCGGGTGGTTCAGACGCGCGAGCAGCCGCTCGATCCGCCCTAGCGAAAGATCGATCGTGCGCGGATGCAGCGCGAGGAAGCGCGCCAGCAGGGCGTCGGAGGAGTCCATCGCGCCTCAGGCCACTTCGGGGACCGGCTCTGCGGCGGGAGCCGTGACAGGTACCTGCATGAGCAGGCCGCAGATGCGGGTGATCGTCTCCTTGAGCTGGTGGCGATGGACCACCTGATCGACCATCCCGTGCTCCCGCAGGTACTCGGCCCGCTGGAAGCCGTCGGGCAGCTTCTCGCGGATCGTCTGCTCGATCACCCGGGGACCGGCGAAGCAGATCAGCGCCCCCGGCTCGGCGAGGTGGACGTCGCCGAGCATGGCGTAGGAGGCGGTAACGCCGCCCGTCGTCGGGTTCGTCAGCACCACGATGTAAGGCAGGCGCGCCTCGCGCAGGCGGCGCACGGCCACCGTGGTGCGCGGCATCTGCATCAGGGACAGGATGCCCTCCTGCATCCGGGCGCCGCCGGAGGCCGCGAACAGGATGTAGGGGGTCTTCTTGTCGAGGGCGGTCTGCGCCCCGCGCACGAAGGCCTCGCCCGCCGCCATGCCGAGGGAGCCGGCCATGAAGCCGAATTCCTGCGCGGCCACGGTCATCGGGATGCCGCCGACCCGGCCGAAGCCGATCTTGAACGCGTCCTGCAGGCCGGTCTTGGCGCGGGCGTCCTTGAGGCGATCGACGTAGCGCTTCTCGTCGCGGAACTTCAGCGGGTCGGTCGCCACCTCGGGCAGCGCCACGTCGATCCAGGTGCCGCCGTCGAACATCATCTTGAGGCGCGCCGGGGCGCTCATCTTGAGATGGTGCTCGGAGCCGGGAATCACCCAGGAATTGGCCTCGACTTCCTTATGGAAGACCATCTGGCCGGTGTCGGGGCACTTGACCCAGAGGTTCTCCGGGGTCTCGCGCTTGAACAGGGTCTTGATCCGGGGGCGCACGACCTCCGAGATCCAGTTCATCGGTTCGACCATGCTGATGCGCCTGCGTCGTTCGGGTCGGCGCCGGGGCGCCGTGGATGAAGTGGGGGTTCAGGTCCGGTTTGCCGAGCGGATGCCCTCGGCCAGTTCCCGCACCAGGGCCGTCACGGCCGGGACGGATCGATCCGTCGCCCGCCCCTCGCCGTCGAGGGTGCGGAACAGCGTGTCCACCAGAGCGGAGCCGACCACGACGCCGTCGGCGCCCTTGGCGATGGCCGCCGCGTGGGCGCCGGTCTTCACGCCGAAGCCGACGACGATCGGCAGGTCGGTATGGCGGCGGATGCGGTCCACCGCCTCGGCCACGCGGCCGAAATCCGGGGTCGCCGTGCCGGTGATGCCGGTGATCGAGACATAGTAGACGAAGCCCGCCGTGTTCGCGAGGACGGCCGGCAGGCGCTTGTCGTCGGTGGTCGGCGTGGCGAGGCGGATGAAGGCGAGGCCCCGCTCCAGGGCGGGCAGGCAGAGCTCCGAATCCTCCTCCGGCGGCAGATCGACCACGATCAACCCGTCGACGCCCGCTTCCACCGCGTCGGTAAGGAAGCGGTCGACGCCGTAGGTGTGGACCGGGTTGAAGTAGCCCATCAGCACGATCGGCGTGGTGTCGTTCTCCGCGCGGAAGCGGCGCACGAGATCGAGGGTGCGCGCCACGCCCTGTCCGCCCTTCAGCGCCCGCAGGCCCGCCGCCTGGATCGCCGGCCCGTCGGCCATCGGGTCCGTAAAGGGCATCCCGAATTCGAGGATGTCGGCGCCCGCCTTGGGCAGGGCGCGCAGCATCTCCAGCGAGGTCTCCGGATCGGGATCGCCGGCCATCACGTAGGTGACGAGGGCGGCCCGGTTCTCGGAACGCGCCTTGGCGAAGGCGTTGGCGATGCGGCTCGGGGCGGGACTGGTCATGGATGGGGTTCGGTCTGGGGGCAAGCGGATCGCGCTACACCATCCCTGGGCTTACGGGAAGCTTCCCGGGTTTCTCTCCGTCATTGCGAGCGAAAGCGCAGCGATGCCCGGATGCGCCGGAGTCGGAGAGCGGCCCCCCGCCACTGGATCGCTGCGCTTTCGCTCGCGAGGACGGCGGAGGCGCCTGCAATGAGGGCGCTAAGGCTCCGTCAGCGGCAGCCCCCGGCTCGGCGGCGAGGGCATGAGATCCGGCGTGACGGCGTAGAGCTTGCGGTGGGCGAGCACCGCGTAGGTGTCGGTCATGCCGGCGATGTAGTCCGCGACCCGGCGGGCGATCCTGGAGGCGGAGGCTTCTTCCAGGCCGACGCTCCACTCCTCCGGCATCCGCTTCGGGTCGGCGGTGAAGGCACCGAAGAGATCGGTGACGATGGCCGCCGCCTTCTCCCGCACGGCGACGACGCTCGCGTCGCGATACATCCGTTTCCAAAGGAAGCGCATCACCTCGGCGTCGGCGGCCTCGATGGCCGGCGAGAAGGCGACCACCGGTGCCCCGGCGGCGTGGATGTCGGCGACGCTGGCCGGGGCGAGCAGCGCGATCCGCCGCTCGCTCTCGCGGATCACGTCCTCCACGAAGCGGGTGATGACCCGGCGGGCCAACTCGTGGACGACGCGCGCGGATTCGAGCCCCGGATGAAGGCGCTCGATCTCGTCGAGGAGTCCGGCGAGGAAGGGCACCTCCCGCAGGTCGGCAAGGTCGAACAGACCCGCCCGCAGCCCGTCGTCGAGATCGTGGGCGGCGTAGGCGATGTCGTCGGCCAGCGCCGCCGCCTGCGCCTCCGGTCCCGCATGGGCGGCGAGGTCGAGGGGATGGACCGCGTCGTATTCCAGGATCGCGGCGGGGATGCCCCGGGCGGCATAGCGCGGCGTCGGCGCGCCCGCCGGCGTGAGGAGGGGCCCGTTGTGCTTCACCAAGCCTTCCAGCGTCTCCCAGGTCAGGTTCAGCCCGTCGAAGGTGGCGTAGCGGCGCTCCAGACGGGTGACGATGCGCAGGGTCTGGGCGTTGTGGTCGAACCCGCCATGGGGCGCCATGCAGGCGTCCAGGGCATCCTCGCCGGTATGGCCGAAGCAGGTGTGGCCGAGGTCGTGGGACAGGGCCAGCGCCTCCGCGAGGTCCTCGTCCAGCCCCAGCGCTCGCGCCAGCGCCCGGGCGATCTGCGAGACTTCGAGGGAGTGGGTCAGGCGCGTGCGGTAGTGGTCGCCCTCGTGGTGCACGAAGACCTGGGTCTTGTGCTTGAGGCGCCGGAAGGCGGTGGAATGGATGATCCGGTCGCGGTCGCGCTGGAAGTCGCTCCGGGTGGGCGAGCCCGGCTCGGGGATGAGGCGACCCCGGGTGGCGGCGGGATCCGTCGCGTAAGGCGCCCGCCAGCGCTCGCCGTTGCTCCGTCTGCCTTCGCTCACGCTCGCTCCTCTCCAGCGCAGTCCGACGACCGGGATACCGGTTGCCGCGAGACTGCGCGGTGCGACGATGATCCGTCGCCGCTCCGGACGGGCGCATTGCAGCGCGACCGCGGCGCCCATATCTTGGAGCGGCGAGGGCCCGGCGCAATCGCTCCGTTCGCCCGCCGCGGTTGTTCCTGTGGCCGAGACCGAAACCGAAGCCATGTCCGATATCACCCTGACCCCCCGCGCCGCCAAGCGCATCAACGAGATCATGGGGGACGAGCCCCCCGGCTCCCTCCTGCGCATCAGCGTGAACGGCGGCGGCTGTTCGGGCTTCTCCTACTCGTTCGACATCGCCCGCGACCGCGAGGCGCAGGACATCGCCATCGAGCGGGACGGGGCGACGGTGGTGGTCGATCCGGTCTCGGTCCAATACATGGCGGGCTCGACCATCGACTTCGTGAACGACCTGATCGGTCAGTCCTTCAAGATCGAGAACCCGCTCGCCACCGCCTCCTGCGGCTGCGGCACGTCCTTCTCCCTGTAGGACGCGAGGCGACGCGAGCGTTGCACGGGGGCGACATCCCTCGTCCGCCACGCTCGCGCCACCATCCCGGGATTGTCTGGGAGCGCCGGACACGGCAACCCAAAGCGGTATTCTCGCCTTTCAACCCGGAATAGTTGATGATCTTCCCGGCGGCTCGTCGTCCTCGGACGGTTCTCGCAGCCAGAACCCTCGCCGTGGCCTCCACCTTGGGCCTCGCCCTGGCGACGGGGCCGGTCGTCACCGTTCCGGTCATAGCGCAAGAGGGCGCCGCCGCCGTTCAGGACGTCACGCTCACGGACGTGACCTTCCCCCTCGGCGGGACCACCGTGCGGATCCCGAAACTCGTGGCGAGCGGCACGCGCCTCTCGCGGGACGATCTGGCGGCGATCTTCCGCGCCGGATCGCCGGAGCCCTGGGCGGCCCGCCTCGCGCGGCTGGATGCGTCGAGCCTCACCGCCCCGGTCCTCGTCGCGGATTACGCAGGCCCGAAGGAGACCCGCCAGACCACCACCTATCGGGAGGTGATGGCGCGCAACGTCCGGGCGGGGAAGATCGGCGAACTGGTCGCCGCCGGAGCCACCCTCACCATCGGGAGTCCCGATCCCGCCTCCAAGGGCGGCGGCACCTACGGCGCGCTCCGCATCACCGACGTGGATCTCACCGCGCTCGCCCGCCTCGCGGCCGAGGCGGGCGACGGCAAGGGGCCGGTCCTGCCGATCTACGGGTCGCTCCAGGTTTCCGACATCGCCTTCACCTACGAGCGCGGCACGACGGTGAAGATCGCCCGGTTCGATGGGCGGGACATCGGTGCCCGGCAGGTGCCCGGCGGCTGGAATGGCGCACTGGACAACATCGCGGCACCGGGTGCCGACCCCGCGGCCGATCCGGCCGTCAAGCGCGGCGCGCTGTCGGCCGGCGCCGACCTTCTGGCGGCCACGGCCATCGGGGGCTTCGATCTGCGCAGCCTCAGCGTCAGCGATTCGTCGCGCGGCACGCCGGTCCTCACCGAGATCGGGCGAATCGGTTTCGCCTCGGGCGGGCCGGAGGCCGGTCTCACCCTCGACGACCTCACCGTTTCGGGCGGCGCCACCCGGACCCATCTCGGCAAGGTCCGCCTTGCGGGCACCGCCATGGCGCCCTTCATCGCCGCCCTGCGCCGGATCGCGGCCGATCCCGACGGCACCCCCTCGGTGTCGGAGATGCGCGACCTCGCCGCCGGGCTCGGCACGCTGACCCTGACGGATCTCGTCACCGACCTGCCCGACGACCCGCCGCCCGCCAAGCGCGGCGCCCTCGAAACGCCCAGCCAGAAGCAGGCGGACGCCGCCGCGCGGCCCCTCGTGAAATCGCGCGTCGTGGAGACGCGCCCGGACGTGAAGGCGGGCGATCCCCTCGCGGTGGTGCCGCCGCCGACCAACCGGATCACCCTGCGCGAAGCCTCCCTCGGGCCCGTTCCGGCGGGCGCGGGCGCGCCGGGCTCGACGCGCCTGTCGCTGACCGGCCTGTCGCTGCCGGCGAGCCTCGTCGCCGGGCAGCCGCTGATCGGCGCCTTGCCCGCCTACGGCTACGGCGACCTCGACCTCGACGTCGCCGCCGACGCGGCCTGGGACGAGAGCGCCCGCACCGTGACCCTGAACGAGGTCAGCGTGTCCGGCCGGGACATCGGCCGGGTGAAGGTCACGGGCCAGTTCGGCGGGATCGGGCCGGAGCTGTTCTCCGGCAGCGTCCCGGCCCAGACCATGCTCATGTTCTCCGGCTCGGCGCGGGCCCTCGATGTCACCGTCGAGAACAGCGGCCTGTTCGAGCGGTTCCTGGCGGCGCAGGCCAAGGACCTGAGCCTCAAACCCGACGAGCTGCGCAAGGAATACGTCACGGCGAGCGTCCTCGGCGTGCCCGTCATCCTCGGCAACGGCCCGGCGGCGAAGGAGATCGGCGCGGCGATGGGCCAGTTCGTGGTGAACCCCGGCAAGCTGACCCTGCGGGCCAAGGCCAAGGAGCCGACCGGCCTCGGCTTCATCGACATCGGCACCGCCCGCTCGCCCGGCGCCGTGCTGGACCGGCTCGACGTGGAGGCGCGGGCCAACTGAGATCCGCGCGGCGTTCCTATTCGGCGATGACCTCGGGGTAGCGCGCGGCGAGGTCGGCGCGGGTGGCGTCGGCCCAGGCGCGGTCGCGGGCGCGGCGGGGCCGGTCGAGGGCGATGTCGGCGACGAGGCTCGCCGGGCGCCGCGAGACGAGGAGCAGCCGGTCCGCCACCGCGATGGCCTCGGCGACGTTGTGCGTCACCATCAGGACGCTCATCCGGGACAGATCCACCGTATCGACGACGAGGCCGCGCAGCTCCGCCGCCGCCGTGTCGTCGAGGGAAACGAAGGGCTCGTCCAGCACGAGGACGCGCGGTCCGGCGGCCAGCGCCCGGGCGAGGGATACCCGGCGCTGCATCCCCAGGGACAGGGCGTTGGGGAAGCGCCGCCGCCACGGCGTTAGCCCGAGGCGTTCGAACAGGGCGTCGAGGTCGCGCCCCCGGTCGCGCCGGGGGAGGCCGAGGCGCACGTTGTGCTCCACGCTCCGCCAGGGCAGCAGGCGCGGTTCCTGGAACACGATGCCGGCCTCCCCGGCCCCGGAGACCTCGCCGGTGAAGTCCTGATCGAGGCCGAGCAGGATGCGCAGGGTCGTGCTCTTGCCGGCGCCCGAGGGGCCGATCAGGCAGGCGATCTCGCCCTCCGCGACCGTGAAGGACAGGCCGCGCACCGCCTCGACGGGCTCCGCGCCCTTCGGCCGGTAGGTCTTGCCGGCGATGGCGACCCGCAGGACCGTCGCCCGGCCGGCGGCGGGTGGCTCAGCGCCAGCGGCGGGGGGCTCAGCGCCAACGGCGGACATGGGCCTCCAACCGTTGGAACAGGAGCACGTCGATGCCGATCATCACCGTCATGAAGACGAGGCTGTAGCCGATGATGGCTGCCACGTCGGTGCTCTGGATGAAGTAGAAATTGATGGCGAAGCCGACGCCGTCCGGCCGCCCGAGCAACTCCACCACCAGCACGATCTTCCAGGCGAGCGACAGCCCCGAGCGCGCGGCGGCCACGACGTAGGGCTGAAGCTGCGGCACGAGGATGTCCCGCACCCAGGTCCAGCGGTCGAGGCGATAGGCGCGGGCCATCTCCTCCAGGCCGGGATCGAGGTTGCGGGCGCCCTCGCGGACGATCACGGCGACGTTCGGCAGCTTGTTCAGCACCACGGCGAGGATCGCCGCCGCGTCGGTGAGCCCGACCCAGACATAGGCCAGCACGGTGATGACCAGGGCGGGCGTGTTGAGGAGGACGAGCAGGGGCGTGTCGAGGGCGAGATCGACCTTGCGGGACCGGCCGAGCGCCACGCCGAGGACGACGCCGAGGCCCATCGCGATGACGAAGGCGATGGCGACCCGCAGGAGCGTAATGCCGACGTTGTACTGCAGGTCGCCCCGCTTCGCCTCGGCCACGATGAAGCCCAGCACGGCCATGGGGGCGGGCAGGAGGCGAGATTGCGCCTCCCACGCGGCGGCCTGCCACGCGGCGACGAGGATCGCGATGGAAACGAGGCGGGTCAGCACGCGGGCCAGCACGCCGCCGCCGGTGCGGGGGTCTCACCCATCGCGGGAGCCGTCGTAATAGAGGTCGGGCGGCAGGCCGCTCCCCGTGCCGACGAGCCGCTCGCCCCCGAGCTTCGCCAGCACGGCGTAGAGCTTGCCCGCGTCGGCGCGCTCCACCGCCAGGGACCGCTGCGGAGTTCCCGCCAGGAACTCCCGCTTCAGCGCCTCGAAGGTCGCGTCGTCGGGGGCGTCCATCAGCGGGCGGACGATGGTCCACGTGGTGGGGTCGCTCGCCAGCATGTCCTTGGCGGCGCGCGAGGCGCGGTAGAACCCGCCGACCGCAGCGGGCTTTTCCGCCACCGTGGCGGCGTGGAACAGGTAGCCGATGAGGGAGACGTCGCCGCTCGTGCCCAGCGCCCGCATGATGTCCTCGGCGCGGACCAGGCGACGGAAGCCCTTGGGCTCAAGGCGGGCGCAGTAGGTCCAGTAGGTGAGGGCGGCGTCGAGGGCGCCCTGTTCCAGCTTGAGGGTGATGAGGGGCGGCGCGCCGTAGGCGATCTCGGCCTCGCGCTCCAGATCGATGCCGGCGGCGTCCTTGGCCTGGGCCTTGAGGAGCAGCCAGTTCTTGTCGAGGGGGCCGCCGGAGACGCCGAGCTTCTTGCCCGCCAAGTCCTTCAGGGTCTTGATCGGGCTGTCGGCGGGCACCATCACCGCGCCCTCGGAGGTCGAGTAGGGAATGAAGCGCAGGGCCTGGCCCTCGTTGCCGAGGCGGGAGGCCCAGAGCAGGTCGCCGATGATGGTGTCGACCTGGCCGCCGACGAAGCTGATCCGGGCCGCGTCGTTGCCGGCGAGCTTCGTCGCCTGCAGGGTGAAGCCGTTGGCCGTGTCGAGGCCGCGCGCCTTGATGACCGCCGCCTCCCAGGTGGAGGTGCCGAAGGGCAGGGAGCCGAGCTTGATCGTCGGGAGGTCGGCCGCTCGGGCAGAGCGGGTCGCGAGGCCGCCGAGCAGGCCGGCGGCGAGCATCGCGCGCCGTGACAGCATGAGCCTTCCCTCCGCCGGTGGTCCGGCCGCTTGATCGTTCCGCCCTGTCCGCTTCGCCCCGCCGTCGCGCGGGGTGGAACGCCGAGCCTTGAGCGCCGCCGTGCACGAGCGCCATTGCCAAAAGGTCATAGGGCGCGGCACGGGACCCGTCCACGGCCCATCGTGTGCCTCCGCACCAATCACGGTGCGCATGGCCGGCCAAACCGGAAAATCGCCCGATGCCTCGCTCTGGAGGCACTGCCGCCTTGTCCCGCGCCGGGGCCGCCCCACAACGGCGAACATCGTTCAACGAGGAGGGACTTCCATGACCGAGCGGCGGGAAACGGCGATGGACGAGGCGGCGATCGAGGCGCGGCTCAAGGCCGAGTTGCCGGCATGGCGGCTGGAGGACGGGTGGATCCGCCGCACCTACAAGACGGCGGGCTGGAAGGGCACGCTGATGGTGATCAACACCGTCGGCCATCTCGCCGAGGCCGCGTGGCACCACCCCGACATCACGGCCTCCTATGCCTGGGTCGAGGTGCGGTTGATGAATCACGCCGCCAAGGGCATCACCGACAAGGATTTCGCCCTGGCGAAGAAGATCGAGGAGGTCGTGTCCTGGCAGCCGGGCCAGGAGGGGCAGGGCCTTGAGGGCACCCCCACCGATCCGCGCTTCGCCTACATCAAGTACGACAAGTGAGGATGAGGGAAGGTTTGCCGGTCCTCACCGGCATTCCTTCCCGGTCCCTGCGAAGGCAGCGAGACGATCCCCGGCGGGGGCGCGGTCTCAGTGCCCGACCGAAAAGGTCGTCGCCCCCTCCGTCCTTGCGAGCGAAGCGATCCGGGGCACCGGGCCGTTTCCGAACGTGGCGCATCCCTGGATCGCTTCGCTCCGCTCGCAAGGACGGGGAGGGCTCCATGGGTCGCCGGAACCTGAGCAGCCAGATCCTTGGGGGCGTCGCGCGTCCCGGACTTGCTTCGGTTCTGGCCCACGATGACGGGTTGCGGCTTCACCGCCGCCCGAACAGTCGCTCGATGTCGGCGAGCTTCAGCTCCACCGAGGTCGGACGCCCGTGGTTGCACTGGCCGGAATTGGGCGTCTCCTCCATCTCGCGCAGGAGGGCGTTCATCTCCTCGGGCCGCAGGCGGCGGCCGGCGCGGACAGAGCCGTGGCAGCTCATGCGGGACAGCACAGCGTCGAGGCGTCGGCCGAGGGGGCCGGTCTCCGTGGCCGGGGCGGCGCCGTCCTCCAGGCCGCTCGCGTCGAGGGCGTCGAGGATGTCCGTGACGAGGTCGCGGATGCTGGCGCCGATGAGCAAGGCGGGGATCTCGCGGATCAGCACCGCCCCCGGCCCGAAGGGTTCGAGGGCGAGGCCCAGCCGTTCGAGGTCGGCGGCGCAGGCGCAGAGGCGCTCGGCGGCGTCCGGCTCCATCTCCACCACATCGGGGATGAGCAGGCCCTGGCGGGCGATTCCGCCCGCCGCGCGCTGCGCTTTCAGCCTCTCGTAGACGAGGCGTTCGTGGGCCGCGTGCTGGTCCACGATGACGAGGCCGTCTCGGGTCTGGGCGAGGATATAGGTCCCGTGGATCTGCGCCCGTGCCGCGCCCAGCGGATGCTGCTCACGCTCCTCCTCCCGCCCATCGTCCATGGCTGCGCCGGGGGCGGCCTGGGGCGGCAGGGCAGGGGCCGGATCGTAGGCCGCCTGCGGCGCCTCGCCGAAGGCGAAGGACGGGCCTGAGGGGCGTGGCGGGGCGTATCCCGCCGGGGCGGCGAGGGAGGGATAGTCCCTCGCTACCGGCGGCGGCGCCTGGAACAGGCCGGGGGCGGCAAAGCCCGTGTGGCGCCTGAGGCCCGGGGTGGAGGACGCGTAGGCGGTGGGCCGCAGGGCGTCGAGGGTGGCCGAGCCGCCGGTCGTCGCGGAGCGGGCGCCGCCGCGGCGCAGGGCATCGTGGATCGCGCTCACCACCAGGGCGCGCACGAGGCCGGGTTCGCGGAAGCGAACCTCGGTCTTGGCCGGATGGACGTTTACGTCCACTTGGTCGGGCGCGCAGGCGATGACGAGGCCGAGCACCGGATGACGGTCGGAGGACAGCGTGTCGGCATAGGCGCCCTTCACCGCGCCCAGCAGCAGCCGGTCGCGCACGGGGCGCCCGTTGACCACCATGTGGACGTAGGCCCCCGTGCCCCGGTGGTAGGTCGGCAACCCGGCATGGCCGCTGACGGCGAAGCCCTCGCGTTCGAGGTGGACCGGCAGGGCATTGGCCGGGAAATCCGGCCCCAGCACGCCGGCGAGGCGGCGCAGCAGCGGATCCTCGCCCTCCTCGGCGGGGAGGATGAGGGACTGGCCGGCTTCCGTACGCAGGGAGAAGCGGATCTGCGGATGCGCGGCGGCGAGGCGGCGGACGATCTCCCCCACCGCCGCCGTCTCGGCGCGGTCCGATTTCAGGAACTTCAGGCGGGCAGGCGTCGCCGCGAAGAGGTCCGTCACCTCGATCCGCGTGCCCCGTGCACCGGCGGCGGGCATGACCTCGCCCTTGCGCCCGGCATCGACCACGAGGCTCGCGCCGGCCGCCGCGCCGTCGGGCCGCGAGGTGATCGACAGGCGCGAGACCGCGCCGATGGAGGGGAGGGCCTCGCCCCGGAAGCCGAGGGTGGCGATGCGCGACAGGTCGCCGTCGGGCAATTTCGAGGTGGCATGCCGCTCGACCGCGAGGGCGAGGTCGTCGGGCCCCATGCCGCGCCCGTCATCGACGACGCGGATCAGGCGCTTGCCGCCGCCCTCGATCGTGATCTCGACGGACCGCGCGCCCGCGTCGATGGCGTTCTCGACGAGTTCCTTCGTCGCCGATGCGGGACGCTCGACCACCTCGCCCGCCGCGATGCGGTCGACGAGGACCGGGTCGAGGCGGCGGATCGAATGCGGGGCGGTGGACATGCCCCGGCACGGTAGCCGGAGCGGGACCGCCGCTCCAGCGCCATCTCCGCGTCGGCGGAGAAGGGTGTGTGTTACGCGCTGCGCCGCGTGCCGCCGAGGCTGATCCGGGCCGGGCCCGTGGCGCGCGTGCCGTGGGTCGGCGCCGTGTAGGGGCGGCGGGAGAGGTCGTAGAGGGCGTTGCCGATCAGGCCGCCCGCCCGGCGCAGGCTCGTGCCGTCGCAGGTCTCCGCGACGCGCACCCCGATCTCGTGGGTGTGGCTGCGGCCGTACAGCCAGACCGCGAGGCGGGCGCGCGTCGATTCGGGAATGCCGTCCACGAGCTCCTTGACCGCCCGTGGATCGGCCTTGGCCAAGCGCCCGACGGCCTCCGGCGAAACCGGGCAATCCAGGGCGGGATCGTCAATGCTGAAGGCAGAAGTCCGGGACATCTCGACACCCATCGACTGATGCCGGGATGATGGAGATCGATTGGTTAACGAATGGTATCCGGCCGGTCTATCGCGCTGCCATAACTAGTCACGGGCGAGGCCAGAACAGAATTCGAGAGTGTGAGAACTCTACTGCGATGCTTCGAAGCAACACCAGCGTTTGCTCAAAGCTTGGCCATTATGCTCGGCAGGTAGGGCGGGGTGCTCACGCGTCAAGCGGCGGTCGGTCGATAGGGAGCGAATGAGGGGCGAGGGAAGAGGGGCGGCGGCGCCATCCCGGCGCCGCCCGCCATCCATCAAAGAGGCCTGCGCAGCTTCCGGGCGATGAGGCCGACGACGCCTTCGCGGAACAGGAGCACGCACAGCACGAAGACGCAGCCCTGGATCACCGTCACCCAGGCGCCGAACTGCGCGAGGTAGGTTTCCATGGTGACGATCACCAGCGCGCCGACGATGGGCCCGAACACGGTGCCCATGCCGCCGACGAGGGTCATCAGCACCACCTCGCCCGACATCGACCAGTGGACGTCGGTGAGGGAGGCCAACTGGAACACGATGGCCTTGGTGGCGCCCGCGAGGCCCGCCAGCGTCGCGGACAGGACGAAGACGGCGAGCTTGTACTGGTTCACCCGGTAACCCAGCGAGACGGCGCGGCTCTCGTTATCGCGGATCGCCTTCAGCACCTGCCCGAAGGGCGAGTGGATGATGCGGTAGATCGCGAGCATCCCGAAGAAGAAGATCACCGCGACGAGGGCATACATCGTCCGGTCGTCGGCGAGGCTGATCGCGCCGAACAGGTTGCCCCGTGGCACCGCCTGGATGCCGTCCTCGCCGCCCGTGAACTTCGCCTGGAGGGCGAAGAAGAACGCCATCTGCGCGAGGGCCAGGGTGATCATCGAGAAGTAGATGCCCTGCCGCCGGATCGCCAGCGCGCCGAAGACGAGGCCGAGCAGGGCGGCGGTGAGGGTGCCCAGCAGGATCGCCACCTCGGGGCTGAAGCCCCAGACCTTGGCACCGTAGGCCGAGAGGTAGCTCGCCATGCCGAAATAGGCCGCATGGCCGAAGGAGAGCAGGCCGCCGTAGCCGAGGAGCAGGTTGAAGGCCAGCGCGAACAGCGCGAAGCACAGCACCTTCATCAGGTAGACGGGGTAGAGCACCATCGGAGCCGCGACCAGCAGCACCGCGATGCCGACGAAGATCTTGCGCTGGAGCGCCTTGTCGTCCCGGCTCTCGGGCAGGGCGGCCGCGATCGGGGCGGCGTCGAGGGCGGCGGTGTCGGCCATGGGAATGCCTCAGATCGCGATCAGGCCGTGCGCCCGAACAGGCCGGCGGGTTTGACGAGGAGCACGAGGACCATGATCACGAAGATCACCGTCGAGGACGCTTCCGGGTAGAACACCTTGGTCAGGCCCTCGACGAGTCCCAGCGCGAAGCCCGTGATGACCGAGCCGATGATCGAGCCCATGCCGCCGATCACCACGACGGCGAAGACCACGATGATGATGTCGGCACCCATGTTCGGGTTCACCGAGTAGATCGGCGCCGCGAGCACGCCGGCGAAGCCCGCCAGCGCCACGCCGAACCCGTAGGTCAGCGTGAGGAACAGGGGCACGTTCACGCCGAAGGCCTGGACCAGGGTCGGGTTCTCGGTGGCGGCCCGCAGATAGGCGCCGAGCTTGGTTTTCTCGATCACCAGCCAGGTGGCGATGCACACCGCAAGCGACGCGACGACGACCCAGGCCCGGTAGTTCGGCAGGAACATGAAGGGCAGGCGCTGGCCGCCCGCGAGTTCCGCCGGGATGGCGTAGGGCAGGCCCGACACGCCGTACTGGTTGCGGAACAGCCCCTGGATGATCAGCGCGAGGCCGAAGGTCAGGAGCAGGCCGTAGAGGTGGTCGAGCTTGTAGAGTCGCGCGATCAGGACCCGTTCGAGGATGACGCCGAACACGCCGACCACCAGGGGCGCCAGCCCAAGCGCCCACCAGTAGCCGAGTCCGAAATAGGTGAGCAGCATCCAGGCCACGAACGCGCCCATCATGTAGAGCGCGCCGTGGGCGAAGTTGATGATGTTCAACAAGCCGAAGATGATCGCCAGCCCGAGCGAGAGGATCGCGTAAAACGACCCGTTGATCAGCCCGAGCAGCAACTGGCCGAACAGCGCCTGGGTCGGCACGCCGAAAATCGTGGTCATGGCTGGCCTCCCAGACGCCTACGCACTCAGCCCTTCACCAGCGGGCAGCCGCCTTCGCCGAGCGGGCGGAAGACCTGGTCGCCGGGGATGGTCTCGAGCTTCTTGTACAGGTCCCATTCGCCCTTCGACTCGGAGGGCTTCTTGACCTCGAACAGGTACATGTCGTGGATCTTGCGGCCGTCGGCCCGCACCACGCCCTTGCCGAACAGCGGATCGTCCGTCGGCATGGCCTTCATCTTGTTCACGGTGGCGACGCCGTCCGCGGTCGACTTCAGCTCGGCCACGGCCTTCAGGTAATGCAGCACGTCCGAGTAGACGCCGGCATGGTTGGAGGTCGGCTTGGAGCCGCCCTTCATCTGCTTGCTGAAGCGGTCTGAGAAGGCGCGGGTCTGGTCGTTCAGGTCCCAGTAGAACGGCTCCGTCAGCACGAGGCCCTGGGCGACCTTGGTGCCGAGCGAATGCACGTCGGAGGAGAAGACGAGGAGGCCGGCGAGCGACTGGCCGCCCTCGGTGATGCCGAACTCGCCCGCCTGCTTGATCGAGTTGATCGTGTCCGCGCCCGCGTTGGCGAGGCCGATCACCTTCGCGCCGGACCCCTGGGCCTGGAGCAGGAAGGAGGAGAAGTCGGCGGTGGGGAAGGGCGTCTTCACCGAGCCGACGACCTTGCCGCCATTCTTTTCGATGACCTTGGTGGTGTCGCGCTGGAGCGTCTGGCCGAACACGTAGTCGGCGGTGAGGAAAAACCACGTGTTGCCGCCGCGCTTCACCATCGCGCCGCCTGTGCCGTTGGCGAGCGCCACCGTGTCGTAGACCCAGTGGATGGTGTTCGGGCTGCACTGCGAGCCCGTGAGGTCGGCGGTGCCGGCGCCCGTGTCGATGAAGACCTTGTTCTTCTCCTTGGTGACCTGGCTGATCGCCAGGGCGACGGAGGAGGTGACGCCGTCGGTGATCATGTCGACGTTGTCGCGGTCGTACCACTGCCGGGCGATGGCCGCGCCGACATCGGGCTTGTTCTGGTGGTCGGCCGAGACGATCTCGACCTTCAGCCCGTGGCTCTCGGGCTTGAAATCCTCGACGGCGAGGCGAGCGGCGACGACCGAGCCCTCGCCGCTGATGTCGGAATAGGCGCCCGAGCGGTCGCCGAGGACGCCGATCTTCACCGCCGTCTGGGCGGAGGCCGGCGCGATCAGCGCGGCGCCGGCCAGGAGGGCGCCCGCGACCGCGGCAACCGGGAAACGTCCGTTCATGCGTTCGACTCCTTGGTGGCCCCGCTCCATCGTCGCGGCGCCATGAGAACAGAGGGAAGTCCCGCCCCGGTCAGACGCCGAGATAGGTGTGAAGCTTGTCGATGTTCGCGTCGAGGTCGGCATTCGGGATCTGGTCCACGACCCGCCCCTGCTCGATCACGAAGTGCCGGTCGGCCAAGGTCTGCGCGAAGCGAAAGTTCTGCTCCACGAGGACGATGGTGTACCCTTGCGTCTTCAGCTTCTGGATCGTCCGCCCGATCTGCTGGACGATCACCGGGGCGAGGCCCTCGGTCGGCTCGTCGAGGAGGATCGTCTTCGCCCCCGTCCGCAGGATGCGGCCGATCGCCAGCATCTGCTGCTCGCCGCCCGACAGCTTGGTGCCCTGGCTCCCCGCCCGCTCCTTGAGGTTCGGGAACAGGGTGTGGATCTCGGCGACGGTCATGCCGCCGGGCTTCACCCGCGGCGGCAGCATCAGATTCTCCTGCACCGACAGGGACGAGAAGATGCCCCGCTCCTCCGGCACGTAGCCGAGGCCGAGCTTGGCGATCTTGCGCGAGGCCATGCCGATGGTCTCGACGCCCTCGTAGGTGATGGAGCCCTGCCGACGGCCGAGGATGCCGATGATCGCGCGGAGCGTCGTGGTCTTGCCGGCACCGTTGCGGCCGAGGAGCGTCACCACCTCGCCCGCGCGGACATCGATGTCGATGCCGTGCAGCACGTGGCTCTCGCCGTACCAGCCTTGCAACCCGCGCACCGCGAGGAGGGGCGCCGTGGCGGCGGCCGGAGACAGTTTCTGCGCAGCCTCAGGCATGACCCGACCCGATATAAGCCTCGACCACGCGCGGGTCCTTGGACACGGTGGCGTAGTCGCCTTCGGCGAGCACCTGCCCGCGGGCAAGCACGGTGATGCGGTCCGAGAGGGAGGCCACCACGGAGAGGTTGTGCTCGACCATGAGGATCGTGCGGTCCTTCCCCACCCGGCGGATCAGCTCGGCGGTGCGGTCCACGTCCTCGTGACCCATGCCGGCCATCGGCTCGTCGAGGAGGAGCATCTCGGGATCGAGGGCAAGCGTCGTCGCGATCTCCAGGGCGCGCTTGCGGCCGTAGGAGAGTTCCACCGCGGGGATCTCGGCGTAGTCCGACAGGCCCACCGCCTCCACGAGTTCCAGCGCCTCGGCGTTGAGCACCCGCAGGGCCTTTTCGGGACGCCAGAAATCGAAGGAGTCGCCGTGGCGGCGCCGCTGCAGGGCGATGCGCACGTTCTCCATCACCGTGAAGTGCGGGAACACCGCCGAGATCTGGAAGGACCGGACGAGGCCGAGCCGCGCCACGTCGGCCGGCTTCAGTCCGGTGATGTCCTTGTCCTTGTAGCGGATCGTCCCCGCTGTCGGGATCAGGAACTTGGTGAGGAGATTGAAACAGGTGGTCTTACCGGCCCCGTTGGGGCCGATGAGGGCGTGAATGGTGCCCCGCTCCACTTGCAGCGCGACATTGTTGACGGCGCGAAAACCTTTGAATTCCATGGTCAACCCTTGGGTTGCCAGGATCACGTCACGTCCCAAATGCGGTCCTCCCCGCCGTTCTTTGTCGTTCTATGAACGAACGCCCATCGCAACGTCCATCGGAATTTGCGCGGGGAAGCGAACAATCCACGCCCGCTGATATGCCCCGATACCGTTCCGCCGGCAGGCGCGGCGGACTAAAGCAACGGGACGAACGTACCGGATGGGATCGACGGCGCGATGACGATTGACAAGACCGCAGCCAAGGCCGGGCTCGACGCCCTCGATACGCCCTGCCTCCTCCTCGACGAGGCGAAGCTTCTTGCCAACCTCGACGGCCTGAGGGGCCGTCTCGCCGCCCTCGGCGTTGCCTTCCGGCCCCATCTCAAGACCGCCAAGTCCATCGACGTGGCCCGCCGGGCGATGACGAGCCCGCAGGGGCCGGCCACGGTCTCAACACTTAAGGAGGCCGAGTATTTCGCCGAGCGCGGCGTCACCGATCTGACCTACGCCGTGGGGATCGCGCCCCACAAGCTCGACCGGGTGGGGGCCATCCGGCGCCGGTGGGGCGCCGACCTCGCGGTGATCCTCGATTCCGTGGCGCAGGCGCAGGCGGTCGCGGCCTGGTGCAGCGCCACCGGCGAACGGCTGCCGGTGATGATCGAGGTCGATCCGGACGGGCATCGCTCCGGCGTGAAGCCCCACGATGCCGACCTTCTCCTCGCCATCGGCCGCGCCCTCGGGTCCGATCCCGACCTGCGGGGCGTGCTGCTCCATGCGGGCGACAGCTACGGCCTGTCCGATCCCAATTCCCTGGTCCGCGCGGCGGAGGCGGAGCGTGCCGCCGCGCTCCAGGCCGCCGGAACCCTGCGCGGGGAGGGGTGGCCGTGTCCGGTCGTGAGCGTCGGCTCCACCCCCACTGCCCGCCACGCCCGGGACCTCGGCGGCGTCACCGAGGTCCGGGCCGGCGTATTCATGTTCGGCGATCTCGTTCAGGCCGGGATCGGCTCCTGCGCGGTGGACGACATCGCCGTCTCGGTGCTCACCACCGTGATCGGCCACCGGCCCGACCGGGGCTGGATCATCACCGATGCGGGCTGGATGGCCATGTCCCGCGACCGGGGGACGGCCGGACAGGCGGTGGACCAGGGCTACGGCCTTGTCTGCGACCGGGACGGCACGCCGATCCCCGATCTCATCGTCGCCCAGGCCAACCAGGAGCACGGCGTCGTCGCCCTGCGTCCGGGCTCCGGCGGGACCCTGCCCGACCTGCCGCTCGGCACCCGCCTGCGCATCCTGCCCAACCACGCCTGCGCCACCGCCGCGCAGTACGACCGCTACCACGTGATCGAGAAGGACGGCCGCCTCGGCGCGGTCTGGCCGCGGATCAACGGGTGGTAGAGTTCTGTCCCGCCGCCGCGCGTCAGGCCGTCTTTGCGAGCGGAGCAAAGCCATCCGCAACGGCGCCAGGGTCCGAGAGGACCCGGAGCGCCGGACGGCGTCGCGTCGCCCGCAATGCCGGGTGCGGATCGATCAATACTCGATGATGTCTTCCAGCGCGTAGTGCTTCACCGTCTTCCGGTTGGCGATCAACTCGTCGACGGTGGGCTCGCCCTTGAGGGCACGGGCGATGGCGAGCTTCGTCGCCTCGTAGTTGGTCCGGTAGAGATCCTTGCGGTCGAGGTTGTCGTCGTCCGCGCAGCGGATATCGAGCCAGATCATGATGATCATGCACAGGTCGTCCAGGCCCTCCTTCGGGAGGATGCCCTCGATGATGCAATCGACGATGGCATCGCCGGTGGCCGCCTGGACCACGCCGCCGAGGAGCTCGACATAGTCGGCGCTCTGGATCGTCACCTTGCTGGTCATCATCGTTGCCGGACGCACCAGCTGGTTCAGGTCGCGCACCACGAACATGCGGGTATGGCCGACGGCCTGACCCATCATGGAGGCGAAGGCCTGACCCACGGGGCCCCGGACCGAGCCGATCAGCACCTCGGGCATGGCATCGGTGTATTGACCCTCCGCCGCGAGGACCGTCGCCTCGCCGGCGCGAAACCAAATCTCTGACATGAAGCGTCTCCGTTGACCCCCCGGGGAGACATCATCCCTTCCGGGACGTCAACCGAGGACCGCCGGTGACGTCGGGATGATGACGGGGCCGGGTCCGCAGCCGCACCCGGCTTGAGCCGTTGCCCGTGGCGGGGCAGTGAGGAACGCGACGGCCGTTGCGGCGGATTTCATGCACAGGAGAATGCCGCGATGGCCGACCAGCCGACACGCGAGGGACAGTGGAGCCTGCAGGCGAGCGCCGTGCCCGATGGGGTCCGCCTCGAACTGACCCTGCCGGACCTCGCCGGACACCCCCTCACCGCCGCGGTGATCCTGGAGCGTGCCGAGGCCCGCGCCTTCGCCCGCGCCCTGCTGGCCGCCGCGGGGGATGCGGCGGAGCGGACCTTCCCGCACCCGGACCTGTGAGGGCGGCTACTGCGTCGTGAAACCGGGGCGGCGGCCGGGCAGGCGTGGCACCTTCGTGCCCCGCGCCTCGATCGGCGCAGCGCAGGAATAGGCGAACTCGGACTTCATGTCGTCGAATACCGTCTCGCCGGTGATCCGGCACTCCTCCCGGACGGTCTCGTCCAGGTAGGCGCGGGCGGCTGCGCGGAAGCGGCCGACGCGGCTCGCATCGGGATCGGGGTCGATCCGCAGGTCGTTCAGGTTGCAGCCGGTGATCTCGCGCAGGGCATTCGACACGATGAGCACCCGGCGGATCTGCCGGTTGTCGTACACCTCGTACGGCTCCTTGCAGCCGATGGTGACGACCTGCGACGGCAGGCCGACATAAACCTTCGAGATGTAGGAAAAGCTCGTCGCGGTGCAGCCGGCCAGGAGCGGCACCGTCAGCACCGGGATCGCCCAGGCCGGAATGGCCTTTTCCCGGATAGCCCTGGCGAGACGCGGAAGCCGCCGCACGATCCGCCATCCCCCTCGCATACGGGCCGTCCCGAACCATTCGGGCGTCGACCGCCGCCGTGAGGGGTAGCATTGGACCCGTGCTCCGCCGCCGGTCAAGCTTCTTGGGGGCCGATCCCGCCCGGCCGGTGCCGCGCCGCGCCCCTTGTGGCCTGCGCACCACCCCCGGACGGGTCCCGGTGCGTCCACGTCACGTCCCGCCGGCCGGCGCGCCGGACTTCGCCAGCACCGCGAGGACGACCTCTGCCGCCGCCCGGCTCGGGGTCGCGCCGTCGGGAAGGATCGTCAATTCGTCCATCCGGTCGAGCGCCGCGCGCTGTGCCTCCCGCTCGGGCCCGCCGCGCAGGAGCGGCTCCAGAGAGGCGGCGAGCCGATCCGGGGTGCAGTCCGCCTGCACGAATTCCGGCATGGCGTTCCGGCCGAGGATCAGGTTCGGCAGCACGATGCTCGGCACCTGGATCAATCGACGGGCGATCACCTCCTCGATCCGGGACACCTTGTAGGCCACCACCGTCGGAACGCCCGCCAGCGCCAGTTCGAGGGTGACCGTGCCGGAGGCCGCCAGCGCTGCCCGCGCACCGCGGAAGGCGGCGTACTTGTCGCCCTCGCGGGAGACGATTCGCACCGGCACCCGCCAGCCTGCCGCCAGCGCCTCGATCCGCGCCCGGTGGCGGGGAACGGCGGGCAGGATCGCCTCGACGGGCGTCCGCCCCGCGACCCGCGCCAGCGTCTCGCCGAAGACCGGCATCAGGCGCTCGAACTCGGAGCGGCGCGAGCCCGGCAGGACCACGAGGGGGTAGGGGGATGCCTCCCGCCGGGCCGTCTCGGCCTTGCCGGGGCGCAGGTCGTCCAGCCGCTCGATCAGCGGGTGGCCGACATAGGTGCAGGGCGGGCCGCCGAGGCGCAGGTGCGCCTCCGGCTCAAAGGGGAGCAGGGCGAGGACGTGATCGATGAAGGGCCGCATCCCCTTCGCCCGCCACGGGCGCCATGCCCAGACGCTGGGCGAGACGTAATCGACGATGGGGATGCCGGGGGCGGCCTTGCGGACACGCTTGGCGACGGCATGGGTGAAGCCGGGGCTGTCGATGATGACGAGGAGATCGGGCCGGGCGGCCACCACGTCCGCCGAGGTCTCGCGGATCCGCCGCAACAGGGTTCGGGCGCGGGCAAGGACGGGCAGGTAGCCCATCACCGCCACGTCATCGAGGGGGAAGAGCGAGGCGAAGCCCTCGCCCGCCATGGCTTCGCCGCCGACCCCGCCGAAGGTGACGCCGGGCGCGGCGTCTCGCAGCGCCCGCATCAGCTTGGCGCCGAGCTGGTCGCCCGAATCCTCACCCGCGACGAGCCAGATCCGCAGGGCGTTCACGCGGCCTCCCCGAAGCCGATCACGAAGAGACCGAGGCGGTCCGCCTCCGCCGCGGTGGCGGCCCGGTCGATGACGAGCGTCCGGCCCGCCCTGAGGGCGAGGCCCGCGCAGCCGGCGGCATGGGCGTTGCGGATCGTCCGGGGGCCGACCGTCGGCAGGTCGATCCGCAGGTCCTGACCGACCTTGGGTGCCTTCACCAGCACGGTCCCGGCGTTCGGGCGCCCCCTCCCGAAGGGCTTGCGACCCAGCGCGCGGGCGCGGGCGAGCATCTTGTCCGTGCCCTCCGGCCCCTCGACGGCGAGCACCCGATCCCCCGCCACGGCGACGGCTTGACCGACATCGAAGGGCGAGAGAGCATCCAACACGGCGAGGCCGGTGCGGATGGAGGCGTCGGCCTCCGCATCGACCTTCACGAGTCCCAGGGCGCCCTCCGGGCAGAGCAGATCGGGGGCGACCTCGTGGACCCCGAGCACCCGGTGGCCGTTCTCCTCGACGAGGCCGACGGCGGCCCGGAGCAGGCGGTCGTCGCCGCCCGCCGCGATGTCCCGCAGCGCCTCCCGGTTCCGCCACGCGGCTCCGGCGTTGAAGATCGCCGCCGCGCTCGGCCTCGCCACGCTGCCCGCGGGCACCACGATGGCCGGGGACCACGCCTTGAGGTGGGCGAGCGTCGCCGCGAGGTCGAGAAGATCGACGGTGGCGTCCGCCTTGGCCTTGAGGGGGCGACCCGTGAACCCCCGGAGTGCGATCAGCCTGAAAGGTCGTCCCGCCCGCTCCAGGGAGGCGGCCACGAGTTCGGGCAGGCGGCCCGCCCCCGCGATGAGGACGAGGGTGCCCTCGCGCGTCGAAGCGGCCTCGGCCATGGCGGTACGGATCAGGCGGCGCCGACCACGGGCGGCGCCTCGCGCGGCGTGCAGATCGACCGCTTGCCGCCGGCGCGGATGAAATCGAGGATCTCCTGCACGGCGCCGTTCGATTCGAAACTCGTCGCCACGTCCTCCACGCGCTCCATTAGCGTACCCTCCGCCGCGAAGAGCAGGCGATAGGCGCGCCGCAGGGTGTGGATGTCCTCGCGGGCGAAGCCCCGGCGCTGCAGGCCGACGATGTTGAGCCCGGAGAGGTAGGCGCGGTTGCCCAGCACCATGCCGTACGGGATGCAGTCGTTCTCCAGGCCGGAGAGTCCGCCCACGAAGGCGTGCGCGCCGACCCGCGCGAACTGGATCACCGCCGCGCCGCCGCCGAGAATCGCGTAATCCCCCACGCTGCAATGCCCGGCGAGCATCACGTTGTTCGAGAAGACAACGTTGGAGCCCACCCGGCAATCGTGCCCCACATGGGAGTTGGCCAGGAAGGCGCAGCGGTCGCCGATCACCGTTTCGAGTCCGCCCCCGGCCGTGCCGGGATTCATGGTGACGCCCTCGCGGATCAGGCACTCCTCACCGATCGCGAGGGTCGAGGGCTCGCCGCGGTATTTCAGGTCCTGTGGCGGGTGGCCGATGGAGGCGAAGGGGTAGATCCGCGTCCGCGCGCCGACGCGGGTGCGCCCGGCCACCACCACGTGGCTGACGAGCTCGCAGCCCGGCCCGAGCACCACCTCCGGCCCGACATGGCAGAACGGGCCGATGCGGACGTCGTCGCCGATCTCGGCGCCCGACTCGACGACGGCACTCGGATGGATCGTCGCCGCGCTCATCGCCTCACTCCGTCACCAGCATGGCGCCGATCTCGGCCTCCGCCACCAGCACGCCGTCCACCTTCGCCTCGCCGCGGAACCACCACATGGTGCGCCGCTGGTTGAGCTTGCGCATCTCGAAGCGGATCTGGTCCCCCGGCACGACGGGCTTGCGGAACTTGCACTTGTCGATCGTCATGAAGAACACCTGCTTGGTGCGCAGTTCGTCCGTCATGATGTGGCGGCAGCAGATCGCGCCCGCCGTCTGGGCCATGCCCTCGATGATGAGCACGCCGGGGAAGACCGGCAGGCCGGGGAAGTGCCCCATGAACTGCGGCTCGTTGGCGGTGACGTTCTTGATGCCGACGCAGGATTCGTCGCGGTCGATCTCGATGATCCTATCGACCATCAGGAATGGATAGCGGTGCGGCAGCAGTTCCAGCAGCTTGTGAATATCCGCCGTGCCGAGCACCTGTTCCGCGCCGCTCATCGTCCCGCGCCATCCCGTCACTCTGCCGGCCGACCCGCCGACGACGGCCTCTCATCGGCAGAAACGCGAGCAGACGCAAGGCCAAAGGCATCACGGGCCGGGGCCTCCGGCCTTCGCCCACCGGGGAACGGCCGGATTTCCTGGGGCCTCACTCAGGCTCGCTTCTGCCCGCCCCGGCGCCCGCATCCTTGCTCCCCTCCTGCCCCGCGCGCTCGGCGAGGCGGGCCAGGGTCGTGAGCTCCCGGAACCACGCCCGCACCGGCTTGGCCGGCGTGCCGCCCCAGCGCGAGCCCGGCGGGACGTCGCGGTTGACGTTCGAGGAGCCGGCGATCTGCGATCCGCGGCCGATGCGCAGGTGACCGACCACGCCGACCTGCCCGCCGAGCACCACGTAATCCTCTAGCGTGGTGGAGCCGGAGATGCCGACCCCCGACACGATCACACAGTGGCGGCCGATGACCACATTGTGGGCGATCTGGACGAGGTTATCGATCTTCGTCCCCTCGCCGACCACCGTGTCGCGGGAGGCGCCCCGGTCGATGGTGGTGTTGGCGCCGATCTCGACGTCGTCCTGCACGATCACCCGGCCGACCTGCGGCACCTTGAGATGGCTCGCCCCCATGGCGAAGCCGAAGCCGTCCTGGCCCAGCCTCGCGCCGGGATGGATGATGACGCGGTTGCCCAGCAGGGCGTGGCTGAGGGTGGTCCCCGCGCCGATGGAGCAATCCCGGCCGATGCGCACGCCCGGCCCGATCACCGCGTTCGGCCCGATCACGGTCCCGGAACCGATCTCGGCGTTCGGCCCGATCACGGCGCCGGGATCGACGGTGACGCCTTCCTCCAGCCGGGCTTCGGGATGGATGTGAGCGCCCGAGGCGAGGCCTCGGCCGCCGAATTGCGGGCCGGGGCGCATGGCATCGGGATGCAGGCGGCCGAGCAGCGCCGCGTAGGCTCGGTAGGGATCGCGGCAGACGATGGCCACGGTGCCCGCCGGGCAGCGCGCGGCGAAGCGCGGGCCGACGAGGCAGGCGCCCGCACGGGTCCGGGTGAGGGCCTCGCCGTAGCGGGCGTTGTCCATGTAGGCGAGGTCGTCCGCGCCCGCGCTCTCCAGGGGTGACGCGGCCGTCAGGACCCGCGCGGGGTCGGCCCCCTCGGGGAGGGCGACACCCGCGGCGGCGGCGACCTCTTCGAGGGTCACCCCGGCGCCGGGTGTGAAGAACTGCGTGTCGGACATGGCGGAGCCTGCGTGGGATCCCGGCTTCGGGGTCGCTCGGGGCTCGGCGGCACCGGATCGAGACCGGGGGCATGGCCCCGCGGGAAGGCCGCGATCCGGGCCTGCCGTGGCGGGGGACGGACCGTCCCGGTTCGATCCCGTGTCGTCCGAAGCCGGAGCGTGCGAGTCGTTGCGGGGCTCATACACCGGATCGCGACCGGATCATCCCCCGGGGCCGCGTTCCGTCGCCCTTGCCCGCCCACCGACAAAGAAAACGCCGACGTGACCCTTGAGCGGTCCCGCCGGCGATGAGGTTCGAACAGAAGGTTGCGGAGCAAGCCGACCCGACCGGAAGGGCCCGGCCGGGTCGTGTCTCGGGATCAGAAGCGCGAGCCGCCGGAGAAGCGGAACGCCTGCGTCTGGTCCTTGCCGATATGGCCGTACTTGCCGAGCGCCGGGACGTAGACCTTCTCACCCTCGTCCTTCGACAGGGCGTAGGCGTAGTCGAAGCGGATCGGTCCGAGCGGCGAATTCCACAGGATGGACGCGCCGATCGACGACCGGATCACGTTCTTGTCGCGGACGTTCACGCACTCCGGCTCGACGCCGATCGTGTAGGTGTTGAAGTTGCAGGCGCCGCCCGGCGCCGTGCCGTTGATGAAGCCGTCGCGGTTGACGTCGAAGTTCCTGCGGCCGTTGTAGCCGAACAGCGTACCGGCGTCGGCGAACAGCGCGCCCTTCAGGCCGAGATCCCGCGGCACACCGTAGAGCGGGAACTGAACTTCCAGGGTGCCGCCGATATAGGTCGAGCCGCCGATGGCGTTCGAGCGGGAGTCGGCGATGCCGACGTCGCGCGGGCCGATGCCGTTCGGCGCGAAGCCGCGGACCAGCGACGGGCCGAGGAAGAACTGGTCGGTCACCCGCAGCGGCTGCCCATCGAGGGGCTCGATGTGGCCGCCCTGGAAGCGGACGAAGCCGACGACGTCCTCGTACAGCTCCTTGTAGTAGCGGGCGTCGGCGGTGACGCGGAAGAACTTGGAGTCGCCGCCGAGGCCGGCCACGTCGGGCTTCAACTCGGCGTAGACGCCGTTGCGCGGCGCACCGATGACGTCGAGGGTCGAGTAGGCGAGCGTCAGACCGGCCAGCGAGGTGAGGGTGTTGCCCTGCGAGCCCTTGATGGCGATCGAGGCTTCGCCGTCGAAGGCACAGCCCGGATAGGCGGCCTGGCCGGCGATGCTGCGGCCGTCCGGACCCACGGCGCCCGCCGGGTTCAGGACGGTGTAGCCCGGGATGGGGAACGAGCAGTCGTCGTAGGGCCGCTTGAGGGTGTTCGGCACCTTCAGCTCGGTGTTGTACAGCGAGTAGCGGAGGGTGACGCCGAACTCCTCGGTGATGGGCAGGCCGACGCGGAGCTGGCCGCCGTAGACGGTCGTCTCGTAGCGCGAGTACCGGGTCAGGTCCGAGTACTTGTAGAAGGCATCGAAGCCGGCCGCGAGGCGGTAGCCCAGGAAGTACGGCTCGGTGAACGAGAAGTCGACGCCGCGGGAGTACTGGCCGCCGGTACCGGCAAGGCGGACGTACTGGCCGCGACCGAGGAAGTTCGACTCGGAGACCGAGACTTCGCCGATGATGCCGTCCTGCGTGGAGTAGCCGCCGGCCACCGAGAACGACCCCGTGGGCTGATCCTCGACATCGATGTTGATGATCACGCGGTCGGGCGAGGAGCCGGGCTCGTTCGAGAAGCGGACCTTCTTGAAGAAGCCGAGGCCGTTCAGGCGCCGCTCGGCGCGGTCGGTCAGCACGCGGTTGTAGGCGTCGCCCTCGGCGAAATCGAGCTCGCGGCGGATGACGTAGTCGCGGGTGCGGGTGTTGCCGCGGACGTTGATGCGCTCGACGTAGACGTGCGGGCCGTCCTCGACCACGAAGCCGAGGGAGACGCGCTGCGTCGCCGGATCGCGCTGGCCCGTCGGGCGGACCTGGGCGAAGGGGTAGCCGGCGCGGTTCACGTCGCGGGTGAGGTTGTTCAGGGTGCGCTCGACGTCGTCGGCGTTGTAGGTCTCGCCCACGGCCGTCGTCAGGTTCTCGCGCAGGCGCTCCGTATCGAGGCCGGGAAGACGGGAATCCACCGCCACCGCGCCGACCTCGTAGGGCTTACCCTCGTTGACGGTGATCGTGATGACGTAGCCGGACTGCTCGCCCTCGACGTAGCGCGCATCGGCGTTCACCACCTGGAAGTCGGCATAGCCGTTCTTCAGGTAGTAGCGGCGCACCTGCTCGAGGTCCTGGCTGATCCGCTCCGGATCGTAGACGTCCGAGGTCTTGATGAACGAGAGGAAGTTCATCTCCGACGAGCTCATCAGCCCGCGCAGGGTCCGCTCGGAATAGGCTTGGTTGCCCACGAAGTTGATGGCGATGATGCCGGTCTTGTCGCCCTCGTCGATGTCGTAGATCACGTCCACGCGGCCGTTGGGCAGGTTGACCGTGCGGTAGGTGACCTTCGCCGTGCCGCGGCCGAAGCGCTTGTAGACGTCCCGGATGCGGGCGAGATCGGCGTTGATCGTGGCCTCGCTGAAGGGGCCGCGCGCCTTGGACTCGACCACGGTCTCGAGGGTCGACTTCTCGACCTTCTTGTTGCCCTCGAAGACCACCCGGTTGATCAGGTTGTTCTCGCGGACGGTGACGACGGTGCGGCCGCCGGCCTGCGCCACCTTCACGTCCGAGAACATGCCGCTGGCCAGCAGGTTGCGCCGCGCCTCCTCTGCGGAGCCCGACGCGGTACCGGTGACGTAGGAACGGATCGTATCGGCATCGACGCGCTGGTTGCCCTGCACGACGATCTGCTGCGCCTGGGCGGCGCCGCCCAGGACCATCCCCGCCCCGGCAGAGATCAGGACGATGGTCTTGCGCATCGACTTACGCCGATGCTTGCCCGTCAACGACATCATGCAATCGCCCGTTTCTGCTCTGGCCGCAGGCCGTGCCTGCGTGGGCAGCCGTTGGTCGGCCATCCCGTCACCGTGGTCCAAGCGTGGCTTCGGTCCTAGCTTCGCTCTTACCGGGATTCCCCTGCCAAGCAAACGCGTCGGAGACCAAGACCAGGGGATTTTGCGCAGACGTGGCCTTCGCGCCACTTAATGCCGGGCGCCCCCCGCGGGGAAAGCCGAGATCATGCTGAATGAAGGGTAAATCACTGACGTCGCGCGACTTTCGCAAAGCCGCGCGGATGCTGTTAACCCAGCGTTTACCGCGGTTCGCGGGCCATTTCCGGCGCCCCGAAGGCGGGAATGCGGCAGCCGTGTGATGCTACCATCCCCAGGTTGAACTTTTATTCCTCGTTCCCGCGTCCTGTGATGACGGGATCAGGTGTTCTTCCAGGATGCGCCGAGATTGAGGATGTCGTTCCACGCCGCGAACAGCATCAGCATGAGCACCAGGGCGAGGCCGATGCGGAAGCCGACCTCCTGTGCCCGCTCGCTGAGCGGACGGCCGCGGACGACCTCGAAGGCGTAGAAGAGGAGGTGCCCGCCGTCGAGGAGGGGCACGGGGAAGAGGTTCAGCAGGCCGATCGACACGGACAGCAGGGCGATCAGGCCGACGAGGCCACCGACGCCGCCGTTCTTGGCGACCTCGCCCGAGACCCGCGCGATGCCGATGGGACCCGAGAGCTGGTCGGCGGATTCCCGGCCGGTGATGAGCTTGCCGAGGTAGGAGAAGGTCCGCTCCACCACGAAGTACGTTTCGTGGACGCCGAGCCTGAGGGAATCCCCAAGGTCGTAGTGGACAAGCTTCGCCTCGGAGCCCGCCGGCGACCGGATGCCGAGGCGGCCGATGCGGTGGCGGCCGAAGGGGGTGCGCTCGTCGATGGTGGCGGGCGTGGCGTTGATTGTGATGTCGCGGTCGTCCCGCTGAACCGTGAAGGCGAGGGAGGTGCCGGCGGCGCCGGTCACGGTGCGGTACATCGCGTTGAAGTCGCGAACCGGCTGACCGTCGATGGCGGTGATCAGGTCGCCCGGCTTGAAGCCCGCGGTGTCGGCCACGCTGTTCGGCTCCACAGAGGAGACGCGCGCCGGCAACTCGTAGCGCCCGCCGAGCCAGATCGCCCCGGCGAAGAGGGCGATGGCGAGGAGGAAGTTGGCGATGGGCCCGGCGGCGACGATGGCCGCGCGCTTGCTGACGGGCTGGGTGGGGAAGCTGATCGCCCGCTCCTGCGGGCTCATCCGCGCGATCGTCTCCGGGTCGGGCACGCTGGCGCCGTTGGCATCGCCGTGGAACTTGACGTAGCCGCCCAGGGGGATGGCGCACAGCTTCCACCGGGTGCCCCGCCGGTCGTTGAAGCCGAATAACTCGGGGCCGAAACCGAGGGAGAAGGCGTGGATGCCGACGCCGCACCAGCGCCCCACGAGGAAGTGCCCCATCTCGTGCACGAACACGACAACGGTGAGGACGAACAGGAACGGGATCACGGCGCCGAAGAAGCTGCCGGCGGTTCCGCCCATCGCGTTTAGGAAATCCATGCGTCTCGTCCCGGCCGTCGGCGCGGGTCTTCTGATGTGACGGCCCGGCGCCGATCCTTTATCAGATCAGGCTCCCTGGAAGCCATCCAATCCTGCGGCCGAGCTTCACGCGGGCTTGCCGCGGCCCGGAAAGTCCCCGTTGTCCCCATCGCACCGGCGGGGGCGGCCGATGCGGAGCCGGTGCCGCGCGCCGGATACGACACGCGGCACCGATCGGCGACGGCGATCAGGCCGAGGCGGTCTGGGCGCTGATCCAGCGCGAGAGGTCGCCCTTCGGGGCGGCGCCGACCTTCTGGTCCACACGCTCGCCGTTCTTGAACAGGAGCAGCGTCGGGATCGAGCGGATGCCGTACTGCGAGGCGATCCCGGGATTCTCGTCGACGTTGACCTTGGCGATCTTCACCTTGCCCTGCATGTCGGTCGCGATCTCTTCGAGCGCCGGGCCGATCTGCCGACAGGGGCCGCACCACTCGGCCCAGAAATCCACGACCACGGGCTCGGCGGACTTGAGGACGTCCTGCTCGAAGCTCGCGTCGGTAACCTTCACCGTCGCCATCGTACACCCTTTCGCGTGGGGCCGCCGGGGAAGGGTCCCCGGAAGCCGCGGGCGGGCTCTCGCCCGCGCGGTCCGGTCAGATTTGGCGACGCCCGGCGGGACGGTCAAGGCGCCCGGCCTCCCGTGCATGGCGGCACGGTAACGCCGGCATGCGCGGCGCCTGCGAACGCGTGCCCCTCATTGCGCGATGCCGACCCGGTCGAGGGCCGCCGCGACCTCGGCCTCCGAGAGGGTGCGGATCACCGGCCCCGAGGTCCAGACCAGCATCGGCACGATCCGCCGCCCCGGATAGATCTTGGCCAGGAGCCGCGCGTAGAGCGCGATCTGCGCCGCCTCCGATTCCGGCAGGGGCGCGCCGTCATCCGGGGGGCGGCCGGTCTTGAAGTCGCCCAGCGTCACGGTGCCTTCCGCGACGGCGATGCGGTCCACCCGCCCCGTGACCGGCACCTCGTTGCCCCGGGCGAGCACGCGGCCGGAGAGGCTCACCTCGGCCAGGGCGTCGCCCGCGAAGAGCGGGGCCAGGGCCGGATCCTCGATCAAGCGCATCACCGACCCGAGGATGCCGCGCAGCGCACCCTCGCCGAGGCCGGGTGCCCGCGAGCGCAGATAGGCGAGGCCGGCCTCCCGGCGGGACCCGGGCTCCAGCCGGGGGAGATGCTGCAGCAGGGCGTGGACCAGCAGGCCGCGGCGGCGCGCGGCGGCGTCGGCGAGGCGCGGCGGCGGCAGCCGCGCGCCGTCGGCGGCATCGAGCATCCCCGACGGGTGCAGTGGCGCGACGGCCACCGCCTCGGCCTCGACGGGCCTGCGCAGCCACGCGGGCTCGGAAGCGCCGCCCGCCGCTTCGCCGGGCGAGGGGGCGACCCCCTCCGCGACGGCGCCGTCGCGCCAGAGCTGCGCCGGACCGTAGGCCGTCTCGATCTCCTCCCCGGCCCCGATCCCCGTTTCGAGCCCGAGGCGGATCATCCGGCACCACGCCGCCTCCGTCTCGCGGATCTTGCCCCGGAACGGCGCGACGACCAGCCTGTCGGCCGCCCGGGTCATGGCGACGTAGAGCAGACGGTTGTGCTCCTGCCGCGCCCGGAGGGAGAGGGCGGCGCGGACCTGCCCCGTCGCCTCGCAATCCTGCGACTTCAGCGCCCAGACCGGCAGCATCGCCTGATCCGGCCCGCCCATCGGGATGAGCGCCGGGTCGCCGCCGCCGACGGCCTCGCAGCCGTCGAGGATCACCACGACGGGGGCCTCCAGGCCCTTCGAACCGTGGACGGTCATCACGCGGACCTCGTCGCGGCCCGATTCCAGATCGCGCTTCACCGTGTGGCCCGCCTCCGCGCCGAGGTAGCGGGCGAGGAAGCCACCGAGGGAGGGCGCCTCCTCGCCGCCCTCGAACTGGGCGGCGGCGGCGAGGAACACGTCGATGGCGTCCCCCGCCTCGCCCCCGAGCCGGGACACGAGGCGCGCCCGGCCACCCATCGGACCCAGGAGGCGGGCGTAGAAGCCGAAGGGGCCGAGCGCCCCGGCGAGGTCGATCCAGGCGGCGAGGGCGTCGAGGGCCGTTTGCGCGGCGGCGTCGCCCGCCGCGCTGTGGCGGAGGATGGCGTCCTGGAGCGTCTCCTCCCCCTCCCGGTGGGCAGCGAGGCGGACGAGGTCGTCGTCCGTCAGGCCGACAAGGGGCGTCTTCAGGGCGGTGGCGAGGGTCAGGTCGTCCGCGGGCAGGAGCCCGGCGCGGCCCACCGAGACGAGGTCGGCCACGGCGATGTGCGCCGAGACCTCCAGGCGGTCCTGGCCCGCCACCGGCACGCCGAGGCCCTTCAGCGCGCGGATCACCTCCTCGAAGGCGGGGCCGCGCTTGCGGACGAGGATCAGGATGTCGCCGGGCCGCCAAATCCGGCCGGTGGCGTCGCCCTCGCGGATCCAGCACCGCACGGCGGAGGCTACCCGGCGGGCGACCCGCAGCGCCGGGGAGCCGGGATCGGGGGTGTCCACCGGGGCCGTCCAGGCCACCACTTCGTCCGTCACCTCCGGCTCGGCGATCTCCCACATCTCGACGGCGCCCGCCGCCTGGGGACGGGCGCTGGCGTGGACCGTCCGCCGCTCGTCCTCCTCGGAGAGACCGTCGTTGTGGGCCGGGAGTGAGAAGACCGCATCGACGGCCCTCAGCACCATCGCCGTGGAGCGGAAGGACAGGGTCAGGGGCACGTCCGCGAAGGGGATCCCCGCCGCGCGGGATTCTCCGATCCAGGCGGAGCGGGTCACCGCGAATTCCCGCGGATCCGCGCCCTGGAATCCATAGATCGACTGTTTGGGGTCCCCGACGGCGAAGCGGGTGCGGTTGGCCTCCCGGGCGCCCGCCCCGGCCGCGAATTCCTGCGTCAGGGCGCGCAGGATCGCCCACTGGTCCGGGTTGGTGTCCTGCGCCTCGTCCACGAGCACGTGGTCGATGCCGCGATCGAGCTTGTAGAGCACCCAGCCCGCCCCGACCCGCGAGAGCAGGTCGAGGGCCCGGCGGATCAGGTCGTCGAAGTCGAGGGCGCCGAGGCGCGCCTTCTGCGCCTCGACCCGGCGGTGAATCTCCGCACTGAGGGCGAAGAGGGCCTGCGTGCGGGCGAGGGCGTCGGCGGCGCGCAGCCGGTCGAAGAGGGGGTCGATGCGGTCCCGCTCCGCGATCAGGGCGAGCTTGACCCCCTCGGGGACGGATTTGGTGCCGAGGCTCGAATCGGCCTTCGGCTCGTCCTTCTGGGTGAAGAAGATCGCCTTGTAGGCCGTGAGCGCCTCGCTCCGGTCCGGTTGCCCGGCGGTGGCCTCGCGGATCGCGGCGGCCTCCAGGATGGTTTCGGCGAGCGTCTCGTCCTTCGCCTTGCCGGTGCGCAGGGCCTCGGCCAAGGCCGCGAAATCATCGAGGCCGGAATCGAGGATCGCGGACTCGATCGCCTCGGCCGTCTCGCCGCCCGCGAGCCCGAGGCGGGTCCGCAACCGGACGAAGGCACCGTCGAGGCCGTCGCCGTCCGCCATCCGGCCATGGGCCCGGACGGCGAGGCGGATCGCCTCGCGCAGAGTGTCGCCCGTAGCCTCGGCGGTGACCTGGGCAAGGGCGCGGCCGAGGGAGGAGTCTTGCGCGCCGTTCGCATCGGCCAGGACGTTGTTGGTCTCGATTGCGAACATCTCCCGCGCGGCGGTCTCGTCGAGGACGACGAAGCGGGCGGGAACGTTCGCCTCGAAGGGGAACATGTGCAGCAGCCGCTCGCACAGGGCGTGCAGGGTTTCGATCTTGAGGCCGCCGGGCGTCTCCACCGCGCGGGCGAAGAGCCGCCGGGCCATGCGCAGGCGCTCGGGCGAGGGGGCCTCGCCGGTCAACTCCGTCAAGTCGGCGGCGAGTTCGGCGTCGGGCAGCGTCACCCACCGGCCGAGCCGCTCGAACACACGGATCGCCATGTTCGCGGCGGCGGCCTTCGTGAAGGTAAGGCACAGGATGCGGCCAGGGGGATTGCCGTCGAGGAGGAGCCGCACCACCCGGTCGGTGAGCACCTTGGTCTTGCCGGCTCCGGCATTGGCCGAGACCCAGGCCGAGGCGCGGGGGTCGGCGGCGCGGCGCTGGTTCTCCCGGGTCAGGGGATCGACGACGAGGGCGCGGCGGGGCGGGGCCGGGGAGGCCGTGGCAAGGGAGCGGTCGACCAAGGATCGGTCCGGGATTTCCTGCGGGTCGGTCGATTTCTACACCAGACGGCGCCACTTTGCGCCTCCGTGGTGCCGCGGCGGCATTGCGGGGCCGGTCGCCCGGCCGCATGGATGCGTGCGCGCGCTCCGCCGCAGACGAATCCGATGCGCCCGTGACGATGAACCATTCCGCCGAGGCCCGCCCGCCGATCCGCTTTCGCGGCCGCTCCTTCATGGCCACGGTGCTGGCGCCGCTTCCCCCCGTGGCCGAGTGGCTGGCCGACCTCGACGCCCTGTGCCAGCGGGCGCCGGCCTTCTTCAACGGGCGGCCGACGATCCTCGACCTCACCGGCCTCTCGCTGACCCGCGAGGATCTCGACGAGCTCCTCGCCGAACTGCGCGCCCGCCGGATCCCCGTCCACGGGATCGAGGGCGCGCCGCCCGGAATGTCCGGCGACGGACTGCCGCCCTCCCTCTCCGGCGGGCGGCCTATCGGCGAGGTGGCGATGCCCGATGCCCCCGCGCCGGAGCCGGAGCCCGCCGCCAGGACCGTGCCGTCCCGCTCGCTGATCCTCGACGTGCCGGTGCGCTCCGGCCAGACGATCCTTCACCTCGACGGCGACGTGATCGTGCTTGGCGCCGTCGCCTCCGGTGCCGAGGTGATCGCCGGAGGTTCCATCCACATCTACGGGGTGTTGCGCGGGCGGGCGGTGGCGGGCGCCTCGGGCGATCCGGCCGCGCGGATCTGGTGCCGCCGGTTCGAGCCGGAACTCGTGGCCATCGACGGCCTCTACCGGGCCGCCGACGACCTCGATGCGAGCTTCCACGGCCAGCCCGTCGAGGTGCGCCTCGTGGACGACGCGCTGCGGCTCACGGCTTTGGACGCGAGTCGGTAGAGCTTTTTCAGTTCGACCTGGATCGCGATGTGTCGATGGTAAGCGCGGGCTCCCTCCCCCTTGTGGGGAGGAGAGCGCGTCGCGCCAAACGCAAGAAGTGCTAAGCAATAACGGAGAAGCGTTGGGCCTGACCGGGCTTGCTCAGGGCTTCGCCTCGGCCTCGGCCTTGGGCGCCGCCTCGACCTTGACCGCCTTCGCCTCGGCTTCGGCCCGCAGCTTGGCCTCGACCTCCGCCCGGATGCGGGCCTCCAGGTCGGCACGGGCCTTGGTCTCGGCCTCCGCCTTGCTCTTCGCCTCGGCCTCGGCCCTCATCTTGGTCTCGATCTCGGCGCGCATCTTCGCCTCGTCCTCGGCCTTGGCCTTGGCTTCGGCCTCCGCCTTCTTGACCGCCGCGCGCTCGGCGCTGCGCTTTTCGGCGGAGGCGACGAACTCCTCCGGCCCCTGGTCGAGATAGGACTTCAACTCCGTGTCGAAGACCGCCACGCTGCTGGCATCCTTCGGGCAGTCGGGGGTGGGGCCCGACTTGCTCATCTCCTCGCGGATCATCGGCTCGATGGTGGCGAACTCGGCGCGCAGGGCGCTCACCTTGGCATCGACGGCGGCCCGCTGCGGCGCCGTGGTGCTCACGGCGCAACTCGCGGCCGCCTTCTGGATCATCAGGCCGAACATGTAGGCTTGCAGCCGGATCTGGTTCGGCACCTCGGCCGGCGTCGCCGACGCCTGCGGGCCCGCCGTCGGAACGGCCGCATTGCATCGCTTCACGCCGTCATAGGCATCGGCAAAGCCGGGAATGCTGAAGTCGGCCGCGCCGTCGCTGAACTTCAGGATGATCTGCTTGCCCTTGAGCAGCTTGGGGATCACCGCGTCCGGCAGCTGCGACCAGAGGAGCTTGGCCTCCCCCACCCAGCCCTGCTTCGGGTAGAGGACCTGCTTGTCCACGGAGAAGGACGCCTGAACGGCCTCGTCCTTGTCCCATTCCCAGTTTCCGTAGCCGAGAACGAGGTTCACCTTGCCGTCCTCGAAGGACATGACGATCGCGTTCTCGGCGTCGTCGTCGTCTTTGTCGCGGTAGCTGTAGGACATCTGGCACGCGTAGGCGCCCGGTTGCCCGACATTCCGCTCGATTTCCCAACCCCGGATATTCTCGAACAACTTGCGCTCGCCCGACCAAGCCGGTGCGACCCCGCTTCCGAACAACAAGGCCAGCGTGATCGCGGCGGTGGCAGATCGCTTGATCATGGCATGAATCCTTGCAGAGAAAGCTCGGTTTCCACGATCCCGTGCCGTCGAAGCGGGAAAGACCGGCGATCGACCATCGAGATCAGGGGGCATATTCCCCGACCATAGTCGCTCAGCCATTGCAGATTTCTAAAAGCGGCGAGCAGCTTGCGCCGGACGCTGAACCGCTTGCGCCCTTTCCTACCGCGCCAGCAGAGCGAGGAGGACGATCACGCATAGCCCGAGCACCAGGGACAGGCTGCGCCAGAACACCAGCGGATCACGCTCGATCAGCGGCACGCCACGCTCGCCGGAATAGGCGGGATTCGGATGGCGCAGGTCGTGCACGAATTCCGAGAGGGCCTCGTAGCGCTTGGCCGGGTCGGGATGGGTCGCCCGCTTGAGGGCGCCGTCGATCCACGGCGGCAGCATCGGCCGGGCATGGCGGGCCGAGACGTAGCGGAGGCGGCTCTGGCGGCGGCGGGTCCGGGCGCGGGCCGCCTCGCCGCCGTAGGGCAGGCGGCCGGTGAGCATCTGGTAGGCGAGCACGCCCAGGGCGAAGATGTCCGAGCCCGGCGAGGGCGGATCGCCGAGGAAGCACTCCGGCGCGGTGTACTGGATCGCGCCCTGGGGCAGGGCTGCCTCGTCCCGGCCCCCCGGCTCCAACAATCCGGCGACGCGGGTCGCGCCGAAATCGATGATCCGCACCGTTCCGGAGGCGTCGATCATCACGTTCTCCGGGCGGAGGTCGCCATGGACCATCTCGCGGCGGTGGAACGCCTGGAGGCCGCGGGCAACCTGCTCGACAATGCGGCGCACGGCCTCCAGTTCGGGCTCGCGGTTGTCGGCCATCCACTGGGCCAGGGTGCGCCCCTCGACGTAGCGCATCACCGTGTAGAGATGGCTCCGGGGCGCCGTGCGGGGGTGGGCCTTCAGGACGTGCGGGCTGTCGAGGCGCCGGGCGATCCACTCCTCCATCATGAAGTGGCGCAGGTAATCGGGGTCGCCCCGCAGTTCGAGGCCCGGCACCTTGAGGGCGACGAGGTCGCCCGTCTCCCGGTCCGAGGCGAGGTAGACATGGCCCCGGCTCCCCGCATGGAGGCGGCGCTGCACATCGTAGCCGTCGAACCGTGCCGGGGGTTCGAGGACGGGCGCGGGGGGCAACTCGCCCACTTGGCCGATCACCTCGTCCGGCTCGCCCACCGGCAGGGTGTCGATGCGCAGGATCAGTGCCGTGAGATTGTCGCCGCTGCCTGCATCGTAGGCAGCATCGACGATCCGCCGGGCCGCACCCTGCAGATCGTCCCCCGCTTCCGTCACGGCCAGCGCGATGTCCCGGGGGCGCAGCACCTCGTGCACGCCATCGGTCGTGAGGACGAAGACGTCACCCTCCTCCACGGGCACGGCGTGGCACTCGATCTCCACCTGGGCGTCGGCCCCGAGCGCCCGGCCGAGGAAACTCTCCTCCGACGAGACGACGACCCTGTGGTCCTGGGTGATCTGTTCGAGGGATCGCCCCGCGACCCGGCAGATCCGCGAATCGCCCGCGTGGAAGACATGCGCGGTGCGCGAGCGCAGGACGAGGGCGCTCAGCGTCGTGACGCAGCCCCGGTCGCGGTCGCCCGGCTCGGCCCGGTGACGGGTCTGTGCGTGGAGCCAGGAGTTGGTCGCGGCGAGCACGCGCTTGCCCGCGCTGCGCACCGACCACGTGTCCGGCGTGGCGTAGTAGTCGGACAGGAAGCTCTTGACGGCTGTCTCGCTCGCCAGCGCCCCGAGATCGGAGCTGCTGATGCCGTCCGCGACGAGGGCGGCGACGCCCTTCAGACGCAAGGAGGCGCCCTCGGGAACGAGGGCGCCGTGGAAGTCCTGGTTCGCGTCCTTGCGGCCGCGCTCGCTGTGCTGACCGATGGTGACGGTGAGGGTGGGCGTCATCGTACGACGGTCATGTCAGGTGTTCCCAAAGGGCAAGCCCCTTGGCGGGGTCCAGGGGCGGAGCCCTTGGGAATGACCCGCCGAAGGGACTCGTCCCCTTGGAATCCCTCTGACTTAAGCGGCCATCCGGCGGACGTTCTCGGCCGAGCCCGGCATCGTGCGCTTGGGCGCGGTGCGGACATGCGTCGAGTAGAGGGTCAGGCCGGTGAAGGCGAGGCCGCCGACGAGGTTGCCGAGCACGGTCGGGATCTCGTTCCAGATGAGATAGTCCATGATGGAGAACTTCGCGCCGAGCATGAGGCCCGACGGGAACAGGAACATGTTCACCACGGAGTGCTCGAAGGTCATGAAGAAGAACAGCATGATCGGCATCCACATGGCGATCACCTTGCCGCTCACATGGGTCGAGATCATCGCACCGACGACGCCGGTCGAGACCATCCAGTTGCAGAGCATCCCGCGCAGGAACAGGGTCATCCAGCCGCCGAAGCCGTGGGCGGCGTAGCCGAGCGTGCGCTTCTCGCCGATGTTGGAGATGAATTCGGCGGTCTTATCGGGCGGGCTCGTGAAGCCGTAGGTGAAGACGCAGGCCATCATGAAGGCCACCGTCAGGGCGCCGAGGAAGTTGCCGACGAAGACGAGGCCCCAGTTCCGCAGCACGCCGCCGACCGTCACGCCGGGGCGCTTGTCGAGGAGGGCCAGCGGGGCGAGCACGAAGACGCCGGTCAACAGGTCGAAGCCCAGCAGGTAGAGCATGCAGAAGCCCACCGGGAACAGGGCGGCACCGACGATCGGCTGGCCGGTCTGCTGCGTGATCGTAACCGCGAAGACGGCGGCCAGGGCCAGGATCGCGCCCGCCATGTAGGCGCGGATGATGGTGTCGCGCGTCGACATGAAGACCTTTGCCTCGCCGGCATCGACCATCTTCACCGCGAATTCCGAGGGGGCCAGATAAGCCATCGTATCTCCTGAAGTGTTCTCGTGCGACCGAAGGCGCTGCGGGTTCCAATCGACGTTGACGGAAGTCCGAGCGGCGGCCGGACCGGCCGCCTCCTGCCGTGATCGCCAGGCGCCGAGGGTCGCGAAGCAAGTCCCGAGCCTATTGTCGCCCCGGGTCGGCTCCCGCGCGGATCTGTCGTCGCGCGGCCACAGGCGAGGGCCGGATCGGCCCCTGCATCAGGCGATCCCAGGATCCCGGCAAAATTTGCCGACAAGGATCATATCCTTAACCCTTCGGTAACCATGTCAGCCGTCAATGGTCTGGTAAGGACTGTTAACGGGCGGCCATGAGCGCAGCTTCACCAGAGCCGAAACTGACTGATCCCGCCGCCGACGAGGCGCGGGTGACCCTCCGGCCGCTGAGCTTCCGCGGTCGCGCCTTCAAGGCCCTGGCGCTCACGCCGGAGCCCCCTGTCGGAGACTGGCTCGCCGGTCTCGACAAGACGCTCAAGCGGTCTCCGACCCTGTTCAAGGGCCGGGCGCTCATCCTCGATCTCGCCGAGCTTCAGCCGTCGCTGGACGACCTTCGGGGCCTCCTCGACGAACTGCGCGGCCGGAACATCTGCGTGCTCGGCATCGAAGGCTCGGATACGTCGGGGGAGGGGCTCCCGCCGCTCCTCATCGACGGGCATCCCAGCGCCAAGGTCGCGCTGCCGGTGCTCCCGGCTGAGCCGGAGCCCCTGATGGTCACCTCGATCACGGTCGAGGGGTCGGTCCGCTCCGGCCAGAGCATCGTCAATCCCACCGGCGACGTGACCGTCATGGGTCATGTCTCCTCCGGGGCCGAGGTTCTCGCCGGCGGCTCCATCCACGTCTACGGCGCCCTGCGGGGGCGCGCCATCGCCGGCGCCGCCCGCAACCCCCGCGCCCGCATTTACTGCCGCAAGTTCGAGCCCGAGCTGCTGGGGATCGACCGCCTCGTGCGGACTGCGGAGGACATGGGTCCGGCCCTGCGCGGCAAGGCCGCCCAGGTCTGGCTCGATGGCGGCACGATGAAACTAGCGAAGCTGGATTAAGGGAGAGCGAGCCGTGGCAAAGGTTCTCGTCGTCACATCGGGCAAGGGCGGCGTCGGCAAGACGACGACCACCGCAGCCCTCGGAGCGGCCCTGGCCCAGGGCGGACAGAGCGTGTGCGTCGTCGATTTCGACGTCGGCCTGCGCAACCTCGACCTCGTCATGGGTGCCGAGCGCCGGGTGGTCTACGACCTCATCAACGTCGTCAACGGCGATGCCAAGCTCCCGCAGGCCCTCATCAAGGACAAGCGCCTCGACGGTCTGCATCTCCTCCCGGCGTCCCAGACGCGGGACAAGGACGCCCTGACCGACGACGGCGTCGCCCGGGTGATGGACGAGCTGCGTGCGAAGTTCGACTGGGTGGTCTGCGACAGCCCCGCCGGCATCGAGCGCGGCGCCCAGCTCGCCATGCACCACGCCGACGTGGCCATCGTCGTCACGAACCCCGAGGTCTCCTCGGTGCGCGACTCCGACCGGATCATCGGCCTCCTCGACTCCAAGACGGCGAAGGCCGAGCGCGGCGAGGAGATGGAGAAGCACCTGATCCTCACCCGCTACGACCCGACCCGCGCGGACCGCGGCGACATGCTGAAGACCGAGGACGTGCTCGAGATCCTCTCGATCCCGCTGCTCGCGATCATCCCCGAGAGCCAGGAAGTCCTGCGGGCCTCCAACGTCGGCTGCCCGGTGACCCTGAACAACCCCCTCTGCGCCCCCGCCCGCGCCTACGCCGACGCGGCCCGGCGGCTCAAGGGCGAGGATGTGCCGATGGTGCTCCCCACGGAGCGCAAGTCCTTCCTCGACAAGCTTCTGCGGAGGGCGGCATGAGCATCCTCGGGATCTTCCAGAAGCGCAATTCCAGCGCCATCGCCCGGGATCGCCTTCAGCTGATCCTCGCCCACGAGCGCAACGAAACCGGCCGCCCGGATCTCGTGATCCAGCTCCGGGAGGAAATCCTGGCGGTGATCGCCAACCACGTCTCGGTGGAGCCGGACAAGGTGAAGGTCACGCTGGAGCGCGGCGTCGGCGTCTCGACGCTCGGCCTCGACATCGAGCTGCCGCTCGGTGCCTCCTCGAAGCTCGATGCGAAGCTCGCCAACAAGATCGCCCAGGTCGCCGACCGGGCTTCCAAGAAGGCGGCGTAGACTGCCCTGGCCCTCCCCCTCGCGGGGGAGGGTTCTTCCAACGTCCTCGCAGGCATGGCGAAGCGATCCAGGGTGGCGCCGCGTCGTGAGGCGTTCCGCTGCCCTGGATCGCTTCACCATGCTCGCAAGGACGGCGGTATCCGCTGCCGCGCGGGCGTTCGCTCCGGCTATGCCCGCGCGGTGAGCCGGAAGGGCCCCGGCCGGTCGGGCTGCGTCGTCACGACGGCCACCGGCAGGATCGGCTCAGCGCCGACGAGGTCGAAGCGGAAGGCCGCGCAAAGGCGGGCCAGGGCCAGCACCGCCTCGCCGAGGGCGAATTGCGCGCCGATGCAGACGCGCGGGCCCGCGCCGAAGGGCAGGTAGGCGAACCGGGCAGGCGGCGGCGCCCCCGGCAGAAATCGGTCCGGATCGAACGCATCCGGGTCATCCCAGAGTTGCCGGTGCCGGTGCAGCACCCAGGGGCTCACCATCACGATGTCCCCCTTGTTCACCGGCTGCCCGGCGACCGTATCGGCGGCCAGTGCCCGCCGCACCACGACGAAGGCCGCCGGATAGAGGCGCAGGGTCTCGTCGATCACCGCGCGGGTGAGGGGGAGGCGCCCGTCCCCCTGGCACCCGGTGGGATCGGCGAGGTCGGCGCCCCGCGCCTCCGCCGCAACCCGCTCCTGGATGTCGGGAAAGAGGGCCAGCATGTAGCTCGCCCAGAACAGGGTACCCGCCGTGGTCTCGTGCCCGGCGAGGATCATGGTCGCCACCTGGTCGCGCAACTCCTCCGGCGTGAAGGGCGCCCCGGTCTCGGGATGGCGGCTGGCGGCGAGGAGATCGAGGAGGTCGCCCCGCTCCCCCGACGGGGTCCCAGCGCGGGCGGCGATCACGGTGTCGAGGAAGGTCATCCATCGGCGGCGGAAGCGCGCCCGCTGCCCGTCGAGGGGCACCGGCCAGCCGGGAGGCATGAGCACGTCGAAGATGTGCGGACGCCCGATCCGCGCGCCGTACCCCGTGATGAAGGCCCGCAGCTCCGGGCCGTGCCGGTCCATCCCCACGGAGAACATGCTCCGGCCGGCGATGTCGAGGGCGAGGGCGTGGAAGGTGGCGAACAGGTCGACAGGTCCCCGCGCCGCCTGCGGCCCGAGGGCGTCGATGCCGTCGCGGACGGCGCGGTCGATATGCGGCATCAGCCCGTCGATGGCGCGGGGCGTGAAGGCGGGGGCGAGGGCCCGGCGCTGATGCCGCCACGCCGCGCCCTCGCTGATCAGCAGGCCGTCCCCGAGGATGGGGCGGAGGATCCGCAGGGTGCCGATCGTGCGGGCGTAGTTGGCTTGGTTCTCCACCAGCACGCGCCGGATCGCCTCGGGCTCATTCAGCAGGATGCTGGTGCGGCCGAGGAGCCCCCGGCGGGTGACCGGCTCCTCGTAGGCCGCCTGCGGGAAGCCGAGGAGGCCGTTGTCCCGGATGGAGCGCAGGTAGGCGAGGATCGGTAGGTCGCGCTCGGGCGGCGTCCGGTGCGGCGGCACCCGGCGCGTCGCGGACACCGAGGATCGGTCCCGGGGGGTACTGTCCGTGAGGGTGACATCCATCGGCCGATCTGATGGCCGAGGCGGGTCCGCGTGTAAACGGGGCAAGCCGGCGCGCCGCGTCCCCCGGCCCGGCGTCACTCGGCGGCGCGCTGCAACGGGGCTTCGAGCGGCTGGATGCGCAACGCCTGGGGCAGCCGGGCCGCCTCCGCCTCGGTGGAGACAGACGCGACCAAGCTTGCCTCCGGCAGAAACCGGTCGATGACCGACAGGAGCGTATCCAGACCGTCCTCCAAGTGATCGCTCACCCGGTCCACCACCAGCACCTCGGGCTTGCGCAGGACCGCGCGCGTGAGGCCGAGGCGCACCCGCACCCGCTCGGGCAGCAATTGCCCGCGGTTGCCGACCTCGTGCTCCAGACCCCGGCGGCGGATCCGCATCTCGAGGCCGAATTCCTGGAAGACCGCGCGGACCTCCCGCTGGATGATCGCCTCGCTGTGCATGCGCGCGGTGTCGATGCGGCCGAACAGGATGTTGTCGAGGACGCTCGCGCGGGGATTGATCCGCCCCGAATCGTAGGTCTCGATGTCGTAGTCCTCCGGCCCCTGCATCTCGTCCTGCACGATGCTCCGGGCGCCGACGATCCGGCGGCGCAGGGCGGTGTCGAGGAGGCCGAAGCGCAGGCGGGGCTCCACGTAGGCGAGGGCGAGCGCCAGGAAGGCCACGCTGTCCTCCTCCGAGAGCGCGGCGTTCTCCGTGAGGCGTGACAGCCGCGCCGCGTAATCGGGCACCGCCTCGGGCGTGATCAGCGAGAACCGGCGGAACAGGGGGTGGCCGGGCGGCACGTCCTTGAAGATCTCGCCGAGGTTGCGGGCGATGGCGACGCCCATCCGGTCGAGATCGTCGAGCAACCGGGCACTTGCCAGGGCCTGGCGGAACGGCTCCAGCGCCGCGAGGCGCCGGGGTTCCAGCAGGGCGCGGTCCCGGGGGACGCCGAAGAGCAGGTTCTCCCCCAGCGTCGCTTGATCGTTGTAGGCACCCCGCTTGAAGGGGATGACGAGGCCGGCCAAGCCCTGCTCGTCGAAATGCGCCCGCAGGCGCTCGCGGGCGGCGATCATGAGCTGGCCGCCGGGTGAGTCCGTCACTACCGAACTGAGGGCGGAGAGACCGTAGCGATAGAGGTCGTCCGCGAGGCCGAGATGGCTGAGGATGTCGACAAACCGCTCGTCGAGGGCGTCCGCATCCGCCACGCCCAGCGTCCCGAAGTCGATCCATGGATCGGTGATGCTGTCCATCGGGTTGCCGGTCTTCAGCGCCTCCTGGCTGCTGTGCTTCGTGAAATCGACCCGGCGCTCCGCCTGCGGCTTGATCCGCAACCCGTACAGGAGGTTGTCGCGGATCGACCCCGGGAAGAGGACGGGCGTGATGCCGGCATAGGCGATCCGCGTCGCGTGGGTGGAGCGCGGCAGGGTGGCGATGTCGTAGGGGCCGATCCGCACGGTGCCGCCCCGTGGGATCTGCAACCCGGCGACGACGGAGGCGAATTCCTGGGCAAGGGGGCCGGGGGGCACGAGGGCCGCCCGCGCCGGCAGGGGAAGGGTCGCGTCGGCCACGTCGATGGCCAACCCGCCCCGGGGGTCGCGCAGGGTCAGCGTCTCGGTGGCGAGCGGCGAGCCGAGCCTCGGCGCGGGGCCGTCGTCATCCTGGTGCGGCAGGAGACGGCGGGGACCGAAATGCGCGGCGACGGTCTCGTACTTCACCTCGACGTCGAGTCGCTGCTGATCCCAGTCGATCAGCTCCTTCAGGGGCGGGGGCAGGTCGCGGTAGGCGGCGAGCACCGCCACGAGCTGGCCGATGTCCAGTTCGCCCTTCAGCGCGAAGAAGCCGCCGATGGCGTAGAACAGGAACGGCGTGACCTGCGCGATGAAGTTGTTGAGGTATTTCACCGCGAATTTGCGCCGGTAGATGCGCAGGCGGAGGTCGTAGAGGTTGTACAGGCGCCCGCCGATCTCGGCGCGCTCCCAGCGCCCGGTGTTGTTGAGGACCACGGCGGGGAGGCCGTCCAGCACCTCCGCCACCCGCCCCGCGAAGGCGCGGGAGGCGATCTGCCGCCGCCGGCTGAGGCGGATGATCTCCCGGCGGAGGCGGGGAATCACCGTCATCTGCACCCCGACCATCGCCCCGGCGACGAGCCCGAGCCAGACGTTCTGCATCAGGATGAAGAGCAGGGCCGTGAGCGCCTGCGTGCCGAGCTGCGCCGGGACGACGATGGCATCGCCGATGAAGGAGCCGATCGGCTCGACCTCGTCGCGGATGATCGTGGCGGTCTCGGAGGATTTCACCTCTCGCTGCGCCTCGGGCGAGAAGCGCAGCATCAGGGCGAAGAGATGGAATCGCAGGCGGCGCAGCATCCGCTCGCCGAGGATCCCCTTCTGCAGGTTGATCCAGAACTTGAAGCCGCCATTGATGACGACGAGCAGCAGGAATAGCAGCGACAGGCCGAGCAGCAATTCGAGCCGCCCCACCTGAAACCCTTCGAACAGTTCGGTGTGGCCCCCGCCGAGGAAGGACGGCCAATCGATCTTGATCTCGAGGAAGGTGGCCGTCGTCTCGCCATGGGCGAAGGCCCGGCCGGTAATCGCGTCGTTGACGATGCGCTTGGGCAGGTCGAGGGAGGCGAAATAGAAGGGCAGGGAGGCCAGGACGAAGGCGCAGATCGTCAACTGGTCGCGCTTCGAGTAGCGCCAAATGTACCGGAACAGCCGCGGCTCAAGCTCGCGCATGGGGACCCTTCGCCGGCGTCATGCGAGGCGCCTCGGTTCGCTCGAACGGCAAGCCGTATCGCCTATATCCCCAGCGGTTGCATGCCAAGGAGGCAGCGTCCGGGTCCGCGCGGGACGGCGGCCTCACCCACGACGGTTTTGCGCCATGGGGTTGCCGGAACGGGCTGAGCCGCCTATTGCAGCGCAACCGCCACACATTCGCCCATGGCCCGGAGCGGACGACCCACGGTCGTCCGTCGCACCGGCTCAGCCAGGGCCACCGAGCGTGAACCCGGCCCATGGACCTGCGCAACATCGCCATCATCGCCCACGTCGACCACGGGAAGACTACCCTGGTCGACAAGCTGCTGCAGCAGTCCGGCACCTTCCGTGAGAACCAGCGCGTCGAGGAACGCGCCATGGACTCGAACGACCTCGAGAAGGAGCGTGGCATCACGATCCTGGCGAAGGCCACCTCGGTCGTCTGGAAGGACACCCGCGTCAACGTGGTGGACACCCCCGGCCACGCCGATTTCGGCGGCGAGGTGGAGCGTATCCTCTCGATGGTCGACGGCGTGATCGTCCTCGTGGACGCCGCCGAGGGGCCGATGCCGCAGACCAAGTTCGTGGTCGGCAAGGCGCTGAAGATCGGCCTCCGCCCGATCGTGGCCGTCAACAAGGTTGACCGTCCGGATGCCCGCATCAACGAGGTCGTGAACGAGGTGTTCGACCTCTTCGCCGCCCTCGATGCCACCGACGAGCAGCTCGACTTCCCGATTCTCTACGGCTCCGGCCGCAACGGCTGGATGGGGGCCTCGCCCGATGCCGACCCGTCCGAGGGGCTCGCGCCGCTCTTCGACCTCGTGCTCAAGCACGTGCCGCCGGCCAAGACCGAGCCGGGTCCGTTCCGGATGCTCGGCACCCTTTTGGAGGCCAACCCGTTCCTCGGCCGCATCATCACCGGCCGCATCGCCTCCGGCACCGTGAAGCCGAACCAGTCGATCAAGGTCCTCGACCGCGAGGGCAAGGTGGTGGAGACCGGCCGCGTCTCGAAGATCCTGGCCTTCCGCGGCCTGGAGCGCGCGCCGATCGACGTGGGCGAGGCGGGCGACATCGTCTCCATCGCCGGCCTCATGAAGGGCACGGTGGCCGACACCTTCTGCGATCCCTCCGTCGCCGACCCGATTCAGGCACAGCCGATCGATCCGCCGACCGTCACCATGTCGTTCATCGTGAACGACTCGCCGCTCGCCGGCACCGAGGGTGACAAGGTGACGAGCCGCATGATCCGCGACCGCCTGTTCAAGGAGGCCGAGGGCAACGTCACGCTCAAGATCGAGGAGGCGGCGGACAAGGACTCGTTCTACGTGTCCGGCCGCGGCGAATTGCAGCTCGCGATCCTGATCGAGACCATGCGCCGCGAGGGCTTCGAGATCGCCGTGTCGCGTCCGCGCGTGGTGTTCGAGAAGGACGAGGACGGCAACCTGCTGGAGCCCGTCGAAGAGGTCGTCGTCGACGTGGACGAGGAGCATTCCGGCGTCGTCGTGCAGAAGATGTCCGAGCGGAAGGCCGAGATGATCGAGATGCGGCCGTCGGGCGGTGACCGCCTGCGCCTCGTCTTCCACGCTCCGACCCGCGGCCTCATCGGCTACCAGGGCGAGCTGATGACCGACACGCGCGGCACGGCGATCATGAACCGCCTGTTCAAGGCCTACGAGCCCTTCAAGGGCGAGATCCCCGGCCGCCGCAACGGCGTGCTGATCTCGAACGACAAGGGCGAGGCGGTGGCTTACGCCATGTGGAACCTGGAAGATCGCGGCCCGATGATGATCGAGCCCGGCGCAAAGGTGTATCAGGGCATGATCGTCGGCGAGCACAACCGCGAGAACGATCTCGAGGTGAACGTGCTCAAGGGCAAGAAGCTCACCAACATCCGCACCACCTCGAAGGACGAGGCGGTGCGCCTGACCCCGCCGATCCGCATGACCCTTGAGAAGTCGCTGGCCTGGATTCAGGACGACGAGCTGATGGAGGTCACGCCGAAGTCGATCCGCCTGCGCAAGACGGTCCTTGACCCGAACGATCGCAAGCGCGCCGAGCGCTCCAAGGAAGGCACCGCCGCCTGAGGCTCGCAGTGCCGTCATCGAGCGGTATCGATTGACGACAGGGTAGCGCCGCGTCCTGGGACGCGGCGCTACCCTTATTTTTTCGGCACGTGAGGAGGCAATGGACTCCCGATTGCCTAAACCGCTCGTGCCACGGCCTGTCCGTCACTGCGAGCGCACCGAGACAGTCCATGGCGACGGACAATTCTCGAGCGCGGCGCCTCCAGGCACAGGGCCGACTTGAAGGCCGAACCTTCAGCTGCCGCCGGGATCGGTTTCGTCGTTCTGGCCCTGAGAGCCCGCGCCCGGCTTGCCGTCGGTCTTCTCGTTCGGGTCTTTCACCGCATCGGGGGCGATGTTGGCCTTCGGCTTCTCGCCGTCGTCGCGCTCGCGTTCGCTCATCGGTCGTTCTCCCGTTCCGCGCGGGATAGGCTATCGGCCACCGTCCGGTCGGCCTCCGGACCCCGCGATGCCTTCTGATCGGAGTGGCCGCCGGACGAGCCGCCGAGCGCCGGTGGCGATGCGCCGGGCTCGCCCGTGCCCCAATCCCGGTTGCGGGCCGCGTCGTCCTTGCCGCCGCCGTCCATGTCGGTGATGGCCGCCTGCTGCGGAGATTGATGGCCACCGGCCGCCGCTGCGTTGCCCCGTGAGCCAACAGCGTCGTCGGGCTTGCGGGTGACGGTGCCGGAATCGCTGGTCGGTCGGGACATCAGCGCTGCCCGTCGTCCTGGCCGACGGCGGCGGTCGCCCGGTCGATGGCCTCGGTGGCTGCGGGCGAGGGCGTGGTCTCGCCCTTGAGGCGGCGCAGGTTCTCCGGGGGCGTCTCCGCTTCGGTGGCGTCCGTCGCGTCCTGCTGCGGCTGGCCCGAGGCGATGCGGGCGGTCTCGGCTTCCCCGCCGGGGTCGCGTCGCAGGTCCGATTGGGTCCGCTGGGGCAGGCCGACGTCGAGGGGCGAGTCCTGCCCGAGGTCCTGGCCGTTCCGGTCGGCGTAGGCGTCGAACTCCTTCAGCGACGGGCGCTGCTTGTCATCCGTCATGTCCGGTCTCCCGCTGTGTCACGTCTCGGCGGGACAACGGGAAGGGCCGGTGATCGTTGCGCGGCGGTCCCGGAGATGGGTCTCCCCGGGACCGCCCTGTCGCCTCAGCCGATGTTCTCGAACAGCACCGAGGAGATGTACCGCTCGGCGAAGGAGCAGGCGATCGTCACGATGCGCTTGCCCTGGAACTCGGGACGCTTGGCGAGTTCGATCGCCGCCGCCACGTTGCCGCCCGTCGAGATGCCGCCGGGAATGCCTTCGAGTCTGGCGAGCGCCCGGGATGTCTCGATGGCCGTCTCGTTCGAGACCTTCAGCACGCCGTCGAGCACGTCGGTGTGCAGATTGTCGGGGATGAAGCCCGCGCCGATGCCCTGGATCTTGTGCGGGCCCGGCTGGCCACCGGAGATGACCGGCGAATCCACCGGCTCCACCGCGAAGACCTTGAGGCCGGAAAGGCGCGGCTTCAGCACCTCCGCGACGCCGGTGACGGTGCCGCCGGTGCCGACGCCCGCCACGAAGGCATCGAGCTGGCCACCGGTATCCGACCAGATCTCCTCGGCGGTGGTGCGGCGGTGGATATCCGGGTTGGCGGGGTTCGAGAATTGCTGCGGCATCACCGCACCGGGGATCTCGCGCAGCAGCTCCTCGGCCTTGGCGATCGCGCCCTTCATGCCCTGCGGGCCAGGGGTGAGGGCCAGCTCGGCGCCGAGGAAGGCGAGCATCTTGCGCCGCTCCAGCGACATCGTCTCCGGCATCACGAGGATCAGGCGATAGCCGCGGGCGGCGGCGGTGAAGGCCAGCGCGATGCCGGTGTTGCCGGAGGTCGGCTCGACCAGGGTGCCGCCGGGCTTCAGCTTGCCCGAGGCTTCCAGGGCGTCGATCATGTTGACGCCGATGCGGTCCTTCACGCTGGCGATCGGGTTGAAGAACTCGAGCTTGAGCAGGATTTCGGCATCGACGCCGTGCTCCTTGGGCAGGCGGTTCAGACGGACGAGCGGCGTGTTGCCGATGGTCTCGGTGATCGAGCCGTAGATACGGCCATGGCCGGATTTGGCGGGCGCGGAGTGGGTATCGGCCATCGCGTGCTTCCTGTTGCGTTCGGTAAGGGCATGGGGCCCGTCGGCGTCCGACCCATGTGGGTCACACCGACGTGACCGGACAGGATCGGTGCGATAGACCGTCGCCCGTGCAGGAGCAATCGCCGTAAGTGCCTTGTCCGGCAAATCTTTTCAGGAAACCGAGGGTCGAGCCGTCAATTTGGAAGATAATTGTAGGTGAATTGCCCGAGACAGAAATTCATTCTCTGGTCCCCCCCCGGCGCACCGGCCCCGCAACAGGGTCAGGGGTACCGGCGCCCCGTCAAAGGCGAGCGCGCGGCGAGCCAATTCGAAAAGACGCCGACCGAGCGCGATTGTGGGGAAGCTTGGATCATACGCCGCCCCGTCTAGGAGAGCGTCATCGGAGCAATCCCGGGCAGCGGGATCTGACAGAACGCGGCGGATCCCTGGAAGGCTTCGCTTCGCTCGCGAAGACGATCACGCAGTCGACCCGGATCAAGCCGAAAACGCTGTGAAGCCGCACCCGACAGAGCTGGCTCACGCCTCTGCGTCTTTACGAAGGACAGCGAAACAATCCGGGGTTGGCAGGCCCCTGCGGATCGGTCCGCTCCCCTGGACAGCTTCTCACCGCGTTCGCAAAGGCGACGAGGGAGCCATCGACAGTGTGGCTCGACCCGATCGACGACGGCTCTAACGGAAGCCCGCCGCCCGGCGGTCCCGCTTGCGCTCGGCCGCGGGCTGGTAGGCGATCTCGGCGTGATGCGTGCAGTAGGGCAGGCCGGTGATCGACCGGGCTCCGCAGAAGCGGAATTCCGGCGTGGTCGGATCCCCAAGCGGCCAGCGGCACATGGATTCCCGCAGGTCCATGATGGTCACGCGCTGGGAGACGGGGATTGCCGCAGCCTCCGTTGCCGCCGGACGTGCCGGCACGGCGGCGGTCGGGAATTCGGGCGCGGGCCGGTGGGTCTCGGCCACGACGAGTTCCGGAATGGGGGCCGCAGCGACAGGCTTTTCGACTTCGGCGGGCTTCACGGCGCTCGCGGCATCGACCTCGGCGCCCTTCACCCGGCCTCCGAGGCCAAGGCGGTGAACCTTCCCGATGACGGCATTGCGGGTCACCCCGCCGAGCTGCGCCGCGATCTTGCTGGCGCTCTGGCCATCCTCCCAGAGACGGCGCAAAAGCGCGACGCGCTCGTCCGTCCAGCTCAGACCCGCTTCCATAGTCCCCCCTCCGACCCCTCACCCTGCGGCGCGCGTGCGTCACCGGGCCGGCCAGCGGGAGCCAAGCCAGTGCGACACCGTGTCTCCCCGAGCCGTGAGGGAGCCTACCGCGCGGTTCGCGGCCCATGCAAGGGTCCGGACGGTCCGGTTCGGCAGCCCTCCCCGGCCTGTCCACCACGATTGGATCGGCAATGGTCGGCCGTTGCTGTCCTGCAACATTGCCGAGACGGGGGTCGTGATACTGTCCGGGGACGGTTCGCGGAACGGTGTTTCGCGGCCCGGCCACACCGCAGCGGCCGCGTCCGGCGCCGCCCGATCGGGATGTCGCTGATGGGTTACCGCCGAGCTGGCACGAGCCTGATCCTCGCACTCGGCGTTGCGGCGCAGGTGGCGGCCTGCGGCTCCATGCCTCGGACGACTTACACTGCGCAACAGGCGGCCGAGGCATCGGTGCCGGGGATCCCCGGTGCTCGCGTTTATTCGGACGCCTCCGTCGAGGCGATCAGCCAACTGGTGGCCAACCCCACCCGCAAGGTTACCAACTTCTCCTATCTTGCCCTGTCGGGCGGCGGCGGCGACGGCGCCTACGGAGCCGGTGTGCTCAACGGCTGGTCTCAGACCGGGACCCGGCCCGAGTTCACCCTGGTCTCCGGCGTCTCCACCGGGGCACTGATCGCACCCTTCGCCTTCCTCGGCCCGGCCTACGACCCCTATCTCACCGAATTCTACACGAGCGGCGTGGCCGAGACCCTGGTCCAGGCGCCGAGCATCACCAACGTCCTGTTCGGCTCCGGCCTGTTCGGGGACGGGCGGCTGCGCGACCTGATCGGCCGCTACGTGACGTCCGATCTTCTGGCGGCGATCGCCGAGGAGCACGCCAAGGGGCGCCGCCTTCTCGTCGTCACGACGAACCTCGATTCACAGCGCGCCGTGATCTGGAACATGGGCGCCATCGCCGCCAGCGACGCGCCGAACCGCGTGGAGCTGTTCCGCGACGTCCTCGCGGCCTCCGCGAGCGTTCCGGCAGTGTTCCCGCCACAGTTCATCGATGTGACTGCGGGACCCTCGCGGTTCCAGGAGATGCACGTCGACGGATCGGTGGTGACGCCTGTCTTCACGCTGCCCCAGAGCCTCCTCCTGAAGGACGGTCGGCTGCCGCGGAGCGCCGGCAAGGCGCAGATCTATGTGGTAATCAACGGCCGCCTCGAACCGGATTTCGAGGTGACTCAGGACAACACGCTGGCCATCGTCGGCCGGTCCTTCACCACGGCGAGCCGTGCGCGCTCGCGGGCGGCGCTGGCGGCAACCTACGCCCTGGCAAAGGCCAACAACATCGCCTTCAATCTCACCTACGTCGATGAGCGTGGCCCGAAGGCGCCGGCCGCCCAGGGCTTCAACACCGCCTACATGCAAGCCCTCTATCAGGACGGGCTGGAGAAGGGCCGCTCGGCCAACCTGTGGGAGCACACGGTTCCCGCCGCGCCGATCACCAAGGAAGCCGTCGCGCAGGCGATCCGCTAGTGCATCGATCCAGCCGGCGGCGTCAGCCGAGACTAAAAAAATTGGTGCAAAAACAATAAGATAGTGCAAACACGCATCAACGAAGTGACTGCGTCACTGCACGAGCGTCATCGCGGCGACCACGCCCGGATCTCGCGATCCGGGCGTCTCGCTCGGGCACTACTTGCCGAGGATCTTCGTGACGAGGCGGCCCAGCGGCGTGGCCGAGCTCGCGTTGCGGTCGTCGCGGACGACGGGCCGGTTTTCCGTCCCGAGGATCTTCGTGACGAGGCGTCCAATCAGGCTCATGGGCGGCTCCCCTGGCGCTCTGCGCCAAAACGGCGCAGCTTGCCGATTAACGGGTGAGGCGGCGCACCTGTTCCCGCATCAGCGGCCCACTTCCTTCGCGATACCCGCGAGGCCCTCGTCGTACACCTGCGTCAGGTCGGCCACCGCCTCGGCGTCGCTCACTCCGGCGGCGTCGAAGGTCCCCGTCCAGATCACCGTCGACCCCGCGCCGTTCGGCTGCACCATCACCGTGGCGTTGTAGGCCGCCACGGGCAGCGGACCCTGGACGAAGCTGTAACTGTAGCTCCTTCCGGTCTCGTTCCGGGCCGTCTCGACCTCGACGATCGTGCCCCGGCCCCCCTTCACCACGAGACCGCGGACCTGCACGCGGGCTGTCTCGTCGTCCTCGTCCATCGAGAGAAGGCAGCGCTCCACCTGCGGATGCCAGCGGCCAATGCCGCAGAAATCGCCGACGATGGCCCAGACGGCGGCGGGCGGAGCGTCGATGTCGCGGCTGCGCGTCACCTCCAGGGCCTGCGCCGGACCGGTGATGAGGAGGGCAAGGCCGGGCAAGCACCGGCGGCGAAGCCGGACGACGCGAATCCCGACCGTCATATCCAACTCACGATGGCGCGCCGTGCGGCGCAAGGTGTCGGCAACCTCTAACACGCGTCCGCCGCCACCCGTCAGGGGGCTTTCGGCGATTGCGCGGCCGGGGTCAGCGGGGATACCGGAGGCCATGACGTCCCTCAGCGCTCTGCTCCGAATCCGCCGCCGCGTTCCGGCCGCCCTGGCCTGCGCCCTGGCCTGCTGCGCGTCGCCGCCGGTCTCGGCCGAGCCGCTTTCGCCCTTCGCCCACTGCCTGCGGGAGATCGCCGCCGAGGCCGAGGCGGCGGGGGTGCCCCGCGCCCTTGCGGAGGCACAGTTCCAGGACCTGACCTCCGACGAGGGCGTGCTGGCGGCGACGCGGAACCAAGCGGAGTTCGTGCGGCCGGTCGGGGCCTATGTCGAGGCCAGCGTCACCGATGCGAAGATCGCCGAAGGGCAGCGGCTCCTGGGCGTCTGGGCGCCGACCCTCGACGCCATCGCGGCCCGCTACGGCGTCGATCGCTATACCCTCGTCGCCTTCTGGGGCGTCGAATCGAACTATGGAGCCGTCCTCGACGACCCGAACGTCGTCCGGCCCGCGATTCGCTCCCTGGCGACGCTGGCCTGTGGCGACGAAACCCGGCCGGGTTACTGGCGCGGCGAACTCGTGGCGGCTCTCACGATCCTCGCGGCCAAGGATGTGAGCCCGGAGCGGCTGACGGGCTCCTGGGCCGGCGCCCTGGGCAACACACAGTTCATGCCGAGCGTCTTCCTGAAGCGCGCGGTCGATTTCGACGGCGACGGCCGCCGTGACCTGTGGGGCTCGGTGCCCGATGCCTTGGCGTCCACGGCCAACTACCTCGTGGCCGAGGGCTGGCGGAAGGGGGAACGCTGGGGAAGCGAGGCGATCCTCCCGCCGGGCTTCGACCTGTCCCTGGCCGACGAGATGACCGCCCGGCCCCTGAAGGAGTGGAAGGCGCTCGGCGTGACGCCGGTGAACGGCGAGGGGTTGGGCGAAGACCAAGCCGCGACCCTGTTCCTGCCCGCCGGAGAGAGGGGCCCGGCCTTCCTCCTGCTGCCGAACTTCGGGGTGATCCTGCGCTACAACACCGCCTTCTCCTATGCGCTCACCGTGGCGCACCTATCCGATCGCCTGAGGGGCTGGCCGGGCTTTGCCCGGGATTGGCCCCGCGACGACCGGATGCTGAGCAACGACGAGCGCCGCGACCTGCAAACCCGCCTCGTGGCCAAGGGGCTGCTCGCAGGCACCATCGACGGCAAGGTCGGCCCGAAGACCCGCGCGGCGCTGCGGGTCTTCCAGCGCGGCGCCGGATTGCCGCCGGACGGCTACGCGAACGGGCCGACGCTGGATCGGCTCCGGGCCGAACCATAGAGCAGGCCCCGGCGCGCTTCTCGGGCGCTCCCGCCGGCCGGCCGTCTCACTGGGCGGGCATCGCCTCCCGGTCCTTGAGGGCGGCCGCGTACAGGGCCGCCGCATCCCGGCGGAAGGCCGCGCGCGAGGCGGCGCGGGAGTAGAACATGTGCCCGCCCGGATAGACCTTGAGGTCGAGGCGGCCGCCGCCGTAGGGCGGAACCTGCGCGATCAGCAGCTTGGAGGCGAAGTAGGGCGTCACAAGATCGGTGTAGCCGTGGGCGACCATCACGCGCAGCTTGCCGTCGAGGGACAGCGCCCCCTTGAGCGCCGACATCGCCTCCGGGGCCTGCCGTCCCGAGCCCCAGGTCCAGCCGCGGTTGACCGCGCCGTTCAGCAACTCGTAGCGCTGGTTCGGCACGGGCCACTTCAGGGTGCGCCCGTAGAGGTCGATCATCGCGCTCGTCAGCGGCGCGTGGATGGCCGACAATTGCGGATCCTCGAAGCCGCCGTGCAGGGCGTCGGGCTCCGGGTCCCAGCCGGTGATGCCCGTGTCGTAGGCACTTGAAACCCGGCCGCTTCCGCGCTCGGCCTCGCGCTGCACGCCGTTGATGGCGGGCCGGGCCGCCTGTCGGCGCAGGAAATCCCGGTCCAGGCCGGTGAGCTTGGCCATCTCGTCCGACATGCGCCCGACGGCCTCCCCGTCGCCGGGACCCTTCAGGAGGTCGGCGAAGTAGGCGCCGGTGGCGTAGCTCTCGGCGGGGGCGAGGGATGCGGGGTCGATCGTCTTGCCCGCCCGCTCCAGACCGCCCGCCGCCAGCGACGGAAGTTTCAGCACGTAGGACCACGGATCGGTCCGGGGCCGCTGCAACCAAGCGAAATCGAGCACCGGCGACAGCAGCACCATGCCGGAGAGGCCGATCCCAATCTCGTCCTGCAATTTCCCGGCAATAAGCGGTCCGCGGAATCCGCCGTAGCTCTCCCCGACGTAGAATTTCGGGCTCGCCATCCGCCCGTTGACCCGCAGGTAGCGGGCGATCACGGCGGCGAGGATCGAGGCATCGGTCTCGACGGACCAGTACTTCTTGGCGTCGCCGTCCGCCGCCCGGCTGTAGCCCGCGCCGATGGGATCGAGGAAGACGAGATCCGTGAACTCGAGCCACGTCCCGTCGTTGGGCACCAGGGCGACGGGCTGCGAGGGGCTGATGCTGTCTTCGCCGGTGGGCAACCGCCAGGGACCGATCGCGCCGATGTTGAGGAAGGCCGAGGCGGCGCCGGGGCCGCCGTTGATGGCGAAGGTGATGGGCCGGTCCCGGCCGTCCTCCGCCGCGTGGGTATAGGCGACGAAACCGATCTCCGCCGAGAGCTTGCCGTTCTCGTCCACCAGCGGCAGGGCGCCGGCCGTGGCCTTGAAATCGAGCTGGCGGCCGTTGGGGAGCGTGACGCTGTGCGACGTCGTGGAATCGGGCGGGAGGCGCCGTCCCTCGGGGCCCGCACTCTGCGGCCGGGATGGTGCCTCGCGGCCCGCGTCCTGTGCGAGGCTGGCGATGGGCACGGCGACCGTCAGGAGGAGGGCGGTCGCCAGGCGAGTCGCCGTCACGGCGGCGCGGGGAAGCATCATCGGGGCGTCATGCCTTCTTGGTCCAGCGGCCGGATTCGTCCTGTTGCCAGTAGGCGACCGTGTGGCCCGCCTCCTTGGCACGGCGCCATTGATCGCGGGCGCGCAGGAGCGCCTCCTGATCGGTGCCGTCGAAGAGGATGCAGATCCGCTCGTACGTGCCCGCGTCGGCGGGCAGGTCGGCCCCCTCCACGAGGAAGCGGATCGAGGAACCGTTCGGGTTTTTATCCGTAAGGGTGAGCACCACGGGTTGCGAGGCCGCATCCGGCTCCCGGTCGCTGCCGTGGGGCAGGAAGCTCTCGTCCGTGTAGGTCCAGAGCTGGTCGTCGAGCGCTGCCAGCCGCTCCTCGCTCGCCGCCTGGATTGCCGCCTGCCACCCCCGCTCCAGCGACCGCTCCACGAGGGTCGGCAGCACCCGTTCGAGGGGCTGGTGCTGGAGGTGATAGAACAGAATGTCGGTCACGGTCGGGAGATAATGCCGCTACGGGTCTTTGCGAGACGCCGCGACACCGTCCCTCACACCAGCCGGCTTTGCTCGATCGCCGCGCCGACGAACCCCTTGAACAGCGGGTGCGGCTCGAAGGGGCGGGACTTCAGCTCCGGGTGAAACTGCACGCCGATGAACCACGGGTGGCCGACATGCTCCACCGTCTCGGGCAGGAGCCCGTCGGGCGAGAGGCCGGAGAAGCGCAGGCCCTTCGCCTCCAACCGCTCCCGGTAGGCCATGTTGACCTCGTAGCGATGGCGGTGCCGCTCCGAGATGCGCGACTGGCCGTAGATGCCGGCGATCTTCGATTCGGGATCGAGATGGGCCTCGTAGGCGCCGAGCCGCATGGTGCCGCCGAGGTCGCCCTCCGCCGCCCGGCGCTCCAGCTCATTGCCCTTCAGCCATTCGGTCAGGAGGCCGACCACCGGCTCGGCCGTCTCGCCGAACTCGGTGGAGTTCGCGTCCGCGATCCCGGCGAGCGAGCGCGCGGCCTCGATCACCGCCATCTGCATCCCGAAGCAAATGCCGAGATAAGGAATCTTCTTCTCGCGGGCGTAGCGCGCCGCGCGGATCTTGCCCTCGGCGCCGCGCTGGCCGAACCCGCCGGGCACGAGGATGCCGTTCAACCCTTCGAGGAAGGGGGCGGGGTCCTCCCGCTCGAAAACCTCGGCCTCGATCCATTCGAGGTTCACCTTCACCCGGTGGTCGATGCCGCCGTGGGTGAGCGCCTCGATCAGCGACTTGTAGGCGTCCTTCAGGCCGGTGTACTTGCCGACGATGGCGATGGAGACCTCGCCTTCGGGGTTGCGCACCCGCTCGGCGATGGTGCGCCAGCGGCCGAGATCCGGCTCGTCGCCGTGCTCCAGGCCGAAATGGCCGAGCACCTCGCGGTCGAGGCCGGCGGTCCGGTAGGAGAGGGGCACCTCGTAGATCGAGGCCACGTCCCGCGCCTCGATCACCGCCGTTTCGCGCACGTTGCAGAACAGCGCGAGCTTGCGGCGCTCCTCGACCGGGATCGGCCGGTCGCAGCGGCAGAGGAGGATGTCGGGCTGGATGCCGATGGAGCGCAGCTCCTTCACGGAGTGCTGGGTCGGCTTGGTCTTCAATTCACCCGCGCTCGGGATGTAGGGCAGCAGCGTCAGGTGGACGAAGGCGGTGGTGCCCCGGGGCAGTTCCTGGCCGAGCTGGCGGATCGCCTCGAAGAAGGGCAGTCCCTCGATGTCGCCCACCGTGCCGCCGATCTCCACCAGCACGAAATCGAAGGCGTCGTTGCCCTCCAGCACGAAGTCCTTGATGGCGTTGGTGACGTGCGGGATCACCTGGATGGTGGCGCCGAGGTAGTCGCCCCGGCGCTCCTTGGCGATGATGTCCTGATAGATGCGGCCGGTGGTGATGTTGTCGGCCCGGCTCGCCGGCACGCCGGTGAAGCGCTCGTAGTGCCCGAGGTCGAGGTCGGTCTCGGCGCCGTCGTCGGTGACGAAGACCTCGCCGTGCTGGGTCGGGCTCATCGTGCCCGGATCGACGTTCAGGTAGGGGTCGAGCTTGCGCATCCGCACCCGGTAGCCCCGGGCCTGGAGCACGGCCGCGAGGGCTGCGGAGGCGAGACCCTTGCCGAGGGAGGAGACCACGCCGCCGGTGATGAAAACGTACCGCGTCATGGGCCTCGATCCATAGAGAAAAGGGCCGCGATTGCAAACGGGGGAGCCCGTCGCGCGGCCGATGACTGGGGATTGCACGCGGCGCACCCCCTCCGGTCGAAGACCCGAGGGCGGCCCGGTGCGGGTTGAGTGCGGGGCGCGGGCCGTCTCACGGCCCGCGCGGGGCGATCAGCGCGACTGCGGCGCCGTCGGCGGACCGGACGGCTGGGCCGGCGTGGCGGGCTGGGCCGGCGCCGTCTCCGGCGTCCGGTCCTGCGCCTTGCGTAGCGTGTCGAGGAGGTTGTCGGCCCCGGCCGGAGCCTGCTGGCTGCCGGCCTTGGCGGGCGCGCCGGTGTCGAGGATCGACTTCGGCGCCGCCGAGCGGTGCGACATGACCGCCAGGGTCAGGCTGGTGACGAAGAACAGGGCCGCGAGGATCGCCGTCGCCCGCGTCAGGGCGTTGGCCTGGCCGCGGCCGGTCATGAAGCCCGCGACACCGCCGCCGCCTCCGCCACCACCGAGGCCGAGACCGCCCTCCGAGCGCTGCAACAGCACCACGGCGATGAGGGCGAGGACGATAATCAGGTGGACGACGATCAGGACGGTCTGCATCGGGGATCCGGTCTTCGCTCGCCCCAACCGACCCGTCTGGGTCGAGGCCAAGGGCGCGGGGCGGCGCTGGGCGGCGCGCGAGGCCGCTCCATCGAGTCCGGTGGGCCATACACCACTCGGGCGAAACCGCCAACCGCGTCGGGCAGGGCCGCCGTGCCCGGGCGCGCCGCGAAAAGAAGGTCAGTACCGGTCCGGCACCATCATCTCGGCCGGGATCGGCGCGCGGATGTAGTCGGCGTGGCGCACCCGTGCCGGCAGCAGGACCGGGGGATGGTCCACCTCCGCATACGGGATTTGCTCCAGCAAATGGCTGATGCAATTCAGCCTGGCGCGCTTCTTGTCCACGGCCTCCACCACCCACCACGGCGCCTCGGGGATATGGGTGCGGGCCAGCATCTCCTCCTTGGCGTGGGTGTAGTCCTCCCAGCGTCGCCGCGATTCGACATCCATCGGCGAGAGCTTCCACTGCTTCAGCGGATCGGTGATCCGCATGGAAAAGCGCAGGGCTTGCTCCTCGTCGGTGATGGAGAACCAGTACTTAAGCAGGACGATGCCGGAGCGGACCAGCATCCGCTCGAATTCCGGCACGGAACGGAAGAACTCCTCCACCTCCGCCTCGCCGCAGAAGCCCATCACCCGCTCGACGCCCGCCCGGTTGTACCAGGAGCGGTCGAACAGCACGATCTCGCCCCCGGCGGGCAGGTGCGAGACGTAGCGCTGGAAATACCACTGGCTGCGCTCGCGCTCGCTCGGCGCAGGAAGGGCGGCGACGCGGCAGACGCGGGGGTTGAGGCGCTGGGTGATCCGCTTGATCACCCCGCCCTTGCCGGCCGAATCGCGGCCCTCGAAGATCACGACGACCCGCAGCTTCTCGGCCTGCACCCAGTCCTGCAGGCGAACCAGTTCGTGTTGCAGGCGCAGCAGCTCGCGGAAGTAGAACCGCCGGTCGAGGCCCCGGGAGCCGCCCGCCATCTCCTCGAGGCGGCCGTCCTCCAGCTCCTGCTCCAACTCCTCGTCGTAGCTGTCCAGGATCTCGCGCCGGATCATCTCGACGAGGGCGGGATGGGCCGCGCTCAGATCCTCGGACATGGGTCGCTCTTCGGTCAGGCTTCGCCCGCCCTCCAAAGCAACTCAGTGTGACAGGGATGCGAAGGCCGGCCGGAGGCCGGTCGCAGAAGGCACAACGTTCAAACCGCTCCGCCGTCGTTGCGAGTGACAGCGGAGCGATCCAGGGACCCACTCCGTCCTGAGACGTCCCACTCCCCTGGATTGCGGCGCCGTGCTCGCAATGACGGGGTTGGACCGGGTGACCTCTTACGCGTAGGCCGCGCAGATCCCCAAAAAGTCCTGGGCCACGAGGCTCGCGCCGCCGACGAGGGCGCCGTCCACGTTCTCGACGGACAGGATCTCGCGGGCGTTGCTCGGCTTCACCGACCCGCCGTACAGGATGCGGATCTTATGGGCTTCCTCGCCCGCGAGCTTGTCGAGCATCTCGCGTAAGGAGGCGTGAACCTCGGCGATATCCTTCGGGGTCGGGGTGCGGCCGCTGCCGATGGCCCAGACCGGCTCGTAGGCGATCACCGTGTCGGCGGCGGTGGCGCCCTTCGGCAGGCCGATGGCGAGCTGCGCCCGCACGATGTCGAGGGCGCGGCCCTGCTCGCGCTCCTCGATCGTCTCACCCACGCAGATGATTCCGCACAGGCCCGCCCGGCGGGCGCCGAGGGCCTTGGCGTGCACGCCGTCGTCGGTCTCGTGGTGGTAGGCCCGGCGCTCCGAGTGGCCGACGATGACGTAGGTCGCGCCGAGGTCCGCCAGCATCTCGGCGGAGATGGAGCCGGTGAAGGCGCCGTTTTCCCGCGCATGGAGGTTCTGGCCGCCGATGGCGATGGAGGAGCCGGAAACGGCGGCGACGCAGGCGCTGATCAGCGTCGAGGGCGGGCAGATCAACGCGTCGATCCGGGAGGCGAGGTCCGGCGTCAGCCCATCGCGGATGGCTTCCACCACCGGGATCGAGGCCCGGGTGCCGTTCATCTTCCAGTTGCCGGCAACCAGGGGCCGCCGCGTGCCCAGCGTCATCCTCACCGCCCCATTCTTTCTCGTGCCTGATGATGGCCGGGCCGTAGCAGAGCAAGCTTGGGCGCGCAAATGAGGCGGTTACCGATCCGCCCGCATCGTCCCGGCGGCCGTGGACGGGGCGGTGGGCCCGGCCGGGGCCGCGCTTTGCTCCCCGGCGGGAATGGTCTATCGCGGGCCGCAACACCGCCTTCTCGACGACCTTCATATTAAGACACATCATGCTGCAGGGCATTCGCGCCGCCTCCGAGCATTGGCTCGGAAAGATCGTCATGACGGTCATCTTCTCGCTGCTCATGCTCGGCATGGGCATCTACGGCGTGGAGGACCTGATCCGCGGCGGGTCGAGCAACGCCGTCGCCACGGTGGGCAGCACGAAGATCACCGCCGAGAAGGTGCGGGAGACCTACCAGAATCAGCTCCAGCGCTATCAGGTGCAGCTGAAGCGGACCCTGACCCCGGATCAGGCCCGGGCGCTCGGCCTCGACCGGCAGGTGATGTCCCAGTTGATCACCGAGGCGGCCCTCGACCAGAAGACCCGCGACCTCGGCCTCGCCGTCCCGGACAGCGCCGTGCTGCGGGCGATCCGTGAGGAGAAGTCGTTCCAGACCGCCGACGGCAAGTTCGATCCGCAGCTGTTCTACCAGACCCTCCAGCGGGCGGGCCTGAACGAGACGATGTTCGTGCGCGAGCAGCGCTCGGTGATCGCCCGGCTGCAACTCGCCGAGGCCGTATCCGGCGGGATCCATGTGCCCGAGGCCCTGCGCGAGGCCGTGCACCGCTACGTGACTGAGCGGCGCGGTGCCTCCTTCCTGTTCCTGACCTCGACCGACGCGGGCCAGATCCCGGAGCCGAGCGAGGACGAACTGAAGACGTGGTACACGGCCAACAAGGGCCAGTTCCTCGCGCCGGAGGTCCGCTCGGCCACCATCCTCGCCGTCGATCCTGAGAAGCTCGCCAAGCCCGAAGCCGTGTCCGAGGAGGACGTTCGCAAGGCCTACGACCTCAACAAGGACCGCTACGGCGCCCCCGAGAAGCGCACCATCCAGCAGATCGTCTTCCCCGATGCCGCCGCCGCCGAGGCGGCGCGCAAGGAGATCGAGGCCGGGACCAAAAGCTTCGAGCAGGTGGCCGAGGCCCGCGGCACCGATCCGAAGGATCTGACGCTGGGCACGCTCACCCGCGACGGCCTCTTCGACAAGACCGTCGGCGATGCGGCGTTCGCCCTGCCCGAGGGCGGCGTGAGCGAGCCGGTTCAGGGCCGCTTCGGCACGGTGCTCCTGCGCGTCACCAAGATCGAGCCGGGCACGGTGAAGCCCTTCGAGGAGGTGGCGGACGAAGTGCGCAAGGGCCTCGCCCTCCAGCGCGCCCGCGACAGCGTGGAGAGCACCCGCGATGCCATCGAGGACCAGCGCTCGGCGGGTAAGACCCTGGCCGAGATCGCGGCCGACCGGCAGATCCCGCTCATCGCGGTGGACGGCGTCGATGCCCAGGGCAAGGCGGCGGACGGCACACCTGTGACCACCATCCCCGATGCGGACACGACCCTGCCCGCGCTGTTCCGCGCCGAGATCGGCGGCGACAATGAGCCCCTGCGCACCAAGGCCAACGGCTACCTCTGGTACGACGTCACCAAGATCGACGCCGCCCACGACCGCCCCCTCGACGAGGTGAAGGCGAAGGTGAAGGACGGCTGGACCGCCGCCGAGGTGGCCAAGCGCCTCCAGGCCAAGGGCCGCGAACTCGTCGAGGCCCTCGACAAGGGCGAAACCTTCGAGGATGTCGCCAAGCGGGTCGGTGCCAACCTCCAGGAGACGACGGACCTCGCGCGCAACCAGCCAAAGGACATGCTGACGGGCGACGTGGTGAACCTGATCTTCGCCACCCCCAAGGACAAGTCCGGCAGTGCCGCCTCGGGCGGGTCGCGCGTGGTGTTCAAGGTCACCTCGGCGACGATGCCGGCCTTCGTGCCCGACAGCCCGAGCGACAAGACCGTCACGCAGAACTTCCAGTCGGCCCTGTCCGACGACGTGCTGAGCGAGTTCATCGCGGACGTTCAGAAGAACGCCGGCGTGAAGGTCGATCAGGCGGCGCTCCGCAAGGTCTTCGGCGGCGAATACTGATGCCCGACGCCTCGGATTTCGCGGCCTTCCGCGCCGCCTACGAAGCCGGCCGCCCGACCCTGCTCGCGGTGCAGCTGGTGGCCGACCTCGAAACGCCGGTGGCGGCCTTCCTGAAGCTGCGCGCGCGCCATCCGGGCCCGGCCTTCCTGCTCGAATCCGTCGAAGGCGGCGCGGTGCGCGGCCGCTATTCGATGATCGGGCTCGATCCGGATCTGATCTGGCGGTGCCGCGACGGGGCGGCCTCCCTCAGCCGCGGCGGCGACCTCACCCGCTTCGAGGCGGACGGGCGCCATCCGCTCGCGAGCCTTCGCGCCCTCATCGCGGAGAGCGCCATCGGCGACGGGGAGGGCCAAGACCTTCCTCCCATGGCCGCCGGCCTGTTCGGCTATCTCGGCTACGACATGGTCCGGTCGATGGAGCGGCTGCCGGAGCCGAACCCCGACGCACTGGGCGTGCCGGACGCGATCCTCGTCCGTCCCCAGGTGATGGTGGTGTTCGACTCGATCCGCGACCTCATCACCGTGGTCAGCCCCGTTCGCCCGGCGGCGGGCGTCACCGCCACTGTGGCCTTCGAGCAGGCCCAGGTGCGGCTCGACAGGGTGGCCGAGGCCCTGGAGGCGCCCCTGCCGATCGAGGCGCGGATGGACGTCTCCTCCGTGCCCGCACCCGAGCCGGTCTCCAACACCACGCCCGAGCGCTTCGGGGCGATGGTCGCGCGGGCCAAGGAGTACATCGTCGCTGGCGACGTCTTCCAGGTCGTGCTGTCACAGCGGTTCGAGGCGCCCTTCACCCTCCCGGCCTTCGCCCTCTACCGCAGCCTGCGGCGGACCAACCCGGCGCCGTTCCTCTGCTACCTCGACTTCGAGGATTTCCAGATCGTCTGTTCGTCCCCTGAGATCCTCGTACGGGTCCGTGAGGGCGTCGTGACGATCCGCCCGATCGCCGGCACCCGCCGCCGGGGCGCCACGCCGGCCGAGGACAAGGCGCTGGCCGACGAACTGCTCGCCGATCCGAAGGAGCGCGCCGAGCACCTGATGCTTCTCGACCTCGGGCGGAACGACACCGGCCGCGTCTCGCGGATCGGCAGCGTGCGCGTCACCGACCAGTTCTTTATCGAGCGCTACAGCCACGTCATGCACATCGTGTCGAACGTCGAGGGCGACCTCGACCCGAAGCACGATCCCCTCGACGCGCTGGCCGCCGGTTTTCCGGCAGGTACGGTCTCGGGCGCACCGAAGGTGCGGGCCATGGAGATCATCGACGAGTTGGAGCAGGACAAGCGCGGCCCCTATGCCGGCTGCATCGGCTATTTCGGTGCGGGCGGCGAGATGGACACCTGCATCGTCCTCCGCACGGCGGTGGTGAAGGACGGGCGGATGCACGTCCAGGCCGGCGCCGGCATCGTCTACGATTCCGATCCGGCCTCCGAGCAGCAGGAATGCGTCAACAAGGCCAAGGCCCTGTTTCGCGCGGCCGAGGAAGCGGTGCGCTTCGCCTCCCAGGCGAAGCGGGGGCAGTGATGCGACTTTGAGATAAAATTCTTAAATTTCTTTGCTTCGTCCCATGATGTCGTAAAAGGGTTCGCCCTCAGCCGTGTCGGCGGTTCGGACACGGCGAGCGGGATACTCCGAGGCTTCGCGAGGAGCAGAAGGGCTTCCGCCGCCCCCTCGGAACCATAACTCGACCGAGTTACCAGTCCCGCCGAGCCCGATCTGGTACGTCCGCATCATTGCATCCGCGGGCAGGCCCGGTATCACCGCGCCCCCGATTCCGGATCAGGAGAAATGGTATGAGCCGCATGCGTGTCGCCGCTTTGACCGGCGCGCTCCTCACCCTCGCGGTGGCCACCCCGGCGCTCGCCGACGACACCCCCACCACGGCGGGCGCAGTCGATCGTCTCAAGGGCCTCACCAACGAGGCCGTGGGCGCGGCCAAGCGCGGCGTCGGCAACCTCACCGAGGACGAGGACCTGAAGGCCGAGGGCCGCGCCCAGAAGCTCCGGGGCCAGGCCCAGCAGGAGCGCGGCAAGGTCAAGGACACGATCGAGAACGCGACCAACAAGTAAGGGGAGGGGGCCGGTGCGGGGCGTAGCGCGTCTGCGCCTCGCACCGTCGCCGCGTCCCGTCGTCGGTACGAGCGTAAGCCGAAGCAATCCAGGGATACGCGGGAGGCGAACACGGCCCGCAGCCCAGGATCGCTTCGCTTCGCTCGCAATGACGGCATGGCTCATCGGCACGAGTTGACCCGCCCGCCCCGAGACGCCACACCGGGCCGAGTTCCGGATGTGCCCGATGCCCAAAGTCCTCGTCATCGACAACTACGACAGCTTCACCTTCAACCTCGTGCACCTGATCGGTCCGCTCTGCGACGCGATCGAGGTGGCGCGCAACGATGCGCTGTCGGTGGCCGACATCCGCGAGCGGGCGCCGGATGCCGTGGTGCTGTCTCCGGGGCCGTGCAGCCCGAACGAGGCGGGGATCTGCCTCGATGTGGTGCGCGAACTGTCGGGCGACATTCCGCTCTTCGGCGTCTGCCTCGGCCTTCAGGCCATCGGGCAGGCCTTCGGGGGCGAGGTGGTCCGCGCGCCCGTGCCCCTGCACGGCAAGGTCTCGACGATTCGCCACAAGGCGAGCGGCCTGTTCCGGGGCCTCAACGACAGCTTCGAGGCCACGCGCTACCACTCGCTGGTGGTCGATCGCGCCTCATGCCCGGGGACGCTGGCCGTCACCGCCGAGACGGATGGGCTGATCATGGGGCTGCAGCACACCAGCCTCCCCGTGCACGGCGTGCAGTTCCACCCGGAGAGCATCCGCTCGCAGCACGGGCAGGAGATCGTGAAGAACTTCCTCGATCTCGCCCGGGAGTGGAATGCGACGCGTGACACACGCGCCTCCGGCGTGCATTGAGCCGGGCGGACGCCCCCGCGGACGGACCTTATGGACAGTTTCAAGCCGCTCCTCGCCACGGTCGCCGGGGGCCAGACCCTCGGGCGGGCCGATGCGCGCGCGGCCTTCGACCTGCTGCTCTCCGGCGAGGTGACGCCCGTCCAGGCCGCCGCCTTCCTGGTGGCCCTGAAGATGCGCGGCGAAGTCATCGAGGAGATCGTCGGCGCCGCGGAGGCGATGCGTGCCCGGATGGTTCGTGTCACGGCGCCCGCGAACGCCGTCGACGTCGTCGGCACCGGCGGTGACCATTCGGGCAGCGTGAACGTCTCGACGCTCGCGGCGATCCTCGTCGCCGCCTGCGGCGTGCCGGTGGCCAAGCACGGCAACCGCGCCGCCACCTCGCGCTCCGGCGCCGCCGACGTGCTGGCGGCGCTCGGCGTCGCCCTCGGGCTCGATCCGGCGGGGCAGGAACGCTGCCTCGCGGAGGCCGGGCTGTGCTTCCTCTTCGCGCAGACCCATCACGGCGCCATGCGGCACGTCGCGCCGGTGCGGGCGGAGTTGCCGGTCCGAACGATCTTCAACCTGCTTGGCCCCCTGTGCAACCCGGCGGGCGTCACCCGGCAGCTCTTCGGCGTCGCCGACGGTGCCCGCGCCGAACCCCTGACCCGCGTGTTGGCGGAACTCGGGTCCGCGCGCGTGTGGACGGTCCATGGCTCGGACGGGCTCGATGAGATCACGGTCACCGGTCCCACCGGGATCGTGACCCTGGAGGACGGCCGGATCGGCCGCTTCACCCTCGATCCGCGGGATGTCGGCTTGGCGCTGCGCGCACCCGAAGAGCTGCGCGGCGGCGATCCGGCGCACAACGCGCAGGCCCTGCAGGCGGTGCTCGCCGGCGCACGCAACGCCTACCGCGACATCGCGGTTGTCAACGCAGGCGCCGCCCTCGTGGTCGCAGAGAGGGCGGGCACGCTGGCGGAAGGCGTCGCCCGCGCGCAAGATGCGATCGATTCCGGAGCGGGCCGGGCCACGCTCGCCCGGCTCGTGCGCGTCTCGCAGGCATGCTCGAACCGGCAGGAGAGCCGATGACCTCCCCCACGCCAGACGCGGTGCCCGAGGCGCCCGAACGGCCGAACGTGCTGGCCCGGATCGAGGCGTACAAACGCCGCGAGATCGCCGAGGCGAAGTTGCGCGTGCCGCTGGCCAAGCTGGAGAAGCGCGCCGCTCAGGCCGATGCCCCCCGCGGCTTCGCCGAAGCCATCCGCGCCCACCGCGCCGAGGGCCGCACCGCCTTGATCGCGGAAGTGAAGAAGGCATCGCCCTCGAAGGGGCTGATCCGGGCGGATTTCGACCCGGCCACGCTCGCGGCGGCCTACGAGGCCGGGGGCGCGACCTGCCTCTCCGTGCTCACCGACGAGCCCTCCTTCCAGGGCAAGCCCGATTACCTGATGGAGGCCCGCGCCGCCTGCCGCCTGCCGGTCCTGCGCAAGGACTTCATGTTCGAGCCGTATCAGGTCTACGAGGCGCGCGCCTGGGGGGCCGACTGCATCCTCGTCATCATGGCCTGCCTCGACGACGACGAGGCACTCGCCCTGGTGGAGACCGCCCACGACCTCGGCATGGACGTGCTGACGGAAATCCACGACGAGGCCGAACTCGTTCGCGCCCTGCCGCTCGGCACCGCCCTCGTCGGCGTGAACAACCGCAACCTCAAGACCTTCGAGGTCTCCTTCGACAACGCCTTACGCCTCAAGCCCGGCATCCCGCACGACCGGATCGCCGTGGCGGAGAGCGGCATCGCCGATCATGCCGACGTGAAGCGCCTCGCCGGGCACGGCCTCGGGACCGTGCTCGTCGGGGAGAGCCTGATGCGGCAGGCGGACGTCGCGGCCGCGACCCGCGCCCTCATCTTCGGCGAGGGCGGCGGCGCAGCGAAGGCGAAGACGGCGTGAGGGGGCGCGGCGCATGAGCGGCGGCCTCACCCACCTCGACGCCCAGGGCGCGGCCAACATGGTCGACGTCACCGACAAGCCGGCCACCACGCGCACCGCCCGCGCCGAGGGCTGCATCGTCATGCTGCCGGAGACCCTGGCGCTGATCCGCGAGGGCGATGCCAAGAAGGGCGACGTCATCGGCACGGCGCGGCTCGCGGGCATCATGGCCGCCAAGCGCACCCATGAATTGATTCCCCTCTGCCATCCCCTGCTCCTCTCCAAGGTGCGGGTGGAGTGCGAGGAGGATGCGGCCCTGCCGGGCCTGCGGATCACGGCGGAGGTGCGCGTCCAGGGGCCGACCGGCGTGGAGATGGAGGCGCTGACGGCCGTCTCGCTCGCCTGCCTCACGGTCTACGACATGGTGAAGGCCGTAGACCGGGGTATGCGCATCGAGGGGATCCGCCTGCTCGCCAAGGATGGCGGCCGCTCCGGCGCCTACCGGGCGGACCCGGCGTGAGGGCGGGGCGATGAGCGGGCTGATCCCGGTCGCCGAGGCCCTGTCCAGGATCCTGGCGAGCGTCGCGGAGCCCGTCTCCGCCGAGACTGTCCCCCTCGCCCGCGCCGCCGGCCGGGTGCTGGCGGCGCCCGTCGTCTCGACGCGCACCCAACCGCCCTTCCGCGCCTCCGCCATGGACGGCTACGCCGTCCGCGCGGCCGATGCGGGGCAGGTGGGGGCCACGCTGAGGCTCGTCGGCACGAGCGCGGCCGGCCACGGCTTCACCGGCCGCGTCGGGCCGGGCGAGGCGGTGCGGATCTTCACCGGCGCCCCCGTCCCCGAGGGCGCCGATGCGATCCTGATCCAGGAGGATGCTCGGGCCGAAGGTGAGTCGATCCATGTCGGCGAGGCGGTGGAGACGAACCGCTTCATCCGCCGGGAGGGGCTAGATTTTGAGACGGGCGCGACGCTGCTGACCGAGGGGCTGACCCTCGACGCCCGGCGCCTCGCCCTGACCGCCGCCGCGGGCCATCCCGACCTCGTCGTGCGCCGCCGCCCGCGTGTGGCGATCCTCGCAACGGGGGACGAGTTGGTGGCGCCGGGCGCCGCCCCCGCCTGGGACCAGATCGTCGCCTCCAACAGCCTCGCCCTCGCGGCCCTGGCCGAGGAGGCCGGCGCGGAGATCATCGACCTCGGCATCGCCGCCGACGACCAAGCCGCCCTCGAAGCCGCCTTCCGCCGGGCGCGGGAGGCGAAGGCCGACCTGCTCGTCACCCTCGGCGGGGCTTCGGTGGGCGATCACGATCTCGTCCAGGCGGCGCTCGCCCGGGAGGGGCTGGAACTCGGGTTCTGGCGCGTCGCGCTGCGGCCTGGCAAGCCATTGATGCATGGCCGCCTCGGGCCGATGCTGGTAATCGGCCTGCCGGGCAATCCCGTCTCCTCCATCGTCTGCGGCCTGCTCTTCGTCGTCCCTGCGATCCGCGCCCTTCTCGGCGATCCGCAGGCGGGCGCCGACGCCAGCGAGCCGGCGCTTCTCGGCCGCGACCTCGCGGCCAACGACGGGCGTCAGGATTACATGCGCGCGAGCCTCACCCTCGCGCCGGGTGAATTGCCGGTGGCGGACCCGGAGAACCGGCAGGATTCCTCAATGCTCGCCGTCCTCGGCCGCTCGGAGGCCCTGCTGATCCGCGAGCCGCACGCGCCGGCGGCGAAGGCGGGCGACCCCTGCAGGATCATCCGCCTGGACCGTCGGCTCGTCTGACGGGTCTCCCACGCCGTCGTAACGAGCGCCAGCCACCCCGCTCGAACCGAAGCGACTTTATGGAGCGACTTGCCAGACCTTTACCGGCCCGGCGTCGGTCAGCGGCTTCAGCCAGCCCGCCTTGGCCTCCCCCCGGGTGAGGCGGGTGGCGAAGGCAGTCTCGGCTTGAAGGTCGTCCGCCGGGCGACCGGCACAGGTGGCGAGGTAGCGGACGCCGTGGGTCCGCGTCTCACGGCGGAGGTCGCCTTCGGTGCCGCCGAGGCCGCGCAGGGCGGCGGCGATCTCCGGCACCGCCCGGTGGTACGGGGCCGCGACGACGGCGTGCGGCGTGTGGAGCAGGATTGCCGGCCCCATGAAGATCGGGGCCAGCACCGTTCCGGGCGGCAAGGCGGCGAGGGGCGCCAGCGCGCCGTCGCCCAGGCAGGCGGTGGCGCCCGCAGGATCGTTCGCCGTCCGCGCGGCGGGGAACAGGGTTTCTCCGAGGGCGATGGGTGCGATCCACACCGTACTGACGAGCCCGGCGGCGAGGGCGATGCGGCCGACCGAGGGGAGGCTCCGCATGGAGGCCCGCCGCAGCGCTTCGCCGATGAAGGGGCCGGCTACCAGGGGGACGAGGCCGCTGACCACGTAGAGGCCGCGAAACTCCTCCAGACCGAGGACGAGGCCCGGCCACAGCAGCGCCGAGGCGACCGCCCAGAATCGGCGGTGCGGGCCGCGGAAGGCGAGGCGGGTCGCCACCAGGGTGGCGAGGAGGACGACCGGATAGAAGGCCAGCGCCTCCCACTGCCCGCGCGCGACGAAGGTCGCGGCGTCGGTCATCTCGTTGACCTTCAGGAGCCAGTGGTCCCGCACCAGCGCCGTCATGCCGGGGAACGGGCCGCCGAGGCAGACGGGGAAGAGCAGGGCGAAGCCGCCCAGCAGCAGGGTTCCGAGGCCGGTCAGGGCCAGGAACCGGGAGGTCCGCCGCTGAAGATGGCGGTCGAGGGCCATGCAGCTGAGGCCGATGGCGAGGCCGCCGCCGGCGAGGAACAGCCAGGGCGGGGAGAGGGCGTCGCAGGCGGTCCGGCCCCAGAGGGCGGGCGAGACCTGCGCCCCGAACAGCACGGGCGCGCACAGGCCGAGGGCAGCGCCGAAGGCCGTGAAGGCGGCCAGCGCCGGGCGCCCGCGCAGGATCCAGTCCGCCGCCAGGAAAAGGGCGGCGGCGGCGAGGAACGGCAACCCCTCGAGGCCGACCGCCAGGGAGAGCGCCCCGAGGGCGCCGGCCACCGCGCCGCCCCGCGCGCCGCCCCCGATCATCGCGAACGCCAGGCCGAGGATCGCGATGAGCTGGATATCGTGGTGATCGACCCGCCCGGCCGCGAATTGGATCGTCACGCCGAGCGTCTGCGTCGCAACCACGAGGGCGATCAGAGCGGAACGGGCGCCGAAGGTCGCGCGCACGCCGCGGAACAGGACGACGGCGTAGAGGCAAAACAGCAGGCCCGGCCAGAGCAGGGCCGCCGCGCCCTCCGCGAGGGGGCGTCCGGTCAGGGGCGTCAGCGTCAGGATCAACCCTGCCAGCGGCGCATCGACGAGGCGCGACCAGTGGCTCGGGATACCCACGGGCGGCCCGAATCGCCGCTGCACGAGATCGTACCAGCCCTGTCCATCGACGAGATCGCGCACCTCGACGAGGCGCATCGCGTCGTCCGGGTCCGGCACGCGCAGGTGGTGCAGGGTCGCCGAGATGTCGGCGGGGGCGTTCATGGTCACTAAGCCGATGGCGACGAGCAGCCACAGGAACGCGGTCGGGTTGATCCGTGAGGCGGGCATGGCGAGCGCCGGCTCCGGCATGGCGAACGATCTCCAGGGTGGCGGCCGAAGGCGCGTCACCGTGAAGGAAGCGACTGAACACTCCGTCAAGGCCGGGGCGAGGGGAGTGGGTTAACCACCCGGAAGGTCATGCTGCCTAGGGTTGTGCCATTCGGAGCCAGCCCATGTCCGTCTCCACCCTCTCTGTCCCCACCCTCTCCGTGCGCGACCGAGCGATCCTCGGTGCCGGGGCGGCGGTGTCGCTGCTGGCGTGGCTGGCGATGCGCCCCTGGGATTTCCAGGGCTGGATGATCGGCGCTCCCCTCGGCCGGGACTACGTGAACTTCTGGCTGGCACCGCGCCTCGTGCTGGCGGGGCAGGGCGCCATGCTCACCGACCTGCCTGCCTATGCCGAGACCGTCATGGGGCTGTTCGGTCTCCGGCGCGATCCGATGCTCCTGTTCAGCTATCCGCCGCACACGCTGTTCCTGCTCGCCCCCTTCTCGGCCTTGCCGTTCATCCCGGCGGTGCTGGTCTGGACCGCCGTCAACCTCGCCTGCCTCGCCCTCGCGACCCGGCTGGTGATCCGGCGGACGCCGGGCGGCGCAATGCTCTGGGCGGTGTGCCTGTCGCCCCCGGCCGTGGCGATGATGATGTATGGCCATTTCGGCGGTATCCTCGCCCTGGCCGCCACCCTGGTGCTGTTCGAGGCGGAACGCCGTCCCGTAGTGGCCGGGATCGGTCTGGCGGTCCTGTCCGTCAAACCGCAATTCGCCTGCGCCCTCGGGGTGATGCTGCTCGGAGCCGGCTACTGGCGCTGCCTCCTGGCAGGCGCCGCCGTCACCTTCGTCCTGGTCGCGCTGTCCGCAGCGACCTTCGGCGTCGCGGTCTGGCAGGGGTTCCTCACCGTCACGCTGCCGATCCAAAGCGCCTTCGTCACCGCCTTCAACGCGAAGATGATCGAGACCTCGGTGACGGCCTATTTCGCCGCACGCTTCTCCGGCGTGCCGGGGGCCGCTGCCTGGGCCATCCAGGGGGCGGTGAGCCTGTTCGCCCTCGGGGCGGGCATCGCCGCCCTGCGCCGGGGCATCGGGCGCAAGGGCGCTCCCGCGGTGGTCATCTTGGCGGCCCTGGTGATGCAACCCTACGTGTCGCATTACGACCTCGCCATCGCGGCGCCCGCCCTGGCCCCCGTGCTGTTCGGCAGGGAGGCCGACGCGTCGCCCGCCACGGTGGCGGCATGGCTGCTCGTGCCGATCGCCCGCATCCTGATCGTCTTCGATCTGCCGGTGCTCGGCGTGCTCGTGCCGAGCGCGATGGTCGCCCAGGCGATCCGCCTGCTCTCGGACAAGCCGGCGCCGGCCCGTGCCGCGGATGCGCGGATGCTGGCCGAATGCTGAACTGACGCGCGTTAGAAAAGCAAAGTCTTAACTCTGCACGGACAATGTCCACTCGTCCGGCTCGCCACCGGATCGATTCGGGCCGGAGCGATTGATGAGCCACCACACCGAGACTCTGGTGATCGGCGCGGGCCCGGCCGGGCTGACCGCCGCCTACCTGCTGTCGAAGCAGGGGCGGCAGGTGACCGTGCTGGAAAGCCATGCCGAGCAGGTGGGCGGCATCTCCCGGACCGTCTCGCACAACGGCTACCTGTTCGATATCGGCGGACACCGCTTCTTCTCGAAGTCCAAGGCCGTGGTCGATCTGTGGGACGAGATCCTGCCGAACGACTTCATCGAGCGCCCGCGCCTTTCGCGGATCTACTATAACGGCAAGTACTATGCCTATCCGCTGAAGGCCTTCGAAGCCCTCAGGAACCTCGGCCTGGCCACCAGCGCGGCCTGTGTGGCCTCCTACCTCTACGCCCGCGCGCGGCCGGTGAAGGAGCCGAAGAACTTCCATCAGTGGGTGCGCAACCAGTTCGGTGAGCGGTTGTTCTCGATCTTCTTCAAGACCTACACGGAGAAGGTCTGGGGCCTCTCCTGCGACGCGATCTCGGCCGACTGGGCGGCGCAGCGCATCAAGGGGCTCGACCTCGGCGCGGCGATCATCGATGGGGTCAAGCGCTCGCTCGGCCTGCGCCGCCGCAAGGCCGGGGGAAAGGCCGGGGGTCCCGTCATCAAGACGCTGATCGAGTCCTTCCGCTATCCCCGCCGGGGTCCCGGCATGATGTGGGAGGCCGCGGCCGCGAAGACGCAGGCCCAGGGCGGCCGCGTGCTCCTCGACCGCACGGTCGATTCCCTCGGTTACGAGCCCGGCACCGGCATCTGGACGGTCTCCGCCCGCCGCAGCGACGGCAGCCGCGAGACCTTCACCGCCCGGCACGTCGTCTCGTCCGCCCCGGTGCGCGACCTCGTGAACGCCATCCGACCGCGCCCGCTCAGCACCTTCAACGCCCGCTCCCTCGCCTATCGCGACTTCCTGACGGTGGCGCTGATCGCGAAGTCCGACAAGACCTTTCCCGACAACTGGATCTACATCCACGACCCCTCGGTGAAGGTCGGCCGGGTGCAGAACTTCCGCTCGTGGTCGCCGGAGATGATCCCCGACGAGGCGCACACCTGCCTCGGCCTCGAATACTTCTGCTTCGAGGGCGACGGGCTGTGGAATTCCTCCGATGAGGACCTCGTGGCCCTGGCCCGCGAGGAGATCGGCCGGATCGGCCTGATCGATCCGGCGGACGTGGTCGATGCCTGCGTGGTCCGGCAGCCGAAGGCGTATCCGGTCTACGACGAGGATTATGCCAACCACGTCGCCACGGTGCGCCGCGAACTCGAGCGGGACTTTCCGACGCTCCATCTCGTCGGCCGCAACGGGATGCACAAGTACAACAACCAGGACCACGCGATGATGACGGCCATGCTGACCGTCGAGAACATCCGCCTGGGCGCACGCCGCCACGACGTCTGGCGGGTGAACGAGGACGCGGAGTACACCGAGTCCGGGTTCTCCGGGGCCGAGGAGGCCCTTACCAGCGAGCGGCTGGTGCCGCGCAAGGTCGCCTGAGGGCGTCGCCCGAAAACGGTCGCCCGAGGCGCGGGGCCGCGGAACCGCGCCAGCGACAAAACCGCCGGAACTCAACCTGTCCGAAGTTTCACGCGACAGGCCAATCCCTTGCCGCTATCTCGCCACGTCCCGCGCCCATGTGCGCGGGGCCGAACCATCCCTGACGGTTCGCGGACGTGAGAGGAGAGGCGTGTGGGGGCGATCAGGACCGGGCTCGGTATCCAGGCCGTGATAACCGCGCTGTGCGCGTTGGTGCTGCTGGCCTTTCCCGGCATTCCGAGCCCGCCGCTCTATGTGTCCCTGGCCGGATTCGCTCTGGCGGGTATCTTCGTCGCCTCAAACGGAATCTCGGCCTATCTGAAGGTCTTCGTCTCGGTCTACGGCGTCGGCTACCTGATCCTGGCCATCGGGCAGACCCTCGCGGCGGGCGGCATCCTGCCGCCGGTCATCGCGGCGCTCCTGCCTCCGGCCTTCGCCGCGACCGGCGCGGCCGTGTTCGCCGGAATCGTGCTCATCATCTCCTATCTGGAGCCGATCCGCGCCATCACGCTGATCGCCGACCCCTATTTCGCCAACCACGATGCGCCGACCAAGGAGATCAAGCTCTTCCGCTGGTTCGGCAGCACCGAGGGGCGCATCGGGCGCAATCTCGTCGCCCTGTCGATCTTCGTGAACTTCGCCGACGTTGCGCTGAACCTGCGGTTCAACTTCTTCTACCGCGACATGTACAACTCCCTGCAGGAGTACAACGCCGAGGCGTTCTGGCATCAGCTGCTGTGGGTCTTCGTGCCCCTCGCCACGCTGAACCTGATCATCGGCATGTTCGACCTGTTCGTCGATTCGTCGCTGCTGATCCGCTGGCGGACGTGGCTCACCCACAGCCTCACGGGCCGCTGGCTCGGCGAGGGCACCCACTACCGCATCCCCTTCACGGAGGAGGAGGCGGACAACCCCGATCAGCGTATCCAATCGGACGTCGATGCCTTCATCCGGCAGACCACGACGCTGTCCATCCGGCTCCTGAGCCAAGCGGCGCAGCTCGTCTCCTTCATCGTCATCCTCTGGACGATCTCGCGGGACTTCGTCCTGCCCTTCACCGACGTCGTGGTGCCCGGCTTCCTCGTCTGGCTCGTGATCTCCTACGCCGTCGTCGGGACGTGGCTGACCCACCTGATCGGCCGCCCGCTCATCGGGCTGAACTTCCGGCAGGAGAAGGTCGAGGCCGATTTCCGCTTCTCGCTGGCCCGCAACCGCATCTATTCGGAGCAGATCGCCCTGCTCCGCGGCGAGAAGGCCGAGGCTTCGCGCCTCGGCGGGCTGTTCGGCCTCGTGGTGGCGAACTACACCAACATCATCTTCCGCCGGATCAAGCTGATCGCCTTCACCTTCAGCTACCGGCAGTTGAGCGTCATCTTCCCCTACCTGCTCGCCGCGCCCTCCTTCTTCGCCAAGAAGATCACGCTGGGCGCGCTCCAGCAGACCGGCAACGCCTTCGGGCAGGTCCAGACCTCCCTGTCCTTCTTCGTGGACGCGTACACCACGCTCGCCGCCTACAAGGCCAACACCATCCGTCTCGGCTCCTTCCGCCGGGCGATGACGAAGGCGGAGGCGCTCGCCGGCACCGACAGCGGCATCGCACAGGGCAACGCCACCACCGGCGGCGTCACGGCCACCGGCCTCGGCCTGTCCCTGCCCGACGGCCGGGAGATCGTGTCGGCGGAATCGTTCAACCTGCCGAAGGGCGCCGCCACCCTGGTCACGGGGCCGTCGGGCTCGGGCAAGTCGACCCTGTTCCGGGCCATCGCCGGGATCTGGCCCTTCGGGCGCGGCCGCCTCGACGTGCCCGCCGGGCAGTCGGCCCTGCTGCTGCCGCAGCGGCCCTACATCCCCCTCGGCACGCTCCGCGCGGCGGTGATCTATCCGAACGACACCGGCACCTTCGCCGACGCCGAGATCCGCCAAGCGCTCATCGACGCGCAGCTGCCCCATCTGGCGGACAAGCTCGACGAGGACGACGTGTGGGAGCGCCGTCTCTCCGGCGGCGAGCAGCAGCGTCTGGCCATCGCGCGGGCGCTCCTCGCGAAGCCGGCTTGGCTGTTCCTCGACGAATCCACCGCGTCCCTGGACGAGCCCTCGGAGGCCGAGATCTACCGGATGCTCCGGCGGCGGCTGCCGGAGACGACCATCGTCTCCATCGGCCACCGCTCGACGCTGGAGGCCCTCCACGACCGCAAGGTGGTGCTGGAGAAGCAGGGCGAGCGCTTCGTTCCCCGCGACGTGGTGCCGATGCCGGCCGAGTGAGGCGGCAGGTAGCCGGTAGCCGGTAGCCGGGGACGACAACCCTCCCCGTTGGGGGAGGGGGTTTTCCCTACGCCCGCAGCCCCGCCGCCGCGCGGGCCGCCGCCTCGATGGCGGCGCCGTCCGGCGTGCCGGGCTTCACCACCCAGCTTCCGCCGACGCAGAGCACCGAGGGGAGGGCGAGCCAGTCCGGCGCGGTGGCCTCGGTGATGCCGCCGGTGGGGCAGAACCGCACTTGGCCGAACACCGCCGACTGCGCTTTCAGCGCCTTGATCCCGCCCGCCGCCTCGGCCGGGAAGAACTTGAACCGGTCGAGCCCATGGTCGAGGCCGCGCATGATGTCGGCGGCGGTGGCCACACCCGGAAGATAGGCCACGCCGTTGGCCTTCGCGGCCTCGGTGAGGGGCGCGGTGAGGCCGGGCGAGACGATGAAGGTCGCCCCCGCCGTCATCGCCGCGTCGAGGTCGCGCGGGTTGAGGACCGTTCCGGCCCCGACCACCGCTCCCTCGACCTGCGCCATCTCGCGGATCACATCGAGGGCGGCCGGGGTCCGCAGCGTGACCTCAAGGGCCGTGAGGCCGCCCTTCACCAGGGCCTCGGCGATCGGGCGGGCATGGGCCACCTCCTCGATCACCAGAACCGGGATGACGGGCACGGACCGCATCAGCGCGTCGATGCTCAAGGGTTGGGTCATGGTCGCTCCGTGCTCAGTCCTGCCGTCGTTCCGTTCCGACCGTCATCGCTTCCTTCGCAACGACGGCGCCAAAGGGTTCGCGCCGAGGTGCCAGGTCGTCAGAGCCCGGCCGCCGCCAGCATGGCCGAGGCGCCCTGTTCGGCGCCGTCCGCGCCCGAGCGCATGAGGGCGAAGAGTTCGCGGCCGGTGCCGTGGTCCGGTCGGGGGGCGGGGGCGGGATCGCGGGCGGCGAGGTCGCCCTCCGCCACCAGTACCTCCAGTCGTCCGTCCGGGCCGGAGAGGCGCACGATGTCCCCGTCGCGGATCCGGCCGATGGGGCCGCCCGCCAGAGCCTCCGGGGTCAGGTGGATCGCGGCGGGCACCTTGCCCGAGGCGCCCGACATCCGTCCGTCCGTCACAAGGGCGACCTTGAAGCCGCGATCCTGGAGCACGCCGAGGGGCGGGGTGAGCTTGTGCAGCTCCGGCATCCCGTTGGCCTTGGGGCCCTGGAACCGCACCACGACGACCACGTCCCGTTCCAGTTCGCCGGCCTTGAACGCTTGCAGAACGTCGTCCTGATCGTCGAAGACCCGGGCCGGAGCCTCGATGGTCCGGCGCTGCTCTTCGACGGCGCTGGTCTTGAAGGTCGCCCGGCCGAGGTTGCCCTTGACCAGCCGCATCCCGCCATCCGGCTGGAAGGCATTGTGGGGCCGCCGGATCATCGTGTCGTCGAGGCTCTCGGGCACGGCATTCTCGAAGACCAACTCGTCCCCCGCGAGCTTCGGGTCGCGGGCGTGATCGCGCAGGCTCTGCCCGGCCACGGTGAGGATGTCGTCGTGCAGCATCCCCGCATCGAGCAGCGCCGCGATCACGAAGCTGATGCCGCCGGCCGCGTGGAAGTGGTTCACGTCGCCCGCGCCGTTCGGGTAGACGCGGCAGATGAGCGGCACGGCGGCGGAGAGCCGGTCGAGGTCCTCCCAGTCGATCACGATGCCCGCCGCGCGGGCGATGGCCGGGAGGTGGATCGCGTGGTTGGTCGAGCCGCCCGTGGCGAGCAGCCCGACCGCGGCGTTCACGATGGCCTTCTCATCGACACAGCGGCCCAGGGGCCGGTAATCGTTGCCGTCGGCGCCGATCTCGGTGAGGCGGTGGATCGCCGCCCGGGTCACGGCCTGCCGCAGCTTCGTGCCGGGGTTGATGAACGAGGCGCCCGGCATGTGCAGGCCCATCATGTCCATCATCATCTGGTTTGAGTTGGCCGTGCCGTAGAAGGTGCAGGTCCCGGCCCCGTGGTAGGAGGCGGACTCGGATTCGAGCAGTTCCTCGCGGCCCACCTTGCCCTCGGCATAGAGCTGCCGGATACGCTGCTTCTCCTTGTTGGCGAGGCCGGAGGGCATCGGCCCGGCGGGGATCAGGATCGTCGGCAGGTGACCGAAGCGCAGGGCACCGATCAGCAGGCCCGGCACGATCTTGTCGCAGATGCCGAGCAGCGCCGCGCCGTCGAACATGCCGTGGCTCAGCCCCACCGCCGCCGACAGGGCGATGGTGTCCCGCGAGAACAGCGACAGTTCCATGCCGCGCTGCCCCTGGGTGACGCCGTCGCACATGGCCGGTGTGCCCCCCGCCACCTGCGCCGTGGCGCCCCGCTCCCGGGCGAAGACCTTGATCTGGTCGGGATAGCGTCCGTACGGCTGATGCGCCGAGAGCATGTCGTTGTAAGCGGTGACGATGCCGATGTTCATCGAACGCCCGGCCCGGATCGCCGCCTTGTCCTCTCCCGCCGCCGCGAAGCCGTGGGCGAGGTTGCCGCAGGCGAGCTTCGGTCGATGCACGCCGGACTCGCGCTCGCGCTCGATGAGGGCGAGATAGGCGCGGCGGCTTTCCCGCGAGCGCTCCACGATCCGCGCGGTGACGGCCGCGACCTCGGGATGAAGCTCGGTCATGGGTAGTCCTCCTTCGGCAGGCGATGGGACTATAACCCAGAAATCGGACAGTGAAAACGTTTACATCGTTTGCACGGCGCTGTGAGACAACACGGACAAATCGTCCGTCATCGAAGCGTTCGCGATGACTCGATCGGGCGTATGCCCGGCACCGCGAGCGATCCGTCCGCTCCCGCGGATCTCGAAGGCCACCCAAAAGCCGATGGCTTCCCCCACGTCCCCATCCCGGGGCCCGCCGTGGCGGGTACCCCGGGACGGGGCCGAGTGCGGCAGGGCCGCTGCTCGCTCAGTACTCCCAGAAGATCCGCTGGATCTCCTTGGTGTCGGTGGTCTTGGTGAGGGCCAGGGCCGCCAGGAGCTTGGCCTTTTGCGGGTTCAGGTCGTGCGAGACGACCCAATCGTACTTGTCATCGGGCTGCTCGGCGTTGCGCACCACGTAACCGTCCGGCACGCGGGCGGAACGCACGATGATCGTGCCCTTGGCGCGGATGTCGCGCAGCTTATCCACGAGGTAGTCCGGCACGGAGCCGTTGCCGGTCCCGGCGTGGATGATGGCCTTGGCACCCGCCTGGACCTCCGCGTCGTAGACGGCGGGAATCATGTTGCCCGAGCCGTAGACGATGCCGACGAGGGGCAGGCTGTCGATCGAGTCGATATCGAACTCGGAGGACATGTTGTGGCGCTTGGCGAGGGTCCGGTAATAGTAGGACTTGCCCTCCACGATCATGCCGAGCGGTCCCCACTGGCTGTAGAAGGCATTGGGCACCACGTTGACGCGCTTGGTCACGTCGCGACCGCTCTGGATGTAGTCGTTCATCGTAACGACGACGCCCTTGCCGATCGCCTCCTTGCTGCCCGCGACCGTCACCGCGTCGAGGAGGTTGAGGGCACCGTCCGCCGACAGGGCCGTCGAGGGCCGCATCGAGCCGACCACGACGATCGGCTTGTCGCTGTGCACGACGAGGTTGAGGAAGAACGACGTCTCCTCGATGGTGTCGGTCCCGTGGGTGATGACGACGCCGTCCACATCGTCCTGCTTCAGCAGCGCCGAGACGCGCTTGGCGAGCTGGATCAGCTTCGCGTCGGTGAAGCTCTCGGAGCCGATCTGGAAGACCTGCTCACCGCGCACGTTCGCCACGGTTGTGATCTCGGGAACGGCGGCGATGAGCTTGTCCACCGCGAGCTTCGCGGAGGCGTAGGAGGCGCTGTTGGCGGAGGTGGCGCCGGCGCCGGCAATCGTGCCGCCGGTGGCCAGGATCACCACGTTGGGCTTGCGGGTCTCGGCGGCGGCGGGAGTGGCGGCAGGCGCCTCGGCCGCCTTGGCCGTAGCCGCGGATTCGGTTGGCTTGGTCGCCGGAGTGAGGGCGGGCTCGGGCGTGCGGGCCTCGTTGGTGGGCGGCGCGGATTTCGTCTCCTTGGCCGCAAGGGGCGCCGTGCCCACGCCGAAGGAGCAAGCGAGGGGCAGGATCGCCGCGCACAGCGAAGAGCGCAAACGACGACGGCTCGATGGCATGAAAGATCCCTGGTTTCGGGGTGTCATGGACGGCCGGGATCGTAACGTAGGCTTGTCCTTAAGCAACCCGAGCGGAGCCGGACGGATCGAGTTTCAAGCGTGAGCGTTTCATGATGTCGTAGACACGCGTGGAGGTGGTAATGTCCGATCTCACCGATCTGATGGACGAACTGAAGCGAAGCGATATCGCCCGAGACGCCATGGATCTGTTGGAATCGGCCCTGCAACGCCGTAGCATTGAGGAGCGCGGCGCGTTTTGGCGTGCAGTCGACCTGTATTATTTCTCGCGCAAGGCGCCGCCGGAGCCGGGAACGGCGGAGGCCGCCGCGGTGCCTCCGGCGGAGTAGGCATCGTCCCGGTCAGAACACCGAGATGAGGACGATTCCCGCCACCATGATCGCCGCGCCGATGAGGCGCGGCGCCCCGGCGCGGACCTGCTTCATCCCGAGCCAGCCGAAATGGTCGAGGGCGACGGAGGTCAGCAGGTTGGCGGTGATGAGGAGGCCGTTGAAGGCGCCGGCTCCGACCTTGTCCACGAAGAGCAGACCGGCGAACACGGCCACCGCGCCGGTGAGGCCGGCGAGCGGCATCCACCAGCGCACCCCGGCGAGGTCCTGACGGTTCGGCAGCGGCGTCGGCCGCAACAGGAAGATGAAGGCGAAGACGAACACCACGGGCACGAAGGAGACCGTGGCGGCGAGCCAGGGGTTCTCGAGGGCGCCGCGCAGCTGCGCGTTCCACACGACGCCGACGGCCATGAGCATTCCGGCCACGATGATGAACGGGTAGAGCAGCTTGGCGCCGAGGCCCTTCTCGTCTCCCCCGTCCTGCTTGCCGCCGGTCTTGGCGATGAAGATCACGCCCAGGGCCATCAGCAGCCCGCCCAGCCAGGGTAGCGGCTTGAAGCCCGCGGCCTGGAGGCCGAACAGGCCGAAGGCGTCCATGGCGAGGGAGGTCAGGATGTTCGCGGTCAGGGTCATGCCGTTGAACGGCCCGGCGCCCACCTTGTCGATGAAGGCGAGGCCGCCGAACACCGCCACCGCCCCCGCCACGCCGCCCAGCGGCGCGTACCACGGCATCTTGCCCAGGGTATCGAGGGTCGGAAGGGGAGTCGGCATCGTGAAGAACAGCGTCGTGAAGACGAACACGATCGGCAGGAACGACACCGTGGCCGCGAGCCAGGGATTGACCATCTTGCCGCGCAGCTGCGCGTTCATGGAGTTGCCGAGGGCCTGGAGGCATCCCGCGACGATGATGAAGGGATAGAGCAGGGCGGCTGACACGCGGCGTGTTCTCCGGTCCGGAAGGTCTGCGGGAGGCTCAGAGGTAGAGAAGCGCGGCGAGCGAAAGGATCAGGGCCGGCGGCATGACGAGGAAGCCGAGCTTCAGGAACTGACCCGCCGAGACGTTCTGGCCCTCGCGGCGGATCGCCGTGAGCCACAGGATGGTGGCGAGGGAGCCCGTCACCGAGAGGTTCGGCCCGATATCGACGCCGATGAGGATGGCGCCCGCCACCTTCTGGGAGACGTGGGCGGTCTGCACCGCCGCCCCCGCCAAGAGGCCCGCCGGCAGGTTGTTCACGAGGTTGGACCCGAAGGCCACGGCCGCGCCGCCCGCCCAGGCCGTCGCCATCGGATCGCCCGCCGCGTAGGATTTCAGCGTGTCGGCCAGCATCGCCAGCACCCCGGTCTTCTCCAGCGCCTCCACCAGCACGAACAGCCCGGCGACGAGGGGGAGGACGCTCCACGAGACGTCCTTGGCGACCTCCATGAGCCCGCCGCGCTTGATCGCGATGACGACGAGGGTCGTGGCGAGGCCGGCGACGAAGGTCGGCAGGCCGAGTTCGATGCCGATGGCCGAGGCGCCGATCAGCACGGCGCCGGTGAGGATGATCCCCAGGCCCGCCACCTTGCCGCCCGTGCCGAGGTCCTGCGTCTCCACGTCGGCCTCGATGGTCTGCTTGAGGGCCGAGTTCTGTGTGATGCGAAGGACGATGAAGGTCGTCACGATGGCGAGCACCGAGGGCAGGGCGAACAGGCGCAGCCACTCGCCCAGCGGCGGCATGTTCTCGGCGAAGACCACGAGGTTCGCCGGGTTGGAAATCGGCAACACGAAGCTCGCCGCGTTGGCGATGAAGGCGCAGATGAACAGGTAGGGCAGGGGGTTCTCGGCCTTCGCCGCCTTGGTGGCGGCATAGACGGCGGGGGTGAGCACCACGGCGCAGGCATCGTTGGACAGGAACACCGTCACCACCGTGCCGACGATGTACACCAGGAGGAACAGGCGCGAGGCCGAGCCCTTGGCGGCCCGCACCGCCTTGCTCGCAAGCCAATCGAACAAGCTCTCCTTCCGGGCGATCTCGGCGAGCAGCATCATGCCGATGAGGAAGAGGTAGACGTCCGTCCCCTTCTTCACCCCGTCGAGGGCGACCTCCCAGGGCAGCAGGCCCAGAACGACGAGCAGCGCCGCGCCGAGCACGGCCCAGATCGCTTCCGGCCAGGAGAAGGGGCGCAGGATCACGCCCATCGTCGCCAGGGCGGCGATGGCCCAGGTCGCGACGTTCGGTGTCAGGGGAAGGGCACCCATCACGGGATCGGTCTTTCGGTCGGGGACAGGGAGGAGGGGATTACCAGTCGCGCCCGGCGCGGTTGGGCCCGAGTTGGTCGCCGCGCACGCCCTTTTCGAGCCATGCGCCGAGGCTGCACGCGTCGCTGCCCGGCCGGGTCGGACGCTCCGGCTCGGGAACGGCGCGCCCGGCGGGTTCGATCACGTCGCTGTCGATGAAATCGGGCCCGAAGCCCGGCCAATCGGGATGGATCGCCTGCACTTCGAGGCGCCGGGACCCGAGGGACCATTCCACACGTCCCTCGAACAGCCCGTCCGGTCCGGCGGCTGCCATGGGGCGCCACGGGCCATCGTCTGCGCGGCAGCGGCAGACGGTGGGAGCCTTGTCCGAGAGCACCATGGCCCGCACCGCGACGGTCCCGTCAGCGTGCAGGTGCTGCGACCGCGTGGCGAGGCGGCGATCCACGGGGGCGGTGATCAGCACGAAGGGCCAGGTCCGGTCGAGGGCACGGAAACGCCAGGCCGCCTCACCACCGTCGAGCGCCCCCACCGCGTAGCCGACGGAGCCGTCCTCGTTCTGGCCCACGGAGCGGGCGGCGGCGTAGGTGGTGCGCCCGTCATGGGCGAGTTCGTTGTAGTGGGTGTGCCCCATCTCCACGAGGCGCACCCGCTCGCTCCAGAACAGGCCCGCCACCTCGGCGGCCTCCTTCTTCTCCAGATCCTCCGGGTAGCTGTGCATGAAGACCGCGCAGGTCTTCGCCTCGCGCCGCGCGTTATCGATCTCGCCCGAGAGCCATTCCATCTGCTCGCGGCCGAGCCGGAAATCGAGGCCCTGGCCCTTCTGGCCGTAGCCCGCGCTGATCATGTCGAGGAACACCGCCCGCACGGCGCCGTAGGTTTCCGCGTGGTAGTACTGCCGGATCGCCTCGCGGGGCGGAGGGCCTTCCGGCCCGGTGGGCGGCCGGTCGAGGTCGTTGGTGATGGGCGGGTGGCGCGGAGCCATGTGTGCACCGTGGAACGCGTCGAAGTCGTCCATCGTCCCGTATTGGCGGTCGTGGTCGCCGGGGATGAGATGGAGGGGCAGCGCCGGATGCCGCCGCAGCCCCGCGTCGATGAGGGCGTATTCGGAGGCGAGGCCGTTCTCCGCGATGTCGCCCGGCAGGTAGACGAAATCGTACGAGCCCTGCGGCAGGCCGGCGACCTGCGCCAGGATGGCGTCGAGGTCGTGGGCGTTGCGCGCTCCGGCGACCGTGAGATGCTGGTCGCCCACATGCAGGAACAGGAAGGGCCGTGCCGAACCCGGTGCGTCGGCGGTCATGATCGCGGCGTCCTGCGGATCAAGCCACGGCGGCGGTGCGGGGCACCCCGCCGCTCGCGGAGGTCCCGTCGATCGCGTCACGGGTCTCCGGCATGAAGATCAGGTACAGGGCGAAGCCGATCCCGGCGATGGCCGCTAGGCACAGGAAGGCCGCCGAGTAGCCGGCGGAGACGATGATGACGCCCGCCAGCGTCGCGCTCAGGGAGGCGCCGATGCCCTGCGCCGTGGCCACCGCGCCCTGGGCCGCGTTGAAGCGCCCGCCGCCCCGGGTCAGGTCGGCGACGACGATGGGGAACAGGGCGCCGTAGACGCCCGCGCCGATGCCGTCGAGCAATTGCACGGCGACGAGCCAGAAGGGATTGTCGGATAAGGTGTAGAGCACCCCACGTACCGCCAGGATGCCGAAGGCCACGAGGAAGATCGGCTTGCGCCCGATGGCATCCGCCTTCGCGCCGACGAACATCGCCACCGGCACCATCACGCATTGCGCGGCGACGATGCAGACCGCGATGAGCGACGTGGCGTGGTCCTTCCCCGAGACGTGGGTCAGCAACTGGCCGACGGAGGTCAGCATCGCCGCGTTGGCGAGGTGGAAGACGGCGCAGAGCACCGCGAAGAGCAGGAGGGCGCGGTTCTTGAACAGCGTTCCGAGACCGGAGGGCTGCTCCCCGGCCTGCTCCTCCTCCGCCGTCATCCCCCGCGCGAGGTCGTCGTCGATCTCGTCGGCGGGCACCATCAGCATCGCGCCGATGGACAGGGCCGCCAGGATTCCCATCAGCCAGAACACGACGATCGGGCCGAAGAAGTAGGCGAGGCCGCCCGCCACGGCGGCCGAGACGGCGTTGCCTGCGTGGTTGAAGCCCTCGTTCCGGCCGATGCGCTTGGAAAACATCTTCGGCCCGACCACGCCGAGGGTGATCGCGGCCAGCGCCGGCGGGAAGATCGTGCCAGCCACGTGGGCGATCGATTGGGTGGCGGTGACGGCGTAGAAATTCGAGATGAAGGGCAGGACGAGGCAGCTCGCCGTCACGGCGATGGCGCCGCCGATCACCACCGCACGCTTGCGGTTTGTCGAATCGATGAAGGCGCCCGCCGGCGTCTGGGCCACCAACCCAAGAATCCCCGCGATGGTCATCACGAGGCCCGTCGTCGCCTCGTTCCACCCCTGGTCCGGGCCGCGCACGGCGATGAGGTAGATCGCGAGGTAGGGACCAAGGCCGTCGCGGACGTCCGCGAGGAAGAAGTTCAGGGCATCCAGGCCGCGCAGGGCCTTCTTCGTCGGGCTCTTGGTCGTAGGCCCTCCGGCCCGGCCGCCCTGCGACCCGGCCCGCGCGCTGCTCGCGTCCATCTCGTCGATCCCCGCTCGCTTCCGCCCCTCGCGGATCGAGCGGGTGCTTGACGCATCAGCGGTGTGCAAGTTCCGAAAGCTTCGATCAAGTGTCTGTCAGGGGACGGCAATAGGCGGATCGACTGGGCAAAGGCGATCAGAGCCCGTCCTCGCTGTCGGATTTGCCGACATCGTCTGTCGTCTTTTCGGACGGCTCCGTCACGGCATCGCCCAGCCCGTATCGATCGATCTTGGCGTAGAGCAGCTGGCGCTGGATGCCGAGGCGTCGGGCCGCCCGGCTGCGGTTTCCGCCCTCCTCGTCGAGGGCGCGTGCGATCATCCGGCGCTCCAGCGCGGCCACAGCGCCGGGCAGGTCGCTGGCGGGTTCCCCGTCCGGTTCCGCCTGTCCCTGGCCACCGGGCAGGTCGATCTCCTCCGGAGCCACCATGCCGCCCCGCCCGAGGAAGGCCGCCCGTTCCATGACGTTGCGCAACTCGCGGACGTTCCCCGGCCAGGGATAGGAGAGGAGGCGCGCGGCAGCGCCCGCGCTCAGCCGCTTCCCGTGGGCGGCCAGGAATTGCTCCGCCAGCGGAACGATGTCGGCGAGCCGCTCGCGCAAGGGAGGGATCAGGATCGGAACCACCGCAAGACGGTAGTAGAGATCGGCGCGGAACCGGCCCTCCGCGACGAGGGCGGGCAGGTCGTGGTGGGTGGCTGCCACGAGGCGCACGTCGATCCGCGCGGGCGTGCCGCCCATCGGCGCGATCATCCGGTCCTGGATGACCCGGAGGATCTTGGCCTGCATGGCGGCGGGCATGTCGCCAACCTCGTCGAGGAATAGCGTCCCCCCGGCGGCCCGGCCGAAGGCGCCGGTCCGGTCGGCCGTGGCGCCGGGAAAGCCGCCCCGGACATGGCCGAACAGTTCCGTCTCCAGGAGATGCGCGGGGATGGCAGCGCAATCGATGGGCACGAAGGGTTTGTCCCGCCGCCCCGAGAAGGCGTGGAGCGCGCGGGCGACCTCCTCCTTGCCGGTCCCGGTCTCGCCGCCGATCAGCACCGTGGCGGGACTGTCGGCCACGAGGCCGATGGTCTTCTGCACCCGCCGCATCGCCGCGCTGGAGCCGACGAGGCCACCCGCCGGGCGGCGATCCTCCGGCACCGGATCGGGCCTGGCGCGCTGGAGCATCCCGTCGAGGACCGCCGCGAGGTCGGCCCGCCCCACGGGCTTGGTCAGGTGATCATAGGCGCCGAGGCGCATCGCTTCGATCGTGTTGGCGGGTGAGGCGAAGGCGGTGAGCACGGTGACGGGCGGCGGCTCCGGCCGGGCGCGGATGCGGGCGAGGGTGGCCATGCCGTCGAAGGCACCCTGCATCCGGAGGTCGAGCAGGACGGCGTTGACGTCCCCGGCCGCGAGGCGCGCCAAGCCCTCCTCGCCGCTCGCCGCCACCACAGGCACATGCCCGAGGTCGCCGACGGTTTCGGCAAGGCCGTCACGCAGGGCGGGGTCGTCGTCGACGATCAGGACGGTCGCCATGGCAACTCCATGAGGAAGGCAGCACCCTCGCCCTCCCGCGTCACGAGGCGGGCATCGCCGCGATGGGCGCGCGCGATCTCCCGCACGATGGCCAGGCCGAGGCCGGTACCCTCGGGGCGGGACGTGGCGAAGGGCTCGAAGATTCGCGGGCGCAGGGCGGGATCCACTCCCTTGCCCGTATCGGACACGCGCAGCACGAGCAGCAGCGCCCCGTCGCGGACGACCCGCTCCGCCGCGACGGCGACGCGCCCGCCGGACGGGCAATGCTGGATGCCGTTCAGGATCAGGTTGTCCAGGGCGCGGGCGATCTGCGCGCGGTCGAGGTGGGGATGGTCGTCCCCGGGCAGATCGCCCGGTTCCACCGCGACGCTCACCCCCTTCGCCCTTGCAAAATCCTCGTGCAACTGCGTGCATTCGCGCAGGAGGCCGCTCACGGGTGTGGGCGACCGGGCGATGGACCGCGGCTGTGTGAGGTTCAGGAGGTCGCGCAGCAGGGCATCGACCCGGGCGATCTGCCCGAGGACCGCGCGCAGCGCCGTGGCGGACCGTTCGGGATCGCCGCTGGCCAGGGCGTTCTCGGCCTTCAGGCGCATGGCGGCGATGGGGTTGCGCACCTCGTGGGCGAGGTTGGCGGCGAGCCGCCCCACGGCGGCGAGCCGTTCGGCGCCCATGGCACGCTCATGGGCCGCCCGCAGCCGTTCGCCCGCGGCGTTGAGGGCATCGACCAAGCGGTCCAGTTCTGGCTCGCCGGTGGCCGAGAGATGCGGCAGATCCTCGGTCTCCGCGACCGGCGCGGCCAGGGCCGCCTCCAGCCGGGCGATCCGCCGCGAGAACCCGATCAGGAACCGCCCGAGGAAGACCGCCGAGCCGACGACCGTGATCGCCAGGAAGCCGAAGCCCGCGAGCAGCCGCGAATAGGCCGGCCCTTCGTTCACGTGGGTTCGGAGCATGGTCCAGGCCGTGGCGTCGGGCGCGTAGACCCGCAGGGGGCAGCTCTGCAGGACGAGCACCTGCGTGCGGCTCGGCCGCCTCAGGGTCACCGCGTGTTCCACCCGCAGGGCCTCCGCGTTGATCTCCTCGATGGCGGAGCGCTCCGCCGCCGGAACGTCGGTCTTCGGGCCCGTGCCCTCGTAGGTGGGGAAGGCGTAGGCCACCGGCCCCTTCGCCGCCGTCCACACCCCGCCCTCGACGCCGGGCAGCCCCGCCAGCGCCAGGGCCGTGGCCCGCTCCGGCGAGGTCTCTGGCGCTCTGCGGCCGCGCTCGCCGGTCATTCTGTCGATGATGGCCCGGCAGCCCCGCGTCGCCGCCACCTCGGCCTCCGCGACCTGCACCGTCGTCGATTGGGTGTAGAGGCCGTACAGGAGGTACGCCGTCGCCGCGCAGGAGGCGAGGAGCATGATCCAGAGGGCCAGCAGGCGCGCTCGCAGACTGTCGATCCTCACCGCAGGCTTCCACCGCCACTGCCTGGGCCGGGCTTCCGGTTTCGGACCGTCGAACCGGGGGCGCCCGGCTTGGCGCCATCCCGTCAGCGGGGCATGGTGACGGCGTTAAAGTCAACGCTCGCCGAAGGAGATTGGGTGTCCGGTTCCCTCATCCTCAACACCACGACTCGCGACGAACTCGGCGCCACGATCGGCCGCGAGAAGCTGGATCGTCTGACCGGGCGGCTCCGGGACCTTCTCTCGACCGCGCTGCGGGGATCGGGCCGTGACGGAACGGAGGTGGGCCGCGAAGCGCATACCCTCGTGTCCATGGCGGGGATGCTCGGCTTCGACGCATTGAGCGAGGCGTGCCGCAACCTGGAATACGCGACGCAACGCGGCGGCGACTTCGCGCCGGATCTCCGCGAGGCCGCTCGCCTCCGCGACGAGACTCTGGCCGCGCTGGCGAACGTCTGAAGACCCGCCGCGGCACCGGGGCGGCGGGCTCCCTATCCTGAGTTTCCGGCCGGAAGGTCTTCGCCCCCTTGCATCTGCAAGCAATGCGAAGACATCCAGGGATGCGCCCCGTTCGGAAACGGCCCATCGCCCTGGATTGCTTCGCTTCGCTCGCAATGACGAGAAGAGCATCATGGGCCGCCAGGGCCTTTTCGGCGGGACTCCGAGGAGCGACGACGACCGGACGTTCCGGGCGACACGGCCCGTTCCATGGCGTCGGCGGCCCCTCAGCCCGCGTTCCGCGCGGCGGGCTCCCCGGTCACGATCGATTGCAGCGCGCTCTCGAAGGTAAGGACGGCGCCCGTCACGGGATAGGCCAGGCGCACCGTGCCGCCGAAGCTGTGGGCGAGGGTCCGCGCGATCAGGCGCGAGCCGAAACCCGTCCGGGTCGGCGGGACGACGGGCGGGCCGTTCGCCTCCTCCCAGGAGAACCGCAGGAGCGGCCCCTGGCCCTGTGGCCCGTCGAAGACGGTCCAGCCGATCTCCACATGCCCGCCGGGCGTCGAGAGGGACCCGTATTTCGTGGCGTTGGTGGCGAGTTCGTGCAGCATCAGGGCGAGGGTCATGCCCTGGTGCGGGCTGAGGGTGACATCCGGCCCCGCGACGCGGAATCGGCCCGGCTCGCCGTCGCTGTGGAGTTGCACGCAGGTTTCGACCAGCGCGACGAGGGAGGCGCTGGCGAAGGATCCCTGCAGCAGCACGTCGTGCGCCTTCGCCAGGGCCTGGAGCCGGGCGGACAGGGACTCAGCGGCGCTGTCGAGGGAGGGCGCGTTCCGAAGGGTCTGCGCGGCGACGGCCTGCACCAGGGCCAGGGTGTTCTTCATCCGGTGGGAAAGTTCCTGCATCAGCAGGGTTTGCCGGTCCTCGGTGCGCTTCAGTTCGGTGATGTCCCGCGCCACGGCGAGGATACGCTCGGGCCGCTCGTCCGCCCCGTGGATCGGCGTGACCGCGATGTCCCACCACGTGGTCGCCCTCCGCCCCTGCAGGCGGGCCTGGAAGCGGCTCGACGCGCCGAGCCGGGCGGCGTGGAGGCTGCTCCCGATGGCGGCGGCATCCTCCAAGCAGGTCCAGAAGTCCGGCCATGGCTTCCCGATCGCGGCGGCCGGGCTGTCGAGGCCGAGGATCGAGGGGCCGTTCTCGCTCACGGTGATGAGTCGCCCGTCGAGATCGAGGACCGCGATGAAGTCGGTCGTCGTCCAGAGGATCCGGCGGTTGAATTCCTCGCTGGCCCGCAGCTGCGCGTTCAACTCCTCCGCGGTGGCAAGGCGGGCCGCGCCGTCCTCGATGTCCCGGCGGTAGAGGACCGCCGTCTCCTCCGCCGCCGTCCGCACCGCCTCGACGATGCGGCCGAGGCGCTTGTTCCGCTCGAGTTCGACGTTGGCGAGTTCCGTGGCCTGGGTCAGGAGGTTGCGCAGCCGCGCGTTCTCAGCCTCGAGGTAGCGGATGCGTCCCTCGCGCTCGTCCGGCTCCAACAGCGCGCTCAGCGTGTTCATCCGAAGCCCCCGTCACCTCCGCACCGGATCCCCCGTTTTGAACGGGGTGATCTCTCTTGCAGACCCCACTCGATCACGGACGTCGGCCATGACGAGCGGAGGCGCGCTTCGGCGGCGGACCGATCCGCCGCTCATGTCGAAGACCGCACCCGCATCCGCGCGATTCGAGGGGTATTGAACGGTAACATAGCGTCCGACGCCCGCAAGCTAACTTTGCAGTTTGCCGGGCGCGACAAAGCGACGACGAGGTGAAACTGTATTAAAGTATTCATTTACCGATTTCGCATCAGCAAAACCAGCCAACCGATCCCGAGGATGAAAACGACCAGCCCGATCGAGACGAAGACCGGGGTTCCGAGGTCGATGAGGCGCGGGGCGAGCTGCGTCGCGAAGGCGGCCACCACGAGGGCCACGGCGACACGGGCCGCCGCCCGCTCGATGCCGCGCGTGACCTTGTCGAGGCCCTTGATCTCGATCTCGACGGTGACGCGGCCCTGCTTCAGGCGCACCAGCATCAGGTGGATCAGCGTCGGCAACTCGGAGGCGGCGCCGTAGAGGCCCGCGCCGAGGGCCTCGGCCTTCTGCTTGAGACCGTCGAGGGAGAATTGCGAGCGCATGCTCGCACGCACGGTGGGCGCGGCGGCGGCGAAGAGGTCGAAGTTGGGGTCGAGGTGGCGCATCACGCCGTCCGCCGTCACGAGGCCCTTGAACAGGATCGCGAGGTCGGTCGGCATGGCGAGGTCGTTCTCGCGGGCCATGTTCATGAAGTCGGTGAGCACGAGGCCGAGGTTCAGCGGGATCGACGAGTGGCTCTCCACGAACGCCTGGGCCGAGACCTGGAGCTTGGTCAGGTCGGGGTTGCTCGCGCCGGTCCAGTCGAGCAGCACGGCCATCAGCCCGTCCGCGTCCTGCTTCAGCATGGCGCCGATCAGGACGAGGAGCTGGTTGCGGCGGCGCTGGGACAGGCGGCCGATGATGCCGAAATCGATGAAGCCGATCCGGTTGCCGGACATCGCCAGCATGTTGCCGGGGTGCGGGTCGGCGTGGAACTGGCCCTCGATCAGGGCCATCTGCAGGAAGGCGTCGGTGCCCTTCTGGGCGAGCGCCTTCTTGTCGATCCCGGCCGCCTCCAGGGCGGCCTCGTCGTTGGGCGGGATGCCGTTGATGAAGTCCTGCACCAGCACCCGCTCGGAGCAGTACTCCCAGTGGATCTTGGGGAAGACGATGTCGTCACGGCCCTCGAAGATCTGCGCGAGCTGCTCGCAGTTGCGGGCCTCGTTGAGCAGGTCGAGTTCGCCGTTGAGGCCGTCGGCGAGGTGGCGCATCTGCTCGCGGGGCTGATAGCGGGCCATGTCCGGCCATTCCGCCTCCACGATCCGGGCGCCGTGCGCCATCAGGCGCAGGTCCGCCTCGATGATCTTGCGCAGGTTCGGCCGCACCACCTTGACGATGACGTCCTCACCCGTGTGCAGCCGCGCCCGGTAGACCTGCGCGATCGAGGCCGAGGCCAGGGGCTCGGTGTTGAATTCGGCGAAGATCTCCGCCGCCGGGCCGCCGAGGTCCTGCTCCAGCTGGTGGCGGATCTGCTCCCACGGCACGGGCGGGACCTGGCTATGGAGCTTCTGCAGCTCCTCCGTCCAGGCGGGCGAGAGCAGGTCCGGGCGGCTCGCCAGGATCTGGCCGAACTTGATGAAGGTCGGCCCCAGGGCCTCGATGGCCCGGCGCATCCGCTCGGGCTCCGACAGGCGCGTCACGTCGACCCGCGGCTGGCGCCGGGGCAGCAGGGGGAGGGCGCGCAGACCGAGGCGGTCCACGACGCGCGTTACCCCGAAGCCGATCAGGATCGAAGCGATCTCCGACAGCCGCTGGCGGTCGCGTGCGGCAACGAAGGCTGTCTTGAGCATGAGGCTGGCGGGATTCCTGGAGTGGGGCCTCACCGCAGCCCGATCTTAAGGACTTTTTTGGGACCTACTTACGCAGGGGTCGCCGGAAAGGGCTTTCAACCGGCGGGTGCGGCGCTGAAGCCGCTCAACCCTCTTATCCTCATCGTCGTTGCGAGCGGCAGCGACGCGATCCGGCGATGCGGGGCATCCGGATCGCCCGCCGCCCTGGATCGCTGCGCTTCGCTCGCAACGACGGCCGGAGTGGCCGCTCAGCCCTTCACGGCGCCGTCGATGGCGTCGAGCACGCGGTCGATGTTGTGGGTGTTGACGGCCGCCACGCAGATGCGACCCGTCTCCAGGGCGTAGACCTCGTGCTCCTCGCGGAGCTTCACGGCCTCCTCCGGGCTGAGGCCGGTATACGAGAACATGCCCTTCTGCGCCTTGATCGCCTCGAAGCCCCGATCCGGGTGGCGCTGATGGAGGCTGTCGGCCATGCGCACGCGCATCTCCTTGATGCGCTCTCGCATCTCGCCGAGTTCCTTCACCCAGTCGGCCTTGAGGGCCGGATCGGTGAGGACGATCTCGACGATGGCGGCGCCGTGCGTCACCGGGTTGGAGTAGCTCCACCGCACCAAGCGCTTGGCCAGTGCCTCGACCTTGGCGCGCATCGCCGGGTCGGAGGCGACGACGGTCAGGGCGCCGACGCGCTCGCCGTAGAGCGAGAACGACTTGGAGAAGGACGAGGCAACGAAGAATTCCTGGCCCGATTCCGCGAGGAGCCGCACCGGGGCCGCGTCCGCGTCGAGATCGATGCCGAAGCCCTGGTAGGCGATGTCGAGGAAGGGGATCAGCCCCTTCTCGCGCAGGAACGGCACGAGGTCGGCCCATTCCTCCGCCGTCAGGTCGGCGCCGGTCGGGTTGTGGCAGCAGGCGTGCAGGACCACGATGGAGCCGGCCGGCAGCGCCGCGAGGGCGGCGCGCATCGCCGGGTAATCGACGCCGCCCGTATCCGCCGAGAAGTAGGGATACTCGGTGACGGTGAAGCCGGCCTGCGTGAACAGGGCGCGGTGGTTCTCCCAGGTCGGGTCGCTCACCGCGACGGTCGCGCCGGGCCGGAGCTTGGCCAGCACGTCCGCGCCGATCTTGAGGGCGCCGGTGCCGCCGACGCTCTGCAGCGTCGCCGCCCGGTTCTGGGAGAGGATCGGCGCGCCGTCCCCGAACAGCAGGGCCTGGACGGCGTCGCGGAACGGCTTGGTGCCCTCGATCGGCCGGTAGGTCTTGGGCAGACCCTTCTCGATCCAGCGCTTCTCGGCCTCCTGCACGGCGCGCAGGCGCGGCACCTTGCCCTCGGCATCGGTATAGACGCCGATGGCGAGGTTCAGCTTGCCCGGACGGGTATCGGCATTGAACGCCTCGAACAGGCGCATGATCGGGTCGAGGGGCGCATCCTGGATGCCGGCGAACAGCGAGGTCATTGTCTTGGTCCCGGAACGGTCTGTCGTGACCCGCCGGGGCGACCATGATGCGCCGCGGCATCCGTCGAGTCGGCGCCTTATCGCGCAGATCGCAGCGGATCGCGACCCCATCGCGAACACTTCCGGGAGAGACTTTCGTAGCGGCCTGCTACAAGCGGCCCATGCGATTCCCGGCGTTTCTCACCGCGTTGACCTTCGGCCTCGTCGCCTTCGTCGGCCTCCGGGGCGGAGCGTCGGCCGAGGTCCCCGCCCCGGTGCGGATCGGCCTGTCCGCACCGTTGACGGGGCCCGACGCCGCCTTCGGCCAGGGGCTGCGGATCGGCGCCGAGCAGGCCGTCGCCGATCTCAACCGGGCCGGGCCACGCCGCTACGCCCTCACGACCGCGGACGATTCCGGCGAACCGCGCCAAGCCGCCGCCGTGGCGGCGCGCTTCGCGGCGGACAATTTCGCCTTCGTCGTCGGCCCGTTCGAATCCTCCGCCGTGGCGGCGGCGGCGCCGGTCTATGCCCGCTCCGGCACCGTCTTCATGACCCCCGGCGCGACCTACGGCTCCCTCACCGGGCGGGGCCTGTGGAACCTCTTCCGCCTCGGCCCGAGCGACCCGCAGCAGGCCCGCGCCGCCGCGGACTATCTCGCGAGAACCTTCGCCGACCGGCCCATCGCCGTCGTGAACGACCGCACGGGTTTCGGCCGTGCCATGGCCGACGCCGCCGCCGAGCGCCTGCGGAGCCTCGGCCAGCGCGAGGCGGTGGCAGATTCCTTCGACCGGGGCAGCGTCGATCTCACGGCCCTGGTCCGCCGCCTCGCCGAGGCGAAGGTCGAGGCCGTGTATTTCGGCGGCATGGCGCCCGATGCGGCGACCCTGGTGCGCGCCCTCCGCGAGGCGCATCTCGGCGCGACCCTCGTCGCGGGAGACGGCCTCCTCGATCCCGCCTTCGCCACGGTGGGCGCACCGGGGGAGGGGACCGTGATGACCGCCCCACCCGAGGCGCCGCGCCTGCCCGTCCCACCCAACGGCAAGGTCCAGCCCCTGACGCCGGAGGGCGCCACCGTCGCCGCGAGCGCCTACGCGGCGGTGCAGATCCTGGCCCAGGCCCTGGAGCGCGGGGCGTCACCGGACCCGCGCACCGGCCGGGTGGACGGACGCAAGCTCGCCCAAGCCCTCCGGGCGGGGCCGTTCAGAACCCTGGTCGGACCGGTCGCCTTCGACGCGCAGGGCGACGAGAGCGACGACCGCGTGGTCGCCCTGCGGGTGTGGCGGCGACAGCCGGACGGGCGCCTCGACTTCGCCGGGCCGGCCCTTCCGGTGAGCCCGCGACCGAATTGAACGGTGTGCGGTGCCCCGCGCGACTTGCGGCAGACTTCGGCGGGGACTAAATCCGTGCTTCATCGCCGGAGAGCCGCGATCCGTGTCAGCGGATTGGATTGCCGCGCCCCGGTGTCTTCCAGACGACACGGGATGTCGAACGCTTTTTTGCCGGAACGCCTGCTGCCGGACGGTTCGACTGGAGAGGGTGTATGGCTAAAGAAGAGTTGATGCAGTTCGACGGTCTCGTGATCGAGATCCTGCCCGATGCGCGCTACCGCGTGCAGCTCGATCAGGGCCACGAGATCGTGGCGTACACCGCGGGCAAGATGAAGAAGAACCGCATCAAGACCCTGGCCGGGGACCGGGTGACCGTCGAGATGTCGCCCTACGACCTCGAGAAGGGCCGCCTTGTGTTCCGCCACAAGGACGAGCGCTCCTCGGGTCCGCGCCCTCCGGTGCGCGGCGGCCAGTTCCGCCGTCGCTGACGGTGTGGCGCCCTGGAGGCGCCGCTGCGGCCGCTTACGGCCTTCTGACCGTCAGCGCCCTCCTCTGGGCAGGCAATGCCGTGACCAGCCGCTGGGCTCCGGGGCATGTCTCGCCTCAGGCCATCACGACCCTGCGCTGGCTCGTGGCGAGCCTCGTGCTGCTGCCCCTCGCGGTGGCACCGGTGCGGGCCGAGTGGCCGGTCATCCGCCGCAACTGGCCGTTCATCCTGCTGATGGGCGGCCTCGGCTACACGGCCTTCAACTGCCTGTTCTACGCCGCCGGAAACTATACCGGCGCGATCAACCTCGCCCTGTTCCAGGGCGCGGTTCCGGTTCTGGTTATCCTGATCAACCGGTTGTGCTTCGGGACGCGGGTGACGGCCGGGCAGATGCTCGGCGTGGTGCTGACCCTCGCCGGGGCGGCCCTGGCCGCGAGCCATGGCCGCATGGCCGTGTTCACCGACCTCGACTTCAACCGCGGCGACGTGCTGGTCTTCGGCGCCTGCCTGATCTTCGCGGGCTATACGGTCCTGCTGCCGAGGCGGCCGAGGATGTCGGCCCTCGCGTTCTTCGCCTCCATGGCGATTGCCGCCACGCTGACCTCCCTGCCGCCCCTGGCTGTGGAATGGTCGCTCGGCCGCACCGTGTGGCCGAGCGCCGAGGGATGGGCCATGATCGCCTATGTCGGCCTCGGCCCCTCGCTCCTCGCGCAACTGTGTTACATGCGCGGCGTCGCGGCCATCGGCCCCAACCGGGCGGGGCTGTTCGTCAACCTCGTGCCGGTGTTCGGCGCGTTGCTGGCCGTGCTCCTGATCGGCGAGACCTTCGGGCCGACGGAGGCCGCCGCGCTGGCCCTCGTGCTCGGCGGCATCGCCTGCGCCGAGCGCCTGAAACCGGCGGCTCCTCCGCCAGGAACTCCGCCGCCATCGTCGCGGGCATGAGCGGCACGCGGAGCGGAGGCGCACCGCCCGCTCCGCCATGACGAAGTAGGCTGGACCTTATTCGCAGACGCGGACGCGGCGGATGTAGACGTCGCCGTAGGCATCGACGGTGCGGCGGCGCTCGAAATGGCAGACCGGGCCGTAATCTTCCTCGACGTAGACCGGCGGCGGCGGGGCGCGGTAGACCGGCTGGCCGGGGTAGTAGCCGTTGTTGTTGGAGGAGGCGATCGCCCCGCCGATCGCGAGGCCGCCGATCGCGCCGAGGGCCGCGGCACCGGCCGGGCCGATTCCGTCCCGCGCCTGGGCGGCGGGCGCGAGGGTGATGAGGCCGCTGAGGATGGCGGCCATGGCGAGGGTCGTCCGCATGTCTCTTCCCGTGATGACTCGTTGCGCCGAAGCGTGCAGCCTAACACAGGCGAGATTTCAGGCGATTGTTCGGCAGCGCGCAAAATACTGATTGCACGCAATGGAAACCGGAGCATCCGGGTTTTCGCGCGGCGCTTGACGGATCGCCGTCTCGGCCCGAAACCCTCCCCGAGCGAAGAGGGACACCATGGTCACACGCGGCTTCACCGGGCGCAGGCAGCCGCCGGAGACCGGCGCGCGGCTCCCGCCCGGCCAGTACCTGACCCAGGATTTCCCGATCCTCCAGATCGGGCCGAACCCGTCCGTCGATCTCGCCACCTGGCAATTCACCCTCCGCGACGGGTCCCGGCCGATCAAGACGTGGTCCTGGGAGGCGATGCAGGCGCTTCCGCAGACGACGTGGCACGGCGACATCCACTGCGTCACCAAGTGGTCGAAGTTCGACACGACCTGGGAGGGCGTGACCTTCGACGACCTCCTCACCGATGCCGGCATCGAGGCGCCGACGGAGTACCTCTTGGCGGAGTCCTACGACGACTATTCCACCAACATCCCCGTCGCCGACCTGACGGACGGCAAGGCGATGATCGCCCTGCGCTACGACGGCCAGCCGATTCATGCCGACCACGGCGGCCCGGCCCGGTTCTTCGTGCCGCATCTCTACTTCTGGAAGAGCGCCAAGTGGCTGAAGGGGCTTCGCTTCACGAAGGCCGACACGGCGGGCTACTGGGAGTTGCGCGGCTACCACATGTATGGAGATCCCTGGCGTGAGCAGCGCTACATCGGCGACTGAGGCCGCCTTCGCGCCCATCGTCTTCCACTGGTACGAGGCGGAGGTCGCCGCCATCGCGCCCGTCACGCCGACGGTGAAGAGCGTGCGGCTGCGCTGCGCCATCGCCGACCGCCAGCGGGCGGGCCAGCACGTCGACGTGCGCCTGACGGCGGAGGACGGTTACCGCGCCAGCCGCAGCTACTCCGTCGCCTCCCCGCCCGATGGCAGCGGGACCCTCGAACTGCTGGTGGAGGGTTTGCCGGACGGCGAGGTCTCGGGCTGGTTCTTCGACACCGCCGAGGTCGGCGACCGTCTGGAGATGCGCGGGCCGATCGGCGGCTCATTCTCCTGGGACGGGCCCGATGGCGGGCCGCTGCTGCTGGCGGGGGGCGGCTCGGGCGTGGTGCCGTTGCTCGCCATGCTGCGCCGCCGGGCGGAGGTCGCGCCGGAGATTCCCGCCGCGCTGATCTTCTCCGTGCGCAGCCGCGCCGAGGCTATCGCCCTCGACGAGTTGGAGGCCCGGCACCGGGACGAGCCGCACTTCTCGCTCTTCCTGCGCACCACGCGCGAGGGCGACGGGCGCCGGGTCGATGACGCCCTGGTCGCGGCGGCCCTCGATTGGACCGGCGCGCCGGGCAAGGTCTTCCTCTGCGGCTCGAACCGCTTCGTCAGTCCGACGGCCGATCTCATCGTGGCGGCTGGCGTGCCGGCGGGGATCATCCGCACGGAGCGATTCGGAGCCTGAACGGGACGTCGCATCGACGGTCGTCGTGGCGGGAACCGCCCGCCATTTCCTGCCGTTCGATTCCCGCTGGCCGGCAGGCCGGAAAGGGAGACGGCGATGATCGGAACGTTCACTCGGATCTCACTCGTCGCGCTGGGGGTCGCCGGGTTCGCGGCGTCGGCCTCGGCCCGCGACGCCGGAAGTGGCAGTCAGTCGAAGACTGTCCGCCCGATGAAGGGCTTCAAGCCCAGTTACCAAGCGACCACGAACGTTGCTGGACCCGAGCGTCCTTACACTTGGCCGGTGAACGACCGTTATGGTCCGGTGTCTCGTCCTTATTTCGGTCGATCTTATTGAGACGCCGCGCTCAGCTTGACTGTCGCGGCGGCCCGAAGACCGGCGCGGTGCGACGATTGGACGGGCTGGCGCAGCGTTCTGTAACTGCGTAGAAACCACGTAGGTCTACGGTCCGCGCCCGAATCAATCAACCCGCCGCTGCCCGTGCCACGCTTCTTCATCGATCTTCACGACGGCACTCACTTCATCCGGGACCGGGAGGGTTACGACCTTCCCGATCTCGGCGCCGCGCGCAGCCAAGCGGCGCGAATCATGACGCGCATCGCGCAGGGCATGGCCGACGGCCCCACCCGGCAGGACTATGTCCTGGCGGTCCGCGAGGGGGACGGGGCCGTGCTTCTGCGGATGCGGATGTCCTTCGATTCGGATTTCTCGGAGTAAGAGCCTTTCTCAAACCTCCCGCTGCGCCGTCGAGGTTGAAGGGAGAACTCCCCGTGGCCGGGAGTTTCGTAAGGCGCTCCAAGACCTCGTCGCCTGCGGGGGGGCCATGCCGGGCCGGGAGTGGTCAGGTCCGCGCGCAACCGTTACGAAGGCCGTGCTGTGAACGGGCGACCGCGATCGGTCTCCCTGCGCGCGAGTGCGCCGCGCCTCTCGACGAAAAACGGAACAGACGTGCCTTTTCCCACCCTGCCCGCCCCCATCGCGCGGGCCCTGGCCGAACGCGGCTATGCCGAGCCCACCCCGGTTCAGGCCGCCGTCCTGGACGCATCCGGAGGCGGACGCGATCTCCTCGTCTCCGCCCAGACCGGCTCGGGCAAGACGGTGGCCTACGGCCTCGCCATGGCCGGATCGCTGATCGGTGACGGCGAGGAACTGCCGCAGCCCGCCGCGCCGCTGGCCCTTGTCATCGCGCCGACCCGCGAACTGGCGCTCCAGGTGCAGCGCGAGCTCGAATGGCTCTACGGACCGGCCAAGGGGCGCGTCACGGCCTGCGTCGGCGGCATGGACCCGCGCCGCGAGGCCCGGCGGCTGATGGATGGATCGCAGATCGTCGTCGGCACGCCCGGCCGCCTGCGCGACCATCTGGAACGGCGGGTGCTGAACCTCTCGAACCTGCGCGCCGTCGTGCTCGACGAGGCGGACGAGATGCTCGATCTCGGCTTCCGCGACGATATCGAGTTCATCCTCTCGGCCACGCCGGCCGAGCGTTCGACCTACCTGTTCTCCGCCACCCTGCCGAAGGGAATCGAAGCGCTGGCCGAGCGCTACCAGCGCGACGCGCTGCGGCTGGCCATCAAGGGCGAGACGCGGGGCCATGCCGATATCGCCTACCGAGCGATCCGCGTCGTGCCCCGGGAGATCGAGCACGTGGTGCTCAACCTTCTGCGCGAGGCCGACGCGCCGACGGCCATCGTGTTCTGCAACACCCGCAACGCGGTGCGGCACCTCCAGGCCAACCTCACGGAGCGCGGCTTCTCGGCGGTCGGCCTGTCGGGGGAGATGGGGCAGGGCGAGCGCAACGCCGCCCTCCAGGCCCTGCGCGACGGACGCGTGAAGGTCTGCGTCGCCACCGACGTCGCGGCCCGGGGCATCGACCTGCCTTCACTCAGCCTCGTGATCCACGCGGACCTGCCGCACGACGCCGAGGTGATGCAGCACCGCAGCGGGCGTACCGGCCGCGCGGGCCGGAAGGGGACGTCCGTGCTCCTCGTGCCGAACGCGCGCCGTCGCCGGGCGGAGCAGATGTTCGCCATCGCCAAGGTCGCGCCGGAATGGTCGGGACCGCCCTCGGCCGACACGATCCGCGGCCTCGACGCGGAGCGGATGCTCACGGACCCGATGATCGCCGAGCCCGTGTCCGAAGAGGATACGGCCCTGGCGCAGATGCTGCTGGCCCAGAAGAGTGCAGAGGAACTGGCCGGCCTCCTCGCGCGGGTCTACCGGATGCGGCTGCCTGAGCCGGAGGACGTGACCGATCCGGGGGAGGGCCGCTCCCGTCCCGAGCGGGCGCCCTACGATCCGCTGAACCCCGAGGCCATCGCGGCGATGGGTCCGGCGGTGTGGTTCCGCCTCAACCTTGGGCGCCGGGACAATGCCGATCCGCGGCGGCTGCTGCCGCTGCTCACCCGGCGCGGCAACTTGGACCGGCAGGAGATCGGCGCCATCCGTATCTTCGAGCGGGAGACCAAGTTCGAGGTGCGCGGCAGCGCCGCCGCCCGCTTCGCCGAGGCGTTCGCCCGGAACGGTTCGCCGGAGATCCAGATCGAGGCCCTTCCGGCCGAGCAGGCGCCCGCGCCGCGCAAGGGGCATCCCGGCGGCAAGGGCACCCAATCGCCCCGTGCCGACCGCCATCGGCGGCAGGCGGGGAAGGGCGGGTTCAAGCAGAGCCGGGCCTGAGCCCGCGCCCTCGCCATCCCCCCGGAGGTGTCAGGCCGCCTTCGCCTTCAGGGTGGCGCGCTCGGCCTGGACCAGCACGTCGAGGGCACGCCAGGGCTTCTGCATGAACACGGCTCGGTCCGGCAGCGCGCCCTCGTGGGCCGCGCCGGAGGTTACGACGACCTGGGTGCCCGGCCAGCGCCGGCCGACATCGCGGGCGAGGGTCATGCCGTCCATGGCGCCCGGCAGTCGGACATCCGCGAACAGCAGGGCTACGGTGACATCGCCGCTCTCCAGCACGGAGAGCGCATCCTCCGCGCTCTCACAGGCGATGACGCCGAGGTCGCTCTCCTCCAGGACGGCGGTCGCGAGGTCACGGACAGCGGCGTCGTCCTCGACCACGAGGGCGATCGGTGTGTGACGGTCCATGCGTCCGCAATCCATGGTGGGCTCCTGAGTGGCTGGGGTGGGGGTTCGAGCCTCGCGAGGGGCGAAAAAAGCCGACCGACGCGACTGATTCCCCGATTCGGCCATGCTGGCCCGGCATGACTCTCGCGACAAGAGTCCGGCTCCGCGGCAGGCCGATGCCTGCCCTGCAGTCAAGCCGCCCCTCACACGGGCGTGACGCCTGAAATATGCGCAGGAGCCCGGTAGTTAAGAAACTGTTCATTAGGATGGCGCGACGGTTACAACCCTATGATACGCCGGCGAACGAAGTTCCGACGCGGGTCACAGGCACCACGGTCCACTCGAACTTGAGGATGACCCTTCGATCATGTGCCGCTTTCTCGCCTATAGCGGTGAGCCGGTCTTTCTTTCCGACCTCGTCTGCGCGCCGACGCATTCCCTGGTGCATCAATCCCTCCATGCGGATGAGGGGAAGACCGAGACGAATGGGGACGGTTTCGGAATAGGCTGGTACGGCGAGCGGCCGGAGCCAGGGGTGTACCGTGACATCTCGCCCGCGTGGTCGGACGAGAATCTCGTCAATCTCTGCGGTCAGGTGAGGGCGCGAACCTTCTTCGCCCATGTCCGCGCTTCCACCGGCACGGCGACGGCGCGGGCGAACTGCCATCCCTTCGCCCATGGCCGCCACCTCTTCATGCATAACGGCCAGATCGGCGGCTATTGCCGGATCAAGCGGCGGCTCGAAGCCCTGATTCCCGACGAGCTCTACGACCAGCGGCGCGGCAGCACGGATTCGGAGGCGATCTTCCTCCTCGCCCTGGCCAACGGGCTGAAGGACGATCCCCTGGGCGCCATGGCGCGCACCATCGAGACGGTGCGCGGCCTGATGAAGGCGGCCTCCGTCACCGAGGCCCTGCGCTTCACCGCCGTGCTCACCGACGGCGAGAGCCTCACGGCCTACCGTTGGGCCTCGGACGGGCGCCCGCCCAGCCTGTACTACCGCTCCGGTCCTGGCGGGATCGTCGTCGTCTCCGAGCCGATCGACGGTTGCAAGGACGGGTGGCAGGTGGTGCCGAAGGGCTGCACCCTGCGGGCGGAGCGAGGCGGATCCGTCACCGTGTCCGAGCCGGTCAACGCCGCCCGGCGGGCCGCCTGATCTCGTCCCGCTGCGCCCGCCCCGTCGCCGGTGCGGGTGGGGCCACGCAGGAGGGTGGCGCTCAATAGTGCGGCGGCGGAGGCTCCGGCGCGCGCGAGGCCGCGCGGGCGGCGGCTTCCTCGACCTGATCGCGAAGCGCGGCCACGAGGCGCGTCAGCCGGTCGATCTGCTGCCATTGGCCGGTGACGGCCTTGTTCAGGTCATCGATGGTCGCCTCCTGCTCCATGAGACGCATCTCCAGGCGGGCGAGGCGGTCGGCGTCTTCCAAGGGCAAATCCGGATCCTTCGCGGTCGCCCGCCCTGTAGGCGAGGGCGACGGTCGTTTCGGGACAGCGAGTGCCTCAAGGAGGATCGCGGATCAACCGGCCCCGTCAGGCCGCCCGCAGCGCCGGCTCGGCCACCTCGATCCGGTCCCGCCCCCGGGCCTTGGCGGCGTAGAGGGCGGTATCGGCGTGGCGCAGCAGTTGATCCACGCTGCCGCCGCCCGAAGTCCGGGCGATGCCGATGCTCACGCTCAGCTGGAGGCCGGGCAGTTCCGGCATCGCGATGCGGGCGAAGGTCCGGCGAATTCGCTCGGCCACCCGCATGGCATCCACGGCGTCGGCGCCCGTCAGAATGCAGCCGAACTCCTCCCCGCCGAGCCGGCCGAACATCGCCGATGGGGGCAGCACACCCTCCGCCACGGCGCAAAAGGCGAGGAGCACCGCGTCGCCGACCTCGTGGCCGAAGCGGTCGTTGACGGCCTTGAACCGGTCGAGATCGAGGAGAAGCAGGGCAGCTTCCCCCCGCCGGAGCAGCATCTCCTCCGCCGTTTCGAGGAAGGCGCGCCGGTTCGCGATGCCGAGGAGGGGATCGGTGCGGGCCGCCAGCCTTTGCTCCCGCTCGGCCCGTTCCTTGTTCATGTTGATGAAGGTGAAGGCCGAGGCGATGGAGAACAACATCGCGGCAAGGCACAGGATCGCCACCCAATGGGATGTCAGAGGCTGTTGCCCCGGCGCCAGAGGCGCCATGAAGGTGGCCGGGATCCTCACGAAGTAACAGACCGCGTAGATGGCGAGCAGCCCGATCGCGTAGCGACGGGAGGGCAGCGGCTCGGTGCGCCCCCGCCAGAATTCCCAGGCCCCAGCCGTGCAGTAGACGCCTGCCACGAGCGACGCGACGGCCACCCTCAGGGAGATCGAGCCGTAGAAGGACGGGATCAGGCACAGGACGCCCCAGATCCCGGAGACCAGAACGGCGGGGATTACATGGGAATCGCGTCTCTCGAAGGCCCGCACGCCGCTCCAGATCACGCCATAAGCGGTGATCATCGCCACGTTGCCGAAGCCGATCGAGATCCAGTCGGGAATGACGTTGCGGAGCGCGAGCAGGACCGAGCCGCAGGATCCGACGAGATGCGCGATTCCCCACAGCTGGAGGCACCGCCGCGAGGGCATCTGCCGCCACGTGATCAGGAATTGCAGTCCGACAAGGAATGTCGTCGCGCAACTCACCATCAGAAGCGTTGCGGGATCGAGGGCGGGCACTTCGTTTCGACCTCATCAGCAATGGTCGACCGACGGCCGCTTTCAAGTCATGCCATAGACCGGACTCACAGCCAAGCTTAAGTTCCCGACAGAAGAAAGATTTGTCTCTTTCTTACGAAATGTGACAAGACGGACACCATTCCGTGGCCGGGTCGTCGTTTCACCCAGTGGACGGGTGATAGTTCGGCAAAACTGTCTCACAATGCGCGTGCGAACGGATTGTGTCGCCGAGACCTCGGCCGGCCGCCGGAGTCACGACACAGACGTTTTACCGTTCTTCACCTTGGGCGGGACGCGACCGGCGCCGCTGTTCCGGCCGGGCCTTCGGGGAAGGCGGTGCGCGGCCGGAAAGGCCCTCGCTCAGGACGGCGAGGGCCTTTCCGCGACCTTCGAGAGACGTGGCCGATCGCGGCGTGCCGAATTTGCCGAGGAACCCATCGTCGGCTCCGCCTCTGCCGTGACAGTCAAACCCGGATCGCCGACCTCGCAAGGACGGTAATGCGAAAGGATCCGGAAATCCCGGACAACGTCTCAGCGCAGGGCCTGGACGCTGTCGTTGGCCGCCTGGGCGGCGATGACCGGCGCGATCTTGGCCCGCTGCTGCTGGCCGACGCTGATCTCCCGCGAAATCTCCGACCGCCGGGCGCTATAGGAGGCGCAGACCATCGGGTAATCGACGGGAAGCCCCCATTTCGCCCGGTACGCCTCCGGCGTCAGGCCCCGGAGGGTCAGGTGACGGCGCAGGGCCTTGTAGGGCTTGCCGTCCTCGAAACTCGTGATGGCATCCGGCCGGATGGACGCGGCGATCTGGGACGCGCTCGGCCGCTGCGGCCGACGCTCCGGCGGTTTGCCCAGTTGCTCCAGCGCCTGATGGATCTCCTGCAACAATTCCGGCAGGTTGTTTGCGGGAACGCGATTGCGGCTGACATAGGCCGTGAGGATACGGGTCGCGAGTTCGACGGTAGGGTGTTGGCTCATCGATGGGTCCTTGGTCTCACCATCGCACAATGGGCCTTTGAGACGGCTGTCCGATTCGTGGTGAGGTTTTCTCAGCCTAGTCAGCCAAGTCGTCGGGTCCCCCTCGACGGTGGTGAACCGCCATCCCCGAACCCTCTGCTGACTTGTTGCCTATACTACTTATGATTGCATTACCGCGTCAACCGTCGGTTGAACTCATCTTTAGGAGCAATCAGCCCCAGAGACTGGCAAGTGAGCCGGTTTGAAACGATTTCCAACCCTCGGCGGCTGCTTCAGAAGGACGGTGGTCGCGCCGCTGCAATGGCGCTACTGACGCGGCGATGGCGTCGCGCTGCCGTGGCGACGGGATCGGATGAGGGCGCCGGATGGACGTTCTGGTCGTCGGAGCGGGAATCGTCGGGCTGGCCGCTGGCCGGGCGCTGGCCTTGCGGGGCCACGCGGTCATCGTGGCGGAGGCGGCCGACGCCTTCGGTACGGGCATCTCCTCCCGTTCCTCGGAGGTGATCCACGCGGGAATGTACTACCCGGCCGGATCGCTCCGGGCGCAGCATTGCGTGGAAGGCGCGCGGCGGCTCTACGCATACTGCGCGAGCCACGGCATCCCGCACCGGGCCTGCGGCAAGCTGATCGTCGCCGCCGATGACGGGGAGGCGGAGGCAATCGCCGCCCTGCGCGACAAGGGCGAGGCCAACGGCGTCCCGGACCTCGCGCTCCTCGATCGGGAAGAGGCACGGCGGCTCGAACCGAACCTCGAATGCCGCCTCGCCTTGCATTCTCCCCGTACCGGCATCGTCGACAGCCATGCCTTGATGCTGGCCATCCTCGGCGAGATCGAGGATCACGGGGGCGCGCTCGCCCTGCGCACGCCCATCGAGCGGCTGGCCCGCGGGGGCGACCGCTGGCAGGCGACCTTCGGGGGTGCCGAGCCGGGCGTGATGGACGTCGATGCGGTGATCAACGCCGCCGGCTTCGGCGCGCCGGATCTGGCGGCCCGCACCGAAGGGTATCCTGCCGCGGCGGTGCCGACGCTCCATATCGCCAGGGGCAACTACTTCGGCTGCACCGGCAAGCCCGCCTTCTCGCGCCTGATCTATCCGGCGCCGCGGATCGACGGCGGACTGGGGATCCACCTCACCCTCGATCTCAACGGCCGTGTCCGGTTCGGGCCGGACGTGGAATGGCTCGACGAGCCGGATTACCGGGTCGATCCCGGCCGCGCGCCGGTCTTCGCGGAGGCGATCCGGCGCTACTGGCCGGGCCTTCCGGAGGGCGCGCTTCAACCCGATTACGCCGGGTTGCGACCGAAGCTCAGCGGGCCCGGCGAACCCGCCCGGGATTTCCGTGTGGAAGGCCCGGCGGAGCACGGCCTGCCGGGGCTCGTCCATCTCTTCGGCATCGAGAGCCCCGGGCTGACCTCCAGCCTGTCGCTCGCCGACGCTATCGCCGCCCGGCTGGAGGCGTGAGCCGACTCAACGCAGGAGGTGCAGCGCCACCGGCGCGAGGATCGCCGTGAGGAAGGCGTTCAGTCCCATGGCGATGCCGGCGAAGGTGCCCGCCACCTCGCTCACCTGGAAGGCCCGCGCGGTGCCGATCCCGTGCGCGGCGAGACCCGCCGCGAAACCGCGGGCGCGCATGTCGGTGATGCCGAGGCGCTCCATCATCGGCGTGACGAGGATCGCCCCGATGATCCCGGTGAGGATCACGAGGATGGCGGTGAGCGTCGGATCGCCTCCCAGCGTCTCCGCGATGCCCATGGCGACGCCCGATGTCACCGATTTCGGAGCCAGTGATACCACCAGTGGTTGCGGCAGCGAGAAGAGCCGGGCCAGGACAATGACCACGAGCAGGGTCATGGCCGCCCCGGCCGCCAGGGCGGCGAGCATCGGCAGCAACGCCCGCATCACCGTCGCCCGCCGCTCGTAGAGCGGGAAGGCCAAGACCACCGTCGCCGGGCCGAGGAGGAAGTGGACGAACTGCGCGCCCTCGAAATAGGTCGGATAGGGAGTGTCCGAGATCGCCAGGACGGCGGCGACGAACACCACGGAGAACAGCACGGGGTTGGCGAGGGGGTGCCTTCCCGTGGCGACGGCGATGCGGTCGGCGGCGACGTAGGCGGTCAGCGTCACCGTGAGCCACAGGAGCGGCGTCCGGGCGAGGTAGACCCAGAGGGAGAAGTCGCCGGTCATCGCTCAGTCGTTCCGGCCCCGGCGCTCGACGAGATTCGCCACCGCGCGGAACACCAGCACCGTCGTTAGCAGGGAGAGCGCCGTCGAGACGATGAGGATGATCCCGAGCTTGAGCCCCTGCGTGCGGATCAGGTCCAGCCGCCCCACCACGCCCACCCCGGCCGGGACGAAGAGCAGCGAGAGGTTGACGAGGAGGCCCTTGGCCATCGTCTCCAGGGTGCCGTTCGTGAGGGGCGCGGGCAGGACGCGCGCGAGATGACCGCCCTTCGCGTCCCGCGCCACCAGGAACAGCACCATCAGCCCCATACCGATCACCGGGCCGGGTACCGGCAGGCCGAGACCACGGGCCAGCGCCTCCCCGAGGAGTTGGGCCAGCAGGATCAGGGCGAGGCTGGCGATCATGGGGCGGGCGCGTCGGCCGTCCCCGTGCGGCGGGCCGCGGCGATGGTCGGCTCGTCGAAGCCGAGGAGGCGGCCCAGGCGCTCCACCAGCGCCTCCTCGAACTCGTCCACCACGCCGTCGGCGGCGGCCACCGACCATGCCATGGCCAGGAGTTCGCTCCGCTCGGCGCTGTCGGCCTCGTGAGGCAGCATCTCCACGAGGCTCGCCACGTCGCGGGTCTCGATGTCGACGGCGGCGGCCCGGGTGATCAGGTCGCGGGCGGCCGCCGGACCCTCGGCGTAGTGCCCCTCCACGAGGCGGGCGAGGCGCTCACTCTCGGCAAAGGCCAGGATCCCGTCCACCCGGGCGACGTGCACCAGCAGTGCCGTGGCCGCAAGATGGGTGTCATCGACGGCCTTGCGCTGATCGGCCGAGCCGATGCCGAGGACGTCGACCGCGTAGGCACGCACGCGTGCGATCAGGGACATGTTCGCTCCGGGGCGCTCCGCGAAGCACCATTCGGTGCCGTCAAGCTCGCGTCAAGCGCCCGGACTCATCCCGCGCCGACCCGTGGCGTGGCTGCATCTATCGCGGCGGTGCTCAGCCCGAGCGCTGGGCGTGGGTGACCGCGACGTGGATCAGTTCGGCCAGGGTGCGGACACCGAGCTTCTGGCGCATCTGCGAGCAGGCGTTGGTGACGGTCTTGTAGCTCACCGACAGGTCGGCCGCGATGGCGCCGTAGGAGCGGCCCTGCGCGAGGCGGGCGAGAATCTGCTGCTCGCGCGGGGTCAGCTGCGATTCCGGGGTGCGCCGCGCGTCGGCACGCAGCATCGCCACCTCGGTGGCGAGGCGACGGTCGAGGTAGACTTCGCCGTGCCGGACCTTCTCGAAGGCATCATAGAGCTCGGCCGAGGCATGATCCTTCAGCACGTAGCCCAGGGCCCCCGCCTCCAGGGCCCGCGCCACGATCACCGGATCGTTGTGCATGCTGAAGACGAGGATCCGCGTCGCCGGCGCGACGGCGCGGATGCGCCGGATCAGCCCGAGGCCGGCGAGCCCGTTGCCCTGGAAGGTGAGGTCGCAAATCACCACCGGCGGCCGCAACCGGTGGAAGATCCGGTATCCGCCCACTACGGTCGTCGCTTCGGCGATGGTCTCGACGCCGGCATCCTCCAAGACGCGGCGGCAGCCCTGAAGCACGATCGGATGGTCGTCGATCACCAGAACCGGCAGGCGGGTCGTGGCAGGCGCGATCTGGGAAGCAATGGCGTTCATGCGCTCTGCGCGGCTTTCGGGTCTTCGCCGATCTCCCGGCTCCGCTCGGACGGCACCGGGATGGCAATGCGGACGATCGTGCCGGGGCCTGCATTGTCAAGGGCGAAAGTGCCCTGAAGGGCCTCGACCCGCTCCCGCATCCCCGGCAAGCCGAGGCCGAGCGAGTGGTTCGCCGGGATTCCCGAACCGTTGTCGCAGATTTCGACGAGGACCGAGCCCCCACGCTCCTCGGCGATCGCCTCCACCTGCGTCGCGCCGCCATGGCGCACGGCGTTGGTGGCGCTTTCCTGGATGCATCGGAAGACCGTGAGGTCGATCAGGTCGTCGTAGCCCTTGGCCAGGCCGTCGAACCGTCCGGTGAAGGCCGTGCCGGGATAGCGCGCCCCGAAGTTGCGCAGGAGCAGATCGAGGCAGGTGGCGAGCGGCGCCTGGCCGAGACCGTGCGGCCGCAATCGGTTCAGCAGCTCCCGGTTCACCCCCTGGACCTGCCCGACGATGGTGCTGATCTCCGCCGCCCGCGAGGCGAGCCGACTCCGGTCGACCTCGCCGCCCCCTGCGGCGATCCGCGCGATGGAGGCGGCGTTGGCCTCCAGCGCGAACAGGCACGGCCCGAACTCGTCGTGGAGTTCGAGCGCGGTGCGCCGCCGCTCGTCGTCCTGCGCGGTCAGCAGCTTCTGGTTCAGGCGGCCGTTGGCCGAGCGCACCTTGGCGAGGGCCGAGGCCACGCGGTTGAACCGCTCGGCGATCACCGCCAATTCGCGGGTCTTGGGCGGCTCCAGCCGGGCCGTGTAATCGTGGTGCTCCAGTTGCAGCAGCGCCGATCCGAGCCGCCGCAGCGGGGCGAGGATCCGGCCCAGCGCGAGGTAGAGCGCCACCAGGATCGTCGCGTTGATGAGCAGGGTGATCAGCGAGAGGGCGCGGGCGTAGCTCCAGATCTCGTCGATCTCGTCCATCGGCTGGGTGGTGATCTGCGCCGTGCCGAGGGTCCGCCCGGCCAGGGCGATCGGCAGGCTGTGCCGCTCGATCGGCGGCATGATCAGGTCCGCGAACCACGTCGGCGCCTCGCGGGACGGGCGGCGCTCGGGAGTCGAGGCGCCGACGCGGTTGCCCTCCATGTCGATCACGGCGACGCGGACATGGCGCAGGGTGCGGAAGCGGACGTCGAGGGTCTGGAGCAGCGTCTCCGGCGGGGCACGTTCCGCGAGGCGGATCGTGTCCGCCACGAGGGATTCCACCGTCGCCAGGGACGCGCGGGTCTCCACCCGCACGGCCGAGCGAGCGTTCAACACGATGGCGCCACACGACACGATGGCCGCCACCAGATCGATTAGCAGCACGACGGCGATGAGCCGCGCGCGGGTCGACCAGCCCGCCCAGGGGGCGGCCGGCTTCGGTGCCGCGATGGCGCCCGGAGGCGGGGAAGTCGAATGTGTCTCCACGGATATGGCTTAGCTCGGCCGGGCGGGATGTCCATCCGCAACCGCCCACTCGGCAAGGGTTATTTTCACGGTGCCAGCACCCGGCGACTACGTTTCCTTAAGCACCGCGGGTTATTTGTTGTGGATGACCGTGAAACCACTTGCCCGGACAAGATCAGAGCCTGGTTTGCGCGGCGCAGACATCATTGTGCCGTATTGTCCCTCCCCAATTGGTGATCAATCCGGGACAGCGTGGGACGTCCACGCCGGGCAGGAAGCCGCCGTTCGCTCCACCGGCGATTCCCGTTCATCCGGGACGAGATCGCAGACGATGTCCGAGTTCGCCCTGAACGAGTCCGAGACCCGCCCCGCCCGCCGCGCCGCACCGCGCCGGTCGATGGTTCCCCTGGCGATCGCCGGTGTCGGCGTCGTGGCCTTGGCAGGCTTCGCCATGGCCGCCTCGTCGGTGATCGGCGACATCCTCGCTCCGCCGGCCAAGATGCCCGCCGTGGCCGTCGCCGCCGCGCCCGTGATCGACGGCGGGCTCGCCTCGAAATGGCCCGACTTGAAGGACGGGCTGCCGGTGGTGGCCGCCTCCGCCGTCAAGCCATCCGCCGAGGCCGCGCCGCCCGTGGCTGCGGCGAAGATCGAGCCGGTGAAGGTCGCGACCCTGTCGGGCGGCCCCGGCCCGGTGGCCGGGTTGAGCAAGCCCGCTCCGGGCGCCGCCGCCCCGCTCGTCGCCAAGGCCGCGGATGCCGGGGTCGTCCAGGCCGCGGCGCCCGAGCCGAAGATCGTAGACGCCAAGCCTCCCGAGGCCCGCATCCCCGTTCCCACGCCGGTGGCGGTGGTGTCGCCGCCGCCGGCGGTTAAGCCGGTGGCCCCGGCCCGCACCGCCGCCCTCGTGACGCCGCGGGAGACCGTGCGCGCCCGCGAGGACGCCGCACCGCCCCAGGCCACCCTGCCACAGGCCGCCGCGCGTCCGAAGGTCGAAGCCCCCAAGGCCGAAGCGGTCAAGTCCGAGACACCCAAGCCCGTCGCCGAGGCGGCCAAGCCCAAGGCCGAACCCGCGAAAATCCGGGAGGCGTCGGCTGAGAAAAAGGCGCCCGCTCGGTCCGCCGCCGACAAGCCGCACAGGACGGCTGCCGCCGCCAAACCGGCCCCCGCCCATCAACCGGAGGCGACCCAGACGGCCGCCGCGAAGATGACTGCCGCCAAGACGACCGTCGCCTCGGCGGAACCGGAGGAGACGAGCATCCTCGGCGTCAAGCTGCCGTCCCTGGCCCCCGCCGGCCGGAAGATCCAGGAAAGCGTCAGCGCCTTGGGCGACGCCGTTCGCAACGCATTCTGACGAACCGCCGGATCGACCTCGTCGCCCGGAAGGTGCCGCCGTTCGTACAGGGACGGCGACGCCACTGACGGCGCCGCAGAGCACCCTCGGACGTCGCATCCACCGAGATTGCCTGACTGCCCTCGCCATGAGTCGAGAGGTCTTCGTCAGCCGGGCGAACAGCCACCATTCTCCGCCGATCGCCCCCGTTTCTCCCGTCCTCGACAACGACTGCATCCGGCCAGGCGCGTCTTCGGACGAGGCGTTTACGGGATCGCATCGCTGCGTCCGCAGCGACACCGGCAGGTCCTCGGCGCCCGATGATGACCGCGACGTGCGCTGCTGAGGGTTTTGCCGGAACGGCGGCCGGTCTCGGTTTCAGAGACCCGCAAGCTCGCCGTACCGATCGCCCGCATCAACTTTCCAACCCGCCAACGCCAAAAGGCCCGAGCCGCTGTCGCGGCCGGGCCTCGTGATACTGATCAATTCCCCGCCACTAGGCGAGAGAAGACGCTTAGGCAGCGGTAGCCGGAGCGCCGGAGAACTGGCCGGCGTTGTTGGTGCTGGCCTGCGGCTGCGAAGCAGAGGGCAGGCCGGGGCGACGGCCGGCGCCGGCGACGCGGGGCTTCGGCTTCGGAGCGGCGATCAGGCCCTCGCGGATCGCGGTCTTGCGGGCCTGCTTGCGGGCGCGGCGGACGGCTTCGGCCTTCTCACGGGCGCGGCGCACCGAGGGCTTCTCGTAAGCCTTGCGCTGCTTCATCTCGCGGAAGATGCCCTCACGCTGCATCTTCTTCTTGAGGACGCGGAGGGCTTGGTCGACGTTATTGTCGCGAACGAGTACCTGCAACGGAATCGATCCTTTGGGCCTTAAGTCACGGGATACGCGACCTCGCGCCGATTCGTGAACCGACAAAGTCCCTCGCCCGGACAAAACCGGGAGGGACACTCGCGATCGGTCAACGAATCGGCGGGTGGAACGCGCCTTGGTGGAGCTTCTACACCAAGCGCCGCCGAGTTCCAAGACGGCACAGGCCCTTCTCGGGACGTATGGCAGATGCGCGTCGATGAAACCGAAGCATCGTGGCAGAGTTCCGGGTCCGGGTGTTACCATACCGCGATGAGCCTCGACGACGCCCAGCAATTCGCCAGCGACAACTACTCCGGCATCTGCCCTGAGGCGTGGGAGGCGATGGCGGCGGCGAATACCGGCCACGCTCCGGCCTATGGCGAAGACGCCTGGACCACCCGGGCGGCCGATGCCTTCCGCACCCTGTTCGAGACGCCGTGCGAAGTGTTCTTTGCCTTCAACGGCACGGCGGCGAACGCCCTGGCCCTGGCCTCCCTGTGCCAGTCCTACCACAGCGTGCTCTGCGCCGATTCGGCCCATGTCGAGACGGACGAGTGCGGCGCGCCCGAATTCTTCTCCAACGGATCGAAACTGCTCACGGTGCGCACCGAGGGCGGCAAGCTGACGCCGCAGGCGATTCGCGGCCTCGCGACCAACCGGAGCGACATCCACTTCCCGCGTCCCCGGGCGGTGACGATCACCCAGCCGACGGAGACCGGACAGGTCTACACCCTGTCGGAGATTCGCGCCCTGTCCGCCGAGTGCCGTCGTCTCGGCCTCGCCCTCCACATGGACGGGGCGCGCTTCGCCAACGCCTGCGCCAGCCTCGGCTGCAGCGCCGCCGACATGACGTGGCGTTCGGGGGTCGATGTCCTCTGCTTCGGCGGCACCAAGAACGGGATGCATGCCGGGGAGGCCGTGGTCTTCTTCGATGCCAAGCTCGCGGAGGATTTCGGCTACCGCTGCAAGCAGGCGGGCCAGCTCGCCTCGAAGATGCGCTTCCTTTCGGCCCCGTGGGTCGGGATGCTGGAGAGCGGCGCGTGGCTGCGCAATGCCCAGCACGGCAATGCCTGCGCGGCCCGCTTCGCGGCGGCGGTGTCCGGCCTGCCGGGGGTGAGCGCGCTGTTCCCGGTGGAGGCGAACGCCGTGTTCCTCAGCCTCCCTCCGGCCATGGCCGAGGGGCTGCGGTCCAGGGGGTGGCGCTTCTACACCTTCATCGGGGGCGGGGCGCGCTTCATGTTCGCCTGGGACGCCAGGGATGAGCGCATCGACCAGTTGATCGCCGACCTGAACGCGCTCGCCGCCGTGGCGGCCTGACGCCCGGGCGTCCTTGGCAGCGCGGCGAGGTCATCCAGGCACGACCCGACCGTCGGCGATGGTCCGTTGCGCCGCTTCGCTCGGCGCGCGAGCACGGCGTGGCTTTGACGGCGATCAGATCAGCGCGAGATTGGCCGGGTCGTTGCCGGGGAAGACCCGCCGCAGGGCGTTGCGGTCGAGCCCGTAGAGACGGCCGATCAGCCCCGCGAGGAGGGAGCGATAGTCGGTGAGCACCGGCCAGTCGCGATTCTGGAACAGGCTCGCCTCGCTGACGCGGACCTGTGGTCCCACGAGCCGCCCGCCCTGCACGCCGCCGCCCAGCACCCAGTAGACCGAGCCGTGCCCGTGATCGGTGCCGCGATTGCCGTTCTCGCGGAAGGTCCGCCCGAACTCGGAGAGCACGACGACCACCGTGTCGGACCAGCCGGGCCCGATCTCCTCGACGAACCCGGCGATACCGCGCCCGAGCTCGCCCATGCGGTCGGCGAGGTATCCCCTCGCGCCGCCCTGGTTGACGTGCGTGTCCCAGCCGCCGACATCCACGAAGCCGAGGTTGAAGGTCTCGCGCATCAGCGTGCCGATCCGTCGGGCGGCCAGCTCGAAGCCCTTGGCCGAGGTCGCCCCCCGGTCGGCCTGATCGGCGTGGTTCGAGACGGTGTGGTAGACCTCGTCGCGGACGCGAAAGCCCTCCGCCACCGCCCCGGCCAGGGGCGTGTCGCGGTACATCTGCGCGATGAGCTTGGCCTGCCGGTCGTCGATCCCGGGTTTGCCGACCCCGGCGACGCTCATGTTCGGGACCGAGTCGTGGCCCCGGAAGATCAGGGGCAACTGCTCGGTGAAGGCAATGGGCCGTACGCGCGTGAGTTCGGCGGCGAGGCGCGCCATGAAGCCCGAGTTGTAGTCGCGGGAGGCGCCCACGGTCTGGCCGAGCTCGATTGTGTCCTGCGTCTCGAAATGGCTGCGGGTGAGGTCGTCGGTTCCGGCGAAGGGGACGAAGGCGGCTTGCCCCTTGGCATAGAGCGGCAGGATCGTCTCGCGCAGGGCAGGGTGCAGGCCCCAGTCGCCGTCGAGGGCGAGGGCGTCCGTCCTGGCCACCGCGAGTGTGGGGCGCGATTGGTAATAGAAGTCGCTGCCCGTCGGGATCACCACGTTGGCAGCATCGTAGGCACCGCGCAGGAACACGACGAGGAGCCGGGCGTCGGCCTTCGGCGCCGCCCAGACGCGGCCGGCGACGGTGGACAGGCCGAGGCCTGCGGAGAGGGCGAGGAGGTCGCGACGGTTCATCGGGCGAATTCCGGCGAAGCGAGGTAGAGGGTGTTCCAGTCCTGGGGGGAGATCGCCTGCGCGAGGACGGTCCGCGTCGCGGGGCCCAGCGCCGGCTCCAGGGTCGAGAAGAACAGCCCGTTGGCGAGCAGCGGGAAGGCCGGCTCGTCCGGCTGTTCGCCGCCGGGCGGCTTGAACAGGCCGCCGGACCCTCCGCCGATCTGCCGGGCGATCTCGAAGCGAACCGCCAACTGTCCCGGCCCCGACCAGGAGGCCCGATCGATCGGGTAGCCGTCCGGCGTCGTGCGGTTGAAAAGCCCCTCGCCGAGGCGGTTCAGCCAGCCCAGCACCGGGCCGGTGTTGCGGATCACCCGCCCGTCGTAGGCCATGCGCAGGGCCGAGAAGACGAAGCGCATCGGGTCCTTAAAGCGGTCGGCGGCGGCCTCCGTGAAGGCGGGGCTGTGCGCGAGGGCCTCCATCACCGCCGCAATGTCCCCGTCGGTGCGCGTGAACGTCTCCGCGAGGCGGGCGGCGAGGGCGTCGTCCGGCGGGCGACCGAGGAAGTAGGTGGCCAGGGCTCGCGTCACGTTGCGGGCGGTGGCGGGGTTGCGGGCGATGAGGTCGAGGGCCTCCTCGACCTCCCCGAGGCCGCGCCCCTTGATCGTATGCCCGAGGAAGACCTTGTCGCCGTCGTCGTGCCGCTTCGGGTTGAACTCGAAGAGGCCGTCGCGCACGAAGCCGTCCGTTCGGGCGCGTTTCGGGTTCGGCGGCTCCCGGCGGGGCACGACGCCGACGCCGGTCAGGATCCGCGCCAGGGCTTCCACATCGGCCTGGCTGTAGCCGGACCCGACGCCCATCGTGTGCAACTCCATGATCTCGCGGGCATAGTTCTCGTTGAGATGCCCGGCGGCGTTGGACGCGTTGTCGAGGTAGCGAAGCATGGCGGGGTGCCGCAGCGTCGCCTCCAGCAGATCGCGGAACCGCCCCAGGGCGTGCGGCCGGATCGCGGTATCGACGTAGTCGCCGATCTCCGCCCGGATCGTCCCCTTCGCGGCGTGGACGTTGAACCGGTTGAACCAGAACCATGTCAGCCGTTCGCGGATCTGCTCCGGCGCGTAGAGGGCGCGCAGCACCGTCGCCGATGTCGCCTGCTGCCCGGCCGCCGCAAGGAAGACGCGGATGGCGCTCCGTGCGTTCTTCTTGGCCTCCGGGTCCGGCTCCTCGTTCGCGGCCCGGCCGAGGGCGTCGAAGAAGAACGCGCGCTCCACCACCGACTCCTTCGGCGTCACCGCGTCGAGGGCCGCCTGCGCCGCAGGGGACAGCGCGGAGCCGGGCGCCGGATGCAACTGCTCGGCGAGCCAGCGCTCCCGTCCCTTGGCCTGCAACTCGGCATAGGAGGACGGCGAGACGCCCCAGGTCAGGGCATCGAGGAAGGCCGCATCCTCGGCGGGCGAGGGCGCGGCGACGGATGCCGTCGCCGCGAAAAGGGCGGCGAACAGGAGAACGGAGGAGGGGAGCGCACGGGCGCGGAGGGCTGAAGACCTCGGCATCGTTGGCAAGTCCGGTCCTTCGGCGTGGCGGGAGTTGGGGAGCGTGCGGTCCGACGATGTCCCCCGTATGTCCCGAACATTGCGCTTGTTTGCACCGCCGCCCGCCGCCCGCCGCCCTTGGCCGCCCGGGTCGGGCAGGGTACACCGGCCTCCGACCGCACAGGCGCGACGAAGACCTTTCCATGTTGATGCAGACCCGAACCGAGGCGCCGCCGGCCGATCCGGTGGCCCGGCGGCGTACCTTCGCCATCATCTCCCACCCGGATGCGGGCAAGACCACGCTCACCGAGAAGCTGCTGCTGTTCGGGGGCGCGATCCAGCTCGCGGGCGAGGTCAAGGCCAAGCGCAACCGGGTCTCGACCCGTTCGGACTGGATGGGCATCGAGAAGGAGCGCGGCATCTCCGTCGTCACCTCGGTGATGACGTTCGAGTATGGCGATTGCGTCTTCAACCTCCTCGATACGCCGGGCCACGAGGATTTCTCGGAGGATACCTACCGGACCCTCACCGCGGTCGACTCGGCCGTGATGGTGATCGACGCCGCGAAGGGCATCGAGGCGCGCACGCGCAAGCTGTTCGAGGTCTGCCGCCTGCGCGACATCCCCATCGTCACCTTCGTCAACAAGCTCGACCGCGAATCCCGCGATCCGTTCGATCTGCTGGACGAGATCGAGAAGACGCTGGCCCTCGACGCCGCCCCGGTGACGTGGCCCATCGGCTCGGGCCGCAACTTCTCCGGGACGTATGAGCTCGGCACGAACCGCGTCCGCCGCCTCGACGCGGCCGAGGATGCCGGGACCGTGGCCGTCTCCGGCCCCGAGGATGCCCTGTTCGACGAGCTGCTCACCGAGAACGGCGCTGCGGATGCGTGGCGCGAGGAGGTCGAATTGGCCCAGGGCGGCCTCAAGGAGTTCGACCTCGACGCCTTCCGCGAGGGGCACCTGACCCCGGTCTTCTTCGGTTCGGCGCTCCGCAACTTCGGCGTGCGCGATCTGATCGACGGCCTCGCCAAGGTCGCTCCGCCGCCGCGCGGCCAGGACGCGGACAAGCGCCGGGTGGAGCCCACCGAGGGCCGGATGACCGGCTTCGTCTTCAAGATCCAGGCGAACATGGACCCGAACCACCGGGACCGCATCGCCTTCATGCGGGTCTGCTCGGGCAAGCTCAACCGCGGGATGAAGGCGCGTCTCGTGCGCACGGGCAAGCCGATCTCGCTCTCGGCGCCGCAATTCTTCTTCGCCCAGGACAGGGCCATCGCGGACGAGGCCTATGCCGGCGACGTGGTGGGTATCCCCAACCACGGCACGCTCCGCATCGGCGACACGCTGACCGAGGGCGAGGACATCGTGTTCCGCGGCGTGCCGAGCTTCGCACCGGAAATCCTGCGCCGGATCAAGCTTACCGACGCGATGAAGGCCAAGAAGCTGAAGGAAGCCCTTCAGCAGATGGGCGAGGAGGGCGTCGTGCAGGTCTTCGTGCCCTACGACGGCAGCCAAGCCATCGTCGGCGTGGTCGGCGCGCTCCAGCTCGACGTGCTGAAGGAGCGTCTCCAGGCGGAATACGGCCTGCCCGTGGATTACGAGACGTCGCGCTTCACCGTCTGCCGATGGGTCTCGTCCGATTCGGCGGTCGATCTCGACAAGTTCATCGACAGCCACGGCTCGGCCATGGCGAGCGACCTCGACGGCGCGCCGGTCTTCATGGCCTCGACGGCCTTCTCGCTTCGCTACGAGGAGGAGCGCTACCCGGCCGTCCGCTTCACCGACGTGAAGGACTACCAGAAGAAGGCGGAGTGACCGCGCGGCGTCGCTGAAGCCATCGCTTCGCCGACGCTCGCGATGATCGGGAGAGGTGTCCGGCGCCTCAGAACTTCCCCAGCATCGGGAAATCCTGGGACAGGGTCGATTCGGCGGCGATGGGCGCCTCGCGCTTGCGCGGCTTGCGGTTGATGACCTGCTTCAGCTTCGTCTTCAGCACCGCGATGTCGAAGGGCTTCAGGATGAAGGCGTCGGCCCCGGCCTGGTGGGCGAGGTTGATGTCCTCGAAGTCGAAGGACGCCTCGGTCAGGATGAAGGGCGTGTTCATCAGCGCGTCGTCGCCGCGAATCTCCCGCAGCAGCGTGAGCCCGTCCATCGGCTCCATGTCGAGGTCGGAGATCACCAGGGCATAGCGGCGCGAGCGCAGCTTCTCCAGGGCCTCCTCTCCGCTGGAGGCGCCGTCGACGTCGGGGAAGCCGATGCGCGACAGCAGCATCACCACGAGGCGGAGCAGCTTCTCCTGATCGTCCACGACGAGGATCGGCGGGTGGTCGGTCGGCTCGCTCATGGAACCTCAAACGAAAAGATGGTCGATGCCCTGGCGGGACATCGCATCGGCCTGGAGGGCCGTCGCAAGGCTGTGGATCGCCGTCGCCTTGGGCGTGCCGCGCTGGAACATCGGCAGCAGGGCGGCCTTGGCGAAGAGGGTGTCGTTTGCCGCCGAGCGTTGCGCGCACTTGAAGGAGTTCACGAACTCCCGCTTGGCGATCTCGCGCCATTCGCAGATCTGGACATCCCGGTGGCGCTGGTCGGCCCCGATCCGCTCGAAGGTTTCCTGAACGGAACTGCGCTCGCCCTCGATGATCTGCGCGGCGAAGTTCCCCTCGATGAGGAGGAAGCTCGTGATCACCGAGAACTCGTTCTTCTTCTGCGCGACGCGCGTGATGTCGTCGATCTGCGCCGACCGCTTGGCCTGATCGGAGGCGAGGGCCAGCCGCGAGAAGTAAATGATATGGACGAGGCTCGTTCGCTTCGGCCGCATGACCCTGGGTCCAGATGCATGGGCGGCTTCCGAGGGAAGGCCGCGATCCGGGCCGGATCATCGCGGAGCGAGCATAACGGCACGTAAACGGAGTCGGCCGCGACTGCAAAAACGGCGGTCCCAGCCGACCGATAATCGGCAATTTTTGCCGTCCGCGCGATAAATGCTCGGCCAACCCTGCCGGGTCGGCAGTCATTGGGGAGGTCTTCTCCTAGGGAAACGCGCGCCAAGACTTGGCACGCCGGTTGCGCAACTCCGGCAGTTGCGTCCCGGGGACCCTTCGCCATGGACATCTTTTCCGCCCTGCAAACCTCCGTGTCCGGCCTGCAGGCTCAGTCGTACGCCATCGCCAACATCTCCGGGAACATCGCGAACTCGCAGACCACCGGCTTCAAGCGGATCGACACCTCCTTCATCGACCTGATGGCCGAACAGACGCCCAAGCGCGAGGTGTCGGGCACGGTGCTGGCACAGGCGCAGCTCACGAACACAATCCAGGGCAACGTGATCTCGTCCCAGGTCGCCACCAACATGGCGATCAACGGGCAGGGCTTCTTCACGGTCGCGCAGAAGACCAGCGACGCGGGCGGCCAGCCGGTCATCAGCGGGCAGACCACCTACACGCGCCGGGGCGACTTCGCCCCCGACAAGGACGGCTACCTCGTCAACGGGGCGGGCGACTACCTGCTCGGGCAGAACATCGATCCGACGACGGGTCAGGCCTCGACGACGGGGCTGATCAAGATCAGCAACTCGAACCTGCCCGCCCAGCCGACGAAGACGATCAACTACGCCGCCAACCTGCCGGCGACGCCGATCACCTCCTCCTCGCCGACGACCGGCTCCGATCTCTACACGCCCGCCGTCGCCTCCTCGGTCGTGACGCCCGCCGCGCCGGGCCCCGCGACGCAGGTCGGCGTCGCCGACGCGCCGAACTTCGTCAGCAACAGCATCGCCGGTCCGACGGTGACCGCCTACACCACCTCCGGCGCCCCGGTCACCGTGGCGACCCGCTGGGCGAAGGTGCAGGACGCCTCGGCCGCCGACCCTACCTCGGTGTGGAACCTCTACTATCAGGCGGACACGACCACCACGGCGACCAACAGCGCCTGGACGAATGTCGGTAGCCCCTTCGTCTTCTCGTCGGCGGGCCAGCTCCAGAGCCCGGTCGGTGGCACCACGATCAACGCCCTCACGGTGAGCGGGACCAATCTCGGCAACGTGAAACTCAATATCGGCGCGGGGGCGCTGACCGCCTACGCCGATACTACCGGCGCCGCGACGACGAACACGCTCACGCAGGACGGCTATACCTCCGGCACGCTCAAGAACGTGGCGGTGGGACAGGACGGCACCATCAACGGCACGTATTCCAACGGCTCGGTGCTCACGCTCGCCAACGTCGGCTTCGCGCGCTTCAACAACCCCAACGGGCTGAAGGCCGATTCCTTCGGCCACTACTACCAGACGGTCGATTCCGGCTCGCCGCTCCAGGGGCTGGCGGGAGCGACGATCGTCGGCGAGAGCAACGAGCAGTCCAATACGGACATTGCGACGGAATTCTCGAAGATGATCGTAACCCAGCAGGCGTACTCTGCGAACACGCGGGTCATGTCGACTGCCCAGACGATGATGACCGACCTTCTCAACGTGATCCGGTAAGGGGCGCGCCCGAGCACCCTGAACCCCATCCTGAATGCAGAAAGGGCCCCGGCGGTGAGTCTCAACGCGCTGTGGACCGCGACGGCGGGCCTCAAGGCGACCCAGGCGGCGATCAGCGTCGTCTCGCAGAACGTCGCCAATGCCGGGACGGCGGGCTATGTCCGCCGGACCATCGACACGGTGCCCACCGGGCCTGGCAACAGCGGCGTGGCGGTCGGCGCCGTCACGCGCAACTTCGATGCGGCGGCCCTCAAGCAGCTTCGCTCGGAGACGGCCGGCGCCGCCTACACGGCGACCCGCGCCGACATCACGAGCCAGATCGACAAGCTCTACGGCACGCCCGGCAGCGCGACGGCCCTCGACGGCACGCTGAACACCTTCACCAACTCGCTCCAGCAGCTCTCCGCGAGCCCGAACTCGGCCGCCGCGCGCACCGCGGTGCTCAGCAACGCCGCCGCACTGGCCGGCCAGATCAACGCCGCCGCAGGAAGCGTGCAGGACCTGCGAACGGGCGTCGAAGCGCAGCTCGGCAGCGACACGGCGGCGGCGAGCACCCTCCTCAAGAATATCGCGACCCTCAATTCCAAGATCCAGAACACCCTGGACGACACCGCCCGCGCGGACCTTCAGGACCAGCGCGACCAGGCGGTGAACAGCCTCGCGAGCTACATGGACATCTCGACCGTCGATCAGCGCGACGGCACGACGACGGTCCTGACCGGCTCCGGCGTGACGCTGGTGGACCGGGGCAGCGCCGCGTCCCTCACCTTCGACGGGCGCGGCACGCTCAATGCGACCTCCGCCTACTCGACGGACCCGACGAAGCGGACGGTGGGCACCATCACGGCCACGACGCCGGGCGGTGCCAAGATCGACCTCGGCTCGCCGGGCGCCCTCCGCTCGGGCAGCCTCGCCGCCGGCCTGGAGCTGCGCGACACGACCCTACCCCAGGCCCAACGCCAGCTCGACGACCTCGCGAGCGGCCTCGCCGGCTCGCTCACCGACAACACGGTGACGGGCACCGTGACCGCCAACTCCGCCGCCATCGACCTGACGGGCATCCAGGCCGGCAACACGCTGACGATTCCCGTGACCCTGTCGAATGGCAGCGTGCGCAACATCTCGCTGATCGCCTCGACCTCGCCCACCGCCACGGTCGATCCCTCCGTGACGAACGATTCCACGGGCTTCGCCCAGACCTTCGACATCTCCGGCGGCCCCGCGACCTACGCCAACGCGATCCAGACCGCGCTCAACGCCCTCTCGGCCGCCGCCACGGCCAAGGGCTACCCCGCGGTTCCGACCCTCACGGCCACCGGCACCACGGCCAGCGTGACCCTAACCGGCACTGCCAGTACCGCCGTGAAGGGCGCGAGCGCCACCATCACCGCGCCCACGAGCGCGAGCGACTTCACGACGGGCTTTCCCAAGATCGCCCTGTTCACCGACGGGACGAACAAGCTCTACACCGGCTCCCTCGAGTCGGGCGCACAGATCACCGGATTCGCCCAGCGGATCACGGTCAACGGGGCGCTCGTCAGCAATCCGGCCCCCCTCACGGCCGCGAGCGCGACGGATCCCACCGCGTCGGGCGCCCGCGCCCTGTCGATCTTCAATACACTGACCACGGCGCAGCACACCTTCTCCTCGGCCAGCGGCATCGGCGGGATCGCGGCGCCCTACACAACCAGCGTCACCGGTTTCGCCCGCGACGTGATCGCGGCGCAGGGCTCGGCCTCCACCAGCGCCGCGACCATGAACGATACCCAGCAGGTCGCCCTCTCAACCGCCCAGAGCCGCTTCGCGTCGAGCGCCGGGGTCAACATCGACGAGGAGATGTCGAACCTCATCGCCCTTCAGACGGCCTACGGTGCCAATGCCCGCGTCCTGACCGCCGCCCGCGACATGCTCAACCAGCTGCTGCAGATCTGATGACGACCATCGCCCCCTTCGCGGCCGGCAGCTATGCCACGAGCCGCTCCACCTCCCAGCTCCTCGCGCTGAAGTCGCAGCTGAACGACCTCACGACGCAGCTCGGCACCGGCCTGACGGCCCAGAGTTATGGTGGACTCGGGACCGGCCGATCCGCCGCGCTCTCGGCCCAGGCGTCGATCAGCGCCCTCGACGGCTACTCCGCCGTGATCGACACGGCCCAGACCCGCGCCAAGCTCGCCACCACCAGCATGACGCAGGTCGTGACCGTCGCGTCGAACGCTGCGGCGGCGTTGCAGAACGGGTTGCAGAGCTCGCCCGCCGGATCGCAGGCCGTGAAGGCGACGGCGCTGAACAATTTCAGTGCCGCGATCGATGCCCTCAACCAATCGGACGGCATTATCTTTCTGTTCGGCGGCCGCGACGGGACCACCGCGCCGGTCCTCGACACGAACACGATCCTCTACGGGACCGTCGATGCTAACGGGAACACGCTGGCGGGGCTGAAGACCCTGGTGGACGATCAAGTCAAGGCCGATCTCGGAACCGGTCTCAACGGCCGCCTGACGCAGACCACCACTGGCACCGCCGTCACGCTCACCGAGGACACGACGGCCCAGGCCGTTTCGCCTGCCGGTCCCTTCGGCTTCACGATCCAAAGCGTTGGCTCCAGCAATCCCGCCGCGCTCGCACCGGTGACGAACCTTGCGGCCCCGGCCTCCTCCACCGTCACCGTGGCGGCTCAGCCATCCGACGGCGACACGCTAACGTTTACCCTCGGCATGCCCGGCGGGGGGAGCACCACCGTCACCCTGACAGCATCGAAATCGACGGGCGCGGTGGCCTCCGGGACGTTCTCCATCGGCGCCGACGTCGCCACCACGACGGCGAACCTCTCGGCCGCCCTGAGCTCAGCGCTGCAGAATACCGCGGCGCCAGCGCTCTCAGCGAATGCCACCGCGCGGGCCAGCCAGAACTTCTTCACGGGTTCAGCCAAGGGCAACGTCGTGCCCGAGCGCATCACTTTCACGGGGTCAGTGCCGAGCTATACGCCCGGCACAGCCACCAACACAGTGCTCTGGTACCGTGGCGACGATTCGGGCGGCGATCCCCGCGCCACGCAGACCATTCAGGTCGGTTCGAGTTCCTCCGTCCAGCTCGGGGTCCGCGCGAACGAGGCGCCGATCCGTTCGGTGCTCGCCGGCCTCGCCACCGTCGCCCTCGGCATCCCCGCGAACTCCGCGACGTCCTCGGCCTACGCCGCCGTGGCGGCGCAGGCCGCGCCCCTTCTGGCGGCGGGCAACACCGGCTCCAGCGTGCAGGACATCGTGACTGACCTGAGCCTTGCCTCGGCCCGGATGAGCTCGGCGGCCAGCACCAACACGTCGCAGAAAAGCACGCTTCAGGACACGGTCGATGGGATCGAGCAAGCCTCGACCGAGGAGGTCGCGACGAAGCTGCTCGAACTCCAAAACCGGCTTCAGGCGAGCTACCAGATCACGGCGTCGCTCTCGAAGTTGTCCCTCACGAATTACCTTTCCTGACCCATCGTTCGGGCCATTGCGGCAAGCCGAGGTCAAGGACAGCGGCGTGGAGCCCGCCGGGAAGCACATGGCTCTTGGAGGATAGAAGTCCTGCCTCGACCTTCCGGGCGAGGAACACTAGTGTTCCTTGCATCATAGTGTCGCCGCTTTTTCGGCGTCAGTGGCGATGCTTGGAATGCCGTCAACGGCATCGCGTGAGTCCTGTCCATGTCCTACCACGATCCCATCGCGGAGATCCGCCGGCTCGGCGCCGGGCCCCGCATCGGCGCGATCGTCCTGGCGGAACAGATCGTGGATTCGCATATCGGGGGCTTCGGCCCTCCCGAGAACCGGCGGCTCGCCCTGGACGCGATGCTGCGCGACCTCGCCCGCCTGCGCCGCCGCGACCCCGCGCTGGACGGCTTCGTGACGCAGATCGAAACCTACATCGACGGGCTGCACCGCGAGCTCGATCGCCGCGCGGCGTGAGCGAGAAAGGCCCCGCGACGGACGGCTGAGCGGCGAGGGCACCCGCGGCGCTGTCGTCGCGAGCGCTGCGACTCAATTCTGGAATACGCCACGCGCGGGACGATCCCGCTCCCCTGTGCCAATCCACCTGACAACGAAGGTGGGGAGTCGGGAGTCCATTCCCCGAACCGAACCCGGCGTCAGAGCGAGCGGGACATCACCAGCGGCCCGCTGCGTGCACCCCGTCCATAGGGCGAGGGGGCCATCGTCGCACCGTAGCCCGTGGGGGCGCGGGATTTGGCGATGTCGTCCGCAAGGTTGCGGATCAATCCCTCACAGACGGTGCGGGCGGTGGCGAGAACCTTCTGGTTCGCCTCCAGGGCGGCGGTGAAGGCGCCGTGGGCGCCGCGCAGGTGCTCGACGCCCTTCGGATCGAAGCGGACGAGAGCCACGGCGTTGGACTTCGCGGCCTCCAGTTGCCGCATGTAGGTGGCCGCCAGCGCCGCTTTCGGCTCGGCCGCGACGACACCCGCCTTCAGGCGCCCGGCGCGGACGTGGTCCGCCTCCGCGTCGAGCACGGCCTGAAGGGCCGTCATGCTGGACAGGACGCCCGACACCAGCGCCTCCGCGCCGGCGCGATCCACGATGCGAAACGGCTCAGCCGCCGACATTCGTCGCTCCCTGCATCTTCATCATCTCCCGGAACACCGAGTCGCTGATGCCAACTCCCCCGCTTTGTACGATCTTGTTCGCATACTCTTTCGTTAACATCGAACGATAAACGCCACCGCCCGTGCCGTTTTCACCGAGGGGACCGTCCGTTCCTTCGGATTGGGTCATCTTGTCGAGGCTGTTCTCCAAAAACATCTTCTCGAAGTCGGTCGCGGTCTTCTTGAGCTTGGCCGTTTTGGCGTCGCCCACCGATCCGGTGGCGGTCGCTTCCGCGACGCTGCCGGCGATGGACTTGCCGACCCCGATGGCGGCGCTCGCCGCGATGGCTGCTAGCTGGATCATGGCTTTCCCCTCACATGAGTTCGATGTCGGCCTGGAGCGCCCCGGCGGACTTGATGGCCTGGAGGATGGAGATCAGGTCGCGGGGGCCGACGCCCAGCGCGTTGAGGCCATCGACGAGGTCGCGCAGGCTGACGCCTTCCTTGACCAGGGCGAGCTTGTTGCCGTCCCCCGTATCGACCTTCACTCCCGTGCGCGGCACGACGGCGGTCTGCCCGTTCGAGAGCGGGGCCGGCTGGCTGACCTGGGGCTGCTCGGTGATGGTGACGGTGAGGTTGCCCTGGGCGATGGCGACGGTGGAGACCCGCACGTCGCGGCCCATCACGATGATGCCGGAGCGCTCGTCCACCACCACGCGGGCCGCCTGATCGGGCTCCACCTTCAACTGCTCCACCTCGGTGATGAGGCGCATCATGTTGCCGTGATAGCGGGCCGGGATCTGGATCGTGACGGTCGCCGGGTCCGTGGGCTCGGCCGTATCGGCGCCCATGAAGTCGTTGATGGCCGCCGCGATCCGCTTCGAGGTGGTGAAGTCCGGGTTGCGCAGCGACAGGCGGAGCGAGCGCGCATCGTTCAGCTTGAAGGCGATCTCGCGCTCGATGTTGGCACCGTTGGAGATGCGGCCGTTGGTGGGCACGCCGCGCGTGATCTTGGCCGCGTCGCCCTCCGCCGAGAAGCCCGCGATGGCGATGGAGCCCTGCGCCAGCGCGTAGACCTCGCCGTCGGCGCCCAGCAGCGGCGTCACGAGGAGCGTGCCGCCCTGGAGGGACTTCGCGTCGCCGAGCGACGAGACGGTGACGTCGATCCGCGTGCCCTGCGAGGCGAAGGGCGGCAGGTTCGCCGTCACCATCACCGCCGCCAGGTTCTGCGTGCGCATCGTGGCGCCGCGGGTGTTGACGCCGAGGCGCTCCAGCATCGCCTGGAGCGACTGCTTGGTGAAGGGGATGTTGTTCAGCGTATCGCCGGTGCCGTTGAGGCCCACCACGATGCCGTAGCCGACGAGCTGGTTCTGGCGCACGCCCTCGATGGAGGCGAGATCCTTCACCCGCGACAGGGCGAGGGCCGGGCCGCCGAGGGCGACGAGCGCCATCACGGCGCCGACGAGGGCCGAGACGAGGGCGGGGAGGCGGGACGTCGTGAGACGGGAATGCATGCCGGTTTCGCTGGGTGGCGGGGCCGGCCCGTTCCACGCCAGCCCCGTGCCAACAGCGACGGAGAGCTAAGTAATTGAAAAATCACAGCAACCGTTTCGGGCGGCGTGGATGCCCCCGGTTCAATTCCTGCCGACCCGGCAGCTTCTGCCGGGCCGTTTACCGCCGCTTAACCCTGCGGGGCGGAAAGTTGCCTCATCCTCCCGGTCCTTGAAGAGACGATGCGCGTCGATCACCGCCAGCCGATCCGGACGACCAGCGGCGTCTCGGCCGGACGCCGGACCGAGGGGGCCCGCGGCTTCAGCCTCGACGCCGCCGCCGAGGGCCCCGCCCACGCTTCCGCCCCCGCCGGACCGGCGACGCTCGCCGGCCTCGACGCGGTGCTCCTGCTGCAGGCCGAAACGGAGACGCCGCAGCAGCGCCGCCGCCGCGCCGCCCAGCGGGGCCACGACCTCCTCGACGGTCTCGACCGGCTGAAGGCCGCGATCCTCGGAGGGCGGGTCAGCGCGCAGGATCTGCGGGCCGTCGCCGGCCGTCTCGCCGAGCGATCCGGCTCCTCCGGCGACCCGCGCCTCGATGGCCTGATGGCGGAGATCGAGCTGCGCGCGGCGGTGGAACTGGCCAAGCTTGAAGCACGGCGGCGGGGATAGATTTCTTTTTGTCTCTTTGGATCGCCCGTCGCTCGCTCGAGCGCGGGCACGATCCGCCTGCGGGGAAGGGGGGCGGGAAAGACCGCCGCGTTCGATCCGGCACCGCCCACTTCACCACTTGAAAGGCAGAAGAGCGCGTCGCGGGTCCGATCATGGGATCGCAGACGTCGATCCTTCGCCGCGCTGGCGATGACGCGGAGGCGGCGTGCCTACCCCGTCCGCCGCCGCAACCCGCCCGCTGCCGGTTGCGGCGCGCCCGGCGCCGTCTCCGCGCCGAGGTCCGGCACCGCGATGATCGGGGCGCCGCGCAGGTCCCGCCGGGTGACGATGACGCCGCGCTCTTCGAGGAAGGCCAGCATCCGCCGCGCCCGGCCGCCGGAACTGGTGCCGTAGGCCTCGGCCAGGGCTGAATCGGTAGGGCAGGGTGCCCCCTCGATCGCCGCGCGGGCGACCACGAGGAACAGCCCGGCGAGATCGTCGGGCAGGCTCGCCGCAATCTCCTGCGCCCGTTCCCAGCCGGATCCGTCGCTGACCTCGCCCCCGGCCTCGGCCCGCGTCACGGCGAGGCGCCGCTTGAACTCGGGCAGGGACAGCGCCTCGCCTCTGACACGCCGGATGCGGCAGCGGACGGTGAAGTCCTGATAGAGGGTCGCGGGCGTGCAGGTGCCCGCATCCGCATCGGCGAGCACGGAGGCCAGCACCTCGGCGATGATCGCCTCGCGCTCGGCGGGGTCCAGGGCATCCTCCTCCGTCTCCTCGGCGGGGGCGGGGGGACGGTAGGCGGCGAGTTGCGAGAGCACATCCTGCACCGGCGCCGGGCGGGGCGCCCGGCGGGCCGGCGGCGCCTCGCCCCGCGGCTCGGGCGTCAGGATCAGGGCGCGGGCGTCCTCCACCGGATCGGGCAGGGGCAGGAGGCCCGGGGCCGCCGCGCGGCTGACCGTTTCGGTCTTGCCCACGGCGATGGTGACGGGGCGGCGCGACAGGGCGGGACCGAGCCCCACGAACTGGCCCCGCGGCAGGTCGCGAAAGGTCTCGGCTTGGCGCCGTTCCATGCCGAGGAGGTCGGCGGCGCGGGCCATGTCGATATCGAGGAAGGTCCGGCCCATCAGGAAGTTCGAGGCCTCGGCGGCCACGTTCTTGGCGAGCTTGGCGAGGCGTTGCGTGGCGATGACGCCGGCCAGCCCGCGCTTGCGGCCCCGGCACATCAGGTTCGTCATGGCTCCCAGCGACAGGCGGCGGGCCTCGTCCGACACCTCGCCCGCCGCGGCGGGGGCGAAGAGCTGCGCCTCGTCCACGGTGACGAGCATCGGGTACCAATGCTCCCGCTCGGCATCGAACAGGCCGCCGAGGAAGGCGGCGGCCGCGCGCATCTGACCGTCGGCGTCGAGCCCATCGAGGGTCAGCACCACCGAGACCCGGTGCACCCGCACCCGGGCCGCGACGCGTTGCAGCGCCGCGTCGTCGCCGTCCGCCTCCACGACCACATGCCCGTAGCGCTCGGCGAGGCTCGCGAAATCGCCCTCGGGGTCGATCACCGCCTGCTGCACGTAAGGAGCGCTCTGCTCCAGCAGGCGGCGCAGCAGATGGGATTTGCCCGAGCCCGAATTGCCCTGCACGAGGAGCCGCGTGGCGAGCAGTTCGGTCAGGTCGAGGAGTGCCGGGTTTCCGCCCGTCAGTCCGAGATCGATGTCGCAGCGCATGGCGGCCTCTTACCACGAGTCCCGCCCCGCAGGCGGGTCCGGCATGCACCTGTCCACGGCTCTAAAGCTGGACCGCGGGCCCGACCTTCGGTACTCGCCACGCCCCACCCGATTTTGGACCGGATTTCCCGATGGCGGCCTGCGGCCTCGACTTCGGCACGTCGAACACGACCCTCGGCCATTGCGGGGCCGGCGGCCCGGTGCTCCTGCCCCTGGAGGGCGAGCACCTCACCGTGCCGAGCGCGATCTTCTTCGAGCCCCGCCATCCGCCGCGGATCGGCCGGGCCGCGACGGCGGCCTACGTGGCGGGCAAGCCCGGCCGCCTGATGCGCGGGCTGAAATCCGTGCTCGGCACGCCCCTCATCGACGAGGCGACGCCGCTGGGCCGGGAGCGCCTGCGCCTGCGCGACGTCATCGCCCGCTATCTCTCCCTCGTGAAGGAGCGCGCCGAGGCGGCCGCTGGCACCTCCTTCGACACGGTGATGCACGGCCGACCGGTCCATTTCGTGGACGGCGACGCCGAGGGCGACCGGCGGGCGGAGGACACCCTGCGGGCCATCGCCAACGAGGTGGGATTTCGCGAGGTCGCCTTCCAGTACGAGCCCATCGCCGCCGCCCTCGATTACGAGCGGCAGGTGACGACCGAGGAGATCGCCCTCATCGCCGATATCGGTGGCGGCACCTCGGACTTCTCCATCGTCCGGCTGTCGCCGGAACGCCGGACGCGCGTCGACCGGGCAGCGGACATCCTGGCCAATGACGGCGTTCGGATCGGCGGCACCGATTTCGACCGGCACCTCAGCCTCGGCACGGTGATGCCGCTCCTGGGCATGGGCAGTGCCATGAAGCGCGGGGACCTCGCAGTGCCCGGTGCTTACTACCACGACCTCGCTACATGGTCGGCGATCAACCGCCTGTACGACGGCAAGACCCTGCGCGAGATCGACGACGTGCTGCGGAACTGCGCCCGGCCCGATCTCGTCGGGCGCCTGCGCACCACGGTGGAGGAGGAGCGCGGCCATGCCCTCGCCGGACTGGTGGAGGCGGCCAAGATCGAGGCGTCCGACGAGGGCGCCGCCGTGATCGGCCTCGGGTTCATCGAGGGTGGCCTCGCCGCGCAGCTCGACGGACCGGCGCTCGCGGCCCAGACCGATGGCCTCGCCCGTGCCGTCACCGCGAGGATCGGGGAATGTCTCGCCCAGGCGGGCCTCCACGCCGAGTCCATCGACGCCCTGTTCCTCACCGGCGGCTCGACTCGGTTGCCGCATCTCCATGCCGCGCTCACCGCCGCCCTGCCGGCCGCCCGCACCGTCGCGGGCGACACCTTCGGCTCGGTCGGCCTCGGCCTGACCATCGCCGCCGCCGCACTCAGGTGAGCGGCCGGCAAGACATCCGGCGTCTCGAGACGACGCGGAATGGTATCCGCCGACGGCGGCCCGTGTGAAGATCCGAAAGCCGCCATTCGTGCTTCGGGTCGATCTCGGGCGAAACGCAATCCGTCACGGGACTGCCGAGAACGAAGACAATTCGAGGAAGGCAATAGCGAAGCCGAAATCCGGCATCGCTAGGATGATCTCATCTTAGGGGCCGGCCGGAAAGTTCGTCACTCCCTTCGTCATTGCTTCGCTCCGCGCGCGAGGACGAGGAAGGCTGCATGGGCTGCCGGGACCTTGACGGCCGGACATTTGGGAGAAAGTCCATGCGTGCGATAGTTTCACGGTTTCGCGAAGACGCGGCGGGCGCCACGGCCATCGAGTACGGCATGATTGCCGCGCTGATCGCCGCCGTCATCATCGGGGCGTTGCAGGTGGTCGGCACTGCCCTCAATGCCAAGTTCTTCTCGATTGCGAGCCAACTGAACTGATCTCGCCCGCGCGGCGGGGCAACCGGCCGGATTGACGGGGCGGCCCCGATTGCGGACAAGGCCCGCCGCACCGAGACAGGCGGCCCGGCCGCGCCGCCCCATGTTGTTCAATTCGTTCGTCTTCCTCCTGGCGTTCCTGCCCGCCGCGCTGATCCTGCACGGGGCGGTGGCGCGGGCGGCTCCCGGCTGGCGGTTGCCACTCCTCGTCGCCCTGTCCTTCGTCTTCTACGGATGGTGGGACCTGCGCTTCGTGCCGCTGCTGGCGGGCTCGATCCTCGTGAACTGGCTCATCGCGCGGGCGTTCACGCGCCGGGCGGTGCGCTGGCTGGTGCCCGCCGCAATCGTGGCCAACCTCGCCCTCCTCGGCCTGTTCAAGTATCTCGATTTCCTCTTCGGCCTCGTCGGTGAGGTCGGCGGGTTCGAGGCGCCCCGGCTCGGCCTCGCCCTGCCGCTCGGGATTTCGTTCTTCACCTTTCACCACATCATGTACCTCGCCGACCTCCGGGCCGGCCGGGCGCCGCCCTTCGGCCTCGTGAGGTACGCGCTCTACATCGCCTTCTTCCCGCAGGTGCTCGCCGGGCCGCTCGTGCGCTGGAGCGAGGTGATGCACCAGTTCGACGCACGGCCCGCCGACCGCCCGGATGCGGCCGAGCGGTTCGCCCGCGGGCTGATGCTGCTGGCCCTCGGTCTCGCGAAGAAGGTGTTTCTCGGCGATCCGCTGGCGGCCTACGTCAACCCGGTCTTCCAGGCGGCGGCGCGGGGCGGGGCGGTCAGCGTGGCCGAGGCGTGGCAGGCGGCGCTCGGCTTCACCTTCCAGATCTACTTCGACTTCTCGGGCTATACGGACATGGCGCTCGGCATCGCGCTGATGTTCGGCATCGTCCTGCCGCAGAATTTCGACGCGCCCTATCGGGCGGCCTCGCTCCGGGACTTCTGGCGGCGCTGGCACATGACCCTGTCGCGGTTCCTGCGCGACTACCTCTACATCCCCCTCGGCGGGAACCGGCACGGCCTTCCCCGGCAGGTCGGCGCCCTATTCGCGACGATGGCGCTCGGCGGCCTGTGGCACGGGGCAGGGCTGCCCTTCCTCGCCTGGGGGGCGGTGCACGGCCTCGGCCTCGGCGCCGGGCTCCTCGCCCGGCGGGCGGGCCTCGCGCTGCCGGCTGCCCTCGGCGCGGTATTCACCTTCACCTTCGTCCTCCTGACCTGGGTGCTGTTCCGGGCACCGAGTCTCGAGGCGGCGCTGTACGTCTACAAGGCGATGCTCGGCTTCGCGCCGTGGGGCGGCGAGGTCAAATGGCGCGCCATCGCCATCGCGGCGGCGGTCGCGACGATCGGACCCACGGCCTGGACCCTGGTCCACCGCCTGCCGCCGCGCCGCAGCCTCGCCGTCGCGACGGCGGTGCTCTTCGTCGCGGTCCTCCTCAAGATCGGCGACGACGCCAACCTTGAGTTCATCTACTTCCAGTTCTGAGGCGTGGAATGTCCGAATCCGGATCGGGTTCGAGGCCCTGGACCGTGGCTCCCGTGCCGCACGCGGCGACATCGGCGCCGGGAGCGGATCACCCGCGTTGTGGCCGTGACGTGCGTCGACTATACGGCACTCAATTCGCGCCGCACACCGGCCAGCCTACACGAGTGAGGGCCACGCATGGCGAAGGTGACACTGGAGGACGGCTATGTCCCGTCTGAAAGCGAGCCCTTCATGAATGAACGGCAGCGCGAATATTTCCGGCGCAAGTTGCTCAATTGGAAAAGCGAGATCCTGCGCGAAGCCCAGGACACGCTGACCGCGCTTCAGAGCGAGAACGAGAACCACCCCGATCTCGCGGACCGGGCCTCCTCCGAGACCGACCGTTCCATCGAGCTGCGGGCGAGGGACCGGCAGCGCAAGCTCACCGGCAAGATCGACGCCGCGCTCGCGCGCCTGGAGGACGGGTCCTACGGCTATTGCGAGGAGACCGGCGAGCCGATCTCCCTGAAGCGCCTCGACGCGCGGCCGATCGCCACCCTGTCCCTGGAAGCCCAGGAGCGGCACGAACGCCGCGAGCGCGTCTACCGCGACGACTGAGCGCGCCTCTCCTCCGTGGCCGGCGCCCGGCGCGCCTTTCGACGAGCCCCCCGGACACCACCATGACACGCCTTCTGGCCGTCGCCATGATCCTCGCGCTCGGTGCCTGCGGCGAAACAAAGCCCGGCCCGGCCGGGCCGCCCGGACCGAAGGGCGAGCAGGGACCGGCCGGTCCCCAGGGGCCCGCCGGCCTCAACGGCGCGACGGGGCAGCGCGGCCCCGCGGGCGAGCGCGGTCCTTCGGGCGAGCAGGGCCCGCCCGGCCCCGCTCTCAACACGCAGATCCGCCTCGACGTCGCCTGCCGCAGGGACGAGGAGTTGATCGGCGCCTATTGCCGGGGCATCGCCGTCCTGCCCTCCGTCAGCCTCACGGACGGCGTGGCGACGGTGGCCTGTATCGACCTGAACGCCAAGCCCGCCAAGGATTCGGTGCCCGTGGCCGTCTGCATGAGGAAGCCGTGATCCGCTCTCTCGCCTTCGGCGCCTCGCTCCTCGCCGCCCTCACGGTCCCGGCCGCCGCCGAGCCCTTCGTGCCCTCCGACCGGGCGGCGGTGGATCTCGTGAGGTCGCACGTCACCGGCGGCTACGTCACCGTGGCATCGACCATCGCCTATGCCGAGAAGGCGAGCCGCGGCGCCTTCGCCTTCGCGGGCTTCCGGGTCGAGGACCGGCCCGGCGAGCCGTTCAAGCACGTGCGGATCTGCTATCGGCTGGGCATCGATCCGCCGGTCTGCGCCATCGAGTATCTCGTGGCGTCGAACCCTTCGCAGGTGACCCCCTCCGACCGCTACGACGGCCTGGGCCGCGACCTGGAGCACGGTCCCCGCTCCTTCCTCCGCGCCCTCGCCCGCGAGGCGAGCCTCCAGCGGCAGCCGGAATTCCTGCGCAAGGTCCAGGTCGCCCTAGATCGCTTCAATCCCTACGATTGGCGCTGACGGCCGGCGGCGGCAGGTCCGCGTCGTCTCCGGCATCTCGTCCCGGAACGGTCGCAGGCGGCTTGAGCCTGCGAGGCGCCGAGAGCCGTGGCCAAAGGGTTAAGCCACGCCCGTCAATGAGTCTCACGTCGTCTTTGCGAGCGACAGCGAAGCAATCCCGGGACGCGCACCGTTCGGAGGCGTCCCGCTGCCCTGGATTGCTTCGCTGTCGCTCGCAAAGACGGTGCTGCGTGAGCCGACGGGATCGGCTCCGGCGCCTGGCCCCCGACTTAGGCCAGACGAGGCCATTGCAGCAGCCGGTCGGCGGAAAAGGGGTTGATCGGCACGGAGGGCGGGCGCCCCGTGGCGAGGTCGGCGACGATTTCCCCGGTGATCGGCCCCGTCGAGAGGCCGATATGGCCGTGGCCGAAGGCGAAGATCAGGCCGTCGTGCTTCGGCGCCCAGCCGATCACCGGCATCCCGTCCGGCGTCGCCGGGCGGGAGCCGAGCCAGGGCTCGTTGTCGAGGGGGCCGCCGAGGGCGAGTGTTCCCGCCGCCTCGCGGCTTGCCGCCGCGATCTGCGAGAAGTCCGGTGGTGCCTGGCGGGCGCTCAGTTCCACCCCCGACAGGACCCGGATGCCGCTCTCGCCCATCGGTGCCAGGATCGAGGCGGCGCCGGTGTCGAGGATCGGCCGGGTGAGGGGCGGCGATTCGGGACGCAGGGCGAAGTGCCGATGGTAGCCGCGCTCCGCGGCCACGGCGAAGCGGTAGCCCAGGGGCTTCGTCAAGGCGCCCGTGGCCGCGCCGGCGGCCAGCACCACCCTCTTCGCCCGGAACGTGCCGTCGTCCAGCACGACGCTCCACCCGTCGCCGTCGGGAAAGAGCCGGTTGACGCTGGCGCGCACCCGCTGTCCGCCCATGCGCGCGTAGAGGGCCTCGCAGGCCTCGACGAGACGGCCGGGCTCCCGGACCGATCCCGTCTCGGGCAGGAGCATGGCCCGCGCGTATGGGCGGACGAGGGCCGGCTCGTGCTCACGCAGGGTGTGCCCGTCGAGGATATCGAAGGCCACGCCGTGCTCGCGCAGGATCTCCCGCTCAAGGGCGGCACCCCGGAACGCCTCCTCCGTCCGGTAGGCCTTGATCCAGCCGTTGCGCACGAGGCGATGGCTCGTCCCCGTCTTGGCCGCGAGCCGTTCGTGGGCGGGATAGGCGGCGCTGGTCAGGGGGATCAGCGCGCTCGCCGAGTCGCGCCACCGCGATTCGCGGGCATTGGCGAGGAAATGCGCGAGGTAGGGGGCGATCCGGGGCAGGTGGCGATAATCGAGGCGCAGCGCCCTGTCCGCGTTGCGCAGGTAGGCGGGGAGCTTGCTCCAGAGGGCGGGGCTGGCCATGGGCAGGATCGAACCGCGGCTGATCACTCCGGCATTGCCGTAGGAGGTGCGGGCACGCGCCTCGCCGGGATCGCACAGCACCACGTCGAGACCGCGCTCCCGCAGTGCGATAGCGGAGGCGATCCCGACCATGCCGCCCCCCACAACCGCGATTTCCGCCATCCCCGTCATGCCAACCCGCTGCTCACAGTCCTCGCAAGCCTTTTGTCGGATTCACGCGACACGGGGTAGGGCTACGAACGGGGGTACGGCGCTTTTCTATTGCACTGCACGCACGAACTGGTGAGTCGCCCCTCTGAATTCCACCGCAACGGCGCACATTCGCGCCGGTTTGCGCTAGAGACGCGCCATGACCCTCGTCCGCTTCGCTCCCTCGCCGACCGGCTACCTGCACATCGGCAATGCCCGCCCGGCCCTGCTCAACGCGCTCTACGCTCGACGCCACGGCGGACGCTTCCTGTTGCGCCTCGACGATACGGATGCCGCCCGGTCCACCGAGGAGTTCGCCCGGGCGATCGCTGAGGATCTGGCGTGGCTGGGTATCGCGCCGGACCTGTTCGCCCGGCAGAGCGACAGGAAGGCGGAGCACGATGCCGCCGCCGCCCAGCTGAAGGCCGCCGGCCGCCTCTACCCCTGCTACGAGACGCCGGAGGAGCTCGATCGGCGGCGCAAGCGCCAGCTCGGGCGCGGCCAGCCGCCGATCTACGACCGCGCCGCGCTCAGGCTCTCACCGGAGGAGCGCGCCACCCTGGAAGCGGAGGGCCGCCGTCCGCATTGGCGATTCCTGCTCGATGCGCGCACCGTCTCCTGGGAGGACCTCGTGCGCGGCCCGGCGCATGTCGATTGCGCCTCGCTGTCCGATCCGGTCCTGATCCGCGCGGACGGGACCTACCTCTACACCCTGCCGTCCGTGGTGGACGACAAGGACTTCGGCGTCACTCACATCATCCGCGGCGAGGATCACGTCACCAATACCGGCGTGCAGGTGCAGATCTTCGAGGCCCTTGGAGCGGCAGTGCCGATCTTCGGGCACCACAACCTGTTGACCACGGCGGACGGGGAGGGACTGTCGAAGCGCCTCGGGCACCTGTCCCTGCGCGGGCTGCGGGACGCGGGGTTCGAGCCCGGCGCCGTGCGCTCGCTGGCCGTCCTCACCGGCTCGGCCGAGGCGGTCAGGGCGGTGGACGGGCTCGACGAGTTGGCGTCCCTCGTCGATCTCTCCGAGATTTCCCGGGCTCCCGCCCGGTTCGACGAGGCCGAACTCGACGGGCTGAACGCCCGCCTCGTCCACGCCATGCCCTATGCCGAGGCGGCCGGGCGGTTGCGGGCCCTCGGCGTGCCGGACGCGCAGGCCGAAGCCTTCTGGCTCGCCGTGCGCGCGAACCTGACCCGCGTGGCCCAGGCCGGCGAGTGGTGGAAGGTCGTGTCGGGGCCGGTCACACCCCGGATCGAGGACGAGGCCTTCACCGCGGCCGCCCGCGCCAGCCTGCCGCCGGAGCCCTTCGACGGACAGACATGGAAGACGTGGACCGGCGAGATCAAGGCGGCGACGGGCGCCAAGGGCAAGGCCCTGTTTATGCCCCTGCGCCTCGCCCTCACCGGGCTGGAGCACGGGCCGGACCTCGCCGGGCTGCTCCCGCTGATCGGCCGCGAGAAGGCGCTGGCGCGTTTGTCGGGGCTCGAGGCGTAGAGCGGTCGCGATTCGACCGGATTGACCACGCGGGATCGTCTCCGCCGGCGACGGCGACGACGCGATGCAATCTGAGGGCAAGAGCCCTCTTCCCTTTTACTGTCTTCGGAACGATCGTACCGTGCGGTCACGCCATTTGGCCTCTCGATGCCTGTCTAAATTGAAATTTTAATAGGTCGTTAACCATCGAACATTGATGATCGTTGCCTTGGAGGCTGGATCGAACGGCAATGATGCATCTGTCGCCGGAGGACGAGGGCGCCGTCGAGCGTCTGACGCTGCACTTGCTGCAGGATGCCTATATCGATCTGGCGGAGGTGTTGAGGGCGGTGGAGCCGGAGGCCGCCGACCTGCTTCTTCCGACGATCGAGCAGCGGTTCGCCGACGTGCTCGCCGGATTGTGCCGCCACCGGTCGGAGGGCGAGTCCAGCCGCGCCATCGCCCTCGCCGTCGGTGAACGCCTGTGGGACATCGTGGGACGGGCCCATGGTCTGCGCCGCGATGCCGAGGCGGCCTGATTCCGAGCTGAGCGGCGAGCCCCGCGATCCGGCAAGGGCCCCGTAGCGCGCTTCGGCGCAGGATTCCGGCGACGGTACCGGGCGGCCGATCCCACCCGCTCGGTGACAGGCAGGCCCGCCCTTGCTATGCGGCGGGGACGGTTGCGCACGCCGGGCCTCCCGGGCCGCTCATGCCATGACGTTCCGGCGGATGGCACGGCCGGGCGGTCTTCCTCCCCGTGTTGCCCCGCATGACCAGTCCCGACGCACGCGGCGCGGCGGGCCAAGCCTCTTTGAGACCGACCGGAATGAACATCTTCGCCCAGTTCGAGGCCCGTGTGCGCGAGGCCCTGGAGGTCCTGACCCGGGACGGCACGCTGCCCGCCGGGCTGGATTTCGGCCGCGTCGTCGTGGAGCCGCCCCGCGACCCCTCGCACGGCGACCTCGCCACCAACGCCGCCCTGGTCCTGGCCAAGGAGGCCAAGACCAACCCGAAGGCTTTGGGCGAGACGCTCGCGGAGCAACTGCGTGCCGACCCGCGCGTGGCGGAGGTCTCCCTGGCCGGGCCCGGCTTCATCAACCTGCGTTTGCAGCCGGGCGTCTACCACGAGGTCGTCCGGGCCGCCCTCTCGGATCCCGAGGGCTTCGGGCGGGCCGCGCTGCCGGGCGGGCCGGTCAACGTCGAGTACGTCTCGGCAAACCCGACCGGGCCGATGCATGTCGGGCACGGCCGTGGCGCTGTGTTCGGTGATGCCCTGGCGAGTCTGCTCGAAGCCGCCGGCCGCCAGGTGACGCGCGAATATTACATCAACGACGCGGGCGCGCAGGTGGACGTGCTGGCCCGCTCGGCGTTCCAGCGCTACCGGGAGGCGCTGGGCGAGCCCTTCGCCATCGGCGAGGGCCTGTATCCGGGCGACTACCTGAAGCCCGTCGGCGCGGCGCTCGCGCAATCGCATGGGCGGACGCTCCTCGACCGCCCGGAGGCCGAATGGCTGCCGGTGGTGCGGGACGTATCCGTCGCCATGATGATGGACACGATCCGGGGCGACCTCGCCGCCATCGGCATCCAGCACGACGTCTTCTTCTCCGAGCGCCAGCTGCATGACAGCGGCGCCGTGGGCGCGCTGCTGGCCGACCTGCGCACGCGCGGCCTCGTCTACGAGGGGCGCCTGCCCCCGCCGAAGGGACAGTTGCCGGAGGATTGGGAGGACCGGGAACAAACCCTGTTCCGCACCAAGGATTTCGGTGACGACACCGACCGCCCGCTGCTGAAGTCGGACGGCAGCTTCACCTACTTCGCAGCCGACATCGCCTACCACCGCGACAAGGTGCTCCGGGGCGCGGAGGAGATCATCGACGTGCTCGGTGCCGACCACGGCGGCTACGTGAAGCGGATGCAGGCGGCGGTGAAGGCCGTGAGCGACGGCAGGGCCGTCCTCGACGTGAAATTGTGCCAGTTGGTGCGGCTCCTGCGCGCCGGCGAGCCGGTGAAGATGAGCAAGCGCGCCGGCGAGTTCGTGACGCTCCGGGACGTGATCGACGAGGTCGGTCGCGATGCGATCCGCTTCATGATGCTGTTCCGCAAAAACGACGCGACCCTCGATTTCGACCTCGCCAAGGTTGTCGAGCAATCGAAGGACAACCCGGTCTTCTACGTGCAGTACGCCCACGCCCGCGCCCGGTCGGTGCAGCGTCAGGCGCGGGAGGCCTTCCCGGGGGCCGACCTGTCGCCGCGGGCCGTGGCCGCCGAGGCGGATCTCGCCCTCCTGACCGATTCGGGCGAGGCCGAGATGATGCGTCTGCTCGCGCAGTACCCGAGGATTATCGAATCGGCGGCGATGGCGCACGAACCCCACCGAGTCGCCTTCCATCTCTATGAATCCGCCTCGGCGCTACATAGTTTCTGGAATAAGGGCAAAGACTTGCCGCAATTACGGTTTGTTAATCCAACCGATCGAATGTCCACGTGGGCGAGGTTGGCCCTCCTCGAGGCCGTTCGATCCATGTTGGCCGACGGCCTCCGCCTTTTGGGTGTGAGCGCTCCGGACGAGATGCGCTAGCCCGGATCGCGACGGCGAGGGGTCGGTCCGCCAATGGTTGAGGAAGCTGCCATGACGAACGCGTCGCGCGCTCAGATCGATCTGGAAGCTCTTGCGCGTGATCTGCGGCACGACGGCGCCGCGCGCCAGGGTGCCAAGGGGGATCCCCTCGCGGAACTGGCCCGGATCGTGGGGCAGGACGATCCGTTCCGCGCGCTTCTCGATGCCCGCAACGAGATCGGCGCCAACTACGTCGGCGCCGCGCCCGAGCCGGAGGCCCGCTGGGACCGCCGGCCGGAGCCGAGCTTCGCCGCCGAGGAGCCGGTGCGGCCGAACCCGGCCGATGCCTTCGACCAGTACCTCGCCTCCGTCGAGCGGGACATGCATCAGGCTCCCGCCCCGGCCGGAGAGGGCGGCTTCGCCTATGCCGAGCCGGAGCAGCCCTACGACGACGCCCGGTCCCTGCGCCGGAAATCGCCGCGCAGCCGCCTCGTCTCCGTGGGTGCGGGTATCGCCGTGGTCGCCGTCGCGGTGACCGGCGCGCTGACCTACAAGGGAATGCAGGGTGGCCATTCCGGCGGCGGCGTTCCGGTCGTCCAGGCCGACGCGACGCCGATGAAGGTCGCCCCGAAGGTGGCTGACGGCGTCGAGATCCCCGACCAGAACCGCCAGATCTACGACCGCAACGCCACCGGCAAGGACAGCGGCCAGATCAAGATCGTGAACCGCGAGGAGCAGCCCCTGGACGTCGCCGAGGCGGCTCGCGCGGCCGGAGGCACACCCGCGAACCAGGGCACCACGACGCCCGGCAACAGCCCCTTCGAGGCGTTCGGCGAGCCCCGCCGCGTCCGCACCGTCGCGGTGAAGCCCGACGCGCCGCCCCCGCCGCCCGCGCCCGTCGCCGAGGCCGAGCCGTCCCCGTCGCCGGTGCCGACCATGGTGCTGCCGTCCGCCGACGCGGCCCCGCCCCCCGCCCGGCCCGCGAAGCCGGTCCGCTCGGCCGACGCCCTGGCGACCCCGGTCATGCCCGCGACCGAAACCCCGGCGGAGGCTCCCGCCAAGCCCAAGGCTGCCCCTGCGCCGGCCCCGGTGGCCGTGAAAAAGGCGCCGCAGCGCGTCGCGTCCCTCGGCAACGATCCGGTCCAGGCGAGCCCGGAGACGACCCAAGCCACTTCGGCGGCCATCGACACCACCTCGCCGGTGAGCGGCTACTCGGTCCAGCTCGGCGTGCGCAACTCGGCGGGTGACGCCCGCGCCGCCCTGCATCAGATGCAGGCCAAGTACAGCCGCCTCGCCGGCAAGCCGGAGCTGATCCGTCAGGCCGAGGTGAACGGCAAGACCATCTTCCGCGTCCGCGTCGGGCCATTGGCGAAGGAGGAGGCGTCGAGCCTCTGCAGCGCCCTCCAGGGCGAAGGCGGCCAGTGCTTCGTCGCCAAGAACTGACGAACCCTCTGTCCTGAGAAATGGCGAGCGGCCGACGAGGACCGCCGCCGCTCCGCCGCCCGGATCCTGAGTCCGGGTGGCCACAGGTCCCGCCCGGCGTGCTCCGTCCGGCGTCGCGGGGCGGCTTGCGCCTTGATGGCGGCCTGCCGACGCCCGAAACTCTCCCCATGCGATTCGCCCCGGAAGCCTGAGCGATGACGATCCGCGCCCTGATTCTCGGCTGCGCCGGGACCAGCCTCTCGTCAGGGGAGGCGGCGTTCTTCCGCGCCGCACAGCCCTGGGGCTTCATCCTGTTCAAGCGCAACATCGGCACGCCCGACGAGGTCCGCGCCCTGACGGCGGCGCTGCGGGACTGCGTCGGCCGCGCCGACGCGCCGATCCTCATCGATCAGGAGGGCGGCCGGGTGCAGCGCATGGGGCCGCCCCATTGGCCGTCCTATCCGGCCGGCGGGCGGTTCGGTCGCCTCAACGGCGCGGCGGCCTCCATCGCCCGCCTCGGGGCGCGGCTGATCGCCCACGACCTCGCGGAGGTCGGCATCAACGTCGACTGCGCCCCGGTCCTCGACGTGCCGTCGCCGGGCTCGCACGACATCATCGGCGACCGGGCCTACGGCACGAGCCCCGAGGCGGTGGTCGAAATCGGCCGGGCGGTGGCCGAGGGCCTGATGGCGGGCGGCGTCCTGCCGGTGGTGAAGCACATGCCCGGCCACGGCCGCGCCGCCTGCGACAGCCACAAGGCGCTGCCCCGGGTGGAGGCGGACCTCGCTTCGCTCCGCGCGCGCGACTTCGCGCCCTTCCGCGCGTTGGCCGACCTGCCGATGGCGATGAGCGCCCACGTCGTCTTCACCGCCATCGACCCCGAGCGGCCCGCGACACAATCGCCCGCCGTCATCGCCGGGGTGATCCGCGGCGAGATCGGGTTCGACGGCCTGCTGATGACCGACGACCTGTCGATGCACGCCCTCGACGGCCCCTTCCGCAGCCGGGCCGAGGCCGCCTTCGCGGCGGGGATCGACATCGCCCTCCACTGCAATGGCGAGCGGGCCGAGATGGAAGGCGTCTGCGAGGGCACGCCCCTGCTGACCGGCGCGGCGGCCCGCCGCGCGGCGGCTGCGCTCTCGCATCTCGCGCGGGGCGACGACGCCCTCGATATTCCCGAGGCGCGCGCCCGCTTCGCCGCCGCCCTGGCCCAGGCGGCCTGACACTTCCCCAACCTCTCACCCTCCGGGCCGGGATGACGCGGCGCTTCCGCTTGTGTTCGGGAGGCGCGCTCCCTAGGTTCGCGGTGAATTCCTCAAGGGACGGAGCGCTCTCGGGCCGTGGCCTTCGGGCCGGGCGGAGCGCAGGAGGTCGTCATGGGTAGCATGAGCATTTGGCACTGGGTCGTCGTCGCGGTCATCGTGATGCTGCTGTTCGGGCGCGGTAAGGTGTCCGATCTGATGGGCGACGTGGCCAAGGGCATCAAAGCCTTTAAGAAGGGCATGGCCGAGGACGAGACGCCGACGGCCGCCCAGCCGGTCGTGCCGCCCGCCCAGCAGCCGGTGCGGACCATTCCCCACGCGGCCGAGACCAGCCCCGGCACCGCCGTGCCGGCGAGCCATCTGCCGGGCGGCCAGAACAAGACGCTCTGAGCCTTTCCCGGGCAGCCAGGGGGCGCGCCCTCGTGTAGAGGCGGTGAGAGTCCGGCCCTCGTGGCCACCTCCACCGTGGCAGGACCGTCGACGACATGCTGGACATGAGCTGGGGCGAGGTGATGCTGATCGGCGGTGTCGCCCTCATCGTCATCGGGCCGAAAGACCTGCCGAAGGCGCTGCGCACGGTCGGGCAGGTCACCACCAAGCTGCGCCGGATGGCCGGCGAGTTCCAGATGCAGTTCAACGAGGCCATCCGCGAGGCGGAACTCGACGAGGTGCGCAAGGAGGTCGACGGCATCCGCGACACGATGCGCGGCACCTCGACCTTCAATCCCGTTCAGACCATCCGCGACGAGTTGCGCGGGGCCGTCGAGGGCCGCTCCACCCCGGCAGCCGCGAGCCCCGCGTCCCCAGCCGCCGAAACCTACGGGCCGCCCAAGCCGCCACCCGCGGCGCCGTCCTGGCCCGAGGCCGACGCCGCCGCCGCTCCGGCGGGTGCATCCCCTGCGGCCGAGCCCGCCGTCTCCAAGCCCGCCGCATCCAAGCCACGCAGCCTCGCCGATGCCACCGCCCGCCTGAAGGCCGAACGGCAGGCTGGGCGTGAGGCGCCGCTGCCGGTGCCGGGCTCGGTGGACGACCCCTACGGAACGCCCGCCGCCGACACGGCGCCGAGCCGGAACGGAACCGCCGCACAATGATCACCGAGGCCGACGAGGCCGAGATCGAGGCGTCGCGGGCGCCGCTTCTCGAGCACCTGATCGAACTGCGCTCGCGGCTGATCAAATCTCTGATCGCCTTCGTGGTGATGTTCTTCGCCTGCTTCTTCTTCGCGCGCGATATCTACAACATCCTAGTTTACCCCTACGTCTCCGTGGTGGGCGCCCAGAACGCGGAACTGATCGCGACGCACTTTCTTGAGCAGGTCTTCACCAACATCAAGCTCAGCGTGTTCGGCGCGGCCTTCCTCGCCTTCCCGGTGATCGCCACGCAGATCTACGCCTTCGTGGCGCCGGGCCTCTACCGCAACGAGCGCAAGGCCTTCCTGCCGTACCTCGTCGCCACGCCGATCTTCTTCCTGCTCGGTGCGCTGGTGGTGTTCTTCCTGGCGATGCCGCTGCTCATCAAGTTCTCGGTGTCGCTGCAGCAGGTCGGCGTCGCCGGCGAGCCGACGATCAAGCTCCTGCCGAAGGTGGACGAGTATCTCTCGCTCATCATGACGCTGATCTTCGCCTTCGGCCTCGCCTTCCAGTTGCCGGTGATCCTCACCTTGCTCGGTCAGGTCGGCATCATCGACAGCAAGTTCCTGCGCGAGAAGCGGCGCTACGCCATCGTCCTCGTCTTCGTCGCCGCCGCGATCCTGACGCCGCCGGATGTGATCTCGCAGCTGTCCTTGGCCGTGCCGATGCTGCTCCTCTACGAGGCCTCGATTTTCTCGGTCTCGCGTGTGGAGGCACGGCGCAAGGCGCAGCGGATCGCCGACGGGCTCGATCCCTAAGATCGCGATCGATCTATCCGCCGATACCCTTCCTGCGGTATAGCATTGGGACAGGTGTCGGCGGACTATGTGCCACCTATTTTAGTAGTGGCACCGATTAGTCCAGAACTCCACCGGCAGTTGTATCAGTCGAAGCTGTCTGCCGGGTTGGGACGATGCTGGAAATGCCATATCTACCGCGCTCGATCTGCATCGCGACGCCAGCCTATGGCGACGAGGTCAAGACCGGATACGTGGACAGCCTCCTGCGCTCCTGCCTCGCCCTGCAACAGCGGCGAGTGGAGATGCATTTTGTCACGACCTCGTCGTCCCTGATCGCGCAGGCCCGCAACCTCGCCGTCGATTACTTCCTGAAGCGGACGAATGCGACGCACCTGCTCTTCATCGACGCCGACATGCGCTGGCGCGTCGAGGATCTGATGCGGATGCTCGGGCATGGCGAGCGCGACGTGCTGAGCGCGGTCGCCCCGCGGAAGATCTACGATTGGCACCGGATCGCCGAGGTCGCCCGCGCCCAGCCCGACCTCGATCCCGCCCTCCTGCCGGTCCACGGAGTGCAGCAGATCCTGCCGGACCTCGCCGTCGCGGACGAGGTGATGGTGGGCGACCACGCGCTCACCGGCCTCATCCTGATCCGCCGGGAGGTGTTCGAGGATCTGGCCCGCGCCCATCCGGACTGGCTGATCACGCCGCCGAACCCGCTCGCGGGCCTCACAACGTTCTTCTCCGGCGGCCGCACCGCACACGCCTTCCGCGGCGAGGACCTCGCCTTCGGCGACGACATCCGGGCGCTGGGCAAGGTGATCCATCTCTGCCCCTGGTTCCGCATGGGGCACATCGGAACGCATGAATACGTCGGCGACCCGCTGGTCACGCACCGGCGGGGGTGAGGCGAGCCCCGCCGCTCCGTCTTTGCGAGTAACGCTGAGCAATCCAGGGAGGCGCCGCGTTCGGGAACGGCCCGTTGCCCTGGATTGCTTCGGCTCACGCTCGCAACGACGAGGAGCGCGATGTCCCTGCCGGTGAACTCCGAAACCGGCGCTACCCTGGATCGCGCCCGCAACGACGCGGGTGCGTCACTCCGCCCGCAGCAGGACGTGCTTCTTCTTGCCGAAGGACAGCTTGATCACCCCGTCGGCCGTCATGTCGGAGGGGCGCAGGGTCGCCTTCTCGTCCGTGACCTGCACATCGTTCACCCGCAGGCCGCCGCCCTTGATCTGCCGCCTGGCCTCGCTGGTCGAGGGGACGAGCTTGGCATGGTCCGGCCCGAAGGCGGTGAGGACCCCGAGCCCTGCTTCGAGCAGGCTCGCCGGGACGGTGATGGTCGGCAGGTCGGCGGCCAGAGAGCCCTCCACGAAGGTCTTGCGCGCCGTCTCGGCGGCGGCGTCGCCCGCCTCGCGGCCGTGCATCAGCGCCGTCGCCTCGGTGGCGAGCACCTTCTTGGCCTCGTTGATCTCGGCGCCGCCGAGGGCCGCGAGCCGGGCGATCTCGTCCATCGGCAGCAGGGTGAACAGCTTCAGGAAGCGGGCGACGTCCGCATCCTCCGTGTTTCGCCAGAACTGCCAGTAATCGTAAGGAGACAGCATCTCCGGGTTCAGCCACACGGCCCCGGCCGCGGTCTTGCCCATCTTCGCGCCCGATGAGGTCGTGAGCAGGGGACAGGTCAGGGCGTAGAGCTGCGGCGTGCCCATGCGGCGGCCGAGGTCGATGCCGTTGACGATGTTGCCCCACTGGTCCGATCCGCCCATCTGCAGGATCGTCCCGTAGCGGCGGTTCAACTCCACGAAGTCGTAGGACTGGAGGATCATGTAGTTGAACTCCAGGAACGACAGTTCCTGGTCGCGTTCCAGGCGCAGGCGCACGCTGTCCATGGACAGCATCCGGTTCACCGAGAAGTGGCGGCCGATGTCGCGCAGCATCTCGATGTAATTGAGCTTGGTCAGCCACTCGGCATTGTCGACCATCACGGCATCGCTGCCGCCCTCGCCGAAGCGCAGGAACCGGTCGAAGGTCTTGCGGATCTCGGCCTTGTTGGCGTCGATCTGCTCGATGGTGAGGATCTTGCGGGACTCGTCCCGGCCGGACGGGTCGCCGACGCGCGTGGTCCCACCGCCCATCAGCGTGATCGGCTTGCCCCCGGTGGCCTGCAGCCAATGCAGCATCATGATCGAGAGCAGGTGGCCCACATGCAGCGAGGGCGCCGTGCAGTCGTAGCCCACATAGGTGGTCAGCCGCCCTTCCTTGGCGGCGGCGTCGATCCCGGCCATGTCGGAGGCCTGATGGATGTAGCCGCGCTCGGTGAGGATCCGCAGGAAGTCGGAGTGGGGCGTGAAGTCGGCGCTCATGGATGTCACGGGGTCCGGGGCGGGCGACAGGGTGCGGCCCGCGTGCTAGCTCCCCCCGGAGAGGGGATCGGCCCGGCTCTTAGCAGGCCGGTTCGAGAAACACACGGGGGCTTTCCATGGCGATGTCGCGGGCGATCGGCCTGATGAGCGGCACCTCCCTCGACGGGGTCGATGTCGCGCTGATCGAGACCGACGGCGAGACCGTGCATGTCGTCAAGAGCCACAACAACTTCCTCGAACCGCTCGGCCCCACCGGCTATCGCGGCTATTCGGACGAGGAGAAGCTCCTCCTGCGCGTGGCCACCAAGGATGCGGAGGCCATCGTCCAGCCCGGCGACCGCCCCGGCCGCCTGCCCGAGGCGGAGGTGTTCGTCACCGAGGCCCATGCCGAGGCAGTGGAGCGCTTCCTCGCCGAGAATGGTCTCGAGGCGGGCGACATCGACGTCATCGGCTTCCACGGCCAGACGGTGATCCACCGGCCGGACCACCGCATCTCCGTGCAGATCGGTGACGGGCAGGCCCTCGCCAACCGGCTCGGGATCCCGGTGGTGTCCGACCTCCGCCGGGCCGATGTGGAGGCGGGCGGGCAGGGGGCTCCCCTGGTGCCGGTGTTCCACAAGGCGCTGGCCGAGGCGTCCGGCTTCACCGGGCCCGTGGGCATCCTCAACATCGGCGGCGTCGCCAACGCGACGCTGATCGATTCGAAGGGCGGCGTCATCGCCTTCGACACCGGGCCGGGCAATGCCCTGATCGACGAGTGGATGCAGGAGCGCGAGGGCAAGAACCTCGACGATGGCGGCCGCACTGCCGCGCGCGGTCGCCCCGACGAGCCGCTGCTCGCGTGGCTGCTGACGCACCCGTTCTTCTTTCGCAAGCCGCCGAAATCGCTCGACCGGAACTGGTTCTCGCACAAGCTGGCGGGCCAGCTCTCCACCGAGGACGGCGCGGCCACGCTCACGGCCTTCACCGCCCGCGCGGTGGCCCGCGCCCTCGACCACGCCCCGGAAATCCCGACCCGCTGGATCGTGGCGGGCGGCGGCGCCCGCAATGGAGAACTGGTGCGCCTGTTGAACTACCACCTGCGCTCCGAGATCACGACGGCCGACGCCATCGGCTGGTCCTCGGCCTATCTGGAGGCGCAGGCCTTCGCCTTCCTCGCCGTGCGCTCGCTCAAGAACCTTCCGATCACTTTCCCCTCCACCACGGGCGTCAGGGAGCCGATCGGCGGCGGCAGCCTCGCCCGGCCGGAGGCGTGAGCCTCGGCTACGCCCTCAGACGGATCATCGAGGAATATCCCCTCGCGCGCCTCGATCCGCCGCGTGGGCATCCCCTGGGCACGGTGATCCGAAAGGGAGCGCCGGACGAGGTGCGGCAGGCGCTCGCCGCCCTCGACGGGCCGTTCCTCGTGAAAGGCAGTCCGGGGCGCGGCGCCCACTGGGCGGCCATCCCCTGGATCGCGATCTTCGATCCGGCCGTCACCACCAGCGCCACGCGGGGCTACTACCTCGTCTATCTCTTCCCCACGCACCGGGAGGCGGTGCATCTGTCTCTCGCGCAGGGCACGGTGGCAGCCTACCGCGAGCACGGCCCGCGCGCCCTAAATCATCTGCGCGCGAGCGGGGACCGCCTGCGGGAGCGCATAGGAGATTTCGCGGACCGCCTGCCCCTCACGTCCCTCGACCTCGGGACGACGGGCGACCTGCCGGAGGGCTACGAGGTCGCCCACATCCTGGGGCTGCGCTACGGCCTCGCCGATCTCGGCGATGAGGGGCGCCTCCGACGCGACCTGGCGTTGGGAATCGACGCTTACCGCGCGTTGAAGGCGCGGGGTGGGCTGGAGTTCTGAGAGGTCGGCGCGATGACGGCGGCAGGCGCCGTCACACCACCTCGTCCGTATGCACGTCGAACCGGGCGAGATGCGCGTAGCCGAAGTTCGTGGAGATCGCGACGTCGGTGGCGTCCCGGCCCCTGGCCATGACGATGCGGCCGATGCGCGGACGGTTGTGCCGCGCATCGAACGTGTACCACGCCGGTCCCTGCGGCCCTTGAAGGAAGACCTCGAACCACGCGGAAAAATCCATCGGCGCGGGATCCTTCGGCACGCCGATATCGCCGAGATAGCCGGTGGCGTAGCGGGCCGGGATGTTCATGCAGCGGCAGAAGGTGATGGCGAGGTGCGCGAAGTCGCGGCACACGCCCTCGCGCTGCATGAAGCCGTCATGGGCGGTCCGCGTGGCGTCGGCGCGCTGGTAATCGAAGCGGATGCGCTCGTGGACGTAGTCCACGATGGCCTGGACCCGCCCCCATCCTTCAGGCGAGGATCCGAACAGCGACCAAGCGGTCTGCGAGAGCTTGTCCGTGTCGCAGTAGCGGGAGCCGAGGAGGTAGATCAGCACCTCATCCGGCAGGTCCTGCACGGGAATCTGCCGTGCGCCCGGCTCGATCACGTCCGGCAGCCCCGAATCGTTCACCTCGAAATCGGCGGAGACGGTCAGGGTGCCCTGGGGTGCGATGACGCGGTGGCAGATGTTGCCGAAATCGTCGCGATACTCCCGCGTGGGAATCCACGGGTCGAAGGTGAGGACGTGCGGAGTGAGCAGGTCGTGCATCCGCGTCGGATGCACGCTCAGCATCAGGATCATCGGTGTCGGCTGAAGGAGATCGAAGGCGATGTCGAAGCCGGTTCTGATCCGCATTGCACCCACCTTCCACTCGCCGTCATGACGCTAAACTTGTGCCAGTCGGACTGCTTCCACCCGTGCGCGAGCACTGGGCGGGCGGCGGCACCGGTCCGTATCAACGCGGCAAGTAGGGGACGTTCCGTCGCACGGGGGCCTCCTCGTCGGACAAATCCACCACATCGACATCCACCGTCATGCCGAGATCGTCGCTCGACAGACCGAAATAGCTTCCGCTGAGGGGCACTGCCTGGGCCGGATCGCGGGCGACCGCCACCCGGATCAGGTCGCGGTTGCCGACGATCCCGTTGGTGGGGTCGAACTCCACCCAGCCTGCGCCGGGCAGGTAGACCTGAAGCCAGGCATGGGTCGAGCCGCCGCCTACGTGCCGGGCGCGGTCGTTGCTCGGGTTGTAGAGGTAGCCGGAGACGAATCGCGCGGCCATGCCGAGGGCGCGAACCCCCTCCATCATCAGCACCGCGAAGTCCCGGCAGGAGCCGCGCTTGGCGCGCAAGGTCGTGAGGGGTTCCTGCACGCCCTTCTCGGAGCGGGCGACGTAGGTAAAGTTCGCCCGCACGCTCCTCGTCATCGCGGCGAGCAGGTCCTGCGTCGGAATCCGTCCCGCGCCGGGCACGAAGCTGCGGGCCCAGGCATCGACCTCGTGGCGGGGATCTGCCCATTGCCGCTCGATGGAGCGGGCGAGGTCGGGCATGTCCTCGGCGCCATAGCCGAAGGGGTAGTGGTCCGCGTGCGGCGCGAGGGGAAAGACCGGCGCGTGTTCCGGGGTGTGGTCCAGGGTGATCCGAGCGTCGAAGGTGAGCGTGTCGGCGCGGGTCTGGAAGGTGGCCACCGCCACGCAGTTGCCGAACACGTCGAACATCCAGCGCAGGGACGCGGGTTCCGGATCGATCGTCAGGCTCGCCTCGATGAGGCGCTGATCGTAGCTGTCCCGCGGGCGGAACATGATCCGGTGCTCACCGAACGAGACAGGCCGCCTGTAGCGGTAGACCGTGCGGTGGCGGACGGCGAGGATGGGCAAAGGGTCGTTTCCCGATGCGGGCGGCGTTGTCGTGCCCCGCCCATGCAAAGGCTGCGCCTTGGGTGGGGCGCCGGGCGGATCGCACGCCATGCCGGGCGCGGCGGTGGGTCCGGCGGGAGCCAAAGGGCCCGATGACGACAGGCGGTCAGGAGACCGGCGGCGCCGGGTGCTTCGTCGCCAAATCGGCTTCTACCAGCACGTCGACGGCGCGCCAGGGCTTGGCGATGAACACCGCATCCCTGGGCAGGTCGGGAGTGCGGACACCCTGTCCCGAGGTCACCACCAGCCGCGTCCGCGGCCATAGGGTCGCCACGGCCCGGACCAGTTGCAGCCCGTCCATCTGACCCGCCAACCGGACGTCGGCGAAGATCAGGGCGACATCGCCGCCGCGCTTCTGGAGCACGTCGAGCGCTTCCTCCGCGCTGGCGCAGCCGATGACCTCCAACTGGGTCTCCTCCAGCAAGGCCTCGGCGAGATGGCGCACATCCTCCTCGTCCTCGACCACGATGGCGAGGTTGCCGGGCCGCGAGCCCGCGGGGAAGCGGTCGGCCTGTCCGCCTTCCGCAGCGGGATCGACCTGCCCCTGGCGCACCCGGCGCACGAGGGCAGCGAGGTGTGGCGGAACGCCCTCGGCGATCAGGTCGTCGTAGAAGGAGGCGAGGGTCTGCCCGATCTGATCGAGGGGCATCCCCGGGGTCAGCGTATCGGTAAACACCGAATTCGTATCAGGATCCGGCTTGCTCAAGAAATCCCCCGACGCGTGTTCATTGCCGCGCTGGCGCGCAGTCGTCGGGGATTCTAAGTCGTTCGGGCCATTTGGGTTGCGACAGCAAGGCTTGTTCCCCGCCTGATCGCGCCGGTTTTACTGGGCGACGGCCGCAGTATCGGCGTCCGCATAGGCCATGATGCCCGAGATGGCGCGAACGTTCTGGTAACGCGAGCCGCGAGACTGCATCATCGTCTCGAACTTCTCGTGAACCTGCGCCACCGACAGGCTCACCGGCTTCCGGTGGCGGCCCCGGCCGACATAGCGGTTCGCGGCGAAGAAGATGGAGCGGTTGGCCCGCGCCGGGCCCGGGAGCAGGGCGGCGGCCGCGGCGGCCGGCTTGTTGACCACCTTGTCGAGGAAGTCGCCGGCATCGTCCGGCCCGAGGAAGTGCGCGAGGTAGACCTCGCCCAGGGTCAACTCCCGGCCGATGCGCTGGGCGATGCTCGCCGCATCGCGCTTCAGCATCTCCCCGGCCATCAGGGCGGAGAGGTAGGGGTCGCGGCGCAGGTCGAGCACCCGGGCGCGCTCCGCCGGATCGGCGATGGTGGGCTTGTCGTTGGCGTCGGCCGTCACGAGGGCCGCTTCCCGCGCAAGGCCGTATTTCGGGCCGAAGTCGCGCACGACGCCGAGCCACGTCCGCTCGATGAACTGGTACAGGCCGGTGGCCGAGGAGGTCTTGGCCTGGACGGCGGTGATGAAGCTCGATTCCTTGTCCGCCACGGCCATGAGCAGCACCGGATCGGTCTGCACGGCCTGGGCCGCCTTCACGATGGTCTGCACGAGGTGGCGGCGAATCTTCATCGGCCCGAATTCGAGGATGTCGTTCGGGTCGCCGGTGGAGCTCTGCGACAGCAGGAAGTCGTAGGACACGCGATCCACACCGCTCGACCCCAGTTCGGTGTCGAGGTCGTGGACGGCGGCGAAGCTCGACGAGGCGCGCAGCGGCGCGGTCTCGAGGTCCTCGCTGAGGGCGACGCGGGCGATGTGGGGCACGGGCATCCGCACCTCGGTCGCGGCCTGGGCGGTGGAGACCGCCTGGGGCAGGCCGACCTTGCGCAGGTCGATCCCCGATCCGATCAGCACGGCGCTGAGGGACCCGGCGATGAGCGTGACCGTGAGGACGGAGCGGACGAGGGCCGGGGTGCTGCCGTGGGAGGCGCCGATCATCGGCTGTGCGGCCAGGGGACCGCTGCGGCTGCCGGCGTCGCTCCGGCCCTTGCCGAACCGGCGCTGGTTCGCGCCACCGGCCATTGCGATTCCCGACCTCGCCGATCCGACCGTGCGGCCCTGCATCGTGATCCCGAATCTCCACGCGCCGGAGGGCGCCCATGGCCTCGATGTGGCTTGACAGATGTGGCGACAACACGGCCGCGCTCGTGCTGCCCTGGGGCAATCCACGGTCTTTTCGCGGCAGCCACGAGACTCGCCCAAGAGAGTGAACGCTTCGTTAGGGTGAACGCCCCGTTGCGGACCCGGAGGATGGGGCCGACATAGCGCCGTGACTCGCGCCTGTTCCGTCCTTAAGAGGACCGGATGAGGGAGCGGCCCCCGGTTCGCCCTCCCGGCGACAAGAGAAGCCTGAAGAGTCTGCCAGATGAGCGGCGTTAACGAGATCCGGTCGACCTTCCTCGACTACTTCGCCAAGGCCGGCCACACGGTCGTCCCGTCCTCGGGCCTCGTCCCGAAGAACGATCCGACCCTGATGTTCACGAACGCCGGCATGGTGCAGTTCAAGAACGTCTTCACCGGTGTGGAGAAGCGGCCCTACGACAAGGCCACCACGGCGCAGAAATGCGTCCGCGCGGGGGGCAAGCACAACGACCTCGACAATGTTGGGTACACGGCGCGCCACCACACCTTCTTCGAGATGCTCGGCAACTTCTCCTTCGGCGACTACTTCAAGGAACGCGCGATCGAGCTGGCCTGGAACCTCATCACCAAAGAGTTCGGCCTGTCGCCGGAGAAGCTGCTCGTCACTGTCTACGCGGACGACGACGACGCGGCCGGGCTGTGGCGCAAGATCGCCGGGTTCTCGGACCGCCGGATCATCCGCATCGGCACGTCGGACAACTTCTGGCAGATGGGCGACACGGGGCCCTGCGGCCCGTGCTCGGAGATCTTCATCGACCAGGGTTCGGCCCTGCGGGGCGGCCCGCCCGGCAGCCCCGACGAGGACGGCGACCGCTTCCTCGAATTCTGGAACCTCGTGTTCATGCAGTACGATCAGGCGGAGCCAGGGGTGCGCTCGCCCCTGCCGCGCCCGTCGATCGACACCGGCATGGGCCTGGAGCGGATGGCCGCCGTCCTGCAGGGCGTGACTTCGAATTACGAGACCGACCTGTTCAAGGCGCTGATCGAGGCCGTGGCGCACGCGGTGTCCCGCGCGCCGGAGCCCGCCACGCTCGCCTCCTACCGGGTGATCGCGGACCACCTGCGCGCCTCGGCCTTCCTCGTGGCCGACGGCGTGCTGCCGGGCAACGAGGGGCGCGGCTACGTGCTGCGCCGGATCATGCGGCGGGCGATGCGCCATGCCGAGATCCTCGGTGCCCGCGAGCCCACCATGTTCCGCCTCGTGCCGACCCTGGTCCGCGAGATGGGCCAAGCCTACCCCGAACTGATGCGGGCCGAGGGGCTGATCGCCGAAACCCTGAAGCTCGAGGAGACCCGCTTCCGCCGGACCCTGGAGCGGGGCCTGTCGATCCTCGACGCGGAGAGCCGCGACCTCACGGCGGGGCAGAACCTCTCCGGCGAGACCGCCTTCACCCTCTACGACACCTACGGGTTCCCCCTCGACCTGACCCAGGACGCCCTGAAGGCGCGGGGTATCGGCGTGGACACGGAGGCGTTCCAGGCGGCGATGCAGCGGCAGAAGCAGGCCGCCCGTGAGGCCTGGAAGGGCTCGGGCGATGCCGCCACGGAGACCGTCTGGTTCGGCCTGCGCGAGCGCGTCGGCGCGAGCGAGTTCCTCGGCTACGAGACCGAGTCGGCCGAAGGCATCGTCACCGCCCTCCTGTTCGAGGGCGCGGAGACCGCCGAGCTGAAGGCCGGGCAATCCGGCTTCGCGGTGGTGAACCAGACCCCCTTCTACGCGGAATCGGGCGGGCAGGTGGGCGACACCGGATCGATCACCGCCGCCGGGCTGGCGGCGCAGGTCACCGACACCCAGAAGAAGCTCGGCGACCTCTTCGTCCACGCCGTCACGGTGAAGGAGGGGAGCCTCCGCCTCGACCAGCCGGTGGAGCTGAAGGTCGATCATGCCCGCCGCCGGGCGATCCGGGCCAACCACTCCGCCACCCACCTCCTGCACGAGGCGCTGCGGCAGGTGCTCGGCGATCACGTGGCGCAAAAGGGCTCCCTCGTGAGCCCGGAGCGCCTGCGCTTCGACATCAGCCACCCGAAGCCGATCGAGGCCGAGGAGATCGCCCGGGTCGAGGACATCGCCAACGCCGTCCTGCTCCAGAACGAGCCCGTCGTGACCAAGCTGATGGCGGTGGACGACGCCATCGCCTCGGGCGCCCGCGCCCTGTTCGGCGAGAAGTACGGCGACGAGGTCCGCGTCGTCTCCATGGGCCTTCCCACGGACGGGGAGGGGGCCAAGGCGTTCTCGGTGGAGCTCTGCGGCGGCACCCATGCGGGGCGCACGGGCGATATCGGTGCCATCACCATCGTCGGCGAGAGCGCGGTCGGTGCGGGTGTACGCCGGATCGAGGCCTTGACCGCCGACGCCGCCCGCCGGCACCGGGCCGAGGAGGCGCGGACGCTCGCCAACCTCGCCGGGCTCCTCAAGGCGCCCGCCACGGAGGCGCCGGATCGCCTCGCCGCGCTGATGGAGGATCGCCGCCGCCTGGAGCGTGAGCTGGCCGAGGCCCGCAAGAAGCTCGCCATGGGCGGCGGGGCTACGGGGAACGCCGATGCGCCGAAGGAGGTCGGCGGCGTCAACCTGATGGCCCGCGTGGTCGAGGGGGTCGAGATGCGCGATCTCAAGAGCCTCGCCGACGAGGGCAAGAGCCGCCTCGGCTCCGGGATCGTCGCCATCGTCGGCGTCGCGCCCGACGGCAAGGCCGGGCTGGTGGTCGGCGTCACCGAGGATCTGACCGGCCGGTTCGATGCGGTCGCCCTGGTGCGGGCGGGCTCCGAGGCGCTGGGCGGCAAGGGCGGCGGCGGCCGCCGCGACATGGCCCAGGCCGGCGGCCCCAACGGCGCCAACGCCCAGGCCGCGCTGGACGCCATTGAGCAGGCGTTGGGTCAGGCGGCGTGAGAGACTGGGTCGGGGCTCGCCGCTGAAGAGCGGCGGCCCCTTTCGGAGAACGCCTTGATAGGCCGTGGCGGCTCAAGGTTCCCTACGCGCGCGATGACGGCCGGGGAACCGACCGGGTGCGACGGCTACTTGCCCCGAGTCCAGGTCTGGCTCTTGCAGACGAAGCCGAGGACACAGCCCGACACTTCGAGGTGGGTCGGATCCTTCAGGCGCATCGAACCCGAATAGGTCTTCCCGTCGTTCGGATTGTAGAGCGATCCGGAGAACCCATCCTTGTCGGGATTGCGCGCGTCGAGGATCTGCACGCCGATCACGCTGCGCCCGCGCTGGGCCGGATCGGGATTCTTGTCGTCGAGGGCCTTGCCCGGTGCGGCGACGATGGTGCCGCAATAGCCGCCGCCGCAGGGCGCGATCCGGATCTTCGACTGGCCGGTTTCGGTCACCCAGAGGCCCGCCGGATCGTTGCCCGCCGCAAGGGTCTGGCCGGCCGGAGCAGCGATGAGCGCGGCGAGCAGGGCGAGGCGGAACGGGGCGGGCGTCACGGCGTGTCTCCGTTGGGTTGGTCGGTCTCCCCGATACCGGGAAGGGCCGCGCCGAGATAGGTTTCCACCACTTCGCAGAAGGGTGCGCCCGATCCCGTCACGAGGACGGCATCCACTCGCACGAGGGGTGTGTCCGCCGCGGGCGCCGGGGGCAGGGGGAAGGACTGCACGGCCACCACCCGGCGCACCGGCGCAAGGGGACGCACCACGCGCCCGAAGGGCGTATCGGTGCCATCCAGGGCTGCGTTCATCTCCGGCGTGAGTCGGCTCGGCACATACCAGTTGTCGGCCTCCGAGAGGACCCGCGTGCCGCAGGCGAGCCGCACATGGCGGTAGCGCACGGGCTCGCCGGGCGTCACGCCGAGGCGTGCCCGCTGTTCGTCCGTGGGCGTCTTGTCGAGGGACGTATCGCGCAGGGCAACCAGCCGGGCCTGACCCGCGAGGCCCTTTTCCGCGCACCAGCGTTCGAGCACGGCCGTGGCGCTGTCCGAGCGAACGATCCGGCCCCGGAGGTCCTCCACCATCGCGGCAATGCCGGCCGAGTCCTCATCCGCCTGCTTCGGGACGCCGGGGGCCTCCGCACGGGCGGCGCCGGATCCAAGGAGGAGGGCGGCGGCGCCGAGGAGGCTCAGGGCGACACTCCGACGGCAACGGCCGGCGACGTCACCGCGCGACGGCGGCGCCAAAACGGAAAGGGGAGGGGAAATGGTGGAGCCTAACGGGATCGAACCGATGACCTCTTCCATGCCATGGAAGCGCTCTCCCAGCTGAGCTAAGGCCCCACTTCTTCCACCGCGGTCTGGACCCGCGGGGTTCGTCGTTCCGGCGACCGGCCGACGAGGGCGGTTCTATAAGCGCCCCATCGGCCGGACTCAAGCTCTTTTTTCGCGAAGCTCGACCGGACTGATCAGCTTTCCTCGTCGTTCTCGATGTCGCCGTCGATCAGATCAGACACGTCGTCGTCACCCGAATCCTCCTCTTCGAGGAAGGTGTCGTCGTCGCTGCTGGTGTCGCCGTCATCGGAGCTGTCGTCGTCCGGCGTCGGATCAGCCTCGTCCTCGGCGGCCTCGACCTCATCGAGGGAGACCAGCTCGGGGCCCTTCTCGTCCGTCTCGTCCTCGTCGTCGTCCGTGCTGCGCGACAGCGCGGGCGGGGCGGCGCGGCCGGTGGCGGCCTGGTAGACCGCACCGCATTTCGGGCAGGTGGCGGGGTCGCGGGCGAGGTCGTAAAACTTCGCGCCGCAGCTCATGCACTGGCGTTTCAAGCCGAGTTCCGGTCGGGCCACGGGGGGACACCTCGTCGTCGAGACAGTGTTTGGGAAGCGGCTCGGTTAGTCGCGGCTGTCGCGCCTGTCAATTGAGCCGCCGAAACGACGGTTGCGCCGAAATCGATGCCGGCTTCGTCGATCCGGGGCCCAGGCGGCCACCGGCACGGATGACGACGGCGAACGCCCGTGTTAACCGCGCCGCCGACGCCCCCTGCGCCCCGCCCGCTGACCGCCGCACACAAGACGGACCGACCCGTGTCGCACGCCCTCACACCCGAGCCCCTCGCCGCGACGCCGGGCGCGCCCCTCCGGGGTCGCTTGCGCCCCCCGGGCGACAAGTCCATCTCCCACAGGGCGATGATTCTCGGCCTTCTCAGCCAGGGACGGACGCGGGTCGAGGGCCTGCTGGAGGGTGACGACGTCCTGCGCACGGCCGCCGCCGCCCGGGCGCTCGGCGCCACGGTGGAGCGCCTCGGCGAAGGCCGGTGGACGGTGGACGGCGTCGGCATCGGCGGCCTCACCGATCCGGCGGACGTCCTCGATTTCGGCAATGCGGGCACGGGCTCACGGTTGATGATGGGCGTGGTCGGCGGGCAACCCGTGACGGCCACCTTCGACGGCGACGCCTCGCTCCGCTCCCGGCCGATGCGCCGGATCCTCGATCCGCTCTCGCGCATGGGCACGCAGGTCCTGTCCGAGGCGGAAGGCGGGCGGGTGCCCTTGACGCTCCGCGGCCCCCGCGAGGCGATTCCGATCACCTACGAGACACCGGCCGCCTCGGCGCAGATCAAGTCGGCGGTGCTCCTCGCCGGCCTCAACGCCCCCGGCATCACCACGGTGATCGAGGCGGCGGCCACCCGCGATCACACGGAGCGGATGCTGCGCCTGTTCGGCGCTGAGGTCCGCGTGGAGCCCCACGGTCCCGGGGGCCACGGGCGCTCGGTGGCGCTCACGGGCCAGCCGACCCTGCGCGGCACCGATGTCGTCGTGCCGGCCGATCCCTCCTCGGCGGCGTTCCCGCTGGTGGCGGCCCTGATCATCCCCGGCTCCGACGTGACGATCGAGGGCGTGATGATGAACCCGCTGCGCACGGGGCTCATCACGACGCTGCTGGAGATGGGCGCATCGATCGAGCGCCTCAACGAACGGGAGGAGGGCGGCGAGACGGTGGCCGACCTGCGCGTCCGGGCGAGCCGCCTCACGGGCGTCGATGTTCCCGCCGAGCGGGCGCCGGCGATGATCGACGAGTACCCGATCCTCGCCGTGGCGGCCTCCTTCGCGGAGGGCACCACCCGGATGAACGGCCTGCACGAATTGCGGGTGAAGGAATCGGACCGCCTCGCTGCCGTGGCGGCGGGCCTGTCCGAGAACGGCATCCCGCACCGGATCGAGGGCGACGACTTGGTGGTCGAGGGCGACGGCACGGCCCCGCGTGGCGGCGGGACGGTCGCCACCCACCTCGATCACCGCATCGCCATGTCCTTCCTCGTCCTGGGCCTCGCCAGCCGCGAGGCGGTGCGGATCGATGACGGCGCGATGATCGCCACGAGCTTCCCCTCCTTCCTGCCGACGATGCGCGCCCTCGGCGGCCGGATCGGAGCCTGACATGCCCCTCGTCATCGCCATCGACGGCCCTGCTGCCTCCGGCAAGGGAACCCTCGCCCGCAAGCTCGCCGACCATTACGGCCTGCCGCACCTCGACACCGGCCTGCTCTACCGCGCCGTGGCCTTCGCCCTCGTGGAGGCGGGAATCGACCTCGGCGACCATGCCGCCGCCACCCGCGCGGCCGAAACCCTCGACTCGGCGAGCCTTTCCGATCCGCGCCTGCGCGACAGGGCCATGGGGGAAGCCGCGTCGCGGGTCTCCTCCGTGCCGGAGGTCCGGGCCGCCCTGCTCGCGTGGCAGCGCCGCTTCGCCTCGGACCCGTCCGGGGCCGTCCTCGATGGGCGGGACATCGGCACGGTGGTCTGCCCGGCGGCGGACGTGAAGCTGTTCATCACCGCCTCCGCCCTGGAGCGCGCCCGCCGCCGCCACCGGGAGCTGGCCGGACGCGGCGAGGCCGCGACCCTCGAAGGCATCCTGGCCGACATCGAGGCCCGCGATGCGCGCGACTCCTCGCGCAGCGCGGCTCCCCTGAAGATGGCCGACGATGCGGTGCAACTCGACACCACCGAACTCGATGCGGCCGCCGCCTTCGCCCAGGCCCGTGCGATCATCGAGCGCGCCCGCCTCGCCGTCGGTTGACCCCCCGGACGGCCTCCCCTATTGCGGTGCGGCCGACCCCGCAGCGGGTGTCGCGAGCGCGTAGCTCAGTTGGTAGAGCAACGGACTTTTAATCTGTAGGTCCTGGGTTCGAGTCCCAGCGCGCTCACTTGAGCCTTTCCCAACGCTGCCGGATCGCCACCGCCGCGCCGTCGTCGCGAGCGGGAGCGGAGCAGTTCAGCCAGCCCGCAAACCCGGAAAACGCTCACGAACTCGCCTCTCGTTGACGAATCCGTGCTTGCCGGCCGCCTGTGTCGGCGATTGCCGGGTCAGACTTTCTCGTCCGCCGCGATCGCGGCCATGCTCTGATCGAAGTCGCGCAGGGCGGCGCGCTGGTCGGCGGTGGGATTCGGGCCGCTGAGGTAGGTCAGCGTGGCCCGCGCGATCCGCAGGGCCGTGGCGAGGTCGCGCCCTTCGCGCCGGGCGCGCTCGATGACCGAGGCGATGTCGGTCATCGTCTGCGCCTTGGTGAAGCCGTCGATCATGGGCTGGCATCGCTCCCCCATCGGCCCCTCGGGCGCCGAACGATGCCGTGCAGCTAGGCGTGTTGAAAGTTTATGACACGGCTTCTGTCAAAAATTTTTGACAGTCGCTGAGTGTTGTTATCGCCGGGGCGTCATCTCAGGTGATCGGCGCCGGGTTGAAGAGCGTGAGGTCGTTGTAGAGACCCCAGCGGTCGGACCACGGCTGCCTGCGACCGCTGGCGACGTCGAGGATGAGGAGGAACAGCTCCCATCCCATCTCCTCGATGCTCGCGTCGCCGGTGGCGATGCGGCCGGCGTCGAGGTCGATCAGGTCCGACCAGCGCCGGCTGAGTTCGGTCCGGGTGGCGACTTTGATCACGGGGGCCTGGGCGAGGCCGTAGGGCGTGCCGCGCCCGGTGGAGAACACCTGCACAGTGATGCCGGAGGCGAGCTGCAGCGTGCCGCAGACGAAGTCGCTCGCGGGCGTGGCGGCGAAGATCAGGCCCCGCTCCTTCACGCGTTCGCCCGGAGCGAGGACGCCGGTGATGGCGCTGGTCCCGGACTTCGCGACCGAGCCGAGGGCTTTCTCGACGATGTTGTTGAGGCCGCCCTTCTTGTTGCCCGGCGAGGGGTTGGCGCGCCGGTCCGCTCCGCCCTTCTCCAGATAGGCGTCGTACCACGCCATCTCGCGGATCAGGGCGTCGGCCACCGCGGGCGTCGCCGCACGCGGCGTGAGGAGGTGGATCGCGTCGCGGACCTCCGTCACCTCGGAGAACAGCACGGTGGCGCCGCAGCGCACGAGCAGGTCGGCGGCGAAGCCGAGCGCCGGGTTGGCGGTCACGCCCGAGAAGGCGTCGCTGCCGCCGCATTGCAGGCCGACCACGAGTTCGGAGGCGGGGCAGGTCTCCCGCGTCCGGCTGTTCAGCACCTCCAATCGGGCCTCGGCCATGGTCATGATGCTGGCGATCATGCTGCCGAAGCCCTCGTGCCGCTCGTCCTGAAGCCGCACGACGCTGTCTTCCGCCGCGCCCTCGCCCTGAGGCACGAGGCGCTCGGAGACGAGTTTTTCGCAGCCGAGGCCGATGACCATGACCTCGCCGCCGAAGTTCGGGTTCCGGGCGAGGCTCTGGAGGGTGCGGATGGGGATGACCGCCTCGGGCGCGTTGATCGCGACGCCGCATCCGTAGGCGTGGGTCAGGCCGATCACGTCGTCCACGTTCGGATAGCGGGGGAGCAACTCCTGCCGGATCCGGCGGATCGCCACGTCGAGGGTGCCGGTCACGCATTGCACGCTGGTCGAGATCGCCAGGATGTTCTTGGTGCCGACGCTGCCGTCCGGGTTGCGAAAGCCCTCGAAGGTGTAGCCCTCCAGGGGCGGCAGCGGCGCGGGCACCCGCGTCGCCTTCTCCAGGGCGTCAAGGGCGGGCGCGGTCGGCGTCTCGACGCAGGATTCCTCGACCCATGAGCCCCGCGGGATGTCGCGGAGCGCGATTCCCACCACCTCGCCGTACCGGCGGACATGGCCACCGCGCGGGATGTCCTCCAGGGCCACCTTGTGGCCCTGGGGCACGAACTCGGTGAGCGTCGGCCCGTCGGGGAAGGCGGTACCCGCCGGCAGGCCGAAGGCGTTCACCACGATGGCCACGTTGTCCTCGGCATGGAGGCGGATCGTCCGGGGTGAGTCCGGCGGAGCGACGCGCTCACCGCCGACGGGCTTGGCTGCGCTGAGGATCATGCTGTGGCTCCGGGTCGGACGGCGGGGGGCGGATGCGGCTCAGCGGACGAGGCAGGGCTTCCTGTTGTCGAAGGTCCAGTTCGGGATCAGGAACTGCATCGCCGCCGCGTCGTCGCGGGCACCGAGCCCGTGGGTGCGGTAGAGGGCATTCGCCTCCTCGACGGCCCCCCAATCGAGCTCGATGCCGAGGCCGGGCCTCTCCGGTACCGTCACGAGCCCGCCGCGAATCGCCAGCGGCTCCCTGGTGAGACGCTCGCCGTCCTGCCAGATCCAGTGGGTGTCGATGGCGGTGACACGGCCCGGCGCGGCGGCGGCGACATGGGTGAACATGGCGAGCGACACGTCGAAATGGTTGTTCGAGTGCGAGCCCCAGGTCAGGCCATGGTCCCGGCAGAGCTGCGCGACACGCACGGAGCCGGCCATCGTCCAGAAATGCGGGTCGGCGAGGGGGATATCGACGGCGCCGAGCTGGATCGCGTGGTTCATCTGCCGCCAGTCGGTGGCGATCATGTTGGTGGCGGTCGGCAGGCCCGTGGCCCGGCGGAACTCGGCCATGATCTCGCGGCCGGAGAAGCCCCCTTCGGCGCCGCAGGGGTCCTCGGCATAGGCCAGCACATGGCCCTGTCCCTTGCACAGGCGGATCGCCTCGGCGAGCGACCACGCGCCGTTCGGATCGAGGGTGACCCGGGCCTGCGGGAAGCGCTCGTGGATCGCCGTGACGGCGGCGATTTCCTCCTCGCCGCGCAGGACGCCGCCCTTCAGCTTGAAGTCGTTGAAGCCGTACTGCTCGTAGGCCGCCTCCGCGAGCCGGGCCACCGCCTCGGGGGTGAGGGCCTCCTCGTCGCGCAGCCGGAACCAGCCGTCGCGGGCGGTCGGCTCGCGATAGCCGAGGTCGGTCTTGCGGCGGTCGCCCACGTAGAACAGGTAGCCCAGCATCTCGACCGCGTCGCGCTGCTGGCCCTCGCCGAGGAGCGCAGCCACCGGCACGTTCAGGAACTGGCCCAGCAGGTCGAGGAAGGCTGATTCCACCGCCGTGACGGCGTGGATGGTGGTGCGCAGGTCGAAGGTCTGGAGGCCGCGCCCGCCGGAATCCCGGTCGGCGAAGTGGGTACGCATGGCGTTGAGCACCGCGTTCCACGCGCCGAGGGGCTGGCCCACGACGAGGTCGCGGGCGTCCTCCAGGGTCTTGCGGATGCCCTCTCCGCCGGGGACCTCGCCGAGGCCGGTGGCGCCGGTCGAGTCCGTCAGCGCCACGAGGTTGCGGGTGAAGAACGGACCGTGGGCGCCGGAGAGGTTGAGCAGCATGCTGTCGTGGCCGGCCACCGGCACGACCCTCATCTCGACGACGGTCGGCGTGTTGCGGCTGGCGTGGCGGGTATCGGACGACATGGCATCCTCCTGCGGTGAGGGGGGCGGTGATCCCGCGACCGGGATCGGCCGGACGCGCGGCGCGCGCGGGGATGGGGGAGGCGGAGCCGGGCCGGCGTCGGGCGCCGGCCCGGGGGCGCGTCAGACGCTCTTCAGTTCGACGCGGCGGATCTCACCGACCACCACGAGGTAGCAGAAGCAGGCCACCAGGGCGTTCAGGCCCACGAAGATCAGGGCGCCGTTGAACGACCCCGTCGTCTGGACGATGTAGCCGATGGCGATGGGCGTGGTGATGCCGGCGGTGTTGCCGAAGGTGTTGAACAGGCCGCCGGACAGGCCGCCGCTCTCCTTGGGCGAGGTGTCGGACACCACCGCCCAGCCAAGCGCGCCGATGCCCTTGCCGAAGAAGGCCAGCGCCATCAGCCCGACGACCACGGCGTCCGCCTGCACGTAGTTGCAGCCGATGATGCTCATCGACAGCAGCATTCCGCCGACGATCGGGATCTTGCGGGCGGCCGTCAGGGAGAAGCCCCGACGGAGAAGCATGTCGGAAATCACGCCGCCGAGGATGCCGCCGATGAAGCCGCAGAGCGCCGGCAGCACCGCCGCGAAACCGGCCTGGAGGATCGAGAGGCCACGCTCTTTCACGAGGTACACCGGGAACCACGTCAGGAAGAAGTAGGTCAGCACCGTGATGCAGTACTGACCGATATAGATGCCGAGCAGCATCCGGTTGGAGAGCAGCTCGCGCAGGGTCTTGCCGGTATTCGCCTGCTGCCCGCCTTTCCGCCCGTCCATCTCCAGCAGGGCGCCGCCGGCCGCGATGTAGTCCCGCTCGGCCTCGTTCACCGAGGCATGCGTCCTGGGCCCGTCGATGACCTGGAGCCAGAGCACGGCGAAGGCGATGCCCAGCAGGCCCATGCTGGTGAAGACGTGGTGCCAGCCGAACTTGTGGACGATCCAGGCCATCAGCGGCGTGAACAGCACGGTCGCGAAATACTGGGCGGAGTTGAAGAAGGCCGAGGCCATCCCGCGCTCCTTGGTGGGGAACCACGCGGCCACGATGCGGGCGTTGGCGGGGAAGACCGGCGCCTCAGTGAGCCCCACCGCGAGACGCAGCGCGAACAGCATCGCCACGGCGGTGAAGCCCGTGAAGAAGCCCACGGCTCCCTGCACCAGCGTGAAGCCCGACCACAGGGCGATGGCGGCGGCGTAAACGGACTTCACGCCGAAGCGGTCGAGCAGCCAGCCGCCGGGAATCTGCGCCAGAACGTAGGACCACGCGAAGGCCGAGAAGACGTATCCCATCTGGACCGGCGAGAGACCGAGCTCCTTGGCCATGTCCGGCCCGGCGATGGAGATGGTGGCGCGGTCGGCGTAGTTGATCGTGGTGGCCGCGAACAGCATCAGCACGATGAGCAGGCGGACGCGGGTGCGGCGGGACGTGTCGGCACCGGCGAGCGCGACGCTCGTCGTGCCGCTCGTGGAGGCACTCATGGTCGTTCTCCCAGATTGAGCGCCGCCCGGTTGAATCCGGGCGGTCGATCGTGCCGCCGTTGGCTCGGCGGTTCGTGTCGTCGGACCGGACGGGACGTCAGCGGCGGTGGCCGATCAGGGCCTTCAGCTCCGCGAGTTCGGCCTCGTCGAAGGTGGTCAGCGGCGGGCGGACGGGGCCGGCATGGCGGCCGACGGCGGTCATGCCCGCCTTCACGATCGAGACCGCATAGCCGCGCTTCCGGTTGCGGATCGCGATGTAGGGCAGCACGAAGTCGCGCAGTTCCCGGTAGACCGCGTCGCGGTCGCGGCGGCGCACCGAGTCGTAGAACGAGAGCGCCCACTCGGGGAGGAAGTTGAAGATCGCCGAGGAATAGGTGGTGACGCCCATCTCAAGGTAGGGGAGGGCGAAGGTCTCGGCGGTCGGCAGGCCGCCGACATAGGTGAGACGGTCGCCGAGGCCGGCATAGACCCGGGTCATCAGCTCCACGTCGCCGACGCCGTCCTTGAAGCCGACGAGATTCGGGTTGCGCTCGCAGAGGCCCGCCAGGGTCGTCTCGTTGAGCTGCGCGTTGGCGCGGTTGTAGACGATGACGCCAAGCGAGGTCGCCTTGCACACCGCCTCGACGTGGGCCGCGAGGCCAGCCTGCTCCGAGCCCACGAGGTACGGGGGCAGCAGCAGGATGCCGTCGGCCCCCGCCGCTTCGGCGGCCTTGGCGAGGTCGAGGGCCATCGCCGTCCCCTGGCCCGCCGGGGCGATGACCGGCGTGCGGCCGCGGGTTTCCTCGACACAGGCCCGGACGACGCGGTCGATCTCGGCGGGGGTCAACGAGAAGAATTCGCCCGTACCGCCGGCGGCGAAGAGGCCGGAGACCTTGTAGTCGGCGAGGCGGGAGAGGTTGTCGCGGTAGGCCGCTTCGTTGACGCTGAAATCGTCGTTGAAATGCGTGACGGGGAAAGACAGGAGTCCGGAGCCGAGCGTCCGCGCCATCTCCACGGGGGTCATCCGCGACATCTGCTTCTCTCCCTGACGTCAGCCGTTTCGGCGTTGCATCCGGGATAGGACCGCCCTTTCCATGCGTCCAACGTTGATTTTGGCTGGATTATCCTCAATCCTGCATCAATGTTCGACCTGGGGCACGCACGCAGTTTCGTTGCCGTCGCCGAGGAAATGCATTTCGGCCGGGCGGCGGCACGGCTCAACCTCACGCAGTCTCCCCTCTCGCGTCAGATCCAGATGCTGGAGCAGACGCTGGGCGTGAGCCTGTTGGAGCGCACCACCCGCGCCGTGCGCCTGACGCCCGCCGGACGCACGTTCCTTACGGAGGCGTACCGGGTGATCGCGGCGGCGGAGAGCGCCGCCCGGCTGACCCGCCGTGCCGCGCGGGGTGAGAGCGGGACGATACGCCTCGGCTTCACCGCCTCGTCGGCCTACCGGGCGCTTCCCCGCATCGTCTCCCTGACCCGTGCGTCCCTGCCCGAGATCGACCTCGTGCTGGAAGAGATGGTATCGGACGAGCAGATCCAGGCCCTTGAGGAAAACCGGATCGATGTCGGGATTCTCCGGCCGACGGCGGCGCTCCTCGATCCCAAGACGCCGCTCGCAACGAACATCCTGGCGCAGGAGCACCTGCTGCTGGCGGTTCCCCGCGACCATTCCCTGGCGCTGGGCAGGGCTCCGAGCCTCGCCGACCTCGACGGCGAGGCGCTCGTCACGTGGTCGCCGCGCGGTGGCCGCTACTTCATCGATCTGCTGGACGACCTCTTCGCCACGGCCGGCATCCGGCCGCGGGTGGTGCAGCGGGTGAACCAGCTCCACGCCATGCTCGCCCTCGTCGGCGCGGGAATCGGCATCGCCGTCGTGCCCGACAGCGCGCGGGGGATCAGCCTGTCGGCCGTGGCCCTGCGCCCCCTGGCGGCGCCGGAGGCATCGAGGCCCCAGCTCCTGCTGGCCTGGCGCCGGGACAACGCGAACCCGTGCCTGCCGACCTTCAAGGCGGCCATCGTCTCCGGCGACCGATCGCCGGACCGATGATCGCCTATTCCGCCGCCGCGCCCACGGTGTCGGCCATGGTTGCGCCTCGGCTTCCCAGCGGCCGGGGCGTGCCGACGGTGGTATCCTCGGAAGTCTGGTGCTCCATCTCGGCGTTCACCTGGGCGCCGAGCAGGACGATGATCGTCGAGATCCAGATCCAGGTCATGAAGCCGATGGCGGCGCCGAGCGACCCGTAGGTTTTGTTGTAGCTGCCGAAGTGGGCGACGTACCACGAGAACAGCAGGGACCCGCCAATCCAGAGGACGGCGGCGATGGCGCTGCCCCAGGTCACCCAGTGCCAGCGCGGGGCGTCCCGGCTCGGTCCGTAGCGGTAGAGGACCGCCAACCCGGCGAGCACCGCGAGGAGAAGTGCGGGCCAGCGCAGCCATGCCAGCCACCGCGCCTCGCCGGCGATGCCGAGGGTTTCGAAGACGATGGGCAGCACGACCACGACGGCGAGCGCCAGGATCAGGAAGGCCAGCGCCCCGGCGGTGCAGGCCAGGGTGATCAGGTTGAGCTTCACGAAGCCCCGCGTCTCCCGTTCGTCGTAGACGAGGTTCAGGGCATCGAAGACGTGCTTCATGCCGCCGTTGGCGCTCCACACCGAGAGCGCCACGCCGATGAGGAGGCTGACGCCCAGCGTCGCGTCGCCCTTCTCGTTCAGCGCCTTCACTTGGTCGCCCAGGATGTCGAGGGCGCCTTGGGGCAGGATCCCCTGCAGGCTGCCCAGTTGCTCGTTGATGGTCGAGGCATCGGCCATGAGGCCATAGACCGAGACGAGGGCGGCGATGGCCGGGAAGATCGCGAGCAGCGCGAAGAAGGTCACGCCGGCCGCCACCAGCGGGATCCGGTTCTCGCCGATATCGCGGTAGGTGCGCAGGGCGATGTCCTTCCAGCCCTTCGCCGGGATCTCGGCGGGGCGCCTCGCCCGGCGCCCGCGCTCGGCCTGCGCGGCGGCGACCGCACGGGCCTCGGCTCCGCCGTGGGAGGGGGAGCTTCGCCGCGCCTCGCCGCCCCCGTCATCGCCCATCGGGGACCGAACCGGAGGGCCGGAGCGCCTCGGCAGGGCAACGATCCCGACGAGCGCCGTGGCCATGGCGAGGGTCCAAATGAGGGAGCCGCGCCCGGCGCGCGTTTCGGTCGATCCGCGATCGGGTCGAGGGGAAATCATCGCGCTCTCCCGAACAGGTGACATGACCGCCCGCCGTGGTCGCCACGCGACGGAGCCCGGCAACGTGCCCGACGCCCTCGCCCCAGGGCGGCCGGTTTCGCCATCGACACGATGCCGAAGGTCCAACCTGACAAAGGGAGGTTCGTTCACTGGCCGGACACAGTGCGCCGCATGCTCGGCGTCGGCGAACGCAAAGCATCATCGGCCGCCGCGCCGGGGCTCGACGTCACATCATCCGAACAGCGACTTCACCGGCCGCGCGGGGGATGCGCGCGGCGACGGATCAGCTTCGCGGCTGCTTGGGCTCGGGCTTGGCGGAGCGGGTCAGGCTCTGGATCACCCGCGGCGGGCGCCCGGCCTTCTCGGCGATCTCGGCCTCCTGCTGCGCGATGAATTCGTGGGCGGGGACGTCGCCATCCAGCCCGCCGAGGAGCTCCATGGGGATGCGCCGGTTCGAGGCGCGGCTCCCGTCCTCGAAGAGGACATCGAACAGGATCGTCCCGCGCTCCTGGGGGAGCGACTTCACACGTTTGGCCATGCCGGTGCTGATAACCGCACAGGCCCGCCGATGCTAGGCCGTGGACTCACCGGGAGCCCGGCAACGGTCGCATGACGACGGGGAGGACGGCGGACGCACCGTCGATCGTCGTGCTCAAGTCGTTTCGGGCACAGGACATGGAGCTTGGATGCAACGGGCAGTGCCTTGTCAGTCCACGGTCCGTCGGACTGCGCCCGCCATCTTGTTTCGAGCGACATTCCGTTGTCACAGTCTGGCCCGACGATTGCGTGACAGCCACGACGGCGGGTCCACTCATCCGTGCAGGATTGTCGCACCCCCGGGTCATTCCCCTGCGCAGGGATGCCCGGTAGCCCTGTCGCGCTTCACCGGGGAAAGGAACGACCCTTGATCTCACGTTACGGACGCACCCTCGTCGCGGGCGCCGCGCTGGCCTGGGCCTTCGGTCAACCGGTCCTCGCTCAGGACGCCTCCACGGCCGAGCAGACCATCGACGTGATGAACAAGCTGTTCGGCAAGCATGCCGGCAAGCGTGCCAACCACGCCAAGGGCGCGGTGCTGGAGGGCAGCTTCACCCCGTCACCGGAGGCGGCGGCGGTGAGCAAGGCTTCGCTGTTCCAGGGCCCGGCCGTGCCGGTGACGATCCGCTTCTCCGACGCGACCGGCGTGCCCACCATCGCGGACGGCGCGAAGAACGCCAACCCCCACGGCATGGCCCTGAAGTTCAAGCTGGCCGACGGTTCGGACATGGACGTCGTCGTGAACTCGTTGGCCTACTTCCCCGTCGCCACCGGTGAGGAGTTCCGCGATCTCCTGAAGGCGGTGTCCGAGAGCGGGCCGGATGCCGCGAAGCCCACGCCGCTGGAGCGGTTCGTCGCCACGCATCCGGCCGCCGCGACGGCGGGCGGCACCGCCAAGACGCCGACGAGCCTCGCCCGCCAGACCTATAACGGCGTCAATGCCTTCATCCTCGTGGACAAGGACGGCAAGCGCCAGCCCTTCCGCTTCAAGTTCGTGCCGGTCGACGGCGAGGAGCTTCTGCCCGAGGCCGAGGCCGCCAAGCGCGATGCGAACTACCTCATGGACGAGATCGGCCCGCGCGTCGCCAAGGCGCCAGCGAAGTTTAAGGTCCTGGCGCAACTCGCCGAGCCGGGCGACCCGACCAACGATGCCACGAAGCCCTGGCCGGACAGCCGCAAGACCCTCGACCTCGGCACCCTGAGCATCACCAAGGCCGTGCCCGACAGTGCCGAGGCCGAGAAGGCGTTGCTGTTCATGCCGAACGCCCTGACCGACGGGATCGAGGTCTCGGACGATCCGCTAATCGATGCCCGCGTCCAGGCTTACGCCGTCTCCTTCGGCCGCCGCACCCAGTAGCGGTCGGGCGATCCGTCCGGGCGCCTGCGTCGTTTCGCGGCCCGCGTGGCCGCGAACTCGATTGGAGGCAACGCGCTTGCGCACTATCCTTCACGCGCCGGCACCCATTCAGGGCGGCCGGACCCGCACGCCATGCGGGTCATCGATGGAGGAGCGCGTATGACGGCGAAGACGACGGGCGATCCCGGGGGCGGTCAGCCCTGGGGAGCCCACAACACGGTGACGGTGGTCGATCCATCGCCCGTGAACTGGCTGTCCATCACCTGGAATACGATGGAAGAGGCCAACCGCGTCGATCACGACGGGATCGGCCAGCCGAGTTTGGCCGAGAGCTGGCGCTGGCTTGACGGCGAGACGCTCGAACTCACGATGCGCGAGGCCGTGTACCAGGACGGCGAGCCCTTCAACGCCGGCATGTTCAAGCTCGGCTTCGACAAGGTTCAGGAGTGGACCAACCCGCACCCGCCGGGCGCCTTCCTGAACTTCGCCCGGGACGTCACCTGCGAGGCGGTCGACGACCGCACCATCCGCATGCGCTTCCCCGGCGGCGACTCCGCCGCCCTCATGAAGCTCCGGGGGATGCACCTGCCCTCCACCCGCTTCTGGAACGAGTGGGGCTTCGTGGATCCCAAGACGGGATCGGCCGAAGGCCATTGGTGAGTGATCGACGCGCCTGGTCCGTGGGGGACTGGCCCGTTCGTGCTCACCGAAGGCGTCTCGCTGATCGAATCCCGCTCCGACCGCGTGGTCATGGAGCCGAACGAGACCTACTGGAATCCCGCCCGCAAGCCGACGGTGCGGATCGTCTACGACAACGTGATCGGCAAGGACGAGGGCATCAAGTCGGTGGCGGCCGGTGACGGCCGGGTCGATGTGGTGTTCGATCTGACGCCGGCCGAAGCGCACGCCTTCCCGGCGAGCGAGCACGGCCGCATCCAGACGAAGAAGGCGAAGACGATCCTGACGGGCGTCTTTAACGAGAACCGTCCGGATTCGCCCTGGCGCAACCCGGAGGCCCGCAAGGCGCTCAACCTCGCCATCGACCGACAGTTCGTGCTCGATCACGGCGCGCACGGTTACGGCACGGTGATCCCGGCCTTCATCCAGCCCGGCCGCTACGGCGCGGATCCCGGCATGACACCGTTCCCGCACGATCCCGAGGCCGCCAAGCGGGCTCTGGAGGCGGCGGGCGTGAGCGGGCGGGATCTCGTGTTCGTCGCGTCTCCGGCCTGGAAGGGCGTGGTCGAGGCTATCGGCCAATGCCTGTCGAAGGTCGGCCTCGGGGTCCGCTTCGTCAGCGCGAAGGAGGAGCCGCCGGAGGAGTTCGACGTCAAGCTCGAGTGGTACTTCGACTGGACGCCGCAATATCCGGTCGCCTGCGTGCACCGGGAATTCTTCGGCAAGGACGCAACCCTGCGTCAGGGCCCGGAGGATCCGGAGTTCGATGCCCTCTACGACAAGCTCCTGCACACGCCGCTGGAGCCGCAGACCGAAGAGGTGGTGCGGGAGGTCGAACGCTACCTGCAGGACAAGGCCAAGGCCTTGTTCCTGTATTCGCCGTTCACCCTCTTCGCGGTGTCGAACCGCGTGGACTTCACGCCCTACGACACCTGCATGTCGGAACTCGCCGAGACCCGCATCAAGGGTTGAAGCAATGCGCGGCGCGGGACATCCCGCGCCGCGCATCCCCATCCATGAGCGCCGGAAGGCCCGCATGATCGTCGCGACCGCCGGCCATATCGATCACGGCAAGACCTCCCTGGTGAAGGCTCTCACCGGCATCGACGCCGACCGGTTGCCGGAGGAGAAGGCCCGGGGCATCACCGTCGATCTCGGCTTCGCCTACGCGCGGTTCGGCGCTCACCGCCTCGGCTTCGTGGACGTGCCCGGCCACGAACGGCTCGTCCGCACCATGGTCGCCGGGGCGACGGGCGTCGGCTTCGCCCTGATCGTCGTCGCGGCCGATGACGGCGTCATGCCCCAGACCCGCGAGCACATTGCCATCCTCGACCTCCTCGGCCTGCGCCGGGGCCTCGTCGCGATCACCAAGAGCGACCGCGTGGAAGGCGCGCGCCTCGCCGCCGTCGAGGCGGAGATCCGCGGCGAACTCGCGGGGTCCGGCCTCGCCACGGCGCCGATCCTCACCTGCTCCGCACTGACCGGCGCCGGCATCGCCGCCATCGCGGAGCGCTTGGAGCGGGCCGCCGCCGGAACGGCCGTGCGATCCGCGGAGGGCGGATTCCGCCTCGCCGTGGACCGGTGCTTCACCATCCCCGGGGCGGGGCTCGTCGTGACCGGCGCCGTCCATGCCGGCACGGTGGCCGTCGGCGATCGCCTCCTCGTTTCCCCCGGCGGTGCCGAACTGCGCGTCCGGAGCATCCGCGCCGAGGACGAGGCCGTCGCGGCTGCGGGTGTCGGCCAGCGTTGCGCCCTCAACGTCACCGGGCCGCGCCTGTCGCGGGAGGCGATCCACCGGGGAGACTGGATCCTCGCGCCAGACCTCGACCGCCCCGTCCGCCACCTCGACGTCGCCCTGCGCCTGTTGCCGGGCGAGGAGCGAGCCCTGCGCCACCGTACGCCCGTCCATGTCCATCTCGGCGCGGCCTCGGCCACCGGGCGGGTGCTCCTGCCGCCCGGCACGGTGATCGAGCCCGGCCGGGAGCGGATGGCGCAGATCACCCTCGATGCCGGGATCGGTGCCCTCCACGGCGACCGCTTCGTTCTGCGCGACATCTCCGCCAGCCGCACCCTCGGGGGAGGGCGGATCATCGACATTGCGGGCACGCGCCGGGGGGGCTGGACGCCGGGGCGGCGTGCGGTCGTGGCGGCCCTCGACGAAGCGGACCATGCGGCCGCCCTCGCCGGGGTCCTGGCGCTCGAGGAGACAGGCGTCGATCTCGACCACTTCGCCCGTGCCCGCAACATTCCAGGGCCCGCCCTCGCGACTCTCGAGGAAAAGGCCGGGACGGTCGTCCTCGCGACGGCGAAGGCCCGGATCGGCTTCGCCCGGGCGCGGATCGAAGCGGTGGGCGCCGCGATTCTCTCGCTGCTGGCGGACAGTCACCGGATTGAGCCGGACTCCCTCGGCCTCACGGCGCAGGAGATCGGTGACCGGCTGTCGAAGATCGGGCGCGCCGTATTGCGGGCAGCCCTCGACCGCCTCATCGGCGGCGGGGCCGTCGCCCGGCGGGGTCCGCTCCATCATCTGCCGGGGCACGACGTCCGTCTCGCCGGACCGGAGGCCGAACTCTACGACGCGGTGCGCGTGGTCCTGGCGGGTGCCGGCCTCGACCAACCCCGGCTCGCCGACCTCGCGACCCGGGTGGCCTGCGACGCGGAGACCCTGCGCCCGCTCCTCGACAAGTGCGGGCGGATCGGCTGGCTGCGGCGGGTCTCCAGCCACTACTACGTCCTGCCGGAGGTGCTGGGCGAACTCGCCCGTCGCGCCCATGCGGTGGCGGCGGAGCATCCCCAGGCGCTCCTGACCGTGGGACGCTTCCGCGAGGCCACCGGCATCAGCCGGAACATCACGATGCCGCTACTCACCTATTTCGATGCCTGCGGACTCACCGTCCGCGTCGCGGACGGGCGCACGGTGAGGGCGGAGGTCGGCGAGATCTGATCCCGGGCGCCGCCCTCAGGGCGCCTTGTGGATCGGATCGACCCAATGCACCGTCTCGGGCTTCTCGACGGGCTCGACATCCGGGATGTTGACCACGACGGCCTCGTTGTCGGAACGCACGAGGACGCAGTGCAGCGGCTCGTCCGTCGAGGCGTTGATCTCCTGGTGCGGCACGTAGGGCGGCACGAAGATGAAGTCCCCCGGCCCGGCCTCCGCGACATATTCGAGCCGGTCGCCCCAGCGCATCCGCGCCCGGCCGGACACCACGTAGATCACGCTCTCCAGCGCGCCGTGATGGTGCACGCCGGTCTTGGCGTCGGGCTGAATCGCCACCGTTCCCGCCCAGATTCTCTGCGCGCCCACGCGGGCCGCGTTGATGGCCGCCTGCCGGTACATGCCGGGGGTCTGGGCGGTGTTGGCATCGAGCCTGTCGCCCGGAATGACCCGCACGCCGTCGTGCTTCCAGCGGTCCGGGCCCGGTGCCTCGGATCCATGCGGGTGGGGATGCGCACCGGGATGCGGGTGCGCGTCCGGCTGGTCCTGATCGTGGTCGTGCATCCGAATCCTCCGATGGCCGCATCATCGCATAAGCGGTCCGTGGGGGGCAGGCGGCACGGGCCGGAGGTCGTGCGGCGCGGGCAAATCGGCCCGACGGCCCGGACCACTCAGTTGCGATCCTCTTCGTTGAGGCCACCCCCGGCCTGCGAGTTGAGGTCCGGTTCGGCAGGTTCGGGGGCGCGGCGGGCGCCTTCGCCGCGCGGCTGCGGCTTGGGGGCCGCCGTCCTGGCCGGTGCGGGCGCGGGTTTCGGGGCGGCGGGCACCGTCACCGTCTGACCGCGCGGCCCGGGCGCACCGGGCGGGCCCGGCTGTCCCTGCGGCCCCTGGGGACCCGCAGGACCGGTCTCGCCGGCGGGACCCGGCGCGCCGTCGCGGCCGTCCATGCCCGCGATCCCCTGCGGCCCCTGCGGGCCGGCAGGGCCCGCCGGGCCGGAAAGGCCGGGCGGTCCGTTTTCGCCCCGTGGCCCCATGGGACCGGCGGGACCCGGCGCTCCCTGTTGGCCGCATTCCCCGACGACGACGCTGCGCTCCTCCTGCGGGGTCCGCAGCGTCGCGATGCAGGTCGCCGGATGGTAGACCACCCGCAATTCGAAGTTGCCGCGCTTGTCTGCCTTTGTGGTGAACTTGCGATCCAAGCTCACCTCGGCCTCGGCCTCATCGGTCGAGCCCAGAATCCAGAGTTCACCGCCTGTAATCCGCGCCGCCTCGATCTGGATACGGGCGAAGGACGGCGAAGAGGACAGCATCGTCAACGCGCACGCGGCACCAAGATGTATCAAATACCTTCGATGGCTCATAAATATCTCGGCCCACGCTGAAGTTGTTATACTTAATGAGCTTAAAGGTTTCAACGCCGGATCGTTTGCGGCCTGAATTGTCTTGGGGATCGTCCGCGATCGTCTTCCTGGGTTGCGCGCGGCGGGCCGCCCGGGCGAACCGCCCGCCCTCCGAAACGCCAAGGCCCCGCAAACCGCTCCACGATCGTGGACGGCGCCGAAAGGCGGGCCCGCCTTGCGCCCGGCTGTCCCGGGGGCGTAGAGGCAGTGGTCATACCCTCGCGGAGTTCGAGAGCGCGATGACCGACCGGATACCCGGCTTCAACACCCTCGCGATCCACGCCGGAGCCGCACCCGATGCGGCCACCGGCGCGCGCGCGACGCCGATCTACCAGACAACGAGCTTCGTGTTCGACGATGTCGATCACGCGGCCTCGCTGTTCGGCCTGCAGGCCTTCGGGAACATCTACACCCGCATCACCAACCCGACCAACGCGGTGCTGGAAGAGCGGATCGCGGCGTTGGAAGGCGGCACGGCGGCGCTGGCCGTGGCGTCCGGCCACGCGGCCGAGTTCCTGACCATGCACGCGCTGATGCAGCCGGGCGACGAGTTCATCGCCGCCAATAAGCTGTACGGCGGCTCGATCAACCAGTTCAACCACTCCTACAAGAACTTCGGCTGGTCGGTGGTCTGGGCCGACACGGACAACCCGGCTTCCTTCGAGGCGGCGATCACGCCGCGCACGAAGGCGATCTTCTGCGAATCCATCGCCAACCCCGGTGGGGTGGTCACCGACATCGCGGCGCTGGCGCAGATCGCCAAGAGGCACAACATCCCCCTCGTCGTCGACAACACCATGGCGACGCCGTACCTGATCCGCCCCTTCGAGCACGGCGCCGACATCGTGGTGCATTCGGCCACCAAGTTCCTGGGCGGACACGGCAATTCCATCGGCGGCCTCATCGTCGATGGCGGTACCTTCCAGTGGGCGGGGGACCCCCGCTATCCGATGATGAGCCAGCCGCGGCCGGAATACGCCGGGATGGTGCTGGCGGAGACCTTCGGCAATTTCGGCTTCGCCATCGCCTGCCGTGTCCTCGGCCTGCGCGACCTCGGCCCGTCCCTCTCGCCGTTCAACGCCTTCCTGATCCTCAACGGCATCGAGACCCTGCCCTTGCGGATGCAGCGCCACTCCGACAACGCCCTCACCGTGGCCGGCTTCCTCGCCCGGCACGAGGCCGTGGAGTGGGTGAGCTATCCGGGGCTCGAGACCGACAAATACTACGCCATGGCGCAGCGCTACACGCCGAATGGCGCGGGCGCCGTCTTCACCTTCGGGCTGAAGGGCGGCTACGAGGCGGGCGTGAAACTGGTCTCGAACCTCGAGCTGTTCTCGCACCTCGCCAATATCGGCGACACGCGGTCGCTCATCATCCACCCGGCCTCGACCACCCACCGCCAGCTCACCGACGCGCAGAAGACCGCCGCCGGGGCCGGGCCGGAGGTCGTCCGCCTCTCCGTCGGTCTGGAAGACCCGGCCGACCTGATCGAGGATCTGGACCGCGCCCTGCGCAGCTGACCCGCCCCGTTCTCCCCGGCCGGTGGCGACCCGCCGGGGCGGCACGGCCATGGAACAAACGCCGGCCTCGGCCCTTGTGCGGGGACCGGGCGCCGGTCCTGCGTGCCGCGCGGGCCCGCCCGCGCGTCCGGCGGTGGCCGCGTGATCCCGGTCTCCGCGGTACCCTGGATACGACGTCTCTGGAGATGGCAGCAGGTAGCGCCATGAAGCCCGGCGCGGCCATCGAGCCCGCCGCCCGTTTCGACACCCGCTCCCGGGCGCTGAACCCGATCGTGGTCGGCTTCGCCGTGATCCTGGCGATGCTCGCCGTGGCGGCGGGGGCCTTCACCTACCAGCAGCGCGGCACGGAAGCGGTGCGCCATGCCCTGGCGGTGGACGGCGTGCTGAGCCGCGTCCTGTCGGCGGTGCAGGACGCCGAGACGGGCCAGCGCGGCTATCTTCTCACCGGCGACGAAGAGTTCCTGCGCCCGTTCCGGGAGGGCCGGATCAAGGTCAACCGCGAGGTGACCAAGCTCCACGACCTGATGAGCGAGGACGACGCCCAGCGCCAGGAGCTGGATCGTCTGATCCGCCTGATCCGCAGCAAGCTCGACGAGCTCGGCGCGACGGTGGATCTGCACCGGTCGGGTGACATCGCCACCAGCCACACCATGGTCCAGCAGGGCGGCGGCAGGCACCTGATGGACGAGATCCGGACCATCGTGCAGGCGATGGTGGACCGCGAGAGCGCCACGATGGAGCGGCGTCAGGCGACCCTGTCGAAGGTCGCCCTGTTGATCTGGGGGGCGCTGGCTGCCCTCGCCGTCGCCCTGGTCGTATTCGGCATGACCGCTGCCCGTGAGGCGGCCCGGCGGGGGCGCCTCGCCCGGTTCCTGCCCTCCGAACTCGTGACGCGCCTCGCGGACGACGACGACAGCCTCAAGAACGGGCGGCGGCAGCAGGCGGTGATCGCCTTCGTCGACATGCGCGGCTCCACCGCCATCGCCGAGCAGCTCGATCCGAAGGCGCTGTCTGCCTTCCTGTCCTCCTACCGCCAGCGCGTGATGCGGCTGTCGCGGACCCATGGCGGCGTGGTCGACAAGTTCATCGGCGACGGGGCGCTGCTGGTCTTCGGCCTGCCGGAGCCCCGTCCGGACGATGCGGAGCGGGCGGTCCGCTTCGCCTGCGCCCTCGTGGACGACATCGCCGCGTGGAACGCCGAGGCGGAGCACGGCGCGTTCGTGCGCATCGGCATCGGCCTGCATGGCGGCGAGGTCTTCAGCGGCATCATCGGCGAGGAGGCGCGCTACGAATTCACCGTGCTCGGCGACACGGTGAACGTCGCCGCCCGGCTGGAGCAGGCGACGAAGGCCGCCGGGGTCCCGGTCCTGGCCTCGGAGGCGGTCCGGCGCGCGGCCGGTCAGGCGGGCGTCACATGGCGCGAGGTGAGCCGCGAGCCCCTACGCGGCCGGCGGGAGGCCATGCCATTCTATGCGGTGGAGCCGGCGCGGAGCGTGGCTGCCGCACCGACCACGGCCGAATCCATCACGGCGTGAGGTGTCCGCAACGGCCCGAGGTCGGCGGGCTGTGCGAGGCTAACCGCGTGTCCGCAGGACAGCATCCGCCACTGTTTTGCCCGCAAACCGTGTGATCGATTTGCCGCAATCGCCGGTAAGATTAATTTAACCTTTGACGGGTTACGCTCTTGGCGGCGCGGTCCCGTGCGTAAAACGCAAGGCCACCCTGGGCTGTGCCCATGGACATATCATACGTGGAAGCTAAGCTGTCGGCACATCCGTCAGTTGGGCATTCACGGGCATCATGACATTGAAGCTGATTGCCGTCGCCGGCATCGGGCTGCTTGCGGGGGCCTGTTCGCTGAACCCCCTCGGCACCCCCACGGCCTATAGCTCCCCTCCTGCTGCCAACGAATCGTCCGCCGCCGTCGCCCAGACGCGGAGCGTCTCACGGACGGCCGGTTTCGGTCCCGTGACGCCGGCCCCCCGCGAGGTCATGCCCGGCGACCTGATCGGACCGACCGCCCCGCCGCGGAAGGGCGCCGCCGATCCCGTGGCGTCCCTGAAGGCATCGGCGCAGGCCCGCAGCCACTGGGCGACCCTGCGGCCGGGCGAACTCACCCGTCCCCCCCTGCTGGAAAGCCGCCTGATCCAGGCGCTCGCCGGGATCGGCCGCACGGACGTGCAGACGGGCTCTGTCCACGCCTCCGAACCGGCACCGAAGAAGGTCGTGAAGCGCCCGCGCCAAGACGACCTGTACGACCGGGAAGCGGCGATGCAGCGGCTCATCGAGAGCGGCCGCTTCAAGACGGGTATGATCTGCGAGGGGTGCTGAGGCCATCCCTCACCATCGACAGGCACGGCGCAGGCATTGCAGCGTGCCCGCGGCGGGCCTCGGCAGGGTCGATCTCGACCGCCGCCGCTGAGGGCAGAGGCCGACCGGGCCGCCCCACGCAGCTCCGTCGTTGCGAGCGTCGACGACCAGAGATCCAGCGACGGGGTTGGCCCGACCCGACCGGCCAAGGGTTTCGACGCGCGGACCGGTCCCTACCTCAGGGATCGTGCCTCGGGCCCCGCGAGACCTCGCGGAGGTCCTCGTCCGGCAGGGGGCGTTGCAGGCGCAGGGCCTCGGCGGTCGGCGCGTCGAGCCATGTCGCCCACTCCTCCGGCGTCGTCAGGACGACCGGCATCGCCTTGGGATGGACCGGGCCGACGACGCCATTCGCCTCCGTGGTGAGGAACGAGAACAGGCGGTGTTCGGCCTCAACCCGGTCGGGGTTCTCTGCCTTCGTTCCCCGCACCCCCGTCCAGGGGCGCCAGATGCCGGCGAAGGCGCAGAGCGGGCGATCGTCGTCCCGCGCGAACCAGACCGGCGTCTTGCGCGGTTTGGTGTCGGCATATTCCGAGAAGGCCGTGAACGGCACGAGACACCGGTAGGCCGGCTTCAGCCACGGCCGCCAATGGGGGGAGGCGGCGTTCCGCACATTCGTGACGGGATGCTCGCCGAACACCTTTGGGCCGGGAATGCCCCACCGCATCCGGGTGAGGACGCGCTCACCCTCCGCGACGACGACCACCGGCGCCATCTGGTCGGGAAAGATCGCCGTCAGCTCGGGCAGGTTGCCCGTCTCGTCCCGCGCCGCGCCGAAGAACGCCCGCAGCGCGTCAGGCCCCTGCCGCCCGAGACTGTAGAGATTGCACATTCGCGATGCCCGACACCCCCGGCATTGTGCGCCGAGTGTCAGGCAAAGGCTATCGCGACGGACGGAAAGGCGTCGTAAGGAGGGCGTGAAGCCCCTGCCGGACGCTCAGCGCAGGGAGGCGATCTGCGTGACGGCGGACATCACGGTCTGCGTGACCGGGATGTCGGAGGTGTAGATGCGACCCGCGAGGATCAACAGCGCGAGGCTCCAGAACACGAGGCCACCGATCCGGCGCGCGGTGCGGTCGGTGCTCGACGAGGGGCACTCGCGCGCCAGCGCGGCGGTCACCGGCTCCCCGAACGGGTCGAAGGAGGCCGGTTCGGGAACGGTGGAAGACGCCATGGCGGACGGGTTGCGCATGCTCACGTATGTCGCGCCGGACGGCCTCTGTCGCAATGGACGGGATTTCCGTTGTTTTGGCCGGACGGAGAGAGTCATTCTCCCTTCTCGCCCGATGGCAGAGCGATTCTTTCTCGACCCTCGAAAGTCTTGCCTGTGAGCGACCGGACTGCTGCCAAAGCCGGCGCCGAGGGGCGCAACCGCACCTCCGCCTTCACCGCGCTCCTGCCGGGGATCGGCCTCTGCCTCGCCATCACCGTGGTCGCCCTCGCAGCTCAGGCTATCGAGGAGCACGTCTTCTCGCATCCGTACGTTGAAGCCCTCGTCGTCGCGATCCTCCTCGGAATCGCCGTGCGGACCGCCTGGACGCCGGGACCCCGCTTCCGCACTGGTATCGCCTTCTCCGCGAAGCAACTGCTCGAAGTGGCGGTGACGCTGCTCGGCGCCTCCTTGAGCCTGACGGCCATCGTCGCCTCGGGGCCGGCCCTGATCCTCGGGATCGTTGCCGTCGTGGCGGTGGGGATCGGGGCCAGCTACGGGATCTGCCGTCTCCTCGGCCTGCCCGCACGCATGGCGATCCTCGTCGCCTGCGGGAACGCGATCTGCGGTAACTCTGCCATCGCCGCCGTCGCGCCGGTGATCGGCGCCGAAGCGAAAGACATCGCCGCCTCCATCGCCTTCACCGCCGTGCTCGGCGTTCTGATGGTGCTCGGCCTCCCCCTGTTCGTGCCCCTCGCCGGCCTGACCGACCACCAATACGGTGTGCTCGCCGGGCTCACGGTCTACGCCGTGCCGCAGGTGCTCGCCGCCACCGTGCCGGTCAGCCTGCTCTCCACCCAGGTCGGAACGCTGGTGAAGCTGGTCCGCGTGCTGATGCTGGGGCCGGTCGTCGTGGCCTTTTCCCTCATCGCCCCCCGCCTTGCCAGGGCGGAAGGGGGCACCGCGCCCGCTGCCGGGCGCCTCGGCTTCACCAAGCTCGTGCCGTGGTTCATCCTCGGCTTCCTCGCCCTCGCGACCCTGCGCTCCCTCGGTGCCGTGCCTGACATGGCCACGGCGCCGATCGCCCGGATCGCCGGCCTCCTCACGGTCGTCTCGATGGCGGCGCTGGGCCTCGGCGTCGATGTACGCGTGCTGGCACGGGTCGGCGGGCGCGTGACCCTGGCGGTCACGGGATCGCTCGCCGTGCTGATCGGCATCAGCCTGCTTCTGATCCGCGGCCTCGGTATCGGCTGAGCGCGCGCCGATGCATCCGTTCCGTCCGATCGGAAGTTGATTCAACGCATAGTTGTGTGCCTGGCGGGGTCAGTCCGCCGCGGATCAGGCCGTGCGGCAGGGAAGCCACGGGCGAACACCGAGGGGAACGCTTGCACGCACGACCGGCCTTGGCCATAGCCCGCTGCATGAGGCTTCGGACCACACAGCCTGTGATTGCTCGACCGGGATCGCTGCGGTGAGTGACGCGCTCGCCTTCCTCTACGGCGGGGGAGAGGCGGCCCGGATGATCCGCGACCGCGACTGGACCGGCCACCCCCTCGGCCCGCCGGGGGATTGGTCGCCGGAGCTGCGCTCGGCGCTCAGCCTCGTCCTCAACTCCCCCGAGAGCATGATTCTCGCGTGGGGACCGGAGCTGAGCTTCTTCTTCAACGACACCTACGTCCCGCTCCTCGGCCCGCGCGTGTCCTGGGCCATGGGCGAACGCTTCGACAGAGTCTGGGCGGATGCCTGGGAGCAGGCGCGTCCCATCGTCGAGGATGCTTTCGCCGGCCGCGCCCGGCGCTTCACCGACCTGCCGTGGAAGCTCGACACGGATCGCGGCGAGGCGGAGACGTGGTGGACCTTCTCCTACTCGCGCATCCTCGACAAGGAGGGCCGGCCCGCCGGGCTGTTCATCCTGACGAACGAGACCACGGAGCGGGTGAAGGCCGAGCGGCGCCAGCGGGATTTCGAGGCCGCCCTCCGCGCCGAGCGCGACCGCGCCCACAACGTCCTCGACAACATGGGCGAAGCCTTCGCCCTCCTCGAACGCGATCTGCGGATCGCGGACATGAACGCCGAGGGGCTGCGCATGGACGGGCGGCCCCGCCACGCCGTGGTGGGGAGGCCCTACGCGGAGGTTTTCCCGGGGGCTTCACCGGAACTGCCCGCCGCCTACCGGCGCGCGATCGAGGAGGGGCGTCCCTTAAGCCTGGAACACGGCGTTCCGCAGCCGGACGGCACGACCACGTGGATCGACATCCGCGCCTATCCGGTGAACGACGGCCTCGCGCTCTTCTACCGCGACATCACCGCGCGACGGGCGCAGCACACGCGGCTCGAGGCGAGTGAGGCCCTCGCCCGCGAGAATATCGAGCGCGTGCAACTCGCCCTCTCGGCCGGGGCGATCATCGGGACGTGGTTCTGGGATCTGAAGACCGGCCGCTTCACCTTCGACGAAGCCTTCGCCTACAGTTTCGGCCTCGACCCCGCCCTCGGCCGCGAGGGCACCGACATCGATCGCGTCGTCGCGAACGTCCATCCCGAGGACAAGGCCGCCCTTTCCGCCGCCATCGCCGAGGCGATCGCCCGCGGCGGCAGCTACGCGCACCAGCACCGCGTGCGGCGCGCCGACGGGCACTACTACTGGCTGGAGGCGAACGGCCGCGTCGACCTCGATGCCGACGGCGAACCCCTGTACTTCCCGGGAGTCCTCATCGACACGGACGAGCGGCAGGCCCTCGTCGCCGAACGGGACCTCGTGAGCGCGGCCCTGCGCGAGCAGGCGCTGGAATTCGGGGCGCTGGCCGACAACATCCCGATCCTGTGCTGGATGAGCCGTGCGGACGGGCATGTCTACTGGTGCAGCCGCCGCTGGTACGACTACACGGGCGCGGAGCCCGGCGCCCTGCTCGGCTGGGGATGGACCACCGCCCACGATCCCGCGATCCTGCCTGAGGTGCTGGCCCGCTGGAACCGCTCCCTGGTCACGGGCGAGCCCTTCGAGATGACCTTCCCGCTGCGCGCCAAGGACGGACGGTTCCGCCCTTTCCTGACCCGGATGGTGCCGATCCGCGACGAGGCCGGCGCCGTGGACCGGTGGTTCGCGACCAACACCGACATCACGGAGCTACGCGCCGCCGAGCAGGCGTTGCGCGACCTCAACGCCACGCTGGAGCAACAGGTCGCCGAGCGCACCGCCGAGCGCGACCAGATCTGGCAGGCGTCCACCGATCTCCTCTGCGTCGCCAACCACGACGGCTACATCACCAGCCTCAACCCGGCCTGGACCACCACCCTCGGCTGGAGCCCCGACGAAATGCGGGCGAAACCGTTCCTCGACTTCGTTCATCCGGATGATGTGCCGGCGACGGTCGCCGCCGCCTCGGAACTCGCCAGGGGCATCAAGAAGCCGACCTTCGAGAACCGCTATCGCCACCGGGACGGATCCTATCGGTGGCTCTCGTGGAACGCGGTGCCCAACGAGGGCAAGATCTACGCGACGGTGCGCGACGTCACCGCCATGAAGGAGCAGGCCCAGGCCCTCGCCCATGCCGAGGAGGCCCTGCGGCAGGCGCAGAAGATGGAGGCAGTGGGCCAGTTGACCGGCGGGGTCGCCCACGACTTCAACAATCTCCTGACCATCATCCGCTCGTCGGTGGATTTCCTGCGCCGTCCCAACCTGCCGGAGGAGCGCCGTGCCCGGTACATGGACGCGATGTCGGACACGGTGGACCGGGCGGCCAAGCTCACGGGCCAGCTTCTGGCCTTCGCCCGCCGCCAGGCCCTCACGCCGGAGGTGTTCGATGTCGGCGCCCGCCTCGACGAGGTGGCCGACATGCTGAACTCGGTGACGGGCGCCCGCATCCGCGTGCGCACCGAGCAGCCGGAGGCGCGGTGCCATGTCCGGGCCGACACCAGCCAGTTCGAGACCGCCCTGGTGAACATGGCGGTGAACGCCCGCGACGCCATGCGCGGGGAGGGCGAACTCGTCATCCGCGTGGATCGCAACCAGACGTTGCCGCCGATCCGCGGCCATGCGGGCTCGCAGGGGCCGTTCGTCGCCGTCGCGGTGGTGGATCAGGGCTGCGGTATTCCGGCGGACCACCTCTCGCGGATCTTCGAACCGTTCTTCACCACGAAGGAAGTCGGCAAGGGCACGGGACTGGGCTTGAGCCAAGTGATCGGCTTCGCCAAGCAATCCGGCGGCGACGTCGAGGTGGCGAGCGAGGTCGGCAGCGGCACGACCTTCACCCTGTACCTCCCGGAGGCGGAGGCTCCCCGCGAAGCCAGGACGGCTCTCCCCACGGACGACCGGCTGGCCGAGGGGCGGAGCCTCTGCGTGCTCGTGGTGGAGGACAACCTCGACGTGGGCCGCTTCTGCACGCAGATCCTGGAGGATCTCGGCCATTCGACCGTCTGGGCGCACAATGCCGAGGAGGCGCTTGCCGAAATCGAGCGCGTTCCGTTCCGGTTCGAGGCGGTGTTCTCCGACGTGGTGATGCCCGGCATGGGTGGGATCGCCCTGGCGCGCCGGCTTCAGTCGAGCCATCCGGAACTGCCGGTCATCCTGACCTCCGGCTACAGCGACGTGCTCGCCCGGGACGATGCCCACGGCTTCGAGCTGGTCCGGAAGCCCTATTCCGCCGAACAGGTCGCGGAGGCGTTCCGCAAGGTCACCCTGCGGGGCCTGACCCGGCGGACGGAGTGAGTTGCGAGAAGGGGCTCGTCCCGGCCGGAGGTGCCGGGCATCGTCCGATCCGACGCAGGCAGGGAGACCGGCACGAGGCATGACCCGATGACACCGCCCGACCCGCCCGAACGCCGCTTGCCGGAGAGCCTCACCGGCCATCTGCGCCATCCCGAGAACGCGATCTGGCCGACGCCCGAGGATCGTCACCGGCCGCAGACCGGCCCGCACCGTCCGAAACTTCCGACGCGCGCCTTCCAGGGGGTCTGGCTTTGGGTCGCCCTTTATAACCTCGTCGGCGCGGCCATCCTCACCTTGCTGTGGGCCAGCATGGGGCGTTGACCGGCGGCGCACCGCACGTTCGGAGCTTTGCCTGTCGAAAGGATCGGTCCGGCCTGTTGACCCGCCCGAGCTTTCCCCCTATCTGACGGCGGCCTGCACGGCGCCACGCCGCTGCACCGTCCCTCCGGCCTTCCCGGAGCAGGACACAGGCCGAACGAACGGCCTCTTGGGGGATAGTTTAACGGTAGAACGGTGGACTCTGACTCCTCTAGTCCTGGTTCGAATCCAGGTCCCCCAGCCACCTCGTTCGTCTCAGCCTGATCTTTTAGATTCGCCGCCCGCCTCAGCGCGATGCCGGCTCGATGATAAATCGACCGCCGGTCGATGGGACGAAGCCGCTTTCATAGCTCGGCTTTCCATCCGCGATGACCGTCGCGCGTGACGGCCTGCCCTCGCTCGTTCACCGAAGCGGATGCGAAAGGCCCCCGGCAACCCATGAGCCCCCCCTCGTCTTTGCGAGCGCAGCGAAGCAATCCAGGGATCCGCCACGTTCGGAAACGGCCCGCTGCCCTGGATTGCTTCGCTGCGCTCGCAAAGACGGAGAGGGAAGCGATCCCTCCGGCCGAAAGCTGAGGGCGTCCGCCCGTCAGAACGCCTCGACCCGGAGCGCCATCGTCGTCTCGGCGCCGGCCTTGATCCGGGCGAGGCGCAGGCCGGTCTCCGGGAGCATCCGCTCCATGAAAAACCGGCCGGTGACGAGCTTGTCGTCCCAGCGAGCCGTGTCGCCGCCCTCGGCCCTCCGGGCCAGGGATGCCTTGGCGATCCGCAGCCACATCACGCCCAGTGCCACCAGACCGAGCAGGTGCATGTAGTCGGTGGCGCCGGCACCGGCATGGTCGGGCTTGCCCATCGCGTTCTGCATCAGCCACATCGTCGCCTGCTGCAGGTCGTTCACCGCTGCTCCGAGCGGCGCGACGAAGGGCTTCATGGCGGCATCCTCGCCGTGGTCTTTCAGGAGCGTCTGCACCTCCCCGAGGAAGGCCATCATCGCCCGGCCGCCGTCCTTGGGCAGCTTTCGGCCGATGAGGTCCATCGCCTGGATTCCGTTGGCGCCCTCGTAGATCATGGCGATACGGGCATCGCGGACGAACTGGGACATCCCCCATTCCTCGACGTAGCCGTGGCCGCCAAAGACCTGCTGGGCCTCGACGGCGTTGGCGAAGCCGCGGTCGGTGAGCACGCCCTTCACCACGGGCGTCATCAGCCCCATGAGGTCGTCGGCCGTCTGGCGCTCCTTCGCATCCTCGGAGCGGTGGAGAATGTCGCCCTGGAGCGCCGTCCACAGCACCAGCGCGCGCGCCGCCTCGTTGAAGGCGCGGATCTGCATCAGTGTCCGGCGGATGTCCGGATGCACGATGATCGGGTCGGCCGCCTTGTCGGGTGCCTTGGCGCCGGTGAGCGCGCGGCCCTGGAGGCGGTCCTTCGCGTAGGCGACGGCGTTCTGATAGGCGGCCTCGGATTGGCCGAGTCCCTGCACGCCGACGGCGAGGCGGGCCTCGTTCATCATCACGAACATCGCGTTGAGCCCGCGATTCGCCTCGCCGACGAGCCAGCCGGTGGCGCCGTCGTAGTTCATCACGCAGGTGGCATTGCCGTGGATGCCCATCTTGTGCTCGATGGAGCCGCAGGACACGCCGTTGCGGGCGCCGAGCGAGCCACCCTCGCCCAAGAGGAACTTGGGAACGAGGAAGAGCGAGATGCCTTTCGTCCCGGCCGGCGCGCCCTCGATGCGCGCAAGGACGAGATGGACGATATTCTCGGCCAGGTCGTGCTCTCCGGCGGAGATGAAGATCTTGGTGCCGGAGATCGCATAGGAGCCGTCGGGGTTCGGCACCGCCTTCGTGCGGAGCAGGCCGAGATCCGTGCCGCAATGCGGCTCGGTGAGGTTCATGGTGCCGGTCCAGGCGCCCTCCACCATCTTCGGCAGGTAGCGCTCCTTCTGCTCCTGCGAGCCATGCACCAGGAGCGCGGCGACGGCTCCCTGCGTCAGTCCCGGATACATGCTGAGCGCCAGATTCGCGCCGGAGGCGAAATCCTGGATGGCGGTGTTCAGCGTGCTCGGAAGTCCCTGGCCGCCGAACTCCTCCGGGACGGAAAGCCCCATCCAGCCGCCGCCGGCGAAGGCCTCGTAAGCCGCCTTGAAGCCCGTGGGCGTTGTGACGCGGCCATCGGTCTGCCGCGTGCAGCCCTCCTGGTCGCCCACCTGATTGAGCGGTGCGAGCACCTCGTCGGCGAGCTTGCCGCCCTCCCGCAGGACGGCCTCGACCACATCAGGGGTCGCGTCGGCGAAGCCCGTGAGGTTGGCCCTGGCGTGGAAGCCCAGCACGTCGGACAGGAGGAACAGCGTGTCGTCCACCGGAGCGCGATACTGCGGCATTCGAATCGTCCTCGCTCGCCCATGCGCGGCCGTTTTCCGGGCCGCCTGTACCGCTCGATTGTAAACGTCCGCATAGACCGTCAGCAACGGTTGCACTGCGCCGCAGGGGGCGTCGCCGAGGGGAGGGCGGTTCGCCTAAGCCATTGCTGCCACGGGCCTCCCCGGCATCGGCCGAAATCTCACGAATTGTACAGTCGACCGGTCACAGCACGATATTCGAAACGAATTCCTTGCGGAGCCAGAGCCTCTTAACGTGATGTTTACCAACAAAATAAATGGTTATGGCAACACCACCCGCGGCTCGCGGATCCGGGGCTGAAGCCCGGTTCCCCGGTTCGGGGCGCACTGCCACTCGATGCAGACGACAGGCCGACGATGACCCGCAAAGCGTCTTCGCAGTTCGATGGTTTCGATCCCGAGGTGATCGAGGCCGCCCGCGACGTCGCGAACCGTGCCGGCGTTCCCCTCGAGGCATGGATTGCCTCGGTGGTGCCGCAGTCCAACGTCGCGACCGTCGGAGAGGGCCGCCTGTTCGACACGTCCCCGCCCCGTTCGCGCTCGCCGTCCCCGACCGGCCGGTCCGCCGCCGCCCGGGAGATCGCACGCACGGCCGCGGCGGAGACGGATGCCACCTTGAATCAGGGCTTCACGGCCATCGTCGACCGGCTCGACGGCCTGGGCCGCTCGATCGAAGTTGAGCGCCGCGCCGAGCAGCGCCGCCTGGAGGAGATCGAGGCACGCATCGACCGCGCCCTGCACGAGGGCCCGGCCCAGCAGGTCACCGAGCGCCTCAGCGACATCGAGCGCCGCGTTGCCCAGCTCGGCGATCAGGTGACGACCCCGCGCCCGCCGGGCAAGCGCGGCAAGGTCGCCGCCGAGGAGATGCGTGAGGCGGTCGATGAGATCCGGCAGCGTCAGCGGGAGCTCGCCGGCCAGACGGCGCCGGCCGGCACCGTCGCCTCGCTGCATCACAATCTCGCGCAGTCGTTCGGCACCGTGGCCGCGCCGCGCCGCGCCATCGGCCTACCGAACTACGTGGCCGAAGAGCTTCAGCGGGAGTGTGCCCGCCTGAGCGACGCCGTGAGCGCGCTGCCGACGGCGAGCGAGGCCGCCGCCCTGGAGAAGGCCGTCGCCGCCCTCTCCCACGAGATCGACGCGCAACGGGCGGATGTGGCCGGTATCGACCTCGCCAGCCTCGCGACGCCGATCGAGACTATCGGCACCCGCATCGAGCGGATCGTCGCGGAAACCTCCACATACGATGACGTGCTGGCCGATCTCCGCCACCTCGCCGGTCGCCTCGACGTGGCCGCCGCCTTCGACGACGCGAGCGTCGAGGGTACGGCGTTGCACACGCTGACGAAGGCCCATGCGGAGATCCAGGCGAAGGCCGCTCTCCTTGCCGCGCCGGAGCGCCTGAACCGCCTCGTCCCCACGGTCCAGGGACTGCGGTACACGGTGGCGCCGACCTTCGCGGTCGATCAGGACGAGGTCCGGGCGCTCCTCGACGGAGCGGAAGCGCCTGAGGCCCACATTGCAGTCGACGCCGTCTGCCGGGACATCGAGGGCGCCGTCGCGCGGATCCGCAGCCTCCGGGCCGAGGCGCAGGCTGCTGCCGAGTTCGCGGCCGCCGCAGCTGCCGAGGCCGCTGCCGCCTCACTCGCCGCAGCAGCGACGCCCGCGACGGAGTTCGGCGCGAACGACGTCGCCACCCTGCATGAGATGCTGCACAATCTCGCGGAGAAGGTGGACCGCGTCGGCGAGCGCGTCGGCAACGAGGGCCTCGATGCCCTCGAGCGCCAGGTCATGACCCTTGTTCACAAGATCGAGACGCCGCACGCCCTCGACCCGGCCCTGACCAGTCTTGAGCGGACGATGGCCGACCTGACGCAGCAGGTCGAAGCGCTGCGGGCGGTGGCCCCGAACGAGGAATCCATTGAGCGTGCGACTCGCACGGCCGTCACCGAGACGCTCAAATCGGTGTCCTTTAACGCGGGCGGATCCGGCGGCGGCGATGTCGGCCTGCTCCGCGACAGCCTCGCGGACATGCAGGCCCGGCAGATCGCCTCCGACGAGCGCCTCGGCCTGAAGCTGGAGGGCGTGCAATCCGCCCTCGATCGCTTGGCCGACCGCCTCGGATCGAGCGAGCGCGCCGCCGCGTCCACGGCTCCGTCCCTCGACGAGCGATTGATGGCTTCGACGAGCGTCGAGGCGGCCCGTCCCGCCCTTCGGGCGACGATGCCCGACGTCGGGGATACGCCGCGGACCGATCCCTTCGTCGAGGCGCTGCTGGTGTCGAGCCCCGGCGAGCCCGCTCCGGCTCCCGCGCCGGCCTCCGTCGCGGCCCCGGCTCCGCCGAAGAAGGCCGAGCCCGCCGCCACCGACGCCGACATCAAGACGAGCTTCATCGCCGCAGCCCGCCGGGCCGCCCAGGCCGCCCAGGCCGAACTCGCCGCCGAGGGTTCCGCGGATGGTCAGTCCCGCACCCGGCCATCCGTCGGCCAAGCGGACAGGGGCGAGGAGATCAAGGTCGCCGTGGCGAAGTCCGCCGCGGTCGCGCCCACCGACAAGGCTTCGTCCGGCGACGACGCGTGGCCCGAAAAGTCGTGGCTCGACAAGGCGATCGGCGCCAAGGGCGTGACTGCCAAGACTCCTGTCGGCAAGGGTGCCGCCGGCAAGTCGGCCAAGGGTGCCGAGCCCAAGTCCGTCACCGTGAAGACGATGGACTCAGCCTTCGACATCAAGATCACGGACACCAAGGCCGCCGACGCGAGGATTGCGGACGTCAAGGTCGCTGAGGCCCGTACTGCCCGCAGCGGTGCCGAGCGCAACCGCAAGCCGCTCCTTCTCGGCCTCGCCGCCGTCGTGCTGAGCCTCGGTGCCATCGGCCTGCGCTCCAGCGGCGACGATCCGCTGCCGCAGCTCGCCGCGGCCCCCGAATCGGCTCCCCAGCAGACGGCGCAGCCCGAGAAGATCCAGGAGGCGCAGCGTGCGGCCGAGGCGCCCGCCGCCCCTGCCGCCACCGACATGCAGAAGACCGCCGGGAACACGGCGCCGACGGATCAGAACGCCGGCCAAGCGCCCGCCGCCAAGGCCCCCGAGGCTCCTCCGGCCCCGGCCAAGGTCTCGCTTCCCTCGATCGCCGGGATGTCCGGCCTCGCGGGGGACCTCGCCAACCTGCCGCCGGCCTACGAGCGGCTGAAGCAGGCGGCCCTGGCGGGCGAAGGCAATGCGGTGTGGGAACTCGCCGTGCGCCTCGGCGACGGACGGGGGATGCCCCGCGATCTCGCCCTCGCCGCCAAGGTGTTCGAGCGCATCGCCACCGCCGGCTACGCCCCTGCCCAGTACAAGCTCGGCGCCCTCTACGAGAAGGGCACCGGCCTCACCCGCGACCTCGCCCAGGCCAAGCTGTGGTACGGCCGGGCGGCCGAGCAGGGCCATGCCCGCGCCATGCACAATCTCGGCGTGATCTACGCCGAGAATCCCGGACCCAACGGCAAGCCCGATTTCGTCTCCGCGGCGACGTGGTTCCGCCAGGGTGCCGAGCACGGCGTGAAGGACAGCCAGTACAACATCGCCGTGCTCTACGCCCGCGGCCTCGGCCTGACCCAGGATCTCGTCCAGTCCTACGCGTGGTTCAATGCCGCCGCGGCGCAGGGCGACGACGACGCGGGGAAGAAGCGCGACGACGTCGGCTCGAAGCTGAGCGCGCCCGATCTCGCCCGCGCCAAGAGCCTCGCGGCGTCCTTCAAGCCCCGCAAGCTCGATCCCTTCGTGAACGAGCCCCTGGCGTTCCCGGACGGTTCAGCGGCGATGTCCCTCATGGGGGCGCCCGCGCCGAGCACAGCCGGCTTCGTCCAGCCGGGCCGCAAGGCGATCTGATCGGCGCTTCCCGGCTCCCCGGCGCCCTCGCCGGAGGAGACCGGGGAGGCACAGCGCCGCGCCCGGCGATCTGACCTTGACCGCACGCGCCGGATGCGAGACGCCTCCAGGCCTTGTGCGGTCGGTCCGGTCCGGAAGTCGCGGTCCTGTGGTCGCGCGCGAATCCGGAGGTCGGATGGCACGCCTTCACACGGTCCCGCGGAGCGCCATCGTCCTCGGTGTCGCGGGGTTGATCCCCTTCCTGGGATTTGCCGCCCTGTCCGTCTCGGGAAGCGATGGCGGCCTCGGCAATATTGGTCTGTCGCCGCGCACGATGCTGTCGGCCTACGGCGCCGTGATCGCGTCGTTCCTCGGGGGAATCCGCTGGGGCGCCGCCGCCGCCCGTGGCACCGGCAACGGCGACTATTTCATCGCCATCGTCCCGTCCCTCGTCGCCTGGGCCGCCATGGCGTTCCCGGCCCCCTGGGACCTGCGCATCCTGGGCGTGCTGGTGCTGGCCTGGGGATTGATCGACCAGGATCTGACCCGGCGCGGATTAGCGCCGTCGTGGCTCGCGAAGCTCCGCCTCGTGCTCTCGGGCGTCGCCGGGGCCGCCCTGCTCGTCGCCGCCTGAGCCGGCGCCGCGTATCCCGGCCCGGCGCTGGGACCCGGGGGCGACGCCCCCGGATGACCCGGATCGAAGGGGCGCCCCGCCGAGGGGCGCCCGGCGATCAGACGGCCATCGCCGCCTTCAGGTTCTGGTCCACCTTGTCGAGGAAGCCGGTGGTGGAGAGCCACTTCTGGTCCGGCCCGACGAGGAGGGCGAGGTCCTTGGTCATGTGACCGGCCTCGACCGTGTCGACGCAGACCTTCTCCAGCGTGGCCGAGAACTTCGCCAACTCGTCGTTGCCGTCGAGCTTGGCGCGGTGGGTCAGGCCGCGGGTCCAGGCGAAGATCGAGGCGATGGAGTTCGTGGAGGTCTCACGGCCCTTCTGGTGCTCGCGGAAGTGGCGCGTCACGGTGCCGTGGGCGGCCTCGGCCTCCACGGTATTGCCGTCCGGCGTCATGAGCACGGAGGTCATCAGGCCCAGCGAGCCGAACCCCTGCGCGGCCGTGTCGGACTGCACGTCGCCGTCGTAGTTCTTGCAAGCCCAGACATAGCCGCCCGACCACTTCAGGCAGGAGGCGACCATGTCGTCGATCAGGCGGTGCTCGTAAGTCAGGCCGAGGGCCTTGAACTTGCCCTCGAACTCCTCCTCGTACACTTTCTGGAACAGGTCCTTGAAGCGGCCGTCATAGGCCTTGAGGATGGTGTTCTTGGTGGACAGGTACACCGGGTACTTGCGCGCGAGGCCGTAATTCATCGAGGCGCGGGCGAAGTCGATGATCGACTGGTCGAGGTTGTACATCGACATGGCGACGCCGGCCTCGGGGAACTTGAACACCTCCTTCTCGATGACCGTGCCGTCGTCACCCTCGAACTTGATGGTGAGGCGGCCCTTGCCGGGCACCTTGAAGTCGGTGGCGCGGTACTGGTCGCCGTAGGCATGGCGGCCGATGACGAAGGGCTGCGTCCAGCCGGGGACGAGGCGCGGCACGTTCTTGCAGATGATCGGCTCGCGGAAGATCACGCCGCCGAGGATGTTGCGGATGGTGCCGTTGGGCGAGCGCCACATCTCCTTGAGCTTGAACTCCTCGACGCGAGCCTCGTCCGGCGTGATGGTGGCGCACTTCACGCCGACGCCGTGGCGCTTGATCGCCTCGGCGGCATCCACCGTCACCTTGTCGGCCGTGGCGTCACGGTGCTCGACACCGAGGTCGTAATACTCGAGATCCACGTCGAGGTAGGGGTGGATCAGCTTGTTCTTGATCTCGGCCCAGATGATCCGGGTCATCTCGTCGCCGTCGAGTTCGACGACCGGGTTCGCTACCTTGATCTTCGCCATGGGCCGTGTGCCTTTATCGCGTGCTGTCCTCGGGGGCACGGCATGCAAGGGCCGTGCGGACGCGCCCGGCGACATAGCAAGGGGTTGCGCGCGGCGGAAGGCTCAGCCTGTCATCCGCCTCCGGTCGTAACGCCCCCCTCGACGCGGCGGGCGCCGCCGTGCCAGAGGGCGGCATGGCGCGCGAATCCGATGAGAAGGCCCTGGAATTGCCGGCGGGCATCGCCCCCGCCGTCATCCTGGTCGAGCCGCAACTTGCCGAGAATATCGGCATGACCGCCCGGGCCATGGCCAATTTCGGGCTGTCCGAGCTGCGCTTGGTCAATCCGAAGAACGGCTGGCCGAAGAAGGGTGTACGCGAGGCGGCCTCGGGCGCGACCCATGTCCTCGACGGGGCGACGGTCTTCCCGACAGTGGCGGAGGCCCTCGCCGACCTGAACTTCGTGCTGGCCACCACCGCCCGCGAGCGCGGGCAGATGAAGCGCGTGTTCTCGCCGGAGGAAGGCATGGCCGAGGTCTGCGCCCGGCCCGGCCAGCGAATCGGAGTGATGTTCGGGCGGGAGAGGGTCGGGCTGTCAAACGACGAGGTGTCGCTCGCCGACGCCATCGTCACCTTCCCCGTCTCGCCGGACTTTCCGTCCCTCAATCTCGCGCAGGCCGTGCTCCTCGTCGGCTACGAGTGGCGGCGGGCGAGCGGCCGGGCCCTGCTTCCCTTCGCGGGCGAGATGCAGACGCCCCCGGCCAGCCGGGAGGCGCTGATCGCCCTGTTCGGCAAGCTGGAGGCGGCCCTCGACGCCGCCGGCTTCTACCCGCCCGAGAAGCGCGACGGCATCGCCCGGAACATGCGCGACATGCTCCACCGCATGGCCATGACCGAGCAGGACGTCCGCACGTTCCAGGGCGCCCTGAAGGCCGTGAGCCGGGCGATGAAGACCGGTGGCGCGGGATGAGGCGTCGTCGTCCGCTGGATCCGTGGCCGATCGGCTCGAGCCCCACCCGTCGACGGATCCCGGTCGTCATGACGGGCGAAGCGATCCAGAAGCGCGCACCGTTCGGAGGCGTCCCGCGGGCCCGGATGGGTTCGGCTCGCGCTGGCGAGGACGCAGGCGCGTGAGTGAGCGTCGGCGGCCAGGGTTCTAGCCCATCTCCGGCGGCTTGCCGCCGCCGAAGCATCGGCCGACGGCTTCCCAGAAGGCGTCCTGCTCCTCCTGCGTGCAGCGCTCGACGCGGGCACGGACCATGGCCAGCCCGGCCACCGCATCGGCGCTGGCGGCGACCTCGTCCTCGGTCGGCGTGACCCTGCGATCGTTGTCGTCCATCGGTCATCCTCCCTCGTCGAACAAGCGCGTGAGACGGCGCGGCTGTTCCGTCCGGCCGCACAATCGGGCATGGAAGCGCGCCGGCCGCTCCGCCGACCGGCGGGATCCAACGGGGGATGTGTGCGGCTCGACGTCGACAATCTGGCCTGCCGCCGCTCCGGCCGCCGCATCTTCGCCGGGCTGACTTTCGCGCTGGAGCCCGGGGGCGCGCTGGCCGTGACGGGACGGAACGGCGCGGGCAAGTCCAGCCTCCTCGCCATCCTGTGCGGTCGCCTGCGGCCGGATGCGGGGCGGATCACCGTCGTGGGTGTCGGCGAGGCGACCCTGCCGGAGTGCCTGCATGCGGTCGGCCATCGTGACGGGCTGAAATCCGCGCTGACGGCGGGCGAGAACCTGACCTTCGCCCGCGACCTCCTCGGCGCGGCGCGCCTGACGCCGCGGGATGCCCTGGAGCGCATGGGGCTGGGCCACGCCCACGATCTGCCGGTGGCGTATCTCTCGGCGGGGCAGCGGCGGCGCGTGGCGCTGGCCCGCCTCCTCGTCTGCGCCCGTCCGCTCTGGCTCCTCGACGAGCCGACGGCGGCCCTCGATGTCGCCTCGCAGGAGGTGCTGGCCAGGCTGATGGCCGAGCACCGGGCCGGGGGCGGGCTCGTCATCGCCGCGACCCACCAAGCCCTCGGGCTCACCGACGCGATGGAACTGCGGATCGAGCCGAGCGGCGGTGAACCCGCGCCCCCTGCCGACGAGGGCCTGGAGGATTGGACGTGACGCGCGCCATCCTCGCCCTGCTCGCCCGCGACCTACGGCTCGCCTCCCGCGTCGGAGGCTCGGGCGCCCTGTCGCTCGTGTTCTTCCTGATGATCGTCGCGCTCGTGCCCTTCGCGCTGGGGCCCGACCTCAACCTGCTGTCGCGGATCGGCCCGGCGATTCTCTGGCTGTCCGCCGTGCTCGCGACGCTGATCGGCCTCGACCGGCTTTTTCAGGCCGACGAGGAGGACGGCTCCCTCGACCTGATGACCGCCGCGCCCGTGCCCCTCGAAGGCGTGGTGCTCGCCAAGGTCGTCGCCCACTGGCTGACGACGGGCCTGCCGCTCACGCTGGCCTCGCCCCTGTTTGGCCTCCTCGTCGCCCTGGACGGCACGGCCATGGCCTCCACCGCCGCGACGCTCGCCGTAGGCACGCCGGCCCTGAGCTTCATCGGCGCCGTGGGCGCCGCGCTGACCGCCTCAATCCGCCGGGGCGGGCTGATTCTCGCGGTGCTGGTGCTGCCGCTGATGATCCCGACGCTGATCTTCGGCGTCTCCGCCGCCCAGGCGGCCACCGGGGGAACGGTGCCGTTCCTCGTGCCGCTGGCGGTGCTGGCGGGGCTGACCCTCATCGCCGCCGTCGTCGGAACGGTGGCCGCGGCGGCGGCGTTGCGGTGGCCGGAATAAGACCCAGCCGCTGGGGGGCATCCCAAAGCGTATTCCGGCGAAGGTAAGGCCGGTTCGTCGCAGGACTGCAAGTGACAACAAGCATTTAGAGGCGCCGGTCTGATGCAGTCAGGCCGGCGGCCTTAGCACGACGACGTCGTCTCATCGGATGCTCGATCGAAAGCAGACTCACGGAGGATTTGTAGCAAGTCTTCATATCCTTCCTCGATGTCTTCGGTCCCCGTGAACCTCGATATCTCGACGCGCCCGTCTTCGAAACACTCGATTTCCAAACGCATCCCGACCAACGTTGCGTCGACCCTGATCGTATCAGGCCGATCCCTTGCCAGCCTGAAAGAGATTCTCGCCCGTTCAAGTGCTCCGATTACTTCAAAAATTGTAGACTTCTGCGTCATGAATTCCTCAGCGGCTCGAAATGACACCCAGCCTTCGCTTGTATCCGTATCGGGAGGATCGGTTTAGGGCATGGTCTCAAGGGGAAACGGCGTCGAAGTCCAGTAGCGCTCGAGCTTCGTTCCTATCACCTCGCGCTGTTCCCATTCGTGCAGGAGCTTTGCGAGAGTCGCGCGGTCCCCACCCATGAGCGGATCCTCGACCCGGCACCATTCATCGTAACAAGGGTGGTCCGGCCATATATGCGGAACTCGACGTTGAACTTGGTCGGTATCACAGGATCGCCAAAGCCTCTGCGCCTCGGGTATGTCACCGCACGCCGCCGTCATCAGGGCTCGCCAAGGCACCCATGCTGCAATCGGAAAATACTCGTGATTAAACACGAACTCGATCGTCTTCTCGAAGGTGTCGAGGGAGTCGAAAAGGGGTATGACCTCCGCTTCAATCTGATCTGCGAAATCCTCCGCCATCGTTGGATCATCAACTTCGAACAACCCGCCTTGACCTTTGGGTTTGAAACGCGTCGAGCGACCCACCAAGCCCCAGGATCGCCCTAGGCCAATACCGGAACGCCTATCGGGCTCGCACATGATGTTGATCCGCCACTCCACGCAGAAGTAGCCTTGTCTGTCTCGATTCTCGAGAACCACCAGTTTGCTGCAATGCTCCGTAGGTGCGTAGAGGAGGACACGCGGAGTAAGCGGAACGAAACGTGGATGTCTCGCCCTTAAACCAGAGATCACTTTACGAACGGCAGCTCGATAGCTCATAATTCAGGCCTCATTTGAATGATGATTATTCGTGTGTGGTTTTTTGAAATTCTCCGATGCAATTTTTGCTAATTGCATCGCGCGAGCCATCGACAGGTCTGATTCGCCTGTCTTATAGTCGTAAATACAGAGCGTTCTAGTTGCGGTAACGTTTTCGAGAAGGTCCAAGCGGACATTGCCTTTGCTTGTGGCCCTTGCAAGTTCGCCGCTGGGATCTAGAAGAAGTTCCGCGCGAAAATTTTGATCTTGCTGGTGCCTGACAACATTCGCGATACCAATATGCACCTTGTTTCCGAATTCGGTCCTATTCCGGTATTGTCCGGAGGCACGGACGGCACGGGTGACATCGTTCGTGATAGCGCGAACCTCGCCGTTGCGTGGGCAGGCGGCGTCCAGTTGCTGTTGATTCAACTGTCCGACCCAGGCCGTCATTCTCGCTGATGACGCCTCGCCGGGTGTAAATTCGTGTGCGGTTAAGCCTAAGACCGTCCCGAACCCATCCTTCCTCGCCGAGAGGACGGTGAACAGCGAAAGCGTAAGCTCAATTGTTCGCGCCGCTTGAATGGCTTCGATCGCCGCCTCGATCGCGAACGGCACAGCGGGGGCGAATGTTGTTTGCGCAAATGGCTCGCTAACGAGCTCGGTTGGCGTGAACGTCGTCCGCGACAACACCTCGCCGGTTTCACCGTCGCGGATCGTCTGAGTGGCACCGGAGGTCTCGAAGATCCGGCTCTCGCCATCGGGCGCGATGACCGCGTGCTGTTCATCGAAATCCTTCTGACCCGCGTGGATGCGGATCGACAGGACGCGGGTGCCGTCTTCGAGGGTCTGGCTGTCGGTCGATGCGAGGGTGGATGCGCTGCCGCTACCGGCTTCCCCGGGCGACGAAACCCACTGCCCGCCGTCGGACTGACCGGCTGGAGCGCGTGGCTGCGCCCGCCAATCCTTCGTTTGCCTGGCTTCGCGTCGGAGTCCGATGAGGGCTCGATCCAGGGCGGCCCCCGCCAGCAGCCCCTGGGCGATCCGCAAATCGGATTGCGAGCGTCTCTGCCAGTCCACGTCATCACCCCGTCTTCAAGCGAGGTCTGGACTAGAACATAATGGGAACGAAAGCAAGAATTTTAGGATTTACAACCTATCATTGCATAGGCGATCGCAGCCGAGGCATTCATTGACGGCAACGGCCCCCGCGCTTATAGGAGGCGCTTCGCCGGAACGCCGCGCTTTCGCGTGCGCTGCGTCTCGGCTATCGCCACACAACTGATGCGTTGACCGATCCCCGGCCGTGCCGGCCCGTCGGCATCGCCCGACGAGAAACACGAGGACGCACATGGCCAACACTGCCTCGGCCAGGAAAATGACCCGCAAGATCGCCAAGCGCACGGCGATCAACAAGTCCCGCCGCTCCCGCATGCGCACCTTCGTGCGCAAGGTCGAGGAGGCGATCGAGTCCGGCAACCAGCAGGACGCGCTGGCCGCCCTCAAGGCCGCCGAGCCGGAGGTGATGCGCGCCGCGCAGAAGGGTATCGTTCACAAGAACAACGCCTCGCGCAAGATCTCGCGCCTCGCCGCCCGCGTGAAGTCGCTGGCCGCCTGATCGTCTGATTTCACCGTTCCGCACGGTTGAAAGCCCGGCTTCGCGCCGGGCTTTTTTGTTGCGCGCGTCCGGGTTCGCGCGCGGAGCCATAGCCGGGTCCCGCCACGCCGGCTGACGCACCGCCGTCATGGCCAGCGCGCGCCGAAGCGATCCCGGGATGCGCCCCGCCCGAAAACGGCCCGTTGCCTTGGATGGCTTCGGCTCGCGCTCGTTAAAGACGCGAGGGCTTCATGGGCCGCTAGAACCTCTCCGGCCGCGACCTCGAACGGGGCGGGTCCCTGGATTGCGTCGGCTCGCGCGGCCATGACGGGTGTGGCTTCAACCCCATCGGCCGCCGTTCCACCGCGGTGGTCGAGGTCTCCGGATCGCGGCCTCGCTCGCGGTGACGACCGGCGACCCCTCGATGGGTGCGGCTCGACCCGATCGGCCACGGCTTTCGAAACTTGCGAGGCCAGCGTCGTGCGGCGAGCGGAGGCCGCGCGCGACGCTGGCCTCGCAAACGGGGCGTTAACCCTGCCCCAGAATTTGCTGCATTGCCGAGTCCACCGCGCCCGTGTAGCTTAACAAAACGTCACCGCGATGAAGCTGTTTTTGGCGGATTCGGCACTCTCGCGAATCATCGTGGCGGCGCAAGACTCTAACTCTTGTGGCTCGGCGCCGTTGGAACACTTGCCGAGGGGAATCGGCGCCATCCCCATAAGTCCCACTGTTAAGGGAACCGCAGGTCTTTGTTGATAGGCTCTTCAAATCGGCAATTGCTCCTTGTGCGGGTCTTGACTCGCAACTGGGAATCGTCCTCGCGCCGTGGTGCGAGGCGCTGAAAGCGTGAAGCGTGCGTACGTGCAGCCGGGCGGTGTCCGCCGGCGGCACGGGGAGAGCCTGTGATGCGTGTCGACGGAACGGTCGCGAATGGCGACGAGGATGGCCGCGCCTCCGAAGGCGACAGCCACGAAAATGCGGCCCCGGATTACGGCGCGGCGTGGTCGCGCGTGAAGCGCCGCCTGCGCGCCGAACTGGGGGAAGACGTCTTCGCCAGCTGGTTCGCCCGCCTGGAACTCGACTGCGTCTCCGGCGGCACCGGCAAGCTCACCGTCCCGACCCGCTTCCTGAAGAGCTGGATCGAGTCCCACTATCTCGACCGTGTGCTGGCGACCTTCAAGGCGGAAGCGGGTGATGTCGCCCGCATCGAGGTGGGCGTGCGCGGCACGGTCGCCCCGGCCCGCCCGGTGGTGCCGGCTCCCGCCAAGCCGGTGACGGCGACAAGCGGCCCGCTGGCCCGCCTCCATGCGGTCGGCAGTCAGGCTCCCGTGGCGCCGGCCCTTCCGGCGGCGGAATCCCGCGTCTCCGCCGAGGCCAGCGGCGACTTCAACGGCACGCCGCTCGACGCCCGCCTGACCTTTACGAGTTTCGTCGTCGGCCGGTCCAACGCCCTGGCCCATGCGGCGGCCGAGCGCATCGCCCGCCACCAGGGGGAGGGCGCCCTCTACAACCCGCTCTACCTCCATGCCGGAGTCGGCCTCGGCAAGACGCACCTGCTGCACGGCATCGGCCACGCGGCGCGGGAGAGCGGTCGCCGGGTCATCTATCTCACGGCCGACCGGTTCATGTACGGCTTCGTGAATGCCCTGAAGACCCAGTCGGCGCTGGCCTACAAGGAGCGCCTGCGCGGCATCGACCTGCTCATCCTCGATGACGTGCAGTTCATCCAGGGCAAGTCGATCCAGGCCGAGTTCGGCCACACGATCAATGCGCTCATCGATGCCGGCCGGCAGGTCGTCGTGGCCTCCGACCGTCCGCCGACGGAACTGGAGGCCCTGGAGGAGCGGGTCCGCTCCCGCTTGGCCGGCGGCCTCGTGGTGGAGATCGGCTCCCTCGACGAGCAGCTGCGCATCTCCATCCTCTCCGCCCGGCTGGCCTCAGTGCGGACCTCCCACCCCGGATTCGATGTCTCGCCGCAGGTGGTGAACTACGTGGCCCGGGCCATCACGGCCAACGGGCGCGACCTCGAGGGTGCCGTGAACCGGCTCCTCGCCCACGCGACGCTCACCGGCACCGCCGTCACCCTGGAAACCGCCGAGACGGCGATCCGCGACCTCGTGAAGAACCGCGAGCCGAAGCGGATCAAGATCGAGGACATCCAGAAGTTGGTGGCCAGCCGCTACAACGTCTCCCGGTCGGACATCCTGTCCGAGCGGCGCACGGCGGCGGTGGTGAAGCCGCGGCAGATCGCCATGTACCTGTCGAAGGTGCTGACCCTGCGCTCGCTCCCCGAGATCGGCCGCCGCTTCGGCGGGCGGGACCACACCACGGTGCTGCACGCCGTCCGCAAGATCGAGAAGCAGATCGGCGAGGACGCCGTGCTGGGCGACGAGGTCGAGCTCCTGAAGCGGATGCTTCAGGACTGAGACGTTCGGATCCCAAAGGACAGGTCATTTGGTGGGGTCCAGGGGCGACGTCCCTGCTGCGGCAGGGCTGAAGCCCTGCACCCTCCGAAGGACAAGTCCTTTGGGATCCTTCTTTTTGGCCCGGGGCTGTCAGGGCCCGCGCGGCATGACACACTGGCGTAGAACCGGACGGCCATGTAAGGCCGCGTCGCCGCAAGGCGGGGAGAGCCGAGGGATACGCCATGCCGAAAGCCTTCATCTATGACCACGTCCGCACCCCGCGCGGACGGGGCAAGGCCGACGGCGCCCTGCACGAGGTCACCGCCCTCCGCCTCGCGGAGACGGCGCTGCGCGCCCTGAGGGACCGAACCGGCCTCGATACGGCCCTCGTGGACGACGTGATCCTCGGCTGCGTCGATCCGGTGGGGGAGGCGGGGGGCGACATCGCCCGCGCCGCCGCTCTGGTCGCCGATTACGGCACCCACGTCCCCGGCGTGCAGATCAACCGCTTCTGCGCCTCAGGCCTCGACGCGGTGAACTTCGCCGCCGCGCAGGTGATGGCGGGGCAGCACGGCATGACCGTCGGTGGCGGCGTCGAATCCATGAGCCGCATCGGCATCGGCGCGTCGGGCGGCGCCTGGCCGGTGGACCCGGCCATCGCGATCAAGTCGTATTTCATGCCCCAGGGCATCTCGGCCGATCTGATCGCCACCAAGTACGGCTTCAGCCGCGACGAGTGCGACGCCTACGCCGTGCGCTCACAGGAGCGCGCCGCCGCCTCCTGGGCGAACGGGCTGTTCGACCGCTCGGTGGTGCCGGTGCGGGACGTGAACGGCATCAGCCTTCTCGACCGTGACGAGCACCCGCGCCCGGGCACCGACATGCAGTCGCTGGCCGCGCTGAAACCCTCCTTCGTTCAGATGGGGCAGATGGGCGGCTTCGATGCCGTCGCCACAGACGCGCACCCGGATGTCGAGTTCGTGGAGCACGTCCACCACGCGGGCAACTCCTCCGGCATCGTGGACGGCGCTGCCGCCATCCTCATCGGCTCGAAGGATGCGGGCGAGGCGGCCGGGCTGAAGCCGAGGGCGCGGATCCGCGCCTTCGCCAACATCGGCTCCGATCCGGCCTTGATGCTCACGGGGCCCATCGACGTGACGCGCAAGGTCCTCGACCGGGCCGGCATGACGCTCGACGACATCGACCTGATCGAGGTCAACGAGGCGTTCGCCGCCGTGGTGCTGCGCTTCTGCCAAGCGTTCGACCTCGACCCGGAGGCGGTCAACGTCAACGGCGGCGCCATCGCCCTCGGCCATCCGCTCGGCGCGACGGGGGCAATGATCCTCGGTACCGCCCTCGACGAGTTGGAGCGCACCGGCAAGGAGCGCGCCCTCGTCACCCTCTGCATTGGTGCCGGCATGGGCACCGCCACAATCATCGAGCGGGTCTGACTCGATCGGGCCGCACCCAGCTCGCAATTCAGTTCAACACGGGAGGACACCCTTTGAATCGACTGATCGCCACCCTCTGCCTCGGCGCGGCCCTCGCCGCTCCCCTCGCGGCCCATGCCGACGAGATGAGCGACAAGGTCGCCGCCGCGACGAAGCTCGTGAACCGCACCCTCATCAAGAACCTGCAAAACGGGTTCAACGTGGCGTTGGAGAAGACCACCGCGCCCATGCCGGAGGCCCGCGCCGAATCCGTGCGTAAGGAGCTCAATGCCGAGTTCGAGAAGCAGCGCGCCCTGATGGTCGAAGGACTGTCGAAGGAATACGCGCAGAAGTTCAGCCTCTCCGAGCTGAACCATCTCGATGAGATCTACTCGGACCCTGTCTACGAGAAGTTCCAGACCATGAACGCCGACCCGAACTCCTCGGTCACGGCGATCTCCCAGAACTCCGTGACGAAGCTCCTCAACATGCTGGCGGTGGCCGCCGCCACCGAGAACCAGCCGCCCGGCACGCCCGCCGCGCCGCCGGTGCCCGTGCCGGCTCCCGCGCCGAAATAAGCCGAGATTGGGTGGGGCCGGCCCGTCCGGCCCCACTCCTCAGGTTTTCTGTGGCGACGCAGGCGGCGCGCCGGGGCCATGCCCCTCGACAGGGAATGACGCGATGACCGCACAGAGCTTCCGTTTCGAGACCGACGCCGACGGCATCGCCCTGGCGACCTGGGACATGCCCGGCCGCTCCATGAACGTCATCACCGAAGCCGTGATGGACGAGCTGGCGGCCATCGTGGAGCATGTCGCCTCCGACCCGGCGATCAAGGGCTGCGTCATCGCCTCGGGCAAGGAGAACTTTTCCGGCGGCGCCGACCTCACCATGCTTCAGGGCCTGCGGGCCGCCTACGAGCGGTTGAAGGCCGAGGAGGGCGAAGAGGCGGCCATGCGCCGGTTCTTCGAGGAATCGCGCCGCCTGTCGCTGCTGTTCCGGCGGCTCGAGACCTGCGGCAAGCCCTTCGCCGCCGCGATCACCGGCCTATGCCTCGGCGGCGCCTTCGAACTGGCGCTCTCGTGCCATTTCCGGATCGCGTCGGACGATCCGCGCACCCGCGTCGGCCTGCCCGAGATCAAGGTCGGCCTCTTCCCCGGCGGCGGCGGCACCCAGCGCGTCGCCCGGCTGATGCAGACCGCTGACGCGCTCCAGATGCTGTTCAAGGGCGAGCAGATCCGCGCGCCGATGGCCAAGGGCATGGGCCTCGTCCACGCCGTGGCGCCGACGGCCGAGATCGTGGAGCGGGCCAGGGCCTGGATCCGCGAAGGCGGCTCGGCGGTGGCGCCCTGGGACGTGCCGAAGTTCAAGGCGCCGTCCGGCCGCGTCCACTCGCCCGCCGGCATGATGATCTGGCCCCCGGCCAACGCGATCTACCGGCGCGAGACCCACGACAACTATCCGGCCGCCAAGGCGATCCTGCAATCCGTCTACGAGGGCCTGCAACTGCCGATGGACCTCGCCCTCAAGGTCGAGAGCCGGTACTTCGCGCATATCCTCCGCACCAAGGAGGCGGCGGCGATGATCCGCACGCTGTTCCTCTCCATGGGCGAACTCAACAAGGGCGCCCGCCGCCCGAAGGACGTGCCGCCGGCGCAGCTGCGCAAGGTCGGCGTCGTCGGCGCCGGCTTCATGGGCGCGGGTGTCGCCTACGTCACCGCCCAGGCGGGCTTCGAGGTGGTGCTGATCGATCAGTCGGCCGAGGCGGCCGAGAAGGGCAAGGCCCACGCGCACGGCCTCATCACCGGCCAGATCAACCGGGGCCGCGCCAAGACCGCCGACCGGGACGCGCTGCTGTCCCGGATCACCGCCACGGCGGATTACGGCGCGCTGGCGGGCTGCGACCTCGTCATCGAGGCGGTCTTCGAGGACCCGCGGGTCAAGGCCGAGGTGATCGGCCGGATCGAGGCGGTGATCGGGCCGCAGACCGTCTTCGCCTCCAACACCTCGACGCTGCCGATCACCGGCCTCGCCCGGCATTCGCGGCGGCCGGAGCAGTTCGTGGGCATCCACTTCTTCTCGCCCGTCGAGAAGATGATGCTGGTCGAGATCATCCGCGGCGGCGCCACCGGCGACGCGGCGGTGGCCGTGGCGCTCGACTACGTGCGCGCGATCAAGAAGACGCCCATCGTGGTCAACGACTCGCGCGGCTTCTTCGCCAACCGCTGCGTGGGCGCCTACCTCCTGGAGGGCCACAAGATGCTGGCCGAGGGCGTGCCGCCGGCGATGATCGAGAGCGCAGGGCGGCAGGCGGGGATGCCGGTCGGCCCGCTCTCCCTCACAGACGAGGTGGCCCTCGACCTGATCCTGAAGATCGCCCGGGCGACGGAGGCGCAGGTCGGCCCGCAGGCCGTCGATCCCGCTCAGAAGACCATCCTGACGCGGATGGTCGAGGGCGAGGGCCGCCTCGGCCGCAAGAACCGCAAGGGCTTCTATGATTATCCCGAAGGCGCGCCGAAGCGCCTCTGGCCGGGCCTCGCGGAGTTGCAGCCGGACCGGCTCGCCCCCGAGGATGTGGACTTCACCGAACTGAAGCACCGGCTCCTCGTGGTGCAGGCACTGGAGGCCGCCCGCACCGTGGGCGAGGGGGTCGTCACCGACCCGCGCGAGGCGGATGTCGGCTCGATCCTCGGCTTCGGCTTCGCCCCGTTTACCGGAGGCGTGCTCTCCTACATCGACTTCATGGGCCCGTCGGCCTTCATCGGTTTGGCCCGGCAGTTGGAGGCGCGGCACGGCGCCCGCTTCGCGGTACCGGACAGCCTGACGGCGATGGCTGCTTCGGGGGGAACGTTCTACGGGGCGGGCAAGCAGGCCGCCTGACCCGGGCGGATGCCGGCGGCGTCGTCCTGCGGCAGCCGCGTGAGTTGCTCCAGCATGACCGTCCGCGCGCAGGCACTGAACGCCTGCGCCAGACGGCTTCGCGTGGGATCCGGCGGGAAGAGCAGGGCGAAGTGCACCGGCAGGGCCGGCGCGATGGGTCGGATGGCGATGGGCGAGACCAGCGCCTCCTCGTAGGCGGCCAAGGGGTTCATCACGCTGATCCCGAGGCCCGCCGCCACGAGGGCGCAGATCGCCGAGCCGAGACCGGCCTCGGCCGTGACGCTCACCTCGGTTCTGGCCGCCGCCAGCATCCCATCGATCCGGTCGCGCAGGGCGCTGCCGAGGGAGGCGGCGATGAAGGGCTCTCCCCGCAGGTCCGTCACCGTCAGCAATGGGCGATTTGCGAGCGGATGGCCCAGGGGTAGGACGGCCACGCAATCGAGTGTCAGAACGTGGTCGAGGTCCGCCGCGGGCATGGCCCCGTAGACCATGGTCATCGCCGCATCGCAGAAGCCCGTGGCGATCCATTCGTTCACCGCTTCGTCGTCGCCCGAATGGATCGCGACCACGACGCCGGGATGGTCTAGCTGGAAGCGGGCGACCGCCCGCGCCAGCAGGCCGCCCGCGAGCCGGGGCATGGCGGCGACCCGGAGACGCTCGGCGCCGAAGGCCCGGATGCGGCCGGCGGCCGCCTCCAGACTGGCGAGGCCGACGAAGGCACGCTCGACCTCCGCATGGAACCGCGTTCCGTCGAGCGTCGGGATCAGGCGACTGCCGCCCCGGTCGAACAGCGGCAGACCGGTGATCCCTTCGAGCTGCCCGATCAGACGGCTGACCTGAGGCTGCGACGTGTGCAGCCGCCGGCTCGCCTCCGTCATCGACCCGGTGGCCATCACCGCCCGGAACGCCTCGATATGGCGGAAGCTCATGCGCCGGGAGGTCATATCATTTCCGTATGGGCGGGTGGTGAATCGGAATTGGACGCCGGTTTCGCAGCCAGCTTACCATCGCACCGTCAAGCTCTCGGACGACCGTATTCCCCGTCGAAGACGGGCCGCCGTCGAGCAACCGGAGGTGGAGCGGTGAAGAAAATCCTTACTGCAGTTGTGGTCTGCGGATTGGGAATGCTCAATACTGCTCCCGCCTCGGCGGAAGGCAGCGGTCGTTTGGACAGGATTCGCGAGACGGGCCGCATCACCCTTGGCTTCCCGGATGCCTCGCCGCCCTTCGCCTTCCTCGATGGCGATGCCAAGCCGGTGGGTTATACCCTTGAGATATGCGAGCATGTCGCGCAGAAGCTCAAGGCCGCCCTGGGCCTGAAGGCCCTCGACGTACGGTACACGCCGGTCATGTCGGCGACCCGGATCCCGCTCATCGACAACGGGACCATCGACCTCGAATGCGGGACCGCGACCAATCTGCCGGAGCGGCATAAGCTGGTGAGCTTCGCGCCGACGACCTTCGTGACGCAGGTGGTGCTCGTCGCCCGCAAGGACAGCACGGTGGACGTGAACGACCTCTCGACCTTCCGGGGCAAGGCGATCTCGGCGCAGGCGGGGGGCCAGACCCAGCGTGTCGTGGTGCGCGAGAGCGCCCGCGACAAGCTCGACATCCAGGTCCTGCCGGCCAAGGACACGGCGGAAGCGTTCCTGCTCCTCGAAACCGGCCGCGCCGCGGGTTCCGCCAACGACGACGCCCTGGCCCATGCCTCCGTCGCCGGCGCCAAGCAGCCGAAGGACTTCGTGATCGGGACGAAAGGGCTGGAATTCGCGCCCTACGGCATCCTCGAACCGAAGAACGATCCGGCCTTCAAGGCGGCGGTGGACACGGCGGTGGTGGAACTCATCAAGGACGGCACCGTGGCGGGCCTCTACCGCAAGTACTTCGAGCAGCCGATCCCGCCCAAGGGGATCAACCTGGAATTGCCGATGAACGACGTCCTGAAACGCGCCCTCGCCAATCCCACCGATTCCGGTGACGAGGCGGCCTATCGATGATCGAGTTCGACGGCGACGACCGGGTCGACCTGCGCAGCGACACCGTCACGCGCCCGACGGCCGCGATGCATGAACGGATGCGCCGGGCGAAACTCGGCGACGACGGCCTGGAAGGCGATCCGACGGCGCGGGAACTGGAGGAGGTCGCGGCCTCGATCCTCGGCAAGGACGCCGCGCTGCTCGTGCCGACCTGCACCATGGCCAACCTCCTGGCGGTGCTGGCGCAGGTCCAGCGCAGCGAGCAGGTGTTGCTGGAAGCCTCGGCCCACATGGTCACCACCGAGCGCGGGGCGGCGACGCTGACCGGCGCCTTCCTGCTGGGACTTCCGGGCCGGGACGGCGCGATGGATCTCGACCGGCTGTCGGAGGCGCTGCGACCCTCGTCGAGCCCCCTGCGGACGGCCATGGTGGCGATGGAGACCACGCACAACGCGGCGGGCGGGACGGTGCCCCCGCTGGCGCATATGCAGGCCGTGGCCGACCTGGCGCGGGCGAGGGGCGCCCGCGTCCATCTCGACGGGGCGAGGCTGCCGAACGCGGCCATTGCCCTCGGCGAGAAGCCGGCGGCGCTTGCGCGGTACACGGACACCGTGGCCCTGTGCCTGTCGAAGGGGCTCAGTGCCCCGGTCGGCGCGGTGCTGGCCGGTGACCGGGCGGTGATCGAGGCGGCGCGGCGCCTGCGCAAGATGATCGGCGGGACACAGCGGCAGGTCGGCCTCATGGCCTCCGCCGGTCTCGAGGCGTTGACGACCATGGGCGATCGCCTGGGCGAGGACCACGCCCGCGCCCGCGACCTGTCCGACGGCCTCAACGCGCTCGGCGGTCCGATCTCGGCGGCGATTCCGCGGACCAACATCGTGCAGGTGGACGTGTCCGCCACGGGGCGCGATGCCGAGCGCTGGGTGGCGGACCTCGATGCGGCGGGCCTGCGCGTCCGCCCGCTCGGCACGACCCACCTCCGCCTCGTGACCCACCGGCACATCGAACCCGCCGACGTGCCCCGCGCGCTCGACGCCTTCCGGCTCTGCCTCGACGGCGGGGCCGCCTGACGCCTCATGCCGCCCCGGCGATCCGCGTCGCCAGCACGGCGAGGTCGGTGTGGTTGTCGGAGAGAAGATCGGTGATGTCGCCGATTTCCAGGGCCTTCACGTGGCGGCAGCGCTGGCCGAAGCGCCCCGCCATGCAGGTGCAGCGCAGGACCGCGCCGCTGGTGCGCTCCTCCAACGTGACGGTGTAGCGGTTGCCGGTGGAGCCGCGCATGAGGAAGCTCAGGGCGGCCGAGGACGGCTTCGGCGACGCTGTCCGCTCGATCACCGGCGCCCGGTCCGCGAGCCACCCCGGAACGGGGGTGACGGGCACGCCGATCGCGTCGGCGAGGTCGTGGATATCCCCCGTCCCGGTCTCCGCCATGGCGGCGAGGGCGATGCGCGCGCAGGCATAGGCGTCCTCGCCGGCATCGTGGTGCTCGAAGGCGATCCCGAGTCGGCGGGCGACCTTGCCGAGGCCGCACCCCTCCGGTGCGGGGAAGACCCGCCGGGCGATCTGCACGGTGCAGAGGTAGGACAGGTTCGGGATGGCGAGGCCCGCCCGCCGCAGGCCGGACCGCAGCACGCCGATGTCGAAGGTGGCGTTGTGGGCGAGGATCACCCCACTCGACAGGTCCGAGAGGTAGGGCGCCATCACCTCCCCGAAGCCGGGCTCGTTCGCCACATCCGCCGGCAGGATGCCGTGGACGCGGATGTTGCCGGGCGAGAACCGCATCTCCGGCGGCCGGATGAGGTGGCTCACCCGCCGCACGACGTGACCGCCCTCGATCCAGGCGAGGCCGACGGCGCAGGCGCTGTCGCGCCGTTCGTTGGCGGTCTCGAAGTCGAGGGCGAGGGTGATCATGGGGCGAGGGGCGGCGGGCTGTAGCTCCCGGTTTACGCCGCCGGCGACTCCCGCTTCAACCCTGCTCGACCATCGTGAGCCAATCCGCCTCGCTCACGACCTTCACGCCGTGCTTCTCGGCGTCCTTCAGCTTCGAGCCGGCGCCGGGACCCGCCACGACGAGGTCGGTTTTGGCCGAGACGGAGCCGGAGACCTTGGCCCCGAGGCGTTCGGCGATGGCCTTTGCCTCGTTGCGGGTCATGCGCTCAAGGGAGCCGGTGAAGACCACCGTCTTGCCGGCGAAGGCGCTGGAGGCACCCGCGCGCTCCATCGGCTCGGTGCGGACCTGCCCGAGGAGTTCGCCCACCGCGTCCGCGTTGTGCGGTTCGGCGAAGAACTGAATCAGGGCGTCGGTGGCCACGGGGCCGATCTCGCCGTCGTCGGCGAAGACGCGGTAGGCGTCCTTCGGGATCTGGCCGGCCGCCCGGCCTATCGCCGCGCGGGCCGTGTCCTCGTCGCCGTAATGCGCCACGAGGGCGTCCCGCTGGCTCGCCGTCAGACGGACCGGCTCACCCGGAGCCTCACCCTCGGCGGGGGGAGGGGGCGCCTCGAGCAGCTTGTCGCGGGTCGTCGGGCCGATCCGGGGTACGGTCGTGAGCTCGATCCAGTCCGGCCCGCCCTGACCCTCCGCGGCCGCCTCGATTCCCGCGATGAGGGCGGGCATGTCGTCGTAGCGCTTCGCCAGCGCCTTGGCGGTCGCCTCGCCGATCTGCGGAATGCCCAACGCGAAGAGCAGCCGGTTGAGGGGGATCGTGCGGCGGGCCTCGACGCCCGCGAGGAGATTCTTGATCGCCTTGTCCTCGTCGTCGCCCTTCTTCTTCGTGGCCTTCTTCGGCGGTTCGGCGCCGGCCCGCCGCTCGGCGGACAGGGCTTCCCGCCGGGCCACCACGGCGGCCTTCAGCTTCTCGAAATCGAGCCGGAACAGGTCCGCCGGCTGGCGCACGAGCCCCGCCTCGAACAGCACCTCGATATAGGTCTCGCCGAAGCCCTCGATGTCGAAGCCGTTGCGGGAGACGAAATGCTTCAGCCGCTCCACCCCCTGCGCCGGGCAGATCAGGCCGCCGGTGCAGCGCCGGACCGCGTCGAGCTTGCCCGTGCGCGGATTGATCGCCCGCGCTGCGCGGCTGCCGCAGGCGGGGCAATGGTCGGGAAAGGCGAAGGGCTTGGCATCGGCCGGGCGCTTGGCGAGGTCGACATCCCTCACCTTGGGGATCACGTCCCCGGCGCGGACCACCGTCACCGTGTCGCCGACGCGGATGTCCCGGCCCTCGCGGATGGGCTCGCCGTCGGCGCCGACGCCCTTCACGTACCCCTCGTTGTGGAGCGTCGCGTTCGACACCACGACGCCGCCCACCGTGACCGGGCGCAGCTTGGCCAACGGGTTGAGGGAGCCGGTGCGCCCGACATTGATGACGATGTCCTCCAGCACCGTCGTCGCCTCCTCGGCGGCGAACTTGTGCGCCAGAGCCCAGCGGGGCGAGCGCGAGACGAATCCGAGCCGCTTCTGCAGGGCGATGTCATCGACCTTGTAGACCACGCCGTCGATGTCGTAGCCGAGATGAGCCCGGTCCGTGGCGATGGCGGCGTAATGGGCGAGCATTCCCCCGGTGTCGGTGAAGGTGCGCGTGCGCGGGTTCACCGGGAGGCCCCAGGCCGCGAACCTTTCCAGCACGCCGGATTGCGTGCCGGCGATCGCGTCGGAGACCTCGCCCCAGGCATAGGCGAAGAACCGCAGGGGGCGGGAGGCCGTCACCGCCGGATCGAGTTGGCGCAGCGATCCCGCGGCCGCGTTGCGCGGGTTGGCGAAGAGGGGCTTGCCGGCGGCCTCCTGGCGGGCATTGATCGCGGCGAAATCCCCATGCGACAGATAGACTTCGCCCCGAACCTCGCAGACATCCGGCCAGCCGCTGCCGCCGAGCGTCTGCGGGATGTCGTGGACGGTGGCGGCGTTCGCCGTGACGTTCTCGCCCACCTCGCCGTCGCCCCGGGTGGCGGCGGTGACGAGGCGGCCCTTCTCGTAGCGCAGCGACAGGGACAGGCCGTCGATCTTCGGCTCGGCGGTGAAGGCGAGGGGCTTGTCGTCGGGCCATCCGAGGAAGCGGCGGACCCGCGTGACGAAATCCTCCACCTCCTCGGGGGCGAAGGCGTTGCCGAGGGACAGCATCGGCACGGCGTGGCGGACCTTGGCGAACTTCTCCGAGGGCTTGGCGCCCACCGAGGCGCTCGCCGCGCCAGTCCCGGCGAGATCGGGAAAGGCGGCCTCGATGACTTCCAGCCGCCGCCGCAACTGATCGTACTCGGCGTCGGAGATCTCCGGCGCGTCCTCCTGGTGGTAGAGCCGGTCGGCCTCCGCGATCTGCTCGGAGAGCCGGGCGTGCTCCTCGCGGGCCTCGTCGGGGGTCAGGCGGGACAGGTCGGGCTGCGCGGCGCTCATGGGGCGCTTCTAGCGCATCGGCGCGGGCCGGGGAGGGAGGGACCGTCGATCCGTTCACACCTTCGAGGCCAGAACCGGAGGGCGGCATGACGCACGCGACCGTCGTGGTGGTGGATCTGCGGATCGATCCGGCCTCCCTTCCCGCCTGCGAGGCCGTCCTCGACGGCGAGGAAAGGCAGCGCGCCGGGCGATTCCTGCGGGAGGCCGACCGTTGGCGCTTCATCGCGAGCCACGCCGCGATGCGGATGATCCTGGGACAGGCGCTGGCGGCCTCCCCGTCGATCCTCGCCTTCGCCCGGGAAGAGGGCGGCCGCCCCTTCCTCGTCGGACCGGGGGAGGGGCTGCTCGATTTCAGCCTGTCCCATTCCGGCGATCACGCGGTCATCGGTTTCGTACGGGGGACGAGGATCGGTGTCGATATCGAGGCGCGGCGACCGTTGGCGGATGCCCTGCGCATTGCCGGCAGCCATTTCGCCGCCGACGAGACGGCGGCGCTGGCGGCGTTGCCCCCTCCCGCCGTCGAGGCTTCTTTTTTCGGACTATGGACGCGGAAGGAGGCCGTGGTGAAGGCGCTCGGCACGGGGCTTTCCCTCCCGCTCTCCCGCTTTTCCGTCTCCGTCCCACCGAAGCCGCCGCTCATGCTGCGGCAGGTAGGAATCGGGACGGGCTGGACCCTCGCGGAGATCTCCGCGCCGCCCGGGACGGAGGCCACGGTGGCCGTGACCACGGAGGCGGCGCGCATCACGGTCGAACACCTCGCACCGGGCTGGGCGGACACCATCGCCGAGAAATGACGTCAGGGCGCTTGCGGCCCGGTGAGGGCGTCGCTATAAGCCGCCTCGCCGGTCGGAGACGAACTCGCCCACCGGCCTTCGGAGTGTAGCGCAGTCTGGTAGCGCACCACGTTCGGGACGTGGGGGTCGCAGGTTCAAATCCTGCCACTCCGACCACACTAACTACGACTTGGCTGGGTCCCGAAGCCGCCGAGTCCCTCGCCCCCTCAATGCGTTCAGTTCCGCGTGTCCGATCCGTTGCTCGGTACCGCCGAAGGCGCGTCGTCCGCAGACATTACGGATTGTGACCGCAGGGTGAGGTGGACGGACACAAGAGCAGCCGTGGCGGCGGCTAGGCATGTTGTCTGCTCACGCCAGCCGCTGACCAATCGCGTGCGCGTTGCCCACACAGCCTGCAGCCGATCGTCGAAGTGCCTTGCTCAAGCCGCATCTGCACGCGCAGGCTGTCGCCGCGAGGTCGCGCCGTTAACCGGTTCGGCCTATGACAAGCGGGACGAAGCGAAGCACAACCACGGAGCAAGGGCGTGGCTGAGACGCGCAAACCGGGGCTGTTGGCGGTAGGATCGCCGCGTCGGCGTCGCTAAACCTGATGGGACGGCTCGACATCGCGGTGGCAGCGTGACTCATCCCCGTCGCATGGCGGCTTCGGCAGAGCGGCCCGAACTCACCGACGAACAGCGCCGGGCGCTCCGCATCCTGGCCGACTGCTTCGCCGATGACGGCATCGTGGACGATGCCCGCAACATCCGCGACGCGCTGGACCGCCTCGAAATCGAGGAGATCCGGGCGTCCGACGCCGAGGCGGACGCGACCGCTCTCCGCACCCGGCTGGACGAAACCGAGCGTCGCCTGCGAGCCGCCGAGGCCGCCGCCGCGCGGGACGGCTGGAAGCGCCGGGCCGAATCCGCCGAAGGCAAGATCGACCGGCTGATCGAGGAGCGCAACGAGGCGCGTTCCGCGGCCCAGGCCGTCCTGACCTCGCTGAAGTCCCAGGGACAGGCCAGCGACTCGTCCGAGGCCGCGATGGTCGCATTGCGGCAGCGGGTCCTCGATCTGGAACATGCGCTCATCGATGCGCGGGAGGCCATGCGGGATTGCGCGCAGCGCCTCGCCCGCGCGCCGGACGCCCCGAGCGCTCCGGAGCAAGCCGACATCGAGGCGTCGCCCGGCGTCGCCGGGGACGAGAACGTCTGACACCCGCCGAACGCGCGTCTTGCGTCTTGTGTCCTGAGCGAGGAGGGCTCTTGGACACGGCCCGTGCCGCGGCGGCGACATCGCCGCCCGATTCCTCGAAGTCTATCCGTGGAGGATCACCGATCCACCGGTATGATCGTACGTATAAGTCGCTGTTGCGATCCTGTCTCACCGATTGCAGAAGTCTCGGGAACTGGATGAGGCCCGCTTCCCTTCTCCCTGCGATTACGGCAAAGCCCGCGGCCCGCGCGGAAGACCACGATGCCCGGACGACATCCCCTGACGGCGCGCGCCATTCGTGCGCGGCGCTGCACCCCTGTCCTGATCGTCCTCGCCCTTTCGCAAGGTGCGTCGGCCGAGCCGGCGAGGCATGGCCGCGAGCCCGGCGACCGGGACGTGGAGGCCACGGCATCGGTGACGCTGGAGCGGCTCAGCGTGGGATTGCTGCGCGTGGACAGGCCGTGGAACCCGGGGATCTGCATCGGCTGCGATGGCAACAACCGCTCGGCCTATGCCCGCCTCGGCGCGAGGCGGGCGCGCTGAACCGCGGGGCCGGAATCAGGTCCGGTGGCTGTTGCGCAGTAGGCCGAGGAGGCCGGTGCAGGCGATGAAGCACCCGACGCTCATCGCGCATAGGCAACTGATGGTGCGAACCGGCTCGCCACGAGCCAGGACGATCGCCACCGTCAGGGGAATGACGGCCAGGACGAGGAGAACGGTCATCGCACACCTCTCTGCGGAACGGGCACGACGCTAGCGGCGCAATGGTTAACGGATGGTCAGCGGGTCCCCGAAACGGTCCGATCTCCCGCGGACAGGCCCGGAATCATTTGACTTGCCGGAAGTCGGCTCTCTAATTCGCGGAGCGGTCTAAAACTGAGGAGGAAGCATGCGGTCGTTGCGCGTCACCGGTCACGGCGTCGACCTGGGTGAGAGCCTCCGCAGCAGGGTCGAGGAGAGGATGGCGGCGACGCTGTCGAAGTACCTCGACACCCACATGCAGGACGGATGCACCGGCCACGTCACACTGCGCCGCGATGGCACGGCCTTCCGCACCGATTGCGTGCTTCACCTCGTCTCCGGCCTGACGATGGAAGCCGTGGGCAGCGCCCACGATCCCCGCGCCAGCTTCGAGCAGACCGCCGACCGGCTGGAGACCCGGCTGCGGCGCTACAAGCACCGCCTGAAGGAGCACGCCAACTCGCCGAAGGATGGCGCCCTCGAAGCCGCCTACGCGGTCCTCGCCCCGCCGGAGGACGATGAACCCGAGGCCGAGCCCGAGGTGGAGGGCGACGCCCATCCGCCGATCGTGGCCGAGAGCACGAAGGCCCTGCAGCGCCGCACCGTCGGCGAGGCGGTCACGGCCCTGGACCTGACAGGATCGCCCGTCATTGTTTTCGTCCATGCTGGCACGGGGCGCGTCAACATCGTATACCGGCGGAGCGACGGAGCCATCGGTTGGGTCGATCCCCCAGGCGCCGGAGCCTGAGCCCACAGGCTCAGACGGAACAGAGCCGGAACCGGCGCCTGCATCCGACCATTGGACACGGGATATGCCGGCCTCTCGGCTTGCCTATCGGTCTGGAAGGGGGCTGGCTCCACTGGAGCCAGGCGACGGGGCAACGGTCTCCATGCCACTTCTCGAGTTTCTGGATCCCGATGCGGTGATCCCGTCTCTGCGTGCCCGCTCCAAGAAGCAGGTGTTGCAGGACCTCGCCGGGCAGGCCGCACGGCGCCTGCCCGCCCTCTCGGACCGGTCCGTCTTCGAGACGCTGCTCCAACGCGAACGGCTCGGCTCCACCGGGATCGGTGACGGCGTGGCGATCCCGCACGGTAAGCTGCCGGGGCTGGATCGCCTGCACGGGCTCTTCGCCCGGTTCGACCGGCCGGTGGACTTCGAGGCGCTGGACGGTCAGCCGGTGGACCTCGCCTTCCTTCTCCTCGCGCCGGAGGGCGCGGGGGCGGACCACCTCAAGGCCCTGGCGCAGGTCGCCCGCGTCCTGCGCGTGCCGGGAATGCTCGCCAGCATCCGCGCGGCCCGCGATGCGGGGGCGCTTTACGCCCTCCTCACCCGCAACGCCGCCTCCGAGGCTGCCTGAATGCCGATACGGCCGACCCTCCTCGTCGTGGCCCTGCTCTCGTCCGTCGTGGGCGCCGCCGCGCAGGGCGGCGACGGCACCTGCGCGCGCGACGTAGTGGTGGCTCAATCGATGCAGCGGCAAGCCATCGACCAGCTCGAACAGGCCGACCTGTCCGACCAAGCCAAGAGCTGCCGCGTTTGGCGGCGCCATGTGGACACGATGCGCCGCGTGGCGGCCGTCTACGGCCGTTGCCTTTCCGGCAGCGACCGGACCACGGGCCTCGCCCAGGTCCAGACTTCCGAGAAGGAATTCGCGCAGGCGATCCGCGAGCGCTGCAAGGGCGAGTGATACCCCCCCCGGACCCCTAGCCGGGCCCGCGCGCCTCAGTTCACGCCGCGCATCAGCGGTTCGGCGACCATCTTCACCGGCTTCCGGCGCCCGATCAGGATCGCGGCACGGGAGCGTTCCGGGTCGGTCTCGAAGCGGGTGCGCACCCAGCTGGCCAGGAACTTCAGATACTCCGAGGCCACCAGCCGTGCCGTCGGCGGATTGTGCCACCACGTGTCCGCATCGAAGCCGTCCGTCACCACCGGGTGGGGGACGATACGGTCGCTGTCCTGCAGGGCATGATCGAGTTCGATCAGGGTCCGCGGCATGTGGTAGTTCGAGGTCACGACGGCGACGGTGTTGAAGTGGTGCATCCGCATCCAGCGTCGGGTCTCGATGGCGTTGCCGATCGTGTTGCGCGCCCGGTAGTCGAGATCGACGCAGCAGGCGATCAGGTCGCGCTGGGTCGGGTTCAGGCGGGCCAGTTCCTCCCGGCTCGTCCGCTCGTTGACGCCGGTTATGAGCAGGCGGCGGCCGTAGCCGGCGGCGAGGAGGTTGATGGCGTCGCCGATGCGCTGGGCCCCTCCGGTCAGGGCGACGATCCCGTCCGTCCGCCCGTCGGGCGAACGCTCCTGCCGGGCGAGGGCGGCGACAAAGAGGAAGAAGCCGGCCGCGAATGCGAGGCAGCACAGACCGCCGACGACGGCGCCGAGGCCCAGGATCAGCGTCCGCAAAGGATGGCGGACCGCGCGGGACCGGGGCGATGCCGCGCATCCGTGCCAAGTCCAGCCGATGGCATCGGCGGTGAAGGAGACGGGAGCGCGCGTCATCCGCGGGTTCATCCTCCGGAGCTTAGCGCCGAATGCGGCGCCGTGGAGGCAGCCGCCCCGGCTGCCCACAGATCACTCACCCATTCCCTTGCCAATTCGTTAAGTCTCTTGCCGCTTTCGCTCCGTGCGGCCCCCATCGACGCAACCTCTTCGCGAGCCGGAATTCTCGCTTCCCGCTGGACGATCTAGGGCGAGGGCCGATCCGGTCGATTCGCGGAGCCGCGATCCCGCTCCGGCCGCACGAGCCTGGGTCCGGCGGATATCCTCCGAATCCACACCGCCCCGGCGGGCGGTGCAGGGCCGGAATGGTGAGGCCCTTCAGGCCAGGTAGCGCCGCACGGTGATTCGCGAGACGACCCCCGTGACCAGCGAGGCGATCACTCCGATGAGGGCGATGAAGACATAGCCGCGCAGGCCGATCTGGAAGGCGCCGAAAAGGGCCTCGATCTCCTGCCCCGCCGGCCCCGATTGCGTCGCACGGATCACCAAGCCCACCACGATGAAGGCCAGGATGGCGCAGCCTGCACCGATGCCGCCGCCGCGCAGGCCAAGGCCGAAGAAGCGCGCCTGGAAAGCCTTGGCGATGTAGTCGTCGCCGGCGCCGACGAAGTGCAGCACCTCCACCACCTCCCGGTTCCCCGCCATGGCGCCCCGCGTGGCGAAGGTGACAGCCAGCCCCGTGGCGATGAGCACGAGGATCACCATACCGATGCCGACGCCGACGAAGGCGTTCGCCGCCGTCGACAGGCGCTGGAGCCAGAGCCCATGGTCATCCAGCGTGGCGACTCCGGGCAGCGCCGCGGCGATCTTCGTCCGCAGGCGCCCGAGATCGGCCCTGTCGCCGACGATGCGCAGGGCGATCAGCCGGGGCACGGGCAGGTCGGTGAGGTCGAGCCCGGAGCCGAGCCACGGCTCCAGCAGGCGCTCGGATTCCGCCTTGGAGAAGATCCGCGTCTGGGAGACGCTCGGCTCCTCCTTCGCCAGGGCCTCGGCGCGGGCGACGTCGGCCTCCACGTTGCGCCCGGCCCCGGGCCGCACCTGGATCGTCACCTCCTGCGCCACGCTGGTCTGCCATTGCGTCGCGTTGGACGCGACGAGTTCCGCCGCCCCCGCGCAAAGCCCGGCCAAAAAGGTCAGGATCGCAATGACCGCTGCCAGCGAACGGCTGGCGGCCGTGTCCGTCGGAACCAGCGGCGCATTGCGCCGGAGGTTGACGGGCAGCGTGGGATCGGGGGAGCCCGCCGCGCCGGCGCGGGCCCGTGCCTTGGCAGCGATATTCATTCCTCGATCCGCAGGCGGCCGCTGTCGAGCACCATGCGCCGGGCATCGACGGCATCCATGATGCCGAAATCGTGTGTGGCGATGATCACGGAAGTCCCGAGCTTGTTCAGTTCGAGGAAGAGGCGGAGCAGGCGCCGCCCGAGGGCGGGATCGACGTTGCCGGTGGGCTCGTCGGCGAGGAGCAGGTCCGGCCGGGCGATGAGGGCGCGGGCGATGGCCGCGCGCTGCTTCTCCCCGCCCGACAACAGCGGGGGCAGGGCGTGCATCCGCTCGCCGAGGCCGACCCAGCGGAGCAACTCCACCACCTCCGCGCGATAGCTCGTCTCCGACCGGCCCTGCACGCGCAGGGGCAGCGCCACGTTCTCGTAGGTGGTGAGGTGGTCGAGCAGGCGGAAATCCTGGAACACCACACCCATCCGCCGCCGCAGGGCGGTGAGCTTGTCGCTGGAGATCCCGGAGACCTCCTCGCCGAAGATCGCGACAGTGCCGCGGGTCGGCCGGGCGGAGAGGAGGATGAGGCGCAGCAAAGTCGTCTTGCCCGCGCCCGAGGGGCCGGTGAGGAATTGGAAGGAGCGCGGTGCGATCCGGAAGCTCACGTCGGACAGCACCTCGGGCCCGAGGCCGTAGCGCATCCCCACGTGCTCGAACTGCACCACGGGCCGCTCGGCCCCCGGCAACAGGCTCTTCGTGTTTGCCTGAACGTTCAACGCCGTCCCGCCGCTTCGCCGCCCCCGCCCTCAACCGGGCCCGGAGCCGGTCCCGCGCCGGGGGGCGCGTTTCACGAACTTCGATCGATGGCCCGCACGGCGCCGAGGGGGCCGCACGGACGATCGGGTGAATGTCGTCCCGCCTTCGCCGGACGGGCCGAGATTTTCAAGGCCCGCCGCCGCCGCGGGCGATTCACGGCAGGTTAACCGTGTCCTGCCACGCTTCCTCAAGATTTTTTCGTTCGCCCCGTGCTCATTTGCCGGGGCCGACGCGCCGGGTGCTCCGCCGATGTTGATCACCTGTCCGACCTGCGCCAGCAGTTACCGCATCAACGCGGCGAAGATCGGGCCGGAAGGCCGGTCCGTGCGCTGCGCCGCCTGCCGGGAAACGTGGTTCCTGTCGCCCACCGATGCCCTCGCCGAGGGCGAGGAGCCCGCGGAGGTCCTCGCGGGCGCCGCCTCCGGCGACCCCGTGTCGGAGGCGGCCTGGGCCGAGGCGGCCTCGTCCGTGCGCGAATCGGCGATGGCCCAAGAGGCCGCCGCAGAGGCCGCCGCCGGGGCGCCGGCCACGATCCGGCGGACGAAGTCGGCCACGTCCCGGAAGCCGACGAAGCGGGCCGGCGGCAAGCGCCCGTCGCGGGGCGCCAAATCCCTGCCGCTGACGCCCGCGGCCTTCCTCGGCCTCGGCCTCCTCGCCAGCCTGCCGGTGGCCTGCCTCGCCCGCGCGCAGATCGTGGGCGTCATACCGCGCAGCGCGGCGCTCTTCGGCGCCATCGGGTTGCCCGTGAACCGGCGCGGCCTCGAGATCCGCGACGTCGTGGCCTACCAGAGCTCCGCCGAGGACGAGCAGCCCCGGGAACTCGTCGTCGAGGGCGACGTGGTCGGCGTCGGGCGGGGCGTCGTGCCGATGCCGCCGATCGCGGTGACGGTGAGCGACGCCGCCGGCAAATCCGTGACGACCTTCTCCGCACCGGCGCCCCGAAGCGTCCTCGGCGCGGGTGAATCCGCCCGCTTCCGCGCCAAACTCGCCGACCCGCCGACGCAAGGCCGGGTCGTGACCCTCCGTTTCGCGAACGCCGCGCCCAAGGGGCCCGCTCGGTCCGGCGAGGAATGAGCCTCCTGATCCCGCTGCGCAGCCCACCCCGCGACATCGCGGATGGCGGGGTGGGCTGCGCGCCGCGCCGCCGGGAGTTATAGCTGCGCCTGCGCTTGCCTAAGAGGCGCCGCCCGGGATCCTCCTGATGTCGTCGAACACCGTCGTCCTCCTCGCCTGCATCGCCGTCGCGGTGGTCCTCGTTCTCGGCCTCGCCAACATGATGCGCGGCGGGAGCCCCAACATCTCCCAGCGGCTGATGCGCCTGCGGGTGATCCTTCAGTTCGTAGCGATCGTCGTGATCATGGGCGTCGTCTGGTGGCGCTCCGCCTGAACGCGGCGGAAGGTGTGACCCCGGAGCCGCAGGCCGGGGTTTTTCGGGCCGTTGCGGGATGACGGCCCATTGCGGCCGAGATGTTCATGTTACGGTTGCGCACTTCGCTTTCCGTTCCGTCGATCTCTCGGGTTCGCATGACCGCCCTCTCCCGCGTCTCCGTCATCGGCCTCGTCTTCGGCGCGTCGTTCGTCTCGGCCCAGGCGGCCGACCTCGGCGCGGCCCCGGCGCCCGCCGCCTACTACGCGCCGGTCCAGCCCCTGAGCATCGTGTCGGAACTCCGCCTCGGCGGCGCGGTGCAGGATCCCGGCAGCGCCGAGGGCAAGGCCCGGGGCTTCGCCAAGGAGAACATTAACGGCGAGATCCTGTTCGCCAAGCCGCTCGTGTTCCAGGATCCGTTCTGGCAGGCGTTCATCCCGCGCCCGACGGTGGGCGGCAGCTACAACACCGGTGGCCGGACGAGCTACGCATACCTCGGCGCCACCTGGACGCTCGAGGTCTTCCCGGAGACGCTGGGCCGCAAGGTCTTCATCGACGGCTTCTTCGGCGGCGCGGCCCATAACGGCTACACCGGTCCGAAGGCTCAGACACCCTACGGCTTCAACACGCTCGGCTGCTCCCCGCTGTTCCGCGAGGCGGCGGCGCTGGGCTACCGCATCACCGAGCACTGGAGCATCATGGCCACGATCGAGCACATGTCGAACGCCGGCCTGTGCGCGAACAACCGCGGCCTGACGAATTACGGCGGGAAGATCGGCTACACGTTCTGAGGCCGCGGCCGGAGTGGACAAGCGGGCGTCGGACGTGAGACGACCGGTACGAGCCCCCTGACGGCGCGCCGCGCCCGGACCGGGGCGTGGACCGCTTGGGGGCAGTCTTGGTCACGCTGAACCGGATCTACACGCGCACCGGCGACAAGGGCACCACCGCCCTGGCCGACGGACAGCGCCGCTCGAAGGGCGACCTCCGGGTCGAGACCTACGGCACGGTGGACGAGACCAACTCCTGCATCGGCCTCGCCCGCCTCCATGCGGACGAGCACCTCGACCGGATGCTCGGCGCCGTCCAGAACGACCTTTTCGATCTCGGTGCCGATCTTGCGACGCCCGAGGGGCCGGAGAAGCTGCCCTACGAACCCCTGCGGATCGTTCCCTCCCAGGTCGAGCGGCTGGAGCGCGACATCGACGCCCTCAACGCCACGATTCCGCCGATCAAGTCCTTCGTGCTGCCCGGCGGCTCGCCCTGCGCCGCCGCGCTCCACCTCGCCCGCACCGTGTGCCGCCGGGCGGAACGCCTCGCCGTGCGGCTGTCCGAGACGGAGGGCGAGGTCATCTCGCCCGAGGCGGTGCGCTACCTGAACCGCCTGTCCGACTTCCTCTTCGTGGCCAGCCGGGCCGCGAACCGCAACGGCGAGGACGACGTCCTCTGGGTTCCGGGCGCGAATCGCTGACCGCACGCGGGCCAGCGGCGACGCGCCTTGCAGCCCTGCGTTGACAAGGCAGAAATGTGGCCGCTACGGTCCCGCCGCCTTTCGAGGCGGCCGGTGACGCGCGCCCTGCGCGACGGACCCCGCCCCGGACGAGAAGATCAACGGGAAGGATCGAGAGCGCCATGAAGGTTCTGGTGCCCGTGAAGCGGGTCGTCGACTACAACGTGAAGATCCGGGTGAAGCCGGATGGCTCGGGCGTCGAACTCGCCAACGTGAAGATGTCGATGAACCCGTTCGACGAGATCGCCGTCGAGGAGGCGATCCGCCTGAAGGAGAAGGGCAAGGCGACCGAGATCGTGGCCGTCTCGATCGGCCCGCAGCAGGCCCAGGAGACCCTGCGCACGGCCCTGGCGATGGGCGCCGACCGCGCCATCCTGATCAAGACCGACGTTACCTGCGAACCGCTGGCCGTCGCCAAGCTGCTCAAGGCCGTTGTCGAGAAGGAGAGCCCGCAGCTCGTCATCCTCGGCAAGCAGGCCATCGACGACGATTCGAACCAGACGGGCCAGATGCTCGGCGCCCTCCTCGGCTGGCCGCAGGGCACCTTCGCCTTCAAGGTGGAGATGGGCGAGGGCAGCCTGGACGTGACCCGCGAGGTGGACGGCGGCCTGCAGACCGTGACACTCAACCTCCCGGCCATCGTCACGACGGACCTGCGCCTCAACGAGCCGCGCTACGCCTCGCTGCCCAACATCATGAAGGCGAAGAAGAAGCCCCTCGACGAGTTGAACCCGGAGGCGCTCGGCGTCGACGTGTCGCCCAAGCTCACGGTGCTGAAGACGGTGGAGCCCGCCGGGCGCTCCGCGGGCATCAAGGTCGGGTCCGCTGCGGAACTCGTCCAGAAGTTGAAGACCGAGGCCGGAGTAATCTGAGCCTGACGATCCCTCGCCCGCGCTCCCGCTCCGGCGGTCGAGCGCGGCCCACCGCATACGGGGTTCCCCACACATGACCACGCTTCTTTTTGTCGAGCACGCCGACGGACAGGTAAAGGACGGCACGCTCAAGGCGCTCAGCGCCGCCAAGGACATCGGCGCGCCGATCCACGCCCTCGTTGCGGGCAGCACCGCCAAGGCCGCCGCCGAGGCCGCCGGCAAGCTCGACGGGGTCGAGAAGGTGCTGCTGGCCGAGGACGCCGCCTACGACCACGACCTCGCCGAGCCGGTCTCCGCGCTGATCGCGGCTGTGGCCGGCCCCTACGACACCATCGTGGCGGCGGCGACGACCACGGGCAAGAACGTGCTGCCCCGCGTGGCGGCGCTCCTCGATGTCGCCCAGGTCTCGGACATCATCAAGGTCGTCTCGGCCGACACCTTCGAGCGGCCGATCTACGCCGGCAACGCCATCCAGACTGTCCAGGCACCGGGACCCAAGCGGGTCGTCACGGTCCGCGCCGCCGCCTTCAAGCCGACGGGCGAAGGTGGGTCGGCGGCCCCGGTCGAGGCGGCCTCCGGCGCGGGCGCGGCGGCAGGCTCGACCTTCAAGAGCGAGGAGATCGCGAAGTCCGACCGGCCGGAGCTGGCGGGGGCGCGGATTATCGTGTCCGGCGGCCGGTCCCTCGGCTCCTCCGAGAAGTTCCACGAGCTCATCGAGCCCCTGGCCGACAGCCTCGGCGCGGCCGTAGGCGCCTCGCGCGCGGCGGTGGACGCGGGCTACGCTCCCAACGACTGGCAGGTCGGCCAGACCGGCAAGGTGGTCGCCCCCGATCTCTACGTTGCCGTCGGCATTTCCGGCGCCATCCAGCACCTCGCCGGGATGAAGGACTCGAAGGTCATCGTCGCCATCAATAAGGACGAGGATGCGCCGATCTTCCAAGTGGCGGATTACGGACTCGTCGGCGACCTGTTCCAGGTCGTGCCGGAACTCCAGTCCGAGATCGGCAAGGCCAAGTAGCATCGCCAATTCGTCCTCGCCCCGATGCGGGGCGGGGACCGCACGGTCTTTTGCCGGGTTTGTTGCACCGCACGGGCCAGCCGGGTTCCTTCGCGGCATGAGATTGGGCTAGATAGCCGGACGGCGTTTCGTTGCTCGCGCCAGCACACCGTCCGGCCCCTCCGCAGGCCGACGGTGCGACGGGCGCGGATCGGGGGCAAAAGGTCTTCAAATGGTCATCGAGATCAAGCGGGTCGGCATCATCGGCGCGGGCCAGATGGGCAGCGGCATCGCGCAGGTCTGCGCGGCGGCGGGTCTCGACGTTGTGCTGAACGACCGCGATCCCGCCCGCCTCGCGGCGGGCATCGACTCGATCGAGAAGGGCTATTCCCGCCTCGTCTCGAAGGGCTCGCTGGACGAGGCCGAGAGCCACGCCGCCCGGGAGCGGATCACGAGCGCGGCGACCTTCGGGGAGCTATCGCCCTGCGATCTCGTCATCGAGGCCGCCACGGAGCACGAGGCGACCAAGCGCGACATCTTCACGAACCTCTGCCAGCACCTTTCGCCCGAGGCGCTGGTGGCAACCAACACCTCGTCCATCTCCATCACCCGCCTCGCGGCGGCGACGGACCGGCCGGAACGGTTCATCGGCATTCACTTCATGAACCCGGTGCCGGTGATGCAGCTCGTGGAGCTGATCCGCGGCATCGCCACCGAGGACACGACCTACGAGGCGGCCAAGGGGTTCATCGGCAAGCTCGGCAAGACCGCGACGATGTCGGAGGATTTTCCGGCCTTCATCGTCAACCGCATCCTGCTGCCGATGATCAACGAGGCGATCTACACGCTCTACGAGGGCGTCGGCTCCGTGGAGTCCATCGATACGGCGATGAAGCTCGGCGCCAACCATCCAATGGGGCCGTTGCAGCTCGCCGACTTCATCGGCCTCGATACCTGTCTTTCGGTGATGCAGGTGCTCTACGAGGGACTGGCCGATTCGAAGTACCGGCCCTGTCCGCTGCTAGTGAAGTACGTCGAGGCCGGCTGGCTCGGGCGGAAGACGAAGCGCGGCTTCTACGATTATCGCGGTCCGAACCCGGTTCCGACGCGCTGAGGGTTATCCCGGCCAGCACGACACCTGTAGCGCAGCGACGGCGGACGACCTGAGCACGGGCCGTAGTCTCGGCACGCAAAAGGCCGGGTACTCGGCGCACCCGGCCTTTTTCAGAGCTTACTTCGCGTCGTTCGCGCTCTTCTGCGCGGGCTGGGGATAGGACGGGTTGCCACCCGGCACCGCGGTCGAGTTCGAGGTGGACGTGCCGCCCGTACCGGTCACGGAGCCGGTGATCTCTTTGCGGGACGCATCCTGGCTCTGAGACGCCCAATCCTTCGGGGAATTGGCGCCGTTCCAGGTCAGCAGCCCGATCGTGGCGACGGCCATAAGCGCGAGGCTTCCCAGCAGCACCCACAGGACCGGCTTGCTGTTGCGCTCGCCCTGACGGCCCTCCGTCGTGGTCAGTTTCTCGGCCATCGGTCGCTCCTTGCTGTCTTGACGCGACATGCCATCAGCCGGCCGCGACACAATCTCGTTACCGCCGCCAACGCGGCGGTCGCTGGGGCGGTTCCGGTTGGCAAGGACGCTCAGCGCCCGGTGGTCAGCAGGATCTTTCCGAGATGCGCGCTCGATTCCATGAGTTCGTGCGCCCTTTTCGCCTCCTCCAGCGAAAAGGTTGCGTGGGTCACCGTGCGGATGCGGCCGCTGGCAAGGTGCGGCCACACGTCCTTGCGCAGGCCGTCGGCGATGGCGGCCTTCGCGGCCTTTGGCCGGGGCCGGAGGGTGGAGCCCGTGAAGGTCAGGCGATTCGTCATGATGGTCGAAATGTTCAGGCCATCGACCTTGTACCCGCCCATCAGCGCGATCATCACGAGGCGCCCGTCCTGGGCGAGGGACTTGAGGTTGCGGGCGAGGTAGGCCGCGCCGATCATGTCGAGGATCACGTCCACGCCTCGCTTGTCTGTCAGGCGCTTCACCTCCTCCACGAAATCCGCTTGCTTGTAGTCGATGGCGGCGTGGGCCCCGAGGTCCTCGCAGAAGCGGCACTTGTCGGCCGAGCCCGCCGTGGCGAAGACGGTCGCGCCGAAGAGCTTGGCGATCTGAATCGCGGTGGCGCCGATGCCGCTCGATCCGCCATGGACCAGGAACGTCTCCCCGGAGGCGAGGCGGCCCCGCTGAATCACGTTCGAATAGACGGTGAAGAAGGTCTCGGGCAGGCCGCCGGCATCCACGAGGGAGACGGCGTCCGGTCGCGGCAGGCAATGGCCCGCCTCGGCAACCGCGTATTCGGCATAGCCGCCGCTGATGACGAGGGCGCAAACCTCGTCCCCCAGAGACAAGCCCTGGACACCCTCGCCGAGGGCGACGATCCGCCCCGACACTTCGAGGCCCGGGATCTCCGTGGCGCCGGGCGGCGGCGGATAGGCCCCCTGGCGCTGGGCGACATCCGGCCGGTTCACGCCCGCCGCGACCACCTCGATGAGCACCTGGCCCGCGCTCGGGGAAGGCACCGGCGCCTGTTCGATCCCGATCACGTCCGGAGCGCCGGTGCCGTCGTAGCGGATGCGGCGCATGGATTCGGGCAAGCTCGGACTGGCGGCCATGTGGGATCTCCCGTTCGCCCCATCGTCCGGGGCCGTCGTTTCCTGGGGGTAGATGCGCGCTTCAACCGCGGCGGCAAGCGCGGCGGCCGCTCAGCGGGTGCCGTACATCCGGTCGCCGGCATCGCCCAGGCCCGGGACGATGTAGCCGTGGTCGTTCAGATGGCTGTCGATGGACGCGGTCCAGACGGGCACATCGGGGTGGGCCTGCCCCAGCTTCGCGAGCCCCTCGGGGGCGGCGAGCAGACAGACGAAGCGCAGATCCACGGCACCCCGGGCCTTCAGCCGATCGAGGGCGGCGATGGCGGAATTGGCGGTGGCGAGCATCGGATCGAGCACGAGAACCGTCCGGTCCGCGAGGTCGGACGGAGCCTTGAAGTAGTATTCCACCGCCTCCAGGCTCTCGGGGTCGCGGTAGAGGCCGATATGCGCCACGCGCGCCGAGGGCACGAGGGAGAGCATCCCATCCAGAAAGCCGACCCCGGCCCGCAGGATGGGGGCGAGGACGAGCTTCTTGCCCTGGATCTGGCGGCCGCTCATCGGCCCGATCGGCGTCTCGATCTCGACGGGTTCGAGGGGGAGGTCGCGGGTCACCTCGTAGGCGAGCAGCATCCCGATCTCGTTGAGAAGCCGCCGGAACCCCTGGGTCGAGCGCTCCTTGTCCCGCATCAGGGTCAGCTTGTGCTGCACCAGGGGATGCCCGACCACCGTCACCCGATCCGCCGACATCGCCCCTCCCCATCCGGATGGCGCAGCTTTGCCGGAGGCGACGCCGGGGCGCAACGATTCGCGACGGCCGTACGAAAAAACCGCGCCGGACCCGTGGGGCCCGGCGCGGTGGGAGGATCCGTCATCGTCGCGAAGGTACTCGCGGGCGTCAGACGGAGCGGGTGCCGTCCTGGCCGGAGGCCCGGCGCTGGGCCATGAACGCATCGAACTGCTCGCGGTCCTTGGCCCGCTTCAGCTCCTCGACGAAGGCGGCGAAGGCGCGGCTTTCCTCTTCGAGGGCCCGACGTTGGGCTTCGAGCCGGTCGAGTTCGGTGCGGCGGTACTCGTCGAAGGCGGCGTTCCCGCTTCCGCGGTTGGCGGCCTCGAAGGCGCGGGCGAAGCGCGAGACGGGCCGGGCATTCTCGAAACCGCCGAAGCCCCGGCGGGCACTGTCACGCAACTCGTTGAAGGCCGGATAGCCTGCGAACTTCCAGGCGAGGAGCGCCAAGCCAATCGGCCACCAGTAGATGAAGCCGACGACGATGGCGCCGATCTCGAAGGACCGGCGGGGGAAGGGACCGGAGCGGCAGGCGCGGCCGGTGGCGAAAGGAGGGGTCGTGGTCGTGTTCACGGGCAAGCTCCGCGTTCATGTGAACAGCGTTAACATGCGAACGGCGCGAGCAGCTTTCAAGGGCGGCCGCCGGGCTTCTCAATCCCGGGGGGCGGACCTCTCGCGGGGGGCCGCCCCGTGAACCAGGGCGAGAACGCCCGCGCGCAGCAACTCGTATTTGTCCGGGATGCCGGGGCCGGAGGGGAGATGTCCCGCCGATGCGAGGGTCGCGATGCCGTGGGCCAATGCCCAGACCTCCAGGGCGATGAAGCGCGGCGTCACACCCGCGAACCCCTCGGTGAAGGTCGCCTGAAGGGCCTCGACCAGCAAATCGAACGGGCTGGGCCGGTCCGTCGATTCGGGCGCGGCGTGGACCCCCCGCGTCTCGAAGATCGCGGCGTAGTAGGCGGGCTCGTCCTCCGCGAAGGCGAGGTAGGCCTCGCCCATCCGCGTGAAGCGCTCGAGGGGCGTGCCGCGCGAGGTGAGGGCGCGGGCCAAGCGTTCCGCCAGTTCGTTGAAGCCGCGCCCGGCCAGCTCTTCGAGGAGGGCCTCTCGCCCGCGAAAGTGACGGTAGAGGGCGGCCGGTGTGACGCCGACGAGACGCGCGGCCTCCACGAGGGTGAACCCGCCGATGCCCCGCTCGGCGATGAATCGCCGTGCGGCTTCGATCAGGGCCTCCTTGAGGTTGCCGTGATGATAGCTGCGCCGGTCGCCCGGTCCTTCCCTCCAGTGTCGCAAGACACCGATACTCCCACCTGACGAATAGCTTGCAGACCCGCAACCGTTCTCGGGCCGGCACCGGCCCTCCGGTGCCGGGTGCATTACGGGCGAACCCAGCGATCGTTGCAATGCGTGGAACGAAAATGCGGGACAGCATCCACCCCCACGTACTTCGCACCGGCACGCGCCAGATTCCCTGCCGACGGACCGCACGATCGCGGCGGTTGTTGACGCGGAGATGCAACACTGTTTCAAGCCGCGGCTGATCGCCGTCGCCGTTGGCGGATGGTCGTGGAGGGCGCACCCATGGCCTTCGTCAGCCTCAAATCCTTCAGAGCCCGGTCGGCCGAGCGGGCGGCCGTGGCCTCGGCGCTGAAAGCCACCCTCCGTGACCGGCTCGGCCTCGGGCCCGACGATGCCCTGGCCGTCAACGAGATCGCCTGTCCCGATCCCGGCTGCCCCGACCAGGAAACCATCGTGCTGGTCATGCGTGCGGGCCGTCCCACCCGCGCGCTGCGGGTCCGCGCCCCCATGGATGCGGTAACACCGGACCAGATCGACGCCCTCGTCGCCGAGGAGCGCGAGCCGCCCACGCAAGCGTGACGACGCCGCGCCATCGTACCGGATGGCGGCGCCCTCACACGCGACTATATCGTGCGTCATGAAAATCCCGGGAGGATGCATGACCACCCGCCGTTGTCTCCTTGCCCTCGTGCTCGCATCGGCGGCCGGTTCGCTCGCTGTGTCCATCGGAGAGGCGCGGGCCGGGGAGGTGGTGCCCTATTCTCAGGCGGCCTTCGAGGCGGCGCAGAAGGACGGGCTGCCGATCCTCGTGGAGGTCAGTGCGCCCTGGTGTCCGATCTGCAAGACGCAGAAGCCCATTCTGGCCAAGCTCGCCACCGATCCGCGCTTCAAGGACCTCAAGATCTTCGACGTCGATTTCGACACCCGGAAGGACGTCCTGAGGCAGTTCAACGCGCGGATGCAGAGCACGTTGATCGCCTTCAAGGGCGAGACGGAGGTCGGCCGCTCGGTGGGAGAAACCCAGCCGGAATGGATCGAGGGGCTCGTCGAGAAGACGCTCTGAGGCGTTGCGCCTTCGGCCATCGTTCATGTCGTCGCAGCGATAAACCAAGCGCGCCGTCCCTGCGGCCCGCGTGAAAGTCGACCGACGATGACCTATCCCGTGCCCGTGTCCGGTGCTCCGCTCGCCGCCGTGATTGCGGTCCCCGTTCGCAACGAGGCCGAGCGCATCGCCGCCTGCCTGCGCGCCATCGATTCGCAGACGGACCTCGCGCCGGGTTCCCTGGGCGTAGTCCTGTTCCTGAACAACTGCACCGACGGCACGGAGTCGATCGTCGCGGACCTGATCCCGACCCTCGCCGTGCCGGTGCGCGTGTTCCACGAGGAATTCGCCGGCGCCCATGCGGGCTGGGCACGGCGCCGGGCGATGGACGCCGCCGCGGCGTGGCTCGGAGAGGGGGAGGGGGCGATCCTCTCGACGGACGCCGACAGCCGGGTGCCTCAGAACTGGGTGGCGCGCAATCTCGCCGCCATCGCGGCGGGGGCCGACGCCGTGGCGGGCCGGGTGGAACTGGATGAGGAGGAGGGCAAGCTCCTGCCCGCCATGCTCCACGCCAGGGGCCGCCTCGAAGACATCTACGACGCGCTGATCACCGAGGCGGAGTCGCGGATCGATCCCGATCCCAACGATCCTTGGCCCTGCCACCGCACCACGATCGGCGCGACCCTGGCCGTGACCCGCCGTGCCTATCTCGCGGTAGGCGGAATGCCGGAGATCCCGCTCGGGGAGGATGGCGCCTTCATCGCCCGGTTGATTGCCCACGGCATGAAGGTGCGGCACGCCACCGACGTTTGCGTAACGATCTCGGCGCGGCTCACCGGTCGCGCCCCGGGGGGCGTCGCCGACACGATCCGCTCACGGTGCGAGGAGCCGGATGCCCGCTGCGATGCGCGAATGGAGACCTTCCCGCGCTGTGTGCGCCGCTACCTGTGGCGGGCGCGCTTCCGGCGGCTTCACGGATCGGGGCTCCTCGCTCGCGACACGGCATGGGCCGACCGCCTCGGGATCGCCCCGGCGGATGCCGCGCGCATCGCGGCGCTTCCCCTCGGCCACGCCATCGGCGAGGCGGAGAAGGCGAGCCCGCGGATGGCGTATCACCCGATCGGACCGAAGGACCTGCCGGGGCAGATTCGGCTCGCCCGCCTCTGCCTGCCGCTGATCCGCGCGGTGACGGGCCTCAGCAACCGTCGCGTTCGGCCTGCGGCCGGCGTGAGCGTCGCTCCGGCGCTCTCGACCGGGAAGGCTTGAGTTTGCCAACCCGCCCTGCGGGCGGAGCCGACCGAAGCGTAAGCCGACCGGGGATCCCTCGACGGGTGTGGCTCGACGCGATCGGCTTCGGCTAAGCCACGCGCGAAATGGCTGCCGAGCCGGAGCGGGTGTCGGGCGCGCTTGCGGTCGAGCTTGCATAGGCCCGGTTGCGCAGGGCGCTTTCGCTCGGCAACTGATCGACGACTTGGCCCGACGAATCCACGACCTGGAACACGATCGACTTCGTCTCGGTGTCGCGGATGAACCGCGGCTGGTCCGCCTCTGCCCCGATGTCGATTTTAACGGCCGGCTCCAGTTTGGCCGAGGAGGCCGGCGTGAACGATGCGGGAATGGGCTGCGGCTGCGGCGCTGCGGTGGCTCCGAGCGCGTCGAGTCCCTGTGGCCCCTGTACGGATCTGATCTCCATGGCTCGCTCCTGCGATCCTGTGATGCCAGGATTTCAACAGGTGCTCTTTAATCGCTGATTAATACGGACATGCCGCACACAGTTCGGAAGGGTCGCCGCGTGATTGCGATTAATATACAGTGACCATCTCGGCAATAAATCGCCTCGAATTCGGCGCCGAATCTGCCATTCGGCTTACAGTTTCAAGATTTCGCGGCGGGTCCATGAAACGAATATCCCCGTAGGCGCGCCCGACCGGTGCCGGGCGCGCCCAATCCTCACTCCGCCGCGTCGACGTAGAGCTTGCCGCCCTCGGCCAGGAACTCCTCCGACTTGGCACGCATCCCGGCCTCGGCTTCTGCTTTGGTCATGGCGGGGGCTTGGCCCACGACCTGCCCGGCCTCTTCCATCGCCAACACCTCGGCGCGCAGGTCCTGCGTGATCTTCATCGAGCAGAACTTCGGCCCGCACATGGAGCAGAAATGGGCGACCTTGTGGGCGTCCTTCGGCAGGGTCTCGTCGTGGTAGCTCCGGGCCGTATCCGGATCGAGGCTCAGGTTGAACTGGTCTTCCCAGCGGAAGTCGAACCGGGCGCGGCTCAGGGCGTCGTCGCGGAGCTGCGCGGCGGGGTGGCCCTTGGCGAGGTCGGCGGCGTGGGCGGCGATCTTGTAGGTGATCACGCCGACCTTCACGTCGTCGCGGCCGGGCAGGCCGAGATGCTCCTTCGGGGTGACGTAGCAGAGCATCGCCGTGCCGAACCACCCGATCATCGCCGCGCCGATGCCCGAGGTGATGTGGTCGTAGCCGGGGGCGACGTCGGTCGTCAGCGGGCCGAGGGTGTAGAAGGGTGCCTCGCCGCACTCGCGGAGCTGCTTCTCCATGTTGACCTTGATCTTGTGCATCGGCACGTGGCCGGGGCCCTCGATCATCACCTGACAGCCCTTGTCCCAGGCGATCTTGGTGAGTTCGCCGAGCGTCTCCAGCTCCGCGAACTGCGCCGCGTCGTTGGCATCCGCGATGGAGCCGGGGCGCAGGCCGTCGCCGAGGGAGAACGACACGTCGTAGGCGCGCATGATCTCGCAGATCTCGTCGAACCGCTCGTAGAGGAACGATTCGCGGTGCCCGGCGAGGCACCACCGCGCCATGATCGAGCCGCCGCGCGAGACGATGCCGGTGACGCGCCGGGCCGTGAGCGGCACATGCGCGAGGCGCACGCCCGCGTGGATGGTGAAGTAATCGACGCCCTGCTCCGCCTGCTCGATCAGCGTGTCCTTGAAGACCTCCCAATCGAGCTTCAGCGGATCGCCGCCGACCTTCTCCAGGGCTTGGTAAATCGGCACCGTCCCGATCGGCACGGGCGAGTTGCGGACGATCCACGAGCGGATGTTGTGGATGTTGCGGCCGGTGGAGAGGTCCATGACCGTATCCGCGCCCCAGCGGATCGACCAGACCAGCTTCTCCACTTCCTCCGCCGCCGAGGAGGTCACGGCCGAATTGCCGATGTTGGCGTTGATCTTGACGAGGAAGTTCCGGCCGATCGCCATCGGCTCCAGCTCGGTGTGGTTGATGTTGGCGGGGATGATCGCCCGGCCGCGCGCGACCTCGTCGCGGACGAATTCGGGGGTGATGAAGGCGGGCACCGCCGCGCCGAAGCTCTCGCCGTCGGCGAGGGCCGCCTCCGCCCGGTCGAGCATCGCCTCGCGGCACAGGTTCTCGCGGTGGGCGACGTAGATCATCTCCTCGGTGATGATCCCGGCGCGGGCGAACTCGTACTGCGTCACCCTCTGCCCGGCGTCGGCCCGGCGGACCTGACGCTCGGCGGGGCACGGGGCAACGAGGCGATCGCCGGCGAAGCCGTTATCCTCGTCCTTCACGGCCCGCGGCGCGATGGCGCCGTAGCCGCGCGCGGCGATCCACGGCGCGCGCACCTGCGGCAGGCCGGCGGCGAGATCGATCCGCGCGTCGGTCTCGGTGTAGGGCCCCGACGGATCGTAGACCCGCACGGGCGCTTCCTTCGGATTGGTCAGCACGATCTCGCGGAAGGGGACGCGGATGTCGTCGCGCCCCGCGACGGCGGCATAGACCTTGCGCGATCCGGTGACCGGACCGGTCGTCACGGTCTCGGGGCTACCCTTCACGTCTTTGGGGAGTACGGGTGCGTTCATGTGGCCTCTCCTGGCGTTGGAGCGGTCCAAGTGCGCGACGACGAATAGGACGTGGGGCGGCCTCACAGGCCGCAGAGTTCCCGTCCCTCCGCCGGTACGAACCGGATCAGGTTCAAGGGTCAGGGCATCACGCCCAATCTCAGCCCCCTTACGGGGCTCCCCTCGGAACGGTTCGAAACTCGGAGTTTTGCCGGGCGATGTCAATGCCATGCGGTGGGTGCGGGTGACAGCAGGCTGTCGTCCGAGGATGGCGCGACATCGACGGACGTGGCGCGCACCACGATGGCTTCGCTACGCTCTCACGAACGACGAACCGATGCGCGAAAGGGCAAACCTTGGGCAGACGCGACCGCCTGTGGCGCGACGACGATCCGGCGACCCACGGCCCGCAGGCGGCGGCTCCGGTGATCTGCCCGCTCTGCGAGCGACCGATCCCGCGCGGCGCCCGCTCAAGCCTGCACCACCTCACGCCGAAGTTGAAGGGCGGGACCCACCGGGGGACGGTGCGGCTGCATCAGGTCTGCCACTCGGCGATCCACGCCCGCTACAGCGAGGCGGAAATCGCCCGGCGGCTGGCCGACGTGGAAGCGCTGCGCGACGACCCGGAGCTTGCCCGCTTCGTCGCGTGGGTGCGCACCAAGCCCGACGATTTCCATGCGCCCACCCGGATGACGCGCGACCGCCGGTCGAGCCGCAGGAAGGATTGAGCGACTATCCGAAGGTGAGTCCCACCCGCTTGCCCTCGCGCCACGCCACCGTCGCCTGCCGGAGGGGCGCCTCCGCCGTGACCCTCACGCCGACCGTCTCGGGCAGGAGGCCGGGCTCGTCGATCTCGATCAGGGCGCCGGTCTCGCTGCTGTCCCAGACGAGGCACTCGCGCGAGCCGTCGCCGGTTTCCACCGCGCCGATCGTGAAGGCGTTGCGGCGGGGGGCTCCCCGACGATCCTCGGCCATGACCTTGCTCGCATCGCGGGGCACCGGGGCTCGCCCGCCCGCCAGGGTGTCGGTCCGTTTGCCTTAACGGCCCCTTAAACCGCCGCATTTACGACGTCTCACGACGCCCATTCTCGGACCGTCGCGGCAGGCGGCGATGTCCCCTCTGGCGGACATCGGGCCGACGCGCGGAGCCGACGGGGTTCCAGGGTTCGCCACGCGAGCGGACGGACTGCGAAGCGGGAATCGATGGCGCAGAAGCGTGGCAGGACCGAGCCGAATTTCGACGTTCCGGAGGGCCGGGCCGGCGCGCGCGGCGACCTCGACCTGCGCCTCTCGCGGGAGGACCGGGCCGGAGGCGGCACCGGCAGGAGCGAAGCGGACACGGGCGAGGGACGCGTGGGCGGGCGGACGGGCAGGGGCGCCTCCAGGGCGCGGGGCGGCAAGGGTCAAGGCTCGGGCAAAGGCTCGGGCACCTCGCGGGGCGCCAGGCGCGGAGCCCGCCGCCGGTCGTGGCTCGGCCGCCTCGTCTACGGCGTCGTCGTCCTTGGCCTGTGGGCGGTGGTCGGCCTCGCGGGCCTCATCGCCTATCACGCCTCGCAGCTTCCCCCGATCGATCAGCTCTCGGTACCGAAGCGCCCGCCGAACATCGCAATTCTCGCGAGTGACGGCTCGCTCTTGGCCAACCGGGGCGAGACCGGCGGCCGGACCGTCTCCATCAAGGAACTGCCGCCCTACCTGCCCCGCGCCTTCGTGGCGATCGAGGACCGGCGGTTCTACAGCCACATGGGCATCGATCCCGTGGGCATCGTCCGCGCCATCGGGCAGAACCTCACCCGGCGCGGCGTGGCCCAGGGCGGCTCGACCCTGACGCAGCAGCTCGCCAAGAACCTGTTCCTCACGCAGGAACGGACGGCCTCGCGCAAGATCCAGGAGGCGATCCTCGCCCTCTGGCTGGAGCACAAGTACACGAAGGACGAGATCCTCGAACTCTACCTCAACCGCGTCTATTTCGGCGCCGGGGCCTACGGCGTCGAGGCGGCGGCGCAGCGCTATTTCGGCCGCCCGGCCAAGGACGTGAGCCTTGCCCAGGCCGCGATGCTCGGCGGCCTCGTCCAGGCGCCGTCGCGGCTGGCGCCGAACCGCAACCTTCCCGCCGCCCAGGCCCGCGCGGCGCAGGTGCTGGCGGCGATGCAGGAACTCGGTTTCGCCTCGGCCCAGGATACGAAGGTCGCCCTGGCCCAGCCGGCGAGGCCCGCAAGCGTCCGGGGCGGCGGCTCGGCCAACTACGTCGCCGACCTCGTGATGGACGTGCTCGACGATTACGTCGGCAAGTTCGAGACCGACATCACCGTCCAGACCACCGTCGATCCCACCCAGCAGGCCATGGCCGAGCGGGCCCTGGTCGACGAACTCAACAAGCAGGGCGCGCGCTACAACGTCAGCCAGGGCGCCCTCGTGTCCATGCGGCCGGACGGGGCGATCCGCTCCCTGATCGGCGGGCGGGACTACGCCCAGAGCCAGTTCAACCGCGCCACCAACGCGAAACGCCAGCCGGGCTCGTCGTTCAAGCCCTTCGTCTACCTCGCCGCCGTCGAGCACGGGATGACCCCCGATACGGTGCGGGAGGATGCGCCGGTGAAGATCGGCAACTGGGCGCCGGAGAACTATTCCCACCGCTACACCGGTCCGGTGACGCTGCGGACGGCCCTGGCCCAATCGCTGAACACCGTCGCCGTCCGGCTGGGCCAGGAGGTCGGCCCCAAGACCGTGGTGCAGACGGCCCAGCGCCTCGGCATCACGTCGCCGCTCCAGGCCAACGGCTCGATCGCGCTGGGAACCTCGGAGGTCACCCTGCTGGAGATGGTCGGCGCCTACGGTGCCATCGCCAACGGCGGCACAGGGGTGATCCCCTACGTCGTCGCCCTGGTGAAGGGCGCGGACGGCAAGGTGCTCTACAAGCGCTCGGACAGCGGCCTTGGCCGGGTCATCGAGCCCGAGGCGGACGGGATGATGAACGCCATGATGCACGAGACCTTCGTCTCCGGCACGGCGAAGAAGGCGGACATCCCCGGCTGGGACCTCGCGGGCAAGACCGGCACGACCCAGGACTACAAGGACGCGTGGTTCATCGGCTTCTCCGGAAGCCTCGTGACCGGCGTCTGGCTCGGCAACGACGACGGCGAGGTCACCAAGAAGGTCACGGGCGGCAACCTGCCCGTCGAAATCTGGAAGACCTACATGAGCCAGGCGCTGAAGGGTCAGAACCCCGTTCCGCTGCCGAACATGAACCGCTGGCGCAGGGCGCCGGAAACGACGGCCTCCGTGGCGAGCGAGGGACCGGCAGCCATCCTGAACCAGATCTTCGGCGACACCCGGGCGCCCGCGCCCCAGCCCCAGGCCGAAGCGCCCCGCCGCCGTCAGCAACGCGCGGAGCCGAACTTCTTCGAGAAGCTTTTCGGGATCGACTGACGAATTGCCGAACGCTGCCCGCGAGTCGATCCGACCGGACGCGTCAGCGGAGGTCGGAAAATCCGACGTGGAGACAAAGGACTGACGCGATTTCCGGGATTTTTTGTCTCGCACCCGGTCCACGGCCCTCATGGGCGAAGCGACGCAAAGCGGGGCAGCGGAACCTTTTGCGTTGGGGCGCCTCCCTGGATGACGGGTGACGCTCCGGGGCAGCGGCCCGGTCGGGCTATCACAGCATGGGCAGGATGCGCGGCTTCGGCCCACGCGGGAATTCCGACTCGATCAGGGCGATCTCGGCGGAATTGAGCTGGATGTCGGCCGCCGCGGCGTTCTCCACGGCCCGGTCGGCGCGGGCGGTCTTGGGAATCGTGAAGACGTTCGGCAGTCGCAGCAGGAAAGCCAGCACCACGGAATGGGGCGAGACGCCGTGGGCCTCCGCGATGCCCTGGAGCACGCGCCCGCCGGAACTCGCGGGCTCCGGGAAATCGCCGCTGCCGAAGGGGGAGTAGCCGACCAGCGCCACGCCATGGGCTGTGCACCAGGGCAGGACCGCGTGTTCGATCGCCCGCACCGACGGCGAGTAGTAGACCTGATTGCAGGCGATGCGGTCCGGCCCCGCGATGGCCAGGGCCTCCTCGAGGTCTGGCACGTCGAAGTTGCTGACGCCCCAGGACAGGATCTTGCCCGCCTGCCGCAGATCCTCGAACCCGGCGATGGTCTCGGCGAGCGGGTGACTTCCCCGCCAATGGAGCAGGTAGCAATCGAGACGGTCGGTCCCGAGGCGCCGCAGAGAAGCCTCGCAGGCGCGCACCACACCCCGCCGCGTCGCGTTGCTCGGCACCACCTTCGAGACCAGGAAGATCTCCTCCCGGCAGTCGGCGATGGCCTCGGCCACCATCACCTCGGCGTCACCGTACATCTCTGCGGTGTCGATATGGGTCATGCCCGCGTCGATCCCCGCCCGGAGGGCCTGGATCGCCCGCGACCGGTCGAAGGTATCGATCCGCCACGTCCCCTGTCCGATCACTGGAACGGAGACGCGTGCCGCCCCGAAGCCCTTCGCGCGCATCTCGACGTCCCCCTGCTCGACGCCCTGTTGGTCGGGCATATTGAAATACCCGGCACCGCGATAGGCTCCCGCCTGACGCCGCGCCGGGCCGGTCACGGCGAAGGAGGCCGGCCGCCGCCGCCGACGCCTTAATCGCGCCATCATGGGCGGGTGAGCAAGATCGCGACGCTACGCGCATTCGTAGACTTTTGGCCAGGGCCGCGACCGTGTCCCCGACGCTCGACTGGTGTGCGAAGAACGGACTTGTCGCCGATGGCGGATGCCTGGAGGTGTGCTGAATGCTGCCGCCGCACCGCTGGTTCTGGATTCTCATCGTGCTCGCGGCCGGGCTGGCCGGGCTGCTCTACAATTTCGTCTTCGCCGCCGGCGAGTCGCCGCTCGCCGGGTTGACCTACGGCCTCTGCATGGGCGTGGCGGTGCTGGCCTTCGATCGGGGGCTGATCCTAGCCGGCCTGCAGGCACGGATCCGGCGCTGGCCGGCCTGGGCCTACGTCCCGGCGGCGGAATTCGCCTATGTGCTGATGATTGCGGCCGGCTGCGCCCTCGGGGGTCTGGTGGTCTGGACGCTCGGCCTCACCAACGACGACCTCAAGACCGCCTCGCGTCTGACGCCGCGCGTCCTCGCCTACTCCCTGGCCGTGTCCGCGCTTCTCGTCTTCGTGGTGCGGATGCGCGACCTGATCGGCGGCGAGGTCTTCGTGAACTTCATGATCGGCCGCTATCACCGGCCCGTCGAGGAGGAGCGGATCTTTCTGTTCCTCGATGTCGTCGGCTCCACCGCCTTCGCCGAAGCCCATGGCGACCTGCGGGCGCAGGAATACCTTGGCGCCGTCTTCGCGGCCCTCGCCGAGCCCGTGCGGCGGCACGACGGCTCGGTGGACGACTATATCGGCGACCTCGCCATGATCACCTGGCCGATCCATCGCGGCCTGAAGGAGGGCAACTGCGTCGGGTGCTTGTTCTCGGTTCTCGACCGGATCGAGGCCGATGCCGACGCGTGGAAGGCGCGCTTCGGGACGGTGCCGCGCCTGCGCGCCGCCCTTCACGGCGGGTCGGTGGTCACGGCGGAAGTGGGCGTCGACCGGCACAAGATCGCGTATTTCGGCGACGCGGTGAACGTCACCTCGCGGATCGAAGCCCTGTGCCGCCCGCTCGGCGTCGACAACCTGATCTCGCAGGATCTCTTGGACCGTCTCGGCCGGTTGCCCGCGGGCATCCGCGCCCGGTCGCTGGGGTCCCACGCCCTTCGAGGCCGGGGGGCACCCCTCGCCGTGGCGACGTTGGAGCGGGGCGTTGCAGCACACCTGCCCCACCAGAACGCGAGGCTCGCGGCCGCTCGGTAGGGCCGAGCGCCGGGTCGCGCCGGATCAGGCGTCCCGCGCGACCACCGCCTTGAGCGCCGCGTTGATGCGGTCCTGCCAACCCGGCCCGTCCTTCTGGAAGTGGGCCAGCACCTGGCTATCGAGCCGCAGGGTCACGCTTTCGCGCACGCCCGGCGCCGCCGCGGGGGCGGCGGGCTGAGCCGGAGCAGCGGCGGCGGGTTTGGTCGTCGCCTTGCGGAAGGCGGCCTCGGCGGCGGCACGCGCATCCGTCGGCCGGCGGCGATCGCGGGAGTCGATCATGGGCCGCGTCAATCCTTCTTGGCCGTCTTGCGGCTGGCCGCCTTGCGCGACCGCTCCTTGGCAGCCTTGGCCTCGTCGGCCTCCTGCTTGGCGGTGGCGGCGGCTTGGGCGTCGGATGCCTCCTTGGCGAGACGCAGGGCGCGCAGGCGCTTGGTGCGCTCATCGACGGCGACCTGCGCCGCGAGATGTTCCGCCATGGCCTGGGCCCCCTCGCGGGCCATGCGCTCGGCCCGCTCGGCGCGCTCGGCCTTGTTCTCAGCCCGCAGGCGGGCCTCGGTCTCGGCAGCGCGGACCTCTTCCGCCTCGTCGAGGTCGGTCTCGATGTCGTCGCTCATTGTATCCCTTTCGTCCTGCCCCGACGGATGAGGGACCGCCCCGCAAGGGGCGGCTATCGGGGGAGGTCCGGCCTGTTCGAGAGAGGCGGAAGGGGCCGGATCACCCGGCCCGCACGATCCGCCGGAGGGCGGACCGATTAAGCCGGAATGTTAACGCCTTTAGCATGAGCGCCACGGGTCTGGCGAATCCGGGAGGTGTGAAGACTGCTCAGCGGGTGCGGAACGCCAGTGGAATCGTCACCGACAGGCTCGGAATCGTCACCCCGGCGGGGGCGGGCGGCATCCCGCCACGCACCGCCGACAAGGCAGCGCTGTCGATGGCGCCGACGCCGCTCGACGACGACAGGCCCGCGCTCACCACCTGACCGGACCGGGTGACGGTGAAGCGCACCACCGCCGTGCCCCCGGAGGTGCCGCTAGCCGCGTTCGCGTTCATGCGGCCGTGGATCGCGGCGCTGATCGCGCCCTTCCACTGAGCCATCGCACCCGGATCGTTGCCCGCGGCGGCACGGCCCGCGCTGCTCGCCCGGGAGGCGGCGGCGGATTCCCGCGCCGCACCCTCGCGGGCCTGGGCGGCCTTGGTCCGTGCCTCGCGGGCGGCCTTCTCCCTGGCCTTCTCGCGGGCCTCCTTGATCTCCTCCAGGCGCTCTTTGCGCTCCTCTTCCCGGCGCTTCTCCTCCCGGATCTTGCGCTGGCGGGCCTCGCGCTCGGCCTTGACCTTCTCGGGATCGGGCTCGATCACCGTCTTGGCGAGCTCGGGCGGGGGAGGCGCCAGGGGCTCGGCCTGCTGTGCGGTCGAGGTGATCACCTGGCTCGGGGGCTCCTCGACCTGGGCTTCCTTCGGCGGCTCGACCGCCTGAACCGCCTCGGGCGGGGTTTCGGCCATCTCGGTGGGCGGCGGGGGCTGGATCGCCTCCTCGATCGGCTCCTCGACGGGCTTCGCCTCGGGCGGCGCCTCCTGGCTCGCCTGCTGCTCGGCGGGCGCCTGGGTCTGCGCGTCGGCCATCACCGGGGCGAGATCGACCGTCACCAGTTGCTCGCCCACGGGAGCGGGCGGCGCGAGGCGCAGCACCATCAGCGCCACCAGCACGAGGCCGTGGAGGATCAGGGCGACGAGGAAGGCGGCGACCAGCCCGGTCGGGCGGCGCGACAGGGCCGTCGAGGTCAGCGCGGTCATCGGTTCAGCGGGCGGTCCCTGCGGGGGCGGGGGAGGGCGCGGCGGCGGATCCGCCGCTCGGCGCCTGCGCGACGAGGGAGACCTTCGAGAACCCGGCCTGACCGACGAGGCCCATCACCTCCATCACCTTGCCGTAGGGCACGTCGCGGTCGCCGCGCACGAGGATCACTTGGTCCTTGTTCTCGGCGGCCATCTCCTTCAGCCGCGGCACGAGGCTGTCCATGGTCAGGACCTCCTTGGCGATGGAGGGATTGCCGTCCTTGTCGACGGTGACCTCCAGGGGCTTCTTCGCCTGCGCCACCTTGGGCGCGGAGGTCTTCGGCAGTTGCACCGGCACGCCCGTGGTCATCAGCGGCGCCGCGACCATGAAGATGATCAGCAGCACCAGCATCACGTCGACCATCGGCGTGACATTGATGTCGGCCATCGGGGCGTCGTCGAGGCCGTCCTCGTCGCCCATCCCGTCGCCGGACCTGATCGAACCCATCGCCATCGGCTTGCCCTTTCGTCTCCCCGCGTCGTTTCGCCCGCGGCCTATTCGGCGGCGGCGCGATGCTGGGCGCCGCGGTCGCGGGCCAGGCGGTTGCCGAGGAGGGCGATCCCGGTCGTGAAGCGGCTCTGGATGGCGCCAACGTCGCCGGTGAGCTTGTTGTAGGCCATCACCGCCGGGATCGCGACGACGAGACCGATGGCAGTGGCGAACAGCGCCTCGGCGATGCCCGGCGCGACGACGGCGAGGGACGTATCCTGGCTGCGGGCGATGGACGAGAACGAGTTCATGATGCCCCAGACGGTCCCGAACAGGCCGACGAAGGGCGCCGTCGAGCCGGAGGTCGCGAGAAGCGACAGGCCGGTCTTCAACCGCTTGATCTCCGAGCCCAGCGCCACCCGCATGGCCCGCTCGATCCGCTCCCGGCGCTCGGCACGGGTCTCGCTCGCGTCCTGGTCACGCCATGCCTCGACGGCCGCGTTGACCACGTGGCCGGCCAAGCCGGGGAGCGTCGTGTCCAGGGTACCGCCCGTGCGCACCATGGTCTCGAAAGCCTTGGCCTGGCGCCGGGCGGCGGTGAGCCGCACGATCTTCTCGAACACCACCGTCCAGCAGGCGATGGAGGCGATGACCAGAAGGATCATCACGCCCTTCACGATGGGGTCGGCCTGGAAGAACAACCCCAGGAAGGAGAAATCGTGGGCCTCGATCGGGGCGGCCTGGGTCGGGTCCATGTCGGGCTCCTCGCGTCGCTTGCGTTGAGGTTGGGCGCGCCGACCCGACAAGCGGGTCGAACGAAAAGCCCTTCGCGCCCGGCGGGATCCCGCCGGGCCCATAAACTTCCGGTGCGTGCGACCGCCTCAGCGGTCGAACGGGATGGTCGCCTTACTCTCGGTTTCCGTCCGCTCGAGGCAGGTGTCGCGCGCGCCCTCGCCCTCGCAGGCCAGCACGTCGTTCAACAGGACGCGGCCGACCTTCTGGCAGGTGATGCCCGCGAAATCGAAGATCTTGATCGTGGTCTTGCGCGCCGGGATCGGCCCGAGTTCCACCGCCACGCGCTTCTGGGCCACGCCGTCGGTGTCGAAGGCGAACAGATCGACCTTATAGCTCTTGAAGGCGCCACCACGGCTGTTGTCGACCAGCATCGTGATCCGGCAGGCGTCGCCCGCCGTCTCGGCCTTGTTGAGCTGGAGCTTGATCGGCGCGGCCTTCTCGGCGCCGCCCTCCTGCGCGGATGCCGGAACCGCCGATGCCGCCAGCGCCACCGCCGCCGTCAGCGCGAGCGAACGGGCCGTGTGGCGCAGGCCGGGGCGGGAAAAGGTGAAGGTCTCGCTCAGCACCGTGTTGACATCCTCTCGTCGTTTCAACCCGCCGGGCCCCGTCAATGCAGCACGGCGGAGGCCGGGCGCGCGGGCACGAGCCGCGTGGCGGCGGAGTTGATGGTGCCTGCGGCGGCCCGGATGGCCGCCACCAGACGTGGCGCGGTCTCTCGCCCCGCCAACGAGGCTGCCCCCTGCGCCACTTCGTCCCAGCGGCCCCGGCGTCCCCGGCCGATCAGGGCCACCAGGGCGCATTCGTGGCCGGTCAGGCGGCAGCAACTCGCCGGCATGAACGACCAATCGCCGTCGCGCTCGATCCGCAGGGCGCGGACGATCCCGACGACCTTCGCCACGAAGCTCGGACCCTCGACGGCTCCGAGCAGCGCCTCGGCGCCGTTGAAGGCGGCGTCCCAGCAGGCCACGTCGCCGGTCATGTAGCCGGCCGCCACGAACCGCGCGACGGAGAGGGCGAGAATCTCGGCCTCGTCACCACAGGCGTCGCCGACCCGTTGCATCGCCGCCCCGGAGGGCGCGCTCGACTCGTGCAAGGAAGACCTCCGCCGAACAGCACGGGCCGCGCGCGGGTGGGGGCGGGCCCCGCGGGAGCCGGGGGCGACCGCGTTCGGTGTCGGGAGGTAACGGGAACCGGACCGCGCATCAAGAGCCAGAGCAAATATCAGAGCGGTTCCAAACTGTTAGCGCGGCAGGGCGGCGACCCGCCCGATTCGCGAGATCGCCCCGAACCTTGCCGGGCCGCGCGATGCCCACCCGCGCGGGTTGTTTCCTCTCCCGTCGGCTCTCTCCGTGATACGCTCCCTTGATGGCTCCGGACCCCTCGGCCATATCTCGGCAGCCCCGATCGATCGGTCCGGGGGGAGTGCTGCGCATTGCGGGCTCCATGGCGCCGGGGCGCCCATCGGCCGGGGGCGTCTGGTTCGCCGGTCCGGGGCTCCATGGGAGGAAGACTGCCGCGATGAGCCGACCCTCGCCCTTCGGGCACCCGTTCCTCCTGGGCTTCGACGAAATCGAACAAGCCCTGGACCGCGTGGCGAAATCGGGGAGCGACGGCTACCCGCACTACAACATCGAGCGCGTGCCTCGCACGGAGCAGGAACCGGAGCGGCTCCGGATCACCCTGGCGGTGGCGGGCTTCACCCGCGAGCAACTCGACGTCATGCTCGAAGAGAATCAACTCGTGGTCCGCGGGCGCCAAGTGGACGACCGTGAGCGGCACTTCCTCCACAGGGGAATCGCCGCGCGCCAGTTCCAGCGGGCTTTCCTCCTCGCGGACGGCATGGAGGTGCTCGGCGCCGACCTCTCGAACGGCCTGCTCTCCATCGATCTCGTCCGGCCCGAACCCGAACGCGTGGTCCGGCGCATCGACATCGGCGCCCGCGAGTGACGCCGGGCGGTGCGCGCGGTGCTCCGCCACGCAGTCGGCAATTGATTGGGCCGCGATCCGTCCCCACATGCGAGTGGCGGCCCTGGTCGCCCGTTGGGACCGGGATCGCCGCTCTGCCTCATTGGAGGGCTCGATGACCGACTTGAACACCGCTCCGCTGACGCCCGCCGACCTCGATCCGGCTGCCTTCCAGCCCGCCGATCTGGCGATCCTCGGCGAAGGGCACATCGCCTATGTCCGACCCATCCGGTCGGAGGACGTGCGGCGCCTCTTCCCGCAGGCCCCGGCGCTGACTCCGGGCCTCGACCTCTTCGCGCTGCTGTCGGCGAGCGGTGCGCCCATCATGCTGGCCGATTCCCGCGACGCGGTCCTGGCCAACGCGCTGGCGCAGGATCTGCAGCCGGTAAGCCTTCACTGAGGTACGGGCCGGGGGCCCGGCGGGCGCATCGCCCGCCCGGGGCCCCGGCGATCAGACGATCCCGGCCACCGCCGAGACCAGCCTGGCGATGTCCTCGGGGCGCGAGAGGCGATGATCCCCGTCGGCGATGTATGTCATCACCGTCCCCTCCGCCGGGAGTTTGTCGAGGAACCGGAAGACGTGGGCCGCCGGGACGTCGGGGTCGCGTCCGCCCTGGAGGATGTGAACCGGCGACCGCAAGTCGATGGGGCCGCCGAGCATCAGATGCTTGCGGCCGTCCTCCACGAGGGCCAGCGTCAGGACGTTGGGCCGCGTATCGTACTCGCTCGGTACGCGCACCTCTCCCGCCTCCGTCATGGCCCGTTGCTGCGCCGGCGTCAGCTTCGTCCACAGCAGATCTTCGGTGAAGTCGAGAGCCGGGGCGATCAGCACCAGCCCGGCCGGCGGGTGTCCCGCCGCGATCATCTCACGGGCGGCGAGGCAGGCGATCCATCCACCCATGGACGAGCCGACGAGGACCGGTGCATCCCCCGCATGGGCGGCGATCACCGCCCGGGCATCGGCGAGCCACGCCGAAATCGTGTAATCGGTGAACGTGCCGCTGGAGGCGCCGTGGGCCGCGTAATCGAACCGGACGAAACGGCGTCCGGCGTCCCGAGCCCATTCGTCGAGCGCCGAGGCCTTGGTGGCGGTCATGTCCGAGCGGAAGCCGCCGAGCCAGACGACCGCCGGTCCCGCTCCCTCCCGGACCTGGACCGCGATCCGCCGCGCCGGACCGTGCTCCTCCACCGTCAGGAACTTCATAGCGGGCTCCGTCATCTTGCGATCTCTCCTTAGTTTTCGCGGAATTGAACGCTCAAGCTTCAGGGTCCGTTTACCGGACCGTAAAGCGCGGCGGCGATGCTGCATCCATGCGGACAGGTCTCGGCGTGTATACGTGGCAGCAATCGGCCCGGTTCGGGCGGCTCCTCGGGGGAGGGTCGTCCGTGGATGAGGTGTCGCGGGGGGTGACGCGGTTCCCGAGCGCGCAGGGCCGGCTGGCCGGCGCCTGCATCCTTCAGATCATCCCGGAGCTGGAGGCGGGCGGGGCGGAGCGCACCACCGTCGATGTGGCCGCAGGGCTCGCAGCCGCCGGTGCGCGCGCGCTGGTCGCCACCGAGGGCGGGCGTCTCGTCGGCGAACTGCAGGCGAAGGGCGGGCATTGGATCCGGTTCCCGGCCGCCGCGAAGAACCCCCTGCGCATGGCGCTGAACGCCGCCACGCTGGCTTCGCTCTGCCGCCGGGAGGGCGTCCAGCTGATCCACGCCCGTTCCCGCGCTCCGGCCTGGGTGGCGCTCGGCGCGGCGCGGCGTGTGGGCATCCCCTTCATGACGACCTATCACGGCAGCTACTCGGGCCGGACCGGCGTGAAGGTGCTGTACAATTCGGTGATGGCCCGGGGCGAGGTCGTCATCGCGAACTCCCATTACACGGCGGATCTCATTCGTCGGTTGCACCCCGAGCAGGCCGGGGACCGGGTGCGGGTGATCTATCGTGGCACCGACCTCGCCGCCTTCAACCCCCACGCCGTCGGTGCGAACCGGGTCGAGGCCATCCGGAGGGCCTGGGGCGTCGCCCCGCACGAGCGGATCGTGCTGCTGGCGGCGCGCCTCACGGCCTGGAAGGGCCATCGGGTCCTGATCGAGGCCGCCGCGCGGATGCGGGATTCAGGGGTCCGCGACCTCGCCATCGTCCTCGCGGGCGATCCCCAGGGACGGGTCTCCTACGAGAGGGAGATCGATTCCCTCGTCGGCGGCCTGGGGCTGTCCGACATGGTGCGCCGCGTTGGCCACTGCACCGACATGCCGGCGGCGTTCCGGGCGGCTTCGGTCGTGGCCGTACCATCCATCGAGCCTGAGGCCTTCGGCCGGGCGGCGGTGGAGGCGCAGGCCCTCGGCACGCCCGTGGTCGTCTCGAATCTCGGGGCGGTGCCTGAGACGGTGCTCGCACCGCCCGACGTGGTGGCGAGCCAGCGCACGGGATGGCGCGTGCCGGCGGGCGATGCCGAAGCGCTCGCCGCTGCCCTCACCGAGGCGCTAACGCTCGGAGCCAGCGCCCGGGACGCCCTGGCCCGCCGCTGCCGAGCCCATGTGGAGGCGCACTTCTCCCTCGAAGGAATGGTGGACGACACCCTCGGCGTCTACGCGGAGCTCCTCGCGCGCGGGCGGTGAGCGGACGGTGAGACGCGGCAAGGCTTGTCTCCGAGGCCGGACCCCGGAGGCTTGCAACTCACCGATTCACACCCGAAATCACGGGTGTGACGGAACAATTCAGCCTCCCGGGCGATGCCCGATAAGCCGTTTGGTCACACCGTGTTGTTGACTTGGGGCCGAGTTGCGGCATTGTGGCAGACCCCGGGGAGACCGGCACGGCTGGCGGTGAGGAGTCCCTTTCGGGGGTCGTCCGCGCCGCCGTTTGTCGTTGAAGCAGGAGAACACAGCCATTCGTAGACCGATGAGAGCCATGCCGGCCCCGCAAAAGGACGGGCCGCGCGCCAACCGCGACATCCGCGGGGTGCGGGACGTGCAGCTGATCGACGACACCGGGCAGAACCGTGGCGTCGTACCCTTCTTCGACGCCTTGGCGATGGCCGAAGAAGTCGGGCTCGACCTCGTCGAGATCGCGCCGAACTCGGTTCCCCCCGTCTGCAAGCTGCTCGATTACGGGCGCTTCCGCTTCAACGAGCAGAAGAAGCAGAACGAGGCCCGCAAGCGGCAGAAGACGGTCGAGGTGAAGGAGATCAAGCTCCGCCCCGGCATCGACAAGCACGACTACGACACCAAGATGAAGTCCGTTCAGCGGTTCTTCGAGGAAGGCGACAAGGTCAAGGTGACCCTGCGCTTCCGCGGCCGCGAGATGGCGCACCAGGATTTGGGCCTCAAGCTCCTCGAGCGCGTGAAGCACGAGACCGCCGAGATCGCGAAGGTGGAAAGCGAGCCGATGCTCGAAGGCCGCCAGATGATCATGATTCTGGCCCCGCGCTGACGCCCGGCTCTCCGCGCCGTCCGTCCAGGCGGCGCGTCCTTTCTCGCGCGGGGCGCCCTCGCCCCGCAGGCTATCGATGGCCCTCCAGTCCGACGAAATCGAGCGTTATGCCCGCCACCTCGTTCTCGCGGAGATTGGGGGGCCCGGACAGGCGCGCCTGAAGGCGGCACGTGTGCTGGTCGTGGGCGCGGGCGGGCTCGGCGCTCCCCTGATCCAGTACCTCGCCGCGGCCGGCATCGGGACCATCGGCATCGTCGACGACGACGTGGTCTCGCTGTCGAACCTGCAGAGACAGGTGATCCACGACACCGCCGCGGTCGGCCGCCCCAAGGTCGAGAGCGCGGCGGAGGCGGTGACGCGCCTCAATCCCCATGTCTCGGTGGAGGGCCATCCCCATCGCCTGACCGAGGCGAATGCCGCTGCCTTGATCGCCCGCTACGACGTCGTCGCCGATGGCTCTGACAACTTCGCGACGCGTTACCTCGTTTCCGACGCTTGCTTCACCGCCGCCCGCCCGCTCGTCACGGCGGCACTCGGGCGTTTCGACGGGACGCTGACCACCCTCCGGCCGCATGAGACAGGGCCGGACGGCCACCCCAACCCCACCTATCGCTGCCTCTTCCCGAGCCCGCCGCCGCCGGGCAGCGTGCCGCCCTGCGCCGAGGCGGGCGTGCTGGGAGCGCTGGCCGGCGTGATGGGCTCATTGATGGCCATGGAGGTGATTCGTGCCATCGCCGGTTTCGGTGAGCCGCTGGTGGGCCGCCTCCTGATGATCGACGCCCGCTCCATGCGCTTTGAGACGCTGCATTACGGCTGGGACCCGGAGAATCCGCTCACCGGCACGACCGTATCCTGAGCGTCCGACCGGGACGCTCTCGGCTGACGGCTTCCGGCGCCACACCCTCCGAACCGCACCGTGCCCGATGCGTCCGGGCGTGCGCCAAACGCCGCTTGCCGTCCCCCACGCTTCGGATAAAATATACGAAGATTGCGAGGTCGCGATGCCCCCGGCGGACTCCCTCAAGGCGGCGCCCAGTCGGCTGCGGCACAAGACCGTGTCGGCGGCGGTGGCCGACGCGCTGCGCCAGCGCATCCTCAACGGTGACTTGGCGCCCGGCTTCCAGCTGCGCCAGGACGCCCTGGCCGACGAGTTCGGCATCAGCCGCATCCCCATCCGCGAGGCCCTGCTGCAACTCGAAGCCGCCGGTCTCGTGAAGATCGTGCCCCACCGGGGCGCCGTCGTCGCCGGCCTCTCGGTGGAGGAGGTCGAGGACATCTTCCAGCTGCGCGTACAGCTCGAACCTCCCCTGCTCCTCCTTTCGGCCCCGCATTTTAGCGAGGCGGACTACGCGGCGCTCCACAGTCTCACCCGGGAATACGGCGAGGCGCTCAGCGCTGGCGAAGTGGAACGGTGGGGCGAGTTGAACCGACGCTTTCACTTGGAACTGCTGCGTTTCGCCGGACGCCCGCGCTCTCTGACGATCATCTCGGGCCTGCTACAGGATTGCGACCGCCCGACCCGCCTGCAACTCAGCGCCTCCGGCGACGTCGCCCGGGCCGATCGCGAGCACACCCAGATCGTCACCCTGTGCGAGGACGGCCGGGCGGAGGAAGCGGCCGAGTTGCTGCGCACGCATATCGAGCACGCGGGGGCCTCCCTCGTGGCCATCTACCGGCGCGCTCTGGCGGAATAGGCGTTCGCCGGGGGAGGGCGCCTCAGGGAGCAGCCCGACACCCGCACCCGCTGTGGCAGAATCCCGCACGGCCCGCTTGACCTCCCGCAGATTTTATACAATCTACAAAACAAGGCGGGGACGAGAGAATCGTGTCGGATTGCGCGCTCGAAACTGAGGGGCTGACCAAGATGTTCGGCGGCTTCACCGCCGTTCGGGACGTGGCGCTCCAGGTCAAACGGCACACGATCCATGCCCTGATCGGACCGAACGGGGCGGGCAAGACCACCGTCTTCAACCTGCTCACGAAGGTTCACCGTCCCACCGGCGGCCGCATCCTCTACGAGGGCACCGACATCACGGCCGACACGCCCGCGACCATCGCCAGGCGCGGCATCGTCCGGTCCTTCCAGATCTCGGCCACCTTCCCGCACATGAGCGTGCGCGACAACGTGCGGGTCGCGCTCCAGCGCCGGCTCGGCACGCAATACCAATTCTGGCGCTCCATCCGCTCCCTCAGCGTCTTGAACGAGCGGGCGATGGAGCTGCTGTCCGAGGTCGGCTTGGCCGATTACGCCGAGGCGAACGCGGCCGACCTCTCTTACGGCCGCAAGCGGACCCTGGAGATCGCCACGACGCTGGCCCTCGACCCGCCGCTGCTGCTCCTCGACGAGCCGACGCAGGGCATGGCCCTGGAGGACGTCGACCGGATCAAGCAGCTCATCCGCAAGATCGCGCAAGGGCGCACGATCCTGATGGTGGAGCACAACATGTCGGTGGTCTCCGACCTCTGCCACACAATCACGGTGCTCCAGCGCGGCGAGATCCTGGCGCAGGGCAGCTACGGCGAGGTCTCCAACGACCCGGCGGTGAAGTCCGCCTACCTCGGAGGCGGTCATGCCTGAGACGCAAGCCGTCCTGGAGGTTCGCGGCCTGGAGGCGTGGTACGGCGAAAGCCACGTCCTGCACGGGGTCGATCTCACGGTCCGCGAGGGCGAGTGCATCACGCTGCTCGGCCGTAACGGCGCCGGGCGGAGCACCACGCTTAAGGCGATCCTCGGGCTCACCGACCGGCGGGCGGGATCGGTGAAGGTGCGCGGCACCGAGGCGATCCGCCTGAGCACCCACAGGATCGCCCGTCTCGGGATCGGCTACTGCCCCGAGGAGCGGGGGATCTACCGCACCCTGACGACACAGGAGAACCTCACCCTGCTACCCCGCCTCGGCCCCGAGGGCATGGCGGTGGCCGAGGTGCTGGCGATGTTCCCCAACCTCGCGGAACGGGCCGACAGCTACGGCGGCCGTCTCTCCGGCGGCGAGCAGCAGATGCTGGCGCTCGGCCGCATCCTGACGACGGGCGCCCGCCTTCTCCTGCTCGACGAGATCACCGAGGGGCTGGCCCCGGTGATCGTGGAGGCGCTCGGCCGCGCCGTGTCGCTGCTCAAGAGCCGGGGCTTCACCATCGTTCTGGTGGAACAGAACTTTCACTTCGCCCGCCACCTCGCCGACCGTCACTACGTCATCGAGCATGGTCGCGTGGCGGCGGAGATCGCGGCCGGGGAGGTCGCGGCGCGGGAGGCCGAGGTCGGACGCCTGCTGGGCGTGTAGGCGCGGGACGACGAGTTCAGGGCCTTCGGGCCGGAGAGGGAGCGGGAATCATGCGGCGGCATTGGCTCGGTTACACCCTGAGAGTGTCCCTCTGTGCGCTGGCGGCCACGTCCGCCCTCGCGGCGGAGGCTGGCAAGATCAGCGACGGAGTCGTGAAAGTCGGCATCCTGAACGACCTGTCCGGCATCTATTCCGACTTCACCGGCAAGGGCTCGGCCGCAGCGGCGCAGATCGCCATCGACGAGATGGGTGGCAAGGTGCTGGGCGCCCCCGTCGAACTTGTGGCCGCCGACCACCAGAACAAGCCCGACATCGCCGCCAACCTCGCCCGCGAATGGTTCGACCAAGGCAAGGTCGACATGATCGCCGACTTCCCGACCTCCTCCACCGCGCTCGCCGTGATGGAGATCGCCAAGCAGAAGAGCCGCGTGACGATGCTCTCGGCGGGCGTCGCCATGGCGGCGATCAACGAGAAGTGCTCGCCGCTCAACGCGCAGTGGATGGTCAACACCTACGCGCTCGCCGCCGGCACCGCGAAGGCTCTGCTCGCGACGGGCCGGAAGAGCTGGTACTTCGTGACCGCCGACTACACCTTCGGCCATTCCCTGGAGAAGGACGCCTCGGCGGTGGTCGAGGCCGAGGGCGGCAAGGTCCTCGGCGTTTCCCGCCATCCCTTCCCCGGCGGCGACTTCTCCTCCTTCATGCTAAAGGCGCAGTCGAGCGGCGCGCAGGTCATCGCGCTGGCCAACGCCGGCAGCGACACCATCAACGCCATCAAGCAGGCGGCGGAATACGGCATCGGCCGCAGCGACAAGCAGGTGATCGCGCCGCTCCTCACCTACATCACCGACGTGAAGAGCCTCGGCCTCGCCAAGGCGCAGGACATGTACCTGACGGAAGCCTTCTACTGGGATTACGACGAGCGCTCGCGCGCCTTCTCGGAGAAGTACTTCGCCAAGATGAAGCGGATGCCGAGCGCCTCGCAGGCGGCTGTCTACTCAGCGACGCTCAACTACCTCAAGGCCATCGAGAAGGCAGGAACCGACGAAGCCGGGGCGGTGATGTCCACCCTGCGCGGCATGACCATCGACGACGCGGTGATCCGCAACGGCCACCTGCGGGCCGACGGCGCCCTGGTTCACGACATGCTTCTGCTCCAGGTGAAGAAGCCCTCCGAATCCAAGCGCGATTGGGACTTCTACAACGTCCGCTCGGTGCTCAAGGGCGAGGACGTGTTCCCGAAGCCCTCCGACGCCTGCCCGCTGAATGCGAAGGGCTGATCCAGCCGTCATTGCCAGCGGCAGCGAAGCAATCCGGGGATGCGCCACACGTCCAGGCGTCCCGCAACCCTGGGTCGCTTCTCTACGCTCGCGATGACGGAATCGCCCAGCACTCCGCGCGCTCTCCCCGACCCCCTTTCCCGCCGGTGACCGCACGATGGACATCACCCTCCAAGCCTTCATGGCTCAGCTGACGATCGGCCTCATCGGCGGTTGCTTCTATGCGATGCTCAGCATGGGCCTCGCGATCATCTTCGGCCTCCTGAACATCATCAACTTCACCCACGGGGCGCAGTTCATGATGGCGGCGTTCCTGGCCTGGATCGGCCTGACGCAGATCGGCCCCTGGCTCGGCTACCCGGACTTCCAGATCAACTTCTGGGTCGCGCTGGTGATCGCACCGCTCATCGTCGGTGTCTTCGGCATGGCGATCGAGCGGACGCTGCTGCGGCGCCTCTACCACCTCGACCACCTCTACGGCCTGCTCCTCACCTTCGGCGTCGCCCTCGTGATGGAAGGCGGCTTCCGCTACGTCTTCGGCGTTTCCGGCCAGGGCTACGAGCCGCCGGAGATCCTGCAGGGGCCGGTGGATCTCGGCTTCATGCTGCTGCCGAAGTACCGGATCTTCGTTGTGGTCGCCTCGCTGCTGATCTGCTTCGGCACATGGTACCTGTTCGAGCGCACGAAGCTCGGCGCCTACCTGCGCGCCGGCACCGAGAACCCCCGCCTCCTCCAATCCTTCGGCATCAACGTGCCGGTGATGATCACCTTGACCTACGGGTTCGGCGTGGCGCTCGCCGGAATCGCCGGGGTGCTGGCGGCGCCGATCATGCAGGTGACGCCGTTGATGGGCGGCAACCTCCTCAACATCGTCTTCGCCGTGGTGGTGATCGGCGGCCTCGGCTCGATCCTCGGTTCGATGATGACCGGCCTCGCGCTCGGCCTGATCGAGGGACTGACCAAGGTGATCTATCCGGAGGCTTCGACGGTGGTGGTCTTCGTCATCATGGCGCTTGCCCTGTTGGTGCGCCCCGCCGGTCTGTTCGGCCGCGAAGTCTGACGGGGGCCCTCATGTCCACGACCTTCAAGATCTTCCTCGTCCTGTGCGCCGCGCTCCTCGTGGTGCCCTTCGTGCCGGGGCTCATCTACCCCGTCTTCGTGATGAAGGTGCTGTGCTACGGGCTCTTTGCCTGCGCCTTCAACCTGCTACTGGGCTTCACCGGCCTCGTCTCCTTCGCCCACGCGGCCTTCCTCGGCAGCGCGGGCTACGTGACCGGCGCCCTGATGATCCGCTTTGGGGGGCACCCACTCGGAATGCCGGCGGCCTTCCTCGCGGGGGTCGCGGCGGCGGCCTTGGTCGGCTTCGCCATCGGTGGTCTCGCGATCCGGCGGAAGGGCATCTATTTCGCGATGATCACCCTGGCCCTGTCGCAGATCGTCTACTTCCTGGCGGTGCAGTTCCGCTGGACCGGCGGCGAAGACGGGCTGCAGGGCATCCCGCGCGGCAGCCTGTTCGGCCTCGACCTCTCCACCGACACGACGATGTACTACGTCACGCTCGGCCTCTTCGCGGTGGGCTTCCTGTTCGTGGACCGGATCGTCCACTCGCCCTTCGGGCAAATCCTCCAGGCGGTGCGGGACAACGAGGCGCGGGCGACCTCCCTCGGTTACGACACCGACCGGTTCAAGCTCATCGCCTTCGTGCTCTCGGCGGGCGTGGCGGGCTATGCCGGCGCCCTGAAGGCCCTGGTGTTCCAGCTGGTGTCCCTGAACGACGTCTCGCTGCACACCTCGACCGAGGTGGTGCTGATGACCCTGCTCGGCGGTGTCGGCACCATCTTCGGGCCGTTGGTGGGCGCGGCGCTCGTGGTGGGCCTGCAGAATTACCTCGCCACGATCGGCGATCTGGTGACGGTGGTGATCGGCCTCATCTTCATCGTCTGTGTCTCGTTCTTCCGGCGCGGCTTCGTCGGCGAGTTCCTGCACCTGCGCCGCCGCCGGTCCGAGCGAGCGGTGCGCCGGAAAGCCCTGCGTCCCGCGCCCGAGACGAGCCCCGCCGCCGAACCCGCGTGATCGCCTGACAATCGGGCTTCGCTGCCCACCTGGGAAAACGCGACGCACCCGACGCCGCTTGCATCCCCGCCCCATCCCGGGACCATGCCCCGCCTGCGCAAGGCGCGGCACAGGCCGGGAGGGCCGGGTTCATGCAGACGATCGATCACGGCAGCCATGGCGACATCCGGGAGGCGGTGCGCGCCCTCTGCGCGGACTTCCCAGCGGAGTACCACCGCAAGGTCGATGAGGCCCGCGGCTATCCCGAGAAGTTCGTCGATGCCTTGACGAAGGCGGGCTGGATGGCCGCGCTGATCCCCGAGGAATACGGCGGTTCCGGCCTCGGCCTCACCGAGGCATCGGTGATCATGGAGGAGATCAACCGGTCCGGCGGCAATTCCGGCGCCTGCCACGGGCAGATGTACAACATGAACACGCTGGTGCGGCACGGATCGCAGGCCCAGCGCGAGAAGTACCTGCCGCGGATCGCCACCGGGGAGTTGCGCCTGCAATCCATGGGCGTGACCGAGCCGACGGCCGGCACCGACACCACCCGCATCAAGACCACGGCCATCCGCAAGGGCGACCGCTACGTCATCAACGGGCAGAAGGTGTGGATCTCCCGCGTCCAGCACTCGGACCTGATGATCCTGCTCGCCCGCACCACGCCCCTCGATCAGGTGGCGAAGAAATCCGAAGGCATGTCGATCTTCCTCGTCGACCTGCATGAGGCGCAGAAGAAGGGACTGAGCGTCCGGCCGATCCTCAACATGGTCAACCACGAGACCAACGAATTGTTCTTTGACGATCTGGAGATCCCCGTCGAGAATTTGATCGGCGAGGAAGGGAAGGGCTTCAAGTACATCATGACCGGCCTGAACGCCGAGCGGGCGCTGATCGCGGCCGAGTGCATCGGCGACGGCTACTGGTTCATCGACAAGGTGACCGCCTACACGAAGGAGCGGCAGGTCTTCGGGCGCCCCATCGGCCAGAACCAGGGGGTACAGTTCCCGATCGCGGAGAGCTTCATCGAGGTCGAGGCGGCCAACCTGATGCGCTACGAGGCGTGCCGCCTCTACGATGCCGGAGAGCCCTGCGGCGCCCAGGCCAACATGGCGAAGTATCTCGCCGCCAAGGCGAGCTGGGAGGCGGCCAACGCCTGCATCCAGTTCCACGGCGGCTTCGGCTTCGCGGCGGAGTACGACGTAGAGCGCAAGTTCCGGGAAACGCGGCTCTACCAAGTGGCGCCGATCTCCACGAACCTGATCCTCTCCTACGTGGCGGAGCACATCCTCGGCCTGCCGCGCTCGTTCTGAGCGGCCCGTTCACTGACGGCGAGGGGAGGGGGGCCTGAAGGCGAGGCCGTGACCCCGCCCCCGCTTCTGCGCTATGCTCGCGGCAAGCCGCCAGCGGCGCGGCACCCCCTGTGCCCCGCCGAAGACCCGAAGCGTTCGAGGAGAATGCGCATGCGTTCCCGTGCAGCCGCCACCGCCATCGCCCTGCTGACCCTGACGGGCGGCGCCCTCGCGCAGACGGCCCAACCGGCGATGCCCCACCGCCAGCCACGGCCGGCGACTGCTCCGGCCCCTCAAGCCACGCCCGACTCCGGTGCGACCTCCCTCGAGGCCACGCGCAAGCGCTTCGAGGCGAATGCCGCCAGGCAATCGGAGGCCGACCGCAAGCGGGATTCGAAGCTCGACCACTCCATGCGCTCGATTTGCGCCGGATGCGACGCGCCTTCGGCGAAGCGCGCTCGTCCCTGAGGTCGGAAGGGGCGGAATGGGTTCGTTCTGCCAAAATCTGAAGCGAGCGAGCCCGCAGCCATGTAAATGGGGCGGGCCTTTTTTTCGAGCTGCTCACACCGGCAGTCAGGCAAGGGCAATATTGAGGCTGCCACATCACGCCTAGATGAGAGAAAGAGTGCTAGAGCATGTAAACGATCCATATTAGTGCGGGATCTGCAGAACGATCTGCAAATGCTATAAATTTGAGATTCTATTTATCTGTGAGTGTCACGTCGCGGAAGCGAACGCCAACGCCAATATTATCTTCGAATATAAAATCGATACCTATATCTCTAAAAGCTCGAATGATAGCAGCAACATTCGCTTGAGTGGATGTCACGGGCCCGTCTTGAGCCTCTGCACGCTTAATCGTTGCAGTTCCAAGCTTCGCTGCCTTCGCGAGATCCTCCGCACTCCAGCGATTTAATGCTCGAGCAGCGCGAATCTGGGCGCCCGTTAGCAGGATGACATCGCTCAGCGTCACGTTGACCCCTGTGGGATCTCATGATACCAATCGGATCACTAGACTCCGAAAGGATCAATGTGATGTCCCGACCTCGCACGTTCTCATGGTCCGCGGTCCTACGCGATCTCCACTCGGACCGGATCCACTTCGCCCCCGGCGAACGCAACCGTCTCCTTCGAGAGTACGGCTTCGCCGACCTCGCTTTTAGGCGGGCGAGCCAGGGGGTCAACTGTCGAATGCTCCTCGCCGGGAATTCCTATGATCGACGGGGTATCATGCTTGTGGCGATCGACGCTGCCCAAGCGCGTCGGCGGGTTACAGGTGAGCCGTGGCGCATTTGTCTTTCGTCGGCGCTCAAGGGGACGTGGAAGGCTGCGAAAGCACTGAAGGCGGCAATGGAGGTCCGTGCCAAGGTCAGGGAAGCCGCAGCTGAGCGTGCTACTGTGAGGATGGGGGCAGGGGAGGGGAGTTCTGATACGACCCCGGAGCTCACGAGCCCCGCACCGCCGCCTAATCTATCAGTGACGTTGCGTGTGGAGCCACGGCTCGTCGTTTATCCCCGGCGAAGCCTGCCGCGTCGCTCTCCCTCACATCCAACCGTGCGCTAAGCTTCTGCTCGCTGCCCGAGGCGCGGTTTTCGCCCGGCTCAACACCTCGTTCCCTCACAATTGAAAGACTGACGATGCCTCGTCCAAGAACGCGCCCGCGCGCGAACGATCCCGCACGCCCGACGATCGCTTCCCTCATCCTGCCCGTGAAGCTTGTCTCGCTGGAGGAGGATGCGGAGCTTCGAGGTCTCATTGAGCGGTACGAGCAATTGCTGTGTGAATGGGAGGCTCTGTCTCACCGAGCTCTGAAAGCCCTGGCGGCTCGTCCCTCTGTCCGGCGGGAGGTGGGTGATGGCCTACGTCGTTCGTGAGGATGTGGGGACGACGCCTCGTCGGTCCTTGTCGGGGCATAGCCGACTGAAGGTGTGGGAACGGTCGGGCGGAGTCTGTGTGATCTGTGGCCATCCGATCGATGGCGTGCGCGATCGGTGGATCGTCGAGCATATCCGGGCCCTGGAACTCGGGGGAGCGGATGAGTTCGACAATATGGGGCCCGCCCACGAAGCCTGTGGGCGCATCAAAACCCAAAATGATCATGCAGCCGCTGCTCAGGCCAAGCGGCGTAAGATCCGACACCTTGGGGCGGAGGCGGTCACTCATCCGATTCCCGGATCCCGGGAGAGCAAGCTCAAGCGTAAAGTCGACGGGACTGTCGTGCGGCGGGATGACTCACGTCAGCACGGTCATGAAACGTATGGAAAAATCTCGGGTGAAAGGGACTCGCCCGACCGATCTGCCTACCAATCCGCATATGCCGCCGAATCACCCACGCGGCAGTGTTTAGCCTCAGCTCAACTCGCGGATGCAGACGAGGGAGACAAGATGATCTCGATCGCAAACTCGAAAGCCGCTGCCCAGACGGATTTGCTCATCAGCTCGTTCGAGAGGACCTCGGATCTGGCGGAGCTGCTTCCGAATGTCCCTGCCCATCTTGCCTTCGTTTTTGAGAAGGCTCCTGAACCCTCAGCGGAAGCGGAAGCGCACTACGACACGTTCCGGCGCGCCTTTCTCCAGGAACTCAAGCCGCGAACCATGATTGAGGCGATCTGGACCAAGGATGTCCTCACCTACACCTGGGAGGCCCATCAGCTGCGGGTCTACCGTGACCACATCCTGAAGCAGGCTGAGGTTGAGGCTGTTTGCGATCTCATTGAGCCGAGCCTTCGGGATGGTGATCCGATGGGTTTGCGGGCATTTGAGGAACCCTCGGTGAACGCCCAGGCCGTGGCTTGGCAAACGGGTCAGGAGGGGGAGCGGGCAGCACGGGTCGATGCGATCCTCGCTGAGCGCGGTCTCACGGCGGACAGCGTCCGCGCTCACGCCTTCTTTAAACGCCTGCCCACGATGGATGCCTTGAATCAGATGATCCAGACGGCTGAGCAGCGCCGGGACGGTTTTCTGCGTGAGCTCGACCGCAAGCGTTCGTCCTACGCCAACAAGCTTCGGGCGGTGACCGATGACGTCATCGATCTCGACGCTGAGCGTGTGTCGTGAAATCTCTCGCCGGAATACGCTTGCTATGACGTCCGAACGAGCCGTTCGCGCTAACCGCGCCAACGCCATTGTCAGCACCGGTCCACGCACCCCAAGGGGAAAAGCCAGAGCCGGACAAAACGCTCTCAAGCACGGGCTTACCGTTCAGCGCTCGAGCCCTGAGACCGATGGGGAGATCCGACGTCTCGCTGCCGCGTTTGTTGGCGAAGACGCGAATGATGCAATTGTTCAGGACACGGCGCGATCGCTGGCGGAAGCTCAGCTCCATCTGCAACGCGTGCAGCGGGTGAAGATCATGACGCTTAATGTGCTCCACGAGTTAGCTTCATCAGGTCATGATGAGCAGCCCAGTGCTGATCGATCGCTGGGACAGCAGGCCTTTGATCGGCTCAAAAAGCTAGAACGGTACGAACGTCGCGCATTATCGCGCCGGAAATCAGCGATGAAACGAATGGAGGAAGTTTCAAAAAGTCCGTGTACGAGCAGCTCCCTGCGGTCATAAACCCATGTCGCCTAATGTGAATCTCGAATCATCACGCGCAGCTGGGGACAAAGGTCCTAACAAGCAGCGTATCGAGGATTTCGATTGCGAAGCTGAGATCCTCAACACAGCTCGGCCAGCTCTCATCAAAAAAATGATACAAGGCGCCTTGAGCGGCAATGTCGCCTTACTCAAGCTCTGCGCTGAGCGGCTCGCGAGATGCAATCGTCCGCTTGGATTTTCATTGCCGGAAGTAACATGCGTCGAGAACCTACCAATAGCTACTGCTGCAATCCTCGACGCCACTATGAAAGGATTGATCTCAGCCTCTGATGGCGTGGAGCTTGGCAAATTAGTTGCGCTTCACGCGAATGCTATTCGCGACGTCCAGCTAGCGCGAAGGCTCGAAGATTTGGAGAATATGAGCAGAAATGATTAGTCGACGTGAACTTCAACGTCGCCTCAAGCATCTTGAGTCTTCTCTACGACGCCAACCGAAGGTATTTGTTTATAGCGCGAGAGATGGCGACCTTGATGCTGAGCGAACCGCAATTATTCAACGACGGTGCAAAGAAGAATTCGGTTATAACGATCGCAATGGAGATTTATTTGTCGAGTTAATCGCGTTCAATTTTGACGAAAATGATCAAATAGATCCAAATTTTAAACATGATTTCATTCTTAAGATCGATAATGTCGAATACAACGATGGATGGCCTTTCGAACATTGATTTGATGATCAGAAATCTTGAAAATGTTTTCTAAGGTAAATTTTAGTGTTTGAACCAAATTGAGACATTGCAGTGTTTGGCAGTTCGTTACTCCAGGCGGCCGTTTGCGGATCGGATGTAACGATGGCGGACCTGTTCTGGCTCTCCACCGAGCAGTGGGCGGTAATCGAGCCGTTCATGCCCCGGGACCAGCCCGGGCTCGAGCGGAAAGACGACCGGCAGATCATGAGTACGCCTGCGGTGACGGCCGCGGTCTTTCTCCCGATGGTGTCAGGCAGCAATCGGCCTGGGCTGATGTTGGGTCCAGTTCCACGGCAACAGATCGTCGAGGTGCCGGGCCGGATGGTCGGGCAGACGGCTGAGCACATCAGCGAGCCAGGCCTGCGCATCGATGCCGTTGAGCTTGGCGGTCTCGATCAGCGTGTAGAGGGCGGCCGCGCGATGGCCGCCGGCATCAGAGCCAGCGAAAGTCCAGATGCGGCGGCCTACCGCGATCGGCCGGATCGCCCGTTCGGCGGCGTTGTTTGACAGGCAGGCGCGCCCGTCGTTGAGGAAAAGGATGAAGGCGCTCCAGCGCTTGAGCATGTAGTCGATCGCTTGCGCCACCGGAGCCTTGGCGGAGAGCTTGGCGCGGTTCTCCCGTAGCCACGCTTCCAACTCGGCGACGAGGGCGGCCGAGCGGGTGCGACGGTGCGCACGGCGTTCATCGGCGGCAAGACCGTTGGCGGCGCGCTCGGTGGCAAAGATCGCATCGATCCGCGCCGCCGCCTCGATCGCGATCGGAGCCTTCCTGAACTCGGCCAGCTCGAAGAACTTCGTCGGGCATGCGCCCAGCAGGCCCCCTCGCGCAGCGGGACTGGCTTGCGGGCGGGTTCGTACAGCCGACCGAACCCGGAGAAGGCGTCTGCCTGCACGAGGCTGTGGAAGTCGGAGAGCCAAGTCTCGGCATACGCACCGGAGCGGTCGGGGGAGTATAAGTATGGGATTGGGATTGGGATTGCCCCGGTTTGGTGGCTCTTGCTCACTTTGCGTGGCTCAGATGGCGAGGATCATGCGGCGTTGGAGGAGATCAAGACCCGCGCGTCCGTAGCTTTGTCGCTTGATCAGCTTCAGCCGGTTGATCTGGCCTTCTGCCTGGCCGCTGTTCCAGGGCTCGGTTAGGGCTGCCGTGACCGCGGCAGCGTCACTGTTTAGCCCCGAAGCAAAGGTCGCGAGGGCAGGAGCGCCGCAAGTATTGGCCTCCGTGATCCAAGCATCGAGATCCGCGGCGCGATCGTAGGTCGGGTCGGCCATCTTCATGAATCCGGAGGCGCGGACGAGGGCGGAGAACCGGCGCGCCAGATTGGCCACCACTTTTGCGGTTTCATCTTGCTCAACGTGGGTCACCACGGCGGCGGCCGCGGCATCCAAAGCTGAAGTCGGCTGGACGAGCAGCCACGCGAGTTGCCGCGCGGTCGGCAGTCGGCTTCTCGCGGCAGGCCGATCCAGCATGGCAAGTGTCTTTTGCTGGGGCTTGCGGCCTGACCGGATCGGTTTCGTCCGAAGCCCTGCGACGAAGCGGTGCACCTGTCGACTCGTGCCGGGGTATCCGCGTTCCCGGATCTCACGCCATAGGGCCATGGCATTTTCGCACCCCTCGCCGATCCGCCTGACGAGATAACTCACGTGTGGATCGAGGAGGCTTGGGCCGGCTCCGTGGGGCAACCGGGCGGGGAAGGTATCGGCGGCAGCGTATTTCCGGACGGTTGCGCGGGCGAGCCCCATGACGCGGGCGATCCCGAACAGCGTCTCGCCGCCCGCATGTCGATGCCGCACCTCATCGTATATGGCCCGCCATCGCGTCCGGCTCTCCGCTCCCGCGTCAAGCTCCGGCATGCTGCGTGGGAAGGCGTGATCGCGTCGAGGCGGACGATCCATCGATCCGGGCACGGGCGGTAAGCACCTGAGCCGGGCGTGAGAGCTATGGAGCCATCGTTCGACGGCCTGACGAATGTTAGCGAGGAGATGCCATCGATCGGCGACCTGCAGCGCCCGGGGGGCGCCGAGGGTGACGCCTCGGGCATATTCGGTCGCGCGGTCCCGGGCGACGACCCGGATATCCGGCTTCCCTTCGAGCCAACCTGCCAGCGTCGTCGCGGTGCGGTCGGGGAGGAGATCGATCACGCGATGGCGGTCCAGATCCACCACGATCGTGCCGTAGCGGTAGCTTTTCTTCATCGCCCAATCATCGACGCCGATGCGAATAGGTGACGGTGCATCAGCCATCGGCATGGCCCTGATGAGCCGCAGCACGGTTGCGCGGCTCGCCGGCATTCTCAAGTGTGTCAGCAAACGGGCGCCGCCTGCGCCGCCACAGGCGATGCCAACCCGCCCCTGCGCTTCGGCCAGCCGGCGTGTGCGGCGCGCACGAGGACGGAGGAACTGGGGCGGCGCCTCCGCGGAGGTGCGGCGGTCGCAGGAGGGATTGCAGCAGTAGAAGCGTCGAACTTCTATGCGCAGCACCGTTCGTGACGCCGACAAAGGTAGGTCGGAGGGATGGCGGTGATAGCGGCTGTGGATGGATCGGCTTGTCCTGCCGCAATCAGGACACCGAGCGCTCGCTCCGCGCTGCCGCATTTGGACGATGAGGACGTCTGGATCCTGTTCGACGACGCGCTCGATGTGGCACCCGGGGATGTCGAAGGGAACGTGCATACCCTCCACGGTGGGGAGGTCCGTTTCGGCGATCACCGCCCCGAGTCAATCCGTCGCCGTCCACGCAAAGCGAGCAAGAGCCACCGAACCGGGGCAATCCCAGCCCTTGTCCGCCAGCACGATGCGGCAGGCCGGCAGGCGTTCGAGCAGCAGCGCGCCCGCCTTGCAGTCGGCGGCCTGTCCGCCGGTCAGCAGGAAGGCAAGCGGGCGGCAGAAGCGGTCGGTGAGGGCATGGATCTTGGTCGTGCGCCCGCCCCGCGAGCGACCGATAGCTTGGCTCTGCTCCCCCCCTTGCCCCCTGCGGCGCAGCGGTGGGCCTTCACGGCGGTGGAGTCGATCAGCACCTGAGAGGGCGGCCCACCGGCTTTGGCGAGGGTCTCGAACAGCTCGACCCAAATCCCCTTGGCTGCCCAGCGCACGAAGCGATTGTAGAGGGTCTTCTTCGGACCGTAGATCTCGCGCGGCGCGTCCGTCCAGCGCCCTCCAGATCTAAGCACGTGGACGATGCCGCTGATCACGCGCCGGTCGTCCACGCGCTCCTTGCCCCGCGTGTCATTCGGCAGAAGCGGTGCGATCCTCGCAAACTGCTCGTCCGTCAGCCAGAAATGATCCATCGGCCCCTCCGTAGGAGCCGTGAATCACACCCCAGCCATCCGCGCCACCGTTATGGGTCCGGACCCTTGAATTACTCCTATGACCTCAGCCTCAATGGGCCGGTTCACAAGGCGGCCTTCGCCGGATGCGTACGCGGCTATCGCCGAGGCGGCCGCACGCCAGACGATGCGCTATGTGGCGCTCAAGTCCGAGGCGCAGCTCGACGTACAGACCCAGCACCAGGTGCGCGATCAGCTCGCTCGGGCAATGGCCGCGCGCGCTGCTGGCGCGGTCGCACGTCAATACGGCGGTGGTCGCCCTGGCGGCCAAGATGGCGCGCATCGTCTGGGCGCTGCCGCGCGACGGGCCCGTCTAGGAGCCGGCGGCCGTGGCTGCCTGATCCTAGTTCGGCCAACGCGGACGCGCCGGCCTTCCGATGTCTGCGAACGGTGAGAGGAAGATGACCTGACGGTCGCCCGGTATTCTAGAAGCCCCTCCGCAAAAACGGCGCTCGACGCCGACCCCTTTACAAGGCCCAGGACGAACGGATCTCCGTCTTGGCTCACGGCTCGGCGATAGGCCGGACCGTTTGTGCAGACTGCACAGACCAGCGGATCTGAGCTACTTGCGGACGGGGCGAGCCATACTTTTAGCGGCGATGGAGGCACTTTCGAGGGAAGCTCGCCTGAAGTCCATCCCGCTCTGGCGGCCGAGCCAGTCGAGAAGCGCGCGGTCCCGCCGGTCCCACACTCCGGCCCTCTGCCAATCCCGCAGACGCCGCCAGCCCGTCATCCCCGTGCCGCAGCCCCTCTCCCAGGGCAGCAACTCCCAGGGCGTGCCTGAGCGCAGCACAACCAAGACCCCGTTAGCGCCGCGCGGTCGGAGGTTCGGGGCCGACCGCCCTTCGGCTTGGCTCGCTCAGCCGTCACAGCGGTGCGATCTCGGGCTACAGGTCACCGGGAAATAGCGGTTTTGCAATCCCCGCTCGACGTAACAAAAACATTTTTGAGAGTAGGTATTAAGCTAAGTACAAATTTGCGTACCATTGCACGGCCATCTACCGGTTCTCCGCAGCTATCGTCCGCCTAATCAATAGTGGCAATCGCCTTAATCTAAGGCCTACTCGTGGAATGAGCCGAACGACCCGACATATTCGAATGGGCGCAGTGACGCCTTCGATGACCCAAAATAGGCTTGATCGGAGCCAACGCCATATGCGAAGTTGAAGACGAAGAGATATGTGACGACAAGAAAAGGAACACGCCGTGCACGATCTATTCAAGTTGGTAACGTACCATGGTTCTTCTGTGTACTATGATCCGCTTCAGGAGCGCCTGTATCACAAAGTTCGAGGCAATGTTCCGCAAAATGTGCTGGTAAGAGTACGTAATGACATTGGTAAAATGGTGATCATAACGGAGGGCGGTACAATCACCGGGGAACTATCTTTTCAAGGCATTGACGGGCGAGCTAGAGTGGTATCATCAGGATCCGGATCCGAACTAACAATGGTCGATTCACAAGGAGGCAAAATCACAGTACGTCTTGGCAGATATTTCTTATCCGCGGATGATGATGGCTTGATCAGAGTTGACCGAGATTGGTGCAGAGAACACGAACATTTTGTCACTTTTCCCTCTGATGTCAAATCTATACTAAATAAAACAGTAACAGAAAAAGTTTCGAGCATCATCGGCCCCATTTACGTGATCAATTTGGAAAAGAGCTCAGAAAGAATGAGGGATTTTTCAATTAATAACAGTCATATCACGAATTTCTCCACTTTTAGAGCGGTAGATGGAAACTTACTTTCTCGCGAGAATCTGGAGGCTGATCAATTGATAACGGCTGACTTGGAGTATGGGCCCGGAACGCTTGGTTGTGCGCTGTCGCACGTTGAGTTATGGAAAAAATGTGTGAGGGAAGATAAACCTATTACGATAGCCGAAGACGACGTGCTTATATCTCGATATTTCGAAGAAAATGCCCACCGCTTATTAGCCGAATACGAAGGGCAATGGGACATTATTTTTTGGGGATTCAATTTCGAGAAATGCTTCCTGTGGCTCGATTTCGAGTTTTCCGGGGCGAAAGTTCAATTTATGGATTATAACGTAGCGCCCGATCATCGAAGGTTTCTACAATTATCGAAATTTGACTCCCAATTGCTGCGCGTTTCACGGCTCCTTGGCCTATATTGTTACACAGTAAGCCCAATGGCTGCGCGTGCCCTCCTTGAAAAATGCTTGCCCTTACGGCGTCGAGTGGTCTGGCTTCCTGGTACAAAGGAATTCTGGCCAGATCACGGAATTGATGTAGCAATGTGTGAAGTTTATCAATCGCTTAAAACTTTCGCTGCAGTGCCACCGCTGGTTCTGAGCGATCACACCGTCTCTGACCGAGAGGGTATTGATTATGTCTAGCGATACTATTTAAGAAAGAAATACCGCTTGGCGGATATTTGCGGTTTAAATGTCTAATTACTGGCGACGCGAGCAACCGGAAAATCAAAATGATGAGACGGCGCACGATCCTTAGTTCTCCGTCGAAATTTTTATACGAACTACTTAATGTAAATAATTATCGTCGTAAAATTTTTTAATACATAGAAATGAGATTTTATCAATATATTGTTTTATCTTGCTAATGAAAGTTAGCTATATCATCGATGTGAAATTGGGGATCCGTACTTGGTATGTTTGTGAGCGCACCCGAAGGAGCAAAATTCGACCAGATCAACGTCGATAAAGTTCATTTCGTAGTGGCGTGGCCACGGAGAAAGAGGTTTTGTCTCGCTAACAACCTTACGTCGCTAAGTACGGCATTGTCAGGATGATCGTGAACTGTGTGCCAGCGTATAACGGAACTTGCACTTGTAAGCAAAAGCGCTCCGAACAAAATCTTTTAATATCTCAATTCAGCTGTGATATAGCCAACATTGACGAAAGGAACATCGAGATGCCTACGAGCTATATTCAGAATGTTCTTCCTATCATGTATTATTTACAAAGGATTAGACCAACATCGGTGTTAGATGTCGGGACAGGATATGGAAAATTTGCCTTTCTACTTCGTGAATATATAGACGATTTTAAGTGGAACATCAAAATTGACGGTGTCGAGGCTTGGCCACGATACTTCAAGAAAAGCAGGACAGATTATCTATATGATACATTATATAAAACTAATTTTCTGTCGGCACCACTGACAGATCAATATGATATAATACTTATGATTGATGTTCTCGAGCATTTTAATGATGCGGATGCTAACCTCGCTCTAAAGAAAGCTGCTGCTTATAGTAAAAGAATATTAATTTCCGTTCCTCTCGGCTTCGAACAGGGCGCCGTTGGAGGAAATGAATTTGAGCGACACCAAAGTGAGTGGCCGCTTGCACGTATTGAGCAAGCAGTTCAGCCATATGAGACCATTCAGCTGTTCGGCGGAACAGGGGATAGTGTGATTGCGGTTGCATACCATGAGTCAGTTCGTTGACCGATCGGTGGCGGCCAACATTTTGTCCGACACGGAAAGGCATGCGGCAGACGAGTCTATGATTAACGCTCAATCAGCGTTACTAGTCAGAAACTCCATCCTATTCCGACGTCAATCCCTAACCTAATCCGAGTATTGGTAGTTTGCCATTACAGGTCATGAAAAAAGCAAATGGAACAACAATGGCAAGCTTTCGTGAGCGTGTTGTAGACAGATGCTTTCAACCACTCGTAAGCCGAAGGTGCTTTGTTCAAGCGGCGCTCGGCATGATTTTTCTGTCTGCGTCCCGCGCGGTTGAAGGAAAATCTGTTATGACCATGATTAACGCCCCGCTCGAGTTTACAGGAAATTGGCGCAACTCAAATTTGGCCGATATCACCGCTGTGGTCTCTCGCATGCGCGAGGCATGTTTGTCGGATCTTATTATACGCTCTGACCAGCAGCCTGAGAGAATACGCGTTGACGATCATGAATCGGGCTCCCCCGCAATATGGTTGCACAGCGAGCCGGCTACCACAGCGTGGATCATTGTTGATGTCGGAACGAGAGACTGGTGCAAGCTCGCCTACCAATTCGGGCACGAGCTCGGACACGTCGTGGCAAATAGCTGGAGCAGGACATCCCATCCTGGAGGACCTTCTCAGTGGCTTGAGGAAGCGCTCGTCGAAGCATTTGCATTGCGTGGTCTGCGGCGGCTAGCAAACGGCTGGAGGGTACGTCCGCCTTTCCCCAATGACAGTCAATATGCAGCGGCGATTCTACAATATCGCGATCACATGCTCCAACCTGACTTGAAAATAGCACAGGATCAGCAGATCGCTATCGACATGCGCAAGTGGTTCAGGGCTGAACGGGAAAACCTTGCATCACACCCCGGGGTAGACGTGGCCCGCGCTGCCGTCCCCGCCGTGCTCGCCCTCTACGAGGAAAATGCTCAACTAGTAGAGGACCTGAGCGCCATGAATCGTTGGGCGGAGCGGACCCACTTGGAATTGGAAGTCTACCTCGAGCGTTGGGAGGCAAGCTGCCTCAACGTCGGCTCTACGGGCAATTTGCCTCGTAAACTGCGAAGTTTGCTCATTTAAATTGGGTAACAGTTGCCGTTACTTCATATTTTCATTCAATCAAAACAAAACGTTTCGTTAGGTTCGGGTACTCGCCGGTACGCTTGAACGACTCCGCCGCGAGGTCATTACGTGGCAGCGAGCCAGTGTAACTGAGAGGCCCAACGCGGGACGGTGACACGTACTGCCCCCGGCACTCGAATGAGCACTATAGCAAAACGGGTTCGTACTTATTTCCCAACGTGCAATCACCAAGTCCGCTCTCTCCTCGTAAGCGCTGTCTGGGCGCC
>NZ_BPQE01000012.1 GCF_022179085.1 Methylobacterium aerolatum
CCTACCACGCGGCGAAGGCGGCCGTGAACAGCTTCACCATGGGGCTCGCCCTCCAATACGCGAAGGAGGGCATCCGCGTGAACGCGATCATGCCGGGGCTGATGAACACCCCCCTGATCCACCAGCAGATCTCCGAGCAGTACGCCGACGCCGACGAGATGGTCCGGGCGCGCGACGCCGCCTGCCCCACGGGCAAGATGGGCACCGCCTGGGACATCGCGAAAGCCGCCCTGTTCCTCGTCTCCGACGAGGCCGCCTACATCACCGGCGTCAGCCTGCCCGTCGATGGCGGGCTCTCCTGCAGAGCAGCGTGATCCCCTTGAGCACCTTGACCCTCCCGCCGCTTCGGATCGAGGCGGACTACCTCGTGGAGACGGTGGGCGATCCCCGCCGCGCCGTCGAGACCATGGCCGGCGAGCAATCGAGCGGGACCTTCGTCCCGGTCCCCGGCGAGACGCCGGAACTGAAGGCCCGTTCGGCCGCCCGGGTCGAGCGCCTGGACCTGCTGGACGAGCGGGTCGAGACGCCCTCCCTCCCGACCACCGGACTGAAGGCCGGTGCCGACATCCGCCGGGCACGGGCGACGCTGTCCTGGCCGATCGAGAATGTCGGCCCCTCCCTGCCGAACCTGATGGCCACGGTGGCCGGCAACCTGTTCGAACTCCAGGCCTTCACCGGCCTGCGCCTCCTCGACATCCGCCTGCCGCAGGCCTTCGCGGACGCCTATCCCGGCCCACGCTTCGGCATCGCGGGAACCCGGCGGCTCTCCGGGGTCGCCACGGGTCCGGTGATCGGCACGATCATCAAGCCGAGTGTCGGCTTCGGCCCGGAGGAGACCGCCGCCCTGGTCGCCACCCTGTGCGCCGGCGGCATCGACTTCATCAAGGACGACGAACTGCAGGCGGATGGGCCGCACTGCCCCTTCGACCAGCGCGTCAAGGCGGTGATGCGGGTGGTGAACGCCCATGCCGACCGGACGGGCAAGAAGGTGATGGTCGCCTTCAACCTCACCGGCGACCTCGACCAGATGCGCCGCCGCCACGACCTTCTGGTCGCGGAAGGGGCCACCTGCCTGATGGCGAGCCTCCACGCGGTCGGCCTCGTCGGCATGATCGAACTCGGCCGGATGAGCGCCCTGCCGATCCACGCCCACCGCAACGGCTGGGGGGCGCTGACCCGGCATCCGCTCCTCGGCTTCTCCTACGTGCCCTGGCAGAAGATCTGGCGGCTGGCCGGCGCCGACCACATGCATGTGAACGGGCTGTCCAACAAGTTCTTCGAGGAGGACGAGAGCGTCGTCGCCTCGGCCTGTGCCTGCCTGACGCCGCTGTTCCCGGACAAGCCGTGTCTCGCCATGCCGGTCTTCTCCTCCGGCCAAACGGTCAAGCAGGCGCCGGGCACCTACCGCGCCCTCGGCACGACGGACCTGATCGTGACGGCGGGCGGGGGCATCGTCGCCCATCCGGGCGGGCCGGGGGCGGGTGTGATGGCCCTGCGGCAGGCCTACGAGGCGGCGGTGGCCGACATTCCCCTCAAGACCCACGCCCTGTCGCACCCCGAACTCGCCCAGGCCCTGGAGCCCTGACGGTGATCGGAGCCCGCCCCCTGCCCGACGGCCCCCTCGTCGCCTTCTACGGCGACGACTTCACGGGGTCGTCCGCGGCGATGGAGGTGCTGGCCTTCGCCGGCCTGCCGACGGTGCTGTTCCTCGAATCGCCCGCGCCGCACCGGCTCGCGGCCTTCACCGCGATGCGGGCCATCGGCATCGCCGGGACCGCCCGGGCGCAATCCCCCGCCTGGATGGAGGCGCATCTGCCGGAGGTCTTCCGGCTGATCGCCGGGCTCGGCGCGCCGGTCGCCCACTACAAGGTCTGCTCGACCTTCGACTCGTCCCCCACCACGGGCTCCATCGGCAAGGCCGCCGACCTCGCGCTGCCGATCTTCCGGCCCGAGTGGACTCCGATGGTCGTGGCCGACCCCGGCATGGGCCGCTACCAGAGCTTCGGCCACCTCTTCGCCATGGCGGGCGGGACCGGCTTCCGCCTCGACCGCCACCCGACCATGGCCCGCCATCCCTCGACGCCGATGGACGAGGCCGACCTCGGCCGTCACCTCGCCCGGCAGACGGAGCGGCGCATCGGTCTCGTCGATTTCGTGGCGATGAAGCGGGGCGAGGCCGAGGCGTGCCTCGACGCCGCGCGCGCCGGGGGCACGGAGATCGTCTCCCTCGACGTGCTGGACGCTGAGACGCTGATCGAGGCGGGGCGCCTGATCTGGGAGCGGGGCGGTGTCCCCGCCTTCACCCTCGGCTCGCAGGGTGTCGAGGCGGCCCTCGTCGCCTATTGGCGGGAGGCGGGGCTCCTGGCGACGGACGCGACGCCGCCGTCGCCGGGTCCGGTCGGGCGCATCGCCTGCGTCTCGGGCTCGGTCTCGCCGGTCACCGCCGGGCAGATCGCCCATGCCCTGGAGAACGGGTTCGCGGGTATCCGCCTCGACGCCCGCCTCGTCGTCGATCCCGTCGCCTGGGAGCGGGAGACCGGACGGGCCACGGAGGAGGCCCTGTCCGCGATCGGGCAAGGGCACGATCCCCTCGTCTACAGCGCGGCCGGGCCCGACGACCCCGCCGTCCCGGCCTTCAAGGATGCGATCCGCACCGCGGGCCTTCCCACGGAGCAGGTCAACGAGCGGCTCGGAGCCGGATTGGGGCGGATCCTGCGCAGCACGATCCTCCAGGCCAAGCTCACCCGCGCGGTGATCTCCGGCGGTGACACGTCGGGCCGGGCGGCGGCGCAACTCGGCATCGACGCGCTCACCGCCATCGGCCCCCTGGATCCGGGCTCACCCCTCTGCCGGGCCCATGGCGAGGACTGCCCGCTCGACGGGTTGGAGATCGCCCTCAAGGGCGGACAGGTCGGGCGACCCGATTTTCTTCAGGCCGTGAAGCGGGGAGGGCGCCGGACATGAGCGAGGACAGGATGGGCAGGCTCGACGGGAAGATCGCCCTCGTCACCGGGGGCGCGCGAGGGATCGGGCAGGCGGTCGCCCGCGCCTACGCCCGGGAGGGGGCGAAGGTCGTCATCGCGGACCTCAACGGAGAGGGCGCCCGGGTCGCCGCCGCCGAACTCGGTGCGGAGGCGATGGGCTTGGCCGTGGACGTCGCCCAATCCGGTTCCGTCGCGGCGATGATCGCCGCCATCATCGAGGCCCATGGGCGGATCGACATCCTCATGAACAATGCCGGGATCGGCGCCAACACGCCGTTCCTGGAGACGACGCTGGAGGACTGGAACCGGATCGTCGGCGTGAACCTCACCGGGGCCTTCCTGGTGGCGCAGGGCGTCGCCCGCGAGATGGTTCGGACCGGGGAGGGCGGCAAGATCGTCAACATCGCCTCCCTCTCGGGCCAGCGGGGCGCCAACGGCCGGGCCGCCTACGGCGCGTCGAAGGCCGGGCTCGAACTCCTCACCAAGGTCATGGCGGTGGAACTCGCCGAGCACGGCATCAACGTCAACAACATCGCGCCGGGCGCCATCGAGACCGACATCGCCAGGATCATGCACGACCGGGCGACCCGGGCCGCCTACGGCCGCCTGATCCCGATGGTCCGCTACGGCACGCCGGAGGAGATCGCCGACGCGGCGGTGTTCCTGTGCTCGGACGAGGCTCGGTACATCCACGGCCACACCCTCAACGTGGACGGTGGGTTCCGCGAGGCGGGGCTGATGTTCACGCGCGACGCGCCGGCCTGACCCTCCCCGCGAGCGGACGCGGAGCGATCCAGCCCAGCGGGCGATCCCCGGACGAGGCGGATCCCGGGATTGCTGTCCCGCCCTCGCAATGACGGCGGCGGGACCGGACGACACAACAACAACCGGAGGAGACGATGGGCAAGACCTTCACCCGGCGCCGCGTGGCGGTGCTCGGCGCGGCGGCGACGATCGGCGTCGGCTCCCCGCTCCGCTACGCCAAGGCGGCGGAGTTCAGCTTCAAGTGGGGAACGAACGTCCCCGATTCCCACCCCCTCAACGTCCACGGGCGCAAGGCGGCGGCGGCGCTGATGGAAGCCACGAACGGCCGGGTCGAGTTGCGGATGTTCCCCAACAACCAGCTCGGCGGCGACGCGGACATGTTCTCGCAGCTCCGTTCCGGGGCACTCGAATGCTTCTCCCTGTCGGGGGTCAACGTCCTCTCGACCATGCTGCCGGCGGCCGCCATCTCGGGCGTCGGCTTCGCCTTCAAGGATTACCCGACTCTCTGGAAGGCCATGGACGGGAAACTCGGTGAATGGCTTCGAGCCCAGATCGCCAGGACCGGCTTGGTGGTCCAGGAGAAGATCTGGGACAACGGCTTCCGTCAGGTCACGACGAGCACGCGGCCCATCCTCAAACCGGAGGATTTCAACGGGCTGAAGATCCGCGTTCCGGTGAGCGCCCTGTGGACCTCGTTGTTCCAGGGTCTCGGCGCCTCGCCGACGAGCCTGAACTTCGCGGAGGTCTATTCCGCACTCCAGACCAAGGTGGTGGACGGGCAGGAAAACCCGCCGGCGATCATCTCGGCGGCGAAGCTCTTCGAGGTGCAGAAGCACTGCTCACTGACGAACCACATGTGGGACGGCTGGTGGTTCTTGATGAACCGTCGGGCCTGGGGCCAGCTTCCCCCGGACCTGCAGCGGACGTTCTCGACCGTGATCGACGCCGCCGCGATGGCGCAACGCGAGGATGTCGCCCGCCAGAACGAGGCCCTGAAGGCCGATCTCGCGGCCAAGGGCCTGATCTTCAACGATGTCGATCCGGCCCCCTTCCGCGCCACCCTGAGCAAGGCCGGCTTCTATCAGACCTGGAAACAGAAATTCGGCCCGGAGGCCTGGGGCATCCTGGAGGAGAGCACCGGCCCCCTCGCCTGAGCGGCGGATCGCTCAGCGCGGCGCGGGCGTCTCCGACGCACAGAGACCTCGAAGGGCGGTCCACTCGTCTCCCGAGAGGATCGCCCGTCCAGGGGGAGCGAGACCCGCTTGCGCGCGGATCGCCGCGGCGCGCTCGCGGGTGAGCGGATGGCTGCGAAGAATGGCGAGCGCTTCACTCAAGCCACCCTTCTCGTCCCCGGCGATGCGTTCCAGGATGTCGGCGAGGGCCGCGCCGTTGCCGCCCGCCCTCGCCATCACATCGACCGCGAAGGCGTCTGCGGCCCGTTCCGTGTCGCGGCTGTAGCCGGCCGAGAGCAGGGCGTTGCCGAGCCCGACGATGATCGTCGAGCCGGTCAGGTCGCCCAGGACGAGGCTGAGCAGGAACGACGTGCCGGAGGCCCGGATCAGCGAGCGGGTCGGATCGCGCCCCCGCACATGGCCGAGTTCGTGCGCCACGATCGCCGCGACTTCGTCGGGGGTGCGGGCGCGGGTGATCAGGCCGGAGAGCACGATCACACGGCCTCCCGGCAGCGCAAACGCGTTCGCCATGCCGTGCCGCCGCACGCTGACGCTGAGGTCCGGTGGCAGCGAACCTCCGGGTCCCGCCGCGGCGACCAAGCGGGCGACGAGCCCGTCGAGAACCTCACGGCCGGCCGGTGCCGTGCAAGACCCTGGATCGCCGAGGATTCTCAGGAACTGCGGTTCCGCCATCGCTCCGAGCCGCGACTCGGCCGCGTCTGGAACCAGGGGGACCAGTAGGCCCGCGATGCGAGGCATGCCGAAGACCGCCACGAGCAGCACCGCCAAGCCGGCCGCGATGGACCAGAACACGAGCCGCACGGTGCCGCCCGGATCGTCCCGGCGGTGGAGGTTCGGGCAGCGGGCCGCGAGGGCGGCGGAGAGCGTGTCGTCCGAGAACTCGACGCCGCTCGACTCCCCGGCCGGGCCGACCCGCATCAGGGGCGGCACGGACACGGTGGCACGCAGGTCACGGGGGTCCCAGTCCCGGTGGAGAGCGGAGCCCGACACCCGGAAGCGATCGGTGAGTTGCACCGTCACGGGGTGGGGCAGCGCGCTCAGACCGTCGAAGAAGCGACCTTCCGCCGTGATCGGCACGGTCGCGGCCGGGATCGGATCGGCTGTCACCGGTCAGAAGCCGACTTGGAGCGCACCGCCGACATCGAGGGCATCGGCGAGCCCTTCCTGCAGGCCGCTTCCCGCCTTCCGGGCGGAGGCGACGACCTCGTGCAGGACCTCCGGATCCGTCACGGCCGTGCTGGTCGCCACGGCGGCCCACAGCTTGGCTTGCACCACCCGCACGTAGAGAGCCACCAAGAGGGGCATCAGGCCGAGATAGGCCGGGATGAGGAGCAGCGACGAGGGGCCGAAGCCACCGGGCGCCGGTTTGGCCACGAAGAACGACGCCACGAGGAGGCCGAGGCCGAGCAGCACGCCCGCGACCGACAGCATGTAGAGAAGATACGGCCCGTAGAACTGCCGCGCCCGCAGGGTGGAGCGAAGCCGGGCCCGCCCGAGGCTCGCGGCGTCGATGAAGGCCCGCGCTTCCCTGGCGCGATAATAGGGGATCAGCAGCAGCACCGCCGGCACGCAGACCGTGGCGAGCATCTTCAGGGTGAGGCCGAGCTGCAAGGCCGCGTAGGCGGGGTTGACGATGGTCTGCCCCGCCTTGCCGCCGGGCTTCGGCACGAAGAGGTTCTGGGGCAGAGAGAAGTCGGACGCGACGAGGAAGGCGATGCCGAGCGCGATCAGCGGTCCCAGCCCGACGACGTAGAGCAGCAACCAGGGGCCGAGGATGCTGCGTCCCCGAGCGGTGGACTGCATGCGGCTCGTACCGATCAAGGTATGGTTGATCCGGTAGCGCTCGAGGCTCGCGCGCATGAAGGGAAAGGCGAGGCCCGCCGTGCACAGCGTCAGCAGCATCCACCCGCCGGCGCGCGCCGCGTAGACGAGGCCCGAACCGTCCTGCCCCAAGCGGATCCCGCGCCACAGCGTCCGCATCGCCCGGTAGCGGCGTCCACGAAAGAGCGCGAACTGCCCGAGCAGATAGAGGGCGACGATGGAGACGACTGACGAGAACGGCGCGAGGGCGGGCACGACCAGCGAGAGGGCGAACACGGCGATGTAGGTCGGAACCAGGATCGCGAGGGCGACGAGGAAGCCGAGGAACAGCTCCTTGCCCGTGCCGGTGTACTCGGCGGGCGATCCATCGACCTGCGTGCGCTCCCAGAAGAACCGGCGCAAGTCGGTGATGTACCAGAACCGATAGATGCCGAATGTCGCGAGGGAGAGCAGGAGCCCCTTCAGCGCCAACCCGAACAGCCCCCCAAGCCGCTTGTCGAAGGTCACCGTCGCCGGGGGTGGCAGAGAGCCGCCGCCATCCGTCGTCGGTCGCGTTGTGAGTGCAAGAGGCATGGGACCGCCGACATCGCGTAAGTTTCTGCGCCCGGGAAGTATCGAACGGAGCGCTTTCCGAGCGGTTGAAATACCTGCTCGATCTGACGTCCAACGGTCAGGAATTGCTGTTGGGGTAAACGATCTGAGTATGTCTCCAAGACAAATGCTTCGTGATCGATGGGTTGAAAACTTGTGCCGGTGGGCTCCCGTGAGAGGTTGAACGGCGCACAAGACGTGCGCTGCGGTCTCGCTGTTCGGTGCGACACGCCAGGGACGGGTCGCGTCCTCGTGGAAACACCTCCTTGGAAAAAAACCTCCCGCCGACGCTCACTCGGCCGGTTGAACGCCACCGGACTTGCCTGAAACCGCCCCGGCGGCGGGCTTCTTCGCGCCGAACAGACGCTCGAAGGCGACGTAGAAGGTCGGGGTGATGAACAAGGTGATGAAGGTCGCCACGATCAGGCCGCCGATCACCACCGTGCCCATGGAGACCCGGGCGTTCGCCCCGGCGCCGCTGGCGATGGCGAGCGGGATCGAGCCCATGATGAAGGCGAAGGAGGTCATGAGGATCGGCCGCATCCGCAGGCGCGCCGCGTCCTGGGCCGCCTTGAGGGCGTCCTCCCCCTGCCGCCGCAGGTCCTCCGCGAAGGAGACGAGCAGGATCGAGTTCTTGGCTGCCAGCCCCACGAGGAGCAGGAGGCCGATCTGCCCGAAGATGTCGAGGGCGAGGCCGCGCAGGGCCAGTGACCCCACCGCGCCGAAGATCGCGATCGGCGTCGCGAGCAGGATCACGAAGGGCAGTCGCAGGGACTCGTACTGCCCGGCGAGCAGCAGGAAGATCATCAGCACGCCCAGCCCGAAGATCAGGGGCGCGAAGCCGCCCGCCACTTTCTCTTGATAGGCGACATCGGTCCACTCCACGGCGAAGTCGCTGGGAAGGCGGTCCTTGGCCAGCGCCTCGACCTCCTTGAGCACGGTGCCGGAACTCGCGCTCTCGGCCACCTCGATCGCCACCTCGATGGCGGGGTAGGTGTTGTAGGACAGGACCGCCGTCGGGCCGGTGGTGAACTCCGCCCGCACCAGGGAGCCGATGCGCACGGGCTCCCCTCTTCCGTTCAGCACGGGGAGGGCCTCGAGATCCTGGATGGTGCGGCGGCCCGCGGCCTCGCTCTGCACGTAGACCTGATAGACGAAACCGAACCGATTGAAGAGGTTCACGAAGCTCGATCCGACATAGGTCCCGAGCGCGTCGAACAGGTTCTGGAGCGGCACGCCGAGCTGCTCGGCCTTGGCCCTGTCGATCTCCAGCCGGATCTGCGGCACACCGTAGCTCGTGGTCGCAAGCGCCTGGGCGACGTTCGGGCTCTTCGTCATCTCGTCGATGAAGCGTTGGGCCGCCTGGGCGAGCTTGAGGCCGCCCGCGCCGCTGCGGTCCTGGATCTCGAGCGTCAGGCCGCTGCGGGTGCCGAGGCCCGGAAGGGGCGAGGGGTTGACCACCCGCACCTGTCCGGCGGGGTCGCGACGGAACTCCTTCTGGACGCGGGCGATGATGTCGTCCGCCGAGGCCGCGCGCTCGCCCCAGGGCTTCAGCACCGGGATCTGGAAGCCGTAGAACGGCGCCACCGCGTCCGCGAGGATGCTGCGTCCCACCACGCCGATCGTGTGGTCCGCCTCGGGCATGTCCCGCAGGGCCTTGCCCAGGCGCTCGACCATCGCGTCCGTGCGGGCGACGGAGGCGCCCTTGGGCAGGGCGACGTCGGCGAAGAAGTAGCCCTGGTCCTCGTTGGGCACGAAGCCGGTCGGGCGCTGCATCACGAGAAGGACGGTGAGCGCCGCGAAGGCGAGGAAGGCGATGCCGACCACCACGAGGTGACGACTCAGGGCGCCGATGACCCGGGTGAGGACGTCCGCGCTCGCTTCCAGGGCGCGGTTGAACCAGCGCAGCGGCGCCTTCCATCGGCTGCCGTGCCCGCCCGACCCCTCGGGCCGGTGCTTCAGGATCAGGCCGCAGAGCGCCGGGGTGAGGGTGAGGGAGACCACCGCCGAGATCATCACGGAGATCGCGATGGTGAGGGCGAACTGGTTGTAGAGCTGGCCCGTGAGACCCGGGATGAAGGCCACCGGCACGAACAGGGCCGCCAGCACCAGGGTCGTGGCGATGACGGGGCCCGCCACCTCGTTCACCGCCTCGCGGGACGCCTCGCGGGGCTCCATCCCCTCGTCCATCAGGCGCTCGGTGTTCTCCACCACGATGATCGCGTCGTCGACCACGAGGCCGACCGCCAGCACCATGCCGAGCAGGCTCAGGGTGTTGAAGGAAAAGCCGAGCAGCGCCATCGGCCCGAAGGTGCCCACCAGCGCCACCGGCACCGCGATGGAGGGGATGAGCGTGGCCCGCCAGTTCTGCAGGAACAGGTAGGTGACGACGATGACGAGGACGAGGGCCTCGAACAGGGTGTGCACCACCTCGGTGATGGCCTCGCGGACGAACTCGGTCCGGTCGAGGGCGATCTTGTACTTGAGGCCCGGCGGGAAGCGGCGGGCGAGTTCCTCCATCGTGGCCTTCACCCCGTCCATGACCTGGACCGCGTTGGCGCCGGGCGTCTGGTAGAGGCCGAGCGTCGCCGAGGGTTTCCCGTCGAAGCTGGAGCGAACGCCGTACTGCTCCGAGCCGAGTTCCACCCGCGCCACGTCGCGGACCCGCACCACCGAGCCGTCCGGGTTGGCCCGCAGCAGGATGTTGGAGAATTCCTGCGGCTGGCTCAGCCGCCCCTGCGTCACCACCTGCAACTCGAAGGGCGTCGGCTTCCCGTCGGTCGGCGGCTTGCCGAGGGATCCGGTCGTGATCTGCTCGTTCTGCTGGCTCACCGCCTTGATCACCGCGTCCGGGCTGAGCGCCAGCGCCTCCATCTTCACCGGATCGAGCCAAAGCCGCATGGCGTAGCGCTTCTGGGAGAAGTTCTGGATCCGCCCCATGCCGGACACCCGGCGCAGGGGCTTGATCACCTGCGTCTCGGCCCAGTTCGCCAGAAACAGCTCGTCGTAGGGGGAACCCGGTTCGGCATAGAGGACGATGTTGCCGAGCTGCTGGCGCGTGCTCTTCTGGATCTCCAGCCCCTGCGAGCGCACCGAGGCCGGGAGCTTCGCCTCCGCGCGGTTGGCGCGGGTCAGCACCTCGGCGGCGGCGGCGTCGAGGTCGGAGCCGATCTCGAAGGTCGCGTCGAGGTTGACGCTGCCGTCGGTGTTGCTGGTCGAGGCGATGTAGAGGAGGTGCTGCGCGCCGTTGATCTCCTGCTCCAGCGGCGTCGTCACCGCGTCGTAGGCCTGCTGCGCGCTGGCGCCGGGATAGGTCGCCTGGACGTTGATGATCGGCGGGGCGATCTCGGGGAACTGCGCGATCGGCAGGGTAAGCCCGGCCACCGCGCCGATCAGGGTGATCAGCACCGAGATCACGCCCGCCAGAACGGGCCGGTCGACGAAGCGGGCGAACATCGGTCCTCGGCAATCGACAGTGGTCGCGAGGACCGGGCATGCAACGCCAGTCAATTTCGCGTGTTCCCTGTCCGGTCCGGCGCCGGGGGCGCCTCGGAGGGGGCGATCCACGTGCAGGCGGGGGCGAGATACGGTGTGATCGGGGCCGCGGCCCTCGTGGTGCTCGCGGGCGGAGGCTGGTGGCTGGCCGGACGGCCCGCTCCCTCCGCGCTCGTGGCCTCGCTGACGGGATCGAAGCCCCCGGCCAAGGCCGAGGAGCCACCGATGACCGTGACGGTGGCGCAGGCGCACCGGGAGGCGGTGCCCATCACCTTCACCTACACGGGCACGATCATCGCCCCGCAGGATGCGGCGCTCCAGGCGCGGGTGACCGGCAACGTCATGGAGCGGCCCTTCGAGCCGGGGAGCCACGTGACGAAGGGACAGGTGCTGTTCCGCATCGACCCCCGCCCCTTCGAGGTGTCCCTGGCCCAGGCCAAGGCCCAGGAGGCGCAGGCGAAGTCGCAGCTGCAGTTCGCCCAGGCCGAGGTGAGCCGGACGGATACGCTCGCCGACAAGGGCTACGCCTCGGAGCAGCGGCTCCAGCAGTTGCAGGCCAACGCCGCCGGGGCCAGCGCCCAGGTGCAGCAGGCGGAGGCGGCCATCGCCCGGCAGAACCTCAACCTCGACTACGCGACGGTGAACGCCCCCTTCGATGGGCGGGCGAGCCTGTCGATCATCAATCCCGGCGACCTCGTGATCGAGAACCAGACGCAGCTCGTCTCGGTGGTCCAGCTCGATCCGATCGACGTGCAGATGGCCCTGTCCTCGGAGGATTCCGAGACCGTCCGCGAGGCCATGCAGGGCGGCCCGGTGATGGTCGAGGTGCTCGACGAGGCGGGCAAGCCGGTGCGCGAGGCGCGGATCTACCAGCTCGACAACCGCTTCGATCCCCGCACGGCCCGTCGTCTCGTCCGCGCGCTCCTGCCGAACCAGGACGAGCGCTTCCTCCCCGGCCAGTTCGTGCGGGCCCGGGTGAAGACCGGGACGGAGGAGAAGGTTCTCATCCCGACCATCGCCCTCTCGGCGCAACTCGCCCAGCAGATCGTCTACGTCGTCGACGACCAGGGCGTGGTGCACCAGAAGCCGGTGACCACCGGCGACAGCTTCGGGGAGAACACCGCCATCGTCGCGGGCCTCAAGCCCGGCGAGAAGGTGGTGACGGACCACATCCAGGACATGCGCCAGGATCTCAAGGTCGAGACCAAGGTCCAGGACGCCGCCTCGCCCGGCACCGCGCCCGTGAACGGCGCCGCCTCCGGGCAGCCGGGGTAAGGCGGCGATGAACCGGATCCTCTTTCCCCTGTCGCTCGCCCTGCTGCTCGCCGCCTCGGCCGCCGGCGCGGCCCGATCCCCCGGCGCAGCCTCCTGCCGGGTCGACGGCGGCCAGTACGCCGCCCTGAAGCATGGGATGAGCTACGCCCATGTCCGGCACGTCCTCGGCTGCGGCGGCCGCCGCGTCTCGCACCTCACCATCGGCCACGAGGAGCGCGCGACCTATTCCTGGCGCGGGCGCGGCACCTACGGCGCCAACCTCACCCTGACGTTCCGCAACGGCCACCTCACCGACAAGTCGCAACTCGGGCTCAGCACAGACTAAGCGTTCTGCGGTCTTCCGGGGGCAGACCTGCGGCAAGGCCCAGGCGTGGCCCCGCCCGAGCCGGGGCGCCCTGATCCGCGCCGACATGCCGGTCTCCCCGGGGACGCTCGTGGCGGGGGTCTCGCACGGGACCGGCACCCCCCTGGGCATCGCCTTCGGCCTCCCGACGCCGATCGAGAGGCCGAGGCGCGTCGCGAGGAGGCTTATCGGGTGGTCCAGCTGCCGTTCTTGACGGTGCGCAGTTCGAGTTCGACGGGAAGCTTGGTCTGGCCGTTCTCGTCGAAGCTGGTGTGGCCCATGGCGCCGTCGTATTGCGTTTCGCGGATCGCCTTGGCGATGGCGGCCTTGTCCTTGGTGCCCGCCTTCCTCAGCGCCGCGACGATGATGTTGGCCGCGTCGTAGGCGTTCTTCGTATAGGTCGTCGCGGGCTCGGCGAAGTGCGCCGCCCGGTAATCCTCCGTCAGCTTCGCGAGCTGCGGATTGCCCTTCTCCTTGACGATGCCGGCGATCGTGCCTTCCGCCGCGGGACCGGCGATCTTGATGAACTCGGCATCGTGGAAACCATCGACGCCGATCATCGGCGCGGTGATCCCGAGTTCCACCATCTGCTGGCGGACGAGGGCGGCTTCCGTCACCACGCCGCCGAAGTAGATGGCGTCCGGCGAGAGCGCCTTGATCTTGGTGAGCAGCGCGCGGAAATCGGTGGTGCCGACCGGCGCGGCCTCCGTGGCGACGATCTTGCCTCCGGCCGCCGTATAGAATTTCTCGAAGTTCTTGGTGTTGGCCACACCGTAGTCGCTCGTATCGGACACGATGGCGATGGATTGGCCGAGGTCCTTCGCGGCCCAGACGGCGAGCGGCTCGTTGGTGTTGACCAGCGTCGTCACCACCCGTGACACCATCGGGTTGTTGCGCTCGGTGATCTTCGGCGAGATCGCGCCCCAGACGATGAACGGGACCCCGGCCCGCTGAAAGACCGGGATGGTCGCGAGCGCGACGCCGCTGTTCCAGTGCCCGGTGGCCGCGACGACCTGGCTGTCGTTCGTGAGCTTCAGCGCGGCGGACACGCCGGTCTGCGGGTTGGCGGCGTCGTCGAGGATGACGGGCTCGATCTTGAAGGGCAGGCCCGAGGCATTGGCCTGGTCGATCGCGAGCTGGAAGCCGTTGCGCGCGGAGAGGCCCTGCTGGGCGTTGCCGCCCGAGAGCGGGCCGATGAAGCCGATCTTCACCGTCTCCTGAGCCTGCGCGGCGCCCGTGCCCCCGGCCAAGGCCGCAGCCGTCGCCAGGGCGAGGACGGCCCCGAACCGGCCTGCGGCAAACCCGAATCGTGAGCGCATTGTCCCCTCCTGAAGGCGCCCGCGACGGGCCGGTCGATCAAGGGCGCGCCCCCGGGCGGCCCACGCTCAAGCATCCGGTCTTCGATACCGCAGGCAAATCGGATGTTTGGAAGCCACGCTGCTTTTTTTCCGAAGCAGCGGGGCGGCGGCGGAGGTGCCCGGTCCTTTCGCTCCGGCGAAGCTCGGGTTCAAAAAATTAAACCCCTGTCCCTCCGCTCCCCGGTCTACGATCCACGGGACGAGACGGCGCCCGCGTGGCCGGCCGCAGGATCGGGCGAGGGGAGACATGGCCGCGCAGATCACACAGCAGCTCCTGAACTTCGTCACCCTCGGCGCGATCTACGCGCTGATCGCCGTCGGCTTCAGCCTGCTGTTCGGGGTGCTCAACATCATCCACTTCTCCCACGCCGACGTCGCGATGACCGCGCCGTTCCTGGCGCTCGCCATCGTGCCGGTGCTGGGCGGCGCCTTCGGGGGCGCGCCGCTTCCGGCGGGGTTCGCCCTCGCGGCGCTCCTCGCCGTGCTGGTGACGGGGGCGCTGGGCGGCGTGCTTTACGCCACGATCATCAAGCGGTTCCGCAACGCGCCCGCCATGATGGCGCTGGTGGCGACGGTGGCGCTGGGCATCGTGCTGCGCGAGCTGATCCGCCACCTGTTCCCCAACGGATCGAACCCCCAGGCCATTCCCCGCCTCTTCAGCGGAAGCCTCACCCTGTTCGGAACGGCGGTGCCGGTGTTCAACCTCGTGGCGATCGCCGTGTCGGTCCTGTGCGTCGGGGGCCTGTTCCTGGTGCTCGGGCGGACCCGCCTCGGGCTGCACATCCGTGCCGTGTCGCAGGATCGCGACGCCGCCCGCCTCATGGCGATCGCGCCGGAGCGGATCTTCCTCATCACCTTCTTCATCGCCTCGGCCATCGGCGCGCTCGGCGGCCTGTTCTTCGCGGGCTACGCGGGCATCGTCCGGTTCGATTTCAGCGTCGATCTCGGGCTCATCGGCTTCTCGGCGGCGGTGGCCGGCGGCCTCGGCTCGATGCCGGGCGCGATCATCGGCAGCCTGCTCATCGCCGGCATCGACACCCTGGTGCAGGCGACCCTGCCGAACGGCGCCTCCTACCGGCTGGTCTTCGTCTTCCTCCTGGTGATCGCCGTGCTGGTGTTCCGGCCGAGCGGTCTCCTGGGCCGCACCGTCGTCGAGAAGGTCTGAAGACGATGTCCGCATCGACCTCCGCCTCGCATGGGCCTCCCGCCGCCGTCGCCGACGCGACCGGCCCCGCAGCGGCGAATGCCGCTCCCTCCGTCACGGCGCCCCGGGCCATCGCCCTCGTCGCGGCGATCGAGATCGCGGGCGCCCTCTTCCTGCGCCAGTTCCTGCTGGCCGAGGATTGGCGCGTCGTCGTCGGCCTGCTCGCCCTGTTCGGGTGCGCCCTCGTGGCGATGCAGGCTCGCCCGCTCTGGGAAGCGCGGATCGAGGCGGCCTTCGCCGGTCAGGCGCGCTTGGCCACCCTGCTCGGCCTCGCCATCGTGCTCGTCTTCCCCTTCGTCGTGGAGAAGAGCACCTACGCCCTGCATCTCCTCGTCCTGGCGCAGCTCTACGCCGTGCTGGCGCTGGCGCTGAACTTCCAGCTCGGCAGCGCCAACATCCCGAACTTCGCCACCGGCGCCTCCTACGGCATCGGCGCCTACGCCTCGGCGCTGCTCGCCCTGAACTGGGACGTGAGCTTCTGGCTCGCCTTGCCGGCGGCGGCCATCGTCGCCACCGTCTTCGGGTTCCTCCTCGGCGTGCCCTCCATGCGCACGCGGGAGAGCTACCTGGCGCTCGTCACCATCGCCTTCGGCGTCGTGATCCACCAGCTCCTGAACAACCTCGACTTCACCGGCGGCCCGAACGGCCTCGTCGGCATCCCGGCGCCCGAACTCTTCGGGCATTCCTTCGCCTCGCCGCTGGTGATCCTCGGCTACGAGCTGCCGTCGCAGGCGAACTTCTACTACCTCTCGGCCCTGCTCGTCGGGATCGCGATCCTGTTCGCGAGGCGCGTCCACGATTCGGCGGTGGGCCTCGCCTGGAACGCGATCCGGGCGGACGAGCTCGCGGCGCGCTGCCAGGGCATCAACACCACGTGGTACAAGGTGCTCGCCTTCGCCGTCGATGCGTTCCTGGCGGGCTTCGCCGGCACGATCTACGCCTTCTACGTGGGCTTCATCTCGCCCGACAACTTCACCTTCCTCGTCTCGGTGACGATCATGACGATGGTCATCGCGGGCGGCATGGACAACACGCTCGGCGTCATCGTCGGCGCCTTCCTGCTGACGCTGCTGCCAGAGAAGCTGCGCGCCTTCTCCGACTACCGCATCCTGTTCTTCGGCGTGACGGTGATCGCCTTCCTGATGATCCGGCCGCAGGGTCTCTTCCCGCAGCGCCTGCGCCGCTACGGAGCCTGACGATGCCTGCGACCGCGGCGGCCCCCGTCGTCCTGGAGGGGCGGAACCTCACGATGCGCTTCGGCGGCCTCGTGGCGATGGCGGAGGTGGACTTCACCCTGCGCCAGGGCGAGATCCTCGGCATCATCGGCCCGAACGGCGCCGGCAAGTCGACGCTCCTCAACATCATCACCGGGCTCTACAGGCCGTCCTCGGGGTCGGTGCACCTCGCGGGCGAGCGGATCGACGGCCTGGCCGCCCACCGGATCGTCGGCCGGGGCATCGCGCGGACCTTCCAGTCGAGCCGTCTGTTCGGCGACCTCTCGGTCCTCGACAACGTGGTGATCGGGCGGCACGCGCACATAAAGAGCGGCCTCCTCGACGCCATCCTGCGCCGGGGCCGCGCCCAGGCGGAGCTGCACGCGGCGGCCGAGCACGCCGCCTCCCTGCTGAAGGCCGTCTCCCGCGATCTCTACGCCCAGCGCCACCGCCCCGCCGCCGAGCTGCCGCAGGCCGACCGGCGCCGCCTGGAGATCGCGCGGGCGCTGGCGAGCGAGCCGCGGGTGCTCCTCCTCGACGAGCCCTCCTCCGGCATGGACGATGCCGACACCGACGCGCTGATGGCCGACATCCGGGCGCTCTGTGCGCAGCGGCCGGACCTCGCGCTGATGATCATCGAGCACGACATGCGCCTCGTCGCCTCCCTGCCGCACCGGGTGCTGGTACTGGATTACGGCCAGAAGCTCGCCGAGGGCACCTACGAGGAGGTGCGCGCGATCCCCCGGGTGCAGGAGGCCTATCTCGGCCGGAAGGGCGCGCGCCATGCTCACGCTTGAGGGCGTCGACACCAATTACGGCGCGGTGGCGATGCTGCGCGACGTCTCCTTCGCCGTGGGCGAGGGCGAACTCGTCTGCATCCTCGGCCCCAACGGCGCGGGCAAGACCACGACCTTCCGCGCCCTGTCCGGTCTCCTGCCCCTGGCGCGGGGGCGCGTGCGCATCATGGGGCAGGACATCGCCGGCCTCCGTACCGAGGCGCTGAGCGGGCTGGGCGTCGGCTTCGTGCCGGAGGGGCGGCGGCTCTTTCCGGACATCACGGTGCGCGACAACATCCGCCTCGGCTTCGAGGCGCAGCGCGGCACCGGCTTCGCCGCCCGGCTGGAGGAGATGCTGGAGCTGTTCCCCCGGGTGCGGGAGCGCATCGGCCAGCGGGCCGGAACGCTCTCGGGCGGCGAGCAGGCCATGGTGGCGCTGGCCCGCGCCCTCATCGGAAAACCGCGCCTCGTCGTAATGGACGAGCCGTCGCTGGGCCTCTCGCCCAAGCTGATCGACGAGTATTTCGACACGGTGGCGGCGGTGAACCGCCAGGGCACGACGGTGCTGCTCATCGAGCAGAACGCCGAGACGGCGCTCTCCATCGCCCATCGCGGCGTCATGCTGGTGAAGGGTCGCGTCGTGGCCTCGGGCACCGCCCGCGACCTGCTCGATTCCGACGCCGTCCGGCACCTCTACCTGTGATCGCCGCACCGAGGGGCACGATGGACACGCTCGCGCTGCTGGATCGCCTGATCGCCTTCCAGACGGTGAGCCGGGATCCGAACCGGCCGCTGATCGATTTCGTGCGGTCGCTCCTCGCGGAGCACGGGATCGCCTGCGAACTCGTCGAATCGGAGGGCGGCAAGGCGAACCTGTTCTGCACCATCGGGCCCGCCGACCGTCCCGGCATCCTGCTCTCGGGCCACACCGACGTCGTGCCGGTGGATGGGCAGGACTGGACGAGCGATCCCTTCCGCCTGCGCGTCGCGGACGGGCGGGCCTACGGGCGCGGCGCCGCCGACATGAAGGGCTTCGTGGCCTGCGCGCTGGCGCTCGCCCTGCGGGCCGCCGGCCGCGACCTCGCCGTGCCCCTCCACCTCGCGCTGAGCCACGACGAGGAGATCGGCTGCGTCGGGGTGCGCTCCCTGATCGACCGCCTCGCCGGACGGGGCTTCCGGCCGCGCCTCACCCTCGTCGGCGAGCCGACGGGCCTGCGCATCGCCACCGGCCACAAGGGCAAGCTCGCCGCCCGCGCCACCTGCCACGGCGTCGCCGGGCACTCGGCCATGGCGCCTGAGGCCCTCAACGCGATCCACCTCGCCTGCGACCTCGTCGGCGTCCTGCGCGCCCGCCAGGAGGACTTGGCCGAGGGCGGCGCCCGCGACCCCGATGACGCCGTGCCCTATTCGACGATCCATGTCGGTGTGATCCAAGGCGGCACCGCCCTCAACATCGTGCCGGACCGCTGCACCCTCGATTTCGAGATCCGCGCCATCGCGGCGGACGATCCGGAGGCGATCCTCGCCGAGATCGTCGCGCAGGCGCAGGCCATCGCCGCCGCCTGTCACCCTGAGTTTCCCGAAGCCCGCTTCGTGATCGAGCGGCGCAACGCCTATCCCGGCCTCGCGACGCCCCGGGACTCGGAGGCGGTGGCCTTCCTCGGCGCCCTCGTCGGCTCCACCGACACCCACAAGGTCGCCTTCGGCACGGAGGGCGGGCTCTTCGCCGACCGCCTCGGCACGCCGACGCTGATCTGCGGGCCCGGCTTCATGGACCAGGGTCACAAGCCCGACGAGTTCGTCACGCTGGCGCAACTCGCGGCCTGCGACGCCCTGATGGACCGCCTCCTCGACCGGCTGGCGGCGTAGGCACTTCGCCGCGCCATTTCGGGAAAACCGAAGCACGGCCAACCCGAAACGTAATGGGCGCCCGTTTTCCCGGAGGATACGATGCCGGTGAACGTATCCCAGACACGAAGTCCGGAAGTCGCAAACATGTCTGTCGAGACGGTGGATACGCTGGTCGTCGGAGCCGGCCAAGCGGGCGTGGCGATGAGCGAGCACCTGCGCCGGTGCGGCATCGACCATCTCGTGATCGAGCGGGGGCGGATCGCCGAGCGCTGGCGCTCCGCCCGCTGGGACTCGCTGGTGGCCAACGGGCCCGCGTGGCACGACCGCTTCCCCGGCCTCGAATTCCCCGGCGCCGACCCCGATGCCTTCGTCGGCAAGGAACAGGTGGCCGACTACTTCGAGGCCTATGCTCGCATGCTCGACGCGCCGATCCGCTGCGGCGTGGAGGTGCGCGAGGTGCGCAAGCTCGCCCGCCGCCCCGGCTTCCGCATCGAGACCTCGACGGGCGTGATCGAGGCGCTGAGCGTCGTGGCGGCGACGGGGCCGTTCCAGAACCCGGTCATCCCGCCCCTCGTGCCCGAGACGCCGGGCCTGACCCAGATCCATTCGAGCCAGTACCGCAATCCCGGCCAGTTGGCGGAGGGGGCCGTCCTCGTCGTCGGCGCGGGCTCGTCGGGCGGGCAGATCGCGGACGAGCTTCTGCGCGCCGGCCGCACGGTCTACCTCTCCGTCGGCCCGCACGACCGGCCGCCCCGGTCCTATCGCGGGCGCGACTTCTGCTGGTGGCTCGGCGTGCTGGGCAAGTGGGATGCGGCGACCCCCGGCCCCGGCGCCGAGCACGTGACCATCGCCGTGAGTGGTGCGCGCGGCGGCGAAACGGTCGACTTCCGGCGCCTCGCGGCGCAGGGGATGCTCCTCGTCGGCCGCACGGAATCCTGCCGCGACGGCGTGCTGACCTTCGCGCCGGACCTCGTGGAGAACCTCGACCGGGGCGATGCCAACTACCTGTCGGTCCTCGACGAGGCCGACGCCTACGCCGCCCGCAACGGCCTCGACCTGCCGGAGGACGCCCGCGCCCGCGCCATCGTGCCGGATTCGCCCTGCGTGACCGATCCGATCCTGAGCCTCGACCTCGCGAAGGCGGGGATCGCCACCATCATCTGGGCGACGGGCTTCGCCGCCGACTACCGCTGGCTCGCCGTCGATGCCTTCGACGAGCGGGGCAAGCCGAAGCACCAGCGCGGCGTGTCGTCGGAGCCCGGCATCTACTTCCTCGGCCTGCCCTGGCAGTCCCGGCGGGGGTCGAGCTTCATCTGGGGCGTCTGGCACGACGCGGCCTTCGTGGCCGACCACATCGCCACCCAGCGCCGCTACCTCGCCTACCACGCGGCAGCCGGTCGCGAGGCTGCGGCCTGAAGCAGCCAGCCATCCCCCCATTTCAGGAGAGCCCGATGGAGCACACGCGGATCCGTCCGTTCAACACGAAGGACACCTACCCCGAGCAGAAGCTCGACAACGACCTCTGCCACGCGGTGGTCACCCGCGGCGGCCGGACGGTCTACCTGCGCGGCCAGTGCCCGCAGGACCTCGACACGGCCCAGAACATCGCCAGCCACGACCCCGTGGAGCAGACCCACAAGGTGATGCAGAACATCCGCCAGCTCATCGAGGAGTGCGGCGGCCGGATGGAGCATCTCGTCAAGGTCGTGGTCTACATCACCGACGTGCGCCACCGCGAAGCGATCTACCGGACCATGGGCGAATACATTCGCGGCGTGCATCCGGTCTCCACGGGCTTGGTCGTCCAGGCCCTGGCCCGGCCGGAATGGCTGGTCGAGATCGACGGCACCGCCGTGATCCCGGACGACGCGGCATGACCTTCTCCATCGTGGCGCGCTGCGCCGAAACGGGCATGTTCGGCGTCGCCGTCTCCTCCTCCTCCCCCGCCGTCGCGGCCCGCTGTGCCCATGCCCGTGCGGGCATCGGCGCCGTGGCGAGCCAGAACGTGACCGATCCGTCGCTCGGCGCCCGCGCCCTCGACCTCCTCGCGCTCGGTGCCGATGCCGGGCAGGTCGTCGACGTGCTGCGCGGGTCCGCGCCGCACATGGAGTTCCGCCAAGTCCTCGTGGTGGACGGGCGGGGCGGGTCGGCGATCCATTCCGGACCCCGGGCGCTCGGCACCTGGGCCGAGGCGCGGGCCGCGGACGTCGCCTGCGGCGGCAACATGCTCGCCGATGCGGGCGTGCCCCAGGCGATGGTCGACGCCTTCGGACGGACGGGCGGCCCCCTCGGGGATCGCCTCATCGCGGCCATGCGGGCCGCGCTGGCGGCCGGCGGCGAGGCGGGGCCGGTCCACTCGGCCGGGATGATGCTGGTGCGCGAGGTCTCGTGGCCGGTGGCCGACCTCCGCGTCGACTGGACGGAGGACTGCCCGATCGACGCCCTCGCCGCCCTGTGGGAGCGCTACAAGCCGCAACTCGACGACTACGTGACCCGTGCCCGCGATCCCTCCGCCGCGCCGAGTTATGGCGTTCCCGGCGACCTGTAGGCAGGCCCGGCGGCCCGGCGCGCTGCTACCGGGCCGCCGGGCCTTCATGATATGAGCCGCCATGCGGTTCACCTTGCGTCAGCTCGAATACTTCATCGCCGCCGGTGAGACAGGCAGCATCACGCTGGCCTCGGAACGCATCCACATCTCGCCGCCCTCCATCTCCACGGCGATCTCGCACTTGGAAAAGGAGCTGAACGCGCAGCTCTTCGTCCGCCACCACGCGCAGGGCCTGTCCCTGACCTCGGCGGGGCGCGCGCTGCTCAGCGAGGCGAAACGCGTGGTCGCGCAGGCCGAAGGGCTCTACACCGTCGCCTCGCAGACCAGCCTGACGGTGCGCGGCTCGCTCTCGGTCGGCTGCATGGTGACGCTCGCGCCGATGCTGGTGCCCGAACTCAGCCAGTCCTTCATGACGGCGTATCCGGCGGTGCAGGTGAGCCACGTGGAGGGGCATCAGGAGGATCTGCTTCAGGGCCTGCGCCGCTGCGAGACCGATATCGCCCTGATCTACGACCTGCGGCTCGCCGACGACATCGAGTTCCACCCCCTCGTCAGCCTGCCGCCCTACGCCGTCGTCTCCGAGAAGCACAGGCTCGCCCGGCAGGCGGCGGTCACGCTGCAGGAGTTGGCGGAGGAGTCCCTCGTCCTCCTCGACCTGCCCTTGAGCCGCGAATACTTCATGGCCCTGTTCCTGAACGAGGGGCTGGCCCCCCGCGTCTCCGCGCGCTCGGCGCATCAGGACGTCGTCCGCACAATGGTGGCCAACGGCTTCGGCTACGCCCTCTTCAACGCCCGGCCGAAATCGAATCAGGCGCTCGACGGACGCGGCCTGACCTCGGTCCGGATCGCGGGGGAGCACCGTTCGATGACGATCGGCGTCGCGACGCTGCGCGAGTTGCAGCCGTCGCGGCTGGTGGACGCGTTCCACGCCCATTGCCGCGCCCACATCTCGCGCTCCTACATTCCCGGAATGATCGCGCCGGTCGAGTCCGAGCGGCTCCGCCGCGAACCCTGCGAGGGGGCTTAGAGCTCCTCACAAAGCTCCCGATCACCGGGAGTTCTCCCTTTGGCCTCTGCGGCGCAGCGGGAGTTTTGTGAGAGGCTCCTGGCCCGCCTTGCGCGGGGCACCGTCGCCGCGCCGTGGCCAGCCCCCGGATCGCGGATGTCGGGCGGGTCTCCCGACCTATGGCGGGGCCTGTTCCGGACACGGTCCGGCCTTCGGCCGCGCGCACGGTCCCGGCCGAACGTGGGCGGCGCCCCCCGCAATGGCCATGGAGCGGAGGCCATCCGGACATCTCGGAGAACGCTCCGGCCGGGCTCCGGGGTTGGAACCGAATTCGGCCTGAGGCCGTCTCTGGCTCGGCAGCGGCTCCGGGGCATCGTCAGGGCTCCGCCGGGCCGCCGCGGCGGGGGGACGGGATGATCAACGACCTTTGGTACAAGAACGCCGTCGTCTACTGCCTGTCGGTCGCCACCTTCATGGATGCGGACGGCGACGGAATCGGCGACTTCATCGGGCTGGAACGGCGGCTCGATTACCTGCAGGGGCTCGGCGTCACCGCGATCTGGCTGATGCCCTTCCAGCCCTCGCCGAAGCGCGACGGCGGATACGACATCTCGGATTACTACGGTGTCGACCCCGACTACGGCTCGCTCGGCGACTTCGTGGCCTTCACCCACGCGGCCAAGCAACGCGGGTTGCGCGTGCTGATCGACCTCGTGGTCAACCACACCTCCGACAAGCACCCCTGGTTTCAGTCCGCCCGGTCCGATCCGCACTCCCGCTACCGCGACTGGTACGTCTGGTCCGACAAGCGCCCCGCGAACGCCGACGAGGGGATGGTCTTTCCCGGCGTCCAGACATCGACCTGGACCCACGACGAGAAGGCGAAGGCTTGGTACTTCCACCGCTTCTTCGACTTCCAGCCGGACCTGAACACCGCGAACCCCGAGGTCCAGGCCGAGATCCTGAAGATCATGGGGTTCTGGATCGAGCTCGGCGTGTCCGGCTTCCGGATGGACGCGGTTCCCTTCGTGATCGCCGAGAAGGGCGCGCATGTGAAGGGCAAACCCCGCGAGCACTTCACCATGCTCCGGGACTTCCGCGAATTCCTGAGCTGGCGCCAGGGCGACGCGATCATCCTCGCGGAGGCCAACGTGCTGCCGAAGCAGGATATGGACTATTTCGGCGACGACGCCGACCGCATGAACATGATGTTCAATTTCCAGGTCAACCAAGCGACCTTCTACGCCCTGGCGGCCCATGACGCCCGGCCCCTGGTGAAGGCGATCGAGCGGACGAAGCCGCGCCCGCTGTCCTGTCAGTGGGGCATCTTCCTGCGCAACCACGACGAGCTGGATCTCGGTCGCCTGACGGAGACCCAGCGGCAGACGGTGTTCGACGCGTTCGGGCCCGACAAGCGGATGCAGCTCTACGACCGCGGCATCCGCCGCCGGTTCGCGCCGATGATGGACGGCGACCAGCGGCGCATCCGCCTCGCCTATTCGCTGATGTTCTCGCTGCCCGGCACCCCGGTGATGCGCTACGGCGACGAGATCGGCATGGGCGACGATCTGTTGTTGCGGGAGCGGGAATGCGCCCGCACGCCGATGCAGTGGACCGCCGAGGCGCATGGCGGCTTCACCCTGAACGAGCGCTCCGTGAGCCCGGTCATCGCCAGCGGCCCCTACGGCTATCCTCACGTCAACGTCGCCGACCAGCGCCACGACGCCGGGTCGTTGCTCAACTGGATGCAGGGGATGATCCGGCAGCGGAAGGAGGCGCCGGAGATCGGCTGGGGCGACGTCGTTTCGCTCCAAACCGAGCATCCGGGCGTCCTGGCCCTGCGCTACGATTGGCGGGGCAACTCCGTGTTGTGCCTTCACAATCTCGATGCGAAGCCGGTCGAGCTGCGCCTGGAGACCGGGGTGGCCAAACCGGCGGGCGCGGTCTTGGTCGACCTGCTCACCGGGGCACGGAGCGAAGCCGGCGCGGACGGTTCCCACACCCTCATGATCGATGGCTACGGCTACCACTGGTTCCGGGTCGGGGGGCTCGACGCCCTCATGCGGCGGCACACGACCTGAGGTGTGAAGCCACCCGCCATCATGCTCCGGCCGACGTCGGGCCTGTCACACGCGCCAGAAGGGGGATCGCCATGCCGGCTCGGACGTGGTGGAAGAACGGGGTGATCTACCAGATCTACCCGTGGTCGTTGCAGGACACGGACGGTGACGGCATCGGGGACCTCGCCGGCATCCGCAGCCGGCTCGACCACATCGTCGAGTTGGGCGTGGATGCGATCTGGATTTCGCCGATCTACCCCTCGCCGATGGCCGACAACGGCTACGACGTCGCCGATTACTGCGACATCAACCCCCTCTTCGGCACGCTGGCCGATTTCGACGCGCTGATCGCCGACGCTCATGCGCGGGGGCTGAAGCTGATCCTCGATTTCGTGCCGAACCACACCTCGGACGAGCACCCGTGGTTCGTCGAAAGCCGCGCGTCCCGCACCAACCCGAAACGCGATTGGTACATCTGGCGCGATGCCAAGCCGGACGGCTCGCCGCCCAACAACTGGCTGAGCAATTTCGGCGGCCCGGCCTGGCAATGGGACGAGACCACCGGCCAATATTATTATCACGCCTTCCTGACGAAGCAGCCCGACCTGAACTGGCGCAACCCCGACGTGCGCCAGGCGATGTACGACGCCCTGCGCTTCTGGCTCGACCGGGGCGTCGACGGCTTCCGCGTCGACGTGATCTGGCACCTGATGAAGGACGCGGATTTCCGCGACAACCCGCCCAATCCCGCGTGGCATCCCGGGCGCCCCGAGATCGACAGCCTGCTGCAGATCCACTCGACCGATCAGCCCGAGATCCACGCGGTGATCGCCGAGATGCGGCAGGTGCTCGACGCCTATCCGCAGCGCGTGCTGATCGGCGAGATCTATCTGCCGATCGAACGGCTGGTCACCTATTACGGCCGCGACCTCACGGGCGCGCACCTGCCGTTCAACTTCCAGCTCATTCAGGCCGCCTGGAACGCGCCTGCCATCACGCGGCTGATCCAGGACTACGAAGCCGCCCTGCCGGAGGGAGGCTGGCCGAATTGGGTCCTCGGCAACCACGACCAGCCGCGCATCGCCGCCCGGGTCGGCGACACCCAGGCCCGCGTAGCCGCCATGCTGCTCCTGACCCTGCGGGGGACGCCGACCCTGTATTACGGCGACGAGATCGGGCTCGCCCGCGTCGACATCCCGCCCGATCGGGTCCAGGACCCTTGGGAGAAGTCCGAGCCCGGCCTCGGCTTCGGCCGTGATCCGCAGCGCACGCCGATGCAGTGGGATGCGAGCCCCGGCGCCGGTTTCACGACCGGGGTGCCCTGGCTGCCGCTGTCGGCGGACCGGGCCGTGCGCAACGTCGCGGCCCTGTCGGACGATCCCGGCTCGATCCTCACCCTCTACCGCCGGCTCCTCGCGCTCCGCCGGGGCACATCGGCCCTGTCGATCGGCGACTACCGGGCGATAGGGAACGACGGCGCGGTGCTCGGCTTCGAGCGAACGGGCGCCGGAGAGACGATCGCGGTGATCCTCAATTTCGGGGCCGAGCCGGCCGACTGGACCCTGCCGGAGGGGCGAAGGGGACATGTGCTGTTGACGACGATGCTGGACCGGGAGGGCGAACCGGCCGGGCCCGTGATCCGGCTGCGTCCGAATGAGGGGCTGATCGTTCGGTTGACCGAGTAGGGCCCTCATCGGACCGGGCGATGCGGGGAGCGGACGCCATGGAGACGACAACGCCCCGGAGGCGCGTCCTGTCGGGCTCGTTTCCCGCCTTCGTGCTGCTGCAGGGCGCGCTCTACGCCGCCTACGGCACCGTCTCGCCCTTCCTCCCGAGCTTCCTCGGCGAGCGCGGCCTCTCGCCCGGTGAGATCGGCATCGCGCTCGCGGCGGGGACGCTGATGCGCATCGCGGCGGGTCCGATCACCGGTCACGTCGCGGACCGCTACGCCGCCACGCGGGGTGTGCTCGGCATCGCCGCCGCCGCCTCGGGGCTGATCGCCTTCGCCTATCTCGCCGGCGTCGGCTTCTGGCCGATGCTGGTGGTGAGCGTGCTGCACGCAGGCGCCACCGCGGCCCTCGCACCGCTCGCCGATGCGCTCGCCCTCGCCGCCGCGGAGCGCGAGGGGACGTTCTCCTACGGCTGGGTCCGGGGCGCGGGCTCCGCAGCCTTCGTCCTCGGAACGCTGGTCTCGGGGCTGCTCATCGGCTGGGCCGGATTGGCGAGCATCGTCGTGTCGTGCGGCCTGCTGTTCCTGCTGACGGCGGCTGCGACGGCGTGCGTCCCGCGCGCGCCGGCACGGACAGGGCTTCCGAGCCTCGGCTTCGGCGGGTTGCGCGAACTCCTCGCCCTTGCGCCGTTCCGGCGCATGTCGGTGGTGGCGGCGCTCATCATCGGCAGCCATGCCCTGAACGACGGCTTCGCGGTGATCCGCTGGCGGGAGGCCGGCATCGGCCCGGGCGCGATCAGCCTGCTCTGGTCCGAGGCGGTCGCCTCGGAGGTCGTCGTTTTCGTCCTCGTTGGCCCCTGGCTGCTGGCGCGCTTGGGCACGGCCCGGGCGGCGATGCTGGCGGCCGGGATGGGCGTCCTGCGCTGGTCCGTCATGGCCACGACCGTCTCGGTTCCGGTTCTGGCCATGGTCCAGCCGACGCATGGGTTCACCTTCGCGCTGCTGCACCTCACCGCCATGCATCTGTTCGCCGGGGTCGTTCCGGAGCGGCTCGCGGCGAGCGCGCAGACGCTCTACGGCAACCTCGGTCTCGGCGTGGCGTCGGCGGCCCTGACCGCCATGGGCGGCCTGCTGTACGGCGCCTTCGGCGCCGGGGCGTTCTGGGTCATGGCCGCGCTGTGCGCCCTTGCCCTCCCGTTCGCCCGCCGCCTGCACGCGAAGCCGGTTCTACGATGACGGGAGAGCCCGAAGGCCCCTTCCCCCCGGCGGAGACCGGCACTCCACCCGCCCACGGCCGCCGCCTGAACGGCGTATCCGGCGGCTGTCACATCGCCCCGAGCGCCCGGGGAAGCCACAGGGAGAGGCCGGGCCAGTAGGTGACGAGGATCAGGAACACAAGCATCGTCAACAGCCAGGGCATCACCGCGACGGTCAGCTCGGAGATGCCCATGTGGGCGATGCCGCTCGCCACGTAGAGGTTGAGCCCGACCGGCGGGTGACAGAGGCCCACCTCCATGTTGACCGCCATGATGATCCCGAAATGGATCGGATCGATCCCGAGCTTCACCGCGATGGGGAACAGGATCGGCGCCATGATCAGCAGGATCGAGGAGGGCTCCATCACGTTGCCGGCGATCAACAGGATGATGTTGACCACGAGTAGGAAGACCAGCGGGCTGAAGTTCATCGCGATCAGCCACGCCGCCATCGTCTGCGGGATGTTCTCGGAAGTCATCAGGAAGGAGAACAGCACCGCGTTGGTGATGATGTACAGGAGCATCGCGCTCATGTTCGCGGAGGCGAGGAGCACGCGCGGCACGTCCGACAGCTTCAGGTCGCGGTAGACGAACACCGCGATGACGAAGGCGTAGACGGCGGCCGTCGCGGCGGCCTCGGTCGGCGTGAAGATCCCGGCATAGATGCCGCCGATCACCATCACCACCAGGAACAGGCCCCAGGCGCTCTCGCGGAAGGCGCGCAGGCGCTCCCCCCAGGTGGCCTTCGGCATGCGCGGATAGCCGCGCCGCTTGGCGATGACGAAGGTGACGCCCGCCAGCATCGCCGAGAGGACGATGCCTGGCACCACGCCCGCCAGGAACAGGTTGCCGATCGAGGAATTCGTCGACACCCCGTAGAGCACGAGGATGATCGAGGGCGGGACGAGGATGCCCAGCGCCCCGGAGGTGGTGATCACCCCGGCGCCGAAGCGGCGCGGATAGCCCTCGGCCACCATGGCGGGCAGGATGATGGAGCCGATGGCCACCACCGTCGCCACGCTCGATCCCGACACGGCGGCGAAGAGCGCGCAGGCCACCACCCCGGCGAGGCCGAGGCCGCCCGGCCAGTGCCCGACGAGGGAGGTGGTGAAGGCGATCATCCGCCGCGCCACGCCGCCATGGGCCAGGAAGTTGCCGGCGAGGATGAAGAACGGGATCGCCATGATCGAGAAGTTCTCGATCCCGGTGAACAGCTTGAGCGCGACGCTCTCGATGGGCACCTGCGTCAGCGTGAACAGGAAGGTCAGCACCGTCAGGCCGAGCGCGATCGAGATCGGCATGCCGGTGAGCATCAGGGCGATGAGCAGCCCGAAGATGATCAGGCCGCTCATGCGGGTCCTCCCTCGCGGCCGAGCTGAACCGGATCGACGCCCTCCACCGTCGGGACGCCGTCGACATGGGCATGGTCACGGGCGGGAAGATGCCCGGTCGTCCAGTAGCCCCACGCCACCTGCAGGAAGCGGAAGCACATCAGATAGGAGCCGAGCGGAATCGCGAGGTAGACGATCCAGACCGGGATCTCCATGTCGGGCGTGGTCTGCTCGGTGTGGCCGATGCGCCAGACGAAGTTCGTGCCGAGCGTTCCGACGATGCCGGTGAAGAGCGCGCCGGCAGCGAGGCTGAACAGGACCATGGTCCGCCGCGCCCCCGGCGGCAACCGGTTCACCAGCACATCGACGCCCACATGGATTCCGGTGCGGACGCCGTAGGCCGCGCCGAACTTCGCGACCCAGATGAACATGTAGATGCACAGTTCCTGGGACCAGCCGAAGTCGATCCGGTCGGTATAGTCCTGCAGGGCCGGGATGCCGGACAGGAAGCGGTGCACCACGGTGGCGAAGGTGATGACTGTGGCCGCCGCCATCAGCGATCCGATCAGCACTTCTTCCAGCCGGTCGAGGATTTTCAGGAACATGGTCGGTCCGGGGGTGCCTCGGCGGGATCAGTTGTTGGGAGCGCCCTCGGTCTCCTTGTTGAGCGCCGTGATCAGATCCTTGCCGACCCGCGAGGCCATCTCGCGCTGGACCGGCGCCAGAGCCTTGCGCCACGCGGCGTTCTCCGCCTCCGTCGGGGTGTAGACCTCGGTCTTGCCGGTGGCCCGGATGTCGGCCAGCGCCTTCTCGTTCTGCTTGTCGGCGATCTCGTGCTCGTAGGCCGTCGCGTCCTTGATCGCCCCTTCGAGGGTGGTGCGGATGTCGGCGGGCAGGCCGTCCCAGAAGCCCTTGTTCACGATCACCGCGTAGCCGACATAGCCGTGGTAGGTCAGCGTGGCGTGCTTCTGCACCTCGTTGATCTTCTGGGTCGTGATGTTCGAGGGCGGATTCTCCTGCCCGTCGACGACGCCGGTCTGCAGGGCTTGGTAGAGTTCGGAGAAGGCCAGCACCTGCGGCAGGGCACCGAGCTGCTTGAACTGCGCCTCCAGGACCTTCGAGGACTGGATCCGGAACTTCAGGCCCTTGACGTCCTCGGGTCCGTGCATCGGCTTGTTGGACGTGAGGATCTTGAAGCCGTTGTCCCAGTAGCCGAGGCCCTTGATCCCCTTGGTTTCGAGCTTCTTGAACAGGCCCTGGCCGATCGGCCCGTCCTGCACGCGCCGCAGCGCCTGCTCGTTGGGGAAGATGTAGGGCAGGTCGAAGGCTTCGTATTCCTTCACGCCGAGGGGCCCGAACTTGCTCGTCGACGGCGCCAGCATCTGCACGGCGCCGAGCTGGAGCATCTCCACCTCTTCCTTGTCCTTGTAGAGTGTGCTGTTCGGATAGATCTCGACCTTGACCGCACCCTTGGTGCGCTCCTCGGCGAGTTGCTTGAACCGCTCCGCGCCCTGGCCCTTGGGCGTGTCCGTCGTCACGACATGGCTGAACTTGATGACGATCGGGGTTTGCGCCGCGGCCGGGGCCGCGAAGGCGAGCGCGCAGACAAAGGCACCGAGGATCCGAACCGTCATCTTGACCTCCCACACCGATCCACGTCTTCGCGCGGATTGAATTTTGGATAGACTTGCAGGTGAGGGCCGCCGCCGCAAGTACCGATGCGGCGTGACGGCCGTCCCGCCTCGGTCAGGCCCCCGGAACCCCCGGGGCGCGCCGTGGCGGCTCGTGGAGCCGTACCGCCTCGCCGCCGCCGAGGGGCTCGGCCGGATAGAACGAGCGCACCAGCGGGTCGTGGCCGGGGACGATCCGGTCCGGGTCGCCCGCGAGCCGCAGGAGCGTCGTCCAGCTCTCCATCATGGCCGCGAGATCGACGACGATGGGAAAGGGGTTCTGCCGCTCCAGGTTGGCGTAGAAATGCGCGGCGTCGGAGGCGAGGACGACCGGCCCCCGGACCGTGTCCACCCGGACGCATTGCAACCCCCGCGTATGTCCCGGCACGTGATGCACGCTGAGGCCCGGCGCGATCTCGGCCGCGCCGTCCACGAAGGCGACGCGCCCGTCATAAACCCGCCGGACCATGCTCACGACGTCCTCGACGGCGAAGGCGGACCTCAGGCGGGCATGGCACATGCAACGCCCGGTGGCGTAGGCCATCTCCTCGTCCTGGAGGTGGAAGGTGGCGTTCGGGAAGGCCCCGAGGTTGCCGGCATGGTCGTAATGGAGATGGGTGATCACCACGTCGCGGACCGCTTCGGGATCCACGCCGAGCGCCCTCAGGCCCTCCACCGGGTGGCGCAGCATGGTGCGCCCGTGCGCCCGGGCCGCCGGCCAGTCGAAGCCCGTATCGACCACCACGGTGCGCTGCGCGTTGCGGCAGACCCAGACGAAGTAGTCGATCGGCATCGGCCCGTCATGCGGGTCCTCGCCGGGGCCCGGCGGGTAGAGGAGGTTGGCCGAGGCGGGGCGCTCGTGCGTCGCGTAGCGGAGGGCGAGGACCTCGTAGGGCTCGCCCACGCTCACGCCTCCCGTCGGCCGAGGAAGGCGTCGATCGCCGTGTGGTCCGCCGAAGTCCCGAGTTCGGCGAGCGCCTCCGCCCACAGCGCCGAGACCGCCCCGGAGAGGGGCGCGGCCACGCCCTCATGGCGGGCGAGGTCGTCCGCCGTGCGCAGGTCCTTCGCCATCAGCGCCAGGGAGAAGCCGGACGTGTAGCTCTGCGGAATCACGAAGGGCTTCAGCTTCACCTCCGTCGAGTTGTTGCGGCCGGTGGAGACGTTGAGGATGTCGGTCATCAAGGTCGGATCGAGGCCGAAGCTCCGTCCCACCCGCAGGGCCTCGCAGGCCGCCGTCAGGCCCGCCGCCGAGACGTAGTTGTTGAGCGCCTTCATGGCGTGGCCGGAGCCGATGGGTCCGGTGGCGAAGATCGACCCGCCCATGACCTCCAGGAGCGGCGTTGCCCGCGCGACGGCCTCCGCCTCGCCCCCGACCATGATGGCGAGCGACCCGTCGATGGCGCGCTTGACGCCGCCGGAGACCGGCGCGTCGATCAGGGTGACGCCCTCGGCCGCGAGTTCGGCGGCCAAGTCGCGGGTGCCGACGGGGGCGGAGGAACTCATGTCCACCACGAGGGTGCCGGAGGCGAGACGGCCCGCGACCCCCTCGGTCTGCGTCAGGAGGGTGCGCACCGCCTTCCCGTCCGGCAGCATCAGGATGAGGGTGGCGGCCCCCTCCACCGCCGCGCCCGGCTCGGCAACCGCGCGGCCTCCAGCCGCCGCGAAGGCGTCGCGGGCGGCGGGGAACGGATCGAAGCCCGTGACGGACCAGCCCGCCTCGACGAGGCGCGTGGCCATGGGCAGGCCCATCTTGCCGAGCCCGAAGAACGCGATGCGCGTGGCGGCCCCGTCGCGTGTCGTCATGGTGGTGTGCCTCCCTGCCGGGCCCCGCCCAGGGGCCGCCGATCATTGTAAGACAATCGGCCCACCGCCCCGGGCCGGTGGGCCGCGGCGGGTCAGGCCGCGGGGACGGCGCCCTCGGCCTTCAGCACCTCGTGGGCCGCCTTGAAGGCGTCGAGCCCGGCCGGGATGCCGCAATAGACCGTCGCGTGCAGGAGGATTTCCTTGATCTCCTCGACGGAGACACCGTTCGCCAGCGCGCCCTTCACGTGGAGCTTGAGCTCGGCGGGCTTCGAGAGAGCGGTAAGCATGGCGAGGTTGAGCATCGAACGCGTCTTCCGGTCGAGGCCGTCCCGCGTCCAGGCGTAGCCCCAGCACCATTCGGTGGTGATGCGCTGGAAGGCCATCATGAAGTCGTCGGCCTTGGCGAGGCCGCCGTCCACGTACTCGGCGCCGAGCACGGCGCGGCGCACCTCGAGGCCCTTCTGGAATTGCTCGCTTTCAGCCATGTTGTCCTCCGTGGTCGCGCAACCTATACCTGATCGTCAGTCAATCTGACAATCGAGTTTGCGCGACAGGGCAGGCGCGCTGTCCGCGGTCCGGCGGTGGCGGACGGGGCGCCCGGTCATGGGAATCGTTGCATTTCCGGGCGCCGAACCAGCGCGGCCTCCGGCGGGAATGCTCAGCAGCGGGTGGGTGGGATGAGTGAGTCGTTGCGGATCGTGCCGCAGCCCATGCGGAGGCAGGTCGAGGAGGGTCTGCGGGCCGCGATCGTGAACGGCCGCTTCGCGCCGGGCGAGCACCTGCCGGACCGGGTGCTCTGCGACCTGTTCGGCGCGAGCCGCAGCGTGGTCCGCGAGGCGGTGCGGCTCCTGGAGGCAGAGGGCCTCGTCACGGTGCAGCCGAACCGGGGTCCCTTCGTCGCCCATCTCTCCCCCGAGGAGGCCGCGCAGATCTACGACGTGCGCGGCGTCCTGGAGGCGCTCGCGGGCGAGAGCTTCGCCCGCCACGCCACGGACGAGGAGCGGGCGGAGCTGCGCGCCGTGTGGGAGGATCTCGCCCGGCGCGGACCGGGGGCGACCCGCGAGGACCTGCTTGCAATCAAGCGCCGGTTCTACGACGTGCTGCTCGCCGGTGCCCGCAACGCCTACGTGGCGCGGATGCTGGACCAGCTCCTCAACCGCAACATGCAGTTGCGGGCGACCTCCCTCTCCGATCCCGGCCGCCTCGCCTGGACCGTCAAGGAACTGAAGCGGGTGATCGACGCCATCGACCGGCGCGACCCCGACGAGACCTTCACGGCCTGCCGCGAGCACGTCCAGCGGGCCGCGGACGTCGCGTTGCGCCTCCTCGCGGCGCACCCCTCTCCGAACGCCGAGGACCGGTCATGATCCTCCCCCGCCTCGCCGGGCGGCTCCGGCTCGCGCTCGCCGACCCGGAATTCCTGGCCTCGGCCCGGGGCCTGTCCGTCCGGGTCGCCTTCTCGGTCGAGGGCGCGCGGGTCGATCTGTCCGTCGCGGACGGGGCGCCCTCGGTCGAGTCCGGTGAGACCGGGCGGGCGGACATCGCGGTCACCGCCACCGCCGCCGCGTGGGAGGAGATCCTGTCCGCCCGGCCGCCGCGGGGGGCGAGTTCCTTCACGGCATGGCAACTCGCCAACCCGGCGGTCTCGCTGGAGGGCGATCCCCTGCGCATCGCCCAGGCGCGGCCGGCGCTGGAGCGGCTGGTCGAGATCCTGCGCACGCCGGAGGCGTTGGCGGCGCCGCCGGTCCGGCGCGACGTGCGGCAGATCCGCGGCCGCTACGTCCCGGCGAGCGCGGCCGGTGCGGACGCGGACCTCTATGTCGAGGAGGCGGGGTCGGGCACGCCCGTCCTTTGCCTGCACACGGCGGGCGCCGATTCACGCCAGTACGGCGCCCTCCTGGCCGACACCGACCTCGCCGCGCGCTTCCGGCTCGTGGCCTTCGACCTGCCCTTCCACGGCCGCACGATGCCGCCACCGGACTGGGACGGCGGCGCCTACCGGCTCGACGCCGCGACCTACCTCGCCTGGGTGGTGGCCGCCCTGGAGCGGGTCGTCGGCGAGCCCGCGATCCTCGTGGGCTGCTCGATGGGGGCGGCGATCGCCCTCGTCGCGGCGGCCGAGCGGCCGGACCTGCTGCGCGGCGTCCTCGCCCTCGAGCCGCCCCTGCGCTCGCCCGGCCGGCGCAACCCCTACCTCGCCCACGCCGCCGTCTCGGGCGGCGCGCACAACGCCGCCTACGTACGGGGCCTGATGAGCCCGCTGGGTCCCGTCGGCCACCGACGCCGCGCCGCCTGGATCTACGCCCAGGGCGGGCCGGGCGTGTACACGGGCGACCTTGCCTTCTACTCGGAGGAGTTCGACGGGCACGTCACGGGGCCGCGGATCGACACGGGCCGCGTGCCCGTGACGCTGATGACCGGCGAGTACGATTACTCGGCCACCGTCGCGGACGGCGAGGCGCTGGCCGCCCTGATCCCCGGAAGCCGTTTCGTGCCCATGCCGGGGCTCGGCCACTTCCCGATGAGCGAGCACCCCGACCTGTTCCGGACGCATGTCGTTCCGGAACTCGACCGGATGGCCGGCGAACCGGGCGATCAGAGCCCCAGATAGGCTTCCCGCACCCGGGGATCGTCGCGCAGGGCCGCCGCGCTGCCCTCCAGGGCGACGCGACCGCTCTCCAGCACGAGGCCGCGCGTCGCCACCGACAGGGCGAGCTGCGTGTTCTGCTCGACGAGGAGGATGGCGGTGCCGCCCGCGTGGATCTTGACCAGGGCGGCGTGCAGCTCCTCCACCACCATGGGGGCGAGGCCGTGGCTCGGCTCGTCCAGCATGAGGAGGCGCGGGGCCAGCATCAGCGCGCGGCCGACGGCGACCATCTGCTGCTCGCCGCCCGACATGGAGCCCGCGCGCTGCGTCCGCCGCTCCCGGAGGCGGGGGAAGAGCGCGAAGATCTCCTCCATCCGGCTCGGGATGGCCGGATCGGTGCGGCAGGTGAAGGCGCCGGTGAGCAGGTTGTCCTCGACGCTCATGTCCGGGAAGACGTGCCGGCCCTCCGGCACGTGGGCGATGCCCAGCGCCGGCACCCTGTGGGCCGGCATCCGCATCAGGTCCTGGCCCCCGAAGGCGATCGTGCCCGCCGAGCGGGGCACGAGGCGGGAGATCGTGCGCAGCAGCGTCGACTTGCCGGCGGTGTTCGCGCCGATGACGCAAACGAACTCGCCCGGTCCGACGGAGAGCGACACGCCCCGCAGGACCTCGACCCTGTCGTAGCGCGCCGTGACGTTCGCGACGGTGAGCAGGTCAGCCGACATATTCGCGTCCGAGATAGGCGGCGACGACGTCCGGGTGCCGGGCGATCTCGGCCGGGCTGCCGCTGGCCAGCAACCGGCCGAAGGAGAGGGCGACGATCCGGTCGCACAGCGCCATCACCGTCTTCATGTGATGCTCGACCACGATGAGCGTCAGCCCCTCCGCCCGGAGCTGGCGCAGGAGGGCGACGATCTCGGCGGTCTCGGCGTGGTTCAGGGCGGCCATCACCTCGTCGAGGAGGAGGACGGTCGGCTCGGTGGCCAAGGCCCGGGCCACCTCCACCCGCGCCCGTTCCGGGAAGGAGAGGTCGCCCGCCTTCTTGTCCGCGATGCCCGTGAGCCCGACACGCGCGAGGCACTCGGCGGCGAAGGCGCGCGCGCCCGCCACGTCCCGCCGCAGCAGGCCGCCGATCAGCACGTTGTCGAGCACGCTCGCATCGGCGAACAGGGCGACGTTCTGGAAGGTCTTGGTCAGGCCCAGCGCCGCCACGCGGTGGGGCGCCAGCCGGGCGATCTCGCGCCCCCCGAGGAGGATCGAGCCGGAATCGATCCGGTGCAGGCCGACGAGGGCGCTGAACAGCGTCGTCTTGCCCGCCCCGTTCGGGCCGATCAGCCCTAGGATCTCGCCCCGGCGCACGTCGAAGGTGACGTCGCCCAGCGCCTGGAGGCCGCCGAAGCGCTTCGAGACGCCCCGGAGGGAGAGGATCGGTTCGGCGCTCACGGCGTGCCCTTCCCCTTGCGGCGCCACCGTTGTCCCAGTGTCGCGAGGCCGTGCGGCTGGATGAGGATCACGGCGATGAGGATGAGCCCGTAGGCGAAGCCCGACAGGCCGGCGACCTGGCTCGACAGGAACAGGTTCGCCGCCTCCTCCAGGGGGATGATGACGAGCGCCCCGATGATCGGGCCGACGACGGTGCCGACGCCGCCGACGATGGCGATGAGCGCGACCCGGATGGAGACCGGCGCGGCGCCGAACACGGTATCGGGATCGAAGAAGAAGTTGAGCTGCGCGAACAGGGTGCCCGTCATGGCCATCAGGCCCCCCGACACCACGGAGGCGATCAGCTTGGTGCGGGCCGTGTTCACGCCCACCACCTCGGCCGCGTCCACGTTCTCCCGCACCGCCCGGAGGCGGTAGCCCAGCGCCGAGCGCTTGATGGCGACGAAGACGCCCGTGACGAGGCAGAGGGCGGCCAGCGCGATGTAGTAGTGCGGCAGCGTCGATTTGAAGTTGAACAGCCAGAGGGAATCGGGGGCGAAGGGCACCGAGATGCCCGCCGGTCCGCCGGTCAGCCCCGACCAGGAATTGGCGACGACCCGCATCACCTCCCCGAAGGCGAGCGTCGCGAGGGCGAAGTAATGGCCCGAGAGCCGCATCGTCGGCAGGCTGATGAGCGCCGCCGCGGCGGCGCCGAGGACCCCGCCCGCGAGCATCCCGATCCAGGGCGAGAGGCCGACATGCACGAGGAGGAGCGTCGAGGTGTAGGCGCCGATGCCGAAGAACGCCGCGTGGCCGAGCGACATCTGGTTGGCGAGCCCGCCCACCACGTTCCAGCTCTGCGCCATGGCGCCGAACAGGAAGACCAGCGTCGCGACGCGGATGGCGTAGCCCTGCGGATCGAGCCCGAGGGGCAGGGCGAGGGCGGCCGCCAGGGAGGCGGCCGCGCCGAGGGCGAGGGGCCGGCTCATCGGCGTGCTCCGAGCAGTCCCTCGGGCCGGAGCGCGAGCACCGCGATGAAGACGCAGAACAGGACGAGGTTCTGCAACTGGATCGGGAAGACGAGGCCCGACAGGGATTGGACGATGCCGACGAACAGGCCACCGACCACCGCGCCGGCGATGGAACCGAGCCCGCCGATGACGACCACCGTGAACATCAGCACGACGAACTGGCCGCCGACCGTGGGCGAGACCGTCAGGTAGGGCAGGATCACGGCGCCGCCGAAGGCGGTGAGGCCGACGCCCAGCCCGAAGGCGAGGCGCCGCATCGCGTCCGCGTCGATCCCCGAGAGCCGGGCCGCCATCGGATCCTGCGCGGTGGCCCGCATGGCCCGCCCGTAGGGGCTCGCCCGCAGGAACCACCACAGCGCCAGCCCGGAGACGGCGGACGCCGCGAAGGCGAGGAGGTAGGGGACGCTCACGAAGAGCGGCCCGAGCCTCAGCGCCTCCGCCTGATAGGGCGTCGAGACCGAGCGGTAGTCGGATCCGAACAGGAGGAGCGCCCCGTTCTCCAGGACGATGAGCAGCCCGACCGTCAGGAAGATCTGCGCGACCGGGGGGGCGTTCATCACCCGGCGGAGCAGGAGTTCCTGCGTCAACATCCCGATCCCGCCCACCACCACGAAGGCGATGGGCGCCGCGAGCAGCGGATCCAGGCCGCAATAGGCCCAGAGGAACCACGCCACGAACATCCCGAGCATCAGGAACTCGGCCTGCGCGAAGTTCACGATGCCCATCACGCCGAAGACGAGGGTGAGGCCGATCGAGATCACGGCGTAGACGCCGCCGATCATCACGCCGTCGAGGACGGCCTGGGTCAGGGCGAGCATCTGCGCGTCAGCTCTGCCAGAGGGCCTTGCCCTTCGCGTACGGCTCCGGCCACACGGTCACGAGCTCCTTCTGCCGCCATTGCACCATCACCGGCACGGAGAGCGTGTTGAGGCCGTTGGCGTCGAACTGGACGGCGCCGCCCGTCATGGCCCGGGTCCAGCCGCCCTCGAACCGGGCGCCCGCCAGGGCGGCGCGGATGGCGGCGGGATCGGCCTTGCCTGCCTTCTCGATGGCCTTCGCGAGCACGTCCATGCAGACGGCGTGCTCCAGCGCCTCGTGGACCATGAAGTAGCCGTAGCGCTTGCGGAAGCGCTCCGTCAGGTCCGGCGCGAGATCGTAGTTGGCGGGTGCCACCGACAGCACGCCCTCGGCGAAGGGGCCGAGGCCCTTCTCGAAATCCGGGATCACGTAGCCGGCGGCGCCGCCGATGGCCGGGATGGTGATGCCCTGCTGGCGCATCACCCGGATGATCTGCAGGCTGTCGCTCAGATAGGAGACCGGGAAGACCGCCTGGGCGTTCGAGGCCCTGAGCTTGTTGATGAGGGGCGTGACGTCGGTGATCCCGAGGGGGTAGGCGTCGTCCATCACGATCTGGACGCCCGCCCGCTTGGCGCCCTCGCGCAGGCCCACCGCCTGGGCGGTGCCGTAGGCCGTGTCCTCGTACATGATGGCGACGCGTTCCAGGGTCTGCCCGGCCGCCTTGGCGATGGCCAGCGTGCCGTCGAACTGCGCGGCGCCGATCACCGAAGCCTTGGCGACCACCTGGAACACGTTCTTGAAGCCGCGGCCCGTCACTTGGTCGGCGAAGGACATGGTGAGCAGCGGCACGTCCCGGCGCTCCGTCACCTCCGAGATGGCGATGGTGAGCGAGGAGGCGAAGGCGCCGAGAATCGCGCTGACGCGGTTCTGGGTGATCATCCGCTGGGCGACGTTCGCGGCGTTGGTCGGCGTCGAGGTGGAATCCGCGATGACGAGGTTGATCCTGGCGCCGCCGAGCGCCTTGATCCCGCCCGCCGCATTGATCTCTTCGGCCACGAGTTCGATCCCGTTGCGGGAGTTCACGCCGAACTGGGCGTTCGCCCCCGAGAGCGGCACGGCGACGCCGACATTGACGGTCTCGGCCGCCCAGGCGCTCCGCATCAGGGCCGGCGTCGAGATGGCCCCGGCGAGACCCGCCAGCGCCGCGCGGCGCGTCGGACGCGCTCCTCCGCTCACCCGATCCGCCATGGTATCCTCCCTCCGAGCCTTCGGGACCGATCCCGGCCCCGCGGAGGGGATGGCCGCGCCCGCACCATGCCCCGCCCGGGGGCGTGAGTGGCTGGACGGTCCGCGATGTCTCCCCCGCTTTCTGTCAGATTGTCTGACTGTTTCCGCAAAAGCAACGCCCCTGAAGGCGATTTCCGCGACGAATCGCGGGGTCTCTACGCGAGGGGCGGGTTCGGATCGATGGGGAGTTCGCGGATTGTCTGGCGATCATGCCGCTGACCCTACCGCCTGAAGGCGACCGGGTTGAACGCCAGACCGTTCTGGATGAAGGCCCGGAACCGGGTGTCGTGCCCTCCATGCATCGTCTCCGTGTTGGAGACCGTCTCGGGTGGGGGCTTGGCCTTGGCGGCGCTCGAACTCTTCTCGATCGCGGGCCTGCGCTGAGTGAGGCCGCCTGATGGAAGCTCCTCAGATGAGGTCGTCCGCATCGTGGCTCCGGATCGCGCGTCGGGTCCCGGAAGAGGTCCGACCTCTCGCAGGGGAAGGCCGGTGAAGGCCCGCGTTGCGGTTGCAGGCCGGCACCGGATCGGGGCGGCGGGTCCGGTGGGGGGCGACGGCCCCGGGCGAACGGTATGCGTGCGCCGTCAACGACGAAGAAGCGCGAAAGTCAGATCCTTCGCCATCGATCGCCACCGGGGGCGGCCGTTGTGGACCGCCCGATAGGTCCCCCCTGCGACCCGGGCCGAGAGGCGCCGGAGCGCTTCGGCGCGCGTCCCGGCCCGGTAGATCGCGTCGCGCTCGTCGAGCTGCCTCAGCGCGCTGCGGAAGAAGGCGACCGCCCGCGCCCGATCAAAGAGCGGGAACGACTCGGCCGTCGTGTCCGGGAGCCGCTCGACGACATCGATCATACCGGACGTGGCGGTCCTGTAGACGCTCGACTTGTCGGCGATCGATTCCAGCTTCTCGATCCGCTTGCGCTCTCCGTTGCCGAACAGGTTGTTCTCGTGTTGGCGATAGCGGACCAAGGGGACATCGATCTCGACGATCCGCCCGACGACCTGTGACAGGAACATCACCCATCGGTCGTGGGCAAGGAGTTCGTCGGGGTCGATAAAATCGATGAAGCGATCATCGAGATCCCACAGATCGAGCAGATCGCGGCGAAACACCATCGAGAAGCCGAAGAAGGTCCCCCAGGGGTCGTAGCTCAGGGGCGGCACCACGCCGTGACGCTTGATCCCCTGCCGGAAGGGGCCGAGATCGCGATTGTCGGAATCCACGCTGACGGCGGCATGGACGATCATCGAAACCGTGCGATCCTCCATGTGGCGGGAACAGAGCTCGAGTTTCCTCGGGTCCCAGATGTCGTCCTGATCGCAGAAGGCGACGAAGCGGCCCGAGGCCGAGAGGGCGGCTCTCAGGAAATTGGTGCGATAGCCCAGCGCCGGCACGTTCCGGATGATCTTGAACGTGATCGTGCCCGCGGACAAAAAATCCTGGACGATCTTGAGTGTATCGTCCGTCGAGGCATCGTCGGAAACGATGATTTCGAGCGGTGGGACGGTCTGGTGGAGAAGAGTATCGAGTTGCTGCCGGATGAATCTCGAACCATTATGCGTCGCGAGAACAATAGAAATTCCATGTTCATACGGCATGCTGTCTACCTTGCGGACAAAATGAGCATCGTGCGCTGCCATGTGCAGAGAGACGGACGTGTCGGGTTATCGGTTCTTCGTTCCGCAGCGTTTCGAGCGGCATGCAGCGCTCTCTGAACATCGGTCGCTCTGATGTGTCACGGGTGTTGGCTCATGTGGTCCCTGTGCTTCGTGTGCCTGCCTGTTTTATAGCTCCGAAATAAAGAAAAGAACTGTTCCGTCGCAAATCAACGGGGTGTTTGTGCCGTGCATTTTCATAATCTCTTCATGGAATGCAAGGGTGCCCGTGAGCGTGTGGGTCCATCGGCGTCGGTCCTTTGGCGGGGTCCGCTTCGACGAGTCGGGGGGCGTGGGCGCGGATTATCGCAAATCCGCCCCGTCCGGTCATGCGGGCGGTGACGCCATTCGGCGACGTCCCGCCACGTCCCGTCGTGGTTGAGGCGGTCACTTCTCGCGGAAGGCGCGCCGGGCCTGATCGACGAGGGGCTTCGTCAGGTACGACAGGACCGTCCGGTCGGCGGTGCGGATGAAGGCTTCCACGGGCATGCCGGGGATCAGCTTCGCCCCGTCCAGCCGGCCGAGTTCGTCCTTCGTGACCCCGAGGCGAACGAGATAGAAGAAGCTCCCCGTGCGCTTGTCCTCGCTCACGTCGGCGGCGACGCGGCTCACGTGCCCGTTCAGTTCCGGCGTGGTGCGCTGGTCGAAGCTCGGGAAGCGAAGGCCTGCGGCCTGGCCGGTCCGCAACCGGTCGATGTCCTGAGGGGCCACGCGGACCTCCACCACCAGGGAATCGGCCGTGGGCACGATCAGCATGATCGGCTCGCCGGGCGTGATCACCCCCCCGCGGGTATGCACGGACAACTCGTGGACGTAGCCCGTCTGCGGCGCGCGGATCTCGATGCGCTGCAACTGGTCGAAGGCGGTGATCCTCTGCTCGGTCAGGGTCGCGGCCTTGGCCCGGTTCTCCGCGAGGTCCTTGGCGACCTCGCTGCGGAGGTTCTGCTCCAACTGGATGATCTGCAGTTCCGTCTCGGAGATCTTGCCCTTGGTCTGCGCGATGGTCGCCACGAGGACGCCGCGCTCGCCCTTCAGGCGGGACATGTCGCGCTCCAGGCCGGTGAGGCGGTTGAGCTGGACGAGGTTGCGCTTCCAGAGGCTCTCGACCCCCTCGTACTCGCGCCCGATGATCGCCGTCTCCTGCTCCTTGGCGGCCGCCTGCTCTTCGAGGCCCTTGATCTCCTCGCGCAGCTGCCCGATCCGCTGCTGCAGCTGCGCCTTCTGGCCGTCCCGCGCATCGCGCCGGAACCGGAACAGCTTGCGCTCGCCGTCGGTGATCCGCGCGACCTCCGGGCCCGCCCCCGCGAGGTCGGACGGGACGGCGACGGCGTCGCGGCCGTCGCGCTCCGCCTCCAGGCGGGCATTGCGGGCAGCGATCTCCCACAGGCTCTTGCTCACGCTGTCGAAGGTGGCCCGCGCCGTCGTGGCGTCGAGCCGGATCAGGAGGTCGCCGGCCTGCACCCGCGCCCCTTCCTCCACCAGCAGGTCCGCCACCACGCCGCCGGTGGGATGCTGGACCTTCTTGATGTTGCTTTCGACCACGAGGGAGCCCGAGGCGATGATCGCGCCGGACAGTTCCGTCGTCCCGGTCCAGGCCCCCGCGCCGAGCGCCACCGCGACGATGGCGCCGACCCCGGCGATGTGGCGCCTCAGCGAGGCGCGCGTGCCGGCGGTGGGATCCGCTGCCGCCGCCGCGGGCGTGTCGGGCTTGGTCATGCGACCCTCGTGGGTACCTGCCGCGTCAGCGCGTTCAGCTTGGCGAGAACCTCGTCCCGGGGCCCGTGCAACTGCACCCGCCCGTCGGCGAGGACGAGGATCCGGTCCACCGCCGTCAGGGCGCTCGGTCGATGCGCGACCACGACGGCGATGCCGCCGCGGGCCCGCACCGCTTGCACGGCGGCCGCCAGGGCCCGGTCGCCCTCGACGTCGAGGTTGGAGTTCGGCTCGTCGAGGACCACGAGGAACGGATCGCCGTAGATCGCCCGCGCCAGGGCGATCCGCTGCCGCTGGCCGCCGGACAGGGCGAGGCCCCCCGGCCCGATGCGCGCATCGTAGCCGCCCGGCAGGCGCAGCACGACCTCGTGGACGCCCGCCGCCCGCGATGCGCGCAGAAGCGCCTCGGGATCGGGCTCGGCGTCGAACCGCGTGATGTTCTGGGCGATGGTGCCGTCGAACATCTCGATGTCCTGCGGCAGATACCCCACCGCGCGGCCGAGGGCGTCGGGGTCCCATTGGTCGATCGCGGCGCCGTCGAGGCGGATCACGCCCCGGCTCGGCCGAGCGAGGCCGACCAGGGCGCGGGCGAAGGTCGACTTGCCGGATCCGCTCGGACCGATCACCCCCAGCGCGCTCCCGGGGGCGAGGGCGACGTTGACGTCGTGGAGGACCAGCGTGTCCGTGCCCGGCGCCGCGATCGTCAGGGCGGTGACCCGCACGCTCTCCCGCGGGGCCGGAAGGGGCGTGAGGGCGCCCGGTTTCCGCTGCGGCAAGAAGGCGACGAGCCGGGTCCAGGCGTGGCGGGCCGCCGAGAAGGACTTCCAGTTGGCGATCGCGAGATCGACCGGCGCCAGGGCGCGGGCCGAGAGGACGGTGGCGGCCAGCATCACCCCCGCCGTCGCCTCCTCCCGGACCACCAGGTAGGCGCCGAGGCCGAGGATGCCCGATTGCAGCACGGTTCGCGTGAGGCGCGCGGCGGCGCCGAAGCCGATGGCGAGGTCGTTGCCGGCGATCGCCGTATCGAGGTTCCGGGTCGCCCGGTCCTGCCACAGCGCCGTCATCCGCGCGCGCATGCCGAGCGCCGACAGGAGGGGGGCCGTCCGGTGCGCCATGTCGACGAAGGCGCGGCGCTCGCCGGCCACCCGCACGCCCTCGCGGGTCGAGGCGGCGGTGGCCCAATCGGTCACGAGGGTCAGCAGGCACAGGAGCACCGCGCCGGCGGCGATGGCCGTGCCGAGCCACGGATGGAACAGGAAGCAGACGGCGATGTAGAGCGGCACCCACGGGAGATCGAAGAACGCCGTGAAGGCGAGGCTCGCCAGGAAGCCGCGCACCGTGTCGAGGTCGCGCAGGGCTTGCGGGCCCTCGTCGGTGCGGGGCATCTCGGCGCCGCGCGCCAGCAGGGTGCGGAAGATGCGCCCGCCGAGCCGCTCTTCGACGAGACGGCCGAAGCGGGCGAGGATCCGGGCGCGGAAGACTTCCAAAACGCTCTGGATCAGGAACAGGATCAGCGCGATGCCCGCGAGGCCCACCAGCGTCGCGACGCTCCGGCTCGGTAACACGCGGTCGTAGACCTGCAGCATGAAGATCGGCGCCGTCAGCATCAGCACGTTGACGAGGCCGCTGGCGACCATGACCGTGACGAGGGAGGCCCGGCCGTCCCGGGCCGCCGCCCGGATTTCCCGCCATGTCGCGGCACGCACCGCACGCTCGTCGCTCACGGGCGCAACTCCAGCTTCTCGAGGGTGCGGGGGGGACGTGCCGTCGCGGCGCCCCCGCCACGGCGTGTGGCGGGGGCGCGCGTGCTCAGAGGCCGAGCAGGTGGAGGCCGGTCGTGGCGCCGTGCGCCATCGGATCGGCCTGGGCCGCCTGGGCATGGCCGCCGAGGTCGAGGGAGGCGAGGCCGAGATCGGCCATCGCCTCGTGGGCGGTGCCGGCCTCGGCCGGCGCGGCGCTCGCCACCGGGACGACGTCGTGGAGCAGGCCGACCAGGGAATCGGCCGTCTCACCGGTCACGGGGAAGGCGATGTGGTCCCCCGTCAGAAGGGTGGCACTGGCCACGCCCGGCGCGCCGGAGGGCGCGGTCAAGGCGCTCGCCTCGACGGTGTGGGAGGGGTCCGTGCCCGGCGACAGGACGGCGACGTCGGCGGCGGGCGTCGCCGTCGCGGGGCCGGCCGAGACACCGACGAGCGGATGGCTCCCGGACGCGTTGCCCGTCAGGTCCCCGAGCAGGCCCCCGAGCGGATTGCCCGCTCCGCCCACTCCCGCACCGGCGAGGAAGCCCGTCACGGAGCCGGCCACCGCGCTCGCCGCCTCGATCCCATGCCCGGCATCGGCGACCGTCTGGCCGATGGCCGTCGTGCCGCCGCCGCTCGCGACGGCGCCGGGCAGGTTCGCGGCATCGGTCAGGATGGTGCCGGTTTCGCCCAGTTCCCCGAGGCCCAGGGTGGTGCCGAGCCCGATCACCGAGTGGACGGGATCGTTGAGGACGGGCGTGGCGTGGCCGACCTGCTCCAGGTTCGCATGGACGCCGTCGATCAGCTGGTTGGCCGGATCGGCCACCGGCTGCGCCGGAGCGCCCTGGCCCAGCAGGGCCCCCGCTCCGCCGAGGGGCGATCCACCGCCGAGAAGCGATCCATCGCCACCGAGGCCGCCCGCGAGGCCGGTGACGCCGCCGAGGAGACCGCCGGCCGCGCCCGCCACCGCACCGGTATCGGTCAGGATCGGCGAGAGCACGGAGAGGCCCTGCCCCTGGAGGAGGCCGCCCGGCAGGTCCGCGACGTCGGTGAGCAGGGTGCCGCTCTGCCCGAGATGGCCCAGGCCGACCGTCTCGCCAAGGGCGGTCAGGCCATGGACCGCCTCGTTCAGCGGCGCCACCTCGTGCCCCACGGTCTCGAGTGTCGTGTGGAGGTTGAGGATGCCGGAATTGGCGAGGGTGGCGACCGGCGACAAGGGACCGTCGCCCGCCAGCAGGCCGCCGTCGCTGAGCGTTCCGGTCAAGGAGCCCAAGAGCGTGTCGGTGGCGCCGAAGACCTGGGCGAGATCGGTCAGGACCGGGCTCGCCGAGGCCAGGCCGCCCCCGCCCAGGAGGGAGCCTGGCAGCGTCGAGAGGTCGGTCAGCAGCGTGCCGGCCTGGCCGAGATGGCCGAGTCCCACCGTTTCGCCGAGGCCCGTCACCGCGTGGAGCGGTTGATTGAGGATGGGGGTCTGATGCCCGGCCTCCTCCAGGGTGGCGTGGGTCTGGAGCACCGCCTCGTTGAGGATCGTCGCCGCCGGCGCGAGGGCGCCGCCGCCGCCGACCAGGCCGCTCCCGGCTGCGGGCGCGGCCGCGACCGCCCCCACCAGCCCGTCGGCACCCATGGCGATGCCTCCCGCGTCGGTGAGGATCGGAGCGAGGCTGGCCGGATCGGCCGGGTTCGCGGCGAGGCCGCCGAGATCGGTCAGGAGGTTGCCGCCCTCGCCGAGATGGCCGAGCCCGATCGTCTCGCCGAGGGCGGTCAGGCCGTGGAGTGGTCCGTTCAGGGGCGCGACCTCGTGGCCGACGGTCTCGAGCTGCGCATGGGTGTCGAGGACGATCTGGTTGGCGGGCGCCGCGAGGGCATCCGGAAGCGCCGAGGGATCGGCCTCGCCGGAGGCGGCATCGGTGGTGCCTTCGATCAGGGACGCGATCGGACCGAGACTGCCGAGTTGTGTCGTCGAGAGGGCCGTCGAGGACAGGAATGCGCCCGGCCCGCCGAGCCATTCGAGGGATCGCGAGGGCGACCCGAGCAGTGAAAGAGGAGATGTGGACATGAATACCTCCAGTTTCACCGGCCAACCCTGCACTCAATTCAGAGTTGCAAAATCTGAGGCCGTGAGCCGCCGCTGGAGTTAATGGTTTGTAAGAGTTTGCGTCGATTTTTTCTGTTTTTTCACCGCCGATCTGGCGCCGATGCCTGTCCGCAGCGCATTGTTGTCATGCCACGGATCGTCACATTGAATTCAGAATGAGCGAATGCACTCATTCCGTCCAATATGCGGCGCGGCGCCGTCTGTATTCGGCGCCAATTCGTCCTTCGTTAACTGTGCGGTATTGGTCCGTGAACTCGCGCACAGGTTGAAAGTTGACGGGCATCTCATTGTTGGCTGGTGACGATCATGCCGCACTCGATATTGATCAAAGAGCAGAAAGGCGATGCGGAACGTCCGCCGGAGCTGATCGCATACGACATCGACAGTATCGCCTTGGCCAATCGACTGGTTCGCTCCATCGCCAAGGCCAATCGCGTCCACGGCTTCGATCCGGAGACCCATCAGCGCTGGTTCAAGTTGAAGGACTCGATTTTCCACGTGTACAGGCTGAAGGTCGAGTACAAATGACACGATCTTCCGGCGTCGCGGCGGACATCGAGGACGAACGTTCGTCCCGAGGCGCGCCCGCCGCGCCGCCGGTTCGGAGGCGAAGGGGCGCGTGAGCCGGGGACCGCGACGACGAAGCCCGCCGCGACGGGGTCGGGCGGGCTTGTCGGAGTCGGTCTGCGCGGATCGGAGGCGGCGCCTCGGCCCGTACTCGCCGACACGACGGCGACCGGCGAGGGGGCACGCGCGCGCGTCGCGGTGTTTACGCGATGTCGTTTTACCCTCTATCGCCGCGCCCTCCCGCCCGCGCATCGCTCCGCTCGCAAGGGATGTGAAGCGGGGGCGACCCGGATATCCCGGAGAAAGCCTTAGAAGAAACCGGGGCGCCCATAGCCACGGCCGTAACCGTGCCTGTAGCCGCGACCGTAGCCGAAGCGATGGCCGTAGCCGTGGCCCCGTCCGTACCCGTAGCCCCGCCCCCGGAAGTGCGGCCGGCCGTAGCCCCGGTGACCGTAGCCGAAGCGCGGGCCGCCATAGCCGTACTGGACGTCAGTCACCGCGGAAGCCGCCTCGGGAACGGCCCCGATGCCGATCTGCGATGCGGAGGCCGGCAGGGGTGCGAGGAACAGGCCGGTCGCGAAGAGTCCGGCCGTCAGTGCTGATGTCTTGAACAAGGGCTTGCTCCAGGCCACGCTCGTGAATGTGCCGCGTTGGCCGAAGGCAACCCCACCGACCCTCGGACCGTTCCAAGTTTCCTCGCTCCCCCGCACGGCTACAGAGCCTGGGGACGGCGCATGAAATCCCGGCGGCATCAGAAAAGCGGAAATTCTCGGCGCCGCCACCGCATCGGATTCTTTGATGAAATGCCCCGGGCGATTTGCGCTCGTCTGAACGGCGCGATGGGTTTACCTTGGCGTGCCGCCCCTTCGACGCCCATGCATCCGAGGCGAACGCTCGGGCGGTACGCCGCCGCAGGACGGGCGTCCCACGCGGCGGGGGGCGAGCGAGGGACGGGCCATCCTGCTGTCGAAACGCCGTGCGTCCTGACCGGTTAAGCGCTATTCACACGGCCCGCCCTGGATTGGGCCCTATCGTGAGGCCCTTCTTGGCACGCGTCCGCTTCTTTCTGTTCGCCTCTTACTGGATGGGCTGGACGGCGCTGTTTCTCGCGCCGCTCGCCATCTTCGCCCTGGCCGGGGCACCGACACGGCCCATTCGCGCGGCGACCCGCCTGTGGGCGCGCGGCATCCTGTTCGGGCTGCGCCGCTTCATCGGGCTGGACTTCGTGGAGGAGGGGCGGGAGCACATCCCCGCCGCCCCCTGCCTGATCGTGGCGAACCACCAATCCGCCTGGGAAACCCTGGCCTTTCTCGTGCTCGTCCCGGACGTGGCCATCATCGCCAAGCGCGAGCTGCTCGCGATCCCGGTGGTGGGCTGGTTCCTGCGGCGCTCGCCGATGATCGTCATCGATCGCGCCAATGGCACGCAGGCCCTGCGCACGATGATCGACGGATGCCAGGAGGCCGTGGCGGCGGGCCGCTCGGTGCTGATCTTCCCGGAGGGCACGCGGGGCGAAATCGCCGATCCCGTGCGCTTCAAGCGCGGCGTCGAGATCCTCTACAGTCGGCTCGGCCTACCCGTGGTTCCGGTCGCGGTGAATTCCGGCCTGTTCTGGCCCGGCGGGGCGACCGCGCGGCCCGGCACCGTCGTCGTGAGCTATCTCGCCGCCATCGCGCCGGGACAGCCCAGCGCCGAGTTCCTGCGCGGCACGGAGAAGGCCATCGACCGGGAGCTCGACCGCTGGCGGACAGCCGCCCCCGCCGGCGCGACGGCCGGGATCTAGAGCGAGGGCGTCGGAACCCGGGGCGACCGCCGCCGGGTTCCGGGGCGGCCCTCGGCCGTATCTCGCCGGTCGCCGAAAGCCGCGGCGGGACGACGCTTCTCGGCCGGCATTTCAGGGACAAATAGTATATAACCTTTCGCCGAAAGCCGCGTGACAGGTATCGAATTATGTCTAAGTTAACTTTTTAGCAGCTTCGGCGTGCCAGCGTGGCTGTACGTTCCTGAGATCGTCGGCCTTCTACCATCATGATCAATCTCTCCCGTTTGGGTGTTCGTCTCCCCGCCACAACGATCGGCCTCGCGATGTTGAGTGCGGTGGCGATGGGCGGGTTCAGTTGGTCGGCGGCCAAGTCCGGCCTGATCGAGGCGGCGGACGCCCGGCTCTCCCTCGCGGCGGCGGCCCGGCGGGACGGGATCGAGCTGGTGGCCGACCGGATGCAGGCGGATTTCCTGTCCGTCGCCAACCATCCCCAGGTCGTCTCGAACTTCCCCGACCTCCTGGAGACCCTCGACCCGGGCAAGCCCGATTTCGCCGCCCTCGTCGAGGCGTTCCGTTCCCCCGCCACCGCGGAGGCCCGGGTCGCCCTCGACAATCCTCCCGCCTCGGGCATGTACGGGCGGCGCCACGGCAAGGTGCAGGAGGTGGCCCGCCGCCTCGTCGCCGAGCCGGGCTACGGCGACCTGCTCTTCGTCGACGAGAACGGCCGGGTGGCCTACACGACGACCAAGGGCGCGGATTTCGCCCAGTCCCTCGCCGACGACGCCCTCAAGGACACCGGGCTCGCCCGCCTCGTCGCGCGCCTCAAGGGGCAGGATCCGGCGGCCACGGCCTTCGAGGACTTCGCGGCCTATCCCGTCGGCACCGGCCCCTCGGCCTTCATCGGCCGGGCGATGACGAAGCGCGCCAACGTCGCCATGGGCACGGCCCAGGCGGCGGAGCGGATCGGCTTCATCGTCCTGCGCGTCACCCCCGCCCTGTTCGACCGGACCCTGTCCAAGCGCGAGGGGCTCGGCGAGACCGGACAGATCCTGGCGGCGGGCGCGGACGGGCTCCTGCGCTCGAACCCGCCCCTCAACCCCGCCGTCCAGGCCGGCTCCCCCGTCGGCGCCCTCGGCATCGACACGAAGTGGCTGGCCGGCGGCGGCTTCAGCTACGCGGGCGGGAACGGGGACCACAGGGCGGCGAGCAGCACCGTCTCGGTGCTCGGCGCGCCCTGGACGGTCGTGGCCGAGCAGTCGGAGGCCGAGGCCATCGGCGCCGTGCAGGCGCTGTCGCGCACGCTGGCCCTGATCGGGATCGCGGTGCTCCTCGGCACGGCGATCCTCGGCCTCCTCGTGGCGCGCTCGATCGTCGGACCCCTCGGCGCCCTGACCCGGGCCCTGATGGCGCTCGCCCGCCGGGAGCCCCTGGCCGAGGTCCCCGGCAGCCGCCGCCCGGACGAGATCGGCGACATCGCGCGGGCCGTGGTGACCATCCGCGACATGTCCCTGGAGGAGGCCGCCGAGCAGCTGAAGACCACCGAGGCGGCCCGGCTGCGCGAGGAGCAGGCGCGGCGCGTCCTCCTGCGCGACCTCGCCGACCGGTTCGAGCACTCGGTGGGCGGCATCGTCGCCAGCGTGTCCCAGGCCGTCGCGGGGCTTCAGGGCTCGGCCGCGACGATGAGCGGCGCCGTCTCCGAGACCGAGAACCGGTCGACCAGCGTCGCCGCGGCGGCGCACCAGACCGCCGGCAACGTCAACACGGTCGCGGCGGCGGCGGAGGAACTCGGCGCCACCGTGCAGGAGATCGGCCGCCAGGTGGAGCAGGCCGCCGGCATGTCGGCCTCCGCCGTGGAGGCCGCGGCCCGCACCGAGGAGACGATGGCGGCCCTCGCCCGGGCCGCGACCCGGATCGGCAACGTCGTCGGCCTCGTCTCCTCCATCGCGAACCAGACCAACCTCCTGGCGCTGAACGCCACGATCGAGGCGGCCCGGGCCGGCGAGGCCGGACGCGGCTTCGCCGTCGTCGCCGCGGAGGTGAAGGAGCTGGCGGCCCAGACCACCCGCGCCACCGACGAGATCGGCCAGCAGGTGCAGGAGATCCAGACGGCGACCCAGGGCGCCACGCACGCCATTCAGGACATCGCCGGCCAGATCCAGGCGATGAGCGGCGTGACCACCAACATCGCCGCCGCGATCGAGGAGCAGGGCGTCACGACGCAGGAGATCGTGCGCAGCATGTCCCAGGCTTCGGCGGGCACGGCGCAGGTGACGACCAACATCGCCGAGGTGGCGCAGGAGGCCCGGGGCGCCGGACACGCGGCCCAGGCGGTCGCCGCCGCCGCCGACGGCCTCGCGAGCCAGTCCGGCGCCCTGCGCACGGAGATGGAGCAGTTCCTGTCGAGCGTCCGCGCGGCGTAGCCCCGGGGCCGGCTCCGGCGCGGGCGGGACGGCAGCGGGCGGCGATGGCGCCGCCCGTCCGGTCGCCCCGCCTCGGGCGAGCCTTATTTGCCGGGGCGGCGCCCGGCCGCCGGATCACCGCTCCTGCATCGCCCGGGCCATCTGGTCGGTGAAGGGCTTGAGCAGGTAGGAGAGCGCCGAGCGCTCCTCGGTCGAGAGATAGACCTCGACCGGCATGCCCGGCACGACGGGCCGGTCCGCCACGGTCCTGACGTTGTCCTGGATCGCGATCGTCGTGAGGTAGTAGGCCTGGGCGCCGGGACCGTCCACCGAGGCGGAGGCGCCGATCGTCTGAACCTGGCCGAGGATCTCGGGCGTGGTCCTGCGGTTGAACGCGGTGAAGCGCATCCGCGCCCTCTGTCCGACGGCCGCCTGGTCGATGTCGTTCGGCGAGAGGCGCGCCTCGACGACGAGTTGCGCCTCGGTCGGGACGATGGACATCAGCGTCTCCTTCGGCGCGACCACCCCGTTCACCGTATGGACGGACAGATCGTTGACGTAGCCGTTGCACGGCGCGGTCAGGGAAGCGCGCGTGAGGCGGTCCTGGGCCGCCACGAGGCGCTCTCGCAACTCGCCGAGCTTGCCCTCGATGTCGCGCAACTCGCGCTGCGAATCGGTCCTGACCTGCTGGTCGAGCTCGATGATCTTGATCTTGGTCTCGCTGATCTGCCCCTTGACCCGGGCGATGTTGGCGGACAGCTCGCCGCTGACGCCCTCGGTCTTCACGAGGTCGCGCTCGGACGCCTTGTACTTCGTGATTTCGATGAGGTTCTTCGAATACAGCAACGCGAGGCGGGTCAGCTCCTCGCGGACGATGCCGCGCTCCGATCCGTTGGCGATCTGCTGCGCGCTCAGCGCCTTGATCTGTTCGTTGAGCTGGTCGGTCTGCAGCACCAGTTGTTCCCGCCGCGCCTCCCGCACCGACCGGTTCTCGTTGAACAGCCGCGTCTCGCCCGACTGCACGGAGACGCCCTGGGGCGACTCGCTCACCTCCCGGTCGAAGGCGATGGCCGAGGCACCGTCTCGCTCCGCGACGAGGCGCGCCTTCCGGCCGAGGGCCTCCGTCAACTGCGTCCGCACGATGCCGAGTTCGGCGCGGATCTGGGTCTCGTCGAGGCGGATCAGCACGTCCCCGGCGCGCACGTAGTCGCCGTTCGCGACGAGGATCTCCGAGACGATGCCGCCGTCGCGGTGCTGGACGAGCTGCACCTGGGATTTCACCGCCACCTTGCCCTGGGCGATCACGGCCCCGCCGAGGGGCGCGTGATAGGCCCAGGCGCCGCAGCCGCCGACCAGGGCGACGGCCATGACGCCCGCGACGGCGACCCGCCCCGCCAGCCCGCGCGGTTCGCCGGCCTGTTCCGCAAGACGCTTCGCGTGCATGGATGGTAGCCGCTTCGCGGTCATGGATCCTGTCCCCTCAGATGTGGTGATCGGTGGCAAGAAGCGGGTGGGACAGGCCGTGCGAGGCGAGGACGAAGTCGCCCGCCACGAGGTCGTGCCGCCCGTCGAGGACGATCTCGAAGGCGGGCTGGCCGCCCTGGTCGAGGAAGCCGTCCACGACGGTCTCGTCCCGGCCGTGCCCGTCGGTGTCCCAGTGGTAGGTCACGCAGCCCGCCATCGGCGGCTCGTCCCCCTTCGACAGGCCGGCGAAGAGGGTGATCGCCGCCGCGGCGGCATCGCCGTCGCCGTGCAGGCCGGACAGGTCGATCCGGTCCCCGACCTTGAAGTTCGTGATCGTGTCGTGGCCCTGCCCGCCGTTCGTGAGGGCGTCGAGGTCCCTGAAGGCGTAGGTGGTCGGCCCCTCTCCGCCCGTGAGGACGTTCACCGCCCCGCTCGCCACGATGAGGGTCGGCCCATGCCCGCCGCGGGCATCCTCCACCTCGGTGATCGTGGCGCGCACGGCGCCGTCGATCGTGACCACGCCCCTGGCGAGGTCGATGGTGACGCTGCCGTCGGCATCCGCCAGATCGACGAGGTCCTCGCCCGCGCCGCCATGGATCTCGTCGATGCCCGTTCCGGCCCCCAGGTGGATGACGTCGTCGCCGCCGCCGCCGTCGATCCGGTTGGCGCCGTCGCCGCCGTCGAGGTCGTCGTTCCCGTCGCCGCCGTCGAGGCGGTCGTTGCCATCTCCGCCGATCAGGACGTCGTTCCCCGCGCCGCCGACGAGCACGTCGTCGCCCCGGCCGCCGTCCAGGATGTCCCGGCCTGCGCCGCCGAGGAGGATGTCGTTGCCGTCCTCCCCGAACAGGATGTCGTTTCCGTCGCCGCCCACGAGGACGTCGTCGCCCGCGCCGCCCCGGAGCAGGTCGTCGCCGGGGCCGCCGACGAGGTGGTCGTTCCCGCCGCTCCCCAGGATGACGTCGTTACCCTCGCGCCCGTAGACCGTGCCGCCGCCCTCCCGCGCGGCGATGAGGTCGTCCGCCGCCGTGCCGAGGAGGATGCCGGTCCCGTCGCCCGCCGGGTCGCCGGCGGTGTTCCCCGCCGTGAGGGTGAGGGTGGCCGTCTCATCGACGGTGAGGGCGCCGTCCGACACGGCGTAGGAGAAGGTGACCGTGCCGGTCTGGCCGGCCTCCGGCGTGTAGAGCCAGTGGTCGGGATCCACGGGCAGCAACGTCCCGCCATCCACGTGCAGGTCGACGACGCTGAGGAGATCGCCGTCGGGATCGGTCGCCTTCGCGAGCAGGTCCGCCACCGCGACGAGGACGGCCTGATCCGGCAGGGCATCGTGCAGGTGGACCGGCCCCGAGACGGTCGGCCTCCGGTTGCCGGGAGGCGTGGCCTCGCCGCCCTTGGTATCCCCGCCCTTCGTCTCGCCGCCCTTGCTTTCCCCGCCCTTGGCCGATCCACCGGCATCGGCCGATTTCGTGTCCTGCGGGGCCGGAATGCCGCCCTTCGCGCTCCCGCTCCCCGGGGACGGCGTTCCGCCGCCGGACGCCCCGTGCTCGCCCGGAGATGGCTCCGGGTGGCCCGGCCTCCCGCGATGGACGATGTCCTCGCCGGACCCGTTCTTCGTATCCGGCGCCTCCACGCCGTTCCTCGCATGCCCGGAGGCCGTGCCCGTCGCGGGGGCAGGGGGCGCCTTCGGGGCGGCCTCGGGCTTCGGAAGGGCGGGCTGCGGCAGGCCGTTGCCCGCCGGGTTCGGCGCCCCCACCCGGGGCAGGAGATGCAGGGCGGTTCGGAGCGGGGCGTCGCCGCTGTCGAACCGCAGGGTGGCGACGTCCATGGCCTGGTGCAGGCTCACCTCGGAGGGTGGAAGCGCCGCGATCACCGCCTCGCGGTCGGCCGCCGGGGAGGAGGAGCCCCGCATCGCCGGCCCCGGCTCCACGACCGGGTCGTCGTCGTTGGCCGGGGCGGCGGGCGGCGCATCCGCCTCGGGCCGCCGCGCCTCCCCGTGCGCGTCCGGCCTGTGCGGCGAGAGGAAGGTCTTCAGGAATCCCACGAAGGCGACGAGCAGGCCGGGGGCCAGCACCGGCAGGCGGACGCCGCCCTCGTCGTGATCGAACCGCCGCTTCGGCGCCGAGGCTTCGAGGTCGTTCGGGAGACCGAGTCTGAGCCGGTCCGGATCGGGCAGGGACATGTCAGGCCCCCGCCAGCGTGGTGTGCGCCTTGGCGGCCCCCGGGAAGGGGATCGGCGCGGTGTTCTTCATGATCTCCGACCGCGGACCCAGGGCCACGAGCTTGCCGCCCCGGACGACGCCCACGTAATCGACCGATTCGAGGACGCGGGGCCGGTGCGCGATGACGATCACGATGGCGCCGCGCTCGCGCATGGCCCCGATGGCGTGGCCCAGGGCCACCTCGCCGTCGCTGTCGAGGTTGGAGTTCGGCTCGTCCAGCACCACGAGGAAGGGGTCGCCGAACATCGCCCGGGCGAGGCCGATGCGCTGCCGCTGCCCGGCGGAGAGGGACAGGCCGTTGGGGCCGAGTTCGGTCTGGTAGCCCTGCGGCAACTGCGTGATCATGTCGTGGACGCCCGCGGCCTGGGCGGCGGCGACGATCGCGGCGTCCTCGGCCTGCGTGTCGAACCGGCTGATGTTCTCCGCGATGGTGCCGTCGAGGAGGGATACCTCCTGCGGCAGGTAGCCGATCTCGCGCCCCAGGATGTCCGCGCGCCACTGGTCGAGGTCGGCGCCGTCGAGGCGGACGCTGCCGCGCAGGAGGGGCCACACGCCGACGAGACCCTTCACCAGCGAGCTTTTCCCGCCGCCGCTCGGCCCGATCAGCCCGAGGGCGCTGCCGGCCTTGAGGTCGAAGCTCACCTCGCTGAGGAGCACCGCGCCCGAGCCCGGTGCGACGACGGTCATGCCCTGCACCTTGAGGGCGTGGCGGGGCCGGGGCAGGGCGAGGCGCCTGTCGTTGTCCTCGATGGTCGCCAGCGTGTGCCGCAGCCGCCGCAGGCTGCGCCGGGCGGCCACCACGATCTTCCAGTTGCCGATGGCGAGATCGACCGGGGCCAGGGCCCGCGCCGAGGCCACCGAGCAGGCGATGATCGAACCCGCCGACAACTCGCCCGCGATGGTCAGGTAGGCCCCGAGCCCGAGCAGGGCCGATTGCAGCATCATCCGCACGACCTTGGACAGGGAGCCGAAGGTGCCGACGATGTCGCTCGTGCGCATCTGGATGCGCAGGTGCTCCGCGTTGGCCTCCTTGAAGCGGACGACCGCGCGGTCCGCGAAGCCCATGGCCTTCAGGATGTCCGCGTTGCGGGCATGGGCGTCGGCCAGGAGGTTCCGGCGCACGGCGGCGGCGTGCAGCTTGGCCGCCGAGCGGCGGGTGAACAGTTCCGTCAGCCCGGTGAGCGCGCAGAGGACGAGGGCGCCGCCCAGGGTCAGCAGGCCGAGATAGGGGTGCAGGAGATAGACGAAGCCGAGGAAGATCGGCATCCACGGCAGGTCGAAGAGGGCCACGGGGGCGGAGCCGGACAGGAAGCCGCGCACCGTGTCGACGTCCCGGCCCCGCTCCATCGCCTCCGGCGTGGAGTAGCCGTAGCGGGTCATCTCGATCACCACCTCGTGCGCGAGGGGCGCGAGGCGGGCATCGAACCGCGCGCCCATCCGCACGAGGATCTGCGAGCGCAGCGTGTCGAACACGCCCTGGAACAGGTAGAGCCCGATCGCCAGGACGGAGAGGGCGACGAGGGTCGGGACGCTGCCGCCGGGGATCGCCCGGTCGTAGATCTGCAGCATGTACAGCGAGCCCGTCAGGGCAAGGAGGTTGATCACGCCCGAGAGCAGGAACAGGGCGAGGATCATCGTCCCGAACGAGCCGATCCTCTTCGAGAGGTCGGCGAGCTCGGTCGGCTTCTTGGTGCGCTGGGAGGCCATGGCGCTCGACACCGGAACAGAGGGGAGGGGGGCTCGGGGCCGGAGGCGTCCGCCCCCGGCCCTCACGCGTCAGTGCACGCTGTGGAAGTTCGCGGCCGTCAGGTCGTGGTGCCCTTCGAGCACGATCCGGAAGTCGGCCTGCGGCCCGCCCGTCGTGCTTGCCTGGACGAGGGTCTGCTCCTGCCCGGCCACGGTCTCGTGCGAGACGATCACCTGGCCCGCCGCGGTGAAGTTCGTCCCGGCGAAGAGCACGAAGGATTGCCTGCCCTCCGCCGAGGCGTCGGCGTCGATGCCGGTGAGGTCGATCACGTCGCCCGGCTGGAAGCCCTTGATCGTATCCCCGTCGGCGTCGGCGGCGGAGCGGAAGACGAAGGTGTTGTCGCCGCCGCCGCCATCGAGCACGTTGGCTTGGTCGTTGGCGATGATGGTGTCGTTGCCCGCGCCGCCGATGAAGTTCTCGAAGCCGAAGATGCTGTCGGACCCGCTGCCGGCGCTGACCACGCTGCCGTGGTGATCGATGCCGTTGCCGAGATCGACCGTGATGGCGTCGCCGATCGCGGAATAGTCGATCGTGTCGCTGCCCGCCTCGCCGAAGTAGAGGTCGTCGCCGTCTCCCACCGTGGCGAGCACCCGGTCGTCGCCGCCGCCCGCGAAGACGACATCGTGGCCTTGGCCGCCCTCCAGCACGTCGTCGCCGGCCTCGCCGAAGAGACGATCGTCGCCGGCCTCGCCCGCGACGAGGTCGTTGCCCGCTCCGCCGAACAGGCTGTCCTCGCCCGCTCCGCCGAAGGCCGCGTCGTCGCCCGCCCCGGCCTTCACGAGGTCGTCGCCCGCGCCGGCCTGGATCACGTCGGCCCCGCCCGTCCCGAGGATGAGGTCGTCGCCGCCGAGGCCCATGATCGTGGCCGTCGCGCCGTGGCCCACGAGGAGATCCGCCTCGGCCGTGCCGAAGAGCGCATCCCCGGTCTGGCTCGTCTCGTCCGGCCCGGCGGCGGGGGGGCCTCCGGCGGTGTCGTGCCCGGTGCCGGTGTCGTCGGGGCCTGACGCGTCGGGGGCGGATCCATCGGTGGCGGCCCCGTCGGCCGGGAGGGCCGTGGCGCCGTGATGATCGACCACGTCCTGCGGTCGCACGGCGCCGACGATGTGGCCGGCGGCATCGGTCGAGAGGACGATGCGGTGGTCGGAGGTGAGCCCGGTGATGTCCACCGTGTCGCCGCCATCCGCATCGTTGACGTGGATGGTGTTGTAGGCGAGTTGCGTGGGCGCGAAGTTGCCGTGGACCCTGACCGTGTCGGTCCCGGCGCCGGTGTTGATCGTGATCTCCTCGACGTTCACCAGTTCGGCCGCGACGGCGCCGTTGCGCGTGATGACGATCTCACCCGCCACGTTGCGCAGGCCGGTGATGCCCGCGCCCTGGGCTTCCGCCAGGGTGTAGACGTCGAAGGTCTCGGCCACCTCGGAATTCGCCTGGGCGGCGGCGTTGTTGCCCGTCACGGTGGACGTCAGGACGAAGCTGTCCGTCCCCGCCCCGCCGTCGATGAAGTCGTGCCCGTCCGTGGCGACGTTCACGGTGGTGAAGGGGATTCCGAAGATCGACCCTTGGGTGACGCTCCCGGAGGCGGTCCAGGTGATCGTGTCGGCGCCGTCGCCCGCGAGCACGATGTCATCCCCGCGGCCGCCGGCGATGGTGTGGCCGGTCGCCCCGTCGACGAGGATGTCGGCGCCGGTGGTGCCGTTCAGGTTCGCGCCGGTCTGCTGCCGCAGGGTGACGGTGCCGGTGGCCGTGTTCGGCGCTGCTCCGCCATCCGTCACGGTGTAGCTGAACGAGCCGCCGTTGGGGGCGTTGAGGGTGGTGCCGCTGTCGAGGATCGTCACGGCGCCGGCTGCGCTCCCATGCGTCGCGGTGAGGCTGTTGAAACCGCTCACCCCCGTGATGGCGAGCGGGTTCGGGCCGTCCGGGTCGGTGTCGTTGGCGAGCAGCGCCCAGTCCGGCACCACGATTCCGTTCGGGCCGTTTCCGACATTGGTGACGACGGAGTCGGCACGGGCCGTCGGCGCATCGTTGACCGGCACCACATGCACCGTCGTCGTCGCGAGGTTGCTGTCGAGCAGCCCGTCGTTCACGGTCACCTGGATGATGCGATCGACCGGGCTCGGGTTGTTCGACGTGTTGGCGAAGGTGATGGCCGCGATCTGGGCCTGATAGTGGGCGAGCGTGTCGTCGCCCGTCAGGGTCAGGGTGATCCGGCCGGGCACCGACGTGTCGGTCGCGATCGAGATGTTGTCGCCGGCGATGTCGTGGCCGTTGACGGTGTCGCCGGCCTGGGCATTCGTCAGCACGACCTTGGCCGAATGGATGATCGCTCCGTCGTCGGTGATGGTCGGGTTCCGGGCGATGGTCACCGCCGCGCCGTTCTCGGTGAAGGTCGTGGTGTAGTTCGGAAACGGATCCGCGTCGGCCGTCGTCTTCGTGACGTCGATGCGGAGGTTGTCGATCGCTACATAGCCGTTGTTGGCGCTCGTCCCGCCGCCGACCGTGGTCACGGCCTCGACCTTCACGATGGCGTTGGCCCCGAAGGTCTCGGTGGTCGCCTTGATCGTCGTGAGGTCAACGGAGACCGTGCCCTGACCGTTGGTGTTGTTCCCGGCTCCCGTGCCCTGGAAGGTGCGGATCTCGTGCCACGTGGCCCCGTTGTCGAAGGAGATCGAGGCGACGACCTTGTCGCCCGTATCGAACGAGTTCAGCCGGTAGTCGAAGGCGAGTGTCGCGCCCGAGGCCCCCGAGAGATCGACGGTGCGCTGGATGCTCGCGCCGTCGCCGTTGTCGGAGAGCCTGAGCTGGCCCGATCCGGCGGCGTTCAGCTGGATCTGGCCGCCCGTCACCTGATTGGCGTTGGCGACGAAGTCGCCGGTCTCGCTCCAGGCTGTCGTCCAGGTCGCCGTCCCGTTCGAGTTCGACCACTGCGAGGCGTTGAAGTTGTCGGCAAGGGTCGCCACCGTGGTGTCGTAGGCGTGCAGGTCCAGAACGGGCTTCTGGAGCTTCAGCGAGATCGTCTGATCCGCGAACCGGGCGTACTCGACGCCGACGAGCAGGTCGGTGCCGTCGCTGGTGAGGGGATTGCCGTTCGCATCGAGGAGGGGGTTCCCGTTGGCGTCGAGGAAGTCGGCGGCCGTCCGGTTGTCGGTGATCTTCAGGGCCGGCATCGCCACGCCGTTGCTGGCCGTGAAATCGATGACCTGGATCGTGTAGCGCGCGAGGTTGCCCGTGAAGACGGCCGTATCCGCCGTCCCGTCCGTGCCGCCGTCGCCGAGCACGGTGTCCTTGAACTGGGCCGAGCGCAGCATCTCGGTGAAGTGCTTGTCGAACTGCGCGCCGCCGAGGGCGTTGGCGGCGTCGATCAGCCCGTCGGAGCCGAGCACGTCGGCGTAGCCCACCCGGTGCGATGCGCCCTGGTAGCGGGCATCCATCAGCTGCTCGGCGTCGGTCAGGCCGGCGTTGTTGTTGTGGTGGTCGTAGGTGGAGTTCTGGCCGGTCAGGATCACGTGGCCGGCGGCGTCGCGCACGGCGTTGCCTTCGGCGTCGTAGCGGACGCCCTTGTCGGTGCCGATCAGGGCATCGAGGCGGACGGACCCGCCGATGATGATGTCGTTGCCGCCCAGACCCTCCAGGGTGTCGTTGCCCGAGCCGCCGATCAGCCAGTTCTGGCCGGCGATGGAGGCGTCGGCGCCGTTGCCGGCGTCGGAAGGATCGCTCCCGGTCAGCGTGTCGTCGCTCACCGAGCCGATTGCGCCGTCAATCTGGAACGAGGGCACCTGCGTCGGCGAGCCGTTGACCGTCACGTTCGGATTGGCTTGGTTGCCGAGGTCGAACACGACGCCCTTCGGACGGGCGTTGTTGTCGCTGAAGTCGATCAGGTCGAAGCCCTTGTCGTTGGTATCGGTGCCGTCGCCGCCCAGGACCTCGTCCGAGCCGATGGTGAGGGCGCCGGTCGGATCGCCGGGGCGCAGGATGTCGTCGCCGTCGCCGCCGAAGAGCTGGTCCTGGTCCGCCCCGCCGATGACGAGGTCGTCGCCGTTGTCGCCGTAGAGGATGTCGCCGCCCGATCCGCCGTCCACGAGGTCGTTGCCGTCGCCGCCATGGGTGAACGGGTCGGTGTCCTGGCCGCCGTAGATCTTGTCGTCGCCGGAGCCGGCGGAGAGCTTGTCGATGCCGGTGCCGCCGTCGAGGAGGTCGTTGCCGGAGCCGCCGATGATCTGGTCGGCGCCGTTGATGTCGGTGCCCGAGGATTCGCCGTAGAGGAAGTCGTCGCCGGCGCCGCCGTCCATCAGGTCGGGGTTGTCCCCGCCGTACATCGTGTCGCTGCCCGTGCCGCCGTAGAGGCGGTCGATGCCGAAGCCGCCGTAGATGACGTCGTTGCCGCCTTCCCCGTAGACCGTGTCGTCGCCGCCCTGGGCGTAGATCAGGTCGTCGCCCTTCGAGCCGACGATGACCTCGCTCGACTCGGCGCCGGAATTCGGCGTGCCGTCGAGGTTCACGTAGCCGTTGAGGGCGTAGGCGTTGTCGCCGCCGTGGTAGTCGGCGCTCATCGGGTTGTCGGCGGAGAGCCGCGTGTCCTGGATGTAGGTCTTGCCGGAGATCGCGATCAGCCCGCCGTCGTGGCCGTTGCTCACGCCGCCGTTGGAGTAGATGCCCATCGTGCCGTTCGCGACGTCGGCGAGGTCGCCGTACTTGTGCTCGTTGCCGGTGGTCAGGGACTCGGTCTGGCCGGCCGCCAGCACCTCCTTGCGCGCGCCGAGGTCCACGTACTGGTCGGCGTAGCCGAAGATGTTGCCGTTCAGGTGCGTCAGGCCGGTGTTGCGCTCGAAGATGTCCTTGAGCTGCCCGTTGGCGACCTCCTCGCCGAATTGCTGCCCGGCCAGACGGTAGAGGTAGTAGAACCGGTCGCCGTCCATCAGCGACTCGATCTGCGTGACGAAGACCTTGTCGAAGGTCTCGCCGAGCAGGCCGCCGGGCTGGTGCACCTCCGCGAGGCCGCCGATCCACGTATCGATCTGGTTGAAGCCGAGGGTCCCCGCCCCGCCCACGGAGGCGTCGCCGGACAGGAACGCGCCCGCGCGGGTCACGAGCTCGGCGACCGTCCCGGTCCAGCCGAGGACCGTGCCGAGCACGGCGCCCGCCGCATCGTCCGCGAAGGCGTGGCTCGCCAGGTCCAGCACGGCGTGGGCCTTGTCCATGGCGCCGTCGAAGGCATAGGCAGCGATGAAGTTCACGAGGGAACTCGGGTGCTGCATGTTCTGCCCGAAGTCGTTCCAGCTGGTGTAGCGGACCATGCCGAGCGCTTCGCGGAAGTCGTTCAGCGTCGGCACGCCGATGTCGCGGCCGCGGGCGATGTTGATGGCCGCGAGGTCGAGGGGCTGGCCGAGCAGGCCCTGGTTGAGGGCCGGGGTGACGAACTCGTCCACCTCGTTCTGCTGCTGGTGGGTCATGCCCAGGACGATCGAGGCCGGGCCGAGATCGCCGAACTTCTCCGGGTTCAGGAAGGCGTCGTGGAGGGCGTAGCCCATGATCTTGCCGGTGATGCCGCCGGTCGGATCGATGGTGTCGATGGTCTCGCGCAAGGTCGAATGGCCGAAGCGGAAGGCGACCTGGGCGTATTCCAGCGTCACGTCGGGCTGCTTGTCGGGCGAGTAGCCGACGAATTCCTGGATGTTGGGCGACACGTTGCGGGCATACTGGTCGACCGCCGCGTGCTGGTATTCCATCTCGACGATGAGCTTGGCGCCGAGGAACACCTTGTCCTCGTTCCAGGCGATGGAGCCGTCGGCGCGGATGAAATCCCCCGCCGCGTTCGTCCGCCCGGTGTCGATCTGGAATTCGTGCAGCTTGGCGTGGGTCGCGTCGTCGGTCGCGACGTCCTGGCGGTGCAGGGCGTCGATCAGGTTCTGGACCTGGAAATTGTGCTCCTCGTGGAAGACGTGGTGGACGGAGGTCAGGCCGAAATTCTCGTTCACCCGGCCGTCGCCCGCGACGTAGTGGTCGCCGACCGAGGCGAGCAGGATGTCCGACACCGCGTTGCGCACGGACTCGACGGATGCGGCGGAGACGCCCGGCGGCGTCTGCATGATGCTGAAGTCGGCGAAGTTCACCCAGCCCGCCAGGGCGCTGGCGCCGGTCAGGTCGGTACCGGCGGGGATGGGGGGCGATTGCGGCCCCGTCGGCAGGTCCGAGCCGAGATGCAGGGTAAGGACACCGTTCGCGTTGAAGCCGAAGGTGTCGCCCGGCCGGATGCCGGCTTGGCCGAGGGTGGCGATGGCATCCAGGACCTTCTGCGCCTCGGCGCCGGTCTCGCCCTGGCCGCCGAGCAGGTGCGCGCGGTCGAAATGGGGGTTCATGTCGAGGAGGAGGGCCTCGCCGCTGGTCCCGGCCACGACATGGCCCGCCGCATCCCGGTTGCGCAGGTTGGCGACGTCGTCCCAGGTCAGCGCATCGCGCTTGGTCGCGTCGAGATGGGTGCGCAACTCGTTGAGCGTCGGCAGGGTGGCGTTGGTCAGGGTGCCGTCGGGCTTGGCCCAGGCGGTCTTGAGGGTGTGGCCGTCGAGCAGGTTCATGCCGGCGTGGAACGAGGCGCCCCCATCGGTGGAGACCCATTCGCGCAAGAGCGCGGTCCGCTGCTCGTCGGAGCCGTAGGTCTGGCTCTGGTCGATGAAGGGCGAGACGTGGTTCGCGTACTCGCTGCCCTTGGCGTCGAGGGTCTGGACCTTGGCGCGGTTGATGGTGATCTCGGTGACAGGCTGCCCGTCCGGCCCGAGCATGCCGTAGAGCGGATCGTCGATCCCGAGGGCGATCTTGATGGTCACGGCGCCGCCGGAGGCGTTGGCTTGGCCCTTGTCGATGAAATCGAGCCCGTGGTCGAAGAACTGGCCGAACAGCACGAAGAAGCCGTTCGAGGGCGAGACGCCGGGGTTCAGGCCGCCGATGAAGTGGTCGTCCCGGCCCGCCGAGGCGGCCAGCCGCGCCTGGGTGTCGATCTGGCCCTCGCCGCCGTTCTTGACCGTGTCGAGCCGGCCCCACTCGAGAACCCGGGCCTCGCCGGTCTGCGGATCGTAGTAGATCTCGTTGGCGGTGTGGACCGGCTTGCCGTTGGCGCCGAGGGGATTGTCGGCCGCGTGGTTCGCCCAGGTGTCGTAGACCACGTCGCCGGTGGTGATCGCCCGGCTGATCATGCGCGGCGTGTAATCGACGACGTTCTTGATGTTGATCGCCGTCCCGTCCGCCGCCGTCGTGTTGCCCTCGATGCCGGTGCCCGGCAGGGCCGCCGTCACGGCGTAGTCCTGATGAGCGAGGGCGTAGGCCGTGGTGAAGTGGTGGTAACGGCCGTCGAGTTCGGCGCCCGAGAGCGTCGTAGCCGTCCCGGTGGCCGTCGACGTGGCGACCTGCGCCGGGGAGGTCTGCACCGTCGAGGTGGCGGTGGCCTCCTGCGTGCCGAAGGGACTGGTCAGGGTCGTCGTCACTTGGTCGCGCACGAAGTCGAAGCTCGTGGTGGTGGTGACCGAATCGGCGACGACCGTCGTCTGGGTCGGGGCGAGGTGGTGCCCGTCGATGACCGTGGTGGAGAGCGTCTGCGCCACCGACGTCGTCACCGAGGTGCCGGAGGTGATGAGCTCGCGCACGATCTTGGTGAGGTTCTGCCCCGGGGGCACGGTGGTGTCGGTGGTGTCGGAGAGGGTGACGGAGGTCGATTCCGTGGTGGTGGGATCGGGCGTGACGCTCGTCACGAGGATCGGTCCGGTGGTGGCGTCTCCGGTCACCTGCGCGAGGTAGCCGCGGTAGTCGGCCGTCACCATCCGCGGGAAGATCTGCCCGCTCTGTCCGTAATGCGACAGGACCGGCGTGAGGTTGTTCCAGTAGCCGCTGACGTCGCGCGTGCCCGCCAAGTCGGTGAAGTTCTGGTAGGACTGGCCCCACATGGCGAGGTTGGCCTGGGCGCTTCCCTGGTCCGCGTAGGCGACCCCCCGGCGGTCGAAGACCGGGCCGGTTCCGTCCCAGGCCACGATGATGTTCCCCGACGCATCGAACAGCGGCCGGAAGTTGATCTGGTCGATCAGGAAGCGGATGTCGCTCGTGTTGATCACGAAGGGCTTGAGGCGAGCGTCGAAGGCCATCGCGGTTCTCCGTCGGGATGCACGGATCGGAGACTTCGTCCGATCGGATGCGGCTTTGCATTTACCTTTTGTTAAGGGTTGCAGAATTCGGCGCGCCGGGAAGGGTCCGAGGTCCTAGCGACACACAGGCTCATGGTCCGATCCCGGAGGGGCCTGAGGTCCGATGCACCATCGGACCAAGGTCCGAACGGCGGCGGCGTATGATCCAGGTTTCCCCGCGGACGCTTCAGAGGACGCGGCGATCTGGGGAGGGGACGCGTCTGTCGCCTCAGCCCGCCCGGTCCGGTTGCGACGGGATCGCGACGAAGGCGAGTCGAGGGAGGGCTATCGGACCTGCAAATAAGGACGATGACATCGATGGCATCACCGAATTGCCTGCGAAACGCTCGGATCCGGCCGTTCTGCCAGCTGCCAAAGCGATGATACTTGAATTGATAGATTGCGTGGCATTCCCATCAAATATCCATCGCGGATTTTTCGAGAGGAAAATTGATCGTTGTCATGACGTCACTCTCAATTCGCTTGATTCTGCTTTCGTCATGGCTGAAGACGAAGACATGGGAGGGAATTCCAGCCCCGGGTCGGAAGCGTCGCGCGATGGTCCAGAGATCCGATGCACTCACGGGGATGGGGCCGATCGGATTCCGGTCGGGAGCGTTCCGCGGGGTTTTCCGGCGGCTGCGGCGGCGGTGGTGGGCTTCGACCCTCGTCTTCCGCGTATCGGCGATCGGCCTGGTCGTGCTGCTGCCGGCGACCGTCTGGCTGGGGGATTGGGTCAACCACCGCATCGCGGCCGGCGTCCTGCGCGGCGCGGCGGGCCCGACCGCCCTGTATCTCGGCCGGATCGTCGAGCCGCGCATCCAGAGCCTCGCGCGGTCGCCCGGCCACGCCCTCTCAGAGGAGGACGGCGCGGCGCTGAGGGCGCTCCTCGAGGATCGCGCCTTTCACGAGCAGGTCGTCTCGATGAAGATCTGGGCGCCGGACGGTACGATCCTCTTCAGCAGCGATCCTTCGCTGATCGGGCAATCCTATCACCCCGATCCGCTCGCGCGGGCCAGCACGGGCGACATCACGATCTCCGCGAACAGTCTCGACGACGACGACCACGATTACGAGCGGGCCATCGGGCAATCCCTGTTCGAGATCTTCGTGCCGCTCCACCAATCGGCCGGCGCGGAGATCATCGCCGTGGCCGAATTCTACGTGGGCGGGCGGCGGCTCGAGGAGGAGACTGGCCTCGCGGCCCGCCACGCCTGGATGGTCGTCGTCGCCCTGATGGTCGCCCTCGGCCTCGCGCTGCTGCTCGTCGTCGATCAGGAGAGCCGGATCGTGATCCGCCAGCGGACGGCCCTCAAGCGGAGGGCGTCGGAGTCCCAGCGGCTGATGCGGCAGAACCAGCATCTGCTGGAGCGGATGAACCACGCCCAGAGGCAGATTTCCCGCATCGACGATCGGGGCCGCCAGCGATTGGGGGCCGACCTGCACGACGGGCCGATCCAGTTGTTCAGCTACGTCCTGATGCGCCTGGGCGACATCCGCGAGGGCATCGCGCCCGCGCGGCGGCAGGCCATCGACGAGGTCGGCAGGGTCGCCTCGGAGGCCATCGCGGACCTGCGGCTGATCTCGGGGGAACTGATCCTTCCCCTCGATGCCGGGGCCGATCTCGACTCGGTCCTGCGCTCGGTCATCGCGCGCCACGAAGAGCGAACGCACACGTCCGTCGCCTTCGCGCTGGAGGGGCTCGCCACCCCGCTCCCGGACGACCTGATCCGCTACGCGGCGCGGATCGTCCAGGAGGCGCTCACCAACGCGGTGAAGCACGCGGGCGGCCTCGGGCAATCGGTCGAGGTCTCGGTCGCCGGGGACGGGGTGTTGCTCACCGTGTCGGACCGGGGGCCGGGCTTCCCGGCCGGCGATGCGACCACGCGCGACGGCGCCCGGCGCAACGCCCGGGATTGCGAGGGCCTCGGCCTCGCCGGCATCCGGGCACGGGCCGAGGCCCTGGGAGGTAGCCTCTCCCTCACGAGCACACTCGGCCGGGGCGCGCGATTGCGGTGCGTCCTACCTCTCCGGGGCGCCGTGCCGGGGAAGTGATCCTCGGCTTCTCCGTCGCCGGCCCGGCCGATGGTCCCGTCATGAGACCGGCTCCGCGTTTATAGCCGGAATTTTTTACTTAGGTATCACAAAGATCGTCAATAATCGGGTTATCGTACCGCCATCGCTGAAGAGTGCCGACGCCAGAAGAAGTATCAGGGATGGAAACGAAGAGCGATGTGGTGACGATTGCGATCGTCGATGACCATCCCGTGATGAGGCAGGGGCTGGTTGCTGTCATCGCCGAAGAAAAGCGATTCTCCGTCGTCGCCGAAGGCGCGAATGCGGGCGATGCCGTGCGGATCGCGGCCCAGGCCCGGCCGGACATCATGCTGCTCGACCTGCGGATGCCGGGCGGCGGACTGGAGGCCCTGTCGATCATCGCCGCGGCCAGCCCCGAGGTCGCCTGCATCATGTTCACGGGGATCGAGTCGAGCGACTCCGCCATGGAGGCGATGCGGCGCGGCGCGAAGGGCTACGTCCTGAAGGGCGTCAGCGCCGTCGATCTGCGGGCGACGATCTGGACCGTCTACAACAACGGAAGCTACATTCTCCCCGCGTTCGCCCGAAGGATCTTCGCGGCCGAGGCGAGCGAGCGCAGCGCGACGGCAAAGGACAAGGGCCTGACGCTCCGCGAGGCGCAGATCCTCGATCAGGTCGCGCTCGGCCATTCGAACAAGCTGATCGCCGCCAAGCTCGGCCTCTCCGAAAAGACCGTCAAACATTACATGACGAGCCTCATGGCAAAGCTCATGGTCTCGAACCGCGTCGCGGCCGCCATGAAGCATCAGAAGAACAGCCACGAGAATCCCTGAAGCGTTGTCCGGGATATCCGGATCGCCCCCGCTCCGCCGTCCGTGCGAGCGGAGCCCTCCGTCGCGGCGGCTTTCCGGCCGCGGGACCGGCCACCGGGCGCGACGGGTTTCTGAGGCCGGCCGAAACTTTTCCGCCGTCGCCCCCGTAAGGGCGCCCGTTGCCCCTGTCATCGGGGTTCGGACGGAAGGAAACACGATGCTCACGAAGACCACCGGCCGCCGCACGGCCACGGCGCTCGCCCTGACCCTCGCCCTCGGCCTCGGAGCCAGCGGCGCGGCCTACGCCAAGAACCCGATGGTCGGCGGCGCGCCGATGTACGCCCAGAAGACCATCGTCGAGAACGCGGTCAACTCGAAGGACCACACCACCCTGGTCGCCGCCGTGAAGGCCGCCGGCCTCGTGGACACCCTGAACGGCCCCGGTCCCTTCACCGTGTTCGCGCCCACCAACGCCGCCTTCGCCAAGCTGCCGCCGGGCACGGTGGAGAACCTCGTCCAGCCGCAGAACAAGGCGACGCTGACGAAGATCCTGACCTACCACGTGGTCCCCGGCGTCTACACCGCCAAGGACCTGATGGCGCTCGCCAAGAAGGGCGGCGGCCAGGGCGTGCTGACCACCGTCGCGGGCGAGCCGCTCGCCGTCGAGGTGCAGGGCAAGAAGGTCCTCGTCACCGACCAGAAGGGCAACACCGCCACGGTGACCATTCCGAACGTCATGCAGTCGAACGGCGTCATCCACGTCGTCAACGCCGTGCTGATGCCGTAAGGCGGAGCGCCCGCGGCCCGCGAGGGCCGCGGGCACCGGCGCCTCATTCCGCGATGAGCTTGCCGGAATACACCACTGGACCCGTGGGCTGGCCGCTGGGCGAGCCGCCCGGCGGCTCGACCGAGACGGCGATCACCCCGTCCGCCGCGGTGTCCCGCGGAAGCTTCACTTGGCTGGAGTCCGCCCCGACGAGCCCGAGGGGCTTCGCCCCGCCCGCGCCGACATACCACAGTTCGAGGCTCCGCCCGGCGGGCGCGTCGGCGCCGACGGGCCTGACCTGGGCGAGGCCGGTCTGCGTGTCGACCCGCACGATCAGCGCGGGCAGCGCCCCGCCTCCCTGCACGACAGCCAGATAGCGCCCGCCCGCCGGGCTCCGCGCCGGGCCGATCGCCACGAACAGCGCGAGGCCCGCGGCCAGCAGGCCCGATCCCGCCGCGGCGACCCGCCAGCGTCTCACTTGGCGGCGCAGGCGGTAGAGTTCGCCGGGCCCGGAGCCGGCCGCAGCGGGCAGCGCCCGCAGCAGGGCTCCGCGCACCCGCGACGGCGGCGCCGCGGGCGGCACGATGCCCATCAGCGGCGCCAGCCTCCGCTCCCAGGCACGGATCCGGTCGGCGGTGCCGGGGTCCCGGCTCGCCTCGTCCTCCAGCGCCGCGCGCTCCTGCGCGTCGAGGGTCCCGAGGGCATACTCGGCCGCACGCATGTCGTCCTCGAATGTCGGCTCCACGCCCGGCCGGCCGCTGTCGCTCACGAGGCGGCCTCCAGGCAGGTCTTGAGGCCCGCGAGGGACCGGTGAAGCCACGTTTTGATGGTGTTGACCGGCTTCTCGAAGTGCTGGGCCAGCTCCTCCCGGGATCTCCCCTCGCAATAGGCCAGCACGACGCAGTCCCGGTGCACGGGATCGAGGCGGCCGAGGCAGGCGAGGAGCGCGCTCCGGTCCATGAACTCTGCCTCCCCGTCGTGCGGATCGATCAACCGCGCCACCCAATCCTCGCCGTCATCCCGTTCCGGGCCCTGCCGCTCGACCGTCCGCCGGACGCTGTCGATGGCGCGGTTGCGGGCGATGGTGCAGATCCATGGCAGCGGCGGCCCGGCCTCGGGCCTGTAGGCGCCCGCGGCCTGCCAGATGCGCATGTAGACGTCCTGGAGCACGTCCTCGGCCAAGCCCCGGTCACGCTGGATACGCAGGATCAGGCCGTAAAGTTTCGGGCTCGTGAGATCGTAGAGGTCGGCCAGCCGATGCGCCTCTCCCCGGGCGATGTCGGCCAGCAATCGGCGCAGCGTGGCGTCGTCGCCCAAGATGGCTCCCCACAGGATCCGGGGCGCCTTCTCGCGGACGCCCACCCAAGGGTGCTTTAGCCCAAGCACCCCGGCCGTGACGATCCCTCATGCGCGGCCGCCGGCGACACCGGTGGTCGCGCACCGGCAAACGGCCGCGTCCCCCGGCACGGGCGCGGTCACGGCTTGACGGCGCGGCGCGGGGAGGCAACACGCGATTGTGAAGCTCGGTGCCGGCTCAACGAGGGGTGAAGTGGATGGTCGCTCGCATGCTCCCCCTCCTGGCATCGCTGCTCGTGGCGGGCACCCCGGTCCCGGCCTTGGCCAACGATGCGCAGCTCTGGTTCAACACCACCCTGTTCGGCTCCGTGGGCGACCTCGCCTACTATGCCGAGGTCCAGCCGCGGTTCGGCGACGACATCTCCAAGCTCGATCAGTTCTTCTTCCGCCCGGCCCTCGGCTGGAAGATCAACGACAACCTCAAGCTCTACCAGGGCTACGCCTATGTGGAGGACCGCGGCGGGAGCACCGTGCGGATCGAGGATCGCAGCTTCCAGGAGATCAACTGGACGATCGGCGAGTTCAACGGCGTGAAGGCCTCCTCCCGGACGCGGTTCGAGCAACGGTGGCGCTCGGACGGGAGGGATGTCGGCTTCCGGGTCCGCAGCCAGCTGAGGGCCGCCGCGCCGCTGACGGACAGGAAGGGCAGCGTGGCGGCCTTGGGCTGGACGGAGGTGTTCGTCGCCCTCAACGACGCGGACTGGGGGCCGCGGGCGGGGTTCGATCAGGTGCGGACCTTCGCCGGGATCGAGATTCCCATCGGCGACAAATCCACGGTGGAACTCGGCTACCTGAACCGCCTCATCCAATCCCGCACGGCCACCGAGACCGACCACGTCCTCTCGATCAATCTCTTCCTCCGGCCCTGATACCCCGCGCGGGACGCCTCCGAACGACGCGCGTCCCTGGATGGCTTCGTCCCACGCTCGCGAGGACCATGGAGCGGGGGCGATCCGGACATCCCGGAAATCGCCTCAGGCCAGCAGCTGGGGGTCGGTCTTTCCGAGCTTGATGCTGCTCTCCTGCGGGAGCCAGTTCCCCGTCGATTCCTGGCGGCCCTGGAGCAGGTAGCGCGGGTCCGCAGCCTTGAGCGTCTCGGCGGCGGCCTTGGACAACTCGCCGATCTTGCCCTTCTTCATCCGGTTGACGATGAGGCCGAGCTTCGTATCGGGGAAGTCGCGCAGCATGTCGTAGTCGCCGTCGCTGTCGCCCGCCACGAGCAGCGGGCCGTAGCCCTTCTTCGCCACCAGCTCCTGCTTGATGACGGTGGTCTTTCCCGGCCCCCAGACCAGCGGCCATCCCTTGCGGTAGGCGTTGGTAAGGGTCTGGCCGTCCTCTTCGAGCCGCAGGCCGATCACATGGTCGCGCGCGACGCTGTAGCCGTATTTCGGCAGGGTCGCGAACGCCGCGACCACGTGTTCGAGGGAGGCGGTGCAGACGTAGACGTCGATGCCGTTGCGGCGGAGCGTGTCCATCAGGCCGCCGATCTCGGTGCAGAGCCGGATACCGTGGAAATGGCTGACGCTGACGATGCCCGCCTTGCCGGCCCGCCCGGCGGGGCTGGTGTACTTCGTCTTCACGAGGCCGGCCCCGAGGGCGAGGTCATTCGACGCCTCGGTGAGGCGCGACACATCCGCGACGGTCATGTTCGCGAGGAGGTAGATGACCCACGGGTAGCCGACGTTGACGCCATGGGTGTCGTTGACCGCCTCGTAGAGGTAGTAGAGCTTGGTGCGGAAGTCGGCGAAGGTGTCCGTCTTCACGATCTCATCGAGGGGCTGCGAGCCGGACAATCCCTTGTAGGCGCCGTGGAGCCACGCATAGTCGGCGTCGAGGTCGGCGCAGATCGAGTCGAGATCGACCGTCGCGCCGGCGGAATTCTTGTAGTCGGCCGCGAAGGGGCCCGGCGGGACGTTCTGGCGGATGATCGCGCCGAACTCGGCCGGCGTGAGCTTGAAGGACAGCGTGTTGATCTGGTGCATCAGCAACGCCTCCTCGCAGTCGTTCATGATGCTGGTGTTGTCCCAGTCGAACACCGCGTAGGGCCGCCGGTTGGGATCGTAGTTCGGCGAGAGGCTGCCGTGCTCCGCGATCATCCGCGACACGGCCGCGTGGTTGCGCGGCGCCCACTTCGCCCGGTCGAGCCCGACGGGATCACCGGCGGGGCCCGCGGCCCGGGCCGCCGTTGCCGTGCTCCCCGCCGCGGCGGCCGCCAGCATGACGCTGCCCAGGAAGCCGCGGCGCTTCATGGAGGGGACGGGGGGGATGTCGGTCATGTCGTCGCTCGCGCAGCAGGGTGGACAAGGGGAGGGTGTGGCCGGGCGCGTCGCCGCGCCTGGGGACGGAAACGGGTGAGGGTCCGGGCGGCGCTCACACGGGGGCGCCGCCATCGGCGACCGCCTCCGGGCTTTGGCGCGCGAGGAGGCTCGCGGCCACGGCCAGCGCCATGACGGCCAGGAAGATCACGAAGATCAGCGGGTTGTAGACGACCAGGGCGACGAAGCAGACCGAGGCCACGGCCAGTGCGAAGGCCGGCGCGACGGGATAGAACGGCGCCCGGTACGGCCGGGCGAGGTCCGGTTCGCAGCGGCGCAGCCGGAACAGGCTCGCCATGCTCATGCCGTACATGACCAGGGCACCGAACACCGCCATCGTCACGATGCTGGCGGTGAGGGACTGGCCCGCGATGGTGACGAGGCTGTCGCTATAGATCGCCACGATGCCGACCACGCCGCCCGCCAGCGTCGCGATGTGGGGCGTGCGGAAGCGCGGATGCACCCGGGCCAGGGACGCGGGCAGGAACCCGGCGCGGGCGAGGGCGAAGATCTGGCGCGAGTAGCCCATGATGATGCCGTGGAACGAGGCCACGAGGCCGAACAGGCCGAGCCAGACCAGCATGTGGAGCCAGCCGCTGGAGGTCCCGACCACAGCCTTCATCGCCTGCGGCAGCGGATCGTTGAGGTTGCTCAGGGTCCGCCAGTCGCCGACGCCGCCCGCAAACAGCATGACGCCGAAGGCCAGGGCCGTGAGCGTCAGCACGCCCGTAATGTAGGCGACGGGGATCGTGCGCTTGGGGTCCTTCGCCTCCTCGGCGGCCATGGCCACCCCCTCGATGGCGAGGAAGAACCAGATGGCGAAGGGAATCGCGGCGAACATGCCGCCGATCGCCGCCACGCCGAAGCCGTCCTCGCCTGCCCAGCCGTGGGCGGTGAAATTCGCCATGTCGAAGGCCGGAGCGACGACGCCCATGAAGACCAGGAGCTCGATCACCGCCAGGATCGTCACGAACAGCTCGAAGGTCGCGGCGATCTGCACGCCGACGATGTTGAGGGTCATGAAGACGAGGTAGGCGCCGAGCGCCGCGTGCTTGGGGTCGAGCCCCGGGTACTGGACGTTGAGGTAGGCGCCGATCGCCAGCGCGATGGCGGGCGGCGCGAACACGAACTCGATCAGCGTCGCGTAGCCGGCGATGCAGCCGCCGAGGGGGCCGAAGGCGCGGCGGCTGTAGGCGAAGGGGCCGCCGGCCTGGGGGATCGCGGTGGTGAGTTCGGTGAAGCTGAAGATGAAGGCGATGTACATCGCCGCCACGACCGCCGTGGTGATCAGGAAGCCGAGGGTGCCGGCATTGGCCCAGCCATAGCTCCACCCGAAGTATTCGCCCGAGATTACCAGCCCGACGGCGATGCCCCAGAGATGGAACGCATTGAGACCCTTGTGAAGACCGACGTCCTGCATCGCCCACTCTCCCTCAGAAACCGGTCTTCACCCTGCTGCAGCCGAGGCCGACCGTGTCGGCTCAGGCAGCTCCGCCTTCGCTTCGCCGCGCTCGCGAAGGCGGCCGGGGATCCATCGATGGGCGTGGCTCAAGGCGATCCGCCGGGCAGCCTGCCCGCCTCGCCCTCCAGCAACGCCTCCTCGATCCCGTCCTTGAGGGCGACGCCGGTGAGGCCGCGCCGCAGGGCCTCGCGCACGAACCACGCCACCTTGGCCGCCGCGAGGTCCGGCGTCAGGCCGCCCCGGCCGTGCACGTTCGAGATGCAGTTGCGCTCCGAGTCCCGCCGCCCGGGGCGGGGTCCGTAGGTGAGGTAGAGGCCGAGGCTGTCGGCGACGCTGAGGCCCGGCCGTTCGCCGATCAGCACCACGCTGAGCCTCGCCCCGAGCCGCTCGCCCACGGGATCGCCCAGGGCCACCCGGCCCTGTTCGGCGAGGACGATGGGCGCGATGCGGTAGCCGTCGAGGAGGGCGAGGCAGGCATGGATCACCGGTACGGCATGGCTCGCCACGGCTTTGGCCGAGAGCCCGTCCGCGATGACGAAAACGAGGTCGAAGCCCTGCCCGCCGTCCTGCGCCCGCGCGGCGGCGGCCTCCTCCAGCGTGGCGATCGAGGCGTCGTCGAGCCGCCGCCCGAGATCCGGGCGCCGCAGGTAGGTGGGGCGGTCCGGCGCCGCGCTGTGCACGCGCAGCACCGGATGGGGCGGCAGGGCGGCGGCCAGGGCCTCGACGTCGAGGACGGCGTGGACGGCGTCCCGCGCCTGGGCGTGGGCGAGCTGGAAATCGAGCATCGGCCGCAGCGGCAGGGCGTCGCCGGTCCGTCCGAGGCCGATCCGGGCCGGCGTCGCCCGCCTCAGGGCCGCCCAGCGGTCGTCCTGCGTGAGGTCGGTGCGGAGGGGGCCGTCGGGCAGGGTGTCGGGATCGGGCTTCATCGCGCGGCGTCCCCCCGGTCGAAGAGGCGGGCCAGCGACGGGTGCGGGGCTTCGAGGAGGCGGGCCGGCCCCTCCGGCGCGCCCATGCCCATCCTGTCGAGCCACGCCTCGAACTCGGGGGCGGCCCGTACCCCGAACAGCGAGCGCAGGGCGAGCAGGTCGTGGAACGACAGGCTCTGGTAGTTCAGCATGACGTCGTCGGAGCCGGGGACGGTGATCAGGAAGCTGCATCCGGCTTGCGTGAGCAGCAGCATCAGCCCGTCCATGTCGTCCTGGTCGGCCTCGGCGTGGTTGGTGTAGCAGACGTCGCAGCCCATCGGCAGGCCGAGAAGCTTGCCGCAAAAATGGTCCTCCAGGCCGGCGCGGGTGATCTGCTTGCCGTCGTAGAGGTATTCCGGGCCGATGAAGCCGACCACCGTGTTGACGAGCAGCGGCCGGAAGGCGCGGGCCACCGCGTAGGCCCTCGCCTCCACGGTCTGCTGGTCCACCCCATGGTGCGCGTCGGCCGAGAGCGCGGAGCCCTGGCCGGTCTCGAAGTACATGGCGTTGTCGCCGACCGTGCCCCGGTTGAGGCTGCGGGCGGCGTCGTGCGCCTCGGCCAGCACCGCGAGGTCGATGCCGAAGCCGCGGTTGGCCGCCTCGGTCCCGGCGACCGACTGGAACACGAGATCCACCGGGGCGCCGCGCTCGATGATCGCCAGGGCGTTGGTGACGTGGGTCAGGACGCAGGTCTGGGTCGGGATCGCGTAGTGCTGGCGCATCTCGTCCAGCATCGTGGTGAGGGCGATCGCGGTCTCGACGTCGTCGGAGGCGGGGTTGATGCCGATGACGGCATCGCCCGCGCCGTAGAGCAGCCCGTCGATGACCGAGGCGGCGACGCCGCGCGGGTCGTCGGCCGGGTGGTTGGGCTGCAGGCGGGTCGCGAGGCGCCCCGGCAGGCCGATGGTGGTGCGGAAGGCCGTCGTCACCCGGCACCTGCGCGCCACGACGACGAGGTCCTGAAGGCGCATCAGCTTTGAGACGGCGGCGACCATCTCCGGCGTCAGGCCCGGCGCCAGGGCGGCCAGGGTCGCCGCGTCGGCCTCGGGGCCGAGCAGCCAATCGCGGAACCCGCCGACGGTGAGATGGGAGACCGGGGCGAAGGCGGCGGCGTCGTGTCCGTCGATGATGAGGCGCGTAACCTCGTCCTCCTCGTAGGGCACCACGGCTTCGGTGAGGAAGGTCTTCAGCGGCAGGTCGGCGAGGACTGTGCGCGCGGCGACCCGCATGGCGTCGCTGGCGGCCGCGAGCCCGGCCAGCTCGTCACCGGATCGCAGCGGGGAGGCGGCCGCGAGGACCGCCTTCAGGTCGGGGAAGCGATGGCGCTCGCCGCCGAGGTCGCATCGATAGGCCACCGGTCCGTCACTCCGTGCGCCGGGCCGGCGGCACCGCACCCCTCGGGGTGCGATCCGGCCCGGCCGTCAGAGCCCCCTGGAGGAGGCGGGAGAGTCGGAGCCTATCCTAGATCCGAACGGGCCGTGGCGCTCGACCGGGCGTCGCAGAGTTTTGACCCTTGGCAACAAATTTGCGGCGCGTACTCTCGCAAGGGACGGCGTACGTCGCGGAGAGGGCAGCCCTGGTCATGGCCCGCATCGACAGCTCCAGCCGGGCCGTGTCCGGAGCGAGGGTCTTCGCTTCGGCCGCGACGGGCCTCGGCGCCTTCCTCGAGGCGAACCGCGTCTGCGCCGGCAGCCTGTTCGATCAGGTCGCCCTCGATCCGGAGAGGCTCGCCTCGCCCACGGCGCCGATCGGCCTGCGCCAATACTGCGACATCCTCGAACTGGCGGCGCGCCGCTCCCACGATCCCACCGTCGGCCTCCGCTACGGCCAGCAGTTCAAGCCGGAGATGCTGGGGTTGATCGGCCACATCGCGCTGTCGTCGCCGACCCTGCGCGCGGCGGCCGAGAACCTCGCGGCCTATTTCGGCTACCATCAGGAGGACACGGTCACCCGGCTCGTCGACGCGAACGGGACCTGCCGCCTGACCTATGCGATCCGCTCGCCCCACATCGCCGAGCGGCGCCAGGATGCGGTCGTGACCCTCGGCATGTACGTCAACGTCTTCCGGCACGGGGCCGGGCCGGATTGGTGCCCGCAGGAGGTTCACCTCGAACACGCCCGCACGGAGGATTGGCGCGCGATCGAGGAGGCGTTCGGGGCGCCGGTCCTGTTCGGGCAGGACGCCAACGCCCTGGTCTTCCGGCACGATCAGGCCGCGCGGGCCATGCCGGACGCCAACCTCCCCCTCCTCGACCTGCTCTGCGCGACGATCGTTCAGATGGGGATGGCCGGGGGCACCCCGTCGCTGGAGGAGCGCATCCGGGCCTATGTCCGCGCCAACCTCAGCGTGCGGGATCTCTCCCTCCGCCATGCCAGCGACGCCCTCGGCATTCCGCGCTGGACCCTCCAGCGGCGCCTGGCCGAGGGCAACACCAGCTTCGCCGATATCGTGGACCGCCTCCGCCGGGACCTCGCCGAGCATTACCTCGCCGGCACCAAGCACCCGGTGAGCGAGATTTCGGCTCTGCTCGGCTTCTCGGAGGTGAGCGCCTTCACCCGCGCCTTCCGGCGCTGGCACGGGGTGCCGCCCAGGACCTATCGCGGCCACACCTCCTGACCGGGGGCGGGTGAGCCCCGCAACCCCCGTCGCGGCGCCTCAGGCCGCGCGGATCCCGGCCAGGAACCGGGCGACCTCGCCGCCGAGGTGCTCGGACTGGCGCGACAGGTCCGAGGCCGCCGTCAGCACCTGCGTCGCCGCCGCGCCGGTCTCCTCGGCCGCCTGGGCCACGCCGGTGACGTTGCTCGTCACCTCGCCGGTGCCCTGGGCCGCCTCCGCGACGTTGCGCACGATCTCCTGGGTCGCCGCTCCCTGCTGCTGCACCGAGACGGCGATGGAGGAGGCGACGCCGTTGATCTCCTGGATGCGGCGGCGGATCCCGTCGATGGCGCCGACCGCGCTCCCCGTCGCGCCCTGGATGCGGCCGATCTGGGCCGTGATGTCCTCGGTGGCGCGGGCGGTCTGGTTCGCCAGCTCCTTGACCTCGGCGGCCACGACGGCGAAGCCGCGCCCCGCCTCGCCGGCGCGCGCCGCCTCGATGGTGGCGTTCAGCGCCAGCAGGTTCGTCTGGCTCGCGATGGCCGAGATCATGGCGACCACGTCGCCGATCTTGCGCACCGCCTCGCTCAGTTCCTGCACCAGGGAGGCGGTCTGCTCCGCCTCCCGCACCGCGTGGCCCGCGAGTTCCTCCGAGCCCGCGACCTGCCGCCCGATCTCGTCGACGGAGGCGCCCAGTTCCTCGGCCGCCGCCGCCACGGTGCTGACGTTGGCCGCCGCTTGGTTCGCCGCCGCCGCCACCGCCGTCGATTGCTGCGCGGTCTCGGTGGCAATGCCCGACATGCTGGAGGCGGTCGCCTGCAACTCGGCCGCCGCCGACGCCACCGAGGTCAGGACGGAGCCGACGGTCTGCTCGAAGGCATCGGCCATCGCCGCGAGTTCGGCCTTGTGCCGCGCCTCGGCCTCGGTGCGCTCCCGGGCGGCCTCCTCCTCCAGACGGCGGACGCGCTCGCGCTGCTCCACCTGCGCGGTGACGTCGATGGCGAACTTCGTCACCTGCACGGGGCGCCCGTCGGCGTCGAACACCGGGTTGTAGCTCGCCTCGATCCAGACCTCGCGGCCGCCCTTGCCGATGCGGCGAAACTGCCCGGCCTGGTACTCGCCGCGGCGCAGCGCCTCCCAGAAGCGGGCGTATTCGGCGCTGGCGCGGTAGGCGGGATCGACGAACATCCCGTGGTGCTGGCCCACGACCTCGGCCGCCGTGTAGCCCACGGCGTCGAGGAAGTTCGCGTTCGCCTCCAGGACGCGCCCGTCGAGGTCGAAGCTGATCACCGCCTGCGACTTGCGGATGGCGTCCACCTGCCCCCTGAGGGCCGCCGCCTCCACGGTCTGCGCGGTGATGTCGGTGGCGTACTTGACCACCTTGACGATGTTTCCGGCCCCGTCGCCGATCGGGTTGTACGAACCCTTGATCCACACGGTCTTGCCGGCCTTCGTGATGCGCTTGAACTCCGCGATCTCCGCGCGCCCCGCGCGCAGCCGCTCCCAGAAGGCGGTGTAGTCGCGGCTGTCGCGGTAGGCGGGATCGACGAAGAGGCCGTGGTGGCGCGCGCGGACCTCGTCGAGGGTGTACCCCATCAGGCCGAGGAAGGCGGCGTTGGCCGAGAGGATGGTCCCGTCGGGCAGGAACTCGATGACGGCCTGCGACGCCTCGATCGCGGCGAGGCGGCGGGCTTGGTCCTCGCGCTCCAGGCGCGGGGCGGCGTCGACCCATTCGAGGGCGTGACCCTGCGGCGTGCCCCGGCCCGGTACGGGCACCGCCACGACGTCGTACCAGCGCCCGCCGAGGGCGACGAGGGCCGCGGGCGAGCCCTCGGGCCGGCCGGCGAGGGAGCGCCCCCCGGTGTCGCGGCAGAGGCCGTCGATGTGCCGCCCGACGATGGCCGCCGGCGCGATGCCGGGCGACGCCTGCCCGGAGCCGCGCAGCAGGTCGGCCATGGCCGGGTTCATCGCGGTCACGGCCCCGTCGGCGTTGAGGCTCAGCACCGGCGTGCGCAGGACCGCGAGCGTCGCAGCCCCGGCAAGTGCCCTGCGACGGTCACCGATGAAGTCGAACATGACGAGATTTCCCGTATTTCCGATGGCGGCCCCGGGCTGCAACGGCCGGCAACCGTTCGCTCCGAGCGATGATTGGTATCGCTCCGCTGCCATTGCGGAATACTGAATTCGGATTTCAAATCGGCCGTCTGGAATCGGCCATTTCGCAGCATTTCCCAGTTAACGAAACATGAACTCTTGGGAAGAGCGCGAGCGCTGGGAGAAATCGGTTCATCCTGCGCAAGTGCCCAATGGAATCGTTCGCCGAAGACTTGTGCATGACGGTCACCGATGCGGACATCGACTTGGTGTCACCAGTCGCCGGGCGCGGCGCGGGGGCGCGGTCACTCGTCGTGGAGGGCACGGTACTCGGCACCGTCGATGTCGTCGTACTGGCCGGCCCGCAGCGACCAGAGGAAGGCGGTGAGGCCGAGTGTGCCGAGGCCGAGGGCGATGGGGATGAGGAGGAGGAGCACGGTCATGGCGGGACTCACGCGGCGCGCGGGACGCTGGGGATCCGGCCGCGCCGCGCCGGGACGGGAGCCCCCAAGCCCGCCGGGCTGACCGGGCTGACCGGGACCTGCCGCGCCCGCAGGGCGTTCGCCGTGACCACGAGGGACGAGCCCGACATCGCGAGCGCCGCGATCAGCGGTGTCAGGAGGCCCGCCGCCGCCAGGGGGACCGCCAGCAGGTTGTAGGCCGCCGAGAACCACAGGTTCTGCAGCATGAGACGGCGGGCGCGTCGGCCCGCCGCCAGGACGGAGAGCACCGGGGAGAGCCCCCGTCCCAGGAACAGCGCGTCGGCCGCGGCCTGGCTGACATGCGCGGCGGTCACCGGCGAGAGCGAGGCCCGGGCGGCGGCGAGGGCGGGCGCATCGTTGAGGCCGTCGCCCACCATCAGCACCCGGCGCCCCGAGGCCCGCAGGGCGTCGATGCGGGCGATCTTGTCCCCGGGCGTCAGTCCGGCCTCCCACTCCGCCACGCCGAGGCGGCGCGCGACCGCCGCGACGGCGGGGGCGCGGTCGCCCGAGAGGATCGCCACGCGCAGGCCCGCGGCCGCGAGGGCCGCGACGACCTCGCGGGCGTCGGGCCGCAGGGCTTGGCGGATGGGGAAGGCGACGGCATCCCCGTCCCCGGCCCGGAAGCAGATCACCGACGCCTCCGGATCGGCCTTCAGCGCGGCGGACGCCTCCGGCCCGGCGTCGCAGAAGCCGGCCGAGCCGAGCCGCATCTCGACGCCATCGACCAGGGCGCGCACCCCGAGCCCCGCCGCCTCCTCGGCGCCCGGATACGGCGTCGCGCCGCCCGCGGCCTCGGCCAGGGCCGCCGCCATCGGGTGCCGGCTCGACAGGGCTAGGCGCGCCGCGCTCGCCAGGGCCACCGGATCGGAGAAGCCCGGCGCCAGGACCGGCTCCGGCAGGGTCAGCGTGCCGGTCTTGTCGAACACGACGGTGTCGATCCCGGCGAACCGCTCCAGGGCCGTGCCGTCGTTGAGGAGCACCCCCTCGCGGAACAGGGCGCCGGCCGCCACGACCTGGACGGCGGGGATGGCGAGGCCGAGGGCGCAGGGACAGGTGACGATCAGCACCGCCACGGCATCGAGGAGCGCGAGGTGCCAGCCCGCCCCTGCGGCGAGCCATCCCGCGAGCGTCACGGCGGCGGCCCCGTGGACGAGGGGCACGTATAGGCGCGTCGCCCGGTCGGCGAGGACGAGGGCGCGCGAGCGCCGCTCCAGCGCCCGCCGCATCAGGCCCTCGACCTCGTCGAGCAGGGTCGTGCCCGCCGCCGCCGTCACCTTAACGGTCAGGGCTCCGTTCCCGTTGAGGGCGCCCGCGAAGACGCGGTCGCCGCCACGGACCGTGACGGCGGCGGTCTCGCCGGTGACGAGGCTCTGGTCGAGATCGGAGGTGCCGTGCTCCACGACCCCGTCGGCGGGCACCCGCTCGCCGGGCCGGATCAGGATGCGGGCGCCGGGCGCGAGGTCGGCGAGGGGGACGTCGCGCAGGCTGCCGTCCGCCTCCGCGAGGGTCGCCCGCTCGGAGCGCAGCGCGGCGAGGTTCTCCGCGAAGGCGCGGGTGCGCCGCCGCATCGCCTGATCGAGCACGCGGCCGATCAGCAGGAAGAACAGCAGCATCACCGCGCCGTCGAAATAGGCGTGGGTCGCGCCCGCCAGGGTCTCACACACCGACGCGGCCAAGGTCAGGACCACGCCGAGGGTGATCGGGACGTCCATGCCCACCCGGCCGGCGCGCAGGCCCCTCAGCGCCCCCTCGTAGAAGGGCCGCCCGGCATAGGCGGCGGCCGGCAGGGCGATCACGGCCTGGATCCAGTGGAAGAGGTCCCGGGTCTCCGGGCTCATGTCCGACGCGGCGCCGGCCCAGACCGAGACGGCCAGCAGCATCACGTTCATGGAGGCGAAGCCCGCCACCGCGAGCGCCCGGATCAGGCGCTCCGTCTCGGCGGCCTCGGCTTCCGCGCGCCTGCCGGGCGCGAAGGGCTGCGCGGAATAGCCGAGGGAGGCCAGGGCGCCGAGCACGGCGGGGATGTCGGGCACGGCCCCCGGCCTCCAGGTCACGGCGAGGCGCCGGTCCGAGACGTTCAGCCGCGCGGCGGCCAGGCCGGGCAGGGGGGCCAGACCGCCCTCGATGGCGCCCATGCAGGCGGCGCAGCGGATGCCCTCGACGGCGAATTCGGCGCGGGCGGAGCCATCGGGCAGGGGGGCGACGAAGGCGGCGTAGTCCCGGCCGAGGGAGGGCAGGGTGTTGGCCGCGCTCCACGCGCCGTGCGCCTCCACGTAGGCCAGTGCCATGTCGGTGCAGCACATGCGCGGCTCCTCAGTCCAGGATGACCCGGTTCCTGCGCCGGAACGCGACGCCCTCCGCATCGCGGACCTCGATGACGAGATCCCACTGCCCCCGCGCCACGGGCTCCGCCCGCGCCGCATAGGTCCCCGCGCCGACCTCCGTGAGGTCGAGGCGCAGGTCCTGGCGCTTGTCGGTCGGACGTTCGAGGCGGGCCTGCACCGGTCGTCCCCGCAGCGGCGCCCCGGCGGCATCGGTCAAGGACACCTCGATCGACGCGACCGCGGCGGGATGGCGGACGGCCGTGGCGGCGAGGCGCCAGCCGAGGGCCTCCTGCCCGGCGGCGCGCTTCAACTCGGCGTTGTACCTCTGGCTGGCCCGGTACGGGGACGGCTCGTCCAGCCCGGACCACGTGCGCAGCGCGGACGTGACGAGGACGGCGTCCGCTCCGGCGACGGTGCCGAAGAACGCGACGAGGATCGCCAGGACCCTGCGGCCGGTCAGCGTACCGGCAGCGGGCGCCGGGCGCGGCTGGACGATGGTCGTCATGGCGTGGGGGCCTTGAAGGTGTCGACGACGCTAGCGGTCTCGCCGGTCGCGGCGTCGGCGATGCGGAAGGTGAGCGGCACGGAGGCCGCCGGGGCGGCGTCGGCCGGGGCGACGACGAGGACGCGGAATTCCTGCGTCGCATCCGAGGGGACGGGCAGGTCGCCCGGAATCCCGCCCACGACGTCGAGCCGGGCATGGGGCAGCCCGTCGATCGTCAGCGCGTAGCGCCGCTCTCCCGGCCGCTTGTTGCTGAGCCGCACCGTGTAGCCGTTGCGGACCGCGCCGTCCGACAGGCTGACGTAGAGCGGGTTGCGGTCGTGCAGGACGCTCATGCCCGTGAAGCTTCGTGTGGCGAGACCGTACAGCATGATGCCGCCGATGCCGGCGATCGACGCCGCGTAGAGGAGGGTGCGCGGCCGGACGGGGCGGCTGACCGGGCCTGCCCCCGCCGCGCGGCTCCGGCGGTTGGCCTCGGTGTCGTAGCCGATCAGGCCGGTGGGGCGTCCGAGCCGGTCCATGGTCGCGTCGCAGGCATCGATGCACAGGCCGCACTGGATGCAATCCATCTGCAGCCCGTCGCGGATGTCGATGCCCGACGGGCAGGCGACGACGCAGGCGAAGCAATCGACGCAGTCGCCGGCCGGGCGGCCCGCCGCCCGCAGCGTGGCGGCCTGCTTGGCCGAGACCCGGGGCTCGCCGCGGTCGTCGCGATACAGGATGTTGTAGGCGTGCTCGTCGGTGAGGGCCGCCTGGATGCGCGGCCAGGGGCACATGTAGGTGCAGACCTGCTCCCGCATGTGGCCGGCGAGGCCATAGGTCGTCGCGGTGAGCGTCAGGATGGCGACGTAGGCGACCGGCGGGGCCTGATAGGTCGCGAGTTGCGCCACCAGGGTGGGCGCGTCGGCGAAGTAGAGCACCCAGGCGCCGCCGGTCCACCACGCGATCAGCAGCCAGATCGCGTGCTTCATCGTCCTGAGGGCGATCTTCTCCATCGTCCAGGGGGCGGCGTCGAGCCGGAGCCGTTCACGCCGGTCGCCCTCGATTAGCCGCTCCACGGCGAGGAACAGGTCCGTCCAGACGGTCTGCGGGCAGAGGTAGCCGCACCAGAGGCGGCCCGCGACCGCGTTCATCAGGAACAGGATGAAGGCCGCCAGGATCAGGAGACCCATCACGTAGGTCACGTCCTGCGGCCAGAGTTCGAGGGAGAAGAGGTGGAACCGCCCCCGATCGAGGTCGAGCAGCACGGCCTGCGAGGGCTGGCCGGGGCCCCGGTCCCAGCGGATGAACGGCACGGTGTAGTAGACGCCGAGGGTGACGGCGAGGAGGATCCACTTGATCCGCCGGTAGGGGCCGCGGGTCATCTGCGACTGGATCTTGGTCCGGGCGGCGTAGAGCGAGCCGTTCGCCGCCGGGATCGCGGCGCGGGTCGCGGCGGCGCCGAACTTGCCGGCCCGGCGCGTCGTGGGCGTCCCGGCCGGCCGGGTGGGCGTGACGAGCGACATCTGTCCTGTGGTCCCTCCGGCCTCGCGCCGGCCCGCCGTCGTTAGGGGGCGCCCGCACCCCCCGCCTTGATCTCGCTCAAGGCGGGGGCCGGGCGGCGGCCGCTACCGGCCGCCCCCCAGGCCGTGGACGTAGACGGCGAGCGACTTGATCGTGGCGGCGTCGAGCCGGCCCTCCCAGGCGGGCATCACGCCCCTGCGCCCGTCGGTCACCGTCGCGGCGACCTGCTCGGGCGACGAGCCGTAGAGCCAGATCGCGTCCGTCAGGTTCGGCGCGCCCGCCTCGGGGTTGCCCGCCGCGCCCTCGCCGTGGCACGCGGCGCAGGTGGCGGCGAAGGTCTCGGCGCCCTTGTCCAGGCTCGCCCCGGGAAAGCCCGGCTTGCCCGAGAGGGAGAGGACGTAGCTCGCCACGGCCTCGATCTCGCCGCGCGGCAGCACGCCGTCCCGGCCGAAGGCGGGCATGTCGCCCCCATGCGCCTCGCCATGGCCCGAGCGTGCGCCGAACCGGATCGTGCGCTCGATCTCCTCCGGGCTTCCGCCCCAGAGCCAGTCGTCGTCCTGCAGGTTCGGGTAGCCCGTCCGCCCGGTGGCCGACAGGCCGTGGCAGGCGGCGCAGTTGTCCCCGAACGCCGCCTTGCCGGTGGCGAGCGCGAGGCGGAGCAGGGACGGGTCGGCCCGGATCTCCGCGACGGTGGCACCGGCGAGCCTCGCCTGCCCTCCGGCCTCCCGGTCCCGGCGCACCGCCGCGATCTCGTCGAGGACGGCCCGGCGCTGGGAGTGGCCGAGCACGCCGCCGGTGTAGCCGCTCACCAGCGGCCAAGCGGGATAGGCGACCCAGTAGCAGAGGGACCAGACGACCGTCGCGTACAGGGTGTAGAGCCACCAGCGCGGCAAGGGATTGTTGTATTCGGCGATGCCGTCCCACTCGTGCCCGGTGGTCTCCGGGCCGTCGGGGCGCCCGCCGCCATGCGCGGTGTCGGCCACGGCTCACTCCTCGGTCAGGGGAAGGCGGGCGGCCGCATCGAACCGGGAGCGGTTGCGCGGCCGGAAGGCGTAGAGGGCGACGGCGGCGAAGAGGCCGACGAAGTAGAGGAGCCCGCCGGTCTGCGCGAAGGCGGCGGTGATCTCGTAGGTCATGGCCCTCACCTCAGGTTCTTCTTGTCGTCGTAGATCGTGAAGTCGACCATCGTGCCGAGCACCTGGAGGTAGGCGACGAGGGCATCGATCTCGGCGACGCGGCCCCTCTCGCCGCCGAAGTCCCGGATGGCGGCGCCCGGATAGCGGCGCTGCAGGTCGGCCGCGTGCGGCCCGTCCGGATCGAGCTGCGCCAGCAGGTCGGCATGGGCGGCCGCGATCATCTCGTCGGAATAGGGCACGCCGACCGCCCGGTTGGCCTTGAGATCCTCGGCGATGGCCTCGGCATCGAGCGGCCGGTCGAGGAAGGCGTAGGCGGGCATGATGGAGGCGGGCACGACGGCGCGCGGATCCTTCAGGTGCTCGCGGTGCCACTGGTCCGAATACTTGCCGCCGACCCGGGCGAGGTCCGGCCCGGTGCGCTTCGAGCCCCACTGGAACGGGTGGTCGTACAGGCTCTCGGCGGCGAGGGAGAAGTGGCCGTAGCGCTCCACCTCGTCGCGCATCGGCCGCACCATCTGGCTGTGGCAGAGGTAGCAGCCCTCGCGGATGTAGATGTTGCGGCCGGCGAGTTCGAGGGGCGTGTAGGGGCGCACGCCCTCTACCGTCTCGATCGTGCTCTTGAGGTAGAACAGCGGCGTGATCTCGACGAGGCCGCCGATGGCCACGACGAGGAGCGCGCAGATCAGGAGGACGATCGAGTTCTTCTCGAAGATTTCGTGCCTCTTCCAGAGGCCGGGCTGCGTGATAGCCATCGGACGTCTTCCGTGATGCGGCGGGCGCGATGCGTGCGGGGAGGGGCCGCGCCGTCGGGGCGGCCCCGGGACTTCACTTCGCCGGGGCGAGGCCGGCGGCGGTGGGGAGCGCGGGGCTCGCCGGGAGGGGGTGGCCCGCATCCGCGGTCCTGCCGGCGATGGTCATCGCGAGGTTGTAGGCCATGATCAGCGCGCCGGTGAGGAACAGCACGCCGCCCAGCGCCCGCACGAGGTAGTAGGGCCGCATCGCCTCGACGGTCTCCACGAAGGAGTATTCGAGGAAGCCGAGGTCGTTGTAGGCCCGCCACATCAGGCCCTGCATGATCCCGGCGACCCACATCGCGGAGATGTACAGGACGATGCCGAGGGTCGAGATCCAGAAGTGCCACTCGACGAGCTTCAGGGAGTAGACCTCGCGGCGGTTCCACAGCCACGGCACGAGGCAATACAGGGCGCCGAAGGAGATGTAGGCGACCCAGCCGAGCGCCCCCGAATGGACGTGGCCGATGGTCCAGTCTGTGTAGTGCGACAGGGAGTTGACCGCCTTGATGGCCATCATCGGCCCCTCGAAGGTCGCCATGCCGTAGAAGGCGAGGGAGACCACCATGAAGCGCAGGACCGGGTCGGTGCGCAGCCGGTCCCAGGCGCCCGACAGCGTCATCAGCCCGTTGATCATGCCGCCCCAGGAGGGCATCCACAGCATGATCGAGAAGGTCATACCCAGCGTCTGCGCCCAGTCCGGCAGGGCCGTGTAGTGCAGGTGGTGCGGGCCCGCCCAGATGTACATGAAGATCAGCGCCCAGAAGTGGATGATCGACAGCCGGTAGGAGTAGATCGGCCGCTCGGCGCGCTTGGGGACGAAGTAGTACATGATGGCCAGGAAGCCGGCGGTGAGGAAGAAGCCGACCGCATTGTGACCGTACCACCACTGGATCAGGGCATCCTGCACGCCCGCGAACAGCGGGTAGGACTTCGAGCCGAGGAGGCTCACCGGCATCGCGAGGTTGTTGACGATGTGCAGCATCGCGATGGTGACGATGAACGCCAGGTAGAACCAGTTCGCCACGAAGATGTGGGGTTCCCTGCGTTTGGCGATCGTGCCCAGGAAGACGAGCAGGTAGACGACCCAGACGACCGTGAGCCAGAGGTCGGCGTACCATTCGGGCTCGGCGTATTCCTTCGACTGGGTCACGCCCATCAGGTAGCCGGTGCCGGCGACGACGATGAAGAGGTTGTAGCCGAGGACCACGAACCAGGGGGCGAGGTCCCCCGCGAGCCTCGCCCGGCAGGTGCGCTGCACGACGTAGAGCGAGGTGCCGATCAGGACGTTCCCGCCGAAGGCGAAGATCACCGCCGAGGTGTGCAGCGGCCTCAGGCGCCCGAACGAGGTGTATTCGAGCCCGAGGTTCAGCGCGGGCGCCCAGAGCTGGAAGGCGATGATGCAGCCGACCGTGAAGCCGGCGATGCCCCAGCCCATGGCGGCGATCGCCGCGAACTTCACCGGCCCGAGGTTGTAGTTCGGCCTGCCGTCGCGCTCCTGCGGCGCGGGCTCCACCGGCCGCCCCTCGTACCGCTTGAGGAGGGCGGCGAAGCCCGCCGCCGCCGCGAGGGCGAACATCGCCATGTGGACGCCGAACGGGGCATCGACCGCACGGGCCGAGGCGAGCGCACAGGCGAAGGCGCCGACCACCAGGATTAGGCCGAGCCCGGCCTCCCCCTCGGTCATGTACTTCGATGATGGTCTTGCGGCCATGGCTCGCTCGATTCGCCCCGCGCCGGAACGGCTTCGACCGCGCTTAAGGGATGGGCATCCGCGAGCCTTGATCTCGATCAAACGGCCACCGAGGCCCTCTCGAGGCCCCTCTCCCGCGACGACGGCGAGGGTCTCGCCGTCCCCCCGGACCGCTCCCGGTCGGCCGCCGGGGATCCCGCCCCCGTTCGGCGGGAATGGATCCTTTTCGGTCAGGGACGTTCAAGTCGAGGGGCCGCGCGCAAAGATCATTTTCGCCCTTTTACTCGGTCCCCGGCGGTTTGCGGCCACGGTTTCCCGGTTTTTCCTGTCCCGGCGGCGAGACATCTGATACGATCCCGCATCTCGATGGAGACGATGCTGGAGGCTTCGATGCTGAGCCTGACCGGAGCCCCGGGCGCCCACGCGAGACCTTGCGTCCACGAGCGCGACCACGGCAGCTGTGCGGAGTGCAGGGTCCGCCTCGTCAGCGTCTGCGCCGCGCTCACCGGGGAGGAACTCGACGAGCTGGAGGCGTTGAGCCAGCCCCTGCACCTCGCGCCGCGACAGGCCCTGTTCGGCCAGGGCGACCGTGCCGGGGCGGTGTACAACGTCACCGAGGGCATGGTGCGCCTCTCGCGCCTCCTGCCCGACGGACGCCGCCACGTCATGGGCTTCGCGATGGTCGGCGACTTCCTCGGTCTCGCGCTGCCCGAGCATCACGACGTCACCGCCGAGGCCCTGGGGCCCACGGTGCTGTGCCGCTTCGAGAAGCGGGCCTTCGGCGACTTGGTGAAGGCCAAGCCGCACCTGCTGCAACGCCTGCTCGACCGCGCCGGCTACGAACTCTCCCTCGCGCACGATCACATGACCCTGCTCAGCCGGCGCACGGCGGAGGAGAAGGTCGCGAGCTTCCTGCTCTCCTTACGCGAGCGCTACGCCCGCATCGGCCAGACCTCGGTGACCGTGGCCCTTCCCATGGGGCGGCAGGACATCGCCGACCATCTGGGGCTCACCATCGAGACGGTGAGCCGCCTGCTGACGCGGCTCGACCGCGAGAAGGCGCTGCTGATCGTGCCGGGCGGCGTCCGCCTCGTCGATCTCGACCGGCTGCGGGACCTCGCGGCGGCCTGAGGCCGTTGGGGCGCGGCAGGAGGTCCACCCCCGGATGAGAACGGCCCGCCCGCCCGTTCTCCCCATTGGCCCGCTGCACCGATCGCTCCCCCACGGCCCCCGCGACACACGAGTTCGATGACCGATGCTGCCTCCACCGCCACCGCGTCGCGGCTGGTCGTCTCAGATCTGAGCCGCCGGTTCGGCCGCACGCTCGCCCTCGACGGCGTCTCGCTGACGCTCGGGCCGGGCGAGATCCTGGCCGTGCTCGGCGCCTCCGGCTGCGGGAAGAGCACGCTCCTGCGCCTCATCGCCGGGCTCGACACGCCCGATGCGGGCACGATCCTTGTCGGCGACCGACGCGTCGCCGGGGGCGGCCGTCACGAGCCTCCGGCGACCCGCGGCGTCGGCCTGATGTTCCAGGACTACGCGCTGTTTCCCCATCTCACGGTGATGGCCAACATCCGCTTCGGCCTCGCCCACCTCCCCGCCGACGAGGCGCGGCGGGTGGCCCGCGAGCGGCTCGATCAGGTCGGGCTGGCCCACCGGGCCGAGAGCTACCCGGACACCCTCTCGGGCGGCGAGGCGCAGCGCGTGGCCCTGGCCCGGGCGCTGGCGCCGCGACCGCGGGTGCTGCTCCTCGACGAGCCCTTCTCGAACCTCGATGCGGGCACGCGCGAGCATGTCCGGGCCGACACCCTCGCCGTCCTGCGCCGGGACCGGATCGGCGCGATCCTCGTGACCCACGACGCGACCGAGGCCGTCGCCTTCGCCGACCGCATCGCCCTCATGCATCGCGGCCGGATCGTCCAATGCGGCAGCCCCGAGGCCCTGTACGACGCGCCGCGGACGCCCTTCGCGGCCCGGGCGCTCGGGGAGATCATCGAAATTCCCGGCACGGCCGCCGGGGGGCGGGTCACGACGCCGCTGGGCCTCCTTCCCCGGCCCGACGCCCTGCCGGAGGGGGAGGTCACGGTCTGCCTACGCCCGGAGGCGATCCGCCTCGGGCCGGCGGGTGACGGGGTTCCGGCCGCCGTGCTCGGCCGCGCCTTCGCGGGACCGCGCCTACGCCTCGACCTCGCTGTGGCGGGCCTCGCCGCGCCCCTGCGTCTGCACCTGCCGGCGGATGCCGTTCCCGGCGACCGTGTCGGCCTCCACCTCGTGCCCGCCCAAGCCCACGTCTTCCCTCCGGCGCGAGAATCGGGCGACGAGGCTAGCCTTAATTAGAATACTTAAAATAAAACCGCCTTGCGGACTGAATTGCGACTGTATAACAGCCCCTTCATCACTCGGTGAAGGGGGTTTTGCCGTGGCGTTTTTCAAAGGAAATACGATCCGGGCAGGCGTGCTCCTGTCGTTTTGCCTGGTCGGAGCGGCCGGCGCGGCGGAGGTGAACCTCTACACGACCCGCGAGCCGGGCCTGATCCGCCCGTTGCTGGACGCCTACACCGCCAAGAGCGGCGTCACGGTGAACACCGTCTTCGTCGAGAAGGGCCTCGCCGAGCGGGTCGCCGCGGAGGGGGCGCGCTCCTCCGCCGACCTTCTGATGACGGTCGATATCGGCAACCTGATCGACCTCGTGGACCGCGACCTCGCCCAGCCGGTGCGCTCGCCCGCGCTGGAGGCGGCGGTGCCGGCCCCCCTGCGCGACGCCGGGGGGCGCTGGTTCGCCCTGTCCATGCGCGCCCGCGTGCTCTACGCCGACAAGGGCTTGGCGGACCTGAAGGCCGCCACCTACGAATCGCTGGCCGACCCGCAATGGAAGGGCAAGGTCTGCCTGCGCTCGGGGCAGCACCCCTACAACACCGCCCTGATCGCGGCCTTCCTCGTCCGCCATGGCGCGGAGAAGACCGAGTCGTGGCTGCGCGGCCTGAAGGCCAACCTCGCGCGCAAGGCGGCGGGCGGCGACCGGGACGTCGCCCGCGACATCGCCGCCGACCTCTGCGAGGTGGGGCTCGGCAACTCCTACTACGTCGGCCTGATGCGCTCGGGGCGCGGCGGGCCGGACCAGAAGAAATGGGGCGAGGCGATCAAGGTCGTCCTGCCGACCTTCGAGGGCGGCGGCACCCATGTGAACGTGTCCGGCGCCGTCGTGGCCAAGGCCGCGCCGAACCGCGACGAGGCGGTGAAGCTCCTCGAATACCTCGTCTCCGACGAGGCGCAGGCCCTCTACGCCCGGACCGACTACGAGTACCCGGTGAAGGCCGGCGCCGCCATCGATCCGCTGCTCGCGGATCTCGGCACGCTGACGATCGACACGACGCCCCTCGCCGAGATCGCCCGCAACCGCAAGGCGGCGAGCCTGCTCGTCGACAAGGTCGGCTTCGACAACTGAGCCGGGGCGGACGAGGATGGCGGCGGCGCGCGGTCTCGGCTGGGCGGGGGCGGCGGCGCTGGCGGCGCTGCTGCTCTCGCCCGTCATCTCCCTGGGGCTCGCGGCCGCCGGGGGCGGGGGCGAGCTCTGGCCGCACCTGGCCGCCTACGTCCTGCCGCAGGCGATCCGCGACACCGCCCTCCTGCTGGCGGGCGTCGGCCTGCTGGTGATCGGGCTCGGGACCGGCGCGGCGTGGCTGGTGGCGGCCTTCGACTTTCCCGGCCGCCGCCTGCTGGAGGCCGCCCTGCTGCTGCCGCTGGCCATGCCGACCTATGTGGTGGCCTACGCCTATCTCGACCTGATGCACCCCCTCGGGCCGCTCCAGGCCGGGCTGCGGGGCCTGCTCGGCCTGTCGAGCCCCCGCGACCTGCCCCTGCCGGATCTCCGCTCCCTGCCCGGCTGCATCCTGCTCCTTGGCTTCGTGCTGTACCCTTACGTCTACCTGCCGACCCGGGCGCTGTTCGTGATGCAGGCGGGCACGCTGCTCGAGGCGGCGCGGATGCTCGGGGCCGGGCCGTGGCGCATCTTCCTGCGCATCGCCCTGCCGCTCGCCCGGCCGGCGGTGGCCCTCGGCACCGGGCTCGCCCTGATGGAGGCGCTCAACGACGTCGGCGCCGCCGAGTTCCTGGGCGTGCGCACCCTGACCGTGCAGGTCTACGCCACCTGGGTGAACCGCTCCGATCTACCCGGCGCGGCGCAGATCGCCCTCGTGATGCTCGCCTGCGTCGTCGCCCTCGTGGGCCTGGAGCGGCTGGCCCGGGGCGGGCGGGGCTATGCCGGCAACGCCCGCCGCGCGGCGCCCTCCCTCCGGCGTCGGCTCTCCGGCTGGCGGGGCGGGGCGGCCCTGGCCCTCGGCGCGGTGCCCGTCGCCCTCGGCTTCCTGCTGCCGGCCGGCTACCTCGCCGTTGAGGCGTGGCGGCGGATCGGCGGCAGCGGGGTGCCCGATGCCCTCGGGGCGCAGGCCCGCAACACGATCCTCTACGCGAGCCTCGCGACCGGCGTGACGGTCATCGTCGGCCTGCTGGTGGCGGCGGCGCCCTCGCTGCTCGGCGCCCGCGCCGGGCGGGTGCTGATCCGCGCGGCGGGCCTCGGCTATGCCATGCCCGGGACGGTGCTCGCGGTCGGGCTGCTCGGACCCCTGGCGCTGATCGACAGCGGGTTGTTCGAGGCGGGCTTCGCGAGCCTCTCGGTGGGCCTCGGCACGGGGGCGGCCCTCGTCGTCGCCTACGCCCTGCGCTTCCTCACCGTGACGGTGGGCGCGAGCGAGGCCGGCCTCGCGCGGATCCCGCGCGCCATCCCCGACGCCGCGCGGATGCTGGGGCGCGGGCGGTTCGCCACCCTCGCCACGGTGCAACTCCCCCTGGCATGGCCCGCGGTGTTGAGCGGCGGCCTCCTGGCCTTTGTGGACATCGCCAAGGAACTGCCGGTGACGCTGCTCCTGCGCCCCCTCAACGTCGAGACCCTCAGCACGCACCTCTACGGCGAGGCGGCGCGGGGTACCTACGAGGACGGGGCGGTGGCGGCCGTGCTCATCGTGCTGATCGGCCTCGTGCCGGTCACACTGCTCCTGCGCCTCGACCGGAACGCCCTGACGCGGCGGGGTTAGCCCGGGCGCCCGTGCCGTGACGCAGGCACTTCGTTCATGCGTGTCTGCACTCGCTCATTGGTGTTGCATCGATTTTTCCAGTCTCGGCTGACGCCTCCGGTTGGATCGATGCACGAGGACCGCCCGGCTCGGCCATCCCCCGCGCCCCGGCCGTGGAACCCTCTCCGGGCCGGATTATTACTACGGCTCAGGTTCTCGATCTTTCCCTCATTCGACGGGGCGGCGGCATGCTGGGGTGGTTCCGTGCGCTGATGCCGAAGGAGACCCCGTTCTTCGACCTGTTCGAGCGGCACGCCGCGACGCTGGTCGACGGCGCGGCGGCCCTGAGGAGCCTGCTCGACGGCACGCAGGACCTGCCGCGGGCCTTCGCCTCCATCGCCGCGCACGAGGACAAGGCCGACACCATCACGCAGGAGGCCCTCCAGGCCGTGCGGCGGACCTTCATCACGCCCTTCGACCGCAGCGACATCCAGGACCTCGTCGGCTCCCTCGACGACGCCATCGACCAGATGCTCAAGATGGCCAAGGCGGTGCGCCGCTTCGAGGTCACGCGCTTCGAGGCCGAGATGCGCGAGATGGGCGTGATCATCGAGGAGGCCGCCGCGGTGGTGGCCGAGGCCCTGCCGAAGCTGCGCGCGCTCAACGAGAACGCCGCCGACCTCAACGTCCTCACCGAGCGCGTCATCCGGCTGGAGGGCCGGGCGGACGATCTGCACGAGGCCGGCCTGAAGGCCCTGTACCAAGCCTCCCGCCAGGATCCGATGGCCTTCATCGTCGGTTCCGAACTGTACGATCACCTGGAGAAGGTGATGGACCGGTTCGAGGACGTGGCGAACCAGATCAGCAGCATCGTCGTCGAGCACGTCTGAGCCGCCGCCGTGACCCTCCTGATCTGCCTGATCGCCATCGCGCTGTTCTTCGATTTCCTGAACGGCCTGCACGATGCGGCGAACTCCATCGCCACCATCGTCTCGACGCGGGTGCTCGCCCCCCGCTACGCCGTCCTCTGGGCGGCCTTCTTCAACTTCATCGCCTTCCTCGTCTTCGGGCTGCACGTCGCAGGGACCGTGGGCTCCGGCATCGTCGACGTGGCGGTGGTGAACGACCGCGTGATCCTCGGGGCGCTGGGCGGCGCCATCAGCTGGAACCTGCTGACGTGGTACCTCGGCATCCCGTCCTCCAGTTCGCACGCGCTGATCGGCGGCCTCCTCGGGGCCGGCATCGCGAAGGCCGGGCTCGGGGCGGTGGTCTGGCCGGGGGTGCTCACCACGAGCGCGGCCATCGTGCTCTCGCCGGCGCTGGGCTTCGTGCTCGCGCTGTTCCTCGTGCTCGCCGTGTCCTGGCTGTTCGTCCGCTCCACCCCGGCCTCCGCCGACGGCGTGTTCCGCAAGCTCCAGTTCGTCTCCGCCTCGCTCTATTCCCTCGGCCATGGCGGCAACGATGCGCAGAAGACCATGGGGATCATCGCCGTGCTGCTCTACGCCCACGGGCAGGAGACCGGCGGGTTCCACGTGCCGCTCTGGGTGGTGCTCTCCTGCCAGTCGGCCATGGCGCTGGGCACCCTGCTCGGCGGGTGGCGGATCGTCCACACGATGGGCTCGAAGATCACGCGGCTGACGCCCATGCAGGGCTTCTGCGCCGAGACGGGGGGCGCGCTGACCCTGTTCGCCGCGACCGCCTTCGGCATCCCGGTCTCGACCACCCACACGATCACCGGCGCCATCGTCGGCGTAGGGGCGGCCCGCAGGGTCTCCGCCGTGCGCTGGAACGTGGCCCAGGGGATCGTCGTCGCCTGGGTAGTCACCATGCCGGCGGCGGGCCTCGTGGGGGCGCTCGTCTACGGCGTCTCGGGCCTGCTGCTGCCCTGAGGCAGCGGCCGACGGCGCCCGCGCGACCGCCGGCAACGGCGCGGTAAGATGAACTCAGTTCAACTCCGGTTGCAGATTTTGCGTTTGCCAAGCCGGGGCGCCGACCCGCATCCTGGGCGCAATTAAAAGGTGTGAGGAACGACCCGAGGCTCGACCGGCGACGTCATCGTCCCGGACGATGCGGCCTATCAGCGTTTCCTCCCATTCACCGCATACGGTGCGGGCCACCATCGGCCGGCCGGGGAGGAGTGAACCATGCCGTCCCACGACAGGGTCCGTTCCCCTTTCCGCACCGCGTTCCGCGCCGGCCGCGCCACACCGTTCACCGTCGCGACGGGCGGCCTTTATGGCCGCGTCACGATGATCGAGCCGGCCTGAGGCCTTCTGCGGCAGTGGATCTGAGGGAGG
>NZ_BPQE01000013.1 GCF_022179085.1 Methylobacterium aerolatum
AAGCCCGACGACAACGACCCGATCTGGCTCGCCTGAGAGCTCAGGCCCGAGGACAGCGAGGCCACCGAGCTATTCGTCACGCTCAGGCCCGACGACAGGGAGCCGATCTGGCTCGCCTGAGAGCTCAAGCCCGAGGACAAAGACCCGATCTGACTTCCCTGAGAGCTGAGACCCGACGACAGAGAAGCCACCGAGCTGTTCGTCACGCTCAAGCCCGACGACAGGGAGCCGATCTGGCTCGCCTGCGAACTCAGGCCAGAGGACAGCGACGAGACTTGGCTCGCCTGTGAACTCACGCTGGAGGACAGCGAGGCCACTTGGCTTGCCTGCGAGCTGACGCTGGTCGAGAGGGACGAGGCCGTGCTCGCGCTGGTATTGCCGATGGCCGTCGACAGCGAGGCCACCGAGCTGTTGGTGGCGTAGAGCTGCGAGCCGTTCACCGCGTCCGTCGAGGTCGCGCTGATCGTCCCGTTGGCGACGTTGGTGATCTTCTGCGGCGAACCGCTTCCATGGCTCGCGTCATAGGCGTTGAGCGACGAGTTCCACTGCAGCGCATCCTGCTTCAGCGAGGACACGCCCGTGGAAATCGATGCGATCTGGCTCCCCTGGGAGCTGACGCTCGTCGACAGCGACGACACCGTGCTCGCCTGCGAGCTCACGCTCGAAGACAGCGACGAGACGGTGCTCGCCTGTGAACTCACGCTGGAGGATAGCGACGAGACTTGGCTCGCCTGCGAGCTGACGCTGGTCGAGAGGGACGAGGCCGTGCTCGCGCTGGTATTGCCGATGGCCGTCGACAGCGAGGCCACCGAGCTGTTGGTGGCGTAGAGCTGCGAGCCGTTCACCGCGTCCGTCGAGGTGGCGCTGATCGTCCCGTTGGCGACGTTGGTGATCTTCTGCGGCGAACCGCTTCCATGGCTCGCGTCATAGGCGTTGAGCGACGAGTTCCACTGCAGCGCGTCCTGCTTCAGCGAGGACACGCCCGTGGAAATCGATGCGATCTGGCTCCCTTGGGAGCTGACGCTCGTCGACAGCGACGACACCGTGCTCGCCTGCGAGCTCACGCTCGAAGACAGCGACGAGACGGTGCTCGCCTGCGAGCTCACGCTGGTCGAGAGGGACGAGGCCGTGCTCGCGCTGGTATTGCCGATGGCCGTCGACAGCGAGGCCACTGAGCTGTTGGTCGCGTAGAGCTGCGAGCCGTTCACCGCGTCCGTCGAGGTCGCGCTGATCGTCCCGTTGGCGACGTTGGTGATCTTCTGCGGCGAACCGCTTCCATGGCTCGCGTCATAGGCGTTGAGCGACGAGTTCCACTGCAGCGCGTCCCTCTTCAGCGAGGACACGCCCGTGGAAATCGATGCGATCTGGCTCCCCTGGGAGCTGACGCTCGTCGACAGCGACGACACCGTGCTCGCCTGCGAGCTCACGCTCGAAGACAGCGACGACACCTGGCTCGCCTGCGAGCTGACGCTCGTCGAGAGGGACGACGCCGTGCTCGCGCTGGTGTTGCCGATGGCCGTCGAGAGCGAGGTCACCGCGCTGGCGGTGCTGCTGAACCCGGTCGAGAGCGAGGTCACCGCGCTGGTCTGCGTAGAGGCGACAGAATAAAGCTGGCTGCCGTTGATCGCGTCCGTAGAAGTGGACGACACCCGGCCCGCCGCGACGTTCTGGATCTGCCGTTCGCCGCCGGACGTGCCGACGGACACTGAGCCCACCGGCGAATTACCGGCGAAGCCTCCGTAGGTGACGCTGCCGATGGTGACGGAGGACACGTTCGTGGCGGCCGTGGCGACCGATCCGGAGCCGAGAGCGACGCTGTTGACGACGTTGACGTTCGCCCCGGAGCCGAGGGCGACGCTGCTGTCGGGCGTGGCGAGCGCCCCGCTGCCGATCGCCACGGCGTTCGCCCCGGCTGCGATAGCGCCGTTGCCGCCGGCATAGCTTGCCATTCCGGATGCGTTCGCGCTGAAGCCGACGGCGGTGGACACGAGACCTGCCGCGTTGGAACCCGAGCCGACCGCCGTGCCGAAGCGGCCCGTGGCGTTGGCGAAGGAGCCCAGCGCCAAGCCGGCGACATCCGTGGCATTGGCTCCGAGACCCAGAGCGATGGCGGCCGAGCCCGTCGCGTTCGCGGCGGGGCCGATGGAGATGGCGGCCGACGCCGTGGCATTGGCGCCCGCACCCAGGGCGATGGCGGCGGAATCTGTCGCGCTGGCGCCAACGCCCAGGGCCGCAGAGAAGGTGCCGGAGGCCAGTGTGTGCCCGCCGAGCGCCGTGGCGTCCTGCCCGGTCGCCGTCGCCGCGTTGCCGTGGCTGCTGGAGCCGACCGCAGTGGAACCCGAATTGCTGGCAACGGACTTGTAGCCGATCGCCGTGGCGTAGCTGTTGGACGCGTTGGCCAGGGTGCCGACGGCGATCGCATTGCTGTTGCTGGCGTTCGCATTCAGGCCGAAGGCCACCGAGTCGGTGCTCGTGGCGTTGGCGCCGTTGCCGATGGCGTTGATGTTGGCGAGCTTTTGCGGCTGGCCGGTGCCGTGGGCGCCGTCCCAGGCGTTGATCGCCGAATTCCATGGCAAACCGCCGCTGCCGCCGGTGCTGCTGCTCAGCGTGGCAATCACCGAGTACAGCTGGCTGCCGTTCACCGCGTCCGTCGACGTGGAGGTGATCCGGCCGGCCGCGACGTTCTGGATCTGCCGCTCGCTGCCCGCGCTGCCCACCGAGACGACGCCGACCGGGCTCGTGCCGGCGAAGCCGCCATAGGTCTGGCCATTGATGACCGCCTGGGACGTCGCCGTCGCCGTCGTAGTCGTCGCCCCGTTGCCCAGCGCGACACTGTTCGCCACGCTGGCGACCGAGGCACCGCCGAGGGCGAGGCTGTCCTGGGCGGTCGCATTTGCACCAACGCCGCCGCTGCTGCTGCCCAGCGCCGCGGCCCCAGAGGCCAGCGCCCAAGCGTTCCGGCCGACGGCAACCGCAAAACCAGCGGTCGCATTCGCCCCGGTCCCTAAGGCAGTCGCGTTTGAGCCGGAGGCTAAGGCGTTTGTTCCAACAGCAACCGTGAACGAACCAGAAGCATTCGAGAGCGTGCCAAGACCCGTAGAAAAGTTCCCCAGGGCATTCGCGGAATTGCCGAGAGCAGTAGCGCCCTGGGCGGTGGCCTTCGATTCGCCGCCGAGGGCGGTTGCATCCTGCCCCGTAGCGGAGGCTCCCACATTGCGCCCGCTCACACCAAGCGCGACCGCACCAGTTACGCTCGCGACTGTCCCGCGCCCGACGGCGGTCGTAAAATCTCCATACGCCTGGGCAGTGTCGCCTATTGCGACACCGCTTGATCCAGTGGCATTCGAATTCAAACCAATTGCTACTGAGTACATACCTGTGCTAGTTACATTAGCTCCAATCGCGACAGCAAAATTACCTGCACTCCGTCCAGTTGTTTGAGTGTTCCCCAGTTGCAATGAGTTACCACCTGCAACGTCTTGTACAATAATGCGACCACTGTTGACATAAAGTTGGCCACCAAGGCTGAGACTTGTACTTATTCTATTTGGATCATTGTTTGCCGCAAAACTAAAAAAAAGAGCCTCGTTTGTTTGTGCAGCAATATTCGGGCTGCACTTGGAAGCGTCTTTCACAGCGAAAGTTGGTGTATCGCTACCATTATCGCTAACTGTTTGACATTGCCCATCCAACCCATCGTTGAAATAGACCGTGACAGCTCCCGCGAGAGCCTGCGAGGGAGCCAGCAACCCCACCATCCCAAACGTCGCCGTCACCGCCCCCGCGCCGAGCGCCCCCAGCTTCGACCGCCGGCCGAAGGCCACGTAGAGCGAGGACAGCCGCAGGGCCGCCATGATGCGGCGGCGGAGGCCGTCGGTCAGCTCGCCGCGCAGGCCCACGGCGTTGCCGGCGTGGGAGAAGCGGCGATCCCGGCGGTTGGTGTCCCGGTCGTCACGGTGCGTGTTCATGGTGGCCCCGAATGGTTGTCGCGCCGACGGTCCGTCGCGCAAGGATGTCCGAAAATGTTCGTTTGTCGTTCAGGGCGGCTCCCCAGCCGCCAATGGTTCGTTCTCAAGATGACAGCGCGCTCTGCGCGACGTCGTCATTCGCGAAGGCGCGGATCGGGGGATCGGCGGCGCGTGGACATTGGGGCGAGCCGGCGAGCCCCGGCATTCAGCCCGTGCAATACGCTGCACACATCCCGCGCACCCATCCTGAGGTGCCGGAGCGCAGCGCAGGCCTCGAAGGAGACCTTCGGACCGCGCAGCGCCCTCTTGAGCCCTCCTTCGCGGCGGCTGTCGCCGAACCTCAGGATGAGGGGGGTGAGTGGAACGAGGGGCTTCTCGGTCAGGCTCTCGGGATGAGGGAGCCCGAGGGGACGGAGGGGCTTCTCGGTCAGCCTCTCAGGATGGGGTCGCGGCGGGGGAGCGAGAGCGTTTTCGGCTTGATCCAGGACGTCGGCTTGACCGTCTTCGCGAGCGAATCGAAGGAATCCAGGGATTCGCACCGTCCGGGCTGGTCCCGTTGCCCAGCTTTGCTTCGCTAGTGCCAGAGCGATTTCGTTCGAACCTGAATCGGCTTTGCACGACGCGCTCTCCTCCCCCTTGCGGGGAGGAGTGGGAGGTGGGGGTGGTGCCGAACGAAGCGCGGCGGTGCCTCCTGCACCACCCCCACCCCTTCCCCTCCCCGCAAGGGGGAGGGAGCCCGCGTTCCCCATTGGGGCGCGACGATCCGAGTCAAACCGAAACCGCTCCAGCACCGACGGGGGCGGCGCCCGATCCAAGTCCTTCCGAGAACGCCGCACGTGTTTCAGCCGGGCCTCGACCGGCTGCGGATCGACCCCGCGCCGAGGGGCGCGGGGGGCCGGCGCGGTCACGTCGCGGCCGGCGAAGGGCGTGGTGCGGACGGCGCGCATCACCGCAGCCCCCGCAGGACCCAGCCGGCGGTGCCGGCGACGAGGACGAGGGAGGCCACGAGGGCCGCGCTGGCCCAGCCCTCGTGCACCAGCAGGCCGACCACGAAGCCCGAGATCGCGCAGGCGGCGAAGCCGAGCACGGCGGGCGCACGCTCCTCCTCGCGGCCGGTGAGCCCATCGGCCACCGCCGCCTGATCGCCATCAGGCCGAACCATCCGACACCCCCAACCAACGCCCGCGATAACGCACGCAGGTGGCATTCCGAAGATCAGCGCAAGTCGTGATTGCCGTTCACGCGCTTTCGAAAGGCCGTGACAAAAAGGGTCCCTTGCGACATCAAGACTTCAGACGAAGAAGACCGATAAATTGCACACCGTAAGTTGTTGTTCTTCTTCTATACGCCCTTCGGTCGCGCCGCCAGCGGTTGCGCGGCCAGAAGGGACCCCTTCTGTCAACGCAAACGGAGTCCCGGAGCGGCAAAAGTTAAGAAATCCCGACCGAAGTCCAAAAATTAACGATTATGAAAGCACCAAATGACCACAAAACATCAGTCGTCAACGCCACATATTATTGGATATGCTCGGGTTTCTACCGAAGAACAAAGGCTCGATCTGCAGGTCGGGGCGCTGGAGCGGGCTGGATGCGAACGGATATACACCGATCACGGTGTATCCGGCTTTCGCTTTAGTCGTGGCGGGCTGAAGACTGCCATGAAGAACTTGCGACCGGGTGGCACATTGGTGGTGTGGCGGCTAGACCGGCTCGGCAGATCGCTATCCGGATTGGTTCTGTTGATGGAACAGCTGGGATCGCGCGGGATTCATTTCCGGTCAGTGACCGAAAATATTGATACGAGCTCCTCCGGCGGCCGGCTAATGTTTCATATGATGGCCGCTTTGGCTGAGTTCGAGCGGTCCCTGATCAGCGAACGGACCCGCGCGGGCATGGCTGCGGCCAAGGCGCGGGGGTGCCGGGTGGGGCGCCCGCGGGCGCTCGTTCATCAGCAGATCGTCGCGGCCCGGTGCGCGCTGCTCTGTCATGGGATGGCGGCCGGGGCGCTGGCGCGGGATCTCGGCGTCTCCCCGCGCACGCTTCAACGGTCTATCGCCGCGCTGGATGGCGGGATGTGCCGGGATTGTCCCGGCGCCGGGGTGGACGGCCTGGGCGATGGGCGCCGCCAAACCAGTCTATCGGGGGAAACGGGGGGGCCTTGATCGGGGTCCGGCGGGAGCGCTCCGGCGGTGTATCCGAACTGCAACAAGCCCGAGTTTTGAAGTTTTCCACATCTCTGTCGGGCGGCGTGGAAGGCTTTTCGCCGCCGCGCCCCGTGGAAGCCCCGGTCTTCGGCGCGGTTCCTCTTGGACGGGCCGGAACGACACTTCGGCCGGGGCCGCGTGGCCGCGGTTCCACTTGCCGGGGGAGTCGGGTGATTCTCCCGGGTCTCGCGCCCGCGGTCTCAGGCCGCGTTGGTCATGCCCTCCTCCGACCAGACGATGGTGCGCCCCGCCCCGTGGATGTAGCGGGTGAACCGCTCGATCGGCTGCGGCTTGCCGACGAGGTAGCCCTGCACCTCGTCGCAGGATTCGTCGGTGAGGAAGCGCATCTGGTGCGGCGTCTCCACGCCCTCCGCCACCACCCCCATGCCGAGGCTGCGCCCGAGGCCGAGGACCGCGCGGACGATCACCGCCGCCTGCGGGCTGCCCTCCACATGGCCGACGAAGGCGCGGTCGATCTTGATCTTGTCGAAGGGGAATGCCTGCAACGTCGCCAATGACGAGTATCCGGTGCCGAAATCGTCCATCGCGATGGAGATGCCCAGCGCCTTGAGGCGGCGCAGGATGCTGAGCGCCCGCTCCATGTCGTTGATGATGACCGATTCGGTGATCTCCAGTTCGAGCCGCGTGGGCGAGAGGCCCGCCTCGGCCAGGATCGCCAGCACCCGCTCCGCGAGGTCCGCCTGCTGAAATTGCAGGGGCGAGAGGTTCACCGCGATCTTCAGGGGCCGGGTCCAGGTCGCCGCCTCGCGGCAGGCCGCCCGCAGCACCCACTCCCCGAGGGGCATGATGAGGCCGCACTCCTCCGCGAGGGGCACGAAGGTGCTCGGCGGGATCAGCCCGCGGGCGGGGTGCTGCCAGCGCACCAGCGCCTCGAAGCCCACGAGGTCGCGTCCGCCGGTCGTCACCTGCGGCTGGTAGTGGAGCGTGAGCTCGTTCTCCTCGATGGCCCGGCGGAGGTCGCTCTCCAGCTCCCGGCGCTCGGCCGCGGCGGCGTCCATCGCGGCGGCGAAGATGCGGTGGGTGTTCCGGCCCTCGGCCTTCGCCCGGTAGAGGGCGAGGTCGGCGCGCTTCATCACCTCCTCGCCGTTGGTCCCGTGCCGGGGCGCCAGGGCGATGCCGATGCTGAGGCCGACCTCCACGGCCTGCCCCTCCACGCGGATCGGCTCGCCCACGGAGGCGATCAGGCGCCCGGCCAGCCCTTCGAGGGCGTTCATGTCGGCGGCCTCCGCGATCAGCACGGCGAACTCGTCGCCGCCCAGGCGGGCCACCGTGTCCTCCGCCCGCAGCTCCAGGCGGATGCGGTGGGCGACCGCCCGCAGCACGGTGTCCCCCGCGAGGTGCCCCAGCCGGTCGTTCACGGCCTTGAACCGGTCGAGGTCGAGGCACAGCACCGCCGCCGCCCCGCCGCGCGCGCGCAGCTCGGCCAAGCGCTCCTCCAGCCGGTCGTAGAACAGGGCGCGGTTGGGCAGGTCGGTGAGGCCGTCGTGGCGGGCCATGTGGGCGATCTGCCGTTCCGCCGCCTTGCGCGCGCCGATGTCGATCTGGGTCGCCACGAAGCGCAGCGGCGTGCCGTCCGCCGCGCGGTCCACCACGCGGCCCCGGGTGAGGAGCCACGCCCAGGTGCCGTCCTTGCGGCGCATCCGGTGCTCGACCTCGTAGGTCGCCGCCCGGCCCTCCAGGTGGTCGGCCAGCACCCGCTCCGTCAACGCCGCATCCTCCGGGTGCAGGAGGCTACGCCACGTGCGGGCGTGGGCCTCCATCTCGCCCGGCTCGTAGCCCAGGAAGCGCCACCAGCGCTCCGAGCACCACGCCGCCCCGGTGGCGAGGTCGCAATCCCACAGGCCGTCGCTGCCCGCATCCAGCGCCAGGGCGAGGCGGGCCTCGCTCTCCGCGATGCGCCGCTTGCCCTCACGCAGGCTCCGGTTCGTCTGGCGCAGGTGCTCCGCCACGAGGGACAGGGCCAGGATCGCGAGCACGGTGAGCATCCCCACCGCGATCCCGCTCGCCAGCATCGCCTTGGGGAAGTCGCCCGCCTCGGGGGCCCGGGACGGGTCCGGCTCGATCACCACGGCGGTCATGGCGATGAAGTGCAGGCAGGCGATCGCCCCGGTCAGCACCGTCGCCGCCTCCAGTTGCAGGCGGCGCCCGCCGGGCCGCGTCGCCAGGAGCAGCGCCGCGCCCGAGAGGCCGCACCCGGCCGTCACCGCCGCCGCCACCAGGGGCCAGTGCCAGCCGATCGTCCCGGCGAGCCGGATGCCGGCCATGCCGGTGAAGTGCATCGCCGCGATGCCGAGGCCAAGGACGATCCCGGCGCCGACCGTGGCGGCCGCCCGCCGGGTGGTGCGCGCGAGCGCCAGGGCACCGCAGGCCGAGGCCGTGCCGACGACCAGCGAGAGCACCGTGAGCGCCGGATCGTATCCGATCCCGAAACCGGGATCGTAGCCCAGCATCGCGATGAAGTGGGTGCTCCAGATGCCGATGCCGGCGGTAATCCCGGCGCCGCCGACCCAGAGGATATGTCCCGCCGAACTCTCCGAGCGCGACTGCCGCAGCAGATACACGGTGGTGACGCTCGATAACCAACACACCAGGGCGGCCAGGGGCACGGCCCAGAACGTATGCTCTTGCGTCAGGCAGGTGATGGCACGGTACATTGGAACGTTCGCGCGAATCCCGATGCGCTCACCATCCCCCGCCACAACTTTCGGATGTGTTTACGTACAACCTGTAAGCGAAATAGCCGACTTCGGATCGAAAGCGGATGCGCATCCGGCCGAGCCCCGGCGGCGCGTCGCCGTGGCCGGGAACGGACCGGTCGGTCCGACGCTTGGACCGGGGACGCACCGGCCCCCCTCGCTCCGGATCACCCATGGCCCGCACCTCGCCGCTGATCGCCCTCCTCCTCGCCCTCGGCTTCACCGGTCCCGCCCTCGCGCAGGAGCCGACGGCCGCCGGGTCGGAGGCCCTGAAGCCCGTGCTCCAGAGCGACAGCCTCGTCTTCAACGGCGTCACCCGTTCGAAGGACGGGAGGGTCTTCTCGCCCTTCCAGCGGCAGACCAAGGACACGGGGATCGAACTCGGGGAGTGGAAGGACGGCAAGGTGGTCGCCTATCCGGACGAGGCCTGGAACGGCTGGAAGACCGGCGACGATCCCACAAAGGCTTTCGTGACCGCGAACGCCATCCGCATCGGACCGGACGGCGATCTCTGGGTGGTGGACAAGGGCTTCCAGGGCATGGGCGAGACGCCGCTCCCCGGTGGCGCGAAGCTGGTGCAGATCGACCTCGCGACCAACACCGTGCGGAAGGTCTACCCCCTGCAGGCGATCATCCGCGAGAAGAGCTTCATCGACGATTTCCGCTTCAACGGCCGCAAGGTCTATCTCACCGATGCCGGAAGCCCGGGGATCGCCGTGCTCGACCTCGACTCGGGACAGCTGCACCGGGTCCTCGACGGGCATTGGTCGACGGTCGCCCAGCGTCCGCTCACCGGCCAGGGCCGGGTGCTGCGCGACGACAAGGGCCGGCTGCTCGCGATCCACGCCGACCAGCTCGAAGTCTCGCCGGACGGGAAGACCTTCTATTATCAGGCCTGCACCGGGCCGCTCTACAGCATCGAGACCCGATGGCTCGACGACGAGACCGCGAGCGACGACGAGCGCGGCAAGCACGTGAAGCTCCACGCCGCCACGGTGTCCACCGGGGGCACGGCAATCGACGCCGCCGGCAACATCTACGCGAGCGACACGGATGGACTCCGCGTCCTCAAGATCGCGCCGGACGGGACCATGAGCACCCTGGTGCAGGACCCGCGCCTCGTCTGGGTCGATGCCATGTGGATCGACGAGTCGGGCGGCCTCTGGATCCCCGCCGCGCAGATGAACCGGACCCCGGCCATGAACGGCGGCGAATCCTCGGCGGTGAAATTCCCCACGACGATTTTCCGCCTGGAAATCGGCGCCAAGCCGGTACCGAACTGACGCCGCGATCCGGCGGTGGATGGCCGCACCCGTCCCCCTCGTTCGAGCGCAGGTTGTTCGGGTAGATGGAGGTTCCGCGGCGACTCGACCGCCGCCCCATTCTGCGCGGGACGATGGCAGGACACGGATCTGGTGACCCGACCGAGCGCCTCGCTCAGGTCCAACGCCTCGCGACGGAACTCGCCGCCCGGGTCCGCTACGCGCAGATCGTTGAGCGTGCCATCCCGCCGGAGCAGATCACGGCCCTCGTCGAAGCCGCCCGCCTGCTTCAGGAGCGCGGCGAGCCCTGGCCGCATCTGGTGGCCGAGGTGCTCCAGCGGATCGTGGACGAGATGGAGCAGGCGCCGGAGGACGGGACCGGAGCGTCCTGAGAGTCCGGCCGGAGGGGTCGTCGCCCCGCTCGCAAAGACGAAGTGGCCTTCAGGGGCCGCCGGGGGCTTTCCGACCAGACACTGAGGGCAGCGGCCTCGGGTGGCGCCGCGCCGCAGCACGGAGCGTGGCACCGTTGCAAGCCCGGCGCGTTGCTGTCCGTCACGACAGAAGGCCCACGATGTTCCGTTCCGAAACGCCCCCGCCGCCCGGCAATTTGGAAGTCGCCGAGCCACCGCCCTCCGAGTCGCCCACCGTCGCCCAGCTCAAGGGCGACATCGACAGCGGACGCACCGGTGACAAGGTCCCGCATCTCGACGTGGGCGCGGCGATGCTCGGCACCTGCGAAGAGGCGGGCGGCGCCCCTCCCACCCCGCAGCAGGTGAAGCTCGCGCGGGCCAACGAGGCGGCCTCGCCCCGTGTGCGCGCGGCGGCTGATCCGCATGGGCAGCGCGCCTGGACGCTCCCGCTGTTTCTCGGAATCGTCGGGACCATCGGCGCGGTCCTCGTGGCGGGTGTGTGGGCAATCCACTGATCGGCCGGCGTCGGCACCCGGTTCTTTAGTACCACCCGGCGGTCTAGCGGATCGCCGTTCGCCGTATTCGCGACTGTCGCGCGCCCTGACGCCGCCTCGCGCCGCCCTCGAATGGCGCGCCAAGCTTGACCATGACGAGATTCCTTGGAAAGGTTACTCACTACCGAGGGGGGACGTAGCGGCGTCTCAGTAGTTTTCACCGACCCTTAACCATTGCCTTTTCTGCGCCTGGTGAGTTTGACATAAACTCGTGAGTTCAGTGTCGAGCACGCTTCCGATGCCCTACCTCCGCACGTCCTTCCTGGCCCTGGCCTTCGTCAGCCTCGCGGTTCCGGCCGCCGCGGCGGGTGCGGATGATCTCGACCCCAAGGTCCTGGTCGCCGACACCAAAAGCTGCGGATCGGCCAAGACCGGGAACGGCCCCTCGGACACCATCGAATTCAAGGCGCTCGGCGGCTCCATGGCCCTCGAAGGCGCCAAGAACCTGTGCTTCGGCAACACCTCGAACTCGGCGATCGCCGTCGCCGCCCCCGTCGGCGGTCCTTCGGCCCAGGGTTCGATTACGCCCACCGCCATCGTCGGCGGGACCGCGGGCGGCGGTGGCGGCGGTGGTGGCGGCACCAGGGACGCCACCCCCACCACCGGCAGCCCCGCAGGGTCCGGCCAGTCGACGCTCGCGAACCTCCTGTCGAGCGACACCGGCAGCAGCTCCTCTCTGTTCGGCAGCAGCAACTCCCCCTCGACCTTCTTCGGTGGCGGCGGCGGTGGTGGCGGCTCGAATGTCGGCGCCCCTGGCCCCGAGGCGGGTGCCGGCCTTCCGTTCCTGATCGGCGCGGGCATCTACGCCCTCGTGCGTCGCCGTCGCGCCCGCATCCGTTCCTGATCGACCGGGGCCCGCGATGACCCGCATCCGCGCCATCGGCCGGATCGACGCGCTGTCCAGGCTGGCCATCATCGGATTCCTCAACGCCATCTCCTTCAACATCGAGAAGGCGGTGCTGGAACTGGGCGTCACCGGCGCGATCACCAGTACCTTCGGCATCAGCGTCATCGTCTGGGTCGCGGCCTTCGTCGCGGTGACGGAGTTGCGCAAGGAGCCTGACCGGCCCCTCGCCGCCGGCGAGGAATGGCGGCTGATCGCCCTCGCCGTGTTCTTCATCCTGCCCGTCAAATACGTCAGTTGGGTCGGCCTGACCCTCCTCGCCCTCGACATCCTGTCGGCCTCCGAACGGGATTCGGCGGCACGGCGGGCGGGCTGGATCCTGCTCGCGGTGACGTTCCCGATGTTTTGGAGCAAGCTGATTTTCTCGCTGTTCAGCGATCTGCTTCTCCAGGCCGACGCGATCCTCGTGAGCACCGCCCTCGGCTTGCCGAGGGAAGGGAACGTGATCACCCTGTCGGACGGCGTGAGCCATCTCTGGATCGCGGCGGGCTGCTCGTCCATGGCCAACGTCTCGCTCGCGGTCCTCGGCTGGACGCTCTTCCTGCACATGCGGCGGGAGACGGGATCGCCGGGCCTGCGCTGGGGCCTGCTCTGCTGCGTGGTGATCGTTGCGCTGAATGTCGGGCGCATCAGCCTGATCGGCCTGTACCCGGCGCATTACGATCTAATCCACGGCGCGGTGGGTGCGAGCATCGCAAGCTGGCTCATGGTGGCCGCCGTCTTCGGGACGCTGAGCTACGGGGCCCGCCATGCGGCTTCGGCCTAGCAGGGTCCTCCTGCCCGTCGTCGCGCTGGGCCTGCTGGTCTCCGTCCCCCTCAAGGCCTGGACCATTGTCTCCAACCATTCGCAGCAAGGCCCGGAGGCCGAGGTCGCCCTAGCGGACGCCCTGGAGCAGGCGGGCTACCGTACGAGCTACGAAGACCGCGTCCTCGGCCGGAGGGCGGTGGTGGCCGAGGCAGGGTCCTGCCGCATCTGGCTGGGCATCGTCTCCGGCGAGGGCTGGCACAGGGACATCGCCGTGAAGAGCGCGTCGCCTCAGGAGGAGGTCGCGTTCTTCTTCAAGGGGCACGCCTACCCCGACCAGCCGATCTGGGACACGTGGCTCGACGAGAAGGCCGCCGTGCTCGCCCGCTCCTTCGCCTTGCCCCTGCACCCCTCGCCCGTCGTTGCCGCCCATCTCGGCCCCGGCTGCGCCATCGACAGGGAAGGCTTGGCGCAGCGCCTGAACGCGCCGTCCGGCGGGCAGGGCAAGGGTCCGGCCGAGCGGATGTGACGGGGCGGGCCCGCCGCCCGCCATTCCAGCCCCGTCTCCGCAGCACAGATCCCCTCTCACGACGAGCGAGGAATTCGGTCACACCGGAGGAGCCGGCTCGGCATGCCCGGCAACTCGAAGCGGGATATTTCGGCACCGACAGGCCGCCGGACGAGACGTCCGCACCGCCCGAGACAGGAATACCGGCATTGGTCTAGATCAGCGAGAATGCATTTTCTTGCATTATTCCGGCAAGCCTCTCCGGGACCACGGATCACATCATCTTGAGTGATCGCGAGCTAAGCAAATATCCGCATTCACAAGCAAAGAAATTTAATTTACTTGCCGGGTCCAGTCACGCTTGGCAGCTATCTTGAGCCGCGATGGCCGGCACGAAACCGGGAAGAAATGGAATGTCCGAAGAATTCGAGGCCACGTCTCCGTCGCTGCACCTCATCGTCGCCGATCTCGTGGCAGCCTACGTGTCGAACAACCGCGTGCCCTCCAACGAGCTGCCCGCCCTGATCGCCTGCGTGCGCGACGCCCTGGTCAAGCTGAGCGCGCCCGTCGCCGAGGCCGAGCGCGAGACCGTGGCGAAGCCGACGGCGGCGCAGATCCGCAAGTCGGTCCAGCACGGCGGGATCGTCAGCTTCCTCGACGGACGGAGCTACAAGACGCTCAAGCGCCACCTCGCGACCTACGGGCTGACCCCGGACACCTACCGCGAGCGGTTCGGACTGCGGGACGACTATCCGATGGTCGCGCCCGCCTACAGCGAGCGGCGCTCGCAACTCGCCAAGGATTTGGGCCTCGGCATCCGGGGCGGTCCCGCGGCGCCGAAGGCGGCGCAGCCCGCGAGCCTGCGGAAGCGCAGCCAGGCGGCCTGAATCCTTCCGCCGAACGGGCTAAGGAATAGCGCCGGTCCGACTTGGTCGGCTCCGCCCTAAGGGCAGTTCCGATCGGATTCGGATCGCCGCTCTCCCGTCATGGCTTCGCTCGCAATGACGACGGAGCGGAGGCGGCCCGGAGATCCCGGACAAGGTCCTATCCCTGCAGGCTTTCCACGAAGTCGTCGGGGATTTCGCCCCACGAGCCGAGGACGGTGACGCCCTCCAACTCGCCGGTCTCGTCATCAGCAACGACCTTCAGGGCGGCGGCGCCCGGCATCCGCTTGGCCAGATTCTCGGCCTTCTTGATAGCGCCGCTCTCCGTCGAGGCCGACTCCTGTCGCCCCGGCCGGAGCCGTTTGCGGTGAAGTTCGAAGGGCTGCACCACGTAGCTCGTTCTCATCGCCATGGCGGGACTCCTTCGACGCCCCGCGCGGCGGCACCCGTCCAAACTCCCGTAAGAAGGGGGCGACGCCTTGCGGACCCCCGCCCTATAGGGCCGCGACGCCCGCCGCGCCATCGGCCGGGCGCATGAAGGCGCATCGCCCGCGAGGGACCGATGGCTGGGCCGCTACAGGCTGCCGGGCCCCCGCGCCGCGCCCGCCAGGGTGAACAGGTCCACCGACAGCTTGGCGCCGATCACAAAGGCATCGGGGATGTTCTTGCGGTAATAGGGAAACCGTGTCTGGTCCGGATTGACGATATACTGCAGGTTTGGCGTCAGTCGGATGGCCGGCGTCACCTGAATACCGTAGTTCAACTCCATCATCACCTGCTGCTTCGGAATGCTACGAAACAATCCAAGGGTGTTCTGTGCCAGAGCGATGTTCGAGAGGGCCAGCGGGCTGAAGGCCTGCGTGTTGACGACGAAGCCCACCGTGTCGAAGGGCCGCCCGGCGAAGGTGCCGGTTTGTACGGCGCCGAGTTCAAGGAAATAATCCTCGACGAGGCGGCCCGAGGTGCCCGCCATCGCCACGCCGAAGATCGTCAGGCCCTGGATCCCGGTGGGATCGGGGCGCCAGACCATCTGATCGAAGCGCGCGAAGACGCCGGAACGGCCGAACCGGGTCTGAGCCGGCAGTCCGGTGAGCACCGAGGGGCGGCCGGTGACGTCGCGCACCGGGTCGGCGTAGTCGGAGGCGTCGTACCAGCCGCCGATGCCGTAATTGCGGGGCAGCGCGTCGTTGGCGAAGGTCGTGGTGTAGCCGAGCTCGAAGGGCATGATCGCCCCGGTCGCGCCCCGGAGGGAGAAGTCGAGCCCGTTGTCGCCGGGCTGCTGGTGGCGCGGGTTCACCTCGTAGGCACCCGCATGGAAGAACACCTTGTCGGTGAGCCACGCCTTGGCATGCGCCCCCCAGCTCGAGACCGGCCAGAACGTGAAGTTCGAGGTCTTGAACACGAATGTCGGGTTGCCGCAGGCTGAATTCGACTGGAAATTGCAGTACAGCGGCGAGTTCAGGAAGCTGATGTTGGCGACGAGCCGCCCGATCTCGACATCCAGGCGATTGTCGAACAGCTTCTGCTGGTACGACAGCAGCGTCAGCCGCGTGGTCTGACCGCCGCCGAAGATTTCCTGCACGCTGGTGTTGTTGCCGATGAGGTCGTTCGACAGGCTGCGCCCGTGGCGGTTCGTGACCGCGATGTGGAACGAGCCTCCGTCGATGCCCGCCAGCCGCTGCAGGTCGCCGTCGATGCCGAAGAAGAGTTGCCCCGCATAGGCCGAGCCCTGGCGGATGCCGCCGATGGGGTTCCCCGCCGCCTGCCCCGTGTAGTTCAGGAGGAAGCTCAAGCCGTTGCCGAGGTCGAGGGTACCCGGCGGCAGGGTCGGCGGCGTGGCGGTCTGGCCCAGCGTGTCGGCCGCGCCGGCGGCGCTCTCGGCCCCGCTGATTCCCTGACCGTCGGTCCTCGGTGGGGGCGGAGAGCGGCGGGCGAGGCGCTGCCGCAGGACCGGCGCGACGGCGGTGGCGGGCAGGCCGATCCCGATCCCGGTGCCGGCGGCGGCCGGCGTTTCCTGGGCGAAGGCCTGTGGGCCGGCGGCGAGGCCGAGGCCGAGCAGGGCGAGGCGTGTCAGCAATGTGGTCATGATGAAAGTCCCCCCTGTCGTCTTGCTCGTTGCGCGGATGCTCCTCGGAGCCTGGCCGGAAGTCCCGTTTTCCGATCCCTCCTCCTCATCCTGAGGTGCGGCGGAGCCGCCTCGAAGGAGGGTCCGGGGAGCACCGCGCTGTCTGGAGGGCTCCTCCGAGGCCTCCGCTGCGCTCCGGCGCCTCAGGATGAGGACAGCGATAGAAGAACGGCCGAATGTCCGGCCATGCTCTCAGGCCGCGCGCCTCTTCAGGAATCCGGCCACCAGCGCCGTGACCGCCGTCCCCGCCACGAGCGCGAGGACCGCACCCAGCGGGTTGCCGACGGCATTCGGGATCGGCAGGACGAACAGGCCGCCATGGGGCACCTTGAGGGTCACGCCGAGCGTCAGCGCGAGGGCGCCCGCCGTCGCCGACCCCGCCACGAGGGCGGGGATGATCCGCAGGGGGTCCGCCGCCGCGAAGGGGATCGCGCCCTCGGTGATGAAGGCCGCGCCCAGCACCGCCGCCGCACCGCCCGCCTCCCGCTCGGGGGCCGAGAACTTCGCGGGGAACAGGCGGGTCGCCAGGGCGAGGCCGAGCGGCGGGGTCATGCCGCCGAGCATCACGGCCGCCATCGGGGCGTCGACGCCCGAGGAGAGCAGGGCCGCCGCCGAGGCGTAGGCCGCCTTGTTGATCGGCCCGCCCATGTCGATGGCCATCATGCCGCCGAGGACGAGGCCGAGCACCAGGGCGCTCGCCCCCTGCATCCCCTTCAGCCAGCCGGTGAGGGCGGCGAGCACGGCGGCGACGGGCACGCCGACCACGTAGATCATCAGGAGACCGGTGATCGTGGTGGCGAGCAGCGGCAGGATGAGGACGGGCTTTAACCCTTCGAGGTTGCGGTGCAGGCGGATGTGACGGTTCAGGAACGAGGCGGTGTAGCCGGCGATGAAACCCGCCGCGATTCCGCCGAGGAACCCCGCCTGCAGGTTGGCCGCCAGCATCCCGCCGACCATGCCGGGGGCGATGCCCGGCCGGTCCGCGATGGAATAGGCGATGTAGCCGGCGAGCGCCGGGACGATGAGCGCGAAGGCCCCCTTGGCGCCGATCTGCCCGAGGGCATAGCCGAGGGTTCCCTCGTGGCCCGGCGCCATGGCGTCGATGCCACCGACGGCGAAGGCCAGCGCGATGAGCAGCCCGCCCGCCACCACGAAGGGCAGCATGAACGACACGCCGGTCATCAGGTGCTTGTAGGCGCCGGCCTTGCGCTCGGCTGCCTCCGGCCGGGCGGCGCCCTCGGACGCGGCACCCGCATCGGCCGCCTGCACCGTCGCCTCGGCGAGGGCCGTGGCGATCAGGCCCCTGCCGTCGCGGATCGCGGCCTTGGTGGTGGTGGCATAGACCCGCTTGCCGCCGAATCGCACGCGGTCCACGCCGGTATCGGCGGCGATGAGCACGATGTCGGCGCTCGCGATCTCGGCCGCGGTGAGGGTGTCGCGGGCGCCCACCGACCCTTGGGTCTCGACGCGGATCGCGTGGCCCAGCGCCTCGGCCGCCGCCTGGAGCCCCTCGGCGGCCATGAAGGTGTGGGCGATGCCCGTGGGACAGGAGGTGATCGCCACGATCCGGCGCGTGCCCGAGGCGGCCTGGGCCGTGACGTCCGGCGCAGGGGCCGTGTGGGACAGGGCGCGGTCGAGCACCGCGTTGGCATCGGCCAGCACCTCGTCGATGGCCGCCCGCGCCTTGGCGAGCGCGCCGAAGCGTCCCTCGCCCAGATCGCCGGAGCCGACGAGCAGCACCGCGCCCGCATCGCGCACCGCCTCGTCGGGCAGGGGGTTCGAGCCCGCCGGGCCGCGCAGCTCCAGGGCGATGGGCTGGTTGCGCCGCCCGGCCGCCTTGCGCAGCGCCTCCAGCGCCAGCACGGCCTGGGTCGAGAATTCACCGCCGCCGACCACGGCCAGTAATTGCGTCATCGTCCCCTCCCCTCCTCATTCGTTGGTCGGCTCGTCTTTGCGAGCGCGGCGAAGCCATCCAGGGTTAGCGGGCCCTCGCCGAATGGAGCGCGCTCCTGGATGGCTTCGCTCCGCTCGCAATGACGGCAGGTTCGTTCAGGCCGGCACGACCCGCACCGTCCCGGCGATCCGCTCCACCTCCGGCCGGGGGGGCAGGTTCGCGCCCTCCCGCGTGAGCTTGGCGGCGGCGAAGGCCAGCGCGAGGCGGGCCGTCGACGGCAGGTCGAGCCGGGCCGCGAGGGCCGCGACGAGACCCGCCACGAGGGCGTCGCCCGCGCCGACCGTGCTCGCGACCTCGATCGGCGGCGGGGAGGCGTGGACGGCACCCGCCTCGGTGAGGAACAGCGCGCCCTCGGCCCCGAGGGACACCACCACGACCGGGATCCCCCGGCCGCGCAATTCCTCCGCCGCCGCGCGCACGGCCTGGAGTGTCGGCAAGCGGTGCCCGGCCCATTCCTCCAGCTCGTGCCGGTTCGGCTTGACGGCGTGGGGCAGCCCCTCGGAACCCGCCGCGAGGGCGGCCTTCAGCGCCGGACCGGAGGCGTCGAGCACCACCCGCGCGCCCGCCGCGTTCAAGCTGGCCGTCAGGTCGGCGTAGGCGTCCGCGGCGATCCCCTCGGGCAGGCTCCCGGCGAGGACCGCGAGGTCGCCCCGCCCCGCCCTGGCGAGAAGCTCCGTCCTTACCGCCGCAAAGGCATCGCCCGCGGGCAGCCCCGGCAGGTTGATGTCGGTCGTGTCGCCCGAACCGGTATCGAGGAGCTTGAGGTTGGTCCGGGTCTCGCCCGGCACCCGGATGAACCGGTCCTCGATGCCCTTCGCCGCGAACACCTGGCGGAAGGCCGCGTCGTTGTCGGCGCCCAGCAGGCCGGTGACGGCGGCGGCCAAGCCCCAGTCGGCGAGGCAGCAGGCGACGTTGACGCCCTTGCCGCCCGCATGGCGCGCCACGGCCCGCGCCCGGTGGACTTCGCCCGGCGCCAGCGCGCCGAGGACGACCGTCTGGTCGATGGCCGGGTTGAGGGTGAGGGTGACGATCCGGCTCATGCGGCGGCTCCCTCGGCGTCCAGGACGCGGACGCCGGCCGCGTCTTCCTGCTCGCAGGCCCGCAGGGCGAGGGCCTTGAGGGCGGCGATCTCGGCGCCGCGCAGACGCGCCTTCACGCCGGGCAGGTCGCGGGGCGTCATCGAGAGCTCGTGGACGCCGAGCCCCGCCAGCAGGCAGGCGCCGAAGGGATCGCCCGCGATGCCGCCGCAGACGCCGACGAAGCGCCCGTGCCGGGCGGCGCCCTCGCAGGTCATGTGGATCAGCCGCAGCACGGCCGGATGCAGGGAATCCGCCTCGGGGGCGAGTTCCGTGTTCTGCCGGTCGATGGCCAGCGCGTACTGGGTGAGGTCGTTGGTGCCGATGGAGAAGAAGTCGCAGTGCCGGGCCAGTACGTCAGCCTGGATCGCGGCGGCCGGGACCTCGATCATGATGCCGAGCGGCACGTAAGGCGCGCCGATCTCGGCCCGGATACCCTCCGCGATGGCGCGCAGGCGCAGCACCTCGGGCACCGAGGTGATCATCGGCATCATGATGGAGAGCGGCGCGTGCGCCCCCGTCGGCGCGTCGGCGGCGACGTGGTCCTTGGCCGCCCGGTAGAGGGCGCGCAGTTGCGGCTCCAGCAGGTCGGGCCGCCGCAGGAGCAGGCGGGCGCCGCGCACGCCGAGGAAGGGGTTCTCCTCCCGGGGCAAGTTGAGGTGGGCGACCTGCTTGTCGCCGCCGATATCGAGGGTCCGCACGATCAGCGGACGGCCGCCGAGCGCCTTCAGCATCCCCGAATAGGTGGCGTACTGGTCATCCTCGGAGGGCGTGTCGCCCCGTTCCAGGAACAGGAACTCCGTGCGCATCAGGCCGACGCCCTCGGCGCCCTGATCGAGGGCGAAGGGGACCTGCTCGGGATTGTTGACGTTCGCCCCCACGGCGACCGCATGTCCGTCACGGGTGCGGGCGGGGAGTGCGCGTTCCCGCGCCTCGGCCTCGGCCTGCGCCCGCTGCTTCCGGCGCCAGTCTTCCGCGGAGGCGACATCGTCCGGGCTCGGGTCGAGGTAGAGGCGTCCCGTGCCGCCGTCGAGGATGGCGGTGGCCTGGTTGGCCAGGGCGAGGAGGCCGGGGCCGCCCGCCACGATGGCCGGGATCCCCAGCGTCCGAGCGAGGATGGCGGTGTGGGAACTCGGGCCGCCCTGGGCGGTGGCGAGCCCGATCACCCGCGCGGGATCGAGCCCGGCCGTGTCCGAGGGCGCGAGGTCCGGTGCGATCAGGATGCAGGGGCTGTCCGGCAGGTCGTGGCCGCTCTTCAGGGCGGGATCGATCTGCGCCAGCACCCGGCGGCCGACATCGCGCAGGTCGGCCGCGCGCCCGGCGAGGACGGGATTGCCCAGCGCCGCGAGCTGCCCGGCGAGCCGCGAGACGGCCTCGTTCCAGGCGAAGGCGACGCCGTGGCCCTCCACCATCAGCTGGCAGGCGAGGGTGATGAGGTCCGTGTCCTGGATGAGCTCGGCTTGCGCCTGGAAGATCGCCGCGTCCGCCTTGCCGAGGCGCCGCTCGGTATCGTCGGCCAGCGCCTTGAGCTGGTCGGCCGTGGCGCCGAGCGCCCGGTGCAGGCGGTCGCCGCCGGTGGTCAGGGGCTCCGGCTCGTCCGGCACCGCGACCTCGGCGCTCGCCAGCACATGGACCGGCCCGATGGCGATGCCGGGGCTCGCCCCGATGCCGGCCATGATCGTCGGCCCACCGGCCGGGTTCCAGCCGGCCACGGGGCCCGCCGCCTTCGCCGCCGCCTCGGCCGCCCGCTGCGCCGCCGCCTTCTCCCCGGCGCTCAGGCCGGTGACCGCCGCGCAGATCCTGGCGAGCGCCCCGGCCTCGTCGTCGCCCTCGGCGGAGATCGTCACGGCGTCGCCGCAGCGCAGCCCGAGTTGGAGCAGGCCGATCAGGCTCTTGGCGTCGGCGACCTGCGCACCGGAGCGGACCTGGATCCGCGCCCGGCAGCTCTTGGCCACCTCCACCCAGTGGGCCGCCGGGCGGGCGTGCAAGCCGGTGGGATAATCCACCGTCCAGTCGAAGCGCTGGCGCAGGTCCGTCGCGGGACCGGAGACGCCGGTGGCGGAGTCGGCGCTCAGGGCCTCGACGATGTCGGCGTCGCGCTCCGTCGTGCGCAGGTGGGCGAGGCGCGCCTCGTCCTGGATGAGCCGGGTCAGGCGGCGCAGGATCGTGATGTGCGTGTCCGACTGCGCGGCGATGGCGACCACGAGGTGGGCCGACTGCCCGTCGTGCCAGAGCACGCCGTCCGGCACCTGCAGCACGGCGATGCCGCTCGCTCGGACGAGGTGGCGGTCGTCGACCATCCCGTGGGGGATCACGACGCCGTGCCCGAGGAAGGTGTTCGCCACCGTTTCCCGGCGGAGCATGCCGTCGCCGTAGGCCGCGTCGATGCAGCCCGCCGCCGTGAGCAACTGGGCGGCCTCGCGAATCGCATCCTCCTTCGAGGCGGGCCGCGCGGCCCGTCGCACGAGGATCTGCGGTGCGAACGAGGGTGTCGGTGCGAGCATGGCGTGCTCTCCTCCCGTCAGACTGACGGTCGTTTCACCGTCTTACTGTGGATTGCACTGAAAACGTTTTCACATCGATTGTCAATCGTCCCCCGGCGCAGAGGAGTCGGTCGCCCCTTGTGCAGGGGGACGAACGGTGGCAATCACGCTGGGGAGACTGAAAACGTTTCCCAGCAGAGGCGGGCGCAGGGACATGAAGGTGGGCATCCGCGAGGTGGCGCGGGCGGCGGGCGTCTCGACGGCGACGGTCTCCCGCGCCCTCGGACGTGGACCGGTGAGCGACGCCCTGCGGGAGCAGGTCGCGGAGGCGGTGCGGGCCACCGGTTACCGGCCAAACCTGTCGGCCCGGCGCCTGCGCTCCCAGGCGGCGCAGACCATCGGCCTGATCGTGGCCGACATCCGCAACCCGTTCTTCACGGCGGTGAGCCGCGCGGTGGAGGATGCCGCCTTCGCCTCGGGGATGCGGGTGATCCTCTGCAACACCGACGAGGATCCCGCGCGCGAGGCCATGTATCTCCGGCTCATGGAGGAGGAGCGCGTCACCGGCGTGATCTTCGCGCCGACCGTCGCCACCACCGCGACGCTGGGGGACGAGCCGCTGGACTATCCCGTGGTGCTGATCGATCGGGCCGGACCGCCCGGCGCCCATGACAGCGTGATCCTCGACAACCCGACCGCCGGCAGCGCCCTCGTCGATCACCTCGTCGCCGGGGGTTACCGGAGGATCGGCGGCCTGTTCGGCTCCACGAGCTCCACCGCCCGGGAGCGGCGGGCGGGTTACGAGGCGGCCATGGCGCGCCACGGCCTGACGCCGGCGGTCCGCGCGGTTCCGCCCAACGCCGCCGCCGCGGAGGCGGAGATCGCCCGCTGGTTCGCCGGGCCCGCGAGACCGGAGGCGCTGATCGCCTCGAACGGCCTGATCCTGATGGGAGCGGTGCGCGCCGCCCGCGCCCTCGGCCTTACGATACCCGGCGATCTCGCCCTGGCCGGCTTCGACAACGAGCCCTGGACCGACCTGGTCGAACCGGGGTTGACCGTGATCGAGCAGCCCGTGGCCGAGATCGGCACTCAGGCGATGCGCCTGTTGTTTGAGCGAATCGCCAACCCCGACCAGCCCATCCGCAAGGTGGTCCTCAGCGGGCGCATGGTGAGTCGCGGATCGACCCTGGCACGGTGACCGGGTGGCGGGATCGCCGCCTGTCCGACAGCCTGCCGGAGATGCCCTCGCCCTTTCCTGCGGGCACAGGGGGAAGATGACGGCGCGACCGTCGAGACGCCACCGTTCCCCTAATCCGGCCCCCGAGGCACGTCGCGCCATGGGCCGAAGGACGTCCCGCCGCCAGCCCGGATGGGCGACATCTCGTTCCCGGGATCGCGGCGGCGCTCCAGTGCGCTCGCTTGCGCCCCCGTTGTCGTGCGCGTCACGCACGGATCCGACGACGACCGTCGTAATATTTCATTTCTAGCCGAAAAGACCGGAAAAGACGCTGAATTAGACCACTCAGCTTGATATCGACTGCGAAGTTCTCAACGCCGTCGAGGAACGGCAAAACATACCATTCATCAATTTCCACTTGGTGGACAGCCGCGACGGCAAGCATCCATTCGCGGTTCATTCTCCTTGCGCCAGCGCGATATTCGCGTATTTTGATGACGTAATGACATTTATGAAGCCATTTTCATTCTTTCGAGAGAAAGATCGTGGCTTCTCCACCGCCGGGGCCGCAACGAACGGACAAGGGAGCAGGCGATGCCGACACGGTCATTGATGCGCAAGATGCCGGAAGGGGAGATCGTCATCTCCCAGCGGGCCGTCTCCTCGCGCCACTTCCTCAAGCTGATCGAGGATACCGGGAAGGTCGGATTCTGGTCGGCGGACCTCGAGAGCGAGATGATCGAGGCGTCGCCGGGGCTGTACCGCATCCTCGGCCTCGACCCGGACGAGGATATCTCGTTCAGCATCATCATGGACATGATCCATCCCGAGGATCGGGCGGCACACGGGGACCAGATCTCGGTCCTGCGGGCCGGGCAGTCGGTCTGTCGCGAGTTCCGCGTCATCCGGCCGGATCGCACGCAACGCTGGCTCTTGCACCAAGCGGACGCGATCATCGGGCCCACGGGCCGGGCGAGCCAGGGCATCGGCGTCATTTTCGACGTGACGGCGCAGCATGATGCCATCAATTCGCTCATGCAGCGGCACGATCGGCTGAATGCACTCATCACTGCCACCGCCTCGGTGTTCTGGATCAACAAGGCGAACGGCGAACCGAGCGAGATGCCCCAATGGATGGCGCTCACCGGGCAGAGCTACGGAGAAATGCAGGGGCTCGGCTGGCTCGATGCCGTCCACCCGGACGACCGCGCCCGGACCTTCGCCGCCTGGACGACGGCGGTGGAGCACACCGCCCCCTACAACACGGAATACCGCGTCCAGTGCGCGGACGGCATCTACCGCTGGTTCAACGCCCGGGGCGCCCCGGTGCTCAACAGGGACGGCTCGGTGCGGGAATGGGTCGGCGTCTGTCTCAACGTCCCGGGCCGCAACCGCTACGGCGCGCCGGTCCCGGAGACCGGCGGGTCGGGGACGGTCACGCCGGATCTGCCGGTCAGCGACGGCGTGTTGACGCCGGGACAGGTCCGCGCGGCCCGGGGACTGACCAACCTGTCGAAGGACGAGTTGGCCGCGCGGGCGAACGTCTCCGTCTCGACAATCAACCGGCTGGAGGATCCCGGCTCGTCGGTGCGACCCCGCGCGGACACGATTCTGGCGGTGCGCTGCGCCCTCGAGCGGGCCGGCGTCGAGTTCACCTTCGAACCCGGCCGCAAGCCCGGCATCCGCGAGGTCTGATCGCGGGCCACCCGCCCCGGCAGGCCCACCCCTCGCCCCTCGACGGAGGCGGCGGATGGGCCTTCTTCGTCCCGCATCCGGCGGGGCCGCAGTTCCATGCGGTCCCGGGCAACGCCCGTTGACGCGGACCTCGCCGTCCCGGCGAGAGCGGACAGACCATGAGAGAAGTCGCGCGCCCTGAGAGCCCGACCGGGCTGGTCCTGACGGCTTACGACCTCGCGTCGTCTTCGCAGGCGCACGCGAGGACGACGGGCGCGTGTGCATCCTCCCGCAGCGACTCTTGAGGGCTCCATAGTCCCGGATCGCTCCGCCGCCTCTCGGAAAGCCGGTTGAGCGGGTGCATGCCGGACACCGCGATCGAGTCCCCCGACCGGCGCGCTGCGGACCGGAGCGTCGCGACTGCCTCCCGCAACGGCGTCGGCGAGGCCCTCACGCCTCAATTGCCGATTACTCCCGCCTCTTCCTGCCAAACTTGCTTATTTTTCGTTCCTAATTGTCACATATAGTATTTCCTAAATACCCCACAACGGAGGACCGTTACTTTCCTGCAACCGATGAAAATTTTGTGAGATCTACCCGTCCAATAGTATGGAGCGAATACGACACGTATGTGTATCTGAGCTGACTTGAGGTCGGAGCCCTTCCATCGGCGGAGGAGATGCTTCGACGGATCGAGTCAGTATCGGGGGAACGTGCCGTGAATAAGCCTGGGCGCGCAGACACTCTGCGCCATTCGCTCCTCGTGAGTTTGCCGGTCTGGGCTGCGGCGATCTCCGGCGCCCACGCCGCCTGCGCCCCCGCCGCTCCCAACAGCGGCGATACGGTCACCTGCTCTGACACGACCACGACCGGCTTCGTCGCGCCCGCCGGCGTCACCGGCCTGACCGTCAACATCCTGCAGGGCGCGACGGTCACCGGCTCGAACCAGACCGGCGGCAACGGCGCGAACCTCGCCTATTCCACCGTGCGCGCGAACGACGACAGCACGATCAACAACGCGGGCACGATCGCGATCACCGCGCCGCGCACCCGCGACAACTTCGCGGTGAGCCTCTACGGCAGCGGCGTGACCCTCAACAACACCGGCACGATCTCGGCGGCGGCCACGACGATCGGCAACACGTTCCGCGTCTACGGCGTCTACACCGGCGCCGACGGGGTGCCGGCCGGCACGGAGTTCGACGACCTCAGAGTCGTGAACAGCGGCACCATCGCCGTCACCCAGGCGGGCAACGGCCGGGCCCTCGGCATCTATGCGGGCGAGGACATCGACGAGTTGGTCGTCGTCAACAGCGGCACCATTTCGGCGACCCGCGCCGCCACGGCCACCGCGACGAACCAAGCCGTCGCCGGCATCGATTCCGACGACGACGTCGAGTCCCTCACGGTCCGCAACACGGGTCGGATCACCGCCTCGGGGGTCAACACCCGCGCCATCAACGGGCGCGCCTCGTCCTATACGATCGTCAACAGCGGGACGATCGAGAACCTGGGCACCGACTCCGGCTCGGCCGCCATCGCGACCTATTCGGGCACCACCGTCCAGCCCTACAACACCTCCATCACCAACACGGCGACGGGCGTCATCAACGGCAACATCCGCATCACGGATGTCGACCAGCAGACCGCCGCGAGCAACGTGATCAACCGCCGGAACGGGCAGATCACCAACGACGGCACGATCAACGGCAGCCTGATCTTCGGCCAGGGCAATCAGACCATCGCCAACAACGGCACGATCAGCGGCAACATCTCTTTCCTCGACGTCGGGACGGCCGGCCAGGTTGCGGGCTCGGTGAACACCATCACCCTCGGAACGGCCTCGGTGATTGGCGGCGCCATCACCGCGCGGGGCCTCGGCACGAACAGCCTCGTCCTGACGGACGTGGCCGGGGGAGCCGGCAACGGCGGCGGCGCTCCTGACGACGACGATGACGACGACGGGCCCGCCCCGGCGGCTCCGACGACCGGCAGCGGACGCGGCACCCTCGCGAGCAACGTGAGCGGCTTCACGACCCTCACGGTGACGGCCGGCGACTGGACCCTCTCCGCGGGCACGACTCAGACCTTCTCGCAGGGCGCCGCCATCAACGGCGGCTCACTCACCGTCGATTCCACCCTCAACGCCGACACCACCGTGGGCCAGAGCGGCACCCTGGCCGGCAACGGCCAGATCAACGGCTTCGTCTCGAACTTCGGCGTGGTCATGCCGGGTTCGGCCGCGGTGCCCTACGGCACGCTCACGATCAACGGCGGATACCAGCAGGACGGCGGCGCGCAGCTCACCATCGCCGGACGGGCCGACGGCAGCAATTCCAAGCTCCTGGTCAACGGCGCGGCCACGCTGGGCGGCACCCTCCAGTTCGTGGCGGCGGCGGGCGCCTATGCGCCGGGCACGCGCTACACCGTGGTGACGGCCACGGGCGGCTTCGACAACACCCGGTTCGACCTCGTCACGAAGGTCGGGCTGCCGACGCTCCTCGCGCCGGTCGCCTCCTACGACGCCAACAACGTCTTCCTGACCCTGCAGCAGCAGAGCTTCGGCCTGGTGGCGCAGACGCCGAACCAGCGCGCCGTGGCGCGCGGCCTCGATGCCCTGCTCGCCAACAACGTGGGCGCCCTCACCTTCCTCGACAACCAGAGCGACCGGGCCCTCTCGGCCATCCTCGAACGGGTCGCGGGCCAGGGCTACGCCTCGATGGCGGACCCGCAGTTCCGGGTGGGCCGGGCCTTCACCAACGCCCTCATGGCGCGGGCCTATACCGGTGTGTTCGAATCCGGTGCGACCGGCTTCACCCTTCCCCCGGCCACCTACGCGGCGGACGTGCCGAACCGCGGCCCGGTGCCGGAGCCCCGCTTCGTCACGACCAATCGCGGCTACGGCGTGTGGGCCACGGGCTACGGCCAGACCGGCACCGTCACGGGCACGGCCGTCGCCTCGGCGCGCGACGAGACCATCGGCGGCGTCGCGGCCGGCATCGACATGCACCCGGGGACCGGCAGCTTCATCGGTCTCGCCGCCGGCTACGGTTCGGTGGACGTCACCCTGAAGCAAACGGGCGAGCGCGCCCACACCGACAACGCCCAGGTCGGACTCTACGGCGGCATCGCCAGCGGCCCGCTCTACGCCACGGCGGCGGTGGGCTACGCCCATGCCGACGGTCAGCTCAACCGCTCCCTGGCCGGCCTCCAGACCCTCCAGCCGGGCGGCGCCCGGGGCAAGCTGACCGGCGACCAGTTCCTCTCGGCCGGCGAGGCGGGCTACCGCTACATCTACGCCCGCGATGCGTCGCTGACGCCCTTCGTCGGGTTCCAGGTCTCGACCTTCAGCCAGGACCGGGTCACCGAGACAGGAGGCCTGTTCGCGCTCAACGTCGGGGCCAGGGACTTCCTCTCCGCGCGGTCCCAGATCGGCGCGCGGGTGGAGCATTTCGCGGATCTCAACGGCGTTCCGGTGACCTTCGCAATCAAGGGCGCCTACGTTCACGACTTCGCCGACGTGGCCCGCACCATCCAGTCGAGCTTCAGCTTGGCGCCGACGGTGCCGTTCCTCGTCCAGGGGCGGCGCCTCGACCGGGATCGCGCCCTGGTGGGAGCCGGCGTCTCCGCCGCCCTCGCCCAGGGCTGGATCGGCTTCCTCAGCTACGACGCGGAGATCGCCGCCACCGACACGATCCAGGCCGGACGAGCCGGAGCGCGCTACAGCTTCTGAGCCCGATCCTCCGGGGACGACCATGGCCGGGGCGGAGCTTTCCGCCCCGGCCATTTTGCCGACGGGTCCCGTCTCAGCGCGGGGCCGGGCGAGCCGGGGCGAGGCGCAGCACCAGCGCGCCGGCGACCATGCAGGCGAGCGAGCCGACCAGCACGCCGACCTTCGTCTCGGCCTCGAGTTCGGGGGTCTTGGCGAAGGCCAGAAGGCCGATGAACAGGCTCATGGTGAAGCCGACCCCGCACAGGAGCGACACGCCGTAGACCTGCCACCACCCGGCATGGGCTGGGCGCTGCGCCAGCCCGAGCCTCACGGCGGCGAGCACGAAGCCGAACACGCCGACCTGCTTGCCCACGAACAGGCCGAGCGCCACGCCCAGCGTCACCGGATCGAGGAGCATCCGCGGTGTGATCCCCGCCAGCGACACGCCCGCGTTGGCGAAGCCGAAGACCGGCAGGATCAGGTAGGCCGACCAGGGCTGGACCGCGTGCTCCAGGACGTGCAGCGGCGAGGTCGGATCGTCCGGCTTACCGGCGCTGAGGCGCAGCGGGATGATCAAGGCCAGCAGCACCCCGGCGATGGTCGCGTGGATGCCTGAGGCGAGAACGAACATCCAGAGGACGACGCCGAGACCCAGGTAGGGCCACAGGCGCGCCACGCCGGCCCTGTTGAGTCCGTAGAGGATGGCGAGCGTCACCCCGGCCCCGCCCAGCATCGGAAGCGACAGTTCGGCCGTGTAGAACAGGGCGATGATGAGCACGGCGCCGAGGTCGTCGATGATGGCGAGCGCCGTCAGGAAGATCTTCAGGGAGACCGGCACACGGGGTCCGAGCAGGGCCAGCACCCCGAGCGCGAAGGCGATGTCGGTGGCGGCCGGGATCGCCCAGCCCCGCAGCGTTCCGGGCGAGTTCCAGTTCACGGCGGCGTAGACGAGGGCGGGCGTGGCCATGCCGCCGAGGGCGGCGAGCCCCGGCAGCACCCGGTCGGGCCACGTGCGCAGGCGCCCGTCGAGCACCTCGCGCTTGATCTCCAGCCCGACGAGCAGGAAGAACACCGCCATCAGGGCGTCGTTGATCCAGTGCAGGAGCGACAACGGGCCGAGATAGGTCTTCAGGGCGGCGAAGTAGGTCTCGGCCAGCGGCGAGTTGGCGACGGCCAGCGCCAGCGCGGCGCTGCCCATCAGGACGAGGCCGCCGCCTGCCTCGCTCGTCAGGGCGTGGCGCAGGGCGGACAGGGGACGGCGGCGCGTCCGCTGGACGGCGTGGTGATGCGATGACACGGACACGGGTCTCCCGCGCTGGCGGCCCGACCAGCGCTCGACCTGCCGGCCCGACCGACGGACCGCGCACCCATGGCGGCCTATCGCACCGAAATCACGCGGGCACAACCCGTATCCGCCCCGCCGCCCGGGTGGAAAGCCGGGCGTGCATCCCACCCGATGATCTTAAATTGAATTTTACAATACCGCCGACAAGCACCCTTGCATCGATTTCAGCAATTCAATAACTTTCGGACCAACAAAGGAGGATACGATGCGCGGTTGTATTTCTATTCCTGTTGTTGCCATCGCGATGTCGATCTTCGCAAGTTCCGTCTTGGCGGATACGCTGCAAACCGACGCTCAAAATGCCGCGACCAAGTGGGACGAAGCCTACAACAGCGGCGACATGGAAACCCTGGGCAAACTCTATACCTCCGATGCCATCGTCATCACCAAGGGGATGCCGCAATCGGGCGAAGGCATACGGACGTTCTTCTCGGGCCTCAAAGCAAAGGGCTGGGAGGACCACAGGACGACCGTGAAGACGGCCCTTCCGAAGGACAACCTGTTGATCGTATCGGGCCGCTGGGAGATGGCCGGCCCGGCCGAGGGCGGCGCCAAGAAGAAGTTCGAGGGCAACTGGGTCAACGTTCTGGAGAAGCGCGACGGCGCTTGGCGCACGGTCCTGCACACCTGGAACTGACCGCGGGCGCGCAAGCCGCCTTGCGTCGTTTCCCACGCCGTCCCGTGCGCGGAGGGACGCGATCCGGGCCGCCTCCGATCGTGCGTGGCGCCGCCCCGGATCGCCTCGCTCCGCCCGCAGGGACGGCGGGAATCGTCCCGGCGTCCCGTCAGACCTCCGCCACGACGATCCGCGCGCCCGCCCCGGTCAAGGCGTGCCGTGCGGCCTGGGAGGCGCGGGCGTCGGTCACGAGCGTCCAGCGACGGGGCAAGGGCGCCCAGGCCATCTGCTCCGCGCGGCCGAGCTTGCCGGCGGTGGCGAGCACGATCATGTCGCCGGCCTGCGCCATCATCGCGGATTTGAGGGCGACTTGATCGAGGCTCGCCTCGCACAATCCGCGTCCCGCCACGACCCCGTCCGCGCTCGTCACCATGCGGTCGGCCGTCAGCCTCCGGAGCGCATCGACGGCCAGGGGTCCGACGGTGCTCATGCTCGTCGCCCGCAAGCCGCCGCCGAGGACGATCAGGTCGATGCCGGGGGCGCGGGCGAGATAGGGTAGCAACGCAAGGTTGTTCGTGATGATGCGAAGGCGCCGGTCCAGGAGGAGGCGGCCGAAGGCCGTCACCGTGGAGCCGGCATCCAGGATCAGGGTTTCGCCGTCCTCGATCAGCGCCAGGGCCGCCCGCGCGATGGCCTGCTTCTCCGGCCCGTCGATGGCGAGCCTCTGGTCCAGGGTGGTTTCGAGGGGGCTTCCTGCGAGGATGGCGCCGCCGTAAGTCCGCCGAACGGCCTTGGTGTCCGACAGGTGCTGGAGGTCCCGCCGCACGGTAGAGGCCGAGACGCCGAATCGCCGTGCGAGATCGTCCACGTCGATCTCGCCGAGCTCCAGCGCCGCCAAGAGCCGCGCACGGCGTTCCGTCCCCCGCATCCCGGTGTCGTCTCCCCCCGCCCGCGACGGGCGGCCGCCGATTAATGCCGGGGCAGAGGTCAGGCCGCCAGCGATTTCGGCGCGAGGTCCACTGCCTGCCGCAGGGCCTCGATCAGGCTCCGCTCGTCCGCTTGGCCCGTGCCCGCGATGTCGAAGGCGGTGCCGTGATCGACCGAGGTGCGGATCACGGGCAGGCCGACGGTGATGTTCACCCCGGCTTCGAGGCCGAGGACCTTGATCGGGCCATGGCCCTGGTCGTGATACATGGCGACGACCATGTCGTAGTCGCCCCGCCCCGCGAGGAAGAACAGCGTGTCGGCCGGCAGCGGGCCGCGCACGTCCCACCCCCTGGCCCGGCACGCCTCCACCGCCGGGGCGATCTTCTCCGCCTCCTCGCCGTGGCCGAACAGCCCGTTCTCGCCGGCATGGGGATTGATGGCGCAGACGCCGATCTTCGGGTCGGCGATTCCGGCCTTCACGAGGACGGCGTGCCCCCGCGCGATGACCCGCTCCACGAGACCCGGTTCGATCCGGGCGATGGCGTCGATCAGGCCGATATGGGTGGTGACGTGGATCACCCGCAGCTTGGGCGAGACCAGCATCATCGAGACCTCCGGCGTGCCGGTCAGGTGCGCCAGCATCTCGGTGTGGCCGGGGAACTTGCGGCCCGCGGCGTGCAGCGCCTCCTTGGACAGGGGCGCCGTGCAGATCCCCTGGGCCGCGCCCGCCTGTACGATCTCCACCGCCTTCGCGATGCACCGGTAGGCCGTCTCGCCCGCCACGGCCGAGACGCGGCCGAAGGGCAGGTCGGCGGGGACGCATTTCAGGTCCACGCACTGCACGGCGTTGACGCCGAAATCGGCCTCGGCCGCCGCGCCCAGCGACGCGACCGCGGTGTCGGCCCCGACGATGCGGCCCGCCTGCCGCAGGCGCTCGGCATCGCCGATCACCAGCGGGCGGCAGAGGTTGTGGACGTCCTGGTGGGCCAGGGCCTTCATGATGATCTCCGGCCCGATGCCGGCGGGATCGCCCATGGTGATCGCGATGGTCGGACGGGTCATGTCAGACTTCCTTCGGTTCGCACTGCGCGCAGGCGGTCTCGGATGCGGAGGAGGCTGTCGGCGTCGCCGAAGGCGCCCGCCTTGGTCGCGATGGGGATCGAGAGCCGCCCCAGGGTCAGGCCGAGCGAGACGCCGGGCTCGATCTCGTCCGCGAGGTGGATGCCCCGGATGTCGAGGCGTGTCAGGAGGGCGGCGGCGGTCTCGCCACCGGTGGCGGCGAGGGCGCCGATCCGCCCGGCGACGGGCGCGAGCGCCTCGGCCAGGGCGTGGGCCAGCCTCGGGCCGAGGCTCATGTCGGGCTCGCCCGCGAGCACGATCTCCACCAGGGCATCGTCGCCGGACGCGAGCCGCGCCGCCACCCTTGTCGCCAGCTCCGCCCGCCCCTGCGGTTCCGCGAGGAGCGTCTGCGGCGTGACGGGCAGGTGCAGGACGGCGCCGCCGGACACGAGGCGCCGGGCGGCGGCCCGGGACACTTCCGACATCGAGCCGACCACGAGCAGCGTGCCGCCCCCGTTCGGCCCGGTGCGAACCGGGTCGGCCGCCCGGGGCGGCAGCGCGGCGGCGAGGGCATGGGCCAGCCCGGCGCTGCCGATGAAGAAGGCCGTGTCTCCCATCGCCAGCCCGGCTTGCGCGATGCGGCGCAGATCGTCGTCGGTCTCGGCGTCGCAGACGGCGATGTGGCCGCCCGTGGCGCCCGCCTCCGCCAACGCATCGTCCAGCGCTCCGTCGCGGATCGTCGCCAGCGGCAGCGTCCGCGACGCGAGGCCGGCGGTGGCGAGCATCGCGCCGAGGTCGGCGCTGTCGTAGCGATGGTCGCGCCGCCAGACCTCCGTCTCCTCCAGCGGGCGCCCGCCCACCCGGACGCGACCGCCGACCGTGGTCCGGCCGGTGCCCGGGAAGGCCGGCGCGAGGATCCCGAACGCCGATCCATGGGTGCGCCGGAGGTGGGCCAGGGTCGCCGCGATCTCGGCGGCGGGCTGCCCCCGCAGGGTCGAATCGATCTTCTTGAACACGCGGCGGCCTTCGCCGGGGAGCTGCCGCAGCAGCGCCGCATGGCGTCGCGCGGCCTCGGCCTCGGCGAGACCGCGGCTGTCCGCATCGTAGGACAGGACCGGGACGGCCTCGTCCCACGCCGCCTGACCCCAGACGACGGCGGCGGCGCGGCCGCGTCGCCGGAACGCGATGGCGCAGTCGGCGGCGCCGGTGAGGTCGTCGGCGAGGATGAGCCACCGCGGATCCATGTCAGGCCCGGCCGGCGGGTGCGGGCTCGACCACGGGCGTCTCCGCCTCGTCGGCGCCGGGGCCGACGATCCTGGATGTCCAGGCCGTGGCGATCGGGACCAGGATGGCCGTGACGACGACGCAGGCCGCCACCAGGATCGTCGCGGGGCCGGCGGCGTCGGCATAGGCCGGGTTCGCGGCGGCGACGATGGCCGGCACGGCGGCCGCGTTTCCGGCGGTCGAGGCGGCGGCGACGCCCGCCACGCCGGTCCCTCCCGTCAGGCGGTCGGCCAGAAACAGGGGGATGCCCGTCAGCACCACCACGGCGACGCCCATGGCGAGCCCCAGGAGGCCGGCCTGCCAGACCTTGGTCAGGTCGAGGCCCGCGCCGAGGGCGAAGGCGAAGAACGGGATCATGACCGGGATCGCCCGGCTCAGGAAGTCCCGCATCTCCCGGTCGAGGTTGCCGATGATCATGCCCACGAACAGGGGCAGGATGGCGCCGACCAGGGTCTGCCAGGGAAAGGCCGAGAGCCCGGCGACGCCGAGGGTGACCATGGTGAGGAACGGACCGCTTTCCAGGGACATGATCGTGTAGGCGCCCACGTCCCGCGGGCGGCCGTACTGGCCCATCAACGCCATGTAGAGGCCGCCGTTCGTGTCGTTCAGGCTGGCGACGATGGCCAGCGTCGACAGCCCCGCGAACATGCCGGCGGCGACCGGCGCCTCCCCCAGGAAGCGCCCGAAGACCAGGCCGAGGACGAGGGCGATCCCGACCTTCACGACGAGAAGCGTGCCGCCCTTCTTCACGATGTACGGGGTCGCCCGGAAATCGATGCTGGCGCCCATGCACACGTAGAACACCGCGAGGATCGTCAGCGCACCGGAGAACAGGGCACCCGTGAACGATCCGAAGAACTTCGGCGTGCCGGGAAAGAAGGTGGCAATCAGCGCGCCGGCCAGGAGGGGGACGACCATCATGCCCCCCGGAACGCGGTCAATGGTCCGTTTGATCGGCAATTGCATCGCCGCGTCCTCCCTGCATGGTTTGAGCAATTATGTTCTGCGGCCCGCCAGGCCGATCGAGGCTCCTTAACATTTTTTGCGCAATACGCGCATTCAGTCAATTATTATGCGCATTGTGCGCAATCATGCGCCGGAGCCGCACAGATTCTTCGTCGTCGGTGCGGGCGGAGCGAGGCAATCCGGGCAGCGGGACGCCTGAGGACGGGACGGCTCCCTCGATCGCTTCGCCGCGATTGCGGGAACGGGGAGCGCTTCGATCCAGGGCCGACCGGGAAGGCCCTAACAGCCGGGCGGGTGGGCCTTGACGTAGATGGCGTAGAGCGAGGTCTGTGCGGTGATGTACAGCCGGTTCCGCTTCGGCCCCCCGAAGCACAGGTTGGAGACGATCTCGGGGATACGGATGCGGCCGATCTGCGTGCCGTCGGGCGCGTAGACCCGGACGGAATCGGCGCTGGAGGTCCACAGGTTGCCCTCCCGGTCGAAGCGGAACCCGTCGAACAGGCCCGCTTCGCTCACGGCGAAGTCCCGGCCCGGCCCCAGCCGTCCGTCCGCCACGGGATAGGCACGGATGACCACCGGCAGGCCGGGCACATGGGTGACGCCCGTCTCCGCGACGTAGAGGGTGCGCTCGTCGGGCGAGAAGGCCAGGCCGTTGGGCCGGACCATATCGCTGACAACCGCCGTGAGCCCGCCCGTGGCCGGATCGAGGCGGAAGACGTGGGCGTGGCCGATCTCGCTCTCGGCCGCCTCGCCCTCGTAGTGGCTGTCGATCCCGTAGGTCGGGTCGGTGAACCAGATGCTGCCATCGGACCTGACGACGACGTCGTTGGGCGAGTTGAGGCGGCGGCCCTCGAACCGGGTGGCCAGGGCCGACCATCGCCCGTCATGCTCGAGGCGGGAGACCCGGCGTCCGCCGTGCTCGCAGGCGATGACCCGGCCTTCGCGGTCGAGGGTATGCCCGTTCTGATACCCGCAGGGCGACTCGAAGACGGAGACCGACCCGTCTGTCTCGTCGAAGCGCATCAGCCGGTCGTTGGGGATGTCGGACCAGAGGACGGATTTGGCGGCCGGAACGTAGACCGGCCCCTCCGTCCAGCGGCCGCCGGTCCACAGACGCTCCAGCTTGGCATGACCGATGATCAGGCGGGCGAAGCGAGGATCGAGGACATCGTAGTCGCTCACGGCCGCATCCCCCGTGACCGCGAGCGCAGCGGGGCGGATCTCGACTCCCTGCTGCGGAGGTGCGCGGTCTCCTGCGTCACGGCCCGGCCTCCCCTGCGACGTGGTGTCGATCACTTAAACACAGGACCTCGCGGCGGTTCCCGCACCGACGGCGAAGCCCGGCGCCGGGGCTCCGGCCGTGCCGTGGCTCGGACCGGTCGAATGCTATTTTTCCGGTCAATGCAATAAAATAGAGAACGGCGAAAGATAACGCTCCAGATAGACATCCGGACTATTAAGAAGATATGTGTTAGACCGATGCGGTATTTCAAATGAAGGAAAGTCGCCGCCCCGTCGATCCATGCTGCGTCTCGCCTGGAACACGGATCGGCGCGAACGCAAGGCGCGAGAATGCGGACGGGATCGGTGCGCGGCGGACGGGCGTCGTGATCCGGGGATCGCGGTCGTGATCGCCCGCCGCCTCCGGGCGCGGGCGCTCCAGCGGATCGCCCGGAGGCGCGGTGTCGCGCCTTCGGCCTGGACCACGGTGGCCGTCCTGATCGCCGGAGTCGCCCTCGCGGTCTGCGCCGCGTGGCTCACCCAACTCCGCAACGATCAGCTCGCCGAAGCCCGCTACGTGCAGATGGCGGATCACGCCGTCTCCGCGATCCGGGAGCGGATGGCGTTGTACGAGAAGGCCCTGCGCGGGGTCCGCGGGGCGATCGCGGCGGTCGGCGTCGATGTGGTCACGAAGGAAGAGTTCGACCGCTACGCCGAGAGCCGGGACGCCGATACCGAGTTCCCGGGCATGAGGGGATACGGCTTCATCCGGCGGGTGGCGCGCCGCGACGAGGCGACCTTCCTCGGCCGGGCGCGGACCGAGGGCGATCCCGCCTTCGCGCTCCGGCAACTCTCGCCGCAGGACGGGGATCGTTACGTCATCGAGTTCGTCTCCCCGCACGACCGCAACGCGGCGGCCCTGGGGCTCGACGTGGCCTCCGAGGAACACCGGCGCGCGGCCGCAGACCTCGCGATGGAGACGGGGAAGGCCGTCCTCACCGCCCCGATCACCCTCGTCCAGGCATCCGGCCTGAACGGGCGGGGGTTCCTCCTGCTCCTCCCGGTCCTCAGGACCGCCGCGAAGGCCGATGGGCCCGATGACCGGAGGGCTGCGACGGTCGGCTGGGCCTACGCTCCCCTCGTGATCGACGAGATGCTCGCGGGGCTGAACATCGGGCACGGCACCGTCTCCGTCGGCATCCGGGACACGGGGTCCGGCGAGGGCGAGTTCTTCGCCTCGGACGCGCCGGACGGGGCGGTACCCGGCCTCTCCCGGACCACGTCGATCGCCGTCTACGGCCGCGAATGGCACGTCACGACGTGGGCCAAGCCCGCCCTCGTCGCGGAACTGGGTCTCCTGCCGCCCCTCCGCCCGGCCCTCGCCGTGGTGGCGCTGACGGGTCTCCTGGCCTGCCTCACGGCAATGCGCGCCTACGGCCACCGCGTGCAGCGGGCGGCGGCGGCCGACAACAGCCGCCTGGCCGCCATCGTCGAGAGCGCGCAGGACGCCATGGTCGGCAAGACGCTCGACGGGGTGATCACCGACTTCAACCCGGCGGCGGAGCGCCTGTTCGGCGTTTCGGCGGCGGAGGCGGTGGGCCGGCAGGCGGCGGAGGTGATGATTCCCTCCGGCTTCCAGGCGGAGGAACGGTGGTGCCTGCTGCGGGCGCGCCGGGGCGAGCCGACCCCACCCTTCGCCTCCTGGCGCGAGAGGCGGGACGGCACCCTCTTCCCCGTGCAGGTCAGCGTCGCCCCCATCCGCGCGCCGGAGGGGCACGTGATCGGCGTCGCCACGGTGATCCGCGACAGCACGGAGCAGGTCGCCGCCGACGAGCAGATCCGGACCCTCAACGCCACGCTCGAACGGCAGGTGGCGGAGCGGACGGCCGCCCTCCGGGCCAGCTCCGCCCTGCAGCGCGCCGTGGTCGAATACGCGGGCCACTCGGTCATCGCCACGGACCTCGGGGGGACCGTCACCCTGTTCAACCCGGCCGCCGAGCGCCTGCTCGGCTACGCGGCGGAGGAAGTCGTCGGCCGGATGAGCCCGGCGGCATTCCACGACCCCGACGAAGTCGCGCGCGGCGCCGAGGTGCTCTCCGCCGAAACGGGCACGCCGGTCGCGCCCGGCATCGACGTCTTCGTCACGCGTCCCAGGCAGGGGCGGCCCGAGACCCGCGAGTGGACCTACGTCACGAAGGGGGGCGAGAGGCTGCCGGTGCTCCTCAGCGTCAGCCTGCTGCGCTCCGACGACGGGCAGGACCTCGGCTACCTCGGCATCGCCATCGACCTGAGCGAGCGCTACCGGCACAAGGCCGAGATGCGGGCCGCCGAAGCAGGCATCTGGAGCTACGACGTCGCGACGGGCCGGGTGCTGCTCTCGGGCGAATGCGCCCGCCAGCACGGGCTGCCCGACCGGGAGGTCGAGATCGATGTCGAACGGGAGTGGCGCGCCCTCGCCCATCCCGACGACGTCCCCCACGTGCTCGCGGACCTCGCCCGCGCCGTCGCGCATGGCGGCAGCTACACCACAGAGTTCCGGGTGCCCCTGCCGGACGGCGGCCTCCGCTGGATCAACGCGCGCGGCCGGGTGGAGACCGACGCCGCGGGCAGGACGGTCCGCGTCCTCGGGCTGACCCTCGACACGACGGCCCGCAAGGAGGCGGAGATCGCCCTGATTGCGGCCAAGGCCGAGGCCGATCGGGCGAACCGGGCCAAGACGGACTTCCTGGCCACCATGAGCCACGAGATCCGCACCCCGCTCAACGCCGTCCTCGGCTTCACCGACCTGATGCTCGCGTCGGGGCGCCTCGACCCCGCCACCCGGCGGCAGGCGAACCTCGTGCGGTCCTCGGGGGCCGCGCTCCTCACCGTCGTCAACGACATCCTCGACTTCTCCAAGGTCGAGGCCGGCGCGGTGGAGCTGGTGGAGCGGCCCTTCGCCCTGCATCCGCTCCTCGACAACTGTATCGCCATCGTGCGGGGGTCGGCCGAGGCCAAGCAACTCGCCCTGCACCTGCGGGTGGATCCCGCGCTCCCGCGCTGGGTCCTGGGCGACGAGAACCGCCTCAGGCAGGTCCTGCTCAACCTGCTCAACAACGCGGTGAAGTTCACGGCAACGGGCTCCGTGACCCTCGCCGTCGCGCCGGGCGAGGATCCCTCGGGCGAGGGGATCGCGATGCGAGTCGTCGACACCGGCATCGGCATCCCCGCAGACAAGCGCGACCGGCTGTTCCGGCACTTCAGCCAGCTCGACGGCTCGATCCAGCGGGACTACGGCGGCACGGGCCTCGGCCTCGCCATCTGCCACCGCCTCGTCGGACTCATGGGCGGCACGGTCGAGGTCACGTCGGAGCCGGGCGCCGGATCGACCTTCGCCTTCACGATCCGCCTGCCGCCGACCGCCCCCGCCTCGGCGGAAGAGACCGTCGCGACGGCCCCGCCGTCCCGCCGGGGGCGCCTCCTCCTCGTCGATGACTCGGGCGTGAACCGGGAGCTGGCCGAGGCCGTGCTGGCCGGGGCGGGCCATTCCGTGCGCTCCGTCGCCGACGGCGCCGCCGCCGTCGCGGCGATCGAGGCCGAGCGGTTCGACCTCGTCCTCATGGACGTGCAGATGCCGGGCATGGACGGGATGACGGCCACCCGCGCGATCCGCGCGCTCCCCGCCCCCGCCGCCTGGGTGCCGGTCGTAGGGATGACCGCCAACGTCCTGCCCGAGCAGATCGAGGCCTACCGGGCGGCGGGGATGGACGCCCATGTGGGCAAGCCCTTCGACCGGACGGAGTTGCTGGCGACCGTCGCCCGCCTCCTGCCGGCCGGCGGGTCGGACGGGGGCGTGCTCCATCCCGGCCTCGACCGGACGACATACCTCGCGACCCGGCGGACCCTGTCGCCGACCCGCCTGCGGGAGGTGCTCGCCATCTTCACGACCGAACTGAGCACGAGCTTCCGGGGCGAGTCCGGCAGCGCGGCGTCGCGGGCCGCGCATCGGCGCAGCGCCCACACCCTCTGCGCCTCGTCGGCGATGATCGGCTTCACGTCCCTGTCGGACGCCTGCCGCGAGGTCGAGGGCTTCGACGAGGCAAGGGTCGCGCGGGACGGCGTCGAGGCCTACGCGGCGACCCTGGAGGCCGCCCGCGCCCTGGCCGCGAGCGCCGAGGGCGCGGTCGAGGCGCTGATCCGGGACATGACGCCCCCGCGGGACGAGGCCGCGCCGCGCCCCGCGTGACGGGCCGCCCCTCGGGCGGCCCCGCCCGACGGTGGCGGCGCGGCGCCCGGCGGATGCGCGATCCTTGCGCTAAATCAAGGCATCGCCCCGCGGCTTCGCCAGGATGCTCCCGTGTTCGAGACAGGGAGATGGCGATGTCGACAGTCGTGGGTGTCACCTCGGTGACGGTGGTGCGGGATGTCCGGATGCCGCGCGGTTCCGCCGTGCGCGCCGTGCCCGTGGCTGCGGGTGCCGGAGGCGTGATCGAGGACGGGTACCGGTATCGAGCCCTCGGAAGCCTCCAGGCCCTGGGCCTGGCGGTCGCCGCCTCGGCGGTGCTGACCGGTCTGCTCTTCCTTCTTTCCTGAACTCCGGACGCCGGGGTCCGGCTGAGGCGACCCCACGGGGAGGCCGACATGGGCTACGGCACGATCCTGGTAACGGTGGACACTGAGGAGGGCGCCCACGGACGGGTGCGCATCGCGGGCCATCTCGCCGACGCCTTCGGGAGCGGGCTGCTCGGGGTATCCGCCCGGATGCCGCCCTGCATCCAGCCCGCCGGGGGGCCGGTCGTGGATGCCCGCACGCTCACCCTTCTCCAGGAGTCCTGCCTGCTCGGCCTGGCCGACGCCCATGCGCTGTTCGAGGTGGCGGCGGCGGAGTGGAGCAGTCGGGAGTGGGCGTCGGACATCGACGATCCCCTGTCCTTCGTCATGCGCCAGGCCGCCCGCGCGGGCTTGGTCGTCACCGGTCGCCCCGATCCCGGGGGGCTGCGACACCTGTCGGCCCATCCGGGCGACCTGGTGATGGATCTTGGTCGGCCGCTGATGGTGGTGCCCCCTCGGGTGGACCATCTGGACGCGCGGCGCGTCGCGGTCGCCTGGCGCGACACCCGCGAGGCGCGCCGTGCCGTGACCGATGCAATGCCGTTCCTGAAGCGGGCCGCAAAGGTCGTCGTTTGCACGATCGAGGAGGGGCGCCCCCGCGATCCGACACCGCTGATCCGCTACCTCGCGGCGCACGACGTCGAGGCGGTGGCCGCGACGCGACCGCCGGAGGGTGCGTCCACCGCCGAGGCGCTGATCGAGCTTGCCTGCGATGAGGCCGCCGACCTCCTCGTGGCCGGGGCGTACGGCCATTCCCGCCTGAGGGAATGGGCCTTCGGCGGCGTCACCCGCGACCTCCTGAACGCCTGCCCGATCTGCTGCCTCCTCAGTCATTGAGGCCGCATGCGTCATCCCGGGGCCGCCCGGCCGCCCCGTCGCGGCGAGGGAGGTGACGTCATCGGGCGACGCCGTGTCTGCGCGATAATCCGCGATGGGGCCGGAGGGTTTTGCTATGGTCGCGGCGAAGGACGCTCGTCGCTCCAGAGGGTGCAGGCCATGACATACCGCCATGACGCGATCTACGCGTCGCGTCGCTCCCCGGTCTTCGCCCGCAACCTCGTGGCCACGTCGCAGCCCCTGGCGACCCAGGCGGGACTGGTGATGCTGGAGCGGGGCGGCAACGCCCTCGATGCCGCCATCGCCGCCGCCATCACCCTCACGGTGGTCGAGCCGACGGGCAACGGCATCGGATCGGACGCCTTCTGCGTCCTGTGGGCGGAGGGAGAACTCCACGGGCTCAACGCCTCCGGGCACTCACCCGCGGCCTGGACGCCGGAGCGCTACGCCCGCCACGCGACGTTCCCCGTGCGGGGTTGGGACACCGTCACGGTGCCGGGGGCGGTCTCGGCCTGGGTGGAGTTGTCCCGCCGCTTCGGCCGCCTCCCCTTCGAAACGCTGTTCGAGCCGGCGATCCGCTATGCCGAGGGCGGGTTCCTCGTCACGCCGGTCATTGCGGAGCTGTGGCGGCGCGGGGCCGCGGAGCTGAAGGACCAGCCGGGCTTCGCCGAGACCTTCATGCCCGGCGGCCGTGCCCCGGCGGCGGGGGAGCTCTTTCGCGCGCCAGGCCATGCCAGCACGCTCCGCGCCATCGCCGAGACGCGCGGCGAGGCGTTCTACCGCGGCGCGCTGGCCGAGACGATGGCCGACTTCGCCCGCCGGCACGGGGCCGCCCTCACCGAGGACGACCTCGCCGCGCACGAGGCCGACTGGTGCGGCACCCTCAGTCAGGATTTCGCGGGCGCGAGCCTGCACGAAATCCCGCCGAACGGCCAGGGCATCGCCGCGCTGATGGCGCTCGGAATCCTGCAGGCCGCCGGGATCGAGGACCTGCCGGTGGACAGCGCCGCCGCGCTCCATCTGCAGATCGAGGCGATGAAGCTCGCCCTCGCGGATGTCTACGCCTACGCCGCCGACCCGCGTCACATGACCCGCGTCACCCCCGCCCACCTGCTCGATCCGGCCTACCTCGCCAGACGCGCCGCCCTGATCGACCGCTCGCGGGCGCAGGTCTTCGGGGCCGGCGCGCCGCACGAGGGCGGCACGGTGTGCCTCGCCACCGGCGACGCCGAGGGCATGATGGTGTCCTACATCCAGTCGAACTACGCGGGCTTCGGCTCGGGCGTGGTGGTGCCGGGAACCGGCATCAGCCTCCAGAACCGCGGCTTCGGCTTCACCCTGGCCGAGGGACACCCCAACAGGGTCGGCCCGCGCAAGCGTCCGTTCAACACCATCATTCCCGGATTCGTCATGCAGGACGGCGCGCCGCTGATGGCCTTCGGCTGCATGGGCGGTCCGATCCAGGCCCAGGGACACCTGCAGATCCTCGTGCGCACGCAGCTCTGGGGCCAGGACGTGCAGACCGCCGCGGATGCGCCGCGCTGGCGCCACGTGGCCGGCCAGCAGGTCGCGGTCGAGGTCAGCTTCCCGGCCCCGGTCCTGTCCGGACTCGAGGCGCTCGGCCACGAACTCATCCGCGAGCCGCCGGATTCCGCCTTCGGCTTCGGCGGCGCCCAGCTCGTGCGGCGGCTTCAGGACGGATACGTGGGCGGGTCGGACCCCCGCAAGGACGGCCAGACGGGCGGCTTCTGACGATCCGGGAGGCGCACGCCAGCCCGGTCCGGCGCGCCCGTCAGTCGACCCTGTACAGGGCCACCTGTCCGATGCCGTCGAGGCCGATCTTCCTGGCGCTGGCCCGCGACAGGTCGATCGCGTAGTCGCGCTTCGTCTTGGTGCGCTCGTTGGTTCGGTCGGTGATCTCGACGACGACCGACCGGCCGTTCCTCTTGTTCACCACCTTCACCTTCGTGCCGAAGGGCAGGCTGTGGTGCGCGGCGGTGAGCCGGTTCGGATCGAAGAGCTCACCGCTCGCGGTCTTCCCCGGGTGCTGGTACCAGCTCGCCCGCCCGCTTCCGATCGGTCTCGCCGCGGCGTCGCGGGGCTGCTCGCGCTCCGAGGGGATGACCGTGAGGCCCGCCCGCGCGGGCTCGGCGGCCACCGCCTCGCCGAAGCGGCCCATCAGGCCGGCCGGACCGGGCGCGGGCGAGGCATCGGACAGCGGCGATCGCGACCGGGTGGGGAGGCTGAGCGCGGAGGTCTCGCCACGGTCTGCCCCGGCATCGGCATTCACCGGGACCGGCGAGGGCGGGGGGAGCCTCGATGTCAGCTCCCTGTAGGTGAAGGCGGGGGCCGGACGGCTCACGGGTGCATCCACCTCCGCCGTCTGCGCCAGCGCGATTCCCGGGCCGGCACACCAGCCGGCGGCGGTGGCGAGCATGCCGTGAACCAGCCGACCCCGTCTCCGCCAAGCTTCCCCGATCATCGCGCCTGCCCCGACTTGAACCGTCCGAACGACCGACAAATCACGACTGTTGATTCGGTTCCGTATCGCACACCAAGACTGTTGTTCTGCGTAATTTGCGCTCAGACCAACCAGCGAAGACAAGCCTGGCATTTCCGGCAGGGCTTGGATCATATTGCGAGAGCCGTGGGCGAGCGGATCGAGCCGGCCCGGCCGTGGATCCATGATCGTCCATACAAGCTCAGAGAAGCGATAATCGAGGCACGAGAGCCGACTCGGTCGAATACGGCCGCCGGGATGTACTCGGGCAACAAACTGAAACATTCGGCATGACGTCGATGCCACACCCTGCTCCCCACAGGCCGGGAAGACGGGACAACGTCTCGCAAGGCCGCGCCATCCTTCCTTTTCGCGCGCCGATCCGCAATAAAAGCGGCCTACCGGTAGACGGCAACCAGTGACATCGCCGCCCAGCGCACTATCTCACGTTGTACAGCGGCGCCGACCGGACGGGTGGCTCCCGAAGATCCGTCCGTCACCGCCGGGTCGCACCGCGCCTGTCGCGGTTTCCGGGGCCGTCCGGGCCTAACCCAATCCCCTGGTTGTATCGGCGCCCCCGTGCCCCAGGGCGCCCGATACCGCCGCGCGGCCGGGCCTCCCGAGTCCCAGCCCGTCGCCACACGCGAAGCGAGGAGTTTCAATGGATCCCTACGGCGAGACGGCACTTCGCGAGGCGACGGAAGCCGGATTGATGCCGCGGGAGATCGATGGCTTGCTCGAAGGCCGCCCGATGACATCGCTGGTGCCGCCGCTTCCGGCCGAGACGATCGACGCCTATGCCGACCGGGCCACGAGCGAGTTGTTCATGCGGTATCTCGTAGAGGGCGCCGGGGCGCCGCCGCCCGTCGCGTGACGGGCGGTGCCGGGACGGAACGCTCTCAGGCGGTGAGCCGGCGGGTGTTGTCGGCGACCAGTTCCCGGTAGCGCGCGAGGACGTCCCCGGCGCTGCCACCGGTCATCAGCGTATTGGTCGCCTCCATCGCGGCCAAGACCTTCTCCTCGACCATGGACACCATCTCGGCCTGGGCCTCGGCCCCGCCCCACGCGATCCGCACGAGCCGCAACTCCACCACCTTCTGCGCTTCGACGGCGAGAAGGAACGCGGCGTAAAAGGGATTCAGCATGGGGACTCCGTCAGCGTGACCGTACGCGACAACGCCGGCGGCACGGCATGGTCCCGGCCGCCGGTGACGCAGGGCGCGCCGCGCCCCGCGCCGGAAACGCGGAGCGCCCGCCCCGTCACGCCCGGTTGATCGGACCCGGCGGCTGCGGCGCCGGAGGCTCGCCCGGCGGATCGCCGATGGGAGGCGCCGGATCGGGCGCCGGGACCGGATCGGGCGGCGGATCGCCGATGGGCGGCAGCGGATCGTCAGGACGCGGTGTGTCGGACATGGTGGCAGGCCCCCCGGATAGGCTCCCTCGAGCGGGAGCCGGCACCAACGCGTGGCGGGCCGGAGGGATGCGACGCGTCGGCGCCGGTCCCCGATCGAGACGGCTCGAAGGGGTCCGGTCGCGCCTCAGGCGTCCTGCGCTGCGGCGGCCCGCGCGGGCAGCACCCAGTTCGGCCGGATGAAGTGGCAGGTGTAGCCGTCCGGGCGGCGCTCCAGGTAATCCTGATGCTCCGGCTCGGCCTCCCAGAACGGCCCGGCGGGCGCCACCTCGGTCACGACCTTGCCCGGCCAGAGGCCAGAGGCGTCGACGTCGGCGATGGTGTCCTTCGCCACGCGGCGCTGCTCCTCGTCGCCGTAGAAGATCGCCGAGCGGTAGCTGAGGCCGCGGTCGTTGCCCTGCCGGTTCGGCGTCGTCGGGTCGTGGATCTGGAAGAAGAATTCCAGCAGGCGCCGGAAGCTCGTGCGCGACGGGTCGTAGACGATCTCGATCGCCTCGGCGTGGGTGCCGTGGTTGCGGTAGGTCGCGTTCGGAACGTCGCCGCCGGTGTAGCCGACCCGGGTCGACACAACACCTTCCTGGCGCCGGATCAGATCCTGCATCCCCCAGAAGCACCCGCCCGCCAGCACTGCCGTCTGCGTCTGCATCGTCATCATCCGTCGATCGTTGCGCGTCTCAGCCGGATATGGTGCCGCAGACGGCGCTTGTCAGGCGGGCGGACAAAATCGCGCGCCGGCGAGGGTGTGGCGGTCGCAGCCCCGGAACCCCGTCTGGCTTTCGCACGGGAGGCCCCTACCCTGATGATCGTCCGCCGCGCACCGGAGACCGGTTCATGCTGTCGCGATCTGCCTTTTTCAGCCTTGTCGCAGGGGTGCTGCTCGCGGCGCCAGTCCAGGCGCAGCAGCCGACGGGCCAGATGGAGATGGACTGCTCGCGCTTCACGCACAATCCCGACGGATCATGGAGCGTGAAGCAGCCCCTCGAACTCTTCAGCGATACCGGCCGCGTCCGGATCTCCCCCGGGCCGCCCTTCAAGCGCGGCATGTCCCTCGGCGGGCTCGACATCGCGAAGATGCTCGACCAACAGTGCCGCTAGGGTTCTGGATCGGACGCCACCCCCGTCTTTGCGAGCGTCGGCCGGGACTGGTCGATTGGTGCAAAAACAATACGTTCGTGCGGGCACGCAGGAACCGAGTGAGTGCGACACTTCACTGAGGCAGCGGTCTCGGCCCGTCGGAGCGGAGCGGCGACGTGATGGCGGGTGAGGGTCCGAGCGTCGCCTGTCTCGGCGAATGCATGGTGGAGCTGCGCACCCGGCCGGACGGGCTGCTCGCCCGCTCCTACGGCGGGGACACGCTCAACACGGCCCTGTACCTCGCACGGCTCGGCGTCTCCACCTCCTACGTCACCGCCCTGGGCGACGACGATTTCAGCGCCGACATGGTGAGGGCCTGGGAGGCGGAGGGCATCGGGACGGGGCACGTCCTGCGGCTGCCCGGTTGCCTGCCCGGCCTCTACATCATCGAGACGGACGAGTCCGGCGAGAGGCGGTTCCTGCACTGGCGGGACAGCGCGCCGGTGCGCCGGATCTTCGATCCGCCCCATGTCGCGGCGGTGCGGACCGCGCTCCTGGCGGCCGACGTGCTGTATCTCTCGGGAATCACCCTCTCGCTGTTTGGGGCCGAGGCCCGGGAGCGGCTGATTGCGGCCCTGGCCGACGCCCGAGCGGCCGGGCGCCGCGTCGTCTTCGATACGAACTTCCGCCCCCGGGGTTGGCCCGACCGCGAGGAGGCGATGCGGACCTATGCCCGCGTTCTGCCGCTCTGCCACACGGTCCTCGCCGGTATCGACGACGTCCGGCAGATGGGTGAGGACACCACGGCGTCGCGGCTCGCGGCGCGGCTGTGCGAACTCGGGGTGACCGAGGCCGTGGTGAAACTCGCCGAACCGGGCTGCCTCGTGCGCCATGCCGGCGTCGAGGACATGGTCCCCATCCCGGCCCCGGTGGTCCCCGTGGACACCACCGCCGCGGGCGACAGCTTCGCCGCCGCCTACCTCGCCGCGCGACTGGCGGGCGAGGCCCCCGCCGCCGCCGCGCTCGCCGGCCACGGGTTGGCGGCCTGCGTGATCCGCCACGCCGGAGCCATCATTCCCCGGGAGGCGATGCCGGTGGCGGGCCGATGAGGAGGCTGGCTTCACCCTCGCGGAGATGGTGGTTCCCCCGACCCTGGCGGGGCTGGTCGCCCTCCTGCTTGTCCAATCGCTCCAGGCCACGGCGATGATGCCCCGGGGCGCCCGCAGGCTCGCCGCGCAGGAGAACGTGCAGATCGTCCGCGGCCATCTGGGCCGCACCCTCGCGAACGCCATGCTCCGTCGCCGGGACGGACGGCGGGTGACCTTCCTCCGGCAGGGCGGCCACATGGTCGCCACCATCGCGGCGGACCGCGGGGCGGGGCGCGTCTCGGAGATGCTGGTCGGCCTGCTCGCGGCGGAGACGCCGGGCGCCACCGGGCTTTCGCCAGTCGAGACCGCCCACATCGCCTCCGGCGGCGGCGCGATCCGCTTCGCGGTCCAGGATGAGGCGGGGCTGATCGACCTGACCGCATGGCCGCGACCGCTCCCGGAGGACGCGTTCCGCGCAACCGGTGGCCGTCCCGCACCCCGCCTGCGCCGCGATCGGCCGGACGATCGCGGACGAGGGTGGCGCCCGCTGACGCGCCGGTATTGATGGAATCCTTATAAGATCCCGCTCCGTCCCGTCTCGAACCCTAACGCGGTTCCGGGCCATCGTCCGCATCGGCCGGGACCGGTCGCGGCTCCCCGCGTCCGGCCCGCCGAACCGGACCGACCACCATGCCCGATCTCCTCTTCACCGCCGGGGGCCTCGCGTTCTTCGCGCTCACCGCCGGCTACGTCGCGCTCTGCGACCGCCTCTGAGGCACACCGCCATGACCCTCGACCTCGCGCTGGGCGCCCTCGTGACGGCCGGCCTCCTCGTCTACCTCACCTACGCCCTCGTCCGCCCCGAGCGGTTCTGAGCGGCGCTGACGGACCCCACCCCGGAAAACCCTGCCATGACAACCAACGGCTGGATCCAGATCGCGCTCTACTGCGCGGTCGTTCTGGCGCTCGTGAAGCCGCTCGGGGCCTACATGACCCGCGTCTTCACCGGTGAGCGCACCTTTCTCTCGCCCGTGCTCGCGCCGATCGAGCGCGGGCTCTACCGCGTGGCCGGCATCGATGCCCGCCAGGAGCAGACCTGGCTCGCCTATGCGGGCGGGATGATCGTCTTCAACCTGCTGGGCTTCGTGCTGCTTTACGCGATCCTGAGATTGCAGGCGGCGCTGCCGTACAATCCGGCCGACCAGTCGGCGGTGGCCCCGGACCTCGCGTTCAACACGGCGACGAGCTTCGTCACCAACACGAACTGGCAGTCCTACGGCGGCGAGACCACGCTCTCCTACCTCTCCCAGATGCTGGGCCTGACGCACCAGAACTTCGTGTCGGCGGCCTCGGGCATCGCCGTGGCGGTGGCGCTGATCCGCGGGTTCGCCCGGGCCTCGACCAAGACGCTGGGCTCGTTCTGGGTCGATATGACCCGCGCCACCCTCTACGTGCTCCTGCCGGTCTGCATCGTCTTCACCCTCGTCCTGGTCTCCCAGGGAATGCCGCAGACGCTCGGCGCCTACGTGGACGCGACCACGCTGGAGGGCGCCAAGCAGACCATCGCGGTCGGCCCGGTGGCGAGCCAGGTGGCGATCAAGATGCTGGGCACCAACGGCGGCGGCTTCTTCAACGCCAACGCCGCGCACCCCTTCGAGAACCCCACCGCGCTGTCGAACTTCCTCCAGATGATCTCGATCTTCGTGATCGGCGCCGCGCTCACGAACGTCTTCGGCCGCATGGTCGGGGACGAGCGCCAGGGCTGGGCGATCCTGGCGGCGATGGGCCTGCTCTTCGTGGCCGGCGTCGCCGTCACCTACTGGGCCGAGGCGAACGCGACCGGCGTCCTGTCCCAGCTCGGGCTGACCGGCGGCAACATGGAGGGCAAGGAGACCCGCTTCGGCATCGCCGCGTCGGCGCTGTTCGCGGTCATCACCACCGCGGCCTCCTGCGGCGCGGTGAACGCCATGCACGACTCGTTCACGGCGCTCGGCGGCCTGATCCCGCTCCTCAACATGCAACTCGGCGAGGTCATCATCGGCGGCGTCGGCGCCGGCCTCTACGGGATGCTGATCTTCGTCATCGTGGCGATCTTCGTGGCGGGCCTGATGGTCGGCCGCACCCCCGAGTATCTCGGCAAGAAGATCGAGGCGAAGGAAGTGAAGATGGCCATGCTCGGCATCCTCTGCCTGCCGCTGATGATGCTGGGCTTCACCGCGCTCGCCACAGTGGTGCCCGCGGGCCTTGCCGGACCGGCTAATGCCGGGCCGCACGGCTTCAGCGAGATCCTCTATGCCTACACCTCGGCGGCGGCGAACAACGGCTCGGCCTTCGGCGGGCTCACGGCCAACACCCTGTTCTACAACACGACGCTCGCCATCGGCATGCTGGTCGGCCGGTTCTTCGTGAAGATCCCGGTGCTCGCCATCGCGGGCTCCCTCGCGGCCAAGAAGACGCTTCCCGCCTCGGCGGGCACGTTCCCGACCCACGGCGGCCTGTTCGTCGGGTTGCTGGTCGGCGTGGTGCTGATCATGGGCGGCCTGACCTTCTTCCCGTCCCTGGCCCTCGGCCCCATCGTCGAGCACTTCGCCGGGGCCGCCGGTCAGACCTTCTCGACGGGGGGCTGAGATGCCACGCTCCCACCCGACCCGCCGCGTGCCGCGCCACCACCTCGCGCTTCACCGGCCCCCGCAGCGGCGCGACAGCGCCGGTGCCCAGGCCCTGCGGACCTCCGACCTCATCCTGGCGCTCCTCGGCGTCGTGATGCTCGGCGGCCTCGCCCTCGCCGCCGCCTTCGTCCTAGCCGCCGGCGCGACCGCCCCCTGAACCCGGCAGGCCCGGCCCTCGCGGCCGGGCCCCACCGCCCCTTTCCGGACACCTCACACCATGTCCCGCCAGACCTCATCCCTGTTCAGCGCCGCCCTCGTCGGGCCGGCCCTCCTCGGCTCGATCAAGAAGCTCGACCCCCGTGCCATGATCCGCAACCCGGTCATGTTCGTGGTCGAAGTGGTGGCCGCGCTGACCACCGTGCTTTTCATCCGCGACCTCGCCACAGGCGGAGCCGACCTGCTCTTCTCCGGCCAGATCATCCTCTGGCTGTGGTTCACGCTGATCTTCGCGAACTTCGCCGAGGCGCTGGCCGAGGGGCGCGGCAAGGCCCAGGCCGACAGCCTGCGCCGCACCCGCACCGAGATGACCGCCAAGCGCCTCACCGGCCAGGGCCGGGCCTTCGAGACGGTGCCCGGTACCTCCCTCAAGGTCGGCGACGTGGTGCTCGTCGAGGCGGGCGACCTGATTCCCTCCGACGGCGAGGTGATCGAGGGCGTCGCCTCCGTGAACGAGGCGGCCATCACGGGCGAATCCGCTCCCGTGATCCGCGAATCCGGCGGCGACCGCTCGGCGGTCACCGGCGGCACGCAGGTCCTGTCCGACGAGATCAAGGTCCGCATCACGGCCGCCGCCGGCTCGACCTTCGTCGATCGCATGATCGCGCTGGTCGAGGGCGCCTCGCGCCAGAAGACCCCGAACGAGATCGCCCTGAACATCCTGCTCGCCGGGCTCACCCTGGTCTTCGTCTTCGCCGTGGCCTCGATCCCGAGCTTTGCGAGCTACGCGGGCGGATCGATCCCGGTGATCGTGCTGGTCGCCCTGTTCGTCACCCTGATCCCGACCACCATCGGCGCCCTGCTCTCGGCGATTGGCATCGCCGGCATGGACCGGCTGGTGCGGTTCAACGTCCTCGCCATGTCGGGCCGGGCCGTCGAGGCCGCGGGCGACGTCGATACGCTGCTCCTCGACAAGACCGGCACAATCACGCTCGGCAACCGCCAAGCGACCGAGTTCCGCCCCGTGCGCGGCGTCACCGAGCAGGACCTCGCCGACGCAGCGCAGCTCGCCTCGCTGGCGGACGAGACGCCGGAGGGCCGCTCGATCGTGGTGCTCGCCAAGGAGAAGTACGGCATCCGCGCCCGGGACATGGCGAGCCTGAACGCGACCTTCGTTCCGTTCACCGCGCAGTCGCGCATGTCGGGCGTCGATCTCCAGGGCACGTCGATCCGCAAAGGCGCGGTCGACGCGGTCATCGCCTCGGTCTCGGGCCAGCCGGTCGCGTCGCGCGGCTCGAACGTCGCCCTGGCGGTCCGCCCCGAGGCTGAGACCGGCGTCGTCGGCGAGATCCGCGCCATCGCCGAGGAGATCGCGAAGGCCGGAGGAACCCCGCTGGCCGTGGCCAAGGACGGTCGCCTGCTCGGCGTGGTCTACCTCAAGGACATCGTGAAGGGCGGCATCCGCGAGCGGTTCGCGGAGCTCCGCCAGATGGGCATCCGCACGGTGATGATCACCGGCGACAACCCGATGACCGCCGCGGCCATCGCGGCGGAAGCCGGGGTGGACGACTTCCTCGCCCAGGCGACCCCGGAGGACAAGCTGGCACTGATCCGCAAGGAGCAGTCGCAGGGCAAGCTGGTCGCCATGTGCGGCGACGGCACCAACGACGCCCCGGCCCTCGCCCAGGCGGATGTCGGCGTCGCCATGAACACCGGCACGGTGGCCGCCCGCGAGGCCGGCAACATGGTCGATCTCGACAGCGACCCGACGAAGCTCATCGAGATCGTCGGCATCGGCAAGCAGTTGCTGATGACCCGCGGCGCGCTGACCACCTTCTCCATCGCCAACGACGTGGCGAAGTACTTCGCGATCATCCCGGCGATGTTTCTGACGCTGTACCCGCAGCTCCAGGCGCTCAACGTGATGCACCTCGCCTCGCCGCAGAGCGCCATCCTGTCGGCGATCATCTTCAACGCGCTCATCATCATCGCGCTGATCCCCCTTGCCCTGAAGGGCGTGGCCTACAGGGCCGTCGGCGCGGCCTCGCTCCTGCGGCGCAACCTGCTGATCTACGGCCTCGGCGGCGTCCTCGTGCCCTTCGCCGGCATCAAGGCCATCGACCTCGCCGTCAGCGCCCTGCACTTGGCGTGAACGCTCTTCCCCTCCCCCCTGCGGGGAGGGGCAGGGGTGGGGGTGGTACCGGATGGGGCTCGACGGCCCCTCCCGAACCACCCCCGCCCCCCTACCCCTCCCCGCACGGGGGAGGAAAGACCCCAGCGAAAGCCCCCACCATGCTCACCCAGATCCGCCCCGCCCTCGTCCTCCTCGTCGCCCTGGCGGCGGTCACCGGCATCGCCTACCCGCTGGCCATGACCGGCCTCGCCGGGGCCATCTTCCCGGCCAAAGCCGCCGGAAGCCTGATCGAGCGCGACGGCCACGTCGTCGGCTCGGCACTGATCGGCCAGAACTTCACCGGGGCCAACTACTTCCACGGCCGCCCCTCCGCGACGACGGCGACCGATCCGGCCGACGCCACCAAGACCGTGCCGGCCCCCTACAACGCGGCGAACTCCTCGGGCTCGAACCTCGGCCCGACGAGCGCAGCCCTGGCCGAGCGAGTGAAGGGCGACCTCGACGCGCTCAAGGCCGAGAATCCCGGCCAGCCGGTTCCCGTCGATCTCGTGACCACCAGCGGCTCCGGCCTCGACCCGGACATCTCGCCCGACGCCGCCCTGTTCCAGGTGCCGCGCATCGCCAAGGCGCGCGCCCTGGCGGAGGATAAGCTCCGCGACCTCGTGGCGGCGCAGGTGCAGGGCCGGACGCTCGGCGTGCTGGGCGAGCCGCGCGTCAACGTCCTGGCGCTGAACCTCGCCCTGGACGATATGGGCAAGCGCTGAGGAGAGAGAATGCCCGAGACCGGCCGCGATCCGAGCCGCCCCTCGCCCGACGCGCTGCTCGAAGCGGCGCGCCGGGAGGAGCGCACGCGCGGCCGGCTCAAGGTTTTCCTCGGGGCGGCCCCGGGCGTGGGCAAGACCTACGAGATGCTCACCATCGGCCGCGCCCGGCTGAAGGCCGGCGCCGACGTGGTGATCGGCGTCGTCGAGACCCACGGCCGGGCCGAGACCGAGGCCCTCCTCGACGGGTTCGAGGTGGTGCCCCGCCGGGCCGTGCCCTACCACGGCACCGTCCTTCAGGAGATGGACCTCGACGCGCTGCTCGCCCGCCGCCCGGCCCTGGCGCTGGTGGACGAACTCGCCCACACCAACGCGCCGGGCTCGCGCCACCCCAAGCGCTACCAGGATGTCGAGGAACTGCTCGATGCCGGCATCGACGTCCTGACCACCCTCAACATCCAGCACGTCGAGTCCCTCAACGACGTCGTGGCCTCCATCACCCGCATCCGCGTGCGCGAGACGGTGCCGGACGGCGTCCTCGACCGGGCCGACGACATCGAGGTGGTGGACCTCAACCCCGACGACCTGATCGAGCGCCTGAAGGCGGGCAAGGTCTATGTCCCGACCAACGCCGAGCGCGCCCTGAAGCACTACTTCTCCCGGGGCAACCTGACGGCCTTGCGTGAACTGGCCCTCCGCCGCACGGCCGACCGGGTCGATGACGAACTCCTCGGCCACATGCGGGCGAACGCGATCCCCGGCCCCTGGGCGGCGGGGGAGCGTGTGCTGGTCTGCGTCAGCGAGGATCCCCGCTCGGCGGGCCTCGTCCGCTACACCAAGCGCTTGGCCGACCGCCTGCACGCCCCCTGGACGGCCCTCGTGGTGGAGGGGATGCGCGCGGCCTCCTTGAGCGAGGCGCAGCGCGACCGCATCGCGGAGGCCCTGCGGCTGGCCGACAAGCTCGGCGGCGACGCCGTGACCCTGCCGGGCGGCCGACGCATCGCCGAGGACGTCCTGGCCTATGCCCGCTCGGCCAACGTCAACCACATCGTGGTCGGCAAGTCCGAGCGCTCCCGCCTGTTCGAGCTCGTGAACGGCTCCGTGGTGCACGACCTCGTGCGGGACGGGGGCGCCATCTCCGTCCACGTCGTGCCCGGCGAGGCCGCGCAGCCCGAGAAGCCGGCCCGGCGGGCGGTGGCCACCGCCGCGCCCCGCGCAACCGTCGATGCGCGGCCCTACCTCGTCGCCCTGGCCGCGGTGGCGGCGGGGCTCGGCACGGCCATCCTGGCCCAGCCCTATGCGGGCGTGGAGAACGCCGACCTGTTCCTGCTGACCGCGGTGGTGGGCGTCGCCGTCAGGTTCGGGCTCGGCCCGGCGCTCGCCGCCGTGGTGGCCTCCTCCCTCGCCTACAACTTCTTCTTCCTGCCGCCGGTCTACACCCTCACCATCGCGGACCCGACCAACGTCGCCGCCTTCCTGCTCTTCACCCTGGTGGCGGTGCTGGTCTCGAACCTCGCCGCACGGGCGCGGACCACGGCGGTGATCAGCCAGGGCCGGGCGCGGGCGACGGAGCGCCTGTTCGGCTTCTCCCGGAAGCTCGCCGCCTGCGGCACCCTCGACGACGTGCTCTGGGCGACCTCGGCCCAGGTCGCGGCCATGCTCAAGGTGCGCGTCGTGCTGCTCCTGCCCGAGGGCAGGGCCGTCACCGTCCGGGCGGGCTACCCGCCGGAGGACATGCTGGACGAGGCCGACGTGGCCGCCGCGCAATGGGCCTTCGACAACGACCGCCCAGCGGGCCGGGGTGCCGACACCCTGCCCGGCGCCAAGCGCCTGTTCCTGCCGATGCGCACGGGGCGCGGCACGATCGGGGTGATCGGCCTCGACGCGGACGGGACCGGGCCGATCCTCACGCCCGAGGGCCGCCGCCTCCTCGACGCCCTGGCCGACATGGGGGCGCTGGCCATCGAGCGGGTGCGCTTGGTGGAGGACCTCGACCGGGCGGAGCGCGCCGCCGAGACAGACCGCCTGCGGCAGGCCCTGCTGACCTCCATCAGCCACGACCTGCGCACGCCGCTCGCCTCGGTCCTCGGCGCCGCCAGCACCCTGCGCGATCTGGAGGCCGTCCTCGGCGCGGAGGCGAAGGCGGACCTGCTCGGCACGATCATCGAGGAATCGGAGCGGCTGAACCGCTTCATCGTCAACCTCCTCGACATGACCCGCCTGGAGGCCGGCGCGGTGGCCCCCAACCTCGCGCCCCAGGACGTGGCAGAGACGGTCGATACGGCGCTGCGCCGGGTGGAGAAGGTCCTCGCCGCCCACCGCGTGGTCGTGGACCTCGCCCCCGACCTTCCGACGCTCAGGCTCGACGCGGTCCTGTTCGAGCAGGTGCTCGTCAACCTCCTCGACAACGCCGCCAAGTACGCGCCCGAGGACACGAGCGTGACCGTGCGGGCGCGCCGGGAGGGCGGCCATGTCCGCATCGAGATCCTGGACGAGGGGGTAGGCCTGCCCGAGGGCGACATCGAGCGGGTGTTCGACAAGTTCTACCGGGTGCGCAAGAGCGACCGGGTCCGGGCGGGGACCGGGCTCGGGCTCGCCATCTCCCGCGGGTTCGTGGAGGCGATGGGCGGCACCGTCACGGCGGCCAACCGGAGCGACCGGACCGGCGCCGTCTTCACCGTCACCCTTCCGGTCCCCGCCCGAACGACGAAGGACATCGCCGCATGAGCCCGACCGTCCTCGTGATCGACGACGAGCCGCCGATCCGCAAGCTGCTGCGCACGGGGCTCTCCACCCAGGGCTACGCCATCCTGGAGGCGCCCAACGGCGCCACCGCCCTCGACGTGCTGAAGCGCGAGGGCGTGGACCTCGTGATCCTCGATCTCGGCCTGCCCGACATGCGCGGCCACGACCTGCTGCGGGCGATCCGCACCAGCCATCCGGGCCTGCCCGTGGTGGTGCTGTCCAGCCGGGACGACGAGGGCGGCAAGGTCGAAGCGCTCGATCAGGGGGCCGACGACTACATCACCAAACCCTTCGGCATGGCCGAGCTGCTGGCCCGCCTGCGGGCGGCGCTGCGCCACCAGCTCGCCCAGCGCGGGGAGCGGCCGGTCTTCCAGGTGGACGGCCTCTCGGTCGATCTCGTCCGCCGGATCGTCAAGGTCGACGACGCCGAGGTGAAGCTCACCCCGCGGGAATATGATTTCCTCCGCGTGCTCGTGCTCCATGCCGGCAAGGTGCTCACCCACGCCCAGCTGATGCAGGCGGTGTCCGTGTCGTCCGAACCGCAATACCTGCGGGTCTACGTGCGCCAGCTCCGCCAGAAGCTCGAGGCCGACCCGGAGCGCCCGCGCATCCTTCTCACCGAGACCGGCGTCGGCTATCGGCTGCGGGCGCCGGACGACGAGGCCCGGCCGCTTTCCACGGAGACGTCCAAGTGATGCCGCTGATGATCGCCCGCCGGCCGGCACCATGACGGTGGACGAGATCCTCGCGCCGGAGGACGCCCTGGTGGGCCTGCGCGCGGCGTCGAAGATGGCCCTTCTGGAGGCCGTCGCAGGGCGCGCCGCCGACAGGCTGGGACTCGCCGCCGAGGCGATCCTCGCCCCCGTCGCGAGGCGGGAGGGACTGGGCTCTACGGGGGTCGGCGACGGGGTCGCCCTGCCCCATGCGCGGCTGGAGGGCCTGGACCGGCCCTTCGGCCTGCTGGCGCGGCTGCGCGACCCGGTGGATTTCGACGCGGTGGACGACCGCCCCGTCGATCTCGTCTTCCTCCTGCTTCTCCCCGTCGATGGCGAGGCCCGGAACCTGAACGCGCTGGCCTGCGTCGCGCGCTGGCTGCGCGACCCCGGAACGGCGGCTTCCCTGCGCGCCGCCCGGGACGCCGCCGCCCTGCACGCCGTCGTCGGCGGCCGGGCCTGAGGCCGCCGGGTCGGGGGCCTTGGAGTCGAGGTAGGAGAACGATTCCCCGAACCCCTGCCCTTGGCGCGGCGTCAGAGGCGCAGCGCGATGCGCTCCCCCGAGAGGTGCACGGCGTCGGGACGGTGGCCGGTCTCGTGCTCGGCGTAATCGACGGCGTCCTCACGGCTGCGGAACAGGCCCCCGGCCCGCCCGTGAATCTCGAGGGCGACCCAGTGCCCCTCCGGGTCCTGGCCGACGATGAAGCGCGCCGCCTCCGGGCTCGGGGCCGCGGCGTGATGGGTGGCGACGTGAAGGGTGGGAGACATCGGGTGTCTTGGGGTTGGCGCGGCCTTCATGAGGACGCGTCCCACACCTGGGCCCTGACGCGTGAGGATTCGAGACGGACGCGGGCGGGCCCGCATCAGTAACTCGTGAGGATCGCGCCCCGGCGGCCTCCTAGGGCGCCCCCGCCGGGTTCGCCGCCTGCCCGAACGACGGGCCGCGCGTGCAATGGCCGCCTGTTCCTGATCCCCGCGACGGTCTAGAGAGTGTCGAAAGCGCGACCATCGAAGTCCTCGGACGTGTCGGTCGGCCTTGCGTGCAGCGGTGGGGCTCACCGAATGACAGTGATGACCGAGCTCACGCGCCCCCGCCACACCGATCATCTTGTGCCGGCGTCGCTCGATCTGTCGAGTGGGCGTGGCCCGGACACGGATGCCGCGCCGTCCGCCCTCTTCGCGCCCTTCGAGGCCGGAACGGTGGAGCGCCCCTTCGTGGTGGCGCAACTCGGCCAGTCCCTCGACGGGCGGATCGCCACGCCGTCGGGGGATTCGAAGTACATCAACCTCTGCCCGGCCCTCGATCACCTGCACCGCATCCGTGCGCGAGTCGATGCCGTCCTCGTCGGCATCGGCACGGTGCTGGCGGACGATCCGCTGCTGACGGTCCGCCGGGTCGAGGGGCCGAGCCCGGCCCGGATCGTCATCGACCCGACGGGCCGGATCCCGCCCTCCGCGCGCTGCCTCGCCGGGGACGGGGCGCGCAGGCTCGTCATCTGCCGGACGGAGGCGCAGGTCCCCCCGTCGGCCGAGGCCGTCCGCATAGGGGGCGAGGAGATCTTCTGCCCACGGGCGATCGTGGCCCGGCTCGGCTCCCTCGGCTTCGCCCGCATCCTCATCGAGGGTGGTGCCCGCACCGTCTCGGCCTTCATCGATGCCGGAGCCATCGACCGGCTCCACCTGATGGTCGCGCCGCTGCTCCTCGGTTCCGGGCGCTCCGGCCTCGACCTGCGGCCGATCTCCTCCCTGAGGGACGCGATGCGGCCCATGACGGCCGCCTACCCCCTGGGAGCGGGCGAGGTGCTGTTCGATTGCGACCTGCGCCGCAGCGTCAACGAGGGGAGCGTACCATGAGAGAGCCCGCCACCTACTCGCCCACTCAAAAACTCCTGCACTGGGCCGTCGCCCTGATCGTCGTGGAACAGGTGATCGTGGCCCTCGCGATGACGAATGTCGGCGAGGGACCGCTGCAGAACCAGCTCTACGAGATGCACAAGTCCTTCGGCCTCGTCGTGCTCGCCCTGGTCCTAGCGCGGGTGCTGGTGCGCCTGTCGCGGGGTGCCCCGGCGCCGGAGGACGGCATCCCGGGCTGGCAGCGGGTGGCGGCGCGGGTCTCCCACGCCTCCCTCTACCTGCTGATCCTGATCGTGCCGCTCCTCGGTTGGGCGGGCACCTCCGCCTGCTGCGCGCCGGTCAACCTGTTCGGCGCGCTGCCGCTGACCCTTCCGATCTCCGGCGGGATGCCGGTGGGCGAAGCGATCCTGAAGGTCCACGGCGCGGCGGCCTTCGCCCTCACCGCCCTCGTCGGCGTGCACGTGGCCGCCGCCCTGCACCACCACGTCGTCCGGCGGGACGGGACCCTACGGCGGATGCTCGCCGGGGGCTGAATCCGGCCATGCCAGGAGGTCGCGATGGCCGATCACGGCCGTCGTGTCCGGCCGTCCCCGCGCCTCCGCCCAGGCGGCGATTGCGGCGCCGGGCACGAGGCCCGTCTCGGCGACGGCCTGGGCCTGCCCGTCCCTGAGCCGGGCGATCAGTGCCCGGTCCTCTGGTCCCAGCCGCCAGGGACTCGCGGCGGTGCGGACCGCGTAGCCCCGCCGGGCGAAGGCCGCCTCCAGCGCCGCCGTGGCTCGCGGCCCGAGGGCCTCGCCGAAGCCCTTGTCCCCCGCCTGATGGGCCAGGAAGGCCGCCCGCATCGCGGCGTCGGCGGGGTGGGGCGGAAGCCACGCCTCTGTCCCGTCGTAGCTCAGCGCCGTGTGGAAGAACGCGCCCGTGGCCGCGACGGCGTCGGCGAAGCGGTCGATCCAGGCCGACGAGACGAGATCGAACAGGGCCGCCGCCGTCACGAGGTCCGGCGCGGGCGGGAGGATCGCCGCCGGATCGGCCGCGAGGTCGGCCGAGAGGAAGGTGACGCGGATCCTGCGGCCGCCCGTCTCCAGGAGGAGCTGCGCGCCGTGCTCCGCGGCCCCATCGGCCCAGTCCGCCAGGGCGGTCCGGGCGGCGGCGAGGAGGGCGGGATCGTGATCGACCAGCGTCCACTCCTGCGACGGGCCGAGGCGGGGGGCGAGGGCGCGCAGGTTCGATCCGGTGCCGCATCCGCAATCGACGACGCCGACGGATCCCGTCCCGCCCGATCGCGCGGCCAGGAGGGAGGCCAGCGCCTCGGCGAGACCCCGGTCCCGGGCGCGGTGGTCGGCGGGCTCGCGCAGGGCGAGCCAGTCGCTGCTGAAGCCGGTCATGGCCGCGCCTCCCGGAGACAAGCGGCGACGCGGCGGGCGGTCTCCTCCCAGCGCGGCAGGTGCCGCCCTGCCTCCCAGGCCGCCTGCGCCGCCACGGACCGGCGGGCCGGATCGGCGATCAGGGTCCGCAGGGCCTCGGCCAGGGCCGGGACGTCGCCGGGCGCCACCTTGAGCCCGGCAGCCTCGGGCACCGTGTCGGCCGCCGCGCCGCCCGTGGTGGACACCACGGGCAGCCCCCGCGCCAGGGCTTCCGCGAGGGCCATGCCATAGCCCTCGAACAGGGAAGGCGAGACCGCGAGGTCGGCGCCATCGTAGAACGCGTCGAGCCGATCCGCCGGGACGGCGGCGGCCAGGGTGATCCGCGCCTCCAGCCCGGCCTCCGCGATCTGCCGGCGCAGACCGGCGACGTGACCGGGGGCCCGGTCGAGGGCGCCCGCCACGGTGAGGGTCCAGTCGAGATCCGGCAGGCGGCCGAGGGCGGCGACGAGGTGGTCGACGCCCTTGCGCGGGGTAAGCGCGCCCACCGTCAGGAGGCGCACCGGGCGCCCGTCCCCCCCGGCGGCCCGCCGGGCGGGCTCGGTGCCGGGCTCGGCGATCGTGATCCTGTCCCCCGGCACGGCGAACTCGGCCACGAGCAGGTCGCGGGTGAAGCGGCTCGTCGTGACGACGCGGGCCGCGAGGCAGAGGGCCGCCCGCTCGCGGGCGAGGAGCCCCTCGGCCTCCGCGCGGCTCAGGCCCGCCTCCAATCCCAGCGGGTGGTGGACGAGGGCCACGACCGGCCGCGGCCCGGACGCCGCGATCACGGAGGGCGGCAGGGCGCCGTAGGCGAGCCCGTCTATGAGGAGGATCGCGCCGCTCGGCGTCGCCGACAGGCGCGCGGCGGTCTCCGCGAGGTCGTCGGGGCTCGGGTGCGGGAAGGAGGACGGCAGGGTCAGCGGGACCGCGCTCACTCCGGCGCGCGGGAGATGCGCCAGGAGATGGCGGGCGTAGGCGTAGCCGCCCGTGGGGGTCGCGAGATCGCCGGGAACGCAGAGGCAGACGTCGGTCACGCCTCCACCGGCCCCTCGAACCACGCCCGCGCGATGTGCGACTCGTGGAGCGTCACCCGGATCCGTTCGATGCCATCCCCACCGGGCCCGAGCTCCCCGTTGCGGGCGAGGGCGGCCATCTCCCGATGGATGTGACCGCACAGGAACTCGGTGGTGGTGTTGATGCCCGCGAACTGAGGCACTTCGTCGAGGTTCCGGTAGGTGATCGGTGCGAGGATGCGCTTCAGCGCCTCGCCCGCCCGCCCGATATCGACCACGACGCCGTCCGCGGTGAGGGTCGGCCTGTAGAAGGCGACATCCACGACGAAGGTGGCGCCGTGCAGCGCCTGGGCGGGCCCGAACAGATCCCCCCGGAAGCTGTGGGCGATCATGACGTGATCGCGGACCTCGATGGCGTACATGGTTCGGCTCCGGTGAACGTGGGAGGGTCGGGTTCAGTAGCGCACGGCGGTGCAGAGGCCGTCGGCCTCCGGCGCGAGCAGCCGGGGCAGCGCCTCCGGCAGGTCGGCGAAGGCGACCTCCCCGGTGATCAGCGCGTCGAGGCGCGGGTCCGCGAGGAGATCGAGGGCCTTGCCCATCCGGCGGGCGTAGGTCCAGCGCGGGCGGCGCGAGGCGGAGACCTGCCCCACCTGGCTCGACATGAGACTGAGGCGCCGGACATGGAAGTCCTCGCCCAGCGGCACGGACACGGGGCGCGTCCCGTACCAGCTCATCTCCACCACCCGGCCCTCGTCTCCGGCGAGGGACAGGGCCTCGGCCAGCCCCTCCTGGCTCGCGCTCGCGTGGAACACCACGTCGGCCTCGCCCCGCGGAGCGGTCCCCGGTGCGGCGAAGGCGACGCCGAGGTGCCGGGCGAGGGACGCCCGCTCGGGCAGGCGGTCGATCACCGTGACTTCGCAGCCGACGATGCCGCTCGCGAGGAAGGCGGCCAGCAACCCGACCGCGCCGCCTCCGACGACCGCGATGCGGTCCCCCGGTCCGGCGCCCGAATCCCAGACGGCGTTGAGCGCGGTCTCCATGTTAGCGGCGAGGATCGCCCGTCGCGGCGGCACGCCGGGCGGGACCGGGTGCACGCCGTCGCGCGGGGCGACGAACCGCGCCTGATGCGGCCGGAGCGCGAAAACGAAGGGCGAGGCGCCCCCGGCCGGGTCGGCGATCCGGCCCACCGCGCAGTAACCGTACTTGACCGGAAAGGAGAACGGGCCTTCCTGCGCCGGCGCGCGCATCCGCCCGTGCAGGGCGTCGGGGACGAGACCGTGGAAGACGAGGCGTTCCGTCCCCCGGCTCAGGGCCGTCCAAAGGGTCTCGACGACGACGTCGCCGGGGCCTGCGGGCGGCAGCGCCTCGTGCCGCAGCTCGGCGCGGCCCGGGGCGGTGTACCAGAGGGCCGTCGTCCGGCTCCCCGCCCGTCCCGCCGTCTCGGACCCTTCAGGATGATGCACGTCGCCCGCCCGCCGCACAGGGTTCCGGAAATCGCTGAGAGCCTCCTTTCCACGACGCCCGCCGGCCTTCAATCGCTGGCGACGCTTCGTCGGCGCCGCAGGGCCTTCGCCCTGGTGAACGGCCTCAGCTTCGCGCTGCTCGTCGGCCTCCTCGGCGCCGTGCTCGGCGCGGACGGCTGGAGCGGGGTCGATCTCGCCCTGCTCGCCTGCGGCGTCCTCATCCTGCCCTGGACCGTCATGGGGTTCTGGAACGCCGTGACAGGCCTCGCCCTGATCGCGAGGGGACCCGCCGGTCTCGCCGCCGCCGCACCCTTCGCGGACGTGGCGGCAGACCCGATCCGCCTCGACACCGCCATCGTGATGCCCCTGCGCAACGAGGATCCGCGCCGGGCCCTCTCACGGCTCGCGCGGGTGAAGGCGAGCCTCGACGCCACCGGCTGGGGGGAGCGCTTCGCCTATCATGTCCTGAGCGACAGCGACGATCCGGCCATCGCCGCCGCCGAGGAGCGGGCGGTGGCGGAGTGGACCGCGCGGGAGCCCGGGGCCTCCGAGCGGATCGCCTACCGGCGCCGGGCGACCAACGCGGGCTACAAGGCGGGGAACCTCCAGGATTTCTGCGCGCGGCACGGTGCCCGCTACGCATTGATGCTGCCCCTCGACGCCGACAGCGCGATGGAGGGGCCGCGGATCCTCGACCTCGTGCGGATGATGCAGGCCCATCCGAAACTCGGCATCCTCCAGAGCCTCGTCGTCGGCACCCCGGCGGCGAGCCCCTTCGCCCGGATCTTCCAGTTCGGGATGCGCCAGGGCATGAGGCCCTACACGATGGGGGCGGCGTGGTGGGCCGGCGAGTGCGGCCCCTTTTGGGGGCACAACGCCCTGGTGCGGATCGCCCCCTTCGCACACTCCTGCCGGTTGCCGACGCTGCCGCCGGGTCCTCTCGGCGGGCCGATCCTCTCCCATGACCAGATCGAGGCCGTGCTCATGCGCCGGGCCGGCTACGAGGTGCGGGTGCTGCCGACCGAGGGCGGGAGCTTCGAGGATAATCCGCCGACGCTCCTCGACCATGTGGAGCGCGAGGCGCGCTGGTGCCTCGGGAACCTGCAATACGTCAGGCTCCTCGCCATGCCGGGCCTCGCGCCGACCAGCCGGTTCCAGCTCGTGGCGGCGGTAATGATGTTTCTCACGGCGCCCGCCCTGACCCTCGCGCTAGCCCTGCTCCCCGTCGCGGCCCTCCAGGCGACCGACGCGTTCCCCGCCGGCCTCGCGGCGGGGCTCTACCTCGGCTGGCTCGCGGCCTCGATGGCGCCGAAGCTCGCGGGCTATGCCGAGATCCTCGCCTCCGAGCCCTCCGCGCGCCGCTACGGCGGCCGGGCGCGCTTCGCCCTCGGCGCCGCGGTCGAACTGGTGTTCTCGCTGCTCCTCTTCTCCGTGCTCTGCCTCTGGCTGACGGCGGCGATGGGCCGGAGCCTCGCGAACCGGCGCTCCGGCTGGAATCCGCAGGCCAGGGACGGGACGCGCATCCCCCTCGCCCTCGCCTGCCGCCGCCTCTGGATCGGGACGGCCTTCGGCCTCGCGGTGGGGCTCTCCACGCTGTGGGTGAGCCCCACCGCGTTCCTGTGGAGCCTACCGCTCCTGGCGGGCCCGCTCCTGTCCATCCCCCTCGCCGTGGCGACCAGCCTGCCCGCCCTCGGCCAGGCGATGGGCCGCAACGGCCTGTGCGCGATCCCCGAGGAACTGGCGCCCGGCCCCGGTGCGCGCGCATGACCACGGACCGGCCGCAGGATGGCACGCCGCGCCGCGTCCTCCTCGTGGGGGCGACGGGTACCATCGGCCGGGCGACGGTCCGGGCGCTGGCGGCGCGGGGGCACAGCGTGATCTGCCTTGTACGGCGGTCCTCCGGGTCTCCCCTCCCCGCCGTCGTGACCGAGCGGATCGTGGATCTTGCCGATCCGGCCTCCCTCGCCCGCGACGGCATCCGGGGGGAGACCTTCGACGCGCTGGTGTCGTGCCTCGCCTCGCGGACGGGGCTACCCGCCGATGCCTGGGCGGTGGATCACCGCGCGCAGGTGAACGTCCTCGCGGCGGGCCGGGCGGCCGGTATCCGGCAGGTGGTGCTCCTGTCCGCGATCTGCGTCCAGAGGCCGAGGCTGGCTTTCCAGCACGCCAAGCTCGCTTTCGAGGCGGAGGTGATCGCGTCGGGGCTCGCCTACTCGATCGTCCGGCCCACGGCGTTCTTCAAGTCGCTCTCGGGGCAGATCGAGCGGGTGCGGCGGGGCAAGCCGTATCTGGTCTTCGGCGACGGAACGCTCACGGCCTGCAAGCCCATCAGCGACGACGACCTCGCCCGCTACCTCGTGGACTGCCTGGACAACGGGGCGCGGCGCAACCGGGTGCTGCCCATCGGCGGACCGGGCGAGGCCATCACCCCGAAGGCGCAGGGCGAACGGCTCTTCGCCCTGCTGGGCCGCGAGCCGCGCTTCCGGCACGTTCCGGTGGCCCTGCTGGACGGCATCGTCGCCGTCCTGGCGACCCTCGGGCGGTGGGTGCCCGGCTTGGCGGCCAAGGCCGAACTCGCCCGGATCGGTCGCTACTACGCGACCGAATCCATGCTGGTGCTCGATCCGGCGACGGGGCGGTACGACGCGCAGGCCACGCCCTCCACGGGGTCGGAGACCTTCGACGCCTACGTCGCCCGCGTCGTCCGGGGCGAGGCGACGGTCGAGCGCGGCGACCACGCCGTGTTCTGAGAGCCTGACCGGACGTCCGGGCTCCCCGCACATCCCGCCCGGTCGCGGTGGCGCGTCTCAGCCCTTGGCCACTGCCACGATGCGGCGCGAGGCCATGCCGACCAGCACGAGCTTGTCGCCGACGAGGATGAAGCCGAGCGAATCGCCCGCCGGGGCGAGGCCCGCCAGTTCCGGCGGCGTCGGGTGCAGGAAGACCTGCTGCGGGACCGTGGTGCCGGGCTCGAGGGGGAAGCTCATCCGGGTCACGGGCCGGACATGGCGCCGCTCCGCCTGGGCCTTCAGGGCTTCGACTTGGCCCGGCGTGATGACGGGGCCGTCGCGGCCCTCGGCCGTCTCGCGCCTGCGGAGGTCGTCGAGGGTGGAGGAGACGCCCGCCAGCACGTCGGGGGCCTTCGGGGCGACCGCAGCCCCGGTCGGCGCGGGGGATGGACCGGCATCCGGCGCCTCCTTCGGGCGGATCGGAATGGAGCGGATGGCCGGCGGCGCCGGGGCGGGATCCGGCATGGCCGTCTGCGCGCGGGACGGTGCCGGAACGGACCCTCCGCGCGGCCGGAACTGATAGGCCACCGCCCCCAATGCTGCGATTGCTGCGGCGATACTGACGATGAGCAGGAGGCGCATGCGCGAATCCGGGTCGAGGCGGGCCCGGTCGTCTAGCCCGGCGCCGCCGCCGCGGGTAGCCCGCGGGTGCCCGGTCAGGCCCGCGTGTCGTCGGTGCCGGGAGACGCGGCGAGGTCCCGCCCCGCCGGGACCGCCCGCGTGCAGGCCGCGAACAGGATGGCGACGGCGGCGGCGACGATGACGGAGGACAGGAGACCCGCGAGCGGCCCCGCCAGGGCCGAGCCCGCCACGTCCCCGAGGTTCATCGCTGCCATGTAGACCTGGAACTGCGTCGCGGAGGCCCGTCCCGCCCGGCTCGCCAGCAGCACTGTCGGCAGCAGGGCCACGTAGAGCAGGGCAGGGACGACGCTGACGAGGCCCAGGATGACCGGTCCGGCGGCGGCCTCGAACCCGGCGGCGATCAGCCCCCCGGCGACGGCGAAGGTGAGGGCGCAGGCGGCGAGAAGGGCGCGCAACGCCCGGCCGGGCCCGATGCGGTCGACGGCGGCGCCGAGCCCCGCCGCGCCGAGGGTTCCGCCGAGAAGGGCGAGTCCCGCCTGGAGCCGGGAAAGGTCGCCCGCATCCCAGCCATGGACCTGCACCAGCGCCACGGCGAAGGGCACCTGGAAGAGGGCCAGCCCGAAATCGATGGCGAAGCACATCGCCAGGAGGAGGGCCGCGTCGCGATGTCGGAACGCGGCGAGCAACTCGCGCGCGAAGGCGACGGCCTCGCCGACCCGCCCACGGGCAGCAACGCGCGCCGCTGACCCGCGCCGGAGGGCGAGAAGCCGGTCGCCGGGCTCCTCCCGCACCAGCAGGGCAGCCAGGGCCAGCGGCGTGGTGAGGAGGAGGAGCGCCCCCGAGGCGGCGGGCAGGCCACCCGCACCGAGGAGCCACGCGAAGACCGCCGTGCCCGCCGCGCTGCCGATCACGAAGCCCGCCCGCGTGCCGGCGCTCGTGCGCCCGAGCTCGTCCGCCGGCACGCTGCCGGCGATCATGCGGTCGGTCGCGGTGTCGGCCAGCGAGGCGGCGAGGCTGTGCAGGAACAGGACGGCGCTCACCGCGGTCAGGCCCGGGGCGGCGCCGAGCAGGAGCAGTCCGGCGAGGCAGACCTGCGCGCAGGCGAGCGACAGCACCAGCCAGTAGCGCCGGGGCCCCATGCGGGAGGGGGTCGCGCGGTCGATCACCGGTCCCCAGAGCAGGGGCTGCAACACCCAGGGCAGGCCGACCACCGCGAGGTGGCGGCCGATCTCCGCCGTCGTGGCGCCTGCGGCGGCGAAATGGTTGGCGAGCGCCGTCAGCGCGAAGCCCGCCACGAGGCCCTGGTAGAGGTAGAGGCCGGTGAAGAGGGCGAACCGCCAGCGCGACGACCTCAGGCTTGGCGGCCGGTGACGTAGCGTGTCGATGGGCGAGCCCTCCCCATGGCCCCGGGATGGGGCGTCCAGGCTTTAACGGGAGCTGAACGGCGCGGTTCAGGGCCGATTGCCGGGGGCGTCGTACGACGGAGGAACGGACGGCGAGCCCGACCGGATCCGGGCTCGTACGCCCCGCCGAGGCGGGATCGGATCCGACACGAAGCCGCGAGCCGCACGGCCCACCGGCATCCCGCCACGCCTCCACACGTTCGACACCCGGCGCAGCGATGCGCCCTGCCCCCGAGGACCCCATGACCAAGACAGCCGCCCTGCTCGGTGCCACCGCCCTGCTCTTCGCCACCGCCGCCGTGGCGCAGCCGGCCCCGCCCCCGCCCGACGCTCCGCGCGGCGGTCCCGAGGCCGCTCCGCCCCCGCCGCCGCCCGGCGGTCGGCGAGCCGGTCCCGATGGCGGCCCGCCCCCTCCCCCCGGCGGTCCCCGGCGCGGACCGGACGGCCCGCCGCCGCCCCCGCCGCCGTCGAAGGCCGCGCATTTCCGGTTCGAGCGCGGCGACGCGCGCATCGACGTGAAATGCGCCGACGACGAATCGATGAAGACCTGCGCCGACCTCACCCTCCAGCTTCTCGACAAGCTGTCGACTCTTAAGCCGTCCGACGCGCGCTGACGCCGACCCTCGCGGGGACGCCACCAGGGCGCCCCCGCCCCCCCCTCGAACAGGCAGCATCATTCCCATGACCGACACGCACCACGTCCGCGGCACCGTCTGGGCCGTCTTCGGCCACCGCTTGGCCATCGAGGGAGCCGACGGGCGCACCCTCGCCGATCTCGGCCCCAAGGGGGCGGAAGGCGTCTCCCTCGCGGTGGGAGACCGGGTCTCCGTCGAGGGCGAGCACAAGCCGACGGAGATCAAGGTGACCTCCATCACCGTCGGCGACGGCGCCGCCCGCGCCATCGCATGGCCGAAGCCGCACGAGCACGGGGACGCCGACCCGGCCGCCGCCCTCGCCACGGTGAAAGCCGAAGGCTACGCGATCGAGGGCGAGCCGACGCGCAGGCCGAAGCACTTCGAGATCATGGGATCCAAGGACGGCAGCACCCACGAACTGCACGTCACCCTCGACGGGACCATCCGCAAGGTGAAGCCGGCGAAGGGCTGAGGCCGCGCCGTCGACCCCGGAGCCCCGGCTCCCGGGTCGGCGAGACCGCCGGACCGTCAGAGGCAGGGATCGTCCGCCGCCTGGAGCCGGCCGGACTCGATGGCCTTCAGGAAGGTCGCGTGATCCTCCGCGTTCCGGTCCCCGTAGGCCGCCGCCCAGTCGGCGATCGCCTCGCGCAGGTCGGTGCGGCCCGCATGGCCGCAATAGCCTGCGATGGCCGCCGCATCCCCCGTGCGGGCATGGGCCTTGGCCAGCAACGCCCCGTAGGCATGGGAGAAGTACAGGAGCGATTGGCCGGTCATGCGGGCCACCGGGATCTCGCCCTTCATGTTCTTCATCTGCCGCACGTAGAACGGCCGCCGGTCGATGGTCGTCCAGCCGAGCAAGGGGTCGCCCACGGCCTGGAGCAGGCGCTGACCGTAGATCACCCGCTCGCCTTGGTGGCTCGCATAGGGCTCGGGCATCCCGGGCAAGTAGGGGGCGTGGGCGGGGCGCACCGCCTCCTTCACCTGCAGGAAGAGGGCGTCGTGATCGGAGTTGCCGCAGAGCAGCGCGACGTAGGCCCGGGTGCCGACGCTGCCGACGCCGACCACACGGTGCGCCACGTCTACCACGTGGTACCGGCTCAGCATGAAGCGCCGCTCCCGCGGCAGCGTCTCGGCATAGCGCTCCAGGCCGGTGATGACGGCTTCCCGCGTGGCCTCGTCCACCCGCACGAGGATCGGCGGCTCCTCCTTGAAGCGCCAGCCGCCGTCCGTGCGGCGCTCGCCCACCCGGTCGAGCAGGCTCTGGTTGTTTTTCTTTCGCGCCTTCTCGACGGCCTTGTCCACGACGGCCCGCGAGCGCTCGTCGATCTCGGCCCCGGCGAAGGCGAGGTCGTCGGCCCGCGAGGCGCGCTGCCAGACGTCGAGCGACCCGCGGGGGGCGAGGTCGTCCATGGTGAGCTGGTAGCCGGCCGCCGCGCTGAGCAACGCCTCCCGCCGGTCGGAGCGCGGCACCTCGGCGTCCCGTGCCGCCACCTCGATGCTGGCGCAGAGGCGCTTTAGGTCCCACTCCCAGGGCCCGACCGTGACCTCGTCGAAATCGTTCAGATCGAGCACCACGTCGCCCTGCGGCGAGCCGAATAGGCCGAAATTGGCGATGTGGGCGTCGCCGTTCATCACCACATCGATCACGCCGCGTGGTCCCTGGGCGAGGTCCCAGGCCATGACCTGGGCGGCGCCGCGCAGGAAGGCGAAGGGTGAGGAGGCCATCCGCGCCACCCGCAAGGGGATGAGGTGCGGTTGCCGCCCTTCGTGCGCGGCCTCGATCAGGGAGACCGGATCGGGCCGGTCCGGGCCGGACACCAGGTCGGCATGGGCCGCGTGGGCAATCCGCGACCGGAGCATCTTTCCGGCGGTGCGGCGGGTGTCCCAGGGCTCCACGCCGTTGCGCAGATCGATGCGCGGGAAATCCGCCAGGGGCTCGAGGACGGCCTGCCCGGCAGCCTCCACCACCGCGTCCTTCCGGTCGTCCCGCGACGAGGAGGATTCCGGCCGCCCGTCCTCCGGGGAATGTCCTGACCGTTCCATCGTCCTCGTCCGCTCGCAATGGTCAAGGTAACGCCGCGGGGCCGGATGAAAAGCGCGGGGCCGACGTTGGCCGGATACGCAGCCGGATTCCGGGGGTGCGGCGATCCCGATGGATAGGGAACCCGGTAGGACGAGGATCGTCTCTCCTGTATGAGGCTCGACCGGCGACGGTGCGACGGGAGGCGGCGATTTCGGACGACGGTTGGGCGACGGGCCTGGGTTTGCTGGCGGTCCTTGCCCTGGTTCTGGCGAACGGCTTCTTCGTGGCGGCCGAATTCGCCCTGGTCGCGGTCCGCCGGTCCCGCGTGGCCGAACTTGTGGTGGAGCGCAGGGCGAACGCCAAGGCGTTGCTCTCGGCCACCGACCGCCTCGACGCCCACCTCGCGGCGACGCAGCTCGGCATCACCATCTCGTCTCTGGCCCTCGGATGGGTCGGCGAGCCGGCGCTGGCCCACCTGATCGAGCCTGCCCTCGCATGGCTCCCGGGCCTCGTGTCGACGGCGGTCGCGCACACGGTGGCGGTGGTGCTTTCCTTCGTGGTCATCACCTCCCTGCACATCGTGCTCGGCGAGTTGGCCCCCAAGAGCCTCGCCCTCCAGCGCAGCGAGCGCACGGCCCTGGCCGTGATCCGGCCGCTCGGCCTGTTCCTGATCCTGTTCCGCCCGGCGATCTCGTTCCTCAACGGCCTCGGCAACGGCGTCCTGCGCCTGTGCGGGCTGCAGCCGGGCCACGGCGAGGGCAGCCAGTATTCCACCGCGGAATTGAACCTGCTCGTGGAGGCGAGCCGGGAGGCCGGCCTCATCCGCGAGGCGCAGCAAGAGGCAGTCGAACGCATCTTCAAGCTCGGGGACCGGCGCGTCCGGGAGATCATGACCCCGCGCCACGAGGTGGAATGGATCGACCTCGACGCGCCGCACGAGGAGATGCTGCGGGCGGTGCGCGCCTGCAGCCACGCCCACGTGGTCGTGAGCCGTGGCGGAATCGACGAACTCGTCGGGGTGCTGCGCAAGCAGGATCTGCTCGACCAGATCCTCGACGGCCTCGCGCCCGACATCGCCACCGCCATGCGGGCGCCCAACGTCATCCACGAGGGCATGACGGTGCTGGCAGCACTCGAAAGCTTCCAGCGCAGCCCCCTCCAGCTCGCGGCCATCGTCGACGAGTACGGCAGCCTGGAGGGCATCGTCACGCAGACGGACCTGCTGGAGGCCATCGCGGGCGACATCCCCGAGCCGGGCGAGGATCCCGCCGTGGTCGAGCGGGAGGACGGCTCCCTGCTCATCGACGGCATGATGCCGGCCGAGGACGCCTTCGAGCGCCTCGCCTTCGCCGATCCGCCGGCGACGGACGACTTCACGACGCTGGCGGGCTTCATCATCTACCGGCTCGGGCGCATCCCGGCGGAGGGCGACGCCATCGCCGCGGAGCGCTGGCGGCTGGAGGTCGTGGACATGGACGGCCGGCGCATCGACAAGGTGCTCGCCACCCCCCTGCCGGGGGCGCCCGCCGCGGCGGCATAGGCACCGTCCCTCGCCCGGCCGTCGATGCCGCTCGGCGCCCCCCCCGCGCGGGTGGGGAGCGACGCGATCCGGCTGTGTCAGAGGCCGCCGTCGAGCCCGTTTTCGGCGAGGCACTCGTCCACCCGGCCGAGCAGCCAGTTGACCTCCTTCGACAGCTTCTCCGCCCGCTCCTGCCAGCAGGCCGGGTCGTACTCGACCCATTCGCCCGCTTGGGTCCGGCGCTCGAGAATGCCGCCGAGGACGTTCGCAAGGCTGCCCAGATCGACGCCGCACACGTCACGCTCGCCCCCGCCCGCATCCATGCGGATCGCGGGGGGCGGGAGGGTCAGGGAATGCGCGCCAGCCGGGGGCTTGGGCATGGTGGAGGGCGATTCTCGCGGTCGTAGGTGACGTGTCCCCCGGCGTAGCTCGCCAACCTTTCCGTGCCGTAAACAATCCCTGACACCGGTCGCCCGGCGCCCTTCCCAAAGTCGTACAGACCGGTCGGGCACGGCCCGGTGCGACCGGGTCCCTCCCTAGCCATGGTTCCGCCCGCCCCCTAGCTCCCCTTCCATCGGAGCAGAGAGCATCATGAGCGGAACGGCACTGATCGCCGGCGTGAGCGGCATCGTCGGCAACAATCTCGCCCAGCACCTCGTCGCCTCGGGATGGGCGGTCCAGGGTCTCGCGCGGCGCCCGCCGCAGGATCTGGCGGGGGTCGATCCCATCGCCGCCGACCTCCTCGATCCCGCGAGCCTGCGGCAGGCGCTGGAGTCGCGCCGCCCGAGCCATGTCTTCATCACCACCTGGTTGCGGCAGGACACGGAGGCAGAGAACATCCGCGTCAACGGCGCGATGGTCCGCAACCTGCTCGACGCCCTGCGCCCGGCGGGCAGCGTCCGCCATGTCGCCCTGGTGACGGGGTTGAAGCATTACCTCGGGCCCTTCGAGGCCTACGGGAAGGGCACCCTGCCGCCGACGCCCTTCCGCGAGGAGCAGCCGCGCCTCGACGTGGAGAACTTCTACTACGCACAAGAGGACGAAGTCTTCGCGGCGGCCGCGCGCGACGGCTTCGGCTGGAGCGTGCACCGTCCCCACACCATCATCGGCTACGCGCTGGGCAACGCCATGAACATGGGCGTGACGCTCGCCGTCTACGCCACGCTCTGCAGGGAGGCCGGGCGCCCCTTCCGCTTCCCCGGTTCGGCCGTGCAGTGGAACGGCCTGACCGACATGACCGACGCGCGCCTCCTCGCCCGGCACCTGACCTGGGCGGCCACGACACCCGCTGCGCGCAACGAGGCGTTCAACGTCGTCGACGGCGACGTCTTCCGCTGGAGCTGGATGTGGGGGCGGATCGCCGGGTGGTTCGGGCTGGAGCCCGCCCCCTTCGAGGGCGCGATCATGCCCCTGGCGGAGCAGATGGCCGGGGCCGAGCCGCTCTGGCGGGAGATCGCCGCACGGCACGGACTGGTGGAGCCGGACCTCGGGCGCCTCGCCTCCGCGTGGCACACGGATGCGGATCTCGGGCGTCCCATCGAGGTGGTGACCGACATGGGCAAGAGCCGCCGCCTCGGCTTCCTCGACTACCAAGCGACCGACGACGCCTTCTTCGACCTCTTCGCCCGTCTGCGGACCGCCAAGGTCATCCCGTAGGCGCAAGGGATTTTCCGGCGAGGCGAAGCCCCGGCCCTCGACGGGAAGATACCCTTGGCGCGAATGAGCGGCATGCCGCCCGTCGAAGACCGGTCGTCTTGCGGGTCCGGCCGGGGGGCGGTGTTCGCTGCCCCCTCCTGTCCTTGCGCGGCACGTCCCGCTTTTCCGGATCGACTCGGCCACGGGCGGTGTGGCGCGGGACGGGTATCGCAACGGCCACGTCGTCGTCACCAACGACGCCAACCGGCGGAGGGCCGGACGCCCGCATGGCGTAACAGCGCCTGCCGGGATCCGGCTGGATGGTCAGCGTGGGAATGAGCGAGGCGGCCTTCCGCGCGCCGTTGATGCGGTCGCTCGCGCGGCTGATCGGGCTGACGGTCGTCACCGTCATTGACACGGTGGCCGGCGAGGCTGCCGTCCACGACGGGTGCCGGCGGATCCTCGGCGCCGTCCCGTTGCCGCCTACCCACCAGGGCCGGATGATCGACATCGCGATCAGCATCGGCGTCGTCCTCGTGAACGACGACAGCGCCACCGGCGACGAGCTCTTCCGCCAGGCCGACGTGGCCCTGTGCGAGGCCAAGGCGGCGGGCCGGAACACTCATCAGTTGCTCGAAGCCAAGGTGCTCGCCCGGGACTCGGTACGCGGCTGGCTCGCCCTGGACATGAAGGACGCGATCAGGCGGGGGGACTTCTTCCTCGTCTACCAGCCGATCGTCGACGTCTCATCGGGCGAGTTGCTGCTGCGCTGGCAACACCCGACGCGGGGCATGATCTCCCCCGGCGACTTCATCTCCGTGGCGGAGGAGACGGGGAAGATCGTGCAACTCGGCGCCTGGGCGGTGGAGGAAGCCTGCCGCGCCATCCTCGTCACGCACGACAGGGCGGCCATCGCGACCGACCTATCGGGACGGGCGGGCCAGCGCGCCGTCTGCTACCTCGCCACGGTCGGAGCCCTGTCCGGCCGGGTCGGCGCGCCGCGTCCCAGCGGCTTCATCCTCGACCTCGGCGACCTCCGGGCGGCCCGGGTCGCGGCCCGCCTCCGATGGCAGGATGAGCCCAACGCGAAGCCGCCGGATCAGCGGTCCGATCCGCGGATCGTGCCGGAGATCAGGCTGGTGACGGTGCGGCTGCCCGGCGGCACCACCCGCGAGGGCCGGATCGAGAACCTCTCGAAATCCGGCGCCCTCTTCACCGTGGCGGCCCCCGGCTAATTGACGGTCGGCAGCCCCGTGACGATCGGCAAGCGCCGCGCCGCCATCGTCCGGTTCGACGGGAACGCCATCGCCATCGGGTTCAGCCTGCCGTTCTGCGACGGCACCTTCCATCCGGCGATCATCGTCTGACCGGGGCCGCGCGCCACGCTTTCTCGCGGGCGTGATCCTGGGGATATGGTCAAGATCGAGAAATTGTGTCTGGCTTGTTAAGGCGCGACCGGGATTCTGCCGGATGCGAGAGGCCGGATCCGGGAAGTGAAAAGCAGCGTTGAGTTCGGAACCGGCCGGGGGCCGATGGGAGCGGCGGCCGTCCTCGGCCTCGCCCTGGCCGGCCCGGCCTGCGCGGCCGACCTGCCCACGGCCACGACTCCCCGCCAGCCGGCCTTCACCTATGTCGATCCTCAGACATGGGAGATCACCCTCAGCGGCACGATCCAGGCGATCCCGCGCTATCCGGGAGCCTCCGACTACACCTGGGTGTGGTATCCCGGCGGCGACATTCGCCGCGCCGGCGAGCCGAAGCGCTTCTCCGCGCCGGACGACAACCTGAGCTTCACGCTTTACGACACCGAGCAATTCCGCGCCGGGCCGACCCTGCGCTTCGTGCCGGGCCGGTTCTACGGAGACGACCGGCAGCACCTCTTCGGCCTTCGCGACGCGCGGATCGCCTTCGAGCCCGGCCTGTTCGTGGAGGTGTACCCGGTCCCCTCCGTGCGCCTGCGCGGCGAGGTCCGCCAGGGCGTCTACGGCCATCACGGCACCGTGGGGACCGTCGCGGTCGATTACCTCATTCCCTTCGACCGCTGGATGTTCTCCGTCGGACCCCGGTTCAACATCGGCGATGCGAGCTTCGCGCGGAAGTACTTCGGCGTGAGCCCGGCGGAGGCCGCCATCAACGGGCGGCTGACCCCCTACAGCCCGGGCAGCTTCTACTCGGCCGGCCTCGTCGGCGCCGTCACCTTCCGCCAGGACGAGACGTGGTCCTACACGCTGTTCGGCGGCTACAGCCGCATCCTCGGCCCCTCCGGCGCAAGCCCCCTCGTGGACCGGCCCTACGGCAATCCCGACCAGTATACCGGCGGACTCCGGGTGGACTACACGTTCCGCACGAAACCGTTGTTCTAGAGTTTTCGGTTCGATCCGGATCGCACGCTCGACCGTCCTTGCGAGCGACACGAAGGGATCCAGGGATCCGCCACGGTCGGTCGAGTCCCGCTGCACTGGATTGCTCCGCTTCGCTCGCAATGACGAGGGAGCGCAAAGATCGAAAGCAAACTGAAACGGCTTCAGGACGCCGTCAGCAACGGTCGAACCGCTTGCGCCGACGGGCGGGGTTTCAGGTCCCCGAACCCAGGCGGCTCGCGCGGGTCAGACCGGGCCGGCGGCCACCCCTGCCGGAAACATCCTCGCGCGGAAGCGCCATTCCACGCAGAGCCAGATGACCGTCTCGACGGCCAGCAGAACCCAAGCCTTGTCCGCGTAGAAGATCTGCGAGACGTTGGCGACGGAGACGAGGTTAGCATAGAGCGCCGCGGAGAGCGCCGAGACCATGTCGTGCTTCTGACCGGCATTCAGGAACCCGAAATCCTTGCACATCCCGTAATGCATCAGCAACTGGACGAAGTTGACGACGGATTTCATCAAGAGAAACGAGAAGCCGATGAAGAAGGTTAGCGACAGCGCCCGGAAGGCGATGCTGGCAAAGACCCCCTCGACGGCGGACAGGCGCAGCGCACCATAAAGGGTCCAGACGCAGACGACGGGGGTGAGGACGCAGTGCCGGATGAAGGTCCTGCGACGAATGCCGGTGGCGTGGGCCACCTCGTCGGCCTCGCCGGCGGGCGAAGGGGCTGAACCCGAGGTCTTGTCCGGCATACGCAACATCCCGGCGGGGTGACGCGCGGGGGCCTGCGGGCATCCGCCAGGCACACCCCGGTCAGTGGTCCAAGGATAATCGTCCGCGGGGCGAAGTCTCCCTGGCGCCGCGCACGAAAACCGTCGCCATTCCTACGAGAATACACTCCCTCGCTCAAGCAATTCGAAGTTTATATTGTAATTCAGATCTCAACCGACGATTGAAATAGCGGTTTTTACATCACGATTACGCCAGCCGATGACGAATAAGTGTGCGCGAGCCGCGAAAACACAGCGATTGGGCCTGGATTTCGATCCTATGATGGCCTAGCCATCCCATCGGAGCGGTACGCGCCGCTCCGGGACTGGGGAGTCCCACGACGAACGGCTTGGCATCGGCCGGAACGGTGCCGCGATCCGTGACCAGTGGGTCGGGGAGCCTGCGACGCATGTTCAGGTGCTCCGGTGCTAAAGGTCGTAGGAGCCGATTTGTCGCGGCTTACCCCACTCCCCGACTATGGATGGTCAAGGCTCGTTTGCGGGGGCGTACCGCAAACCCAAGCCTCCTGGGACGGGATGGTGGCGGCATGTCGGACGATGTGCGCGATCAGGGCCGGCGATCCACGGCCGCAACGCTGAAGCGGCGCCAAGCCGGGCCGATCGACCGGTACGTCGGCACGCGGATCACGGCCGAACGCCAGCTCCGTGGCATGTCGAGCTTCGATCTCGGCCGCAGGCTCGGCTTCACCGTCGTCCAGATGAAGAAATACGAGCGGGGCCAGAGCCGGATCCCCGTGGGGACGCTGTGCGCGGTCAGCGAGATCCTCGACGTGCCGCTCACCCGCTTCCTGCCCGTCGAGCGAGGCCCCCTGCGGCAGGCGGCGGCCTGCCGCGAGGAGATCACGCGGACGCTCCTCCAGATGCCGGACGTCGAGTGCCTCGCGAGCCTGTCCGACCTCCTCACGATCCTCGTGCGCTATCGCACCAGCGTGAACTGAGCCGACGAGCCGGGAGCCATCGCCTGAGAGGCCCTGCGAGGGCGAACGGGAATCGCGGGGAACGATGTTCCCGCAGCCCATCCGCAGACGGCACGATTTCCCCATTCTCGGCCAAATTTGAAGAAGAAATCCCCGGCCGATCCGGACCTCGCGGGATCCGACGCTCGATCCCCGAACAAATCCGGCGAAGCCATCCCTCTCCGCACGGAATCCCGGAGGGTGAATTCTCACCGCCATCCGCGGATCTGCGAAACAATAGCCTCCAGGCGCAGCCGTGTTTGAGAAAACGTTTCATTGACCGGAACGGCCCTCGGCCACACCCTTGAGGAACGAGACGACAAGCCCTCCGGCGCCCGGTGGCGCGGGGCCGCGTCGATGGAAGAGTGTGTGATGAGCCGACCGAAACTCGTGGGCGTGAGTGCCAACCTCCAACGGCCGTCGAAGACGCGCGCCCTGGTTGAGACCGTGCTGACTGTCGCGCGGGAATCCTCCCGCGACGCGTCGCCCCTCGATGTGCAGTTGCTCGATTTCGTCGATGCCGGCTCCGGCCTCGGCGCCGCCTGGAGCCGCGACCGCCTCTCGCCCGAGGCCCGGCGCGTGCTCGATGCCATCGAGGGGGCGGACGGGCTCGTCGTGGGCTCCCCCGTTTACAAGGGTAGCTACACGGGGCTGTTCAAGCACCTGTTCGACCTCGTGGATCCTGCTGCGCTGGTGGGCAAGCCGGTGGCCATCGTCGCCACGGGCGGGGGGCCGCGGCACGCCCTCGTGGTCGAGCACGCGTTCAGACCCCTCTTCGGCTTCTTCGGCGCCCTGCAGATCCCCACCACGGTCTACGCGTCGGACGCCGACTTCACGGACGGCGCGCTGGTGGAAGCCGGGGTGAAGGCGCGGGCGGTGGAGGCGGGCGGGCAGCTCGCCGCGCTGCTCGCACACCGCGCCGCCTCCGCCGCCCCGGCCCTCGCGGCGGCCGAGTGATGGGCGCGTCCCTGCACCGCCGCGGCCTGCTGGCGGGGGCGCTTGCGTCTGTCCCGGCCCTGCGTGCGGCCAAAGCCGAGGAGCCCGGCGTCCTGCGGATCGGCTACCAGAAGAACGGCATCCTCGTCGTCGCCAAGCAGCAGAAGACGATCGAGGCGGCGCTGGAGCCCCTCGGTCATCGTGTCACCTGGGTCGAGTTCTCCTTCGGCCCGCCGCTCCTCGAAGCCCTCTCCCTCGACGGGATCGACTTCGGGCAGACCGGCGACGCCCCGCCGATCTTCGCGCAGGCCGCGAAGTCGCGCCTCGTCTACGCGGCCGCGCAGGAGGCGGGCGGCTCGGGCGCGGGCATCCTCCTGCCGCCGGGCTCCACGATCCGTTCCCTGGCGGACCTCAAGGGCAAGCGCGTCGCCTTCGCCAAGGCGTCGAGCGCCCACGCCCTCACCCTGGCGGCGCTGGAGAAGGCCGGGCTGACCTACGGCGACATCACGCCGGTGACCCTGGCCCCGGCGGATGCCGCCGCCGCCTTCTCCCGGGGCAGCGTCGATGCCTGGACGATCTGGGACCCGTATTTCGCCATCGCCGAGGCCGGAGAGGGCGTGCGGGTGCTGGCGACGTCGCAGACCATCGCGCCCTACAACAACTACTTCCTCGCGAGCCGCCCCCTCGCGGAAAAGCGCCCGGCCGTGCTGACGGCGACCATCGATGCCCTCTCGCGCGTGGCCGAGTGGTGCACGCAGAACCGGGGCGAGGTGGCGCAGCTGCTCTCGGCCGGGACCGGCGTGCCGCTCGCCGCCACCAAGCGCGCCGTGGACCGGACCGATTACGTCATCGGCCCCATGAACGATCGCATCGTCGCCGCGCAGCAAGCCATCGCCGACCGCTTCCACGCCCTGAAACTGATCCCGGCTCCGATCCGCGTCGCGGATGCGGTCTGGACCGCCCCTCCCCGCAACGGCTGATCCGCCCATGACACCCCGTTCTCCCCGCCCGCAGGCCCGCGCCCTGGCATCGGCGCGGCCCTTGCCCCACCGGCGGCTGATCCTCTCGGCGGGCGCTGGCCTCGCCGCCGCCCTCGCCCTGCGCGGCCCCGCCCGCGCCGAGGGCGGCACCGTGCGCATCGGGTTCCAGAAGTACGGGTCCCTGGCGCTCCTCAAGGGCAAGGGCAGCCTGGAGACGGCGCTCGCCCCCAAGGGCTGGTCCGTGACCTGGGCGGAGTTCCCCTCTGGCCCGCCCCTGATGGAGGCGCTGAATGCCGGGGCCATCGATTTCGGCTCGGCCGGAGAGGCGCCGCCGATCTTCGCCCAGGCCGCCAGCGCGGACCTGCGCTACATCGGCGCCGAGCCGCCGGCCCCGCGCGGCGAAGCGATCCTGGTGCCGAAGGACAGCCCGATCCGCAGCGTCGCGGACCTGCGCGGCAAGACGGTCGCCCTCAACAAGGGTTCCAACGTCCACTTTCTGGTGGTGCGGGCGCTGGAGGCGGCGGGCGTGCCCTACGCGGACGTGACATTCGCCTTCCTCGGCCCGGCCGATGCCAACGCGGCCTTCGTGCGCGGCGCCGTCGATGCCTGGGCGATCTGGGATCCCTACCTCGCCGCCGCCGAGCGTTCGACGGGCGCACGGATCCTCGCCGACGGGCAGGGGCTTGCGCCGAACCGCCAGTTCTACCTCTCCCGGCGGGCGATCACCGACGGCCAACCCGGCCTCGTCCAGGCGGTGCTGGCGGCCATCGGCGACCTCGACCGCTGGGCCGCCGGCCACGCGGAGGAGGTGGCGAGGGAGCTGGCACCCGCGGTCGGCATTCCGGCGCCGATCCTGTCTGTCGCCCTCAAACGGCAATCCTACGGGGTCGCGCCCCTCGACGCGGCGACCGTCGCCGACCAGCAGCGGGTGGCCGACGCCTTCCACGGCCTCGGCCTGCTGCCGAAGCCGCTGCGCGTCGAAGACGCCGTGTGGCCCCGCCCCGACAAGGCTTGAGGAACGATGGCACAGGCTTTCCCCGCCGCCCGCTTCCGCGATGCGGCCTTCCCCTGGCTCCTGCCCGTGGCGATCCTCGCCGGATGGCAGGCCGCCGTCTCGGCCGGACTCGTCTCGAACCGCTTCATGCCCGCCCCCCTGGACGTGGTCCGGGCGGGGAGCGAGGCGGTCCGGACGGGCGAACTCTGGACCAACCTCGGCGTCAGCAGCCTGCGGGCGCTGGCGGGCTTCGCCATCGGCGGGGGCATCGGCTTCGCGCTGGGGCTGGCCAACGGCCTCTCCCGCCTCTCCGAGCGGCTGACCGATACCTCCGTGCAGATGGTGCGCAACGTGCCCCACCTGTCGCTGATCCCCCTGGTGATCCTGTGGTTCGGCATCGGCGAGGAGGCCAAGCTGTTCCTGGTCGCCTTGGGCGTGTTCTTCCCGATTTACGCCAACACCCTGCACGGCATCCGATCCATCGACCCCGCCCTCGTGGAGATGGGCCGGGTCTACGGCATGACCCGCGCCGAACTCTTCCGGCGGGTGGTGCTGCCCGGCGCCCTGCCCTCGATCTTCGTCGGCCTGCGCTACGCGCTCGGCATCATGTGGCTGACGCTGATCGTGGCCGAGACAATCTCGGCCTCCTCCGGCCTCGGCTACATGGCGATGCAGGCACGGGAGTTCATGCTCGTCGACGTCGTGGTGCTGGCGATCCTGATCTACGCCGCGCTCGGCAAGCTCGCCGACACCCTCACCCGGATGCTGGAGCGGGCCTGCCTCTCCTGGAATCCCGCCTACAGGAGCGCCTGATGCTGCTCGACGCCCTCCACCGGGACGCCGCCGTGCCCGCCCGCGACAACCCGGAACCAGCCGCCCCCCCGCGTGTCGAGGCCCGCCCGCAGGCCCCCCAGCGGGGCCTCGCCGTTACCGTGCGTGACCTGCACAAGAGCTTCGACGGCAACCCCGTCATCGGCGGCCTCGACCTGCACCTGCCCGGTGGCAGCTTCACCGCCATCGTCGGCCGGTCCGGCTGTGGGAAGAGCACGCTGCTGCGGCTCATCCTCGGCCTGGAGGAGCCGACCTCCGGCCGGATCGCCATCGAACCGCCGCCCGGCACCCCGCCGCGCGCCGTCCCCCCGCGCCGGATCATGTTTCAGGAGCCGCGGCTGCTGCCCTGGGCCCGCGTCCTCGACAACGTGGCGGTGGGCCTCACGGGGATGGGCTCGCGCGGCGAGCGCCGTGACCGGGCACGCGAGGCGCTGAGGGAAGTCGGCCTCGCGGACAAGGCCGGGCAGTGGCCCGCCACCCTCTCCGGCGGCCAGCGCCAGCGGGTGGCGCTGGCCCGCGCCCTGGTGAGCGGCCCCGGCCTCTTGGCCCTCGACGAGCCACTCGGCGCGCTGGACGCCCTCACCCGCATCGAGATGCAGGATCTGATCGAGCGGATCTGGCGCGCCCAGGACTTCACCGCCCTGCTCGTCACCCACGACGTCGCGGAGGCGGTGGCGCTCGCAGACCGCATCCTCGTGGTGGATGGCGGCCGGATCGCCCTCGACCTCCGGGTCGACGTTCCCCGCCCCCGGCGCCGGGGAGACCCCGACCTCGCGCGGCTCGAAGGCCGTATCCTCGACCACCTGCTCGGCACGCCCCAGGCCGCCTGAGCGCAGGAAGACCCCATGACCCAAGTTTCGCAAGACGGACGCGCGGACGTCCTCTGGTTCCTCCCCACCCACGGCGACGGGCGCTACCTCGGCGCTTCCGAGGGCGCGCGGGAGGTGTCCCTGCCCTACCTCCGCCAGATCGCCCAGGCCGCCGACGAACTCGGCTATTTCGGCGTGCTGCTGCCCACGGGGCGCTCCTGCGAGGATTCCTGGGTTATCGCCTCGGCGCTGGCCCCGCTGACCCGGAATTTGCGCTTCCTCGTCGCCGTCCGCCCCGGCCTGCAGCAGCCCTCGGCCGCCGCGCGCATGGCCGCGACCCTCGACCGGATCTCGGACGGACGCCTGCTCATCAACGTCGTTACCGGCGGCGACCCGGTGGAACTCGCCGGCGACGGCGTGTTCCTTGCCCATGACGAGCGCTACGCCGTCACCGACGAGTTCCTGCACATCTGGCGGCGCCTGCTCTCGGGCGAGAGCGTGAGCTACGAGGGCCGGCACCTGAAGGTCGAGGACGGCCGCGTGATCTTCACGCCGGTCCAGAAGCCCTATCCGCCGCTGTATTTCGGCGGCTCCTCGCCCGCCGGGATCGCCGTGGCGGCGGAGCATTGCGACGTCTACCTCACCTGGGGCGAGCCCCCGGCTCAGGTGGCGGAGAAGATCGCCGCCGCCCGGGAGGCGGCGGCCGCCAAGGGCAAGACCTTCTCCTACGGCATCCGCCTGCACGTCATCGCCCGCGAGACCGAGTCGGCGGCCTGGGAGGCGGCCGAGAGCCTAATTTCCCGCCTCGACGATGCGACCATCGCGCGAGCCCAGGCGACCCTCAAGCGCCAGGATTCCGTCGGCCAGAGCCGGATGATGGCGCTGCACGGCGGCCAGCGCGATAAGCTCGTGGTCTCGCCCAACCTCTGGGCCGGCGTCGGACTCGTGCGCGGCGGCGCGGGCACGGCCCTCGTCGGCTCGGCCGATCAGGTGGCCGACCGGATGAAGGAGTACATCGATCTCGGGATCGACCGCTTCATCCTCTCCGGCTACCCGCATTTGGAGGAAGCCTACCGCTTCGCGGAACTGGTCTTCCCCAAGCTGCCGCTCCGCGCCACCACCGGCCGCCCGGCCACCGGCGCCAGCAACCACGGACCCTTTGGCGAGATCATCGCCAACGACCTCATCCCCGAGCGGCGGGCGGCCGGGGGGTAGGCCGTAAGCACGCTACGGATCCCCCTCTCCCCGCCTTCGGGGAGAGGGTTTCGGCGACCCCGTCGTCGCCGAAGCGAGGCGGCAGCCGATGGTGAGGCGGCGTGCCGAACGAGGCTCGATGGGTGAGCCCCCTCTCCGCCGCTTCGGCTTCGCCTCCGCTTCCCGCTGACACGCCAAGGTGTCAGCGGGCCTCTCCCCGCAAGCGGGGAGAGGGTTACCCCCATCCTCACCCCGCCTTGGCCTCGCGGCGGCGGGCGGTGAGGACCCACTCGGTGTAGCCGTTGGGCTGTTCGCGGCCCTTGAAGACGAGGTCGCAGGCCGCCCGGAAGGCCGGGCCGTCAAAGTCCGGCGCCATCGGGCGGTAGAGGGGATCGCTGGCGTTCTGACGGTCCACGACCTTGGCCATGCGCTTCATCGTCTCCATCACCTGATCCTCGCTCACGACCTTGTGGTGCAGCCAGTTGGCGATGTGCTGGGAGGAGATGCGCAGCGTCGCCCGGTCCTCCATCAGGCCGACATCATGGATGTCCGGCACCTTGGAGCAGCCGACCCCCTGGTCGATCCAGCGGACCACGTAACCGAGGATGCTCTGGGCGTTGTTCTCGATCTCCTGCTGGACGTCGTCGGGCGAGAAGTTCGAGCGGGCAAGCGGAATGTCGAGAATCTCGTCGATGGCCGAGCGCGGCCGCCGGGCGAGCTCCGCCTGCCGGGCGCGGACGTCGGTCTCGTGGTAATGGAGGGCGTGCAGCGTGGCGGCGGTGGGAGACGGGACCCAGGCCGTGGAGGCGCCGGCCTTGGGGTGGGCGCCCTTCTGCATCAGCATGTCGGCCATGGCGTCGGGCGCCGCCCACATGCCCTTGCCGATCTGGGCCTTGTCGAGGAGGCCGCAGGCGAGGCCGACATCGACGTTGTTCTCCTCGTAGCCCTTGATCCAGGGCGTGGCCTTCATGTCGTTCTTGCGGATGACCGGGCCCGCCTCCATCGAGGTGTGGATCTCGTCGCCGGTGCGGTCGAGGAAGCCGGTGTTGATGAACACCACGCGGCTCGCCGCGGCCGCGATGCAGGCGGCGAGGTTCACCGTGGTGCGGCGTTCCTCGTCCATGATGCCCATCTTGAGGGTGTTGGGCTCCAGGCCCAGCATCGCCTCGACCCGGCCGAATAGCTCGACGGCGAAGGCGACCTCCTCCGGCCCGTGCATCTTCGGCTTCACGATGTAGACCGAGCCCTGGCGGCTGTTGCGCAGGCCGGAATCGCCCTTGAGGTCGTGGATGGCGATCATGGCCGTGATCGCGGCGTCCAGCATCCCCTCGGGGATCTCGCGGCCCTCACCGTCGAGCACGGCATCAGTGTCCATGTGATGGCCGACGTTGCGCACCAGCATGAGGGACCGGCCCGGCACCACCACCTCGCCGCCGTGGGGCGCGATGTAGTGCCGGTCCGGGTTGAGGCGGCGCTCCTGGGTCCGGCCGTCCTTCTGGAACGCGGCCGAGAGCGTGCCCTTCATGAGGCCGAGCCAGTTGCGGTAGACGACGACCTTGTCCTGCGCGTCCACCGTCGCGACCGAATCCTCGAGATCCATGATGGTCGAGACGGCGGATTCGAGGAGGATGTCGGCGACGCCGGAGGCGTCGAACCGGCCGATCCGGTGGGTGCGGTCGATCACGACCTCCACATGCAGGCCGTGATGGCGCAGGAGCAGGGCCGAGGGCATGCTCGCCCGGCCGCGATAGCCCGCGAACAGCTCAGGCCGGGCCAGCGGCACGGTCTCGCCCGTGTTCATGTTGCCGACGAGCTGGCCGTCCTCCACCGCGTAGGTCACGACATCGGCGTGGCGCCCGCCCGCCAGGGGCACGAAGCGGTCGAGGGTGCTGCGGGCGCGGGTGACGACCCGGGCGCCCCGGGCGCGGTTGTAGCCGCCGCTGCGCACGGCGCCGCCCTCCTCCGACACCGCGTCGGTGCCGTAGAGGGCGTCGTAGAGCGAGCCCCAGCGGGCGTTGGCGGCGTTCAGCGCGTAGCGGGCGTTCGAGACCGGGACTACGAGCTGCGGGCCGCTGATCCGGGCGATCTCGTCGTCCACCCGCTCGGTGCGCACCTCGACCGCGCCGGGATCCGGCAGGAGGTAGCCGATCTCCTTCAGGAACGCCTTGTAGGCGGCCGGGTCGGCGGGCTTGCCGGCACGCTCCCTGTGCCAGGAATCGATCCGGGCCTGCAGCGCGTCGCGCTTGGCCAGCAGGGCGCGGTTCTTCGGCGTCAGGTCGCGCACGATGGCGCCGAGGCCGCCCCAGAACACCTCCGGCGAAATTCCGGTCCCGGGGAGGGCCTCGTCCGCCACGAAGTCGTGCAGCTCCCGCGCGATCGCGAGGCCGCCGAGGGTCAATCGATCCATTACCAAACCACTTGAGACAGGGTGCAAGGCGATGTGCCGCCCGTTGCGCGGGGGGTTACCCGACACGCGCCACAGGTCAAACCGTCCAGATAGGCCAGGGACTACAGTTCCGTGAGACCGTCGCCCCCGGCGACCCATCGCCCCGGAGGCGGTCCGGCGGGCCGAGGGCGTTTGACCCTCCGCGAGGCCCGCTGTATCCCGCATCGAGAGGCGCCGGAAATTCGCGTCTCGGCAATATGTTAGCGGGCGCAACCCGCCCTCTCCCGTCAAACCGTCCTGGGCAAGCGAGCCATGGCCACCACCCTCGCCGACCTCGTCGCCCGCGCCGCGGCCACGGCCCACCGGCAGGCGCAGCGCTTCCCCGGCGCGCTCACCAAGGACGCCCTGCCATGGGCGGTGATCGAGGCCTACGACGCCGACGTGCGCGGCAACCTCGCCCGCGACCCGCGGATCGAGGACGAGCGCGACGCGGTGCTGATCGCCGCCGTGAAGCTCGCCGAGACGCCGACCGACGAGGACGACGAGATGGCGGAGGCGCGCCACCGCCTCGCGGGGGCCATCGATGGCCTGGAGCGCACCGTGATGGCCCTCGGCCTCGTCAACCGGCAGGCGATGAAGCAGGGCTTGGGCGAGGCGGGGCAGCGGGTCGGCCCGGCGGAGGACCGGCCCGCCGGCTGAGCGGACCGGATTCCACGGCGCGAAGGCAACCTTTGCCGCACTTGAACCTTCGGTGAAACGGCGGGAATCTTGTCCGCCGAACCGACGAAGTGGACGAGCATGGGCGAAGACGCCGAACTCAGCGGAGACGAGTGGACGCTGGAAAGCTTCACGGGGGCCATCCACCGAGGCGGGGTCGGCCTCTGGGCGTGGTCCCCCCGGCGCCGCCTGGCGCAGCTCGACAGCCTGTGCCGGTCGTTCTGGGGAACGGACGAGACCGTGGTGGGGCTCGACGACCTCTTCGCGCGGGTGAACCCCGAGGACCGCGAGGCGATGGTGAGCGAGTGGATGGCGAGCGCGGACGACGCCCATCCCTACAGCTTCGATTTCCGCATCGGCGAAGGGCCGACCGCGCGCTGGATCTCGGCGCGGGGCGTCGGCGGTGCGGAGGGCAGCGTCGGGGAATGGATCCAGGCGATCTTCCTCGACGTCACCGAACGCAAGCGGGCGGAGGAAGCCGAGCGCCTGCTGACGGCCGAACTCGCCCACCGGGTCTCGAACATGTTCTCCGTCGCCCGGGCGCTCACCTCCATCGTGGCGCGCGACGCGCACTCGGTGGACGGCTTCGTGAAGGATCTCTCGCAGCGTTTCGGCGTCCTGCACCAGGCGACGATCCTGGCGACTCGGGCCAAGAAGCTCGACCACAGCCAAATTAAGCTGCACGACCTCGCCGAGCGGATCCTCTCTCCCTATGAATCGGGGGCCGCCATCGCCGTGGAGATCCCCGACGCCGCTGTGATCGGCGCCGACCGGGCCAACGACTATGCGATGATCTTCCACGAACTCGCCACCAACTCGGCCAAGTACGGGGCGTTGGCGGCCGGCGGGCATCTCACCGTGACGGGACGCGTCGAGGACGGCACCCTGCACCTCGCCTGGGAAGAAACCTCGGTCCCGCAAAGGACCGGACAGCCGGACGGGACCGGATTCGGATCGCGCCTCCTCACCCTCACCATCGAGCGCAGCCTGCGCGGCGGCTTCGAGCGCGCCATCACCGGGGACGGGATGCGATTCGCGATGACCGCGCCCCTCGCTTAAGCCCCTCATTTCGGGAAGTGACCACATGGCCCACGTCCTCGTCATCGGCGCCAGCCAGGGTATCGGCCTGGAAACCGTGAGAGCGGCGCTCGCCGCCGGGCACCGGGTGCGGGGCTTCGCCCGCTCCGCCGGGCGCATGGCGGTGACGGATCCCGGCTTCGAGCCCTTCGCGGGCGACGCCCTGAACGCGGCCGACGTCGCCGCCGCCGTCGATGGCATCGACGTGGTGGTGCAGGCGCTCGGCGTGCCGGGCAAGGATCTCCTCGGCCCGGTGACGCTGTTCTCGCGGGCGACCGCCGTGCTGGTCCCGGCCATGGAGGATGCCGGGGTGCGCCGGATCATCGCCGTCACCGGCTTCGGCACCGGCGACAGCCGCGACGCCATCGGCCTCCTCCAGCGGGTGCCCTTCCGCCTCGTTCTCGGCCGGGCCTACGACGACAAGGACGTGCAGGAGATGCGCATCCGGCGCAGCACCCTGGATTGGACCTTCGTCCGGCCCGGCATCCTCACGCCGGGCTCGGCCACCGGCCGCTACAAGGTGCTTGCCGAGCCGTCCTCGTGGCGCAACGGGCTGATCCCCCGGGCCGAGGTGGCGCATTTCATCGTGGGCGAGATCGCGCAGCAGGCCTACCGCAAGAAGGCGGTGGTGCTGGTGAAGTAATCGTCACTGCCAACCCTCGCCGTCATGGCGAGTGCGAGCGGAGCACCGACGTCCGAGGGGATGGAGCGCGGCGCCGATCAACCCAGATCCGCGAGGATCGCCGGAATCGCTTGGCGCACCTTGAAGAAGCCCCGGCGGGAGACCGGCCACGTGGCCTCGTCCCAGGCCCGCCGCACGCGCAGGCACCCGTCGGGCAGGGCCTCCGCGGAGGGTCCCACCGGTGCCCAGGCCGTCACGATGGGTAGCCCGCCCGCCCAATCGCCCGTGGCCGGCATTGCCTCGCAGCCGAAATGCGCGGCCGCGCGGGCGAGGCCGTCGGCCATGGCCGCCTCGTCGGCCTGCCGCACCCGCTCCGATGCGCCTGGGGCGTGGGCGACGAGGCCGCCGACCCGGACGATCCGCGTGCCCGCCAGCGGCAGGCTTTCCGGGTGCAGGTCGTCGAGATGCAGGAGGAGCGCCGCCTCGCCCCCGGGCGCAGCATCGGGTTTGGTGAGGGGCACCTCCTTCGGCGGCATCGGCTCGTCGAGGGATTCGGGCGCCTCGTCGAGGCCGTCGGCTTGGAAGCGCTGGTTCGTGTAGCGCCGGATGTTGTCGGCGCGGGCGACGTAGTGCTTGCCCCGGGTGTGCAGCCCGGCGACCCACCGCCAGGACAGGGTGTTGCTCGCTGGGTCGCCGTCGAGGAGGTGGGTCATGAAGAACTCCGCCCCCAGCGTCCAGGGCAGGCGCAGGGTGAAGATCCAGATCGAGGCGAACCACATCCGGGTGTGGTTGTGCAGCCAGCCCGTGGCGACGAGTTCCTGCGCCCAGGCATCGTAGGCGTCGATCCCCGTCCGGCCCTCGATGGCGGCCTCGTAGGCGCGGCGCAGGCCAGGCTCGGCTTCGAGGCGATGATGCTCGTCCCCGGCCCCCGCGAGGGCGTCCGTCCAGGCGGCGGGATGGGTCTCGAGGTGGCCCTTGAAGTAGGTCCGCCAAAAAACCTCGGTGACGAACTTCTCCGCGCCCTCCTCGCCGAAGGCCGAGAGCGCCGCCTCCACCACCTCCTGCTCGGTAACGAGGCGCCGCCGGAGGTAGGGCGAGAGCGCCGAGGTGGTCGGGCGGGCCTCCGGTCCGGCATCGGTGTTGCGCGCGGCGGCATAGGCGATGCCAGGCCCGGCCAGGAATGCGGAGAGGCGGTCGAGCCCGGCGGCGCGGGTCATGGGGAAGGTGCGGTCCATGGTCCCGAGCTAGCGCGCGGCCGGGCCGCGGGGAGGAACAGGGACAATCGGTCCGGGGCGCGCCTCAGTGCGCCTCCACCGGTCCGGCCGCCCGGGGCGGCCGCCGCAGCAGCCCGATGACGCCGAGGCTGAGCACCAGCCCGGCGCCCACGAGCCAGAAGCCGTCGGCATAGGCCATCACCATCGCCTCCCGCCGGACCTGCTGCGCCATCATCCCGAGGGCGGCGCCCTTGGCGGCGGCCTCGTCCGGGATGCGCCCGTGCAGCATCGCGGCGACGCCCGACAGGTAGGCCTGGGTGCGCAGGGCGTTGCGGGTGATGGCTTCGGCCAGCACCGAGAAGTGCATGTGCTCGCGCCGATCGATCATCGTCGAGAGCAGGGCGATGCCGACCGACCCGCCGAGGTTGCGCATCATGTTCGAGAGCGAGGAGGCGTCCGCCGTGTCGCGTGGGCTCAGGCCCGCCGTGGCGAGCTGCGACAGGGGGATGGTGAAGAGCGGCTGGCCGATGGCCCGCAGAAGTTGCGGCAGGATCAACTGATCCATGCCGACATCGTGGGTGAGTTCCACGTTCAGCCAGCAGCTCGCCACGAAGAACAGCGTCCCGGTGGCGACCAGCATCCGCGGGTCGAAGGCCCGCAGGATCAGCGGCATCATCGGAAACAGGATCAGTTGCGGCAGGCCCGACCACATCACGACGTAGCCGATCTGCTGGGCGTTGTAGCCCTGGATCTGCGCGCAGTAGACCGGGATGATGTAGATCGAACCGTAGGACACCGCGCCGAGCACGGTCATCAGCAAGCACGAGCCGCCGACCGTCCGGTCCGCCAGCACCCGCAGGTTGATGAAGGGCCGCTCGGCCGTGAGTTCGCGGATGATGAAGCCGGCGATGCCGACGAACGCGAGTAGCGCGGCGTTCAGGATCGTCTGCGAGCCGAACCAATCCTTCCGCTGGCCCTCCTCCAGCACGTAGATCAGGGCCGGCAGGCCAACGGCCATGAGGCCGATGCCCGGCCAGTCGCCCTTGGCCAGCTCCTCCCAGCGGGCGGGGGCGGCGTCGAAGGCGCCGAGCTGGATCGCGATGGCGAGGGGCCCGAAGAGCAGGTTCAGATAGAAGATGTAGTGCCAGGACAGGTTGTCCGTGAGCCAGCCGCCCACCGTCGGGCCGATGGCGGGCGCGAAGGTCGCGGTGAGGCCGAACAGGGCGATGCCCACCGCCTGTTGCGACTTCGGCAGGCGGGTGCGGACGATGACGATGGCGGTGGGGATCAGCACCCCGCCGGTGAAACCCTGGCCGGCCCGGAACACGATCATCTGTCCCAGCGAGCTCGATAGGGCGCAGGCCAGCGAGAAGGCCGTGAACAGGGTGGTGTTCACCGCGAGGTAGCGGCGCATCCCCACCACCGAGGACAACCAGCCCGTGAGCGGGATCACGATGATCTCGGCCATCAGATAGGCCGTGGAGATCCAGCTCCCCTCTTCCGTCGAGGCGCCGAGCGCCCCCTGGATGTCGGAGAGCGAGGCGTTGGTGATCTGGATGTCGAGGATCGCCGTGAACGCGCCGAGGATTGCGCCGAACACGGCGAGCCAATCGCGGGCGGTGGCCTTGCCGGGAAGAGAAGCAGGGGATGTCATGGCGTGACTGTCGAACCGGACGTCTTTGCGAGCGTCAGCGAAGCAACGACGGGGGGCCTATGGGGCGGCGAGGCTGAGCCGCGTCCGCCCGTCGCCGTCCATGTCGTCGCCCTTCGTCTCCACCGTCGCCTCGACGGAGAGGCCGGGCCGGAGGCGCGGCAGGAGCGGATCGTCGGCGAGCTTGATGCGCACGGGCACGCGCTGCACCACCTTGGTGAAGTTGCCGGTGGCGTTCTCCGGCGGCAGCAGGGCGAATTGCGAGCCGGTGCCCGGCGCGAAGCTCTCCACCGTGCCGTGGAACGGGTGGTCCCCGAAGGCATCGACGGTGAAGGTCACCGGCTGGCCCCGGACCATGTGCCCGATCTGCGTCTCCTTGAAGTTCGCCACGAGGTAGAGGCCACGTCCCATCGGCACCACCGTGAGGAGGGCCGTGCCCGGCTGGACGTACTGACCCGGCCGCACGGAGCGGTCTCCCACCACGCCGTCGATGGGCGCCCGGATGGCGGTGTAGTCGATGTCGAGCCGAGCCTTCTCGACCTTGGCCCTGGCGCCGGCGATGGTGGCGCGGGCCGAGCGTTCCAGGGCCTCGAAGGTGGCGACCTGCTTCTGCGAGGCGTCGAGGGCGGCGCGGGTCTTCGTGACCGCCGCCTGCTTCTGCAGCAGATCCGATTGCGTCTGCTGCGCCCGCTGCGACGTGCCGGAACCGGTGGACAGCAGCTCCTGGTAGCGTTTCGCCTCCTGCTGGGCGAAGGTCAGGGCCGCTTCCGCATTGCTGACATCGGCCTTGGAGGTCTCGACCTGCGCCACCTGCTGGATCACCGCCGCCGCGTACCCGGCGAGCTGCGCTTCGCCCTTCTCGACCTCGGCCTCCGCCTGGGCCAGGGCGTTGCGGTAGTCGCGGTCATCGACCGTCGCCAGCACGTCGCCGGCGTGGACGGGCTGGTTGTCGCCCACCGCCACGGTCGCGACGAGGCCGCCGACCTTCGGCGCCACCGTCACCTTGTCCGCCTGGAGGTAGGCGTCGTCCGTGGTCTGGTGGAAGCGGCCCACCGTCCACCAGTGCCAACCGTAGCTCCCGCCGCCGCCGAGCGCCGCGAGCAGGATCAGCGGCAGGACGACGCGCGCCCGGCCGCGCTTGGCCTTCACCGGAACGGGCGTCGGCGCCACCGGCACGGGGGCGGTCGAGTGAGGAAGGGAGGGCGCCCCGGTGGCCGCGGGCAGCGGCGTGGCGGGTGCGAAGGTGTCGCTGCGACGGGCGTCCATCGGGCTTCGGCTTTATTGAACGATACGGTATCGTTTTGTATGATGAGGCGGCCCGTCTGGCAAGGAGTTTCGCGATGACGACCGCCCCACATCCCGCGCCGGAGGCGGAACCGAAGCGCGGCGGCGGCCGCCCGACCCGCGCCGAGGCGGCCCGCCGCCAGGAGTACCTGATCGAGGTGGCCACCCGCCTGTTCATGGAGCGAGGCTTCGACGCGACCTCCATCGACGCGATCGCGGAGGCCGCCGGCATGAGCAAGCCGACGGTCTATGCGCGGTACAAGGACAAGCGGGAGTTGTTCGAGGCGGTGCTGCGCCAGCGGATCGCCCTCTGGATCGCGCCGCTGGCCGCCGCCGCCGAGGCGCAGGCGGCCCGCGCCGGGCCGGAGGATGTCGAGACCGCCCTGAACGACCTCAGCCGCACCATGCTGGCCTACGGGCAGTCGTCGGGGGCGGCGATGCTCAAACGCGCCCTCGTCGCCCAGGCGCTGCAATTCCCCGACCTCGCCCGCCTCGCCCACGAGGAGGGATGGATGCGCGGCGTTCGCGCCGTGGCGCAGATTCTCGACGCCTTCGAGAAACGGGGCCAGATCGCCGTGCCCGAGCCGGAGATCGCCGCCGACCTGTTCATCAGCCTGATCATCGGCCGCAGCGCGCAGACCCAGCTCTACGGCCTTCCCGTGGACCCGGAGATGCAGGAACGGCGGCGGGCGGCGGCGGTGCGGTTGTTTCTGGACGGCGTCCGGGGGGGCGTGTGACCCTCGCCGTCATCGCGAGCGAAGCGAAGCGATCCAGGGCAGCGGGACATCGACGAGCGCGTCGCGTCACTGGATTGCTGCCCTGCGTTCGCAACGACGGTGTTTGGGGTCAGGAGCCCCGCGCCCACTCCCTCAGGTCTTCCACGAACACCTCCGGCACCTCCATCGCCGCGAAGTGGCCGCCTCGCGGCATGTCGCGCCAGCGGACGACGTCGTAGCCGCGCTCGACCCATCCGCGCGGAGGCGCGGCCGTGCGCGGGTCCGGGTAGGAGGCGAAGGCCGTCGGCACGGTGACCCGCCGCCCCTCCGGCATCCGCCGGGCTCCCTCCGCACGGGCTCCGGCATAGATCCACGTCGCCGTCTCGAAGGAGTGGGCCTGGATGTAGAAAAGGGCGTTCGTGAGCAACCGGTCCTTCGTGAACACCTCCTCGAAGGGCCGCTCCCGCAGGTCGGCCCAATCGTGGAAGCGCTCCACCAGCCACGCCAACTGCGCCACCGGCTCGTCGGCCATGGCATAGGCGAGCGACAGGGGCTTCGTGCCCTGGAGATCGGCATAGGCGCCGAGAGTCCCCTGCGTGCGTTGCGCCTCCCGGCGCCACGCCGTCTCCTCGGAGGTCTCCGGCTCGGCGGCGGGCTGGACCAGCAGGTAATTCAGGTGGATCGCCTCCAGCGAGGCCGGGTGATCGAGGCCGAGCCATGCGGTGACGCCCGCGCCCCAATCGCCGCCCTGCGCGCGGTAGCGGGCGTAGCCGAGTTCCTCCCGCATCAGCGTGTCGAACAGGCGGGCGGTCTCCCGGGGTCCGACCGGCGCCTTGGTCTTGCCGGAGAAGCCGAAGCCCGGCAGCGCCGGCACCACCACGTCGAAGGCGTCCTCCACCCTCCCGCCGAAGCGCGACGGGAAGGCCAGGGGCTCGATCACCTGCCAGAACTCGTAGACCGAGCCCGGCCAGCCGTGGGTGAGCAGCAGCGGCCGCTTGCCCTCCGCCTCGCCGGTGACGTGGACGACATGGAGGTCGAGACCCTCGATCCGGGCGAGCCCTTGCGGAAAGCGATTCAATTCTGCCGCTGCCGCCGCGTGGTCGAACCCGTCGAGCCAGTAGGCGCAGAGGTCGGCGAGGACGGACGGATCGCAGCCGTAGCGCCAGCCAGCGCCCTCGGGCAGGGGCGGCCAGCGGTAGGCGCGCACCCGATCGCGGATCCAGGCCAAGCGGTCCGCATCCCACGCGATGGTGAAGGGTTGCATGTGCGATTCCCGTGTATTCCGCCGGGGAAACGCGGGACGCCCGCGCGGGCTGCATCCCCACCGTCATCGCGAGCGCAGCGGGTGTCGCTGACGCCCTTCGAGAATGCTACGCGCTCGCCGAAGGCCCAATCCGCGAGGTTCCTCCGTGACCCTTCTCCGCCTGCTCGCCGCCCTCGCGCTCCTCGGCCTCGGCCCGGCCCGCGCCGAGACCGTGTTGCAGACGCTGGACGAGGCCAACACCCGCTACTCGCCCCTCGCCCAGATCGACACGGGCAACGTCGCCCGCCTCAAGGTCGCCTGGACCTTCTCGACCGGGGTGCTGCGCGGGCACGAGGGCGCGCCTCTGGTGGTCGGCTCGGTGATGTACGTGCACACGCCCTTCCCGAACACCGTCTACGCCCTCGACCTCGCCCACGAGGGCAGGATCCTCTGGCGCTACGTGCCCCGGCAGGACCCGAGCGTGATCGCGGTCATGTGCTGCGACACGGTCCATCGTGGACTGAGTTACGCGAATGGCCGCCTGTTCCTGCAGCAGGCGGACACCACGCTGGTGGCCCTCGATCCGGCGGACGGAAGTGTCCTCTGGTCGGTGAAGAACGGCGATCCGGGCAAGGGCGAGACCAACACGGCGACGGTACTGCCGGTGAAGGACGCGGTGATCGTCGGCCTGTCGGGGGGCGAGTACGGCGCCCGCTGCCCCGTCACCGCCTACGATCAGGCCACGGGCCGCAGGCTCTGGCGCGCCTACGCGGTGGGGCCCGATTCCGACATCCTGTTCGATCCCGAGACGACCACCGCGCTGGGCAAGCCGGTCGGCAGGGACTCCTCTCTCAAGACCTGGGAGGGCGACCAGTGGCGCATCGGCGGCGGCTGCGCGTGGGGCTGGTTCTCCTACGATCCCGACCTGCACCTCGTCTATTACGGCACCAGCAACCCCTCGACCTGGAACCCGGCCCAGCGCCCCGGCGACAACGCCTGGGCCGAGGCGATCATCGCCCGGGACGCCGACACGGGCGTGGCGCGCTGGGTCTACCAGATGACGCCCCACGACCAGTGGGACTTCGACGGGGTCAACGAGATGATCCTGACGGAGCAGGAGATCGGCGGCACGCGCCGCAAGGTGCTGACGCATTTCGACCGCAACGGCTTCGGCTACACCCTCGACCGGGCGACGGGCGAATTGCTGACGGCGGAGAAGTTCGATCCTTCGGTGAACTGGGCAAGCCGCATCGCGCAGGATCCGGCGAGGCCCGATTACGGTCGGCCCGTGCTCGATCCGAAATACGCTCCCGAGGAGGCAGGCGAGGAGGAGGTGACGAAGGGCATCTGCCCGGGCGCGCTCGGCGCCAAGAACCAGCAGCCCGCCGCCTACTCGCCGCAGACCGGGCTGTTCTACGTGCCGACGAACCACATGTGCATGGATTACGAGCCGTTCCGCGTCACCTACACGCCGGGCCAGCCCTATGTCGGCGCGACGCTGACCCTGCATCCGCCCGCGGGCGACAGCCACACCGGCGCGTTCATCGCCTGGGACGCCGCGAAGGGGCGGATTGCGTGGTCGAAGACCGAGCCGTTCTCCGTCTGGTCGGGGGCGCTGGCCACGGCGGGCGGCGTCGTCTTCTACGGGACGCTCGAAGGCTACGTGAAGGCGGTGGACGCCCGCGACGGGCGGGAACTCTACCGGTTCAAAACACCCTCAGGCATCGTCGGCAACGTCACGACGTACGCGTTCGCGGGAAAGCAGTACATCGCCGTGCTCTCCGGCGTCGGCGGCTGGGCGGGGATCGGCCTCGCGGCGGGCCTGACCGACCCGGCCGACGGCTCGGGCGCCGTCGGCGGCTACGCGGCCCTCTCGCAGTACACCGCCACAGGCGGGCAACTCACCGTGTTCGAGGTGGGGAACTGACGCCGCCGCGGTTCAGACTGGATCGCTCGGCCGCCTCGTCATTGCGAGCCCAGCGAAGCAATCCAGGGAAGCGCCACGTCCGGCCAGGGCCCGCTGCCCTGGATTGCTTCGCTGCGCTCGCAAAGACGGAGGGTCACACCAGCCCGAGCTTCTGCGCCAGGCCGATGCGCTGGAGCTTGCCGGTGGCACCGCGGGGAATCTCCGGCAGGATCAGGATCTTGGCCGGCACCTTGAAGGGCGCGAGGCGCTCCGAGGCGAAGCCCCGGATCTCGCGCTCCTCGGCGGAGGCCCCCTCGCGAAGGACGATGGCCGCCGCGACCTCCTCGCCCAGCTTGTCGTGCGGCAGGGCGAAAGTCACGCATTGCAGGACCGCCGGGTGGTCGAGGAGGATCTCATCGACCTCGCGGGGGCTGATCTTCTCGCCGCCGCGGTTGATGATCTCCTTCAGGCGGCCGGTGATGCTGAGGTAGCCGTCTTCCGAGAGCGTGCCCTGGTCGCCCGTGCGGAACCAGCCCTGGCGGGTGAACGCCTCGGCATTCGCCTTCTCGTTGTTCTCGTAGCCCGCCATGACGTTGGGGCCGCGAATGACGATCTCGCCGGTCTCGCCTGCCGGCAGGGGCTCGCCGTCCGAGCCGACCACCGCGATCTCCGGGCCCGCCGCGAGGCCTACCGAACCCGGGCGGTTCTTCTTCGGCGGCAGGGGGTTGCAGGCCATCTGGTGGGCGGCCTCGGTCATGCCGTAGGCCTCGACGACGGGGGCGCCGAAGGTCTCCTCCAGTTCGCGCAGCACCTGCGGCGGCAGGGAGGCGGAGGAGGAGCGGATGAAGCGCAGGGGCGTCGCGGCGATGGTCTCGCGGTTGCGCGAGGCGCGGCCGAGGATCGCCTGGTGCATCGTCGGCACGCCCGTGTACCACGTGGGCTTGGCCTCCTCCATCCAGGCGAAGAACTTGAGGGCGTTGAAGCCGGGCGTGCAGCAGACCTGCCCGCCCGCCGAGAGCGGCGCCAGGATGCCCGCGATCAACCCGTGGATGTGGAACAGGGGCATGATGTTGAGGCCGCGATCCTTCGCCGTAAAGGCGAGGCTCTGGCGGATATGGGCGGCGGAGGCGCAGACGTTGCCCTGGCTCAGCGGCACGATCTTCGGCCGCGAGGTGGTGCCCGAGGTGTGCAGCACCAGGGCGATGTCCCCGGCCTGGGCCGGGCCGCCCTCGGCGGCGGGCTCGCCTGCCTCGCCCGCGAAGGCCAGGGTGAAGCTGCCGGCGCCCTGGTCCGGCGTCGGGATCAGGCGGGCGACCGCCATGCCGAGCTTCTCCGCCACGGCGACCGCCGGGGACTCGCTGCCTTCGGCGACGATGAGCAGCTTCGCCCGCAGGTCGGTGAGGTAGAACTCGAACTCGTCGGCCTTGTAGGCCGGGTTGAGCGGCGCCGAGGTGGTGCCCGCCGCCACCGCGATGAAGGCCGCCGCCATCTCCGGCCCGTTCGGCAGGACGATGGCAACCCGCTCGCCGCGGCCGACGCCCCGGGCGTTGAGGTCGGCGACGGTGCGGTCGGCCAGGGCCCGCAGACCCCCGAAGGTCAGCGGCACGCCGCCGGGGCTCGACAGGGCGGGCGCCCCGTCCGCGCCGGAGGCGATGAGGTCACGAAGGGTCTGGGCGGATGCGGCCACGGAGGCGTCCTCGACTGGTCTGTCTCGTGTAAATGCGTCAGGCGCCGGCGATGGCCAGCCGGCCGTTCGCCCGTTCCAAGCTCTGTGCCAGCAGGCGCATCAGGGCGTAGACGCTGTCGATGTGCGGCGTGGCCACGCCGACGAGGCGGCCGAGTTCGATCACCGAGCCGACGAGCGCTTCGAGTTCGATCGGCCGCCCGGCCTCCACGTCCTGCAGCATGGAGGTCTTGTGGGCGCCGACCTTCTCGGCCCCGGCGATGCGCCGGTCGATGCCCACGCGGAAGGTGACTCCGAGCGTGTTCGCGATGGTCTCGGCCTCCTTCATCATCTCGGTGGCCAGCGCCCGCGTGTCGGGGAAGCGGCAGATGTCCTCCAGCGTGGCGTGGGTGAGCGCGGAGATCGGGTTGAAGCTGAGATTGCCCCAGAGCTTCAGCCAGATCTCGCCCCGGATGTCGGTGGTGACGGGGGCCTTGAACCCGGCCTTGGTCAGCGTCTGCGAGATGGCGAGGACGCGCTCGGACTTCGAGCCGTCGAGCTCGCCGAGGCCGAAGCGATTACCCTCGATGACCTTCACGGTGCCGGGATCGGTGAGGATGGCCGCCGGGTAGACCACGGAGCCCACGACCTGCCGGGGATCGAGGTTCTGGGCGATGAGCCCGCCCGGATCGGCTGTCTCCAGCTTGGTTCCCTCGTACTGACCGCCGTGCCCGCCGGTGAAGTACCACCACGGGATCCCGTTCTGCATCGTCACCACGGTGGTGTCGGGGCCGATCAGGTGCTTCAGGTCGGCGGCGATGGGACCGACCTGATGGGCCTTCACGGTGAGCAGCACGAGGTCGTGCCGCCCGGCCTCCTGCATGGAGCGGGTGGCCTTGATGCCGCGCGCGTGGACCTCCTTGCCGTCCTCCTCGATGAGGCGCAGCCCGTCGCGGGCGATGGCCTCCGCGTTGGAGCGGGCGATGAAGGTGACGTCCTCGCCGGCCTCCGCCAGCTTCACGCCGAGATAGCCGCCGATGGCGCCGGCGCCGACGATCGCGATACTCATGAGGCCCACGTTCCGTCCTGGTTTGGGGGTCCACCGAGGGCGGGATGCGCCCGCCCTCCTTTATGGGGAGCGCCGCCCCGCTTGCCAGCGGAAACGGCGCCCCGCGCCGAACGATCCTCGGCGGCCGTCTACAGGCTCTTGGCCACGAACCGCGCCCGCATCGGCTTCAGGACGAAGAGGGCGAGGAAGGCGGCCAGGAACGCCATGCCAGAGGCGAGGTAGAACACGTTCTGCCAGCTTCCCGTCTGGGACTGGATCAGCAGGAAGGCGGGCAGGAGCAGGGAGGCCGTGCCCTTGGCGGTGTAGAGCAGCCCGGCATTGGCTGTCGCCTTCTGGTCGCCGTAGGTGTCCGCGCAGGTGGAGGGGAACAGCGAGTAGATCTCGCCCCAGGCGAAGAACACGAGGCCGGTGAGCAGGACGAAGGCGAAGGGGTTGTGGGCGAGGAGGCCCAGAGCGAGGATGCCGACGCCCTCGATGGTGAAGGCGATCACCATCGTGTTCTCCCGGCCGATCCGGTCCGAGACCCAGCCGAAGAAGGGCCGGGTGACGCCGTTCAGGATCCGGTCGATGGTGAGGGCGAAGGTCAGCGCGGGCAGGGTGAGGCCGAGGATCGAGACCGGCACGCCGTCGACCTTGAAGTCCTTGGCGATGGGGGCGAGCGAGGCCGTCGCCATCAGGCCACCCGCGGCCATCAGCACGAACATCAGGTACATCAGCCAGAAGACCGGCGTGCGCACCATCTCCGAGGGGCCGTACTGGCGGCGCGTGACGGCGTTCGGGGTGGCGCGCCCGGCCAGCATCCGGTCCTTGTAGCCGGCGCGGGGAGCGGTGAGGAGCAGCGAGGCGATCATCACGATGAGGCCCTGGCCGAGGCCGAAGACGAGGAACGTGTGCTCGTAGCCGCTGTCGCGGATCATCGCGGCGATCGGCACGACGGTGAGGGCCGAGCCCGCGCCGAAGCCCGCCGCCGTAAGGCCGGCCGCGAGGCCGCGCCGGTCGGGGAACCACTTCAGGGCGTTGCCGACGCAAGTGCCGTACACGGCGCCCGCGCCGATGCCGCCCACCGCCGCCGCCGCGTAGAGCATGGGCAGCGACTCGGCATAGGCGTTCATGGTCCAGCCCAGGGCGCAGAGGGCGCCGCCGATCAGCGTGACGACCTTCGGGCCGTAGCGGTCCACGAACCAGCCCTCGATCGGCACCAGCCACGTCTCGGTGAGCACGAAGATCGTGAAGGCGACCTGGATCGCGGGCTTGCCCCACTGATACTTGTCGTTGATCGGGTTCACGAACAGCGTCCAGCCGTACTGCATGTTCGCGATCATCGACATGCACAGCACGCCGAGGGCGAGCTGGCCCCAGCGCCCCAGCACGGGCGTGTCGATGCCCGCAGGGACGCCCACGGCGGCGGTCGGACCCGGAACGGGATCGGCAAACGGCGTGGCCATGAAGCGCGCGCTCCTCTGTATGCGTTATTCCAGATGAGCGAGTTCTAAAGCACAGGCTAAGCGATACAATATGCCAGAGCTGGCGATGATCGATTGGTATTCGGCATAATTCTTTGCCGTCCGAAGAAAAAATTTGAACGGCGGCGCAACAGCGATTTTGCGGCGCGAAAAGGGGCCGCGCTCCTCGCGCCCGCCATCGCGTGCCGATCTCGCCGGCCCTCCCGTCCGCCCTGTTCGCTCCGCGGTACCCGCAGGGTCGCGTCGCTCGCAGAGTCGTGACAGGAAAGGCGCCTTTCGTGTCACACCGCAAAGCTGACCTGCACCTGTCGTGATTTCACCCGCGCCGTGTTGGGCGCATAAGGCCCTCCTGACGGGGGCGTGGGCGGATCGGGACAGGCGGGAGATGGACGCGCAGCGGATCGAGGGGGCGGTTCTGGCGGGCGGGCCCGTCGCGGCGGTGGACGGGGCGGCGCCGGTTACAAGCACGCCCGTCCCGGCCGACACGAAGCGAGCCGAGGGCACCACCTACGGCATTCTGGCGGCGCTCTGCCTGTCGCACCTGCTCAACGACCTGATTCAGTCCCTGGTCCCGGCGATCTACCCGCTGCTGAAGACGAGCTTCTCCCTCGATTTCGGGCAGATCGGTCTCATCACCCTCACCTTCCAGCTCACCTCGTCGCTGCTCCAGCCCGTGGTGGGCTTCTATACGGACAAGAAGCCGAGCCCGTTCTCGCTGACGGTGGGCATGACCTGTTCGCTGCTGGGCATCGTGCTGCTCGCTAGCGCATGGTCCTACGGCGTGCTGCTGATTGCGGCGGGCATGGTCGGCATCGGCTCCTCCGTCTTCCACCCGGAATCCTCGCGCATGGCACGGGCGGCCTCCGGCGGCCGCTACGGCCTTGCACAATCCGTCTTCCAGGTGGGCGGGAATACCGGCCAAGCGCTCGGCCCCCTGCTGGCGGCCTTCATCGTCGTGCCGAACGGTCAGCACAGCGTGCTCTGGTTCTCGCTGGCGGCGCTCGCAGGCATCGGCGTGCTGGCCTGGGTGGGCCGCTGGTACCGGGCGCGGCTGGCGGCGACCGGTCGGCGCGGCGGCAAGGGCGGCCCCGCCACGGCGCCGCTTCCGCGGGGCAAGATCGTCGCGACGGTGGCGATCCTGATCGTGCTAATCTTCTCCAAATTCTTCTACATGGCGAGCATCAACTCGTACTACACGTTCTACTTGATGGAGCGCTTCCACGTCTCGGTGCAGACCTCGCAGCTGTGCCTGTTCGTCTTCCTCGGTTCGGTGGCGACGGGCACCCTGGTCGGCGGCCCGGTGGGCGACCGGATCGGCCGCAAGGCGGTGATCTGGGGGTCGATCCTCGGCGTGCTGCCCTTCACCCTGGCCCTGCCCTACGCCAATTTCTGGGTCACGGTGGCGCTCACCGTGCCGATCGGCATGATCCTGGCCTCGGCGATGCCGGCGATCCTCGTCTACGCGCAGGAATTGCTGCCGGGCCGGGTCGGCTTGGTGGGCGGGCTGTTCTTCGGCCTGTCCTTCGGCATGGGCGGCCTCGGGGCGGCCCTGCTCGGCGAGGTGGCGGACCACACGAGCATCGACTTCGTGTACCGCCTCTGCGCCATCCTCCCGGCGATCGGCCTGCTCGCGGCCTTCCTGCCGCGGATCAAACCCACCTCGTGAGGGCCTGACCGGAAAGGTCGCGACGATCTTTCGACCCCACGTCGTCACTGCGAGCGCACGCGAAGCAATGGCGGAGGGGGCGCCCTTTCCGGCCGGACACTCAGGCGAAGGAGAATAGAGGCGAGCGAAGGACTGGCCGGCCAGGCTCCGCGGCGTGCGCGACGGCGCCTCCCTTGCCGGGCGCCGTCTTCCGCGCGCACAAGGCTCCGTTTCCTCGAAGCCCTCCCGCCCGCGCAGGACTCCCGATGCCCGACGAGCCCGTCGCCTCCCTCCCCGAGCGCAAGCGTGGCGCCGGCGCGAAGATCGTCTACGACCTCCTGCGCGACGAGATCCTGAACCTCACCCTCTCGCCGGGCTCGCCCATCGACGAGGTGCAGCTCGGCGAGCGGTTCGGCATGTCCCGCACGCCGATCCGCGAGGCGCTGGTGCGGCTGGCCGAGGAGGGCTTGGTCAGCACCCTGCCGAATCGCTCGACCATGGTCGCGCAGATCGATTTCCTCAACCTGCACACCTATTTCGATGCGCTGGCCCTGATGTACCGGGTCACCACCCGGCTGGCGGCGCAGAACCACCGACCGTCCGACCTGACCGAGATCCGCGCGCTGCAGGCCGAGTATGCGCGGGCGGTGCAGGCCCAGGACGCCCTGGCCATGATCGCGATCAACGCGGCCTTCCACATCGCGATCGCCGAGGCCGGCCGCAACCGCTACTTCACCGGCCTGTCGCGACGCCTCCTCGGCGAGGGGCGGCGGATCCTGCGGCTGTATTACGACAGCTACGACGACCAGTTGCCGATGCACCTCGTGGACGAACACGAGGAGTTGATCCTGGCCATCGCAGACCGGGACGTCGAGGGCGCCGACCGCCTCGCCAAGGCCCACGCGGAGCAAATCGCCATGCAGGTACAACGGCTTCTCACCCGACGGGGCGACCTCGACATCGCCCTTTGACGACCCGCACAATTCTTGTCGACAAAAAGAATGCAACGTGCGAGAAGGCGTCGGCGCGGCGGCCGGGCTCGCGCCCTGTCGTCCTGCCGGCCACGCTCCGAGGAGTCCGCGATGAAGGCCCCGATCTTTTCCGGCGTGATCCCCGCGCTGATGACCCCCTGCCGCGCCGACCGCAGCCCCGATTTCGACGCCATGGTCCGCAAGGCCCGCGAGTTGATCGCGGCCGGCATGTCGGCGGTGGTCTATTGCGGCTCCATGGGTGACTGGCCGCTCCTCACCGACGCGCAGCGCATGGAGGGCGTGGCCCGCCTCGTCGAGGCGGGGATCCCGGTCATCGTCGGCACCGGCGCGGTCAACACCGCCTCGGCCGTGGCCCATGCCGCCCATGCCGCGAAGGTCGGCGCCAAGGGGCTGATGGTGATCCCCCGCGTCCTGTCGCGCGGATCGTCGCCCGCCGCCCAGCGCGCCCACTTCAAGGCGATTCTCGCGGCGGCGCCGAACCTGCCGGCGGTGATCTACAACAGCCCCTATTACGGCTTCGCCACCCGCGCCGACCTGTTCTTCGCCCTGCGCGAGGAGCACCCGAACCTCGTCGGCTTCAAGGAGTTCGGCGGCCCGGCCGACCTGCGCTACGCCGCCGAAACGATCACCAGCCGCGACGACGACGTCTCGCTGATGATCGGCGTCGATACGGCGGTGGTCCACGGCTACGTGAATTGCGGCGCGACGGGCGCCATCACCGGCATTGGCAACGTCCTGCCCCGCGAGGTGCTGCACCTCTGCGCCCTCTCCCAGGCCGCCGCGAACGGCGACGTGGCCGCCCGCCGCCACGCACAGGAGCTGGAATCGGCGCTGGCCGTGCTCTCCTCCTTCGACGAGGGGCCGGACCTCGTCCTCTATTTCAAGCACATGATGGTGCTGAAGGGACAGCCGGAGTACGCCCTGCACTTCAACGAGACCGACGCCCTGAGCGAGAGCCAGCGGGGCTACGTCGAGGCGCAGCTGCGCCTGTTCGAGGCGTGGTACGCCGGCTGGAGCCGCGAGACCACCGTGCAGCGGGCCTCGGCCGCGTGAGGCGCGGCCCCGGCGCCCCGATCCGGGGCGGGGCGGGGCGTGACGCCATCGCGCGCGCCGCACGGAAACGTAGCCGTTCCTCCGAGCGTAGCCCTCCTGAGTGGGCTGCGGCCCACAGGCGCCTCGGATGGAACGGACATGGCCCAGAAATCCCTCGCCCGGCAGGTCGTCGTCGTGACCGGCGCCTCCTCGGGGATCGGCCTCGCCACGGCCCGCATGGCCGCCGCCCGCGGCGCCCGGGTCGTGCTCGTCGCCCGAAGCACGGAGGCCCTGGACCGGATCGCCGCCGGGATCGTCCGCGAGGGCGGCGAGGCGATCGCCGTCGCCGCCGATGTCGGCTACCGCGCGGAGGTCGAGGAGGTGGCGGCCCGGACCCTGGTGGCCTTCGGCGGGTTCGACACCTGGGTGAACAACGCGGGCCTCACGATCTACGGCCGGCTGGAGGACGTCGATCAGGAGGATCACGAACGGCTGCTGCGCACGAATTTCTGGGGCACCGTCAACGGCTCCCTCGTGGCAGTGGCACACCTGCGCAAGCACGGCGGCACGCTGATCAATGTCGGATCGGTCGCCAGCGATCTCGCCTTCCCGCTGCAGGGCATGTACTCGGCCTCGAAGCACGCGGTGAAGGGCTTCACCGACGCCCTGCGCATGGAGTTGCGCCACGACGATGCGCCCGTGGCGGTCACGCTCGTCAAGCCGACCTCCATCGACACGCCCCTGCCCCGGCGTGCCCGCAACTACATGGACCGGGAGCCGATGCTGCCGCCACCGGTCTACCGGCCGGAGGAAGTGGCCGAGGCGATCCTCTTCGCCGCCGAGCATCCCCGCCGGGACATCGTGGTCGGCGGCGCGGGCAAGCTGTTCACGGCGGGCAAGGAGTTCGCGCCCGGCGCCTACGACCACCTCGCCGGCTCGATCGTGGCGATGCAGAAACGGCCGGGCAGTCCGCGCCGGCCGGAGGGTGCCCTCCACGCGCCGCAGGCCGACGACACCGGCCATGTCCGGGGCGACCAGCCCGGCTACGTGATGCGCCGGAGCGCCTACACGCGGGCGAGCCTCCACCCCGTCGCCGCCACTTCGGCGGCCATCGGCCTCGGGTTCGCGGCGGCCACCCTGCTTCGCCCGCGCCGGGGACACCGGTCCTGAACGCGCAGATGCCTGTGGCCGCCGCCGAGGGGGCGCGGGGCGCCGCCGGGCGCAGGATCCTGCTTCTCCCCGGTGGACGGTCCCTGGCCTACGCCGAGGCCGGAGCCGGGCCGCCGGTGGTGCTGATCCACGGTGCGGTGATGACCCTGGAGGACCTGTGGTTGCCCCTGGGACCGCGTCTCGCAAGCCGCCACCGGGTCGTGGCCGTGGACCGCCCCGGCCACGGCCTCAGTGTCCGGCGGCGCCTCGTCGATGCCTCACCCTGGCGGCAGGCGCGGCTGATCCGCGATGCGCTCGATGAGCTCGGCCTCGAGAGACCGGTGCTTGTCGGCCATTCCTTCGGCGCCACCGTCGCCCTGTGCCTCGCCCTGGCCCATCCCGAGTCGGTGGCGGGGGTCGTGGCGTTGGCGCCCCTCTGCTTCCCGGAGCCGCGCCTGGAGCAGGCCCTGTTCGGGTTGCGGGCGGTGCCGGGTGCCGGGGAGACGCTGGCGCTTCTCCTGTCGGGCGCCCTCGATCCGGTGCTTCTGCCGCTCCTCTGGCGGGCGATCTTCCTGCCGCAGGCGGTGCCCGCGGACTTCGCACGCCGGTTCCCCTGGGAGCGCGCCTCAGGGGCCGCCCGCATGGTCGCCGAGGGCGAAGATTCCATGAGCCTCACGCCGGCACTGTTCAGGGCCATCGGCGACTATGGCTCGTGCCGGGTGCCGGTGAAGATCCTGGGCGGCTCGGCCGACATCGTGGTGCACAATGCACTCCACGGCCTTCCGGCGGCCCTGATGATGCCCGCAGCCCGGTTCGACTGGATCTTTGGGGCCGGACACATGCTCCACCACTTCCACCAGGACCGGATCGCGGCGGAGGTGGAGCAGTTGGCGGCGGGAGGCTGAATCCTCGCGTCATTGCGAGCGCAGCGAAGCAATCCAGGGATTCGCCACCTCTGGAAGCGTCCCGCTACCCTGGATTGCTTCACTCCGTTCGCAATGACGACGTTTCGAAAGAATCCCTCACCCGAGCCGCGCCCGCGCCGCCTCCGCCACCGCCTCGGCCGTCAGCCCGAAATGGCGGATGAGGTCTTCGGGCGAACCCGAGGCGCCGAAGCTGGTCATGCCGACGAAGCCGCCCTCCTCGCCGATCCAGCGGTCCCAGCCGAAGCGGAGCGCCGCCTCGACGGCCACCCGCACCGTGTCCTTGGCGATCACGCTCGCCCGGTAGCCCGCATCCTGCTGCGCGAAGAGTTCCCAGGAAGGCATCGAGACCACCGCCGTCGGCACGCCCTCGCGCTGAAGTGCGTCCCGTGCCGCGAGCGCCAGGGCGACCTCCGAGCCGGTGCCGATGAGGGTGACGCGGCGCTTGCCCTCGGCCTCGGCCAGCACGTAGGCACCCCGGGCGCAGAGGTTCTTGCCCCCGCCGCCCCGGCGCACCACGGGCAGGTCCTGACGCGAGCACACGAGCGAGGTCGGCCCCGAGCGGTTGGCGAGCGCGAGCTCCCAGCACTCGGCCGCCTCGGTGGCGTCGGCCGGGCGCAGCACCAGCATGTTCGGGATCGCCCTGAGGCTCGCGAGGTACTCCACGGGCTGGTGGGTCGGGCCGTTGCGGCCGATGGCGATGGAATCGTGGCTGTAGACGGTGATGACCGGCAGGTTCATCAGCGCCGCCATGCGCAGAGACGGGCGCATGTAGTCGGAGAAGACGAGGTAGGTCGCCCCCACCGGCACGAGGCCGCCATGGGCGACGATGCCGTTCATCATCGAGCCCATGGCGTGCTCGCGGATGCCGTAATGCAGGTAGCGCCCGCCCCGGTTTTGCGCCGTGAAGGCGGGCAGCGTCTGCTTGTGCTTGGTCGGGCCTTCGAGGTCGGGGGCACCGGGGAAGAGTTCGGGGATTGCGGTGGCGAGTTCGCCCACGATCTCGGCGGAGATCTCGATGCTCGGCCGCGCGGTGCCGGCCTCGGCCAGCCGATCGCGGATCGTGCGCAGGGTCTCGCGCCAATCCCCGGGGAGATGCCCGGCGCTCACCCGGTCGAAGGCGGCGCGGGCTGCGGCGGGGGCCGTCTCGCGGCGCTGCCGCCACGCCTCGTAGACCGGGCGGTTGCGGCCGCCGACGCCCTCACGCCACGCGGCGGCGACGTCCTCCGGCACGGTGAAGGGCGGATACGTCCAGCCCTTGGCCGCCCGCGCCTCGGTGAGGTCGCTCGCCAGGACGCGTCCGCCATGGGCACCGCGCTGGCCCTCCAGGCGCGGCAGGCCCTTCCCGATCACCGTGCGGCAGGCGATCATGCTCGGGCGCGGGTCGGCCTTGGCCGCCTCGATGGCCGCCGAGACCGCCTCGACATCGTGCCCGTCGGCCTCCAGCACCTGCCAGCCGGCAGCCCGGAATCGAGCGCGCACGTCCTCCGAGATCGAGAGCGTGGTGGGGCCGTCATCGGTGATGAGGTTGTCGTCCCACAGGACGATGAGGCGACCGAGTTGCAGGTGGCCGGCCAGCGAGATCACCTCGTGAGCGACGCCCTCCTGCAGGCAGCCGTCGCCGACGATGCAGTAGGTGTGATGATCGACGAAGTCCCGTCCGTGCTCGGCGGCGAGCCGCGCCTCGGCCACCGCCATGCCGACGGCGTTGGCGATGCCCTGCCCGAGCGGCCCGGTGGTGGTCTCGATGCCGTGCTCCGGGGCGATCTCCGGGTGGCCGTGGGTGTTCGAGCCGAGCACGCGGAAGTTGCGGATCTGGCCCATCCCCATGCCCGGATAGCCGGAGAGATGGAGCGCCGCGTAGAGCAGCATCGAGCCGTGGCCGTTCGAGAGCACGAACCGGTCGCGGTCGGGCCAGGTCGGATCCTGCGGGGCGCAGCGCAGGTGGCGGGTGAACAGCGCCACCGCCATCTCCGCGCAGCCGAGCGGCGCGCCGGGATGCCCGTCCGTCGCCCGCTCGATGGCGTCGAGGGCGAGGAACCGGATGGCGTCGGCCATGCGGGCGGTGAGGGCGGGATCGGACATGGCGGGGCTCGGGTTGGAAGGCGCCCCTCCCCCTTGCGGGGAGGAGTAAGGGGGTTGGGGGTGGTGCCGGATGAGGCTCGACGGTGCCTTCTGCACCACCCCCGGCCCTGCCCCTCCCCGCAAGGGGGAGGGAATGCGTCAGCTCACACCAGCTTGCCGGCGACGGCCTCGAGCTGGCTCCAGCCCGCATCGCCGAACTTGGCCTTCCAGTCCTTGTAGAAGCTGGTCTTGGCCAGCGCGTCGCGGAACAGGGTGCGGTCCACGTCGAAGAAGGTGATGCCCTTCTCGGTGAGCGTCTGGCGAAGCGACACGCTGAGCTTGGCGACGTCGGCCCGCTGATCGACGGCGGACTTGTCGAACTCCCGGGTGACGATGGCGCGCACGTCCTCCGGCAGGCGGGCGACCGCCTTCTTGTTGCCGAGGATCCAGTAGCCGTCCCAGACGTGGCCGGTCATGCTGCAGGTCTTCTGCACCTCGTAGAGGCGGGTCGTCGCGATGATCGGCAGGGGGTTCTCCTCGCCTTCCACGACCTTGGTCTGGAGCGACGAGTAAAGCTCGTTGAAGTTGATGGGCGCGGCGCCCGCGTCCAGCGCCTTGAACAGGGAGGTCAGCATCGGCGCCGGGGGGACGCGGATCTTGAAGCCCTTCAGGTCCTCCGGCGTCTTGATCTCGCGGGTGGAGGAGGTGATCTGCCGGAAGCCGTTGTCCCACACCTTCGACATGGTGGTGATCGGCGTCTTGGCGATCTCCGCGCGGACGTATTCGCCGAGCCCGCCATCCATGGCCTGCCAGACGGCGTCGTAGTCCTTGAAGGCGAAGCCGGTGTTGGGCAGGCTCGCGGCGGGCACGAAGGTCGAGAGGATCGAGGTCGCGAGGTTGAAGAACTCGACCGAGCCGTTGCGCACCTGGGCCAGCAGGTCCGTGTCGGAGCCGAGCTGGTTCGCCGGGAACAGCTTGATATCGAGGCGGCCGGAGGTCGCCTCGCGGATACGGTCGATGGCCTCCTGCGCCCTGATGTTGACCGGGTGGGTCGGGTCCTGGCCCGTGGCCAGCTTGAAGTTGAACTCGGCCGCATCCCCCCGCCGGGTCAGGATGCCGAAGACCGGAACGGCAGCCGCGCCCGCGAGGAGCGTACGGCGGCTCAGACGAAATTCCCGCATGGTTTCACTCCCTCTGGATGATCGATGGCGGGGCCGGTTCTCCGGCCTCCCTTTTGTCGGAATGCGTTTCGGTTCAGCGCTTGATGCCGTTGAGGGCGCGGTAGGCGCGCACCACCTGGCTGTCGTCGAGGGCGCCCTCGCCCCGTCCCGAGGTCGAGAGGAAGAGCTGATGGGCGAGGCCCGCGAGCGGCAGGGCCGCCTTGGCGCCGCGCCCGGCCTCCAGCACGATCCCGAGATCCTTCACGAAGATGTCGACCGCGCTGGTGACGCGGGGCTCGTCCTCCAGCATCCGCGGTCCCCGGTCGCGGAGCATCCAGCTCGCGGCGGAGGAGCCGGAGAGGATCTCCAGCACCACGGACAGATCGACGCCGACCTGCTCGGCGAGCGCCAAGGCCTCGGCGGTGGCCGCGATGTGGACGCCGCAGAGCAGTTGGTTCACCGCCTTCACGGTGGCGCCCTGCCCCGGCTCGGTGCCGACGTGGAACACCCGGTCGCCGAGCCGATCGAGGACGGGGCGGATCGCGGCCAGCGTCTCCGGCGGCGCGGCGGCCATGATGGTGAGCGTGGCGGCCTCGGCGCCGACGACCCCGCCGGAAACGGGCGCATCGACGAAACGGCGGCCGGTGGCCAGGACGCGGGCGGCGAGGTCGGCCACCGCCTGCGGTGGGCAGGTCGCCATCAGCACCACGGTGGCGTCGGGCGCGAGCGCGTCGAGTCCCCCCTGTTGGAACAGGACGTCCTCGGCCTGGGACGCGTTGACGACCATCAGCAGGATCGCCTCCGCGCCCCCGGCGGCCTGCGCCACCGTCTCCGCCCTCTCGCCCCCGGCGGCGACGAGCGCCGCGCGGCTTTCCGGCCGGATGTCGTAGCCGCGGACGCCCAGGCCCGCCGCCACAAGATGCCGGGCCATGGGCATTCCCATGGAGCCGAGACCGACGAAGGCGAGGCGGTTCACAGCCATTCGCGGATGCTCCGGCACATCGCCTCGGTGGAGATGCCGTAGCGGTCGTGCAGGGTCGGCAGGGCGCCGGCATCGAGGAACTCGTCCGGCAGGCCGACCTGGCGGAAGCCGCGATCCGGCAGGACGCCGCCACGCATCAGCGTACCCGCCACCGCCTCGCCGAGGCCGCCGACCACCGTGTGGTTCTCGGCCACCACCACGAGGCGCCCGCCCTTGCGGACCTCGGCGAGGATCGTCGCCTCGTCCAGCGGCTTGATCGTCGGCACGTGCAGCACCGCCACGTCGATCCGGTCATCGGCCAGGGCCTGGGCCGTCTCCAGGGCGCGCATGGTCATCAGCCCCGAGGAGATGATGAGCACGTCCCGCCCGTCGCGGATCGTCTTCGCCTTGCCGAGTTCGAACTTGTAGCCGTACTCGTCCAGCACCAGCGGGACGTTGCCCCGCAGGAGGCGCAGGTAGACCGGGCCCTGGTGCTCGACCATCGCCGGGACGACCTGCTCGATCTCGTGCGCGTCGCACGGGTCGATGATCGTCATGTTCGGCAGGCCGCGGAAGATCGCGATGTCCTCCGTCGCCTGGTGGCTCGGGCCGTAGCCGGTGGTGAGGCCAGGGAGGGCGCAGCAGATCTTGACGTTCAGGTTCTCCTCGGCGATCGCGAGGCAGATGAAGTCGTAGGCCCGCCGCGCCGCGAACACCGCGTAGGTGGTGGCGAAGGGCATGAAGCCCTCCCGCGCCAGACCTGCCGCCGCGCTCATCAGGAGCTGCTCGGCCATGCCCATCTGGTAGAACCGGTCGGGATGGGCCTGCGCGAAGATGTGCAGGTCGGTATACTTGGCGAGATCGGCCGAGAGGCCGACGATCTCGGGCCTCGACTTCGCCATCTCCACCAGGGCGTGCCCGAAGGGGGCGGCCTTGGTGCGCTGGTCGGGACCGGCGAGCGATGCGATCATCGCCGAGGTCTTCAGGCCGACGCCCTGACGCGGCGCGGGCTTCTCGTATTTCGAGCGCCTCATTGGCCCCTCCCCTCGTCGAGAATCCTCAAGGCTTCGGTCCACTCCTGCGGCTCGACGCGCAGGAAGTGGTTGCGTTCACGCGATTCCAGGAAGGGCACGCCCTTGGCCATCTTCGTGTCGCAGATGACGATCCGGGGCTGGGCACCGGTATGGTTGCGGGCGGCGTCGAAGGCCGCGACCACGGCATCGATGTCGTTGCCGTCGACTCGCTGGACGAACCAGTTGAAGGCTTCGAACTTCGGCGCCAGCGGCTCGAAATCGAGAACGCCGCGCGAGGCGCCGTCGGCCTGCATCCCGTTCACGTCGACGATGCCGATGAGGTTGTCGAGCTTGTGAGAGCCCGCCGACATCGCGGCTTCCCAGGTCGAGCCCTCATCGAGCTCGCCATCGGAGAACAGGTTGTAGACGAAGCTGTCGGACTTCTTCCGCTTCAGCCCGAGCGCCATGCCGACCGCGATGCCGAGGCCGTGGCCGAGCGAGCCGCCGGTGATCTCCATGCCCGGCGTGTAGGCGGCCATGCCCGACATCGGCAGGCGGCTGTCGTCGCCGCCATAGCTCGTCAGCTCGTCCTCGGGGAGAATCCCCGCCTCGATCAGCGCCGCGTAGAGGGCGATGGCGTAGTGGCCGATGGACAGGCAGAACCGGTCGCGGCCCTCCCATTCCGGATCCTCCGGCTTGTACCGGAGGGCATGGAAGTAGCTCACCGCCAGCACGTCGGAGATGCCGAGCGCCTGGGCGATGTAGCCCTGGCCCTGGACCTCGCCCATGAGCACGGCGTTGCGGCGGATGCGATAGGCCCGTTCCCTCAGGGAGACGTTCGAGCCCACGTGGCTTGTTTCGGTCGACATGGTCGCCTCCCGGTCAGTGGATGAGCATGCCGCCGTTCACGTCGATCACCGCGCCGGTGATGTACGAGGACAGGTCGGACGCGAGGAACAGGCAGGCGTTGGCGACGTCGTCGGCGACGCCGAGGCGGGCGAGCGGGATACCCTTGGCGATCTCGACCTTCAGCTCGGGGGTGAGCTTGCCGCCGGTGATGTCGGTCTGGATCAGGCCGGGGGTGACGGAGTTCACCCGCACGTTGTCGGGGCCGAGTTCGCGGGCCATCGCCTTCTGCAGGCCGAGCACGCCGCCCTTGGCCGCCGAGTAATGCGGCCCGCCGAAGATGCCGCCGCCGCGCTGGGCCGAGACGGAGGACATGCACACGATGGAGCCGGATTGCTGCGCCCGCATCCCGGGAATCACGGCTTGGCTCATGTAGAGCGTGCCGCGCAGGTTCACGTCGGTCACCGCGTCGTAGTTCTCCGGCCCGATGTCCATGATCTTCAGCGGCTGCGTGATGCCGGCGTTGTTGATCAGCACGTCGATCCGGCCGAACCGCGCCACCACCTCGTCGGCGGCGGCCTGGCAGGCCGCCTTGTCGGTGACGTTGCAGGCGAGGCCGAGATGGCCCTCGCCGATGTCGCGGGCGGCGGCCTCGGCTTGGCCCGCATCGAGATCGAGGATCACGATCCGCGCGCCATGGGCCGCGAAGAGCTTGGCGGTCGCCTTGCCGATGCCGCGGGCCGAAGCCGCGCCGGTGATGAGGCAAACCTTGTCGGCGAGAAGCTGCATCCTGTCCTCCCGGCAGGCCAGGGACGGCCCGCGCTAGCGTGTGATGAGGGGGAGGAGACGCATGAGGGCGCTTCAACCGGGACCCTGGGGTCCACCGGTTCTGCCTCTGGCCGTTTCCTCACATCTCTTGTTGATCCGAGGATGCGCCGTTCGCCAGCATCAAGGCAAACGCGAATTCTGCAACGGCGGATGAATCTGATTCAACCGGCTGGTTCGGTCCCTCCCTGCGAGCGACGGCGAACCGGTTGAGGGCGGCGGGACGCCTCGGGGGGGCGGCGCAACTCGGGATCGCTTCGCTCCGCCCGCCGTGACAGCGCGGTGCGAAGCGGCGGCCCCTCACGCCAAGGCCGGATCGAGGGGGATGCCCAACTCCCCCGCGAGCCAGCGGGCGAACACCCGCAACGGTGCCCGGCGGCGAGCGGCGCTGGGGAAGACGAGGTGGTGGCCCACGTAGCGCAGGTCCTCGGCCGTCCCGGCCAACGGCGCCACGAGGCGCCCGGCGGCGAGTTCGCGCTCGGCCAGGCGCGTCGATTCGAGGGCGACGCCGAGCCCGTCGGCGGCGGCGGCCAAGGCCAGGAAGCTGCGGTCGAAGCGCAGCCCCGCCGTGGCCGGGGCGGCGAGGCCGTTCGCCTCGAACCAGTTCGGCCAGCGCAGTTGCTTGTTGTCGCTCTGGATCAGCGTCTGTCCGACGAGGTCGGCGGCGGAGCGGATGGCGGCGGCGCGGGCCGGATCGCAGAGCGGCGTGACGGTCTCCTGGCCCAGCGGCATCCGCACCAGCCCGTCGCCGCGGGGCGGCCCGTAGACGATGTCGGCATCGAAATCGTCGGTGGTGAAGCGGGCGTAATCCATGCCGGCGGCGAGGCGGACCTCGATGCCGGGATGCTCGTTCAGGAATCGTGCGAGGCGCGGCGTCAGCCACTGCGCGGCGAAGCTCGGGGCGCAATGCAGGCGCAGCAATTGCCCGCCCCGGCTCGTGACGAGATCGAGCCCCCGGTCCAGCACCTCAAAGGCCCGGCCGACATGGTCGTGGAGGGTCTCGCCCGAGGCGGTCAGAGCGACGCCCTGCCCCGTCCGCTCGAACAGGGCAACGCCCAGCCCCTCCTCCATCTTGCGGACGGCGTGGCTGATGGCGCTGGTGGACAGGCCGAGTTCACCGGCCGCGGCCTTGAACGACCGGCGGCGCGCGGCGGCCTCGAAGATGCGGATCGCGGAGAGGGGGATGACCGGGCGCATGGCGCAGCATCCCCCGCGGGTCCCATGTCACGCAAGGCCGAACGCCGCCCCGGCAGTGGACCGGGGCGGCGCGGCTCCTAGTGCTCAGACGCACTCACTTCGTTCATGCGCGTGAGCACTGGCTTTTTTGTTCTTGCATCAATTTTTCCAGTCTCGGCTGACGCCTCCGACTGGATCGATGCACTAGCGCTGAACGATGACCTTCGTGCCCACCTTCGCGTGGGTGTAGAGGTCCATCACGTCTTCGTTGGTCATGCGGATGCAGCCCGAGGAGACGGCGGTGCCGATGGTCTCCGGCTCGTTGGAGCCGTGGATGCGGTACATGGTGCCGCCGAGATACATGGCGCGGGCGCCGAGCGGGTTCTCGACCCCGCCCTTCATGTAGCGCGGCAGGTCGGGCCGGCGGCGCAGCATCTCGGCCGGCGGACGCCAATCCGGCCACTCGCGCTTCATGGTGATGGTCTGCACGCCACCCCAGGTGAAGCCCGGACGGCCGACGCCGACGCCGTAGCGCAGGGCCTGGCCGCCGCCGAGGACATAGTACAGCCGCCGCTCGGCGGTGGAGACCACGATGGTGCCGGCGCCGTAGGGGCCGTTATAGGCCACCGTCTCACGGGCGATCGCCGACATCTGCGGCACGGCCGCGTTCTGCTGGAGCGGATCGGCGGTGGTGAGCGCGGCGTTGGCCACGGGCACGGCGGCCGGATCGACGGCCTGCGGACGGACGCGGACGGTGAGGACGTTGTCGATCGGCTGGCGGGTCAGCGGATCGATCTCGTAAGCCGATGCGGGCACGGCCGAGGCAGCCGCGCCGGCCAGACCGGCGAGGGTGAGAAGTAAACGACGCATCGAGGCCTCACGAAGGCAGGCGCGGAATAGCGGAAGAACGCGGGAACGCTGGCGGGCATGATGCCGTGCCGATCCTCACCAAGGCCTAAACGCTCCCCCGCCAAAGCCAAGCCTGAAAGCCATGCCGACGGCCGTTCCGGCCCGGCCGTTGTCGTATGGCAACACTGTGGCAGCTTGGCCGTGGGCGATGCCGGTCACCCGGCGCCCGCCAGGCGTCATCGTCCGCGCGAGCGACGCGGAGCAAGCGAGGGCAACCGCCCCTCTCCGGACCTGGCGCGCTCCTGGATTGCCTCCCATGGACGCCGGTGCCGGGACGGCCTCCGGACAGGCTCTCAGGCCCCTCGGCCTTCGCCGACGGGCCGCGATCGTGGCCTGCGCGATCCCAAAGCGCCGGACCCCGCGCCGACGAGGCGCAAGGGCCGTGGACCGCCCCCCTCACACCTCGTCGGCGGCGGGGATCCACACGGCCGGTTCGCGGACGGCCGGACGAGCCGGTGCCGGCGACGGGCCCGCGCTCCTCATCTGCGCCAGCTCGGCGAGTTCCGGCGCCTGCGCCGTATCGTCGGCGGTGAGGAACAGGCCGCGCGCCCGCGCCCACCGGCCGAGGTCGGCTCGGCTCGTGAGGACGCTCTGCACAGGGCTGGTCAGCAGGGCGAGGGCGAGGGGCGCCAGCCACAGGGCGAGCCAGAGGTTCCCGGCGACGGCGAGGCCGAGCACCATCGCCAGACCCACCACCACGGCGTCGGCCTGGAGGCGGACGGCCTCGGACCAGGAGACCTGCCGGTCGTCGCGCTCCTGCGTCTCCCAGCGCACCACCTTGCCGAGGAAGGTCGCCCCCACGGCGCCGGCGGTGAACAGCGTCATGACGGGCCAGAGGAACACCCACACGAGCTGTTCGAGGGCGGCGCTCGCCAGCAACGGGCCGGTGCCGCCGAAGGCCGCCCGGCGCTCCCGGCTCGCCAGGACATGGGCGAGGCTCAGGATCTTCGGCGCCGCGAGCAGCGCCACGCTGAGGGCGGCGAGGCCATGGGCCGCCGCGCCGGTGCCGGTGAGGCCGTAGGCGAGCAGGCCGAGATTGCCGTTGCGCGCCGCCTGCCACGCGGCCAGCCCGAGGAACGCGATCCACAGGGGCAGCATGCAGTAGGAGAGGATGCCGACCGAGAGGTGCCAGCGGCTCGCCCCCGTCAGCCCGGCCCAGGGCAGCACGCGCAGGTGCTGGAGGTTGCCCTGGCACCAGCGGCGCTCGCGGCCGAGCAGATCGATGAGGTTGGTGGGCATCTCCTCCCAGGTGCCGCCCATCTCCGGCAGCAGGCGAACCTCCCAGCCGGCCCGCACCATCAGGGCGCCTTCCACGATGTCGTGGCAGAGGATCTCGCCGCCGAGCGGTGCCTTACCGGGCAGGACCGGCAGCCCGGCATGGGCCACGAAGGCTTCGATCCGCAGGATGGCGTTGTGGCCCCAGTAGCTGCCCTCCGGCCCCTGCCACGTCTCCAGGCAGCGAAGGGCCAGCGGCGCATAGAGCCGCACGGCGAATTGCTGGACGCGGGCGAAGAGGGTGTCCCGGCCGGCAGCGTAGGACACGGTCTGGATCAGGCCGACCTTCGGACTCGCCTGGATGAGGCGAACGAGGCGCGTCATCGCCGCGCCGGTCATCAGGCTGTCGGCGTCCAGCACGATCATGAAGGTGTAGTCTTGGCCGTAGGTCTCGCAGAACTCCACGACGTTGCCGGCCTTGCGGCCGATATTCTCCGCCCGGCGGCGGTAGCGGATACGTGGCAGGGCGGGATCGGCGGCGGCCCACGCCTGGATGCGGGCGAATTCGTGCTCCTCCACCGCCGCCACGGCGCCGTCGCGGGTGTCGGACAGGACGAAGATGTCGATGTCGTCGGCGCCCTCACGGGCGAGCGAGCGCGCCATCACCCGCAACCGGGCGAAGACGGCGACTGCGTCCTCGGCGTAGATCGGGACGATGGCGGCGGTCCGCCCCTCGCCCTGGGGTGGCGCGGCGGGCGCCTCCGCGGCGCGCTCCAGGCTCGACTTCACCGTGGACGACCGCCTCGCACCGAGCCCGGCCGCGGCGAACCCGTAGAGGTACTGCCACGCGGTGAAGGCCTGCCAGCCCATCACGGCGCAGAAGGTGGCAAGCACGGCGGCCGACAGGGCATCGACGGCGGGAAACGCCGTCGCCGCGAGCCACACCAGGGCGACGACGGTGGCGAGCGTCGGCACGGCGAGGGCGAGGCGCCGGGCCGCGAGCATCCGCGATGCCCCGATCCAGACCTCCTGGGGAAGCGCCGCCGACGGGGCGTCGGCGCGCGGTCCGGCCTTGGCAGCGGGGATGAGGGGGGCGCGGTGGGAAGCGCGGTGGGACATGGCCAGGAAACTCGACCGTGACGGCGAACGGCGCGCCGCCGGGAGGGCGGGCGCGGTGGGAACGGGACGCTCGGCACGGGACGAGGACCCCGCGCCTCCGGCACCGCCGGACGCCGACCGATCATCCCCCCATGCCGCCACCGTCGGCCGTGCGGGGTTTCACACCCACCTTCGCCGCGGCGGTCAAGCGTTCGCTTCCTATCCCCATGGGCCTGAATAAGGCCAGAACGGCGGCGTCAGCCTCCGTACGGGCCGGGACTTTCCGACGCGCCCGCCGCCGCCCCGCATCGATGCAAGCCCTGGCAGAAGCGCATCGTCGTTCACGCGCGCGCCATACAAACCCTTGCCCTCGCCGCGCTGGCCGATTATGAGCGCAGCACCGCTGGACTCGTCGGCCAAGTCTCACCGCCCGCCGCGCGAGCCCTACGGTGCACACCCGGCCCCAAGCCGGACCGTGCTGGAGAGGTGGCAGAGCGGTTGAATGCACCGCACTCGAAATGCGGCATGGGTGCAAGCCCATCGGGGGTTCGAATCCCCCCCTCTCCGCCAGCAACACATTCGCTGACCGTCGCAGCAGTTTCTAAAGCATTCAAATCACAAGCATTCCACCACGACGGGGAACCGCCGGAGTTCGCCCAAATTCGCGACTACCGTGTGGGTAGGCGCGTTGGTGAGGCTGACATGGCGGGCAAGCTGAGGGCGCTTTGACTCGCGAAGCTCAAGAACCCCGGCATGTACGGTGATGGCGGCAACCCCTGGTTACTACCAACCGGCAACGGCGCCTAAAGCTGGATCTTCCGGTTCACGCTGCGGCGGAAGTCACGGGAGATGGGCCTGGGATCGGCCGGCACGTTCACGCTCGCTAGAAGCGCGGGACAGGGCGACCACCGATCGGAAGTGAGCAAGACCCACCGAAACGGGGCAATCCCAATCCGGGCTCACCATCCGCGTCCAAGGCTCGACGCTGGGCAGGGGCGCTCCGCAGGCTGGGGGACCTGCCGGAGCGGGTCACGGGCGATGGCTCGGTCCGGCCCGCCGGTCCTTCGCGGCGTGCGCGCGCCTTGGACGCCCCGTGAACGCCCCCGTCGACTGGCCGCAGGGCACCCCATCGCGGATGCCGAGGGCAATCTCGACGCGGGGAACGCCGGGCCATCGGCCACCCGCCCCGCGGCGATGCCTCTCCTTCGCCATCGGCCGACATGGAATCCGCGCGACCCATTTCCCCGTCGAGCCCGGCGTTCAAACGATGCCGGCGATGTGAATGCCGAGGTTACTCGGGCCGCGCAGCGACGCACCGGCGCGGTAGGACGGTGGATCGGCCATCAGGCGTGGCTCGACGAGACGGCGGCAGAGCGTCACCAGCGCAATCTCCGCCTCGATCCGCGCGAGGGGCGCGCCGACGCAATAATGCAGCCCGCCGCCGAACCCGAAATGCTGGATGTCGTCCCGGCTCGGGTCGAAGCGGTCCGGGTCGGAGAACCGCTCCGGGTCGCGGTTGCCCGACGCGAAGAGCAGGACCACCGGTGCACCCGGCGGGATCGTCGTCCCCCCGATCTCGATGGCACCGAGCGCCTTGCGCGTCCGGAAATGGACCGGCGGCTCGTAGCGCAGGAGTTCCTCGATGAGACGCGGCGCCCGCTCGGGATCGGCCTTCAGCCTCGCCAGTTCCTGCGGATGCCGGAGCAGGGTCAACATGCCGTTGGTGATGAGGTTCACCGTCGTCTCGTGCCCCGCCACGAGGAGCAGCACCGCCGTCGAGATCAGATCGACGTCGCCCATGGCGGGCTCGCCGCGATCGCCGCGCCGGGCGAGGCCGCTCAGCATGTCGTCGGCGGGGTGGCGGCGCTTGTCGCGGATCAGGCGGCGCATGTAGGCGGCGATGGCATCGAAGGTCGTCACCGTCGCGCGACGCGCCTCTTCGTCCCGGCGGGCATCCGGCTCGAGCGCGGTCGCGAGCTGGGTCGCCCAGGCGTGGAACTGCGGCTCGTCGGCTTCAGGCACGCCCAGCAGCTCGCAGATCACGGCCACGGGCAGCGGATAGGACAGGTCCTCGACGAGGCAGACTTCATCCCGTCCGCGGCAGCGCTCGATGAGTGTGTCCACCAGTGCCTCCACCCGTCCGTGCAGGTTGTTGACCCGTGCGATGGTGAACTCCTTCATGACGAAACCGCGCAGGGTGTCGTGATCGGGCGGATCGCGAAAGATCAACGGCCGGTGCGCGGTGGCCACCCGGTTCTTCAGGGGGTTGATGATCCAGTCCTTGAACGGATTTCCGGTGCGCGGGCGCCTCGATGGCGGAAGATCCTCCGAACTCAGCCGCGGGTCGAAGAGCAGGCTGCGGATCGCGGCGTGGGTGCTGACGACGTAGGCTCCGTCCCGCTGCCGCGAGACCGGCCTCCGCCGCAATCGCTCGTAGATCGGATAGGGGTTCGCCCGGTTCGCGCCGTCGAGAACCTCCGCGAACAGCGTGTCGTCAGACATGGGCCATCTCCAGGACGGGACGCTCGGTTCGCAAAGGCGGGAAGCCCGGCGCCAGGGTCTCGATCCGCCGTTGATCGGTGGCGTCGAGAATCGGCGGAAACGGCGCGCCGGCGAGGATCCGGTCCGCATAGGCGGGGAGCCAGCGCGCCTGATCGAACGAGACGGCGGCCACGCTGCGTCCGTCGCGTCCGTAGACCGCGAGAAAGCGCCGGCTCGCCCGGTCCCCCTGAACGATCGCGACCGCATCCGCTCCGTCGGCGAGGCCGACCGCCTTGATGTTGAGCCCGAACTGGCTCGACCAGAAGGCGGGGAGATGGACGTAGGGCTTGGGCTGCGCGGGGCGCAGCAGGCTGGACGCGGCATGGGCGGCCTGCTCGACGGCATTGCCCCAATGCTCGACCGTGATCGCCCGCCCGCCGTAGATCGGGTTCGGCCAGCGTGCCACATCCCCGGCCGCCACGATGTCGACGTCCGGAGGGCCTTCCCGGGTCAAGACGCGGCAGGCCCCGTCGCAGGTCACGCCGCCGCTGTCGGCCACGAGCCCGGCCCGCGCGAGCCACGCCGTCTCCCGGACGGCGCCGAGCGCCACGATGACCAGATCCGTGTCGATGGCCCCGCCGTCCTGAAGGTGCGCGCGGCGGACGTGCCCGGCCTCGCCGACGAGCGCGCGAACCCGCGCGCCGGGGCGGTAATCCACGCCGGAGCGTCGGAGGGTCTGCGCGAGCACCTCGCCGACCACCGTCCCGAGGATGCGGGCCAGGGGCGTCGGGTTGGGATCGACGAGGGTCACCGGCAATCCGAGGTCGCGGCAGCAGGAGGCGGCCTCGCAGCCGATGAGCCCGGCACCGATGATGAGAACCCTCTCCGGGGGCCGCGAGAGGGCCCGGCGCAGGGCGACGGCATCCTCACGACGCCGAATGGTGAAGACGCCATCGAGGTCGGCGCCCTGTTCCGTCCACGTCCGCGCCCTGGCCCCGGTGGCGATGAAGAGCTTGGTGAAGGGCACATCGCTCCCGTCGGCCAGACGGATCGTCCGCCCGGCCCTGTCGAGTCCCGTGGCGGGCTGGCCCAGCCGCCAGCGGGCGCGCAGGGACACCAAGTGCGGCAGGGCGGTCGCGTCGGCTTCCAGTTCTCCCGCCAGGACGTGCTTGGAGAGCGGTGGGCGGTCGTAGGGAGGATGCGGCTCGTCGCCGATAAGGGTGAGAGGGCCGTCGTAGCCGCCCCTGCGAAGGGCCTCGGCCCCGCGCAGGCCCGCCAGGGAGGCGCCGACGATCACGATGCCGGGACGCTCGCTCATGGCCGGTCGACCTTCGGCAGATCGACCTTCGACGGGTCGGACTCCTGCACGTCTGCCGCGTGCAGGTCGGCGGCTTCGACGAAGATCGCCCGCACGGGGCAAGCCAACCGGGCGCGCTCGATCCGGGCCCGCGCCTCGTCCGGCGGCGCCGGGTCATAGAAGAGGATCTCGTGGCCCCGGAGCGCGAAGCTCTCCGGTGCGGCGTAGCAGCATTGGGCGTAGCCCTGGCAACGATTCAAATCGACGACGACCCGCATGCGGCAGCTCCTGCGTTGGGATAGGGCCTCGAAAACGAGGTGTCGGCTCAGTCCTCCGGATCGGGAAGCAGCAGATGGGCCGACCGAAGCGGGACGCCGGCCACGAGCGCCAGCACGACGGCGGCGAGGAGGGCCGTCACGCCACCTCCGGGATGCTCCCGGCCCGAGAGGGCGGGGCGCGGAAGGGCTGCCGTCGCGGGGCGGCGGAGGAGGAGGGCCGGTTCACGCATCGACCGTCTCGAAGGCGGGCACGAGGGCGTCGATCGCGGACAGGATCTCGCGGCCTGCGTCGCGCCGGGCGAAGGACCCGGCCAGGGCGGCGGCGCGGCGCCGGTAGCGGGGCTCGGCCAACGCGGTGCCGATGGCCTCGCGCAACGCCGCGATGGAGGGGGTATTGGTCGCCAGATCGATGCCGGCGCCGGACCACCCGATGCGCGCTCCGACTTCGGCCTTGTCTTCGCTCAGGCCCGCCGAGACGATCGGCACACCGGCCGCCAGGGCCTGGCACACGCTCCCGTATCCTCCGTTGGTGACGAGGAGATCGACGTCCGGGAGGATCTCGGCGAACGGCAGGAAGCTCGCGACGCGGGCATTGGCGGGCACCGGTACGCCGACCGCGGAGACAGGCCGTCCGCCGGTCGTGGCGACCACCAGCAGGTCGTCGCGCTCGGCGAGTGCCGTCAGGGTCGGGGCGACGAGCTCGCCGAAATTCGCGTTCGCGAGAGTGCCCTGCGTCACCAACACGACGCGCTTGCTCCGATCGCGGCCCGTCCACCAATCCGGGACCGGCACGGTGCCCGCCCCGGCCGGCAGCAGCCCCACGAAGCGGACCGAGTCCGCTTGCTCGCCGAAGTCGTATTCGAAGTCCGGCACGCTCGGCTGGAGGAAGGCGTCGGGCAGCACGACGATGGATTGGGTGAGCGAGGCGGGCAGGCGGGGAAGCCCGAGATCGGCGAGGTGCCGGTCGACGCAGGCCCTCACCGGCCCCACGAAGGTGGCGTCGATGTGCGCCTTGAGGCCCGCATGGTGGGCCCGTTCGGCCTCGGTCCGGGCGGGGGGCAGGCCCATTCCCACGGGGGCTCCATCGGGCCGGTCGAGGAACAGGAAACTGACGTTCAGGACGGCGATGGGGGGGCGGGGCTTCGCGCCGAGCAGCAAGGGAAGCACGCCGAGGAACATGCTGCCGGCGATGATCACATCGGGTCGCTCCTCGGCGACGAGGGCGCGGAGCCGGGCGGCCTGAGGGAGCATCGGCTCGACGAACCGGCGCTCGAATTCATGCGTCCAGCGTTCGGGACCAGGCGGCAGGCTCGGTTCGAGATACCCAGCCGAACCGAAATCGTCACAGGGCGCGAAGGACAATCCCGCATCCTCGACCCGGCGCGCGAAGGCGGGGTCGGTCGTGACGACGACGCGGTCGCCGCGCGAGGCGAGAAGCCGCCCGACGGCGAGGAGGGGATTGACGTGCCCGGTCAAGGGTGTGGCGGCGATCAGCACTCTCATGGTGGGCTCCCGGTCTCGCTGGTGTCTCCTTCACCTCATTCGGGGCGGTCCCATTCCCCGTTACGGACCCTCGTTCGGGCGGGTGTGCCGGCGCACGGCGTCCGGGTTCGCCCAGTCCAGAAGTCGGCCGGCCCCGATCGCCTCGCGCGCGCACCGGTAGCCCACGGCGGCGGTCGTCCCCAGGCTCGACCACGCGCGCAGGTCCACGCCCGCCAGCGACGGCTTCAGCACGACGGCGGCGCGGCTCACCGACATCAGCGTCTGCGCATCGCTGGACACCGTCGCCGCACGCAGGAGGAGCGGGGCGATCCCCGGCATCGCGTCGGGAAGGCCGAGCAGGCGGCGAACGAACCGTCCCCGCCACGATCGCTCCGGCATGTCGGTGAAGGCGCGGTCGCTGCCGACATCGACGGCGAGCACCGGCCCGCGATGCATCGCCGCCAGCACGTCCGCGGGCAGGTTGTTCATCATGCCCCCGTCGACGAGGATGCCATCGTCCGAGACCACGGGCGGGAGCAGGCCGGGGATGGCGATGCTGGCCCGGAGCGCCCCCGCCAGATCGCCGCCGCGATGGACCATGGCCGCGCCGGTCGTCAGGTTCGACGAGACGCAGACGAAGGGGAGCCACAGATCCTCGATCCTGGCCTCGCCGAAGCTCTCCCGCAGGGCCGCCTCGACCTTCAGGCCCCGGGTCAGCGCGTGGAACGGCAGCGTGTAATCGTTGAGCGGGTTCTGGTCGACGAAGCTCGCGACCATCCTCGCGCGGATCTCCGCCACGCCGAGATCCATCGCCAGGCTCGCCGCCACGATGGCGCCCATGCTGGTGCCGCCCACGAAATCGACGGGCAGATCCGCTTCCGCGAAGGCTTCGAGAACGCCGAGATGCGCGAGGCCCCGGGCGCCGCCGCCGCCCAGCACGAGACCGCGCGCGGTGCCGGTCGTCAGGCGGACCAGCCGGGCCAGGTCGCGCGGGTGGCCGTCGCGAACCTGGATACGCATCGCGGCCGGCAGGCTCGCGACCTCGGGATGGATCGGGCGCGGCAGTGTGGCCCCGGCGTTCTGGCGGACCGCGAGGTCGATCCGGATCCACGCGGAGAGAACGGCCTCGATGCTGGCCCTCGCTCCGGGTCTCGGCGGCATGCCGGGCTCCGCGAGCAGCAGGATGTGATCGGCGTGCCGCAGACACAGGCTGCACCAGGGGCAGTCGGCCACACGATCGGCGACCAGGATCGTCCGGTCGTGCCGTGTCTCGTAGTCGTGGAACCATGCCTCGTCGGCGCCGTCCGGCCACTGCGTCAGGCAGCCGGTCTTCCCCGGCAGGCCGGCATCGAAGGCCGAGGCCAGCCGACGGCCGAAAGCCGGAGCGTCGAGCCCTTCCGTCACAGCCAGCACCGCGAAGTTGCGGGGGGCATGGCCCACGGCGCGCCGCTCCGCGGCGTTTCGCAGGCGCGTGGACAGAAGGCGCGCGAAGTACAGCAGGATCGCCGGATGGTCGGCGACCAGCGCCTCGAAGGCGCTGCGGCTCAGGCGCAGGAGATGCGTGTCGCGCAGGGCCGTGGCTGTCGCGGATCGTGGTTCCGCGGAGAGAAGCGCCATCTCCCCGAATGTCTCCGGCGGCCCCAGGCGGGCGAGGCGGCGGATCTGCCCGTCCCCCGGATCGCGGGTCGAGATTCCGACAGCGCCGGAGACCAGGGTGTACAGCGCGTCTCCTTCCTCGCCCTGCTCGAAGATCGGCCCCCCCCCGGCGACCGCAACGGAGGCGAAGCGCGCCCGGACGGCCTCCGCCGCCGCCCGATCGAGCCCTGCGAGGAGGGGAATCTCCGGCTCGCTCATGGCAACGCCTTCGCGGCGCGCTTCAGGTCCTGGGCGGCGCGGGCATAACCGCCTCCGGCTCCATCGACGAAATGAAGGTGGTCGGCCTGCGTCGGCGAGGGCGTGATGCAGGTCACGACGGCGGCCTCCTGCCGATGGAGGCCGTAGCTCACGATTCCCTCGTCCTGGGCCTGCGTCAGGCGCGCCTCGATGGCATCGGCCGTTTCCGGCGGGCAGGCGACCGTGAGGCGCAGACCGTCGTCGTACTTTCGGAAATCGGCGTTGGCGGTGAGCTGACGGCGGTAGAGCCGGGGCGAAAAGCGACCGACTTGAAGCCCCAGGCGGAAAACGGCGAAGGACACGCTTCGCCCGGCCAGGAGCCGCAGCCGGCGCAGGACGGCGGAACCGAGCAGCGGCCCGGCGGCCCTGGCGTCTTCTGCCAAGCCGGACCAGGGCGGCCGCAGCGCCGGCCCTGCGCCGGGGAGAGGGCGGCCCATCTCCGGAACGGCATCGACGGCCGCCAGGATTTCCGCGAGGACGGCGCGCAGGCGGGCAGGATCGGCCCCACGACGGGGCAGCACGATCAGGGAGAGCACGAGCCTGCCACGGCTCGCCACCGGCGCGAAGCGGCAGGACAGTCCCGTCAGGTCGGGAGGCCCGCCCTGCCCCCCTGCGGCAATGGCATAGGCCCCCGTCTTCATGACGGCCTCCGCCCAGGCGAGACCTCCGCCCATGAACATCGCATACGTGACGTCGGCGGAGGCGGCGTAGCGCGCGACGCGCAGATCGTGTCCCGCCGCCCGCGCGGCGGCGACCGGGATGAGGGCCGCCCGCAGGGTCAGGCCCAGACCATCGCGCGCCCAGGCCACCGTGGCGGCGAGGACCGTCTCCACGGTCCCGCGATGGTCCGGCGGGATCAGCAGGCTCGATCCGTCGCCCCCGAAGACGAACGGGATCTCGATCCCGGGAAGGGCATTGCGGATTGCGGCGATGGCAGCGGCACCGGCGAGGTTGACCGCCCGGTAGCGGCCGCGCTCGATCGCCTCGGTCGACAGGGCAACGTCGCTCAGGGCAATCCACCATGCATCCGGAACGGGGACGTACCGGGCGTCGTCGAGGACATCCGAGAAGCGCTCGATCGGATCGAGCCGGGCGTAGTCGAAAACGGGCGGCGGAGTTCGAAGATCAGGCACCCCTCCCTCCCTCGCCCCGCGATCAGGTCCCTGCGCCGATCCTTCGCCAAAGGCCGAGAGCGAGGTTTGGGCGGCCATTGGCCGAGGGCTCGTTCGTCGATGCGGACGGGATCGTCGGAACTCAGGCGACGAGCTTAACAAGTCTCGAAGCCCGTGACGATGGTCCTTCGCAGACGTCATGGGACGGCAGCGTCAGACTTGCCCGAGTCGGGCGGCCTGTGACGGCCACCCGACCGGCTCCCACGTCGCGCTACTTCTTCATCGTGTCCTTGCCCATGGTGTCCTTGTGCATGGAATCCTTGGCCATGCCGTCCTTGGCCATGGAATCCTTGCGCATCGAGTCCTTGGCCATGCTGTCCTTGGCCATGGAGTCCTTGGCCATGGAGTCCTTGGCCATGGAGTCCTTGCTCATCGATTCCGCAGCAAAGACCGGACTTGCGAACAACGAAGTAGCGAGCAAAGCGGCGGAGATGGACCGGAAAAGGCTGGACATATCGCAGATCCTTCAGTGCCGTGCCGAAGAGTGGCACCGCCTTTATTTCGGCGTGACTGTTTTGTTGTTACGCCTGCCTGGAAATAATCTTCCGCTTCCATCGCGCATTTCGTAGGGATGCAGTCCGGGCGGTCCTCCGGTGCGACTGGAAGGGAGCGGCGTCCGAGATTTACGCCACCCCCGCGCGCACAGCTTGCCGCTGCGTGCAGCCGTTCGGCCCAGGCCGGGTCGGCACGGCCGCAAAAACAGTGAGTCAGGTTCCAGCTTGCAGGCGCGCGGCGCCGACGATCCGGCCCGCGGGTTCCTGCAGGATCACGGCGACGTCCTCGCCGATCGGCCGCTCGGCACTCAGCGTCACCGGCTTACCGTTCCAGGAACCGAGATCGCGCAGGGAGCGCACCACATTGGCTTGGAGGATCGTGCGTCCGCCGTTCTCGCCCCGCCCGATGGCGGTGCGATGCCTCCGGTCGAAGCCGACCAGAAGGATCCGGGCTGCTCCCTTGCCTTCGCCGACCGTGATGCCGACCCCGTTCCCCTTGCTGACGAGCGTGAGGTTCGCCGCGGTCGTGGCATCGGCCCTTGCCGCTGCAATGGCGGTCGCCGCCTCCCCGCGACGGGAACCGACGAGGCTTCGGACGCCATCGACCACGAGCTGCGGCGTGAAACTGCCGCCTCCGAACTGGCTGGCGTAGGCGGCCTGCCGGTTCGTGGCGCCTTCGAACGAGAAGGAGTCCTTCCATCCCAGCCTGTTCCAGTAGGTCACATGGAACCCGAGGGGCAGAAGATCGGGCTGCCCGGCCAGCTCCGCCAGCAGCTCCTCGGCCGGGGGACACGACGAGCAGCTCTGTGACGTGAAGAGTTCGAGGACGACGGGCCGCGCCTGCGCAGGGAGCGGTGCAAGACCGAGAGTCAGGAGGAAGAGCGCGCGAACGGTAGGGAGGGGCATCATGCGGTTCCCATCGACGATGGATCGATGCCGCCCATTCGCGCCTGTCCGCGGCTCCGTTACAGGGGGCGGGATCGGTGTCCGACCGGGTTGAGCCCCTTTCTCCATGAATCCCCGGTCGTCTTTGCGAGCGCCCCGGCGACTCGCGGACGTGCGAGGCGCGGAGCAGGATGGGCAACTCGGCCTTCCGTGAGATCACGGGCAGGGGCTATGCTTGCCCGATCGAAGACGGCTCATTCACCCATCGGAGCGCCGTCGGGCCTGTGTGGCTCCCCGGCTCCTTCGTCTTCCAAGACACGCCTGACGAAAGCCGCGATGATTGCGACCGTGTCCGCGAAAGCTTCGCGATGGGGTTCATGACCGACGTTGGGCAGTTCACGGACGGTGAGCAGGCCGGGCGGGCAAGATCGGCGGGCTGCAACGATCTGGGCCCGTGTCCCGTAGGCGTCCTCGGTTCCCTGGATGAGCGTCACGGGGACGGTCAGGCGTGTCAGCGCAGCCTCGATCGTCCATCCGCGCCGGCCCGGATCGAGCCAAGCGTCGTTCCAGCCGCGGAAGGCCCCTTCGACATCGGCGTGCCAGCGGCCGAGGCGGGTCCGCAGGAGCCCCCGTTCGTAGGCGGCTCGGGTTCGCCTGATCGCGGACAGCGTGACCTCCTCCACGAAGAAATGCGGCGCGATCAGCACGCCGCCCCGCAGGCGGGCCTCGCCTTCCGCCAGGGCGAGCGCGGCGATCGAGGCGCCGTCGGAGTGGCCGATCAGCACGCCGCTTCCGACCTCCGCCGCGTCGAGGATCCGCGGGAGGACCGCGCGGGCCTCGTGCTCCAGATAGTCGGCCGGGCGAGGCAGGGACACCGGGCTCGACGCGCCATAGCCCTGACGGGAGACGGCCAGGACACCGCACCCGGTCGTCCGGGCGAGGGTCTCGGGCAGGGCACCCCATTGCATCGCCGAACCGAGGCCTTCGTGGAGCAACACCAGCGTGGGGGCCGCCGCCGGCTGTCGACCGACGAAGTGGTACTCCAGCCGGCCATCGCCGAGATCGAAGAAGCCGGAGGATTGCAGGCGAGCCATGTCATCACTCCCACCGGGTTTCGACCGGTCCGTCCTTCCCTCGGGATCGGGACGGACGGACCGGTCGGGGGCGTGCAGGCGGAGAACCGGCGGGACGCTCGCCCCGGGCGGTGGCTCCGCCTCCACGGGGGCCGTCACTCCCGGTCGAGGTTGCCCCGCGTCTCCGGCGTGATGACGGCGCCGACGAGGTAGACCAGCGTGACGCCGGTCATCACGACCGTCAGCACCATCGGGATCTGCGTCGGCCCATCGGCAACGAGGGAGACGAACGTCGGCAGCATGCCGCCGAGCGCGAAGCCGATGTTCCAGGTCAGGCCCGTCCCGGTGGCCCTCACGGCCGTCGGAAACTTCTCATTCAGGAAGATCAACAGCGGCGCGTAGCTGGCGTTGGCGATGAGCGAGAGAAGGAAGGCGCAGGCCGCCACCCCCATGAGGCTCGTGGTGTTCGCCATGGTCAGGAAGAGAACGGGAAAGGCGAACAGGCGGATGACGCCCATCAGCAGGAACGACCGCTTGCGCCCGATGTGCTGGCTCAGTTCGCCCAAGCCGCAGGCGCCAATCGCCGCCGCCACGTTCGCGCCGATCAGGATCATCGAGGCGGTGGCGTTCGGGACGCCGTTCACGAGCTTGAGGAGGGTCGGAAGGTAGCCGGACGTGAGGTAGTAGGCCGCGCCGCCGCCGAAGGAGATGAGCGTCGCGACCGCGAAGCTTCCCCGGTTGGCCGGCGAGAACAGCGAGCGGATCGGCGAGGCCTCCGCCGGAGCGCCCGCCCGGAGCGCGGCCTTGCGAGCCTGCAGATCCTTGAAGATCGGCGATTCCTCGAGGTTGCGGAAGAGGATCAGGCCGATCACCGAGGTCAGGAGACCCGAGAAGAACATCACCCGCCAGCCCCAGTCGGCGAAGGCCTCGCCCGGCGCCATGAGCGAGACGAGATAGAAGACCAGGGACGCCAGGAGGCCGCCGATGGCCGAGCCGCCGCTGCCGACCGCCCCGGACATCAGCCCCCGCCACCGCTCGGGCACGGATTCCGTACCGATCGTGTGGGAGGCCGCGACGACACCGCCGACGAAGACGCCCTGGACGAGGCGAAAGAACAGGAAGATCGCGGTGGCGAGCCATCCGATCTGGCCGACCGTCGGCAGGAGGCCGAACACCGCCGTCGACAGGCCGACGCCGATCACCGCCACCATGAGGGCGCGGCGGCGGCCGAAGCGGTCCGCGTAGGAGCCGAACAGGGCGGAGCCGAGGGGCCGGATCAGCAGCGTGACCGCGAAGGAGGCGTAGGCTCCGGCCAGCGACAGCATCGGCTTGTCCGCCGGGAAGAACAGGGTGCCGACGACCGGCGCCACGTAGAGCAGGATGAACAGGTCGAAGAGATCGAGCCCCCAGCCGAATAGCGAGGCCATGGCGGCCGTCGCCGTCTGCCGGCCGGTGGGCTTGGCGAGGGCGGGGGGATCGGATGCGAAGGTGGCGGCGGTCTGCATGGGGTTCCTCCGGGAGATGCGGTCGTTGCCGCGGCGGGGCCGGTTCGGGCTCTGGGACTTGGCGGGAGCCATTCGGGCGTGCGCCGTCGTGTCCCGCCTGGGCGGGATCGAAGCGGTGCCGTGAGGGTCACGGGGTGTGGGGAGCTGCCCTGCAGCCCCCCGGCGCGGTGGGCTTAGGAGCCGGTGAAGCGCGGCGCGCGCTTGGCGTGGAACGCCTCGACGCCTTCGCGGAAGTCGTCGGCCTGCCGCAGGCGGCTGTAGCAATGCCCTTCGAGCTCGATGGCGATGGAGAGGCTCGCATCCTCGGTGTCGTTGAGGAGCTTCTTGGCGGTGCGCTGGGCGATGGGGGAGAAGGCGCGCAATTCCTCGACCAGCGCGTCGGTGGCCTTTTCCAGATCCGCGTCGGCCACGCATTCGGTGGCGATGCCCCAGTCGAGGGCCTGCCGGCCGGGGATGCGCTTGGAGCGCATCACGATGTCCTTGGTCCGGGTGATGCCGACGATCTTCTGGAGGCGGGCGGAGCCGCCGGAGCCGGGAATCTGGCCGAGCTTCTGCTCGGGCAGCGCGTAGCGGCAGGTCTCGGAGACGATGCGGAAGTCGCAGGCCAGCGAGATTTCGAAGCCGACGCCGAAGGTGTAACCCCGGTTGGCGGCGATGACGGGCTTCGAGCAGCGGGCCGGCGCCGCCATGTTCCAGGCGAGCTTCGAGACGTGCTCGGGGGAGGCGTCGAGGAAGCCCTTGATGTAGCCCCCCGAGGAGAAGTGCTCGCCCTCCGCCCGCAGGACGATGACCCGCACGCGGGGATCCTCGTCCAGCGCCTCGAACACCTTCCGGATCTCGTCGCGCTGGGGCATCGCGATGACGTTCATGGGCGGCCGGGCCAGGATCACGTCGGCGCGCTCGCGCTCCGCGTCGATCTCGACGCGGAAGCCGTCGAGGTTCGTCAGGCGCGGGTCGGTGGTGGGGGTGTCGCTCGTCATGGGTTGGGCTCTCGCTGGAAACTTTCGAGGGGGTGTCAGGCGGCCTCGTGGCCTTCGGCATGGGGCTCGGCCCCGCTCTCGGGCACGTATTCGCCGGCCACGAGTTGGCGGCGCAGCAGCTTGCCGACCGGCGATTTCGGGATCTCGTCCACGAAGACGTAGCGGCGCGGCAGCTTGTGGCTCGGCAGGCCGCCGGCCCGGCAATGGGCATCGAGCGCCGCCGCGTCGGTGCTGCCGCTCCGCTTGATGAAGGCCGCCACGATCCGGCCCCAGCGCTCGTCGGGCAGGCCCACGACGGCGACCTCCGACACGGCCGGATGCAGGGACAGGCGGCTCTCGATCTCGACGGGCGAGACGTTCTCGCCCCCGGTGATGATCATGTCGTCCACCCGCCCGGTGACGTAGAGGTCGCCGTCGGCGTCGGCGAAGCCGGTGTCGCCGGTGAAGTACCAGCCGTCGCGGAAGGCCTTGGCGTCGGCCTCGGGGCGATGCCAGTAGCCCTCGAAGGCTTCGTCGCCCTTGGCGATGACGGCGATCTCGCCCTCCTCGCCCGGCGCGACGGTCCGGCCCGGATCGCCCCCCAGGGGCACGACGCGCACCATGGTGTTGAGGCCCGCCCGCCCGGCCGAGCCGGGCTTGCCCGCCGCCTCGTGGTTGATCGTGAAGGTGTAGACCTCCGACGAGCCGTAATGGTTGACGAAGAGGTCCGGCCGGAACGCCTCGGTCAGGCGGGCGAGCAGGCCGTCCGTCATCGGTGCCCCGGCGAAGCCGAGCTTGCGCACGGAGGTCGTGTCGGTCGCCGGGAAATCCTGGTGATGCACGAGGTCGTGGTAGAGGGTCGGCACGAGGTAGAGGTTGGTGATCCGCTCGGCCGCGATCAGCCGCAGCGCGCCAGCCACGTCGAACCGGGGGAGGCAGACGAAGGTCCCGCCGATCAGCGACATGGCGAGGAGCGAGCGCACCCCCATCGTGTGATAGAGCGGCATCACGCCGAGCGTGCGCTCGCCGCGCCCGTAGAGGTTTTGCGCCACATGCGCGACGGCCGCCGCGCGCTCCGCCCGGTGTCGCCGTGGGACCCCCTTGGGCTTGGCGGTGGTGCCGGAGGTGTAGAGCATCAGCGAGATCGCCTCCGCGTCGGCCCGGGGCGTCGCGGGAGGCCCCTCGGTGGCGGCGAGATCGGCGAAGGCCGTCTCGCCGGGGCCGGGCGGCGTGCCGACGGCGATGCGCGCGATCCGCTGCGATGGCGCGCTGTCTCGCAGGCTCGCGGCCGAGACCGGTTCGTAGGCGATGGCGCGGGCTTGCGCGTTCTCGACCGCGAAATCGATCTCCTCGGCCTTGGCCCGCCAGTTGATCGGCGTGATCACGATCCCCGCGAACTGGCAGGCCCAGTGCAGAGTCGCCGCCTCGTGCCGGTTCTGGAGGACCGTGACGAGGTGGTCGCCGGGCTTCAGCCCGAGCCGGTCGAGCCCGGCCACGGTCGCGGAGATGACCCGGAACCACTCCGCGTAGGTCAGCCGGGTCTCCCCATCGACGAGGGCCAGGGCGCGGGGATCGCGGGAAACGCTCGCGAGGAAGCTGGTGCCGAGATCAAGCATGGGCGGCCTCCGGGGATGACGGGGCCGGGATGTCGCCCCTGAGTTCCGCAGCCGCCTCCAGGGCGGCCTCGATGATCGGCGCATAGCCGGTGCAGCGGCAGAGATGGCCGCCGATCACTTCCGTGATCTCCCGGCGCGAGGGGTTCGGCCGGAAGGCGAGATAGGCCTCCAGCGACATCAGGATGCCGGCGGTGCAGAAACCGCATTGCAGGGCGTGCCGCCGCCGGAACGCCGCCTGCAGCACCCCGAGGCGGCCGGGCTCCGGAGCCAGACCCTCGACGGTCCGCACGGCACAGCCCTCGACCCCCACCGCGAGGGTCAAGCAGGCCCGGGCGGGCACCCCGTCGATGGACACCGTGCAGGCGCCGCAGACGCCGTGCTCGCAGCCGACATGCGTGCCCGTGGCCCCGAGGCCGTGGCGCAGGGCGTCGGTCAGCAGGGTGCGGGTCTCGACCTCGACCGTGGTCTCGCGCCCGTTGAGGGTGAAGGCCACCGTATGACGGCCCTTCGCGTCTAGCTGTGGCATGGCACGGCCTCCTGATGGGTGTCGCCGCGGGCGACCTTGACGGCCTGTTCCAGCACTCGGCGGCCGAGGCTGCGCACGAGATCGCGGCGGTAGCGGGCGGTGCCGTGGAGATCGTCCCCCGCGCCGAGGTCCCAGGCGAAGGCGTTGAGGGCATCGTCGAGCGCCGACCCGTCGAGGTGGGGAAAGTCGCGGGCGGTGGGCCGGTCGGCGACGCCGCCGACCGCGAGCCGCATCCGGGTGCCGTCCACCACGGCGGCGCAGGCGACGATGGCGTAGTCGCCGTGCCGACGCCCCACCTCGGCGAAGGCCGTGCCGGTGCCCTCCCGGCGCAGGGGATAGGCGATGGCCTCGATCATCTCGTCGTCGGCCCGGTCGGTGACCATCATGCCGGTGAAGAAGTCCTCGGCCGCCACGCGCCGGGCCTTTCGGCGGCTGCGCAGGTGCACCTCGCCCCGGAGCGCCACGAGGCAGAGGGGAATCTCCGCGCTCGGGTCGGCATGGGCGACGGAGCCGCAGAGCGTCCCCCGCGCCCGGGTCTGGATGTGCCCGACCCACGGCAGGGCGGCGGCCAGCAGCGGCAGATCCCTCGCGAGACCCGGCCGGTCGAGCAGGATGGCCTGCCGCACGCCCGCCGGGATGACGAGGGTTCCCTTATCGGGGCGAGGCTCTTTGAGAGCGGGGATGCGCATCACGTCGACGAGGACGGCGGGCTTCGTGAGCCGCATGTTGAGCATCGGCATCAGGGATTGGCCGCCCGCGATGATCCGTGCCTCGGGGCCGTGCTGACGCAAGGCTTCGAGGGCATCGTCCAGGGATGCGGCGCGGAGGTAGTCGAAGGGAGCGGGCTTCATGCCGAGACTCCGAGGCGGGCAAGCAGGCGGCGCAGGAAGGCCGGGAGCCGGGAGGACGGACCGGCGGAGCCTCCCGCCCGCCGGGCGAGGGCCGTGAAGAACCCGCCGATGATCACCCGCGCGGCCCCGTCGAGGAGACGTCCGCCCACCGCCGCGACCTTGCCGCCCACCGCCGCCTCGTAGACGTAGGCGATCCGCGTGCCCCCCGTGCCGTCGGGCTCCAGGGTCAGGCGGCCGGTGCCGCCGCCGCTGCCGAGGCCGCCCGTCACCGTGCCGGTGAGCGTCACCGCCCGGGGCTCGTCGAGGTCGGAGAGGATCACCTCGGCCTTGTAGCGGCCCTTCACCGGGCCGACGCCGAGCGTGACGTCGGCCTGGAACCGTGTGTCGGAGAGCTTCCGCACCCCATGCGAACCGGGGATGACGGAGGCGAGCACGTCGGGATCGAGGAGCATCGCCCAGACCGTCTCCGGCGTAGCCGTGACGGCGGCCGAGCCCTCCCCGCGCAGGGTGCGGTCGCCCGCCTTGGCGGCGGGCTTCGGGGCGGCGTGGCCGGAGGGGGGGCCCCGCTCCTCCCCGCCCGCCGCGAGGGCCGCGAGCTTGGCGGGCGTCAGCGGCAGGTCGATGGCTTCCAGGCCCAGGGCGTCGGCCACCGCGTTGGCGAGGCAGACCGGCGTCGACATGCAGTTGCCCTCGCCGACCCCCTTGGCGCCGAGCGGCGTGAAGGGCGACGGGCTCTCGACGTGCAGGATGCGCAGGTCCGGCACCTCGGTCGCGGTGGGCAGCAGGTAGTCGGCGAAGGTGCCGGACAGGAAGGCGCCGTCGTCGCCGTAGGCGAGTTCCTCGTAGACCGCCGCGCCGAGCGCCTGCGCGAAGCCACCGCGCACCTGTCCCTCGACCATGCCGGGGTGCAGGATGCGCCCGCAATCGTGCATCGAGACGTAGCGGTCGATGGCGATCTTGCCGGTGAGCCGGTCGATCTCCAAGCCGCAGATGTCGAAGATGAAGCCGTGGCACAGGGAGGAGTTGATGTGGTCCTCCGCGTCCGGCGCCGTCAGCTCCGGGGGTGTCCAGAACACCGTCTCGCGGATCACCGCGCCGAGATCCTCCGGCACGAGGCCCGGCGACCAGTGGCTCGTGGCGGCGACCCGCGCGAAGGGCAGGCCCGCATCCGGGTTCATCCGCGAGGCGATGCGCCCGCCCGCGAAGACGAGATCCTCAGGGCGCAGGTTCAGCTGCGCCGCCGCGATCCGCGCGAGCCTGTCGCGTAGGCGGGTGGCGGCGAGGTGCGCGACCCCCGCGACGGCGGCGGCGAAGCGGCTCGCGTAGTTGCCGGAGGCGATGGACCAGGCATCCTTGGCGGTGTCGAGGTCGGCGGTGACCCGGACCTGCTCCATCGGCAGGCCGAGCACGTCGGCCACCACCTGGGCCAGCACCGTCCGGTGCCCCTGGCCCTGGGGCACGGAGGCGACCTGCACCGTCACCGAGCCGACGGGATCGAGGGTGATGGTGGCGGTCGATTGCGCGCCGTTCTTCGGCCCGGCCTTGGCGCGCTCCTCCGCCGTCAGCACGGTGGTGATGTAGCCCATGTTGGAGACGCTGGGCTCGACCGCCGCCGTCAGGCCGATGCCGTAGAGGCGGCCCTCTGCGCGGGCGGCGTCCCGCCGCCGCCTCAGCTCGTCGAGCCCCCCGTCCCGGGCGGCCTCGTCGAGGGCGCGCTGGTAATCGCCGGAATCGTAGAGGGCGCCGGTCGCGGTGCGGTAGGGGAAGGCGTCGGCCGGAATCAGGTTCTTGCGGATCACCGCGAAGGGATCGAGGCCCAGCGTCAGCGCGATGCGCTGCATCAGCCGTTCCAGCGGATAGTAGACCTGCGGCCCGCCGAAGCCGCGCACGAGGCCGGTCGGGGTCTTGTTGGTGAGCACCACCCGGTTGCGCACGGCGACGTTGCGGATGGCGTAGGCGCCGGTGAGGTTGCCGTGCATCCGGTAGAGCGTGGCGGGTTCGGGCGCCCGCAGGTAGGCGCCGCAATCCTCGACCTGATCCCAATCGAGGGCGGTGACGCGCCCGTCCGCCTCGAAGGCGGCGCGGAGGGTCGTGACCCGGTTCGTGGCGGAGACGGAGGCCGAGAGGTGCTCCAGCCGGTCCTCGATCCACTTCACCGGCTGGCCCACGAGGCGCGCCGTGGCGGCGATCAGCACGGCGTAGGGGGCGACGCCCTGCTTCACCCCGAAGCTGCCGCCGGAATCCGGCGGCGTGCGCAGGCGCAGGCGGTTGCCGGGCACCTTGAGCGCCCGGGCCACCACCGCGTGGATGCTGAACGGCCCTTGGAAGTTCGCGAGCACGTCGTAGGAATCGTCGGTGGGGTCGTAGGAGGCGACGACGCCATAGGTCTCCATCGGCGAGCCGGTGTTGCGCGGGTAGCGCACGGTCACGGACAGGGTGTGCGGGCTCTCCGCGAAGGCGGCCTCGGGGTCGCCGTAGCGGAAGCGCCGGTCGCTCACGCCATTGGCGCCGACGCCCTCGTGCAGGATCTCACTGTCGGGGGCGAGGGCCGCCAGCGGGTCGATCACCGCCGGGCGGACCCGGTACTGCACCTCGATCAGGTCGCAGCCGTCCTCCGCGAGGTAGCGGTCACGGGCGACGACGATGGCCACCGGCTCGCCGACATAGCGCACCCGGTCCACCGCGATGGCGCGGGCATCGACGGCCGCCCGCAGGGCCGGGACGAGGCCGGTGGTGACGGCATCGAGGTCGCGGCCCGTGACCACGGCGGCGACGCCGGGCAGCGCCTTGGCCGCCGCGACGTCGATGGCGAGGATGTCCGCATGGGCGTGGGGCGAGCGCAGGATCGCCGCGTGCAGCGTGCCGGGTCGCGTGCCGAGATCGTCGATGTAACGGCCGAGCCCGGAGAGCAGGGCGGCGTCCTCGACGCGCTCCACGGACCGTCCGACATAGCGCGATGACACGATGCCCAAGCCGTTTCCTCCGCCGGACCTCTCGATGGGGTCCTTGTGGCGGGCAGAGTGGCGAACCCGGGCGGGCGCCACGATGCCGAGGCGTCTCGCGACTTACCCAAACGTCTCATTTTCGACGGTGCGGAGGGCCTTCGGCCTCACATGGCGGGTTGGCCGCTCCGCCGGACGATGCTGCGGAAGATGCTCGGGGGCACGCTGACGTGATCCCGGAAGAAGCGCGAGAAATGGGCGGGCGCGGCGAAGCCGAGACGCGTGCCGATGGCCGCGAAGGATTCCTCGGTGCCGACGATCGACTCGACGGCCTGCTCGATGCGGATGGCGTTGAGGAAGACGTGGGGCGGAGCCCCGGTGGATTGCTCGAACAGGCGATAGAATTGCGCCCGGGACAGGCCCGCCTCCCGGGCCAGGGCCTCGATCCCCAATGCGGCACCGGGCTCGGCGCGCACCCGCGCGATGGTCCGCCGGATACGCCAGTCGCCGGCATTGCGCCGGGCGGCGCCGCGGAGCGACTCGGCCTCCTCACGCCACGCGGTGAACCGCTCGATCACCGCGATCATCAGGCCCGACAGCAACTGATCCTGAATCTGCGAGGAGTGCGGCGCGTAGACCATCTCCGCGGCGAGGTCGTGCGCGAGGCGGCGGATCGTCGGGGTCACGCCGCCCGAGGGCTTTTCGAAGAAGCCGGGCGCCCCGCTCGCCGCCCAATTGCGCCGGAAGGCCCCCAGCCAGTCCGGCTCGACATAGAGGGCCAGGATCATCGCCTTGGCGCGGCGCGGATCATGGAGGTAGGCGTGCGTCTCCCAGGCGTTGACGAGCACCGCCTGTTCGTCGGTCAGCGCGACGACACGGTCCCCGACGAGGAACTGGGTGTCGTCCCCTTCGACCTTCAAAAGGACGTGGCAGTGCGGATGCGCGTGCCGGACGAGGCTCCGGTCCATGTCGAGGAGCGCCACGCGGCCGAAGGTGCCATGAGCGATCTGGAGAGCCTCGGACATCGCTGCAAGCTATCATGGTTCCGGCGGCACAACCAGTTTTCGGCGGCCGGCCAGTCTTACGAAAGACACCGATCATCGATCAGGCCATGTATCGGAGCGTCGCCGGACATTCCGGCGGGACGTCGTCGAGCCCGCGCCGCATCTTGCCGCGTGCACCGGCCGGGCCGATGCCGTGGCGGCGGCGGATCGCCGTGACCGTCAGCCCGGATTGCACGCCCGGCTGTCTGGCCGGAAAAAGCTTCGCCCCCTCCGTCTCTGCGAGGACGGCTTGATGGGCCACCGGGACCTCGACGGCCGGACACCGGGAGCCTGCTCCCGTCCTGATGACGGGCGCTGTGGGACGGCTGGGCTCCTGCCTTTCCGCTTTTGCCGCGCCGGCCAGGGAGGCGACGGGGCGGGCCCTGCACGGGACCGCGTCAGCGCCCCTGTTGGGCGAGGATCTGGAGCGCGCCGAGGCCTACTTCCTCGGCCGCTCCGTCCACCACGGCGCGCACGCGGATGAGGCCGGGACCCGCGAGTTCGAAGGGCGAGAGGACGAGGCTGGCGGAGGCCACGATCTGCCGTGGGGCGGACACGTTCGATTCCAGCTCGGCGACCATGGCCCGCTGGGCCGGGATGTGGGGGACCTCGATCTTCTCATCGAGGATCGGCGCCTGTTGCCAGGGCACGTAGCACCGGATGGAGACCGATCGAAACGGCTCGTCGGCGCCGGTGACGACGAAACCGTGGATGCAGAACTTGGGCAGGGCCAGGGGAAACTTCTGCGTGACGATGATCACCGAACTGTAGCAACCGATGAAGCTGAGCTTCCCGCCGACCTCGTTGCGGATGTCGTCACAGAAGATCGAATACCCGAACCGACTCATGCACCGACACTTTCCGAGCGGACGGACGCGCCGGCGACGTGAATGACCGGCGGGGGTGGGGCCGTCGTCGTGAGGGCCGAGCTCGCCCCGAACGCGTAGCTGCCGTGGTAATGGACCGACGTGCCCATGTCGTAACTGTTCTGCCCCTCGAAGACGGGTTCGGCGCCGATATCGAGGGAGACGGACCGGTTCAACGCCCAGGCGAGATCGGCGATCGACCGCAGGCACAGGGGCCGGGTCCCGGCCAAGTATCCGTTGATCTCCGAACGGGACTTCGACAGGCGCGAGGCCAGATCCTCGATCGTCACGCCGGACACGCGCTGCTCGGCCAGGAACGCGTCGAGCAACTCGCGGCGGACCCGGTCGAGAAAGCGGCCGACGGCGACGCCCCGGGCCCCCGGATCAATGAGATATGACGTCATCGGGCGTCGTTCCCCTGCCGCAGAGATCCCTCGCGAGGTTCATCGTTCGTCGAAGGCGCCGGATCTCAAGACGGTACCCACGGTACAGATCGTAATCCTTGATGTGGTCGGCCCAGCCGCCGCACACCGCGATGAAGCAATCCTTCTCCGGAAACCATCCGAAGATCCGGATATCCGGTGTCTTCATTTCCCAGACCGGATACTTTTCGATCTTGACACACCGGAAATCCCATCGATTCCGGAGAACGTCTCCGACTATGAAGCGATAGAACAACGAGTCAATCTGTTCTGTGATGGAAAGGTCAATTCCTAATTTCGACTTCTCCATGCCGGCCCGGCGTTGCTCGAGCCAATCGACGAACGCCCGGGTGCCGAAGACGCGCCGGACAGGCAAATCACGGGGACCGAGCGAGACTTCTATGCGAAGTATCGAGGGATCCGCAAGCAAAGCGGAGAGGGTATCCACAAAACCGCCGACTCAGTCCGTCCCACGCCGTGAAGAGTAGCGCCTCGTGCAGGCAGCGGAAAGCATGAATTCCGGGCACGATCCTTCATGCGTAATCTTCACCGCGAGGGCGCCTTTGGTAAACAACTCACCCGCGACCATGCCGCCCGCCTCCGGCGCCGTCCGGGGCGCCCGGTCTTCCTCTTAGCGGCCGCGCCCGGTTTGGGAAATCACGGCCACGTTGCCCTGACCCTGCTGGACAAGCCCGGCGACGTTGCCGCCGCCCGTCTGCGCCACGGTGGCGCTGTTGCCGACACCGACCTGATAGACCTGGGCGACGTTGCTCGGCTGGAAGCCCGTGGACGCCATCGCGGACTTGGCAAGGCTGAAATCGGTCGGCGTCGCGATCCGGCCCTGCGACGGCCCCACCGTCGGGGCGACTCCGCGGGTCAGGGCGGACGGTTGCTGCACATAGGCTTCCTCGGCGGCGAGCCCGTGAACCGAGCCCATCATCACCGCCACCGCCGCCACGCAGGCCCTGATCATCCCGAATCTCCACGCCAAGTCTTCGTATCGCTCCAATTTGCAAGACAAACGTTAATTTTCAGCGCGCCGACAGCCGCGAGTGCTGCAATCGAATCGGCGCAGATCCTGATTTTCTTAGTAAACGATTTCGGAAAAGCTCGACGCCTTGGTCGATCGCCGGCGCCAGCTTCGGGAGGACATCCCGAACACAGCTTTCGATCGCACGAAATCCAACGAATTTTATCAGTGCGAATTACGTAGCCGTACCGCACGTGCGAAGGCGGCGCCGGGGCCGGAAGGGTCGTCGACGATTCCCAATTGTCGTTTCGCGACGAGATTTTACGACTGATCGGACTTATTCTACGTAGGTATAATTAACCATAAAACTGTCCCATATTGTGCGACAGCGAGATCAGTAAAATTAACCCATTCTTTATCGTAGCACTTGCGTTCAATTCGTTAGCAAGTCATTAACAACGGCGAGGGGCAGCGAATGGTCGTTGTTCCCACAGTGGCCGCAGTAAAAGCGGCCCGCCAGGATTGAGTAGGCATCAAACCATGCGCACTTCCGTCACTTTGGCGCTCATCCTCGCCAGCAGCACCTCTGTTTTTGCTGCGGATAACGAGTCTTTCATTGGCCAGATCGGCGCCTATAACGGTTCGTTGGTCGGCCAGACCGGTGGAAACAACCGTCAGGCCACCGTGCAGGTCGGCGGCGGCAACAAGGCCCTGACCAGCCAGGTCAACAAGCCCAGCAAGGGCACCAACCAGTCGGGCACCGTTCAGCTCGGCCTGCGCAACGCCGCCATCATCGGCCAGACCGACGGCGGCAACAAGCAGACCACCCTTCAGGTCGGCGCGCTCAACAAGGCGGTGATCGGCCAGGCCGGCGGCAGCAACGGCACCAACACCTCCACCACGATGCAGTTCGGCATCGGCAACGGCGCCCTCGTCACCCAGGATGCCGGCGGCAACACGCAGAGCACCCTGCAGTTCGGCCTCGGCAACGTCGCCGTGACGGGCCAGGAGAAGGCCACCAACGGCAAGAACACCTCCTCCACCGTCCAGTTCGGCGGCTTCAACGGCTCCGTCGCGGGCCAGACCGGCGGCAACAACGACCAGTCCACGCTGCAGGTCGGCTTCGGCAACCACGCGCTGACCGGTCAGATCGGCGGCACCGGCAGCCGGATGAACACCTCCACCACGGCGCAGTTCGGCCTCGGCAACGGCGCGGTCGTCGCCCAGGACGGTGGCCGGAACGACCAGAGCACCGTTCAGTTCGGCGCCGGCAACTTCGCCCTGACGACCCAGACGGGCAAGACCGGCAACGGGAACAGCTCGGACACCGCTCAGTTCGGCGTCGGCAACGTCTCGATCGTCGGACAGACCGGCGGCGACAACAGCCAGGGCACGCTGCAGATCGGCTTCCACAACTTCTCGGCCGTCGGGCAGAGCACCAACGGCGTGAACAACGGCTCCAACTCCGCCAACACGGTTCAGATCGGCTACGGCAACCAGTCGCTGACCGCGCAGACCTCGAACGGCGCGAAGTCGGCTTCGGGTGAAGTGAAGTACACCGGATTTTATGACCCGACGGCCTGGTTCAACAATAAGACCACGGTCTTTGGAGTCCCCTTCTATACTGGCCTTAATGGTTCTCTCTATGGGACAGGACTGGTCAACTACGGCGCTGCGCTCGCGTCGTATATGGGCGGCGTCAACACCTCCTCGGTCTTCCAGGCTGGTGTGAAGAACTCCTCCATCGTTGCCCAGGATGCGACCGGCAGCCGCGGAAAGACGGCCGGAATCGTCGGACCGGGCAGCACTGTCTCGCTGACCAACAGCAGCGGCACGGCCATTGAAGGCTATAAGGTAAAGAGCCTTTACTCGGTCGACTCGACCAAGGCTCCGATCACGTCTACCTCTGTCCTCGGTGCTGTCGACCTGCCTCAGGGTCTCGGCCTCAACGGTGTCGACAACTCCTCCAGCGTCGTCCAGGTCGGCATCAAGAACGTCGCCCTGACCTCGCAGAAGGGCTCCAGCATCCTGCCGACGTCCAACAACTCGACCGTGGTCCAGCTCGGCGGGAAGAACACCGCCCTCGTCGGCCAGGAGAACGGCTCGAACCTGCAGGGCACCGTGCAGGTCGGTTACAAGAACGCGGCCATCACCGCCCAGAGCAACAACACCACGTCGCTCAACGGCAACGGCGCGGCCACGCTGCAGGTCGGCGTCAAGAACAACGCCCTGACCTCGCAGGGCACCACCATCGCGAACCCGCTGGCCGGCCTCGGCCTCAACGGCTCGCTCATCGCGCAGGTCGGCTACAACAACACCGCCAACGCGTTCCAGTCGACCGGCCCGCAGGCCATGATCGGCGCGAACACGCAGGCGACCGTGCAGGTCGGCGCGAACAACTACGCCCTCACCTCGCAGTCCTCGGGCGGCAACTCGGCGGGTGTGTCGAACAGCTCGGTCACCGCGCAGTTCGGCTACCGCAACACGGCCCTGACCGTGCAGCGCTGAGCCGAACCGGAGGCGGCGGGTCGAAGGGCCCGCCGCCTTCCCTCGGTACGATCACGGATACGGCGAGGCCCCCATGCCCTGCGCCCTCTTTCAAGCCCGCCGACCGGGCTCGTTCCTCTCCTCCCTCCTGACCGCCGGCGTTCTGATCCTCTCGAGCGCCACGCCCCCGGCCTCCGCCGCCTCCCCCGGGGTGAGTTGCCGGATCCGCTCCACACCCGGCGACGGGCTCCTGACGGTCCAGGCCGTCGCCCACTCCGACACCCCCCTCCGAGGCCGGTACGTCTTCCTTCTCGACAAGGACAGCGAAGCCGGAAGCAGCCGCAACGTCCAATCCGGACAGTTCGCGCTGAGCGGAGGACAGGACGACGTCGTCTCGGCCGTCTCCCTGGAGAAATCGGCCGAAGGGCACGTCAAGGCCGAACTCACCCTCGACTGGACTCAAGGACGCACATCATGCCGCTTTCCCTGATCCCTTCGCTCCGGGCCCTCGCCGCCGCCGCCCTCGTCGCGGCGCCCGCCCTGACCGCCGCCCCCGCCCTGGCCGAGTCGGCCTACGTGTCCCAGATGACGGCCGGCGTCGCCGTCCCGGTCCGTCTGATCGGCGGCGGCACCGCCGCCCCGACCTCGGTGGCCGCCCCCGCCGCCGTGGCCGCCTCCGGCGCCCCGCACGGCTACACCCCCGAAATGGCGGCCGCGCGCGGCATGACTTCGCAACTCGCGCAGACCCTCCAAATCGGTTCCATGAACTCGGTCGCCCATATTCAGGTCGGCGCGGGCAACATCTCCACCGCCGCCGTCATCGGCCAGGCCAATAATCTGAGTGTGTTGCAAGCAGGCAGCAACTTGCAGTCGAATGTCGTGCTATTGGGCACTCAGGGATTGAATGTCGGCGTCATCCAGCCGCCGGGATCGATTCCCGTGAACATGCTGATTGCTCGCCTTCCCAATGGAGGGCTGTTGATCAAGCGTTAATTTCCAAAGCCTTAGACTGCATAGGCAGTAATAGGGGGGTGTCGAAATGAGGATGATGGTGGCCGCAGCGGTCTTCGCCGCAAGTTGCGTGTCTCTCCTCGCCCCCGCTTGCGCGACCGATCAGATCTATCGTCCGACGAGCCCGACCTTCGGCGGCAACCCGCTGAACGGCACCTTCCTGCTCTCGACCGCGCAGGCCCAGGGCTACGGCGCCAAATCCGGCCAGAACTCCCCCGATCTGTCCGGGCTCAACCAGGCCCTGAGCAACCTCGGCAACTCGGGTTCGGTGGCGACGCCGACGATCATCATCAACGGCACCGGCATTCCGGCCAATCCGTAAGATCGTCTGTCACCGCAGAATCAAAAAAGTCTAGCCGGGGCCTGCATCATGTCGAATTTCGCGAAGCGAGCCATCGCCGTCGTGGCGTTGGCGCAATCGCTCGGCGCGTGTGTGGCGCTGACCGGCAGCGCGAGCGATCCCCTCACGCAGCCCGCCACCCTCGTTCAGCCGACGCAGACCGGAATCATCCTCGACAAGCTGCCGGCTCCGGTGCAGCCCCTCGACGTCGCCGTCTACACGTTCCCCGACCTGACCGGCCAGAACAAGCCGAACGACAACTTCGCCGAATTCTCGCGGGCGACGACCCAGGGCGGCGCGGCGATCCTCACCGACGTGCTGGTGAAAGCCGGCGGCGGGCGCTGGTTCAACGTGGTCGAGCGGAACGAACTCGCCTCGCTCCTGCAGGAGCGGCAGATCATCCAGAACACCCGCACGGCGATCGAGGGGACCAAGGCCAAGGGCCTTCCGCCCCTGCGCTTCGCGGGCATCGCCCTCCAGGGCGGCATCATCGGCTACGATTCGAACGAGACGACCGGCGGCGTGGGCGCCAACTATCTCGGGATCGGCGGCAACGTCTCGTACCGGCAGGACATCGTCACCGTCGCGCTACGCGCGGTCAGCGTGCAGACGGGCCGCGTCCTCGCGTCCGTCACCACCACGAAGACGATCTACTCCGTCCTCGTGAACGGCACGGTCTTCCGCTTCGCGGCGGTGGACCAGTTGCTCCAGGCCGAGGCCGGCTTCACGAAGAACTCCCCGACGACCCTGGCCGTACGCGAGGGCATCCAGCTCGCGGTCTACTCGCTGATCTTCGAGGGCGTGCGCAACAACCTCTGGAAGTTCCGGGACGTGGAGGCCGGCGCCTCGTTCCTCCGGGCGCTGGACGAACGGCGCAAGGCGGTCGATTTCACGATCGCCCCCGCCGCCGATGCTCCGGCGGCGGTGGTGCCCGTGGAAGGCATCGTCGCGAAGGGCTGACCGCCCCCCGCGCCCGGCGGGCGAGCCCCGGGGATCGGCGCGCCTCAGCGCGTGATCGGCCGGGCTTGCTGGGTCGCCGTGTAGCAGGACGGCGAGGAGGCGTTCTGCTCGTTGCAGGTGATCGGCGCGCTGGGTCCCCGCACGGGCGCATTCTTGGCCTCGGTCTCGGGAACCGGGCGCGCCGGGGCCATCGCCCGGGCGGGCGCCTGGGTGATGCGCGCCTCGGAGCCCTGATCGAGGGGCGGCACGCTGCCCGCGCCCCGCGATCGATGCCGCTCCGTCGCCGTGACCGAGGTCGCGACGAGAAGGCTGAGAACACACAGGCAGGCACGGATCATCGGGGACTCCGAAAGGCTCTCCAAAAAATTAATCCGATGAAGCACGGAAGCAAGCAGGGTTTAAGCGTTTCTCGACCTGCCCCTTGCTATTCGATCGTCAGTCACGGCGCCCCGTATTCGCGCCGATCGACAGTGTTCATCGCGGCTTCCATCCGCCGGGCGATGATCGGAAGGACCGGGTCTGCCATGCTCTCAGCGCTGCGCCGCCGCTCGTGGATCGGAATCGCGTCGGCTCTCCTGGCCCTGGCGGGCGCGGCCGGCGCTTCGGCGGGCGAGGAGACCGGGGTGCAGACCGCCCAATTCGGTCCGGAGGCCCGGTTGCCGCTGATGGCGGGCGTCGCCCCATGGCCCATGCCGCAGGCCACCCCGGCGAAGCCCGCGCGGGATGTCAGCGAGGTGAAGCGCCTCGCCCGCGCCGCCGCCACGGCGCATGCCGTCCCGGTGGAGTACTTCCTGCGCCTCATCAACCAGGAGAGCAGCTTCAACGAACGCGCGGTGAGCCGCGCCGGCGCCATGGGCATCGCCCAATTCATGCCGGGCACCGCGGCCATGCGCGGCCTGAAGAACCCCTTCGACCCCGCCGAGGCGCTGCCGAAATCGGCGGCCTTCCTGAGCGAGCTCGCCCGGCAGTTCGGCAATGTCGGCCTGGCGGCGGCGGCCTACAATTGCGGCTCGACCTGTGTGGCGAACTGGCTCGCCGGCCGGGGGCGCATGCCCCTGGAGACGCGGGGCTACGTGCTGGCGATCACGGGGCGTACCGTCCAGGATTGGGCGCCCGCCGAGGTCCGCCTGCGCGAGGCATCCCTGGGCCGGGATCTGCTGGTCCGCGACACCTCCCGCCGGGCGAGCGCATACCGCGCCAGCAACTGGGAGCTCGATCTCCTCCGATCCTTGACCGCGCCCGCATCAACGGCGACGCCCACCCGGACCGGCGTGCTGATGGCCGACAGCCGCCCCCCGCGCGGCACGGGCCGCCGCAGAGCCGTGTCACGGGCGTCCCTGGAGAGTGCCCTGTGCAGTTCCTGCGTGATTCAGGCGACCTACTAACCGCCCATCGCGCCGCCGACCCTGAACGGCGGCAAGCCTGACTGCTCGTGCAGCGACGCACTCACTTCGTTCATGAGTGCCTGCACTCGCTCATTGGTCTTGCATCAATTTTTTCAGTATCGGCTGACGCCTCCAACGGGATCGATGCACGAGGCGTGGGCGCCCCCGGTGGCCGGGCGTGTTGCCGGCGATCCGGACGAGCATCTTGGCGGCGGAGTGGACCGTCCGCGAGATGCGAGAGCGACGGGTGCCGGTTTCTCACGGTAATCGGCCGGGTTGAGGACGGAGCCCGCATCGCCCGTCGAAATCCTGTGATTCCGGTCAGACCGGGGCCGCTCACGAGCCGCTTCGGTCAAACTCGGATCGCTGCGCTCCCTCGTCCTCGCGAGCGGAGCGGGAGCAAGGACGGAACTGGGTGAGGCGATGGGGATCGTTTCGGCTCTAGTTCAAATCATGAGCCATCAGTGTCGATCCATCCTCGTGTCCGCTCACCGTGAAGCCCACGGACCGGTACAGCTTGGACGCGCCGATGTTCTCGTCTTTCACGACGAGGTGGACTTCCCTCAACCCTGCGTCGCGCGCGGCGGACAGGATCGCTTCCACCGCTTGACGGGCATGACCGAGGCCGCGCGCGGACATCTCACCGACGAGGATCCGGCCGATTTCGGCGCGGCCCGCCTGCCAATCTACATCGTAGAGGCCGATCGTCCCGAGCGGCGCACCATCGGGACCTTCGATGACCCAATTGAAGTCCGTTCCGCTCTGTTGCGCCTGTTCCAACCAACGCAGGTGACCTTCGGCGGTGAAGACGTGCTTGGTGAGGAACCACCGCGCGATCTCCGGCTCGTTCCGCCACCGGACGACGGCCTGCGTATGGCGCGCCTCCATGGGAACGAGCGTCCCGCGCAGCAAAGGGCGAGGCTGCCGGAGCACGGAAGAGTTTGGTTGCACGGGTGAACTCCAGTCCTCGATCGGTCGCCGCCGCGGTGAAGGAACGCCGGCCGACCGGAGATACCACTCGGATGATACCGAGAGGAGATCACTGCGCCACGACGTTCCGCGCGTCACCGCAACACGCAAGTCATCGGACTGCGCCCAAGATGTTGACCCGATGACGCAAACTTTACACTGACTTCATGGGCGTTCTCGTCCCGGAAAATATCCGGGACTTTCACCCAGAAAGCGTATCTGCCGTCACCATAACCGGCACGTTGGAGGTCTATCCGAAACAGATTTGCAGAAAAAGATCCGACACAGTAGCCGTCGATCTCAAGAAGAAGCTCGCATTGGTCATGCTGATCGGTCATGGCCCATCCCATGACAATGGAACCGCCCGTCACCTCGTCGAGAAATCCATTCCCGCTGCTGATACCATCCAAATTCTCCGAGCCGACGATTTCGACCGCCCGGTTGAGCTGGCAATAGCCATGTTCACCCGGCCTGAAATCGGACTGTGGCTGTTCGCGCCGATCGCCCATCAAGGCTCTGCAGCGCGATGCATACCGGTGGGCATCCAGAACCGGCAGACCTTGTAAGTAGCTGTCGAGAATACGCCGCTGCTCATCGTCGGTAAACCGCGTCTCGCACGTCCTGCGGAGACGCGCGAGCATTGCGGCCCGGTAGACCGGGTCCTGCAACCGGATCAGCGCCTCCCGCCACGCCTCAGGCGTATCGCTCACCTTCTCGACACCGTCTTCGACATCGAACATGCGATAGGCCTGTTCGTCCGCGACGACCGGCACGGCGCCGAGGTAGAGCGATATCAGTATCGCACTCTCGCACTTGTAATCGATATTGGTCGACCTCCCGGCCGGATGCACAACCACGTGGGGCCGCTTGCGCGCCCACAGCTTGAGGAACCGAAAAAAGGACGATGTCTCGGGGATGGTAATATGCTCGACGGAACGCGATCCGAGGGAACTGTTGACGTCCCTCGTGAACAATTGGACCTGCCCGGGAAGGTCGCGAATGACCGGAAGAATGTTGTGGACCAGGTTCTGCATGCGAAAAAGGCCGCCGAAGGTCGCAATTCGATAAGCGGCTTCGTTCTCGCCCAAGGGGCCGGCCGCGCTGCATTTCTGAAGCTGCGACTGCAAGAATATTGGGCCGATCACGTCGAGTCTTGGATGCAATTTTTCCCTCAAAAAATACTCGCGTAATTTTTCCGATGACAAAATTACCCCTGAAAACGATCTCAGCTCGTTCCTTAGCCGAGAGACGTTATATTCGGCCCATACCCGATTGGTCTTGGCGAGCTCTGGAAAATTATCGTCCGCAAAATACACATGAGGTATTTTTAGATTGCGGCACTGCTTTATTATTCTTTGCTGGTGCGGCGTCATGATCTCGCGAGCGAAGACGACGAGATCAGATTTCGCCAGGACGGGATCCGTCAGGTATATCGACTGCTCTGGATCGACATGATTGATGAAATCGAGAGGGCTGCCTGGATCGCCGATCCAATCGAGGGCGACACTTGCCGTGAGCGATCCAACGACAGCGACAGTTCGGCGCGGAGCGCTTTCGTATTCTGCGGCATTCTCCGTCTTACGGAGCCCATGCGCAGGAAACCAGGACTTAGTCGAGAAGAATTCCTTCAGTTCTTCGATGTGATGCCGGAGCGGGTATGAAGCATCCGCGGGCGTGTAAAGGACATCACGCTCCAGGAACGCGCTTGGCACGAGTTGCTTGTTCCGGTCGATGCCCATGAACTCATTGATGACTTCATACTGCATGGGGTAGGTATTACCGAGGCTATCTGAGCGACTTGCGCCATACTCTCGGCCGACCAATAGAGGGATGGCCTCGAAATTGAAGCGACGCCGCAATCTCCGCCAGAGGTCGAAATCGCACAGGCGTGCCAACACGATATGCGGATCGTAGAGGCCGACGCTCTCGATGGCCTCCCGCGAGACCAGTACCGCACCGTTCGCGAGAAAGTTGTGATGGAAGAGATTGTCGTGGGGGAAACGAGCATCGCCGAGGGTGATGTCGTTTTCCTCACTGATCATCTTTCCTTCACCGTGAACGAAGCACGAGCCCTTCGCCCGCATGATCGCGTGAAGCGACGCCAATCCGTCCGGCTCGAAAACAAAGTCGTCAAAGCCGAAACCGATGATCTGGCCCGTCGATCTCAAGTAACCTTCAAACTCGGAAATCGCCGGCAAGCCCATGTTGACCTGATGCCGGATGCACGAGATGCGGCCGTCCGCCTGCATTGCACTGGCGATCGTCTCGGCCGTCCCATCCGTCGAGGCATCATCGATGACAATGATTTCGATCGCCGCAAGAGGTTGAGCGAGGATGCTACGCAGCGCCCTTTGGAAGAGGCCATCGCGATTTCTACGAAATGTGGGAAGCAGAACGGTCAGTTCCGCTTCGTACGTCCCGTAGGCCCGACCCGGCATCCAGATCGGCCGACACACTTCGATAATATCTTTGACTTTCATCGCTCTGATGCTCGATGTTGACCGAGAGGTGCCGGATCGGGCGCGATGCGCCTTGACGAGCGGTCGCGCCTGCCTGAGATGCCGTTCGCCCTTGAGAAATGCTAGTAATGTAAGCTACGGCTGAGAATATTTGTTAATGCTTCACCGATACGCTCGACGTCGGCACGCGTCATCCGAAGATGGAGCGGCAGAGATATCACCTCATTCGAGAACGCGCGCGCCTGAGGACACGGCAGAACATTGTGTGAGTACATTGTGAACTCAGTATTGTCCCTGTAATGGACACCCGGGAAGATGCCGGCGTTATTCAGAGCCAGAAGCACTTCATCGCGATTTTTGACCCGGATTTGATAGAGATGGCGGGACGACTCGCACCCTTCCGCGATCGGAACCCGCTTGAGTTGGCGAATGTTTTTCAGCATCTCATCATACCAAATACAGATTTGGCGACGATACGCATTATCGATATCCAGGTACTTCAACTGGACGAGGCCAATCGCCGCGAGAATCGAATTTCCATGAAATTTGAAACCAAGCTCCGGAACGTCATAATACCATTTGTAAGATCCGGACGACAGGGTACGGGAGAACGTATCCTTATCGATACCGAGCCAAGACTGCTGCCGTGCGAGGCGATCCAACTCCTCATCACGGAAGCAAAGCATCCCTGAATCGGCCGTCGCGAGATTCTTCACCGCCTGGAAGGAATACACGACGGCATCCGCCTCGGCCCCGGGTATCCGCCCTTCGAGACGGGTGCCGGCCATGTGCGCCGCATCGAGAATGAGGCAAATATTGTTGCGGCGGCAAATCTCCTCGACCTTGCGGAACTGACCGGTATTGCCACCCAGCCCGACGAACATGACAGCCCGCGTCTTGGGACCGATCCGCTCTTCAATGCTGGCGGGATCGAGACATCCGGTCTCGTCGACATCGGCAAAGGCTATGGACAGATTCTCATATAATATTGCGTGGTTGGTCGACACAAATGTAAGGGGCGTGCTGATCACTTCATCGCCGTCGGCCCAACCGTGTTTCTTCTTCAGCAATCTTATAGCAAGGTGAAGCCCCGCACTCGCTGAGTTCAGATAATGAGCATGGGGCAACCCAGTGTAATTTTTCCAAGCGTTCTCGAAATCAATTGTCTTAAAACCCAGGCCGGTCCACCCCACTTCGAGGCATTGGCGTATTTCCGCTAGGCACTCATCTATCCGGTACGTGGGCGCGAACAATTGTATATTATTATTTTCCTTCATCGAATTTCTCTTGTCTCACGGCCTTGGATCAGTTCGTGCCCTCCATATCGCCGTTTGTGCTGGCTATCAAGGCATTTTGGGTCATCTGGACAGTCAAGCTGTTCCGTCATAACTTTAATCGAGACCGGCTAATTTCGGCAAGTTTGAATGTTACCCCGCTGTGGCTGCTTGTATACATTCATCGGAGCTGGCACTTACCCCTTTCAGCTTCTGCGCGTTCTGATGCATGTTCGATTGTCGTCACACCGTAACCGGGGCGACCTACGCTCTTGGGCGAAACTGTTCATGCAGGCGCTGCTTGCAGACCATGACCTTCACGTCTGCCGCGATCACATCGTGATCGATCAGGATTTTTTTCAAAACGGCCAATCAGGCGTAACTTGACTTGATCGGCGTCACTTGACGGATCCAGAGCGTAGGCTTTTTGAGCGAACATCGAATGAGAAAAGGTGTACCGAAATTGGATTTTTGACGCCGGATATAGTCAAAACGTCACTCTTGCAACGCTGAAGGGGTGATATCTAGAAAGCTTTTATAGCAATAGAAGCCGATAATTTTGTTTAATAGTCATTCGCCGCGGAAAGCCCAACCCTGCTATCCTGATCCGTATTTTCAAGAGGCGGCGATGCTTGCCTTTTCGCCCTAAATATCGATGTCTTTTTTAATTATTGCGAAGTATTATGCGTTGCAAAACCCGATAAAGTGTCGAAATGATAGGGGGTCATCCAGGAACTATTCTGTCATTATGCAGCGTTCCCCGATGAAACGCTGCGCTCCTCTGTTAGGATGTTAATCGGTTTGGTGGGGGCCCTGTTGTGTATCCCGTCCCCTGTGCGCGGTAGCGATATTTTTTGGTGCGCCGGCGCTGGCGCGAACAGGTTCGAAACCTGATGCATGGCGGTCCGGCTTTAGCCGCAAACACTGAGGAGTTCGGCGCCCCGTAGCGCGCGGCTACGCGGCGCCACGAGTTACGGCAGCGTTGTTCGAATACGGTCTGATGGAGTGAGGCCGCGTTTGCAACGGGCGGCCGCCCATCCGGTCCCGCACTTTCACCGCCACTGGCTTCGGGGAAACGCCCACAAAGGCGGCTGCGGTGTCGAAATACCGGAGTGCGGAGCAGAGCATGAGCCTGAAACCGCGCGCGGACCCGCGCTTCGCGCTATGGGTGGCGGGCAACGAGACGAAAGGGAGAGGCACGTGGCGGGATGCGGCGAGGCCGCGCCGGTACGGCGGCGGCGGCGGGATGGTGAGGCGCGCCGCGAGGCCGTGCTCGACGCCGCCCTCGACATCTTCTCGACCGTAGGCCTCCACGGGGCGAGCATCGATCAGATCGCGGAGCGCGCCGGGCTCTCGAAGACGAACCTGCTCTACTACTTCCCCTCGAAGGAGGAGCTCTACGTCGCGGTGCTGCGGCGGGTGCTCGCCGTTTGGCTCGACCCGCTCCACTCGCTGCGGGCCGACAGCGAGCCCGCCGACGCCCTTCGCCACTACATCCGGCGCAAGGTCGGCCTCTCCCGCGACGCACCCCAGGCCTCGCGCCTGTTTTGCCTGGAGATCGTGCAGGGCGCCCGCCTGCTGCGGGAGGAGTTGGAGGGCCCCCTGCGCCGCCTCGTGGAGGAGAAGGCCGGGATCCTGCGGGGCTGGGCCGCGCAGGGGCGGATCGCCCCCCACGACCCGCACCACCTCATCTTCACGATCTGGGCGGTGACGCAGCACTATGCCGACTTCGCCACGCAGGTGGAGGCGATCACCGGGCGCAGCCTCACCGACCCGGCCTTCTTCGAGGAGACCGTGGCGAACACGCAGGATCTCATCCTCGGCCGCCTCGGCCTCCTTTGATTCGGTCTGCGACACGCGGTTTGGCGCCCATTGCCTGCGCAAATCCCGCCCGGTGCGCGGTCATTGCGCGGGAAGTTTGTGCAAACGGTCAAAATCGCCGACGCGAAGTTTGACCGTTTGGTCCGATCGTCCCACTCTTCCTGTCACGAACGGTTCCTGACCGGCCCATCCAAGTCGTCGCGAAGAGTTTTCGCTCGCACGCGGCGTATCGGGACCGCGTGGGACAGTCACGGCGGGTGGTCCGACCTGCCGGATGACGGGAGACTGCGATGGCCAACCCCATGAATGTCGGCGTCTTCATCCCGATCGGCAACAACGGCTGGCTCCTGTCGGAGAACGCGCCGCAATACAGGCCGAGTTTCGATCTCAACAAGGAGATCACCCTCAAGGCGGAGGGCTACGGGCTCGATTTCGCCCTGTCGATGATCAAGCTGCGGGGCTTCGGCGGGAAGACCGAGTTCTGGGACCACAACCTCGAGTCCTTCACCCTGATGGCGGGCCTCGCGGCGGTGACGAGCCGCATCAAGCTCTACGCCACGGCGCCGACCCTGTGCATGCCCCCCGCCATCACCGCCCGGATGGCCGCGACCATCGATTCGATCTCGCACGGGCGGTTCGGGCTGAACCTCGTCACCGGCTGGCAGCGCCCCGAATATTCGCAGATGGGCCTCTGGCCCGGCGACGAATACTTCGCCCGCCGGTACGACTACCTCTCGGAATACGCGCAGATCCTGCGCGACCTGTGGGGAACCGGCCGCAGCGACCTCAGGGGCGAATTCTTCCAGATGGACGATTGCCGCCTCAGCCCGCAGCCGCAGGCGCCGATGACGATCATCTGCGCCGGGCAGAGCGCGGCGGGAATGGCCTTCACCGCGACCTATGCGGACTACAATTTCTGCTTCGGCAAGGGCGTGAACACGCCCACCGCCTTCGCCCCCACCGTGGCGCGCCTTGAGGAGGCCAAGGCCAAGACAGGCCGGGATGTCTCCTCCTACGTCCTGTTCATGGTGATCGCCGACGAGACCGACGCGGCGGCGCAGGCCAAGTGGGAGCATTACAAGGCCGGGGCGGACGAGGAGGCCATCGCGTGGCTCGGCCTCCAGGGCGCGGCGGACACCAAGTCCGGCAGTGACACCAACGTCCGCCAGATGGCCGATCCGACCTCGGCGGTGAACATCAACATGGGCACGCTGGTCGGCTCCTACGCCACCGTGGCGAACCTGCTCGATCAGGTCATGACCGTGCCGGGCACGGGCGGCGTTCTCCTCGTCTTCGACGACTTCCTGAAGGGGCTCGACGATTTCGGCATCCGTATCCAGCCGCTGATGGAGACGCGCCGCCACATCGGCGCCACCGCCGGAGCCGGCACCCTGGCGGAGGTCGCCTGATGGACACGCCCGCAGGCTACCGCGATCCGGCGGGCCGCCATGGACCGGTGACGCTGCCGGCCCGGCCCGAGCCCGTCGCCCTCGATCCCGCCACGACGGCGCTGATCGTCGTCGACATGCAGAACGCCTACGCCTCGAAGGGAGGCTACCTCGACCGGGCGGGCTTCGACGTCTCCCAAACGGGGCCGGTCATCGCGCGGATCGGCCGGGCGGTCGCGGCGGCCCGCGCCGCCGGGATCACGGTCGTGTGGTTCCAGAACGGATGGGACCCCGCCTATGTCGAGGCCGGCGGACCGGGCTCGCCCAACTGGCACAAGTCGAACGCGCTCAAGCACATGCGCGCCCGGCCGGAGATGAACGAGCAACTGCTCGCCCGCGGCACCTGGGACTACGCGCTTGTCGATGGGTTGAAGCCCGCCCCCGGCGAGATCGTGCTCGGCAAGCCGCGCTACAGCGGCTTCTTCAACACGCCTCTGGACAGCCTGTTGCGCGCCCGCAGCATCCGGACCCTGGCCTTCACCGGCATCGCCACGAACGTCTGCGTGGAATCGACCCTGCGGGACGGATTCTTCCTCGAATACTTCGGCATCGTCCTCGCGGACGCGACGCATCAGGCCGGGCCGCCCGCGCAGCAGGAGGCCGCCCTGTACAACATCGAGACCTTCTTCGGCTGGGTGTCCGACGTCGCCGCCTTCGAGGCGGCGCTGGCGTAAAACACCTCGCCATGACGGCGGGAACCTCGAAAAGAAATTTCGAATAGTCTCTGGAAGGTACGCGAGATCATGCCGAAGACCGCGATCATTCCCCCCGGCACGGGCAAGCCTCTGGCGCCCTACGTACCCGGCACCCTCGCGGACGGGATCCTCTACGTCTCGGGCACCCTCCCCTTCGACAAGGACAACAACGTCGTCCATGTCGGCGATGCGTCGGCGCAGGCCCGGCACGTGCTGGAGACGATCAAGGGCGTCGTCGAGGCCGCCGGCGGCACCATGGACGACGTGACCTTCAACCACATCTTCGTCCGCGACTGGGCCGATTACGGCGCGATCAACGCCGTCTACGCGGAGTACTTCCCCGGCGACAAGCCCGCCCGCTACTGCATCCAGTGCGGCCTCGTGAAGCCCGACGCGCTGGTGGAGATCGCCTCGGTCGCGCATGTCGGCAAGCCCCACGCGACGGTGGGCTGAGGCGATGGCGCCGGTCCACCACGCGGTCTCGGGGCTCGCCACGGGCCGCCCCGTCCTGCTCTCGCCGGGCCTCGGCGGCGGGGCGGGCTACTTCGCGCCGCAGATGGAGGCCCTCGGCGCCGCCCTGCGCGTCGTCACCTACGACCACCGGGGCACCGGCCGCTCCGCCGGGCCGCTGGAGCCCGGCCACGACATTCCGGCCATGGCCCGGGACGCCCTCGGCGTGCTCGACGCCCTCGGGATTGAGCGGGCCGACATGGTCGGCCACGCGCTCGGCGGCCTGATCGCCCTGCAACTCGCCCTCGACCACCCCGGACGGGTCGGGCGCATCGTCGTCATCAACGGCTGGGAGACGATGGACCCGGCCACACGCCGCTGTTTCGCCGCGCGCAAGGCGCTCCTGACCCGCGCTGGGGCGGAGCCCTTCGTGGCCGCGCAGCCGATCTTCCTCTACCCGTCGGCCTGGATCAGTGCCAACGGCGACCGCCTCGCGGCGGACGAAGCCCACGCGCTTGCCCACTTTCCCGGCGAGGCGACGGTGCTCGCACGGATTGCCGCCCTGGAGGCGTGCGACTTCGGCGGGCGCCTCGGCGCCGTCGCCCACGAAACCCTGGCGATGGCCGCCCGGGACGACGTGCTCGTGCCCTACACCGCCTCGGAGCGCCTCGCCGCCGCCCTGCCGAACGCCCGGCTCGACCTCGCGGCGGAGGGCGGCCACGCCCACAGCGTCACCCAGGCGGAGCACGTTAACAGCGTGCTCCTCGATTTCCTCGCCCGCCCCTGAGGAGGCTCCGGCATGGGTCCCCGCAACACCCTCCCCGCGATCGACGGCGCGGCCTATCGCGAGGCGATGGCCCGGCTCGCGGGCGCCGTCCACCTCGTCACCACGGACGGCCCGGGCGGACGGGCCGGCTTCACCGCCACGGCGGTGTGCAGCGTGAGCGACGCCCCGCCGACCCTCCTCGTCTGCATCAACCGGGGCGCCTCGGCCTACCCCGCCTTCCAGGCCAACGGGCGGCTCTGCGTGAACCTGCTCGCCGCCGACCAGCGGCACCTCGCGGATGCCTTCGGGCGCCGCCCGCTGGAGGAACGCTTCGGCGTCGGCACCTGGGAGACCGGCCTCGGCGGCGGCCCGCTCCTGCGGGGGGCGCTCGCGGCCTTCGAGGGACGCATCGTCCACCGCGTTCCCGCCGGCACGCACGACGTGCTGTTCTGCGAGGTCGACGCCCTGGCGGGCGGCGGCGGCGATGCCCTGGTCTACGGCTTCCGCCGCTACCACGCGGTGCAGGCCGAGGCGCCCATCGCCGAGCCCCGTCGCCCCGAACGGGCGCTCCGGGCGCCCTCCCCCGCCCTCCTCTGACGGCACGGAAAATGCTCTCGCACCCGGCAGGCCGCCACCGCGCGGCGGAGGACGAACTCGGTTCCGCGCCCGCCATGCCCCCGTCCAGCGTCGCCTCCCTCCGGGTCATCCCGGGGCCTCCGCCCACGGCCTTCGCGCCCGCCGTTCCGCCGCCCGCCGCCCCGCATTCCGCCGCGGCCGAGACCGCCGTTTCGGCGCGGGGCCTCTCCCTCACCTACGAGACCGCCGACGGGCCGGTCTTCGCCCTGTCCGGCGTGGACCTCACCGTCGCGCGGGGCGAGTTCGTCTCGTTCATCGGCCCCTCGGGCTGCGGCAAGACCACCTTCCTCCGCTGCGTCGCGGACCTCGAACAGCCGACCGGCGGCGCCCTCTCCGTCAACGGGCTCAGCGCCGGCGCGGCGCGCCTGCGCCGGGACTACGGCTTCGTCTTCCAGGCGCCCGCCCTCTTCCCCTGGCGCAGCGTCGAGCGGAACGTCGCCCTGCCGCTGGAGATCTTCGGCGTGCCCAAGGCGGAGCGGAGGGAGCGGGCGGCGCGCTACCTCGACCTCGTCCACCTCACGGGGTTCGGGCGAAAGTTTCCCTGGCAGCTCTCCGGCGGGATGCAGCAGCGGGCCTCCATCGCCCGCGCCCTGTGCTTCGAGCCGAAACTTCTCCTGATGGACGAGCCCTTCGGCGCCCTCGACGAGATCGTGCGCGACCACCTCAACGCGCAACTTCTCGACCTCTGGCGGGAGACCGGCAAGACGGTCCTGTTCGTCACTCATTCCATCGCGGAGGCGGTCTACCTGTCGGGCCGGGTGGTGGTGATGTCGCCGCGTCCGGGGCGGATCGTCGACATCGTCGATTGCACCGGCCTCGGACAAGAGCGGCCCCTGGAGATCCGCGAGACGCCGGAGTTCCTCCGTCTCGCCCACCGCGTCCGGGAGGGCCTGCGGGCCGGCAACGCCTATGAGGGCTGACGCGCGAGGACGCGGCGGCCGCACCCTGCCGGTGGCGGGGGTGGTGCTCGCCTTCCTGGCCCTGTGGTACCTCGGCGCGCTCCTTGGCAACTGGACGGGGGCGGCGGACGCGCTTGCCCGGGCGGGCGGGACCCCGGGGATCGACGCGGTGGCGGCGGCGACGATGGCGCAGGAGCGGCCGGTGGTCCCTGCCCCGCACCAAGTCGCCCAGGAACTCGGCCGCAGCCTGTTCGGCCTGCCGGTGACCTCGAAGCGCAGCCTCGCCTACCATGCCTCCGTCACCCTGTCGGCGACCCTCCTCGGGTTCGGGATCGGCGCAGCCCTGGGTGGCGCGCTGGCCGTCGCCATCGTCCACCTGCGCAGCGTCGAGCGCAGCCTGATGCCGTGGATCGTTGCCTCGCAGACCGTGCCGATCCTCGCCGTCGCCCCCATCGTGATCGTGGCGCTCGGGGCGGCCGGGCTGACCGGCCTGCTGCCCAAGGCGGTGATCGCCGCCTATCTCTGCTTCTTCCCCGTCACCGTCGGCCTCGTGAAGGGTCTGACCTCCCCGGAGCGGATGCTCTCCGACCTGATGCGGACCTATTCCGCCGGCCGGGCGCAGACCCTGTGGCGGCTGCGCCTGCCCGCCGCCCTGCCCGCCCTGTTCGCGGCCCTGAAGATCGCCGTGGCGGCGAGCCTCGTCGGCACCATCGTCGGCGAGTTGCCAACGGGCGCCCAGGCCGGGATCGGCGCGCGCCTGCTCGCGGGATCCTATTACGGGCAGACCATCCAGATCTGGGCCGCCCTCTTCGCCGCCGCCGGGCTCTCGGCGCTCCTCGTCGCGGCGGTGTCCCTCGCGGAGGCGGGCGCGGCCCGGCTCACGGGGGCCCGGCGGTGACGGGCCGGGGCCGCCATCCGGGCCGCGCGCCCGCCCGCGCCATGGTCCTGGCCCCGGCCCTGGCCGGGGCGGCCTGCGCCGCCGGCCTCGCCCTCTGCCTCCTCGTCCACCGGCCCGGCTTCGCCGGACAGGCCGGGCCGGGCTTCTGGGCGGCAACGGCGGGCCTGTGGCTCCTCGCGACGCTCGCCGCCTCGGACCTCGCCGCCCTTGAGCCCCGCCACCCGCTGGCGCGGCAGGCCGTCTTCCTCGCGGTGCCCGCGCTGTTCGGCCTCCTCGTCCTGGCGCTCTGGGAACTCGTGACGGTGGGGGCGGGCGTGCCCGCGGTGCTGATGCCGCCTCCCTCGGCCATCGCCGTGCGCTTCGTGCAAGGGGGACCGACCCTGGCGGCGGATTTCGTGCAGACCTTCGTGAAGGCCGCCTTGCCGGGCTACGCGCTGGGCAACCTCACCGGGCTCGCCCTCGCGATCCTCGCCGACCGGGTGCCCGTTCTGCGGCGGGGCGTGATGCCCGTGGCGAACTTCGCCTCGGCCCTGCCGATCGTCGGCGTCGCGCCGATCATGGTCATGTGGTTCGGCTTCGACTGGCCTTCGAAGGCGGCCGTGGTCGCCCTCCTGACCTTCTTCCCGATGCTGGTGCAGGCGAGCGCGGGCCTCGCCGCGGCCGGGCGGCTCGAACGCGACCTGATGCGCAGCTACGCGGCGGAGTACGGGCAGACCCTCCGGCTCCTGCGCCTGCCCGCCGCCCTGCCATTCCTGTTCACGGCCCTCAAGGTCAACGCGACGCTGGCGCTGATCGGGGCGATCGTGGCCGAGTTCTTCGGGACGCCCATCGTCGGCATGGGCTTCCGAATCTCCATCGAGGCGGCACGGCTCGCGCTGGACATGGTCTGGGCCGAGATCGCCCTCGCCGCGCTCGCCGGCTCCGCCTTCTACGGGCTCGTCGCCCTGGCCGAGCGGGCGACGACACGCCGGCCGCCCGCGCGGCGGACGGCCTGAACGACCTTCTCAATCGGCAGGGGAACCCGGCATGGCGGCTGTGTGGACGAAGAGGGCGGGCGGCGCGGTGGCGGGCCTCCTCGCGGGATTGTCGGGAGCCCTTTGGCTCGGCGGGGGCGGCGCCCGGGCGGCGGAGCCCATCACGCTGCAGCTCAAATGGGTGCCGCAAGCCCAGTTCGCGGGCTACTACGTTGCAGAGGCCAAGGGCTTCTACAAGGAGGCCGGCCTCGACGTGACCATCAAGCCCGGCGGGCCGGACGTGGCGCCGCCCCAGGTCATGGCGGGCGGCGGGGCCGACGTGGTGGTCGATTGGATGCCCTCGGCGCTGGCCGCCCGGGAGAAGGGCGTGCCGCTCGTCAACATCGCCCAGCCGTTCAAGCGGTCCGGGCTGATGCTCACCTGCCGGGCCGAGACCGGCATCAAGACCCCCGCCGACCTCAAGGGCCGCACCCTCGGGGTCTGGTTCTCGGGGAACGAGTATCCGTTCCTCGCCTGGATGACGAAGCTCGGCCTCAAGACCGACGGCTCGCCCACCGGGGTGAAGGTGGTGAAGCAGGGCTTCAACGTCGATCCGCTGATCCAGAAGCAGGCCGACTGCGTCTCGACCATGAGCTACAACGAGTATTGGCAGGTGATCGACGCCGGCTTCAAGCCGGAGCAACTGGTGGTGTTCCGCTACGAGGACCAAGGCGTCGCGACGCTGGAGGACGGGCTCTATGCCCTGGAGAGCAAGCTCAAGGACAAGGCCTTCGTCGCCCGGATGGCCAAGTTCGTGAAGGCGTCCATGAAGGGCTGGGCCTACGCCGCCGCGCACCCGAAGGAGGCCGCGGCCATCGTCCTCGACAACGACGCCAGCGGTGCCCAGACGGAGAAGCACCAGACCCGGATGATGACCGAGATCGCCAAGCTCCTCGATTCCGGCGACGGGCGCCTCGACCCGGCCGACTACGAGCGCACCGTCGGCATCCTCCTCGCGAACGGAGCCGGCCAAGCGGTGATCACCAAGGCTCCCGAGGGCGCCTGGACCCACGCCGTCTCGGAGGCGGAGCGCTGACGCGAAAGCGGAAGCGGAAGCGGAACGATCCTTGCCTCGGCAGGCGGGGCGAAGCCGTCCCACGTCCCGAGCAAGGTCCCGAGTGAGCATGTCGTCCGGTCCCCTCCCCACGCCCGACCTCCCCCTGCCCGCCCTAGACCTCGACGCCGTCCTGGATGCCTCCGCCGGGCTCCTCGGCCTCACCGTCGCGCCCGAGTGGCGGGGGCCGGTGCTCGCCAACCTGCGGGTGCTCCGGGCCGCCGCGTCCCTGGTCGAGGGCTTTCCCCTGCCCGACGAGGCCGAGGCCGCCCCGGTCTTCGGGGCCTGAGCCGTGGCCGATCGTCGGGACTGGTCCCTCGCCCCCGCCGCGGAGATCGCGGCGGGCGTCTCCTCCGGGGCCGTGAGCGCCCGCGAGGTCGCCACCGCCGCCCTCGCGCGCATCGAACGGATCGACCCGGCGGTGAACAGCTTCACCGCCGTGCTGGCCGACCGCGCCCTCGCCCGGGCCGAGGCGCTGGATGCCGGGCGCGCCCGCGGCGACGCGCCGGGACCGCTCCAGGGCGTTCCCTTCGCCGTAAAGAACCTGTTCGACGTGGCGGGGATGCCGACGCGGGCCGGGTCCCGGATCAACCGCGACCGCGCGCCCGCCACCCGCGACGCGGCGCTGGTCCGGCGGATGGAGGAGGCCGGCGCGGTCCTCGTCGGCGCCCTCAACATGGGCGAGTTCGCCTACGACTTCACCGGCGAGAACATCCACGACGGCGATACGCACAACCCGCACGACCTCACCCGGATGTCGGGCGGGTCCTCCGGCGGGTCCGGCGGCGCGGTGGCGGCGGGGCTCGTCTCCGTGGCCTTGGCCTCCGACACCAACGGGTCGATCCGGGTGCCCTCGGCCTTCTGCGGCTGCTTCGGGCTGAAGCCCACCTACGGCCGGACCAGCCGGGCCGGGAGCTTTCCCTTCGTGGGGAGCCTCGACCATCTCGGCCCCATGGCCCGGAGCGTCGCCGACCTCGCCCTCGCCTACGACGCGTTGCAGGGGCCGGACCCCGACGACCCCGCCTGCGCCCGCCGCCCGGCGGAGCCGGCGATGCCGGATCTCGACCGCGGCATCGGCGGCCTTCGGATCGCCGTGGCGGGCGGCTATTTCGCCACCGCCGGGGAGCCCGAGGCCTTCGCGGCGGTGGAGCGTGTGGCGGACGCCCTCGGCGCGCCGGGCCGCATCGAGATCCCGGAGGCCGCCCGCGCCCGCGCCGCCGCCTACCTGATCTCCGCCGCAGAGGGCGCGGCCCTGCACCTCGACCGCCTGCGCCACCGCGCCGGGGATTTCGACCCGGCGGTCCGCGACCGCCTGATCGCCGGGGCGATGCTGCCCGCGCCCTTCGTCGAACGGGCGCAGCGCTTCCGCCGCTGGTACCGCGCGGCGGTGCTGGACCTGTTCCGCGACGTCGACGTGATCCTCGCCCCGGCCACCCCCGTCCGGGCGCCGAGGGGCGGGCAGACCACCTTCGTACTCGGCGGCGTCGAGTTGCCCGTGCGGCCGAATATCGGGATCTACACGCAGCCGATCTCCTTCATCGGCCTGCCGGTGGTCGCCGTGCCCGTCTGGCCGGACGACGGCCTGCCGCTGGGCGTGCAGGTGATCGCCGCCCCCTGGCGGGAGGACCTCGCCCTCCGGGTGGCGCGGCACCTCGAACGGGAGGGCGTGGCGCGGGCGCCCGTGGCGAGGCTGTGATGGTGATCGACGATCCCGCCGTGAAGGCCGAGGTGGAGGCGGCCTTCGCCGTCTACGAGAAGGCCCTCGTCACCAACGACGTCCCGGTGCTGGAGGCGCTGTTCCACGACGACCCCCGCACCATCCGCTACGGCGCGGGGGAGAACCTCTACGGCATGGACGCGATCCGCGCCTTCCGCCGGGGTCGCTCGCCCCAGGGCCTCGCCCGGGACCTGCAGCAGACGGTGATCACCACCTACGGTCGTGATTTCGCCGTCGCCATGACCCTGTTCACCCGCGCGGGCGCGCCGGGGAAGGTGGGCCGCCAGAGTCAGACCTGGGTCCGCTTCCCCGAGGGATGGCGGGTGGTCGCCGCCCACGTGAGCATCATTGCCGTCTGACGGCGCACGCCGCCGCGAGGATCACCGCACCATGTCCATGCCCGCCTTCCCGAGCCTGGCCGCGCTCCATGCCGCCTACGCGGACGGCCTGCCGCCCGAGGCCGTGATCGCCGAAACCTACCGGCGGATCGCGGCCCTCGACGATCCCGGCATCTTCCTCGCCCTCGTGCCCGAGACCGAGGCCGTGGCCGCCGCCCGTGCCCTCGGCCCCTTCGATCCGGTTGCGAAGCCCCTCTGGGGGCTGCCCTTCGCGGTGAAGGACAACGTCGACGTGGCGGGGCTGCCGACCACCGCCGCGTGCCCGGATTTCGCCTATCGCCCCGAGGCGACGGCCCCGGCCGTGGCGCGGCTGCTGGCGGCGGGCGCGGTGCTGGTCGGCAAGACCAACCTCGACCAGTTCGCCACCGGCCTCGTCGGCGTTCGGACGCCCTACCCCGCGCCGCGCAACGCCTTCGATCCGGCCATCGTGCCGGGGGGCTCCTCGTCGGGCTCGGCGGTGGCCGTGGCGCACGGCCTCGTCACCTTCGCCCTCGGCACCGACACGGCCGGGTCCGGCCGCGTCCCGGCCGGGCTCAACAACGTGGTGGGCCTGAAGCCGTCGCTGGGCAGCGTCTCCGGCCGGGGCATGGTCCCGGCCTGCCGCACCCTCGACACGCTCTCGGTCTTCGCGGGCACGGTGGCGGATGCCGATGCCGCCTACCGGGTGATGCTCGGCCACGATCCCGAAGACGCCTATTCGCGGCCCCTGCCGGTCGCCCCTCGACCGGCCTTTATCCCGCCGGGACTGCGGATCGGCGTGCCGGAGGCGGCGGACCTCACCTTCGGCGGGGACGTCCTGTCCGAGGCGGCCTTCGCCGCCGCCCTCGCCGACCTGTGGACGGTGGTGCCGGGGAGCCCCGTGCCGGTGGACCTCGCCCCGTTCCAGGCGGTGGCGGCGCTGCTCTATACCGGCCCCTGGGTGGCCGAGCGCTACCAAGCGATTCGTCCCATCGTCGAGACGAGGCCCGGGATCCTGCACCCGACGACGCGGGCAATCGTCGAGTCCGCGACCCGCTTCTCCGCCGCCGACGCCTTCGCCGGGCTCTACCGCCTCGCCGCGTTGCGCCGGGCGACGGAGGCGGCCTGGACACGGATCGACGTCCTCGTCGTGCCGACCTATCCCCGGCCCCGCACCTGCGCCGACCTTGCCGCCGACCCGATCGGCCCGAACAGCGAACTCGGCACCTACACGAATTTCGTGAACCTCCTCGATCTCTGCGCGCTCGCGGTGCCGGGCCGGTTCCGGGGGGACGGCTTCCCCTCCGGCGTGACGCTGATCGCGCCCCGTGGCGCGGACGGCCTGCTGGCCGCCCTCGGGGCGCGGCTGCACGAAGCCGCCGGGACGGGTATCGGGACCAGCGGTGCGCCGGTTCCTCCGGCACGGGAGACGCCCGGCCCCGCGCGGGCCGACGAGGGCGAGATCGAACTCGTGGTGGTGGGCGCGCATCTGTCGGGCCTGCCGCTCAACGGCGAGATCACCGGTCGCGGCGGGCGCTTCCTCCGGGCCGCCCGCACGGCCCCGGATTACCGCCTCCACGCCCTGCCCGGAGGCCCCCCCGCCCGGCCGGGCCTGATCCGCGTCGAAGCGGGCACGGGCACGGCCATCGAGACGGAGGTCTGGGCGCTTCCCGCCGCCGGATTCGGAACCTTCGTCGCCTCGGTGCCCGCGCCGCTCTCCATCGGCACGCTGCGGCTGGCCGACGGCACGACGCCGAAGGGCTTCCTCGTGGAGCCGGAGGGGCTCGCCGGGGCCACGGAGATCAGCGCTTACGGCGGGTGGCGGGGGTATGTGGCCTCGCTGGCGAGATAGCGGACCGCCGGAAGACCCCTCGCCGTCGTCGCGCGCGGATCGAAAGGCGGACGGCCAGACGTCGTCGGCCGCCCGTCCGCCACGGCCGCGGGAGCGCGACCGTTCCCGCGTCAGTGATGCCCCGCCATATGCCGCCCGATCGTCCCGGCTTCGGCGCTCGCGGCGGCGGTCTCGTAGACGAGGCGGCCTTCCGACATCACCACGATCCGGTCGGACAGTTCGAGGATCTCGTCCAGATCCTCGCTGATGAGCAGCACGGCGGCGCCCTCGTTGCGGGCGGTGACAATTCTGGTGCGGATCTCCGCCACTGCCGCGAAATCGAGCCCGAAGCAGGGGTTCACCACGATGAGAAGATCGACCGGATCGGTCAGCTCCCGGGCGAGCACCGCCCGCTGGACGTTGCCGCCGGACAGGGTCGCGATGGGCGCCTCGGAGGAGGCGGTCTTCACCTTGAACCGCTCGATCAGGTCTTTCGCCCGCCGGGTCATGGCCCTCCGGTCGAGCCAGAAGGTCGGCGGGCCGGACGGGTCGTCGCCCCGCCGGTCGAAGGCGCGGAAGGCAAGGTTCTCGGCCACCGACATGCGCGGGGCGCAGGCTTCCCGCAGGGGCTCCTCGGGGATGAAGCGCACTCGCCGCGCCCGGCTCTGGGCGCGGGTGCCCGTATAGGGCTCGTCCGCCACGACGACGCGCCCGCCCGCCGCGCGGATCCGGCCGCCCAGCACGTCGGCGAGTTCCTTCTGGCCGTTGCCGGAGACCCCGGCGATGCCGACGATCTCGCGGGCGCGGACACGCAGGTCGGGGATCGCGATCCGGCGAAGGCCCGAGGCGTCCGTGGCGTCGAGGTCCACGACGCGGAGAATCTCCCGGGCGGGGTCGGGCTCGCCGACGCGGGCAGCGATGGGCCGCACCACCCGCTCGCCGATCATCATCGCCGCCATGTCCGCCCGCGACAGGGCGCCGACCGCCCCGCCGCCGACGAGGCGGCCCCGGCGCAGGACGCTGAGCGTGCGGGCGAAGGTCTCGACCTCCCGGAACTTGTGGCTGATCATCAAGACCGTGAGGTCGCCCCGGTCGGCCATGGCCCGCAGGAGGCCCAGCACCTCCTCCGCCTCGTCGGGCGTCAGCACCGAGGTCGGCTCGTCGAGGATGAGGAAGCGGGCCTTCAGGTAGAGCTGCTTGACGATCTCGAGCTTCTGCTTCTCCCCGGCCGCCAGCTCGGCCACCGGCCTGTCGAGGTTCAGCCGGAACGGCATTCCCTCCATGAAGGCGGCGAGCGCCGCGCGCTCGGCCTTCCAATCGAGGATGGCGGGGGCGTCGGCCCGGCTGATGACGAGGTTCTCGGCCCCCGTCAGGGAGGGCACCAGGGTGAAGTGCTGATAGACCATGCCCAGGCCGCGCCCCTGCGCGCCCTTCGGATTGGTGATCTCGACCTCGCGGCCATCGACCAGCACGCTGCCGGCGGTCGGGGCGTAGAAGCCCATCACGCATTTGACGAAGGTCGACTTGCCGGCGCCGTTCTCGCCGAGCAGCGCGTGGAAGCCGCCCGCCTCGATCTTCATCGACACGTCTTCGAGGGCCGCGAAGGCGCCGAAACGCTTCGTCATGCCGATGGTCTCGACGCCGAGGGCGCGCGGTGTCGGCGTGTCGCTCATGCGGCCTGGCCCATGACGGCGATCAGCGCCTCCGAGGACGCGACGGCGCCGAACACGCCGCCCTGCATGGTCACCATCTTGAGGGCCGCCTCGTGGTTGCCGGGATCGGTGGCGGCGGTGCCGTCCGCGACGATCACGCATTCGAAGCCCCGGTCGTTGGCCTCGCGCATCGTCGTGTGGACGCAGACGTCGGTGGTGATGCCGGTGAGGATCAGGTTGCGGATCCCCCGCTGGGTGAGGATCAGTTCGAGGTCCGTGGCGCAGAAGGAGCCCTTGCCGGGCTTGTCGATGACCGGCTCGCCGGGCAGGGGCGCCAGTTCGGGGATGATCTCCCAGCCCGGCTCGCCCCGGACCAGCACCCGGCCGCAGGGGCCGGGATCGCCGATCCCCGCGCCGATCCGGCGGGAGCGCCAGCGCTTGTTGGCGGGCAGGTCCGCGAGATCGGGCCGGTGGCCCTCGCGGGTGTGGATCACGTGGTAGCCGGACGCCCGCGCCGCGGCGAGGAGGCGGCCGATCGGCCCGATCGGCGCACGGGTCAGGGCGAGGTCGTAGCCCATTGCGTCGACGTAGCCGCCCTTGCCGCAGAAATCCGTCTGCATGTCGATGACGACGAGGGCGGTGTTGCCGGGGCGTAGGTCGCCGTCGAAGGGCCAGGGATAGGGCTCGGCGGCGGCGAAGGTGCCGGCGGGCTCGCTCATTCGGCGGCCTCCCGGCGGGCGGGATCGCCGTAGCGGCGGGTCGGCTCCGGGAAGCCGCAGGAGGTCCCGTCCGTGACCACCACCCCGTCCTCCCAGGGCAGGCGGTAGCGGCCTGCCGCGAGGTCGGCCATGTAGGTGTAGGGGCAATCCTGCGCCCCGCCCTTCACCGCCGTGTAGCCCCGGTGGCCGAACTGGTAGATGTTGTTCTCGACGCCCCAGTGGAGGCGCGCCTCGCGGACCAGATCGGGCCGGACCTCGGCGGTGATGATCTCGTCCACCCGGCCGGTGGTGCCGTGGGCCAGCACCGCCCCGTCGAAGTTGCAGATCATCCCCTCGCCCATCGAGTCGAAGGTGCCGTCCGAGCCGCACAGGCAGACATTGGCCGTGACCATCAGGTTGCAGAAGGCGTTCGACTGGTTGGTGAAGCGCCAGGATTCACGGATCGGCGCGGTGTAGCCCGCCGTGCGGATCATGATCTCGGCGCCCTTGTAGGCGGCCTCGCGCGCCATCTCCGGGAACATGCCGTCGTGGCAGATGATCAGGCCGATCTTCGCGCCCTTCGGACCCTCGATCACCGGGATGCCGAGGTTGCCGGGCTCCCACGGCTCCACCGGCACCCAGGGGTGCATCTTCCGGTAGTAGAGCTTCAGCTCGCCCGTATCGTCGATAATGAGGCCGGAATTGTAGGGCATCCCGCCGGGATTGGCCTCCATGATGGAGAAGCAGCCCCAGATCCGGTGCTCGGCGCAGGCCCGCTTGAAGGCCGCCACCTCAGGCCCGTCGAGGGTGCAGAGGATCTCCGGGCGGATGTCCATGGACAGGCCGTGGAGGGCGTATTCCGGGAAGACCACGAGGTCCATCGTCCCGAGGTTGGCGCGGGCCTTGGCGACCATCGCCACGATCCGCTCCGTCTGTGCCGCGATGTCCGCTCGGGTCTCGATCTTCGGCAGCTGCAGCTGCACGAGGCCGATCACCACGCCGTGGGGCGACTTGTTCAAACCACCGAGGCCGTTCATCGGCAGGGTCTCACTTCGACAGGGACAATTCGCCCGGCGCACCGGCCAGCACCCGGTCGGGCGAGGAGGTGGCGACGAGGAGGGCGAGGGTGAGGACGTAGGGCGCGGCGTAGAACAGGTAGTAGCCCTGCGAGATGCCGACCGATTGCAGGGCCGGGCCGAGCGCCCCGGCCCCGCCGAACAGCAGCGCCGCCCCGAAGCAGGCGAGGGGGTTCCAGCGGGCGAAGATGACGAGGGCCACCGCCATCAGCCCCTGGCCGGAGGAGATCCCCTCGTTCCAGGAGCCCGGATAGTAGAGCGAGAGGTAGGAGCCGCCGATTCCGGCGAGGACACCGCCGAGCGCGGTGGCCACGAGGCGCACGCGATCGACGTCGTAGCCCAGCGCCCGGGCCGCGTCGGCGCTGTCGCCCACGACGCGCAGGACCAGCCCGGCCTTGGTGTTGCGGAAGCCCCACCACAGGGCGACGGACAGGGCGGCGCCCACGAGGAACAGCACGTTCACCCGCAGCGCCGCCTGCACCTGCGGCAGGTCCGACCACGCCCCGAAGGGGATGGCCGGCAGGGGCGGCGCGGGCGGCTGGATGAACGGCTTGCCGAAGAAGAAGGCGAGCCCCGTGCCGAACAGCATGAGCGCGATGCCGATGGCGACGTCGTTCACCCGGGGAAACTTGCAGATGTAGCCGTGCAGCAGGCCGAAGGCCCCGCCCGCGAGACCCGCCACCGCCACGCCCGCCCAGGGGGAGGCGGTCAGCACGGCGGTGGCGTAGGCCGACATCGCCCCGAAGACCAGGGTGCCCTCCAGCCCGAGGTTGATCCGCCCCGAGCGCTCGGTGATCGTCTCCCCGAGGCTCACGAACAGGAACGGCGTCGAGACGCGGATCGCCCCGCCGAGGATCGCCAGCGGGACGCTCCAGAGGCCGAGATCGTCGCTCATGCCGCGCCCCCTGCCGCCGCCGCCTCGCGCTTCTCGGTCCAGAGATGCGGGTTGAAGGGCTTGAACCGGCCGTAGAGGGTCTCGCTGAGGAGCACGACGAGGAAGAGCAACCCCTCCAGCACCAGCACCGTCGCGTCAGGCAATTGCATCCGCCGCTGGATCAGCCCGCTCGACGCCTCGATGCCGCCGAGCAGGAAGGCCACCGGCATGATCGCGAGGGGGTTCTGCCGGGCCAGGAAGGCGACGAGGATGCCGGTGTAGCCGTAGCCCGCCGCCAGGGTGCCGTTGGCGTTGCCCTGCACCGCCGCGACCTCGAAATAGCCCGCCAGCGCGGCGAAGGCGCCGCCCAGCGCCGTAAAGCCGACGATCAGCCGCCCGACGGGCAATCCCTGGATCTGCGCGGCCTTGACGTTGCCGCCCGCGATCCGCGCCGCGAAGCCAAGGGTCGTCCGGTCCATCAGCAGGTAGGCGATCACGCAGGCGAGGACCCCGCAGCCGAGCCCCCAATGCACGCCGATCACCGGCATCGGCCCGAGCATGAACGCGTCGCCCACGGGCAGGGTCGAGGGCTTGTTGAGGCTCGCCGGGTCCCGCAGCGCCCCCTCGATCAGGTGGTTGGCCAGGGCGATGGCGATGGAGGACATCAGCAGACTCGCGATCGTGGCGTTGACGTTGCGGTAGGCCTGGAGCCATCCCACGGCGCCGATCCACACCGCGCCCGCCAGCGCCGCCGCCCCGGCCATCAGCGGGATGGCGAGGGGGGCGGGCCATCCGGCGAGCGGCGGGGCGATGGCCGCGGCGGCGAGGCCGCCGAGCACGATGGCGCCCTCCCCACCGATCACCACGAGGCCGAGCCGGGCCGGCAGCGCGACGCAGAGCGCGGCGAAGAGCAGGGGAGCCGCCCGCTGCAGGCTGTTGCCCAGCGCGAAGGGCGATCCGAATCCTCCCCGCCAGACGATGTCGATGAGTTGCAGCGGCGACTTGCCGAGCGCGATCAGGAAGAGGCCGAACAGCAGGAAGCCGACGAGGGCGGCCCCCACCGGGATCGCCAGGGCCTCCAGGCGGCGGGCCAGCCACGCGCGGAGGGGGAGCGAGGTCAGGGCGCGCGGCCTATCGGCTGCGAGCTTGGAGGGGGCGGCATCCGCAACCACGTCCTGGGAATCCTCCGCGTTCGATCTCGAAGGCGGCGCCGCAGAAACCGTGCCAGCCGGTCCCGCGAGCGACCATCGTCCTCGCGTGCGGAGCGAAGCGACACGGGGGGGCGCCATGGCCGGAGGCATCCCGCGCCCCTGGGTCGCCTCCCCGCGCCCGCGATGGCGGGGCGAGCGTGACGCGGGCAGGTCAGACCGAGCCCTTCACGCCCTCGACGAGGTAGTTGGTGCTCTCCAGTTCGGGGGCCTTCTCGGGATAGGCCTTGCCGGCGGGCATCACCTCCTTGCCCGCATTGTCCTTGAGCGGCCCCTTGATGATCTCGTAGCCGCCCTTCAGCATCTCGGCCTTCACCGCGTCGGCGTTCCGGCGGGCGCCGTCCGACACGCCCGGTCCGTAGGGGCTCATCTTCACGTAGCCGTCGGCCAGCCCGCCGCGCACGAAATGCTCGGGCACCTTGCCCGCCTGCATCGCCGCGATGGCGTCCTTGTAGATCGGCAGCCAGTTCCACTCGGCACCGGTGAGGTACTTCTGCGGCGCCAGCGGCGACTGATCGACATGGTAGCCGCAGACGAAGGCGCCCCGGCGGGCGGCGGTCTCCACCACGACCTTGGGACTGTCGACGTGGCAGGTGATGACGTCGGCCCCGCCATCGACCAGCGCGTTGGTGGCTTCGGCCTCCTTCACCGCCAGCGACCACTCGCCCGTGAAGATCACCTGGCAGGTGATGGAGGGATCGACGCTGCGCGCGCCGAGCAGGAAGGCGTTGACGTTGTTCAGGACCTGGGGGATCGGCTTGGCCGCGACGAAGCCGATCTTCTTCGACTTGCTGGCGTGCGCGGCGACGATGCCGTTCAGATATTGTCCCTGCGCGATGTAACCGAAATAGGAGCCGGCATTCGGCGGATCCTTCTCGGTCCAAAGGCCGCCGCAATGGCGGAACTGGATCTTCGGATTCTTGCGCGCCTCGTTGAGGAGGTAGGGGCTGTAATAGCCGAAGGAGGTGGGGAACAGCAGCGTCGCCCCGTCGAGGTTGATCATGCTCTCCATGGTCTTCTCGACGGCGTTGGTCTCGGGGACGCGCTCCTCCTCCGTGATCTCGATGCCGCCCATGCCCTTCAGGGCCTTGGCGGCCTGGGCATGGGCTTGGTTGTAGCCGTAATCGTCCTTGGGCCCGACATAGATGAAGCCGACGGTGAGGGGCGTCGCGGCCCGTGCGCGGCCGCCCGTGGCGGCGGCGAGGCCGAGGGCCGCGCCCGCTCCGAGCATCGTTCTGCGCGTCAGGGGAAGATGTGCCACGCCCTTCTCACCCTCGTTCGGCCCGCGCGACGGCATCGGGCAGGGCCGAATACTAAGGTGGCGGCCAGGGGCGCGCGAAGCCGATATTCGCGTCACTCCGGCGGCGGCTCGGCCGATGGAGGGCCCGTCCGGCCGCCCACATCGCGGGCGGCCCTTGGTCAAAAGCGCGGCAGCAGGAGCGGGGCCTCACGCCCGCGCCGGGGCGGGGGCGACTCGCCCGTCAGCGTGTACGGACGATCCGGCCGCCATGCCCGTGCGGGATCGAGCCCGTCGCATCGACGGCGTCGTCGCGGATCACGACGTAACCGTCGACGTTGCGCGAATCGATGAGGTTCGGCACGGCCGCGCGGCCCTGGACGCCGCCCGGGGCGGTGACGGCGGGAATGCCGGCGGGGGCGGTGAAGCTCTGCGCGAAGGCGCCGGTGGTGAGGGAGAGGCCGACGAGGGCGCCGGCGAGGAGACGAGCAGTCATGGCGGACATCCGGAAGTTCGATGCGTCGCGCCGGTTCTCCGGCGGCGGCTATGGACCTTCAAATGTGCAACGATGCCTGCGGATCCAACAGCGAATGCTCTAAGAGTGTGCGTTGACGCACGGCGAAAGGCCCCGCGCGGATCGGTCCGTCCCCGCGGATTGGCATATTTCTATCGACAGCACAGGGCTTTAACGGCCTCGCGCGCCGGCACGGCCGGGCGGCGTGCGTTCTGGCACGGACCTTTCCCAGCCGCCTCGCCCGTCAATGGGCCTGCGCCGCCTCAGCCTGCCGGATCGCCGCGCGGCGGGCCGCCTCCGCCGTGCCGAGCCCGTTGAAGAACAGGTTCAGGACCACCGCGGAGAGGGAGCAGAGCAGGATCCCCGATTCCAGCAGAGGATGGAGGGCGTGGGGCATCTGCTTGAAGAAGTTCGGCGCGACGAGGGGGATCATCCCGAAGCCGACCGAGACCGCCACCACGAACAGGTTGTTGCGGTTGCCGGCGAAGTCGACCCCCCCGAGGATGCGGACGCCCGTGGCCCCCACCATCCCGAACATCACGAGGCCCGCCCCGCCGAGGACGCAGGGCGGAACCGCCTCCACCAGGGCGGCGAGCTTTGGCACGAGGCCGAGGCCGAGCATGATGAACCCGCCGACCACGGCGACGATGCGCGTGCGCACTCCCGTCACGCCGACGAGGCCGACGTTCTGCGAGAAGGACGTGTAGGGGAAGGTGTTGAACACCCCGCCGATCACCGTGCCGAGCCCGTCCGCGCGCAGGCCGCGGATCAGGCGGGCCTCGTCGAGGGGCTCGGCGCAGATGTCGCTCAGTGCCAGGAACATGCCGGTGGATTCCACCAGCACCACGATCATCACGATGCACAGGGTGAGGATCGCGATCCCGTCGAAGGTCGGCAGCCCGAAGGCGAAGGGGCGCACCACGTCGAACCACGGGGCTGTGGCCACGTGCCCGAGATCGACGAGGCCGCACAGTCCCGCCACCACCGTCCCGAGGACGATGCCGACCAGCACCGAGGCCGAGTTGAGGAAGCCCGTGCCGAAGCGGGTGATCGCCAGGATCGCGCAGAGCACGAAGGCGGCGAGGGCGAGGTTGAGCGGCGCGCCGTAAGTGGGGCTCCCGACGCCGCCCGCCGCCCAGTTCACGCCGACGCGCATCAGCGAGATGCCGATGACGAGGATGATGGTGCCGGTGACAACCGGCGGGAACAGGGGCAGGAGCCGGCCGATCAGCGGCGCGGCGAGAACCGCGAACAGGCCCGCCGCGATCACGGCGCCGTAGATGCCCGTCAGCCCGATGCCGGGGCTCAGGCCCAGGGCGACCATGGGCGTCACGGCCGCGAAGGTCACGCCCATCATCACCGGCAGGCGGATGCCGATGCCGGGCAGGCCCCAGCTCTGGACCAGGGTGGCGAGGCCGCCCGCGAAAAGGTCGGCGCTCACCAGCATGGCGACCTGCTCCGGCGGAAGCTTGAGGGCGCGCCCGACGATGAGCGGCACCGCCACGGCGCCCGCATACATCACCAGGACGTGCTGAAGGCCGAGGAGCCCGAGGGCGAGGGGTTTGCCCTTCACGGCATCCGCGCTCCCCTCGGCGGGGGCGGGCGGCGCGTCCGTCACGGACAGCGGGACCGGTTCGGGCCGGGCGGCACTCGACATGGCGGAAACGTCCCTCCGGCCCGCCCGGCGGAGGAACCGGCGCGACGATCCCGACTGGGCAATCCATGTGCCACAGGGCGGCTTGGCCCGCCGCCTGCTAGAGCGTTTTCGGGGCTGTCTGGATCACGCCCGCTCGCAGGGACGAGGGACCGGAGTGATCCGAGTTCGACCGAAACTGCCTTGGGCAGGCACGAGGTGAGGACGGGGCGGCCCGTCCCGCCGTCGAGGAGAGCGCGGATGGCGATGGGACGAGGGAGTTCGGTGATCATGCTGGCCGGGGTGGCCTGGCTGGCCCTCGGCGGCGTCATCGACGGGCACGGCACCGCCGGGCCGACGCCGGCGGCGGCCCAGGGCAGCCTCACGCCCCCGGCGGGCCAGCCGCGCGCGACCGCACCCGGCGGGCTGAGAGGGCGCGCCGCCCGCCGCCCTCACCGGCAAGGGCACCGGCACGGGGCGCACCGCCGACACCACTGAAGCGTTTTTCAAGATTGCTGGATCGCCTGCGCTCCGCCGTCCTCGCGAGCGGAGCGGCGCAAGGACGAGAGGGCGCGGTGGTCCGGGTTCGACCGAAACCGCTTCGAGGCGTCGTCCTGCGCAGAGGGCGACGGCCGGCGTGGAACTTGTCGCCGCCTGTGCCATTCGCTCCCATCACCGACTTGACGGAGCTGCACCGACGATGCGCACCCGATCGACCCTGATCATCGCCCTGGCGGGGGTTCTGGCCACCACCCTCGGCGCGGCGGCCCAATCCGTGGGAGCACCGGCCGGCCGCGATCCGGCGACGGCGCCCGGCGGCACGGAGGGCATTGCCGGGCCGCGCAACACCTCGGAGGCGATCCGGTCCGGCGACGCGATCGCGGTCCCGCCGCCCGCCACCGCGGCGCCGCGCTCCGACGGGATCCCGGCCGGGGAGCAGGGTAACGCGCCCGCCGTCGCACCGCGGGCGCCCGCCCCCCGCTGAGAGGTCGCCCCTACTGGGGCAGCTTGTCGTCGATCCCCTTCACGTACCAGTTCATGCCGAGGATCATCGGGTCGGGGGCGGTCTCGCCCGCCTTCACCGCGAGGGTCCCGTCCTGCTTGGTCACCGGCCCGGCGAAGGGCTGGACCTTGCCCGAGGCGATGTCCTTCACCGTCGCCTCGGCCATGGCCTTCACGTCGTCGGGCATGTTGGTGAAGGGGGCCAGGACGACCATGCCGTCCTTGATGCCGCCCCAGGTGTCGTGGCTCGTCCACGAGCCGTCGAGGACGGCCTTGGTCTCGGCGATGACGTAGCCGTTCCAATCGTCGACGATGGAGGTGAGCTGCGCCTTGGGCGCGAAGCGGTACTGGTCCGAGGACTGGCCGAAGGCGAACTTGCCCTGCTTTTCGGCCTCCTGGAGGGGTGCGGCGGAATCCGTGTGCTGCGCCAGGATGTCGGCGCCCTGGGCGAGGAGCGCCTTGGCGGCCTCCGCCTCCTTGCCCGGGTCGAACCACGTGTTCACCCAGACGATCTTCACCTTCAGGTTCGGGTTCACCGATTGCGCGCCGAGCATGAAGGCGTTGATGCCGCTCACCACCTCGGGGATCGGGAAGGAGGCGATGTAGCCCACCGTGCCCGTCTTCGAGAGTTTGGCGGCGATCTTCCCGCAGACGTAGCGGCCCTCGTAGAACCGGGCCGAGTAGGTCGAGACGTTGGGCGCGCGCTTGTAGCCGGTGGCGTGCTCGAACTTCACCTTCGGGAATTTCTTGGCGACCTTCAGGGTCGGCTCCATGAAGCCGAAGGAGGTGGTGAAGATCAGGCCCATGCCTGAGCGGGCGAGCTTCTCGATGGCGCGCTCGCTGTCGGCCTCGGGCACGTTCTCGAGGTAGGTGGTCTCCACCTTGTCCGGCATCGCCGCCGCCAGCGCCTTGCGGCTCAGGTCGTGCTGGAAGGAATAGCCGTAATCGGCCACCGGGCCGACATAGACGAAGCCGACCTTGAGCTTGTCCTCGGCCCGCACGGGCGAGACGAGGAGCAGCACCGCGCCGAGGCAGGAGGCGAGGCTGGCGCCGAGGGAGGTCCGCTTCATCCGGGATGTCCTCATCAGAATGGGCACCGGCTACCGGTGCGGGGTGAAATCGCGCCCCAGCGCGGCGGGGGCCAACGACCCGCCCTGCCGCCGGGCGAGGGAGAGCAGGATCAGGGCCAGGATCGTCGCGAGGTAGGGGACCGCCGAGAGCACTTGCCCCGGCAGGCCGATGCCGAGGGCCTGGGCGTGGAGTTGCAGCACCGTCGCCCCCCCGAAGAGGACCGCGCCCGCGACCACCCGCCCCGGCCGCCACGAGGCGAAGACGACGAGGGCCAGGGCGATCCAGCCGCGCCCGGCGGTCATGGCCGGCGCCCAGAACGGCGTGTAGGCGAGAGAGAGGTAGGCGCCCGCGAGCCCCGCGCACGCGCCGCCGAACAGCACCGCCAGGAACCGCGCCGCGCGCACGGGCAGGCCCAGCGAGTGGGTCGCGGCGGGGTCGTCGCCGATGGCCCGGAGGACCAGCCCCGTCCGCGTCCGCCACAGGAACCACGAGACTCCCATCGCGAGGGCGAGCCCGGCATAGACGAACCCGTCCTGCCCGAAGACGAGGGGGCCGACCACCGGCAGGTCGGTGAGGCCGGGGATGGCGAGGTGCGGCGCGGGATCCCGCTTGAGCCCGACATAGCGCGCCCCGGCGAGCCCCGAGAGGCCGAGGCCGAGGATGGTGAGGGCGAGCCCCGAGGCCACTTGGTTCGCCGCGAGCCCCACCGTCAGCAGCCCGAAGGCGGCGGCGAGGGCGACGCCCGCGCCGATCCCCGCCAGGGCGCCGACGAGGGTCGAGCCGCTCTCCACCGCCGCCGCGAAGCCGACGGCCGCCCCGCAGACCATCATCCCCTCGACGCCGAGGTTGAGGACGCCCGCCCGCTCGGCGACGAGTTCGCCGAGGCCGGCGATGATCAGGGGCGTCGCGGCGGCCAGCACCGTGGCCGCCACCATCGCGATCACATCGGGGCTCATCGCGCCGTCCCCGCCACGAGGCGGAGCCTGAAGCGCGTCAGCACGTCGGCCCCGAGGACGAGGCCGAGCAGCAGCCCCTGGAAGGCGCGGGTGAGGTCGAGGGGCAGCCGCAGGTCGATCTGCGCCGCCTCCCCGCCGATGGTGGTGACCGCGATGACGAAGGCCGCGACGAGGATGCCCACCGGCGAGAGCCGCCCGAGGAAGGCGACGATGATGGCGGTGAAGCCGTAGCCCGGCGAGATCGAGGGCTGGAGCTGCCCGATCCTCCCCGCGACCTCGACGATCCCGGCGAGCCCCGCCGCGCCCCCCGAGATCGCGAAGGCCAGGAGCGTCAGCCGCTCCGCGCTGAAACCGGCGAAGCGGGCCGCGCGGGGGCTCGCCCCCACGAGCCGCATCTCGAACCCGAACAGGCTGCGCCCGAGCACGACGGCCCCCAAGCCGACCGCCGCGAGGGCGACGAGCACGCCCGCGTGGAGCGCGTCCCCCTCCATGAGGGCGGGCAGGCGGGCGGCCTCGTCGAAGGCGACACTCTGCGGGAAGTTGTACCCCGCCGGATCGCGCAGGGGCCCGCGGGCCATGTAGTCGAGGAGGAGCTCCGCCACGTAGACGAGCATCAGGCTCGTCAGGATCTCCGAGACGCCAAGCCGGACGCGCAGCAGCGCCGGGATCATCGCGTAGGCGATCCCCGCCAGGGTGCCCGCCGCCAGCATGGCGGGCAGGATCCAGAGGGTGAAGCCGGTGCTGCCATGGGTGGCGATGGCGACCATCCCCCCCGCGAGGCCGCCGACCACGAACTGGCCCTCGGCCCCGATGTTCCACAGGTTCGCCCGGTAGCAGAAGGCGAGGCCCGTCGCGATCAGGGCGAGCGGCGCCGCCTTCACGGCGACCTCCTGCAGCGACCACAGTTCGGAGAGCGGCGCGACGAAGTAGACGACGAAGGCCGCCGCGGGCGAGACACCGAGAAGCGAGACCGCCACCCCCCCGACGAGGACCGCCGCGAGGAAGGCGAGGGCGGGCGCCAGGGCCTCGGCCAGGGGCGAGCGGTGCGGGCGCGGCACGAGGTCAAGGCGCATGGGTCGGCTCCCGCGCGGCCTTGTCGGCCGTCTCCCGATCGGCCCCCGGCGGGGCCGCGTCGTCTCCGGCGCCGCCCATGAGCAGGCCCACGGCCCCGCGGGATGTCCGGGCCCGCGCCACCGGCGCCGACAGCCGTCCCGCGTGGAGGACGGCGACAGAATGGGCGATCTCGAACAGTTCGTCGAGATCCTGGCTGATCACCACGACGGCGCTGCCGCCCGCCGCGAGATCGACCAGGGCCTGCCGGATCCGGGCCGCCGCCGCCGCATCGACCCCCCAGGTGGGCTGATCCACCACGAGGAGGCCGGGGCCGGCCAGGATCTCCCGGCCGACCACGAATTTCTGGAGGTTGCCGCCCGAGAGGGTGCCGGCGGCCGGGTCGGGGCCGGCCTTGCGCACGTCGAAGGTCTCGCTCACCCGGGCCGCCAGGGCCTGGGCGGCGCCCCGGCGCAGGAACCCGAGGCGGGTCAGCGGCGCCGTCGCATGACGGGAGAGCACGACGTTCTCGGACAGGCTCAGGCCGGGGGCCGCCGCGTGGCCGTTGCGCTCCTCCGGCACGAAGGCGGCGCCGAGGCGGCGGCGGGCGTTGATGCCGAGATGGCCGGCGGGCCGACCGTCGATGCGCACGGCCTCGGGCCGCCCGGCCGATACCTCGCCGGACAGGGCGGCGAAGAGCTCCGCCTGCCCGTTCCCGGCGATCCCGGCGATGCCGAGGATCTCGCCCCCGCGCACCCCGAACGCGATGTCCCGCAGGGCGGTGGCGTGCAGGCCGGGAGCGGGAAGGCTCAGGGCATCGACGCGCAGGCGCTCGGCGCCGCCGGCCGTCTCCGGGCGCGAGGCAACCTCTCGGATCTCGGCGCCCACCATCATCGCGGCGAGGGAGGCGGCGCTCTCCCGCCGGGGGTCGCAGGCGCCGACGACCTTGCCCGCCCGCAGGATGGTCGCCCGGGCGCAGAGGCGGCGGACCTCGTCGAGGCGGTGCGAGATGTAGAGGAGCGCCCTCCCCTCGTCCCGCAGGCGCTCCAGCACGGCGAACAGCCGGTCGGCCTCGCCCGGCGTCAGTACCGAGGTCGGCTCGTCGAGGATCACGAGTTTCGGGTCTTGGAGCAGGCAGCGCACGATCTCGATGCGCTGGCGCTCCCCGGCGGAGAGGGACCAGACCGGCCGGTCCGGGTCGAGGTGCAGGCCGTAGGTCTCGGCCAGCGCCGCGATGCGCCGGGCCAGGCCGGCCCGGCTCAGGCCCCGCTCCATCACCAGGGCGATGTTCTCGGCCACGGTGAGGTTTTCGCAGAGCGAGAAATGCTGGAACACCATGCCGATGCCCAGCCGCCGGGCGGCCTCCGGGTTGGCGAGCCGCACCACTTCGCCCCGGTGGGTGACGACCCCCTCGGTGGGCTCCAGCAAGCCGTAGAGGATCTTCATCAGCGTTGACTTGCCCGCGCCGTTCTCACCGAGGAGGGCGTGGATCTCGCCGCCGCGGATCTCGAGATCGACGTGGTCGTTGGCGGTGAAGGCGCCGAAGCGCTTCACGATGCCGTAGGCGCCGAACAGGGGACGCGGATCGTCCGCCACGCTCGGCGCGCCGGGATCGGGCCGTTCCGCGACGCCGGGCTCCACCGGTCAGAACACGTGGAAGGCGAAGCCGGCGAGAAAGCTCTTTTCCTCGGTG
>NZ_BPQE01000014.1 GCF_022179085.1 Methylobacterium aerolatum
GTTGATTGCACTGCAGGCCGCGGCTACCTCATATGGAATGAACGCGCAGGAAGTTGAACTTCGGCGATGGCTCGCGGCTCAGGGGTGCACGTTCGAAACTGAGAAGGGTGGTTCGGGCCATCTCATCGCTGGCGCGGTGAGCGAAAAACCGAGCTTCCCATAGACGGTGGCCGCAAGGAACTCGGAACCGGGCTCGTCAACGCGATCAAGCGGCAGTTGGGGTTGAAGTGATGCTCGCCTATCCCATCACCCTGGAACCTGACGACAATGGCACCCTCTTGGTGACCTGCCCGCTGCTTCCGATCGTCGTCACCTTCGGCGCGAATGAAGCGGACGCTCGCCGCCACGCCGCCGATGCGATCGAAACTGCCCTCGCCAGCATGATCGCTGATGGTGAAACCATCCCAAGGCCGCCCGCCGAAGCGAAGGGCTATGTGCGTCTGCCGGTTTTGACGGCTCTGAAGGTCGAATTGTATTGGGCACTTCAGGACGCGAACATCACCAGGGCAGAGTTGCAGCGTCGACTCGGTTGGAAGCGTGAAAGCGTAGATCGGCTGGTTCGCCTCGATCATGGGTCCAGGCTGGAAAAGCTGGAAGCGGCCTTCGCCGCTTTGGGGCGAGAGTTGTCGCTCGACGTGCGCGCTGCGGCCTGAATATCCTCACGCGACCCCGAACACCCGCGTGAGATCCGCCTCGTCCACCCCGTCGATCTCCAGTCGCTTCACCCGCGCCTGATGCCCGGCGACGATCCGCACGGCCCGCGGCGGCACCTTGAGGGTGGTGGCGATGAGCCGTTCCAGCGCCTCGTTCGCGGCTCCCTCCACCGGCGGTGAGGACACGCGGACCTTGAGGCAGGGGGCGCCGTCGGCGTCGCGGATCCAGCCGTCGATGGCGTCCCGCCCGCCGCGGGGCGTCAGGCGGACGGTGAGGCGGGCGGTCTGCGCCGCGGGTGCCTTCGCCACCGCGACACTCTCAGAAAATCTTGCCGGGGTTCAGCCGGTTGTCGGGATCGAGGGCGCGCTTCACGAGGCGCATGGTGGCGATCTCCTCCGCCGAGCGGGAGAGGCCGAGCTTGCCGCGCTTCTCCAGGCCAATGCCGTGCTCGGCGGAGACGGAGCCGTTCAGGTCGGCCAGCGGCTCGTAGATGGCGGCGTCGATCGCCGCGTTGCCCGGCCCGTCGAGGTCGGTCGTGTTCCAGTGCAGGTTGTTGTCTCCGATATGCCCGTAGACGACGACGCGGCAATCGGGGATCGCGGCCATCCGGGCGAGCGCCCCGCGGACGTAGCCGTCCATCCGGTCGAGGGGCACGCTCACGTCGAAGGCGCGGACGATGCCGTCGGCGTTCATGTTCTCCACCCGGTCGCGGATGCGCCACATCCCTTGGCGCTGCTCCTCGGAGGAGGCCAGCGCCGCATCGAGCACGGTGCCCTCGCCCATCAGCCTGTCGAGGAGATCGAGGAAGCGGTCCGTCTCCTCGGCCACGCATTCAACCTCGATGATCGCGTAGAACGGGTAGTCCGGCCCGAGTGGCGGGGTGGCGCGGCCGGGCTTCGTCATCAGGCGGTAGAAGTCGGGCCACAGCCCTTCGAAGGACGACACCCGGCCCTGGAAGGCCGATTGCGCGGCCCGCAGCACCCGCGCGCCGTCATCGACGCCGGGGCAGGCCACCAGCGCCGTGGCGTAGCCGGCGGGCTCCGGCCGCAGGCGCAGCACGGCGCGGGTGACGATGCCGAGGGTGCCCTCCGTGCCCAGGAAGAGCTGCTTCAGGTCGAGCCCGGTGTTGTTCTTGATGAGCGGACGCATCGACGAGACGACCGTGCCGTCGGCGAGAACCGCCTCTAGCCCCAGCACCATCTCGCGCATCATGCCGTAGCGCAGCACCCGCAGGCCCCCGGCATTGGTGGAGATCGTCCCGCCCACCGTGGCCGAGCCGCGGGCGCCGAGGTCGAGGGGGAAGAACAGCCCGGCCTCGCGGGCGGCGTTCTGCACCGCCTCGATGGTCACGCCGCTGCCCGCCACCATCGTCATGGAGAGGGGATCGAGGGATTCGATCGCGGTCATCCGCTCGGTGGAGAGGGTGATCTGGTCCGGCGCGCTGAGAATGCCGTCCACGAGGCCCGTGGCGCCACCACGGGGAACGATCGCCGCCCCCGCCTCGGCGCAGGCCGTCAACACCGCGCCGGTCTCGGCCGTGTCGCGGGGGCGCACCAGGGCGAGGGCCGCGCAGGGCTCCGCCGGCCGCGTCCATGAGGCGGGCCGGCCGCGCAACTCCTCCCCGGTGACGAGGCCGGTGGGGCCGACGATCGCCGCGAGGCGGTCGAGGAGCGCGGAGGCGTTCGGGGTCATGGGGCCATCTTCAGGTTCTTGCCGGGGGTCAGAGCAGGCCCCGGCGGGCGAGGTTGCGCATCAGGGCGCCCGCTCCGAAGGTCCAGGGCTCACAGGCATCGCAGGGGCGCATCCGGTTGACGAGGCGCCCGAGTTCGGGGCTCGCGACGGTCACCCGGTCCCCCTCCACGTGGGTGAAGCCGAGGCCGGGCCCGTGCCGGTCCTTCGTGGGGGCGAACATCGTGCCGAGCAGCAGCATCGCCCCGTCCGGGTAGCGGTGGGTGCTGCCCATCAGGGCCGTCACCAGCTCTTCGGGATCGCGGCTGATCTCGGCGAGCGGCGAGGTGCCCTCCAGGCGGAAGCCCTCCGGCCCTGCCACCTCCAGGCTCACCGTGGTCCGGCGGATCGTGTCGAGGGTGAAATCCCCGTCGAACAGGCGCAGGAACGGCCCGAGCGCACAGGAGGCGTTGTTGTCCTTAGCCTTGCCCAGCAGCAGGGCCGAGCGGCCCTCGAAGTCGCGCAGGTTCACGTCGTTGGCGAGGCTCGCGCCGACGATCCGCTGATCGGAGGCGACGGCCAGGGCGATCTCAGGCTCGGGGTTGTTCCACTGGGAGTCCGGGTGCAGCCCCGCATCGGCACCGCAGCCCACCGCAGACAGGGGCTGCGCCTTGGTGAAGATCTCCGCATCCGGCCCGATGCCGACTTCGAGATACTGGCTCCAGGCCCCCTGCGCGACCAGCACGGCCTTGAGCGCCATCGCCTCCGGCGAGCCCGGCTTCAACCGCCGCAGGTCGTCGCCGACCAAACGTTCCACTTCCGCGCGGATGGCGGTGGCGGCGAGCAGATCGCCCCGCGCCCGCTCCTCGATCACCCGTTCCAGCATGGACGTGGCGAAGGTGACGCCCGCCGCCTTGAGGGCCTGGAGGTCCACCGGTGCGAGCAGCCAGGGGCGGGACGGGTCGCGCGCCTCCGGCGGGGTGTTGGCTAGGATCGCATCGAGGCTCCCCAGGTCCTCGCCCCCGGCGGCGCGGAGCGCGGCGGCGGGGCCGGAGGTCTCGCAGAGTTCGCTGACGGTGCGGTGGGTGCCGGTGATGTCGATGACGTGCGCCGCGCCGCCGGGCCCCGCACGCAGGGCGACGACGCTCGGCCCCCCGTGCTCCGGCCGCCAGACGCGGCCGACGAGGGCGCCGCCCACGCCGTCAGCGGGGAGGATGTCCTTGGCGGAGAGCGTCAGCGCGTCCATCGGCAAAAGGTGTCCTGCTTCACTCGATGCCCGTGTCGGCGGTGCGAGCGATGCGAAGCGATCCGGGGATGCGCCGAGGCTTCACGCGTCCCGCCGCCCTGGATTGCTTCGCGCCGCCCGCAATGACGGACGTGCGAAACGACGGTCTACCGCTTTCCGTCGAGGGGCAGCGCCCCCCGTTGCTCCAGACCCTCGCGGATGGCCCGCTTGGTGATCTTGCCGTAGCCGGATTTCGGCAGCTCGTCCCAGAAGAAGACGCGTTTGGGCAGCTTGTAGCGGGCCACCTCCGCCGAGAGCCATGCGATCAGCGCAGGCTCCTCCACGGTCTCCCCCGGCCGCAGGGTGCAGACCGCCACGCCGACCTCGCCCCAGGTCGGGTCCGGCACCCCGAGGATCGCGGCTTCCGCGATGGCTGGGTGTTTGAGGAGCTTCTCCTCGGTTTCGCGCGGGTACACGTTGGAGCCGCCGGAGATGTACATGTCGGAGGCGCGGCCGGTGATGAACAGGAATCCCTGCCCGTCGAGATGGCCGAGGTCGCCCGTGCGGAACCAGCCGTTGCGGAACGCCTCGGCATTGGCCTTCGGGTTGTCGTAGTAGCCCGCGAAGACCGCCGGGCCGCAGACGCAGATCTCGCCGGTCTGGCCGGGGGGTAGGGAGCGCCCCTCCGGGTCCTGGATATCGACCTGCATCCCCGTCCGCTCGAAGCCGCAGGTGCCGACCTTCACGCCGGGCCCGTCCTCGGCCGCGTGCAGGCGCGGCGGCAACACCGTGATGTTGCCCGTCACCTCGCCGAGACCGAAATACTGCACCAGCACCGGCCCCAGCGCCCTCAGGGCGCGTTTCTGGTCCTCCCGGTACATCGGCGCGCCGGCATAGATGACGTGGCGCAGGCTCGACCGGTCGTGCCTTTCCACCGCCGGGTGCTCGGTCAGGATCTTCACGATGGTCGGCACCGTGAACATGTTCGCGACGCGCCACTGCGCGACGAGGGACCACGCCTCCTCCGGGTCGAGCCGTTCGCCCGCCGTCAGCACCGTCGTCGCCCCCGCCGCGACCTGGGCCAGCTGGTGGATGCCGGCGCCGTGCGACAGGGGCGCCACCACGAGGGAGGCGTCCGCCTCGGTCGTCCCCGGCATCAGGTCGCAGAGATGGTTGGTGATGACGAAGCCCATCTGCCCGTGGGTCAGCACCGCCGCCTTGGGTCGTCCCGTCGTGCCGGAGGTGAAGAAGAACCAGCACGGGTCGTCGTGCTCGACGTCGGCCACCGGCGCCGCCTGGCCGTCATGGGCGGCCACGAGGCCATCGTAATCCTCACCGAACGAGGCGCCGCCGATCTCCACCACGACGTCGAGATCCGGGCATTCGGCCCGGATCGCCGCCGCGTGCTCGGGGAAGACGCTGCCGCAGATCAGGGCGCGGGCGCCGCTCGCCTTGGCGAGGTAGGCGACCTCGGCGGGCGTCTGGCGGTAGTTCGTCGGAACCCACACCGCGCCGAGGCGGAAGCAGACGAACATCGATTCGAACAGCTGGTGGCCGTTGCGCGACTGCACCAGCACCCGGTCGCCCTTCACGACGCCGCGCCCGGCGAGCGCGGCGGCCATGGCATCGACCCGGGCATCGAGTTCGCCCCAACTCCACACCCGCCCGCCCTGGACGAGCCCGGCGGCATCCGGAAGCCGCCGGGCGTTCTTGCGCAGGAAATGGGCGAGGTTCATCACCCGCCGCGTGTTGGGGGCAACCCCGCCCCGCGGCGCGGTGGCCGCCATCAGGCGAGCTTCCCGGTGTACTTCTCGAGGATCGACCAGCCCTCTTCGCCGTAGCGGCCCTTCCACTCCGAGTAGAAGCCGGCCTTGCGCAGCTTGTCCCGGAAGGGCTCCGGGTCGGGCTTGTTGAAGACCATGCCGCTCTTGGTGAGGTCCGCCTGGAGACTGGCGTTGAGCTTGGCGACGTCCTCGCGCTCCTTCATCCCGGCGGCGTTGATGTGCTTGGCCACCAAATCGCGCAGGTCGGCTGGCAGCTTCTCGAAGGCCCGGCGGTTGGCGAGGAACCAGTAGCCGTCCCACATGTGGTTCGTGAGCGAGCAGTACTTCTGCACCTCCCAGAACTTGGTGGTGGAAATCACCGCGAGCGGGTTCTCCTGGCCGTCCACGATCCGGGTCTGGAGGGCCGAATAGGTCTCGTTGAGGTTGATCGTGGTCGGCGCCGCGTCGAAGGCCTTGAACATCGAGGTCCAGAGGGGCGACGGCGGGACGCGGATCTTGAAGTTCTTCAGGTCGTCGGGGCCGGTGATCGGCTTGGTCGAGGCGGTGGTCTGCCGGTAGCCGTTGTCCCAGATCTTATCCATGGCGATGAGGTTCGCCTTGGCGATGTGCCCTCGCACCCAGGCGCCCAGCTCGCCGTCCATCGCCGCCCAGACCTTGTCGTAGTCGGCGAAGGCGTAGCCGATGCCGTTGATCGAGGCATTCGGCACGAGGGTCGAGAGGATCAGCGGAGAAAGGGTGAAGAACTCGACACCGCCGTTGCGCAGCTGGCTCAGCGTGTCCGTGTCGGAGCCGAGCTGGCTCGTGGGGAAGATCTTCAGATCGAACCGGCCGCCGCTCTCGGTGCGCAGGGCCTCGGCCATCTCCTTGGCCCGCACGTTCATCGGGTGCGTGTCAGGCAGGTTGTTCGCGTATTTGTAGGTGAACTCCGCCTTCTGGGCGCGGGCCACATGGGGCGCGGCGATCCCGGCGACGAGGGCGGTGGAACCGGCCGACAGAAGACGGCGGCGGGTAAAGAGCATGGCGAACGCCTTCCCGGTCGGGGCCTCGGGGGCCCGGCATTTCCTCGTGACCCGCAGGTGGTCCTGCGGATTTTGTATGCGCCGGTATCGATAGACACCGCCAAGGTAGTGTCAACGGAGAAGGGGGCGAAGCCTCGGCGGGGCGTGAGCGGTTGTCAGCCACCCCGGCCCGGTCGCCCTCCGCCGACGGGACGACCCCCGCGCGGCGCGACACCCTCGTGCCCGAAGCCGTCGACGACGGTGCGAGGCCGACGTCACCCTCGCCCCTTGACCGAGGCCGAAGGATGAGTGGAAACCCGCTCCCGGCGCTCCGACGCGCCCAGCCAGATGACCGTTGGTTTCTGCACCCCCCGGCCGGACCCGCCCGATGACGACTTGCCTGATCCTCGACGACTATCAGGATGCCGCCCTCCGCTTCGCCGACTGGGACCGGCTCGCGCCGGGCGTGCGTGTCGGCCGGATCGGTGAGTATATCGGCGACCGGGACGAACTGGTGTCCCGGATCGGTGAGGCCGAGATCCTCGTCATCATGCGGGAGCGTACGCCGTTTCCGGCGGACCTCCTCGCCCGCCTGCCCCGGCTGAAGCTCCTCGTGACGAGCGGGATGCGCAACCTCTCCATCGATCTCGCGGCGGCGAGGCAGCGGGGCATCACCGTCTGCGGCACGGAGTCGAGCCCGACGCCGCCCGCCGAACTGACCTGGGCGCTGATCCTCGGCCTTGCCCGGCACCTGCCCCTGGAGGCAGGCAACCTGCGCGCGAACGGCCCGTGGCAGAGCACCGTGGGCGTCGATCTGGCGGGCAAGACGCTGGGTGTGATGGGCCTCGGCAAGATCGGCCAGCGCGTGGCGGCGGTGGGCCGCGCCTTCGGGATGGAGGTGATCGCCTGGAGCCAGAACCTCACGGCGGAGCGCGCGGCGGAGGCGGGCGCCACCCTCGCCCCCTCGAAGGAGGCCCTGTGCGAGGCCGCCGACGTCCTGTCGCTGCACCTCGTGCTCGGCGAGCGAACCCGCAGCATCGTCGGTGAGGCGGAGTTGCGGCGGATGCGGGAAAGCGCCTTCCTCATCAACACCTCCCGCGCCGGCCTCGTCGATCAGGCGGCGCTGGTCGCCGCGCTGGAACGGGGATGGATCGCGGGCGCCGGGCTCGACGTCTTCGACACCGAGCCGCTTCCGCCCGACAGCCTCTTCCGCCACCTGCCGAACGTCCTCGCCCTGCCCCATCTCGGTTACGTCTCGGAGGCGAACTACCGGCGCTTCTTCACCCAGGCGGTGGAGGACATCGAGGCGTGGCTCGGCGGCGCGCCGGTCCGCGTGCTGGAGTGAGGCTTTTCCCTCCCCGTCCTTGCGAGCGGAGCGAAGCAATCCAGCGATCCGCCACGTTCGGCGAGGTCCCGCTGCCCTGGATGGCGTTGCTGACGCCCGCACTGACGGGGGCAGCGAAGTGATCCAGGTTCCCCCGAGAACGCTCCAGCACCGACGGAGAGTTACGTTTCCCTCCCGCGGGGGTCGAGGGCATCCGCCAGCCCATCGCCGAACACGGTCAAGCTGACCAGCGTCGCGATCAGGAAGGCGGCGGGGGCGGCGAGCATGTGGGGGGCTGTCTCGATGGACCGGGCGCCCTCGGCGATGAGCACGCCCCAACTCGTCTGCGGCTCCTGCACGCCGAGGCCGAGGAAGGACAGGAAGCTTTCGAGCAGGATCACCTGCGGCACGAGGAGCGTCGCCGCCACCGCGATCGGCCCGAGGGCGTTCGGCACGATGTGCCGGGCGAGCAGGCGCGGCGTGGAGGAGCCCAGAGCCCGGGCGGCCCGGACGAAATCCCGCTCGCGCAGGGATAACGTCTGCGCCCGGACGATCCGGGCCATGTCGAGCCATTCCACCGCCGCGATGGCCACCAGCATCAGGCCGAGGCTCGCCCGGAAGAAGACCAGCAGCAGGATCACGAAGAAGATGAAGGGCAGCGCGTAGAGGGCGTCCACGATCCGCATCATCACCGCGTCCACCGCCCCGCCCACCAGCCCGGCGGTGGCCCCGTAGGCGATGCCGATCAGCAGCGCGACGAGGGTCGCGGTGAGGCCCACCGCCAGGGACACCCGGCCCGCGACGAGGCTCCGCGCCAGGAGGTCGCGGCCGTGGATGTCGGTCCCCAGGGGAAAGTGCAGCGCCCGCACCGGCACGGCGAGGATGAGGCGGCGGCCGCCCTCCTCCTCGCCGACGACCCGTGCGGGCCCGAACAGGTCCGAGCGCGGCAGGTAGACGAGGCCGCGCCGGTCGATGGGCGCATCGGCCGCGAGGACGAGGCGCAGGGTCTCGCCGTCGCGGGTCGCCTCGGCCACCCTGGCGCGTATGCGGAAGGCGATCCGCTCCAGCGCCAAGCCGAGATGCGCCTCGTCGGGCTGTGCGCCGAGCCCGGCGGGCAGAAGCCGCAGGTCGGGATAGAACCGGTCGGGTTCGGTCCCCGTCAGGCCGGGGCCCGCGAGGCAGGCGAGCGCCACGAGGACGAGGACGGCCAGGGCCGTCATTGCCCCCCGCTGTCGCACGAGGCGGCTGAGAACCCGCCGACCCGGCGTGGGCGCCGCCTTCACCGCGCCACCCTCAGGCGCGGATCGAGCCAGGCGCAGGCGAGGTCGGCGGCGAGGTTCAACACGATCACCAGGGCGGCCACGAGGAGCACCACGCCCATGACCAGCGTGTAGTCCCGGTTCAGCGCACCCTCGACGAAGTAGCGGCCGATGCCGGGCAGGCCGAAGATCGTCTCCACCACCACCGAGCCGGTGAGCAGGGCGGCGGCCAGCGGCCCGAGATAGGCCACCACCGGCAGCAGCGCGCCGCGAAGCGTGTGCCGGGTCACGCGGCCGGGCGGCAGGCCGAGGCTGCGCATGGTCCGCACTGGTTGCATCCGCAGGGCCTCCGCCAGCGATGTCCGCGTCAGCCGCGCCAGGGCGCCGACCTGCGGCAGGGCCAGCGTCAGGACGGGCAGGACGAGGTGGCTCGGCGATCCCGCCTCCCAGCCGCTGAGCGGCAGCCAGCGCAGCGTCAGCCCGAAGGCGATCTGGAGGAGCGGGGCCACCACGAAGCTCGGCAGCGACAGGGAGAGCGCCGCCGTGAGGCCGATGACCCGATCGACCGCTCCGCCCTGCCGGAGGGCGGCCAGCGTCCCGAGCCCGATGCCAAGGACCGCCGAGAGGGCCAGGGCGAGGGCGCCGAGCGTGGCGGAGACGGGCAGGCCCTGCGCGATCAGCCCGGCGACGCTCCGGTCGCGGAAGGAGAAGGAGGGGCCGAGGTCGCCCTGGGCCAGGGCCGCGAGGTAGCCGCCGAACTGCGCGATCAGCGGCCGGTCGAGCCCGAAGACCTTACGCAGGTTCTCCATGGCGGCCGGGGAGAGCGGGCGCTCCAGATCGAAGGGGCCGCCGGGGGCGAGCCGCATCAGGAAGAAGCTCACGGCGACGACGGCGAACAGCGTCGGGACCCCTTGCGCGAGCCGGCGCAGGACGAGGCCGATCATCGGTGATGCCCGATCATGGGCGATGCCCGATCATGGATCGAGCCTCAGGTAGCGGGTCGGCATGGCGTTGCGCAGGTTCGGCCGGTAGCCGTGCAGGCGCGGGGAGATCAGCGCCTTGCTGCGGTAGTGCATGATCGGGATCCAGGGCAGGTCCCTCAGGGCGATCTCCTCCGCCGCGTAGAGCAGGTCGGCCCGTCGCGCGAGGTCCCGCTCCTTGGCGCCCGCGTCGAGGAGGGCATCGTATTCGGGATTGGACCAATGCCCGGAATTGAAGCCATCGTTTCCGGTCTTCAGCAAGAACAAAAAATTCTGCGGATCGGAATAGTCGGCGATCCAGGACATGCGGGCGATGTCGAAATCGCCCCCGTCGCGCAGGTAGGCGAAATGGGTCTTGGCATCCGTATAGACGAAGCGGGTGTCGATCCCGATGTCGCGCCACATCTCCGCGAGGGCCACCGCCGTGTTGCGGTTGTTGTCGCTCATGTTGAACCGGTACTCGAGGCGCAACCGGTTCTGCGGCCCGAACCCCGCCGACGTCAGGAGGGCGCGGGCCTCCTCCTCGTGGTCGATGGGCAGGCCCGCACGCCCCGCCGTCTCGGGCGGCGTGCGGTAATGATCGAGCCCGGCCGGGCAGAGCGAGTAGGCGGGGCTCATCGTCCCGCCCCAGAGGGCGGTGGCGAGGTAGTCGCGGTCGATCACCAGCGACAGCGCCCGGCGAACCCGGGCATCCGAGAACGGCGCCTTGGCGGTGTTCACCATCAGGGCCGCGAGGCCCAGCGCCGGGCCGAGCACCACCTGCGTGCCGAAGCGGTCGCGCAAAGCCGCCATCTGGTCGCCCGGAAGGTCGGCCAGCGACTCGATCTCCCGGGCGGCGTAGCGGCGGACGGCGCTCGACAGGTCCGGCGTCGGCAGGAAGGCCACCCGGCGGATCGCCAGCGACCCCGCCGCCGGATGGTGCGGGTTGGCCTCCAAGGTGATGCGGTCGCCCGGCACGGAATCCACGAGGCGGTAGGGGCCGTTCGTGACGAGGTTCCCCGGCCGGGTGAACCCCTCGCCGTGGCGGGCCAGCGACCGCGCGTGGACCGGCGCCGCCGTCTGATGGGTCAGGAGTTCGAGGCAGTACGGCGTCGGCTCCGACAGCTGGATGACGACGGTGCCGGGATCGGGCGCAGCGACGCCGAGCGCCTCGGGCGGCTGCTCGCCCTTGTTCACGGCGGGCGCATTGAGAATCGGAAACAGGATCTCGGCGTATTTGGCGCCCGTCGCCGGATCCATGATCCGCCGGAGGGAAAAGACAAAATCCTCCGCCGTCACCGCGTCGCCGTTCGACCAGCGCCCGGCCGGGTCGAGGGTGAAACGGTAGGTCAGGCCATCCGGCGAGACGCTCCATCGCGTGGCCGCGCCCGGCACGATGGCGCCCGCATTGTCATAGGTGAGCAGCCCGTCGCACAGGTCGCGCAGGATATGCGCCTCAGCGACGGTCGAGGATTTGTGCGGATCGAGGGTTTCCGGGTCGGCGTCGTTGCCCCGGCGGTAGAGCAGCGGCTCGGCGGCCCGGGCGGGGCCGGCGGCGCCGAAGGCGGCGGCCCCGGCCAGCCAGTCCCGCCGCCGCAGGCCCGGTCGCGCGGGCCGGCCCGGCATCAGGCGCCCGTCTCGGCGACCAGCCCGGCGGCCTCGATTCCGGCCACGGCGCAGACCTCGTCGTTGTCCGACGTGTCGCCGGAGATGCCGACGGCGCCCAGCAGCCGTCCGTCGCCGGAGCGGATCAGCACGCCGCCCGGCACCGGCACCAGCGCCGGGCCCCCGGCCACGTGGGTCACGGCCGCCACGAAGTAGGGTTGCGCCTCCGCCCGGGCGTGGATCGCCCGCGATCCCATCCCGAGGGCCAGGGCGCCATTCGCCTTGCCGCTGGCGATCTCGGCCCGGCGGAGGGATGTGCCATCCTCCACCTCGACGCATTTGAGCGCCCCGCGGGCATCGTAGACCACCACCGCGAGCGGCTTGAAACCGCGCTCCCGTGCCGTGCGCAGCGCGGTTGCGACGACGGTGCGGGCGGCGTCCAGGGTCAGGTCGATCATGCGTCGGGTCATCCAGGCGCCCAATGGCGAATGGGGTGACCCTTACCGCATTTTACGAGCCGTGGGATCCGGGTCGCCTGCTCCCTCGTCAGTGCGAGCGTCAGCGAAGCGCTTCAGCGAAGCGGGACCTGACCGAACGTGGTGGATCCCTGGATTGCGTCGCTTCGCTCGCAATGGCGAGGGAGCAGGCATTCACGTCAAACCAAGACGGCGCTCGCCTCCCGCTTCCGCATCGATCCTTCCGGACTTTGCCGACCCCTCGGGTGGCATCGTTCCGTCAGGGAAGGCCCGCCTCCGCAAGCGAGCCGGGCGACGCCTCCGCACCGTCGAGGCTGGCGGCACAGGCGGCGCGCAGGGCCTCGGCGACACCGGACCAGTCCCCCGGCCGCGTCTGCCGGACCACGCGCAGGCTCGGATACCACAGGGCCCGATCCTCCCGGCTGGCCCAGCACCACGGCTGATGCGCGCCCACCGCCGCCGCGCCCGGACGCCCGAGGGCTCCGGCGAGATGGGTCGCGGCGGTATCGGGGCCGATGACGGCATCGAGCTGCGACACGGCCGCGATCATGTCGGCGAAGCCGCCGAACCGGACGCCTGCGTCGATCGCCTCCGGCCAGCCCGCGAGGGCGTGCCGGCCGTCTCCGGTCATCAGGCTGATGGCGGTGGCGCCGGGAGGGATCGCCGCGCGGACGTGATCCATCGCGAGGCCGGTGGCATCGATCGTCCAGGTCACGCCGATCCACGGGCGCGGATGCTCCCGGAGGGCATGGTGCCAGAGCGCCGTGCGCGCCGGGTCGGCCCCGAGATAGGCGCGCGGCGTCCCGAGCCAGTCGGCCTCCACATCGAAGCAGCGCAGGGCCGACCGGAGGGGCAGGATCGTCTCGCCTTCCTCCGGCGGCCCGACCTCGATCCCGACCGGCACATGCGAAGCCAGGGATAGAAACTTGGCCTCCGCACTCAGCTTCACCCGTCCGGTCGCGCCCGCCAGGGCGGGAAGGAAGCGGCTGAGCAGGATGAATTCGCCCGCCAGCATGTCGGACGGCACGAGGATCCGGGCGCACGACGGCAGATCGTCGTCGAGGCGCGGCGGGAAGCGTCCCAGCGCCAGGGCGATGTCGTCCGCGAGCCTCCGCGCGGGACCGTTGCCCGGCTCGCGCTGGAGTACGGCCTTGCACAGCGCCTCCGCCTCGGCGAGGCGCCCGCCTTGCCGGGCGGTGGCGGCGAGGGAGGCCAGGGCCTCTGTGGAATGCGGATTGGCCTTGGCGAACTGCGTCAGGTCGGCCAGCGCCGCCTCGGGCTCGCCGCGCAGGATGCGCAGCCGCGCCTGGATCGCCCGCAGGCCGACATGCTTCGGCGCGAAGGCGAGGACCTTCGCGCAGGTCGCCTCGGCCTCGGCGAGATGCCCGGCCTCGGCCTGGCAGATCGCCAGATGCTCCAGGGTATCGATGTCGAGGGGGGCCAGGAGCTGCCCGCGCTGGGCGAAGTCCAGGGCCTCGTCGGCGGCGCCGCGCCACAGGCAGCAGACGGACAGCCCGCGCAGGATGCTCGGGTTCGTCGAGCCACGACGCAGCGCCTCCCGGAGCAGCCGCTCGGCCTCGGCGCGGTCGCCGCGCGTGAGGGCGATCAGGCCGAGCAATTCCAGCGCTTCCAGGGATTCGGGCGAGCGGGCGAGGATGGCGGCGGCCACCTCCGCCGCCTCGGCCACATCGCCCGCCATGAGCCGTGCCGTGGCGAGGGCCAGGAGCGGGATGTCGTCGCCCGGCGCCAGGGCAGCGGCTCGCTGAAGGCAATGTCGCGCCTCCTCGTGCCGGCCGGCGAGGTGATGGGTCAGCCCGAGATTGGCGCAGAGGGCGGCGTGATCGGGATAGGCGGTGGCTGCCGCGCCGTAGACCTCCGCAGCGCGGGCGAGGTCCTCGCGCGCGAGCAGCAGGCTCCCGTGGAGGTTGAGCACGTCGGGATCCTCGGGGCGCAAGGCAAGCATCGTCTCGACCAATGACGCGGCCTCGTTCAACCGGCCGGCGGCGAGGTGCCTGCAGGCTGCAGCCAGGCGCTCGCCATGGAGCACCGCCTCTTTGCGGGGGGCATCGCTCATCGGCTCGGCCTCACCCCATCGCGATGCGCTTGCCGTCCATCCGCAGATCCTCCGCGGCCGCGATGACCTTCGTGTGCGCCGTTTCGCTGGCGACCCCCGCGACCGTCACGAGCTGCGTTTCCGCCCGCAGCGAGTCGGTGCCCTCGACGAGGGTGGTGCGCTCGTTCGCCTTCGCGATCAGCGTGCCGGCGCTGGTTTCGTGGTGACGCGCCGACAGGGTGAAGCGCTCGACCACGCCCGTGAGCAGCTTGCCGAGCCACGTCATGGTCTCGGCGACGAGGGCGAGGCTGCGGCCGCGTAGGTCGACTCGCTCGCCCGTCAGCCAGAGGGTTTCCCGAGCGGACAGGGACAGCGCCTCGCCTTCGATGGAGAGACCCCCTCCCCCCGGCAAGGCCAGCGTCGCGCGCTCGGCTACGGCACGGCCGAGCACCTGCAGGATGGTGCCTTTATCGTCCTCGAGGAGCGCCAGCACGGAATCTCCAGGCAACGGTCGGATCAGGCATCCGAGGGCGATGTCGGCGGCGCTGAGAGAGCCGCCGACATGGATCTGCGCCCGCGCACCTTCGGGGGTGAGCGAGACGACCGTAGCGCGAACGAGCGCCAAGGGATGGGTGCAGGTCAAAGCCTCGCGGGAGACAAGAGGATTGCTCATAAGAAGAGATGGATCGCCGCTTGTTCCATTTTGGTTGCGTCCGTCGATTGGCTAAAGTTTTTATTGATGACCGTTTCGATATCTGCCTTTTTTTGTTTGTATTCACTATTCTCAACCGAAGCTCTTTCGTTTGTAACCATGTAATTGCAAAATGTTATGACGTCGTTTTTTACGCTAAGGCTGGTTCCTGGGCAAACGACGATGTCCTGTTTGTATATTATTTTATAATCTCTGTTCTTGAAGCTGTCATCGCGATCAAATACCATCTTCCAAGTATCATTGACGTTAAATTTGATTTCCATGCCCACTACTATATCAGTCTTTGTTCCGACAACTTGTGTGAATTGCTTGCCGAATATATAGGTTCTGTCGGAGGAAAGAGTAAATTGAAATCGTCCACCAAGTCTAAAGTAATCATCTTCGCCGATGATTACATAATGTGATGTCGACATCTTCAATTGTGTTTCGTGACCGATGAAAGTAATGGAACGATCACCCATGTAAAAAGTAGTGCTTTCACCAATAAATTCGCTATGTGATACGCCAAATATTGTTGTGAATCGATCTCCAAGGGCCTTTTCAGTGTAATGTCCTTGTGCTGTTATGTTGATATTGGCCGGGTTGTCGGGCTGTCCCGCAACGATATTGATGCCGTTGTTGACAAATAAGTCGTACTTACCGTTTTTGACCTTATATGAGACGTCGCAGTCGATGACTTCCGTGACTTGGCCCTGCCCGTACTTCTGCAGGACCGCGCCCCTGACGTTTTCGTTGAGATCACGATCGGTGTAGAGCAGAATACCGTCGTTCGAGGATGCGATTGGGCTGGATGGGATCGCGTCATTCGTAGCCGTACCAGCCGTTCGTGAATTGAAGGACGCGGCATAGGCCGGCCCGAGCAGATCGACCGTCGTGGCCAGGCCCGACCCCGGCACGGCGAGGTCCTTCGACGTTCGGCTCCGCGTCGTGTGCAAATGGGTGACGAGGCAATCCTCCTCGCCGTTGAAGGACACATAGCTGCCGAGGCGGAAATACGAGGACTCCGTGAAAGGAGCGTTCGGTTCTTCCGGTTGCAGCATTCGCAGGAAGGGGTCCCCTGCCCGGCCGGTTTCCTCTTCGTATTGACGGGTCATCGTGGCTCTCCCATGGCTGCTTGTTTCAAGACAAGGCCATGACTTTGGTCTGGGACGGCGCGATCGTGGCGCCGATGACGTTCGGGCCGAGGCCGTTCTGCTTCGCCGGCATTCCGAACTTCGCGACGGGAGGGCCGCAGATGAACACCTTGTTCGAGCCCATCTGAGCGGCGGAGGGTCCCATCACCAGCCCCGAGATGATGCCCAACAGGACGCCGGGGCTGTCGCCCATCGACATCGGCATGACGGTGCTCAGGTTGTGGACCGGACTACCCATCGCGAACACCTTCTGCTGGCTCGGGATCGCGGTCGGCAGCATGGCGACGTTGCAGTAAGGGATCGGGATCACCAGCGGCCCGATCGGTGTCTTGCACACGTCGGCGCATCCCAGGTTCATGCCGCCGAGATTTGCATTCCAGAAGGGCATCGCTTCACTCCGGGGTGGCGAGCGGCCTGACGACGCTCGGATCGTAGAGTTCGCCGATCACGCGTTCGTCCACCGTCTCCAGCATGGTCCCGGTGCGGCCGTGGAAGGTCGCGCCCGCGATTCGTGCGCCATGGAAATCGGTGCGCAGGAAGGCTGCGTTGCTGAAATCGGCGTGGTCGAGACCGGCATGGTGGAACTGCGCGTAGGCGCACTGCGCCTCGCGGAACGAAGCAGCGTCGGCCTGGGCGCCCGTGAACACGGTGTTGTCGAGCCGTGCCCGATCGAACCGGCTGCCCTCCGCCCGGCATCCCTGAAACACGGCGTGGCTGAGCCGCGCGCCCGACAGGTCCGCGCCGCTCAGATTCGCCCCGGCGAAGATCGCCATGGGTGCCTGTGCGTCCGCGAGCACCGCTCCGACGAGGCTCGCCTCCATCAGGATCGCACCCGACAGATCCGCGCCCGACAGGTTCGCCCGGTCGAGCTTGGCCTTCATCAAGCTGATCCGAGTGAGGGTCACGGAGCGCAGGTCCCGGCCCGTCAGGTCGCAGCCCGCGAGCATCGCGTGATCGCAGCAGAAGCCGTCGATCGCGGCCTCCCGCAGGTCGGCCTGGGTGATCGCCCCGTTGACGAGCCTCGTCTCCGAGAGATCGATGCCGCCGAGCGTGCATTCGGCGAGCGAGCTCGCCTCCAGCGCGCAGCGTGCCAGCACCGCCCCCGTGAGATCGCAGCGCATCAGGTTGCTGCGCGAGAGCGCGGCTCCGGTGAAGGTGGCGCCGGGCAGCGCGCAGGCCATGTACGTCGTCATGACCGCCTGGACGTCCCGCCACGTGCTCTGCGGCCCCGAGCATTCGATGAACGAGCACCGGTCGAGGGATGCCCCGTCGAACCGGCAGCCGGTGAGATCGCAGGCGACGAACGTCATGTCCGTCAAGCGCGCCCCGGACAGGTCGGCCCGCGTGAACGACGTGCCCCTGACCGTCCCCGCGGTCAGCGAGAGCCCCGTAAGGTCGGCGCCGTCGAGCTGGCCGTTCAAGTAGGGGTGGTTGTGGGCGAGGTGGTCGAGGAACTCCTCAACCATGGCTGGCGAGCCTCAGCACGGTGCGGCCGAGATTGGCGTCCGCGAGGTCGGCCCCGGTCAGTCGGGCATCCGAGAGGTCTGCGCCGTAGAGATTGGCGCAGGCGAAGGAGGCGCCGCGCAGGTCCGCACGATTGGGCTGCGCCTCCCATAGGTTGGCGTAGCTGAAATCGGCGGCGCCGAGGTCGTTGCGGGCCAGGATCGCCCGCTTCAGCGACGTTGCCTTGAAGTTCGCCCGCGTCATCACCGCCTGCGTGAAACAGGCCGCGTCGAGGCGGGCGCGCTCGAAACAGGCATCGCTGAGATCCGTTCCCTGGATACTGAACCGTTGACCGGTGATCCGCGGGAACAGCGCACCCTGCAGATCGACCTCGCCCGCGAAGGTCACCGTATCGTAGGTCGCGTCGCTGAAATCGGCTCCACCCGCCCGGATCTTCAGGAAGGACACCTCCGCCAGCCGGGCATCGACGAAGGCGATGCCGGTGCAGTCCCCGTCGATGAAATGGACCCGTGTGAGCGAAGCGCCGGTCCAGCGCGCCCCAGCGAAATCGCAGCGCGTGAACAGGCACGACGACGCCCGCGCCCGCCGGAATGAGGCGCCGTCGAATGGAATGCCCGTGGCCATGATCTCCCGCAACTCGGCGCCTTCGAAGGCGGCGTCGCTGAAGCGCCCGTCGAGGAGGGTGGTCTCGACCAGTCTCGCATCGGCGAAGCGCGCCCGGGTGGCGTCGGCCTTCGCGAGGTTTGTCCCGGTGAGGTCGCAGCCGGAGAGATCGGCGCCGACGAGGGAGGCGCCGCACAGGGTCGCTCCGGCGAGGCGCGCGCCCGTGAGCGTCGCACCATCCAGCCGCACGTTCTCCATGAGGGCCTCGGACAGGTCGTGGCCCGACAAATCCGCGCCTCTCAGGTCGGCGCCCGCGAGGTCCCGCCCTACCAGGGACAGACCGGCGCGGGCCTCGGCCAGGATCAACGCGCCGAGGGCACGGGCGACGTGGTCCGTGAAGGGCTCCTCCGGCCGGGTCGGCGACGGCGAGATGCGCCGCATCGCCGCCAGGGTTTCCTCGGCCGTCTCCGATTCCTTCGCCATCCGCTCGCGAAGCTGGCCTTCCAGTTCCGCCATCCGCGTGCGACTCTCGCCGAGTGTCTCGGCCGGGCTCTTCGACGGATCGCGCGCCTCCATCCGGGCTTGGGCCGCGCTCAGGGTCTCCAGGGCTTCCCCCGGCTTCGCCTTGAGATTGGGAAGGCCGGCCCGAAGCTTGGCGTCGGCGTCGGCCAGACTGTCCCTGACGGACCGGGACGTGTCCGGCTTGAGCCCCGGGCTCGAGTCGAGCATGGCGAGGGCCCGGGCGAGGCCCTCGTCCGCCGCCGGGCTCACGGCAGGGTGCCCCTCCACGGTACTCAGGTCGATGTCGGGGATCGCGAAGGTCGCCCTATCGAGCGCGTTGGAAAGGCTTGAGAGCATGTTGGCCTCTGGGAGGCCGAGGAAACGCGCCCGGGCCAGCGCGAGCTGGGCGGCCTCGTCGACCTGCGGATGCGCCGCGTCCCACAGCGCCTTCCGCCAATCCTTCGCCCCGTCCGCCGCCGCGAAGGCCTTCGCCTGCTCGTCGGTGACGGGCTTGATCTCGCCGAGATCGGGCAGGTTTGGAGAACGGGAATCGAGGTCGGCAGCGACATGCTCCTTGCCGAGGCCGGCAAAGAGCCGGTCGACGGCGCCGGCCTCCGTATCGCTAGTTTTGAACTCCTCGATGGCCCGGGTCTTCGGCTCCATTTCGGCCTGCGCCGTATGGACGGTGGTCTCGAGCCGGCGCTGAGTCGCCTCCATTGCGTCGAGGAGCGCTGCGAGGTCGATCTCGCCGCTGGCGATCTCCTCCGGGAGCGGCAACGGGAGGGCGGTCTCGTCGTCGGGCGGAAGCTTCGGCGGCGGCGGCCGGAGTTCGGGCGGGATGGACGAACCGGCGAGATATTTTTGCTCGATCCACGCGAGATCCGCCTCCTGCTTCGCCCGGCGCGCCCCGTCGCGGTCGCGCCGGGCGGCCGCCCGCGCGTCGAGCTGTTCCTGGGGCCGCGCGGGGGAGAGCTGGTGGTCGGCGAGGGCGTATTTGAACGCCTGTTCCCGGTCCGTCCGCAACTCCCGCACCCGCAGGTAATGAGCCTCGGGCAAGGCGGCGTCGGGCCGCTCGTAGGCGAGCATGACGTCGGCCACGTCGGCGGCCTCGAAATCCTCTACGGCCAGGGTGCCGCGATGGATGAGGATGCCCCGCCCGGCCCCGGCGAACAGCCAGAGCGTGTCGATCCGCATCCGGACCTCGACCACGGGCTTGCCGGCGGCGGTCCACCCGACGAAGCAGCGCACCCGGAAATCCGGCAGCCTGCCCTCGATGGTCGGATGGTCCGCGCTGAAGCCTCGCAGCCGATAGTCTTCGCCCCCCTGAAGGAAGCCTGTCAGCCGCTGCTCCCCAGGGGCAAACAGGAACAGGCGGGGATCGACGTCGGCGGCGAGGCCCGGCGCCCGCGTCCTCAGCCACGCTCCGTCGTAGGTGCCGGCATGGCGCAGGCGCTCCTTCGCGTCGAAGGCCATGGGCCCGAAGGCCGCCGGGTCGGGCGTATCGGTAAAGGACCGCACGGCCTGTTCGGGAATCTCGAGGTTGGGCAGGGCGACGGCTTCGTGCGCCATCACGCGCTCCCGCGCCCGGAAGCCGGTGCCCGCCGGGTTCGGCGCGAAACCCTCGCCGCCGAAGCAGCGCGCGGGCGTCAGCGGCATCTGCACGAAGGGCACGGGCTCCGTCGCCGCCGCGCTGGTGTTCGCCAGACGCCACGTCCGGTCCCCGGTGACCAGCAGGCTCTTGCGGCGGCCCGCGACCTCCCACGAGAGGCCCATCCGCGGCACGGGCCTGCCCCCCGCCGCCGCCGCGTAGCCGCCCACCAGCACCTCCGCCACAGGCTTGGGCATCCCGCCGTCGAAGATGGCGCCGGGCGGAAGCTCCTTGCCGACCATGAGCCACAGGCCCTGCTCGTCCTCGAACCGGCACGGATCGGGCGTGGCGAGGTGGAACATCCCGTAGGCGGAGACGATCAGGCTTGCGCCCGAGCCTTGCCGCTCGGTCTGCGTCATGATGCCGAGGGTGCGCGGCTTGATGATCGCGGGCATCCGCCGGGGCTCCTCAGGCGGGCCGCCCGGTGCCGCGCGGGCACCGGAGGACGATGGAGCCCGGCACGGGCGGCGGGCGCATCTCAGGACCCCCGGATGGCATAGCGGCGGACCTTCTCGACAAGGCTGCGCCGGGAGATCTGAAGCCGCCGGGCGGCCCGGCTCTGGTTCCAGCCGGCCTCTCGCAGGGTCTTGGCGATGTAGATGGCCTCGTACTGGTGCAGGGCGGCGCGCAGGCCCTCCTCTCCCGCGGCGGCGGCCTGCGGCGCCGCCATCTCCGGCGCGATCCGCCCCAGGGCGGGCGGGAGATGGGCGAGGTCGATGGGCTGGTCGCCGTCGACCAGCAGTGCCGCCCGCTCGGCGATGTTGCGCAACTCGCGGACGTTGCCGGGAAAGCGCCAGCGGCTCAGGGCGTCCAGCGCCCGGGGCGTCAGCGCGAAGGGCGCGCGCCCCTGGTCGCGGGCGATGCGGCCGAGGAAGAAGTCGGCCAGGAGGGGGATGTCCGACGGGCGCTCCCGCAGCGGCGGGATGACGATGGGGAAGACGCTCAGCCGGTAGTAGAGATCCTCCCGGAAAGACCCCTCGGCGATCTTGCGCGGGAGATCGACGTTGGTGGCCGCGACGATGCGGACATCGACCTGCTCCTGCCGGGTGTCGCCCAGCCGCCGGATGCAGCCTTCCTCCAGAAGGCGCAGGATCTTCGCCTGCAGGGCGAGGGGCATGTCCCCGATTTCGTCGAGGAACAGGGTACCGCCGCTCGCCTCGTGCACGAGGCCCTTCTTGTCCGCCACGGCTCCCGAGAAGGCGCCCTTGCGGTGGCCGAACAGCTCGCTCTCCAGCAGCGTCTCCGGCAGTGCGGCGCAGTTCTGGGCCACGAAGGGCTTCGCCCGGCGGGGGCTGAGCCGGTGGATGGCGTGGGCGAAGACCTCCTTGCCCGTGCCCGTCTCGCCGAGCAGCAGCGCGGCCACCGAGGCGCTCGCCGCCCGCTCGGCCAGTTGCAGGGCCGTCCGGAAGGGCGGGCTCTCCCCGACCACCGCGCCGAGGCGCGAGGACACGGGCTCCCCCGGCGCCGCCGCCTTCGCGGGCGCCGGGCTCGCGGCCCTGCGGTCGAGTTGCCGGATCAGGGCCCGGTTTTCCTCGTGGAGACGGGCGTTGGCGACGGCAAGGGCGGCCTGGGCCGCCACCGCGCCGACGGCGCGCTCCACGTCCTTCGACAGGGCGCCGGGCTCGCCGGTCGCCGTCGCCCGGGGGTTGATGAGTTGCAGCACTCCGAGCGTCTGCCCCTCGACGCTCCAGAGCGGCACGGCCACGAAGGCCCGGGTGGTGAGGCCCGAGCGCGCGTCCCAGGCGTGGTGGGCGGAGAAGTCGAAGCCGCTGTAGGCGCGCGTGTCGGCCACGGTGACGACCGTGCCCGTCACCACCGCGAAGACGCTCGGATCCTTCAAGGAGAAGGCGCCCCCTTCCCCGTAGACGGCGATCCCGCCGGCGCCCGCTACGAGGTCGGCGCCTCCCTCGTGCTGTCCGACGAGGCCGTGCAGGTGCCGCCCGGTCCGGTCGAGCACCATCGCCCGCCCGCCCTCGGCATGGGCGAGACGGCAGGCGGCGGCCACGACGGCGGCCAGAAGCGTCTCCAGCCGCCGCTCGGTGGCGAGACTCGTCGTCAGGTCGATGAGCGCCTCGGCGATCACAACATCCACCTCGTTCGCTGCAGTATCCGGGCGCCGGCCCCAGACGGCGCCCGGTACCGCGACGGGTGTCGTGCCCGGGGGCCGTCGGCTGACCGCGTCAGACCGCCGGCGTCCCGGTCCCCGGGCCGGAGCGCCCTGCCGCGACGGAGCGGACCCCGTTCCGTCGCCATGCGCGCCCGCGGCACCAGTGGGGCCGACCGTTTGTCCGGCCCGCCCCCCACGACGGATTAGACCGCCTGCCAGGAATCCTGACCTTCGGTCGAGGCCTTCGTGTGCTTCCAGGTTACCTTTTCGTAAGTGAAAGACCAGTCCTCCATCGGACGAAGATGGTCGTTTTTCGAGTCGACAGTGAGGGGAAGATACGACTTGCCGTCGCAAAGCTTCGCATTCTGCCACCGATACTCGAAGAACTCCTCCGGCTCGCCCAGGCCCGCCGTATCCGGGCGGTAGAACTTGCAGACGATCTCCTCCAGCGTCTCGCCCGTGGCGAGGGCCTGCCACAGCAGCGGCGAGGACCGGTCCATCAGCTTGGTGAAGACCACCGGCTGGTGGATGCGCGCGCCGCTGGTGAAGCCGGATTTCGGATCGCGCGGGTTGATCACGCTGCTCGTGAAGGCCAGCACCGCGATCTCGTCGCCGTGCTTGTCGTACTTTGCGCCCGAGCCCGCGCTGCGGATCGTCCCCGCCTCGCTGGAGATCGTGCCCTGCTTCTTACCCTTGATGGTCATGTAGGCGTCGAGCGCCATCGTGCAGTCCTCCTGAGTTCATCGCCGCCGGGCAGCGCCGGCATGATGTGTTGCGCAAGGGTCGTACCAGAGAAGAACGATCTCCTAACCTTTTGAAATACAGAGGTTTTGCTCAAAATACCGGCGGAACGAGTTGCGCTGAACTTTGCATGGAAGCGGTGATATGCGCAGAATTCCGCTCACAACTTGTCAAAGATCTCGCCGGTCTCATGCAGTTCCACGTCGCAATGGCTGACCGCCTGCGTGGCGAGGTCCACGAGCAACTCGG
>NZ_BPQE01000015.1 GCF_022179085.1 Methylobacterium aerolatum
CGCCATCAACGACTGATCGCCCGTCACGGGTGAAGGAAAAGGCCGGCTCCGTGCCGGCCTTTTCTTTTCCGCACTCTCCACCCTCTCGGCGGTGCGAGGGGCGCCGAAGCGATCCAGGGATCCACCGCGTCCCGGTGCGTCTCGGAACGGCTCGCTGCCCCGGACGGCGTCGCGGCCCTCGCAACGGCGGGCGCAGGCCGGCGCAGAAGGCCCTTGCATCCACGGGCGGGTTGCGGCATGGAGCGGTCGCGCCGCGCGAGCGGCGCACACAGGAGTGTAGCTCAACTGGTCAGAGCGCCGGTCTCCAAAACCGGAGGTTGCGGGTTCGAGTCCCTCCACTCCTGCCAGTCCGGCCCGATACCGCGTCCGGTCGACAAGTCTCCCGACTTGCGCTAGAGCGGCTGCGATCCGAGATCTGAAACGACCGTCGGTGCGGGCCCTATGGCCTTCGGCGCCGGGCGTTCGTATTTCCGGATGCGCCGTCACACCTCGCATCCGTCAACGAATCTGGCGCCATGGCATCGAACGAAGCGACGAAGAAGGTGGACCTCGCCCGCGGCACGACCCGCGGTCGCGACGTCGTTCCCCCGGCCCGCCAGGCGCCTCCGGCCCGCGCGCCCCAGAAGCGCGCCTCGCCGGCCGAGTTCATCGCCCAGGTCCGCGACGAGGGCCGCAAGGTCACGTGGCCATCCCGGCGCGAGACCACCATCACCACGATCATGGTGTTCATCATGGTGGTGGTGATGAGCCTGTTCTTCACCGTGGTCGATCAGGCCCTGCGGTACGTCGTCGGCCTGATCCTGGGCCTGTGAGAAGAGGCGCCGGGCCTCGGACCTATCGGAGTTGAGCCAAAGCCGTGTCCAAGCGCTGGTATATCGTCCACGCCTACTCGAATTTCGAGAACAAGGTCGCCCAGTCCATCAAGGATCAGGCCGCCCAGCGCGGGCTGACCGAGCTGTTCGACGAGGTGATGGTTCCGACCGAGAAGGTCGTCGAGGTGCGCCGCGGCCGTAAGGTCGATGCCGAGCGCAAGTTCTTCCCCGGCTACGTGCTAGTGAAGTGCGACCTGACGGACGAGGTCTACCACCTCATCAAGAACACCCCGAAGGTTACGGGCTTCCTCGGTGCGGACAAATCCAAGCCGGTGCCGATCCCGGATGCCGAGGCCGAGCGCATCAAGGGCCAGGTCGCCGAAGGCGTCGACCGTCCCAAGCCCTCGATCTCCTTCGAGATCGGCGAGACCGTCCGCGTGGCGGACGGCCCGTTCGCGAGCTTCAACGGCACCGTCGAGGAAGTCGACGATGCCCGTTCCCGCCTGAAGGTGGCCGTGTCGATCTTCGGCCGCGCCACCCCGGTGGAACTGGAATACGCCCAGGTCGAGAAGGCCTGAGCGTAGACGAGCGAATAGGGGGTAGCGAATAGCGAATTGGGGTGCCGAGCGTGGCACTGCGGCCGGTGTCACGCGCGACGCCTGCCATTCGCTATCCGCTACTCCCTATTCGCCCAAACACCCGCGGGAGATCCGCCCGGCTTCGCCTCCGGGATCCACGGATCGCACCGCGACCTGCAACCGTCCGACCCGCCGCGCCTCGGCAGCGTGGGGGCGGATGAACATTGGGAGCAGTCCCCATGGCGAAGAAGATCACGGGTTACGTGAAGCTTCAGGTCCCGGCCGGCGCGGCCAACCCGTCGCCGCCGATCGGTCCGGCGCTCGGTCAGCGCGGCCTCAACATCATGGAATTCTGCAAGGCCTTCAACGCGAAGACCGCGCAGATGGAGAAGGGCACCCCGATCCCGGTGATCATCACCGCGTATCAGGACCGGTCCTTCACCTTCGAGATGAAGCAGCCGCCGGTCACCTTCTTCCTGAAGAAGGCGGCGGGCCTGAAGCTCGGCAAGAAGCCGGCCTCCGGCTCCAAGACCCCCGGCAAGGGCCCGACGGTCGGCAAGGTTTCCGAGGCGCAGCTTCGCGAGATCGCCGAGAAGAAGATGCCCGACCTCAACTGCGATTCCGTCGATGCGGCGGTCGCCATGATCCGGGGTTCTGCCCGGGCCATGGGCCTCGAAGTGACGGCCTGAGGAGGGACACATGGCACGCGAAGGAAAGCGCATCCGCGCCGCCCGTGAGGGCCTGGAGCCGACCAAGCTCTACTCGATCGCCGAGGCGGTCAAGCTCGTGAAGGAGCGGGCGACCGCGAAGTTCGACGAGACCGTCGAGGTCTCCATGAACCTCGGTGTCGATCCGCGCCACGCCGACCAGATGGTCCGCGGCGTCTGCAACCTGCCGAACGGTTCCGGCCGGACGGTGCGCGTGGCGGTCTTCGCCCGCGGCGCCAAGGCGGACGACGCCAAGGCCGCCGGCGCGGACATCGTCGGCGCGGAGGATCTCCTGGAGATCGTCCAGAGCGGCAAGATCGACTTCGACCGCTGCATCGCCACCCCGGACATGATGCCCCTCGTTGGCCGTCTCGGTAAGGTGCTGGGCCCGCGCGGCCTGATGCCGAACCCGAAGGTCGGCACCGTCACCATGGACGTGAAGGGCGCCGTCGCCGGCGCCAAGGGCGGCTCGGTGGAGTTCCGCGTCGAGAAGGCCGGCATCGTCCACGCCGGCGTCGGCAAGGTCTCGTTCGATGCCGATAAGCTCGTCGAGAACATCAAGGCCTTCGCCGACGCGGTCGCCAAGGCCAAGCCGGCGGGTGCCAAGGGGACCTACGTCCAGCGCATCGCCGTCACCTCGACGATGGGCCCGGGCGTCAAGGTCGAGCCGAACACGGTTCTGACTGCCTGATCCCGACGTCGCGACCCTGCGACGGAACGAAACGCCCGGCCGGGAACGGCCGGGCGTTTCGCCGTTCCGGGGCTGGCGGAATGACGCGCACGCATCCGCACGATTCGTGAACGGCGAGGGGGCGCCGCCGCGCTTTGATGTGCTAGATAAGCGCCCATGCGTAGCACCGTCTCCGTCACCTCCCGTCGGCGCATCCTCTGCGTCTTCCCCGCCTACACGCCGTCCTTCGGGACATTCTCCCACGCCTACCCATTGATGGGCGGGGTGAAGGCGTTCATGCCGCCCCAGGGCCTCCTCGTGATCGCGGCCTACATGCCGCAAACCTGGGAGTGCCGCTTCATCGACGAAAACATCAAGCGCGCCTCGGCGGCGGATTTCGCCTGGGCCGACGCGGTGTTCGTGTCGGGCATGCACATCCAGGAAGGCCAGATCCACGACATCCGCGACCGGGCCCACGCGGCGGGCAAGCTCACGGTGCTCGGCGGCCCCTCCGTCTCGGGCGCGCCGGAGAAGTACCCCGACTTCGATTGCCTCCACATCGGCGAGATCGGCGACGCCACCGACCGGCTGATCGCCCGGCTCGACGGATCCGTCGCCCGCCCGGCCTCCCAGGAGACCTTTGAGACGGCCGACCGGCTGGCCCTCGCGGACTTCCCGGCTCCGGCCTACGACGCCGTGCCGCTCAAGCGCTACCTGATCGGTTCCCTGCAGTTCTCCTCGGGCTGCCCTTACCGCTGCGAGTTCTGCGACATCCCGCAGCTCTACGGCCGCCAGCCCCGGCTGAAGACGCCGGAGCAGCTCTGCGGCGAGCTCGACGCCATCGTCAGCCAGCCGGGCCATCCCGCCGTGGTCTACTTCGTGGACGACAACTTCATCGGCAACCGCAAGGCGACGCGGGAGATGCTGCCGGTCCTCGTGGAGTGGCAGAAGCGGAATAATTACCCGCTGCAATTCGCCTGCGAGGCAACCCTCAACATGGCCAAGCAGCCCGAGATCCTCGAGCTGATGCGGCAGGCGAACTTCATGACCGTGTTCGTCGGCATCGAGACGCCGGAGGCCGAGGCGCTCAAGGGCATCGACAAGACCCACAACGCCGCCGTGCCGATGTACGAGGCGATCGAGACGCTCAATTCCTACGGGCTGGAGGTCACCTCCGGCATCATCCTCGGCCTCGACTCGGACACGGACAAGTCCGAGCAGAACCTGATTGACTTCATCGACCGATCCGCCATTCCGGTGCTGACGATCAACCTGCTCCAGGCCCTGCCCAAGACGCCGCTCTGGGACCGCCTGGAGAAGGAGGGGCGCCTCGTCCACGACGCCGCCCTCGAGTCCAACGTGCTGTTCAAGCGCCCGCACGACACGGTGGTGGCGAGCTGGCGCCGGGCCATCGCCCACGCCTACGATCCGGACAAGATCTTCGAGCGGTTCAAGCACCAGTGCGCGGTGACCTATCCGCACCGGATCACCACGCCCACCGCCGGCAAACTCACCCTCACCAACCTGCGTCGCGGGCTGATTCTCGGCTTCAACATCATCACGCGCGTCGGCCTGTTCTCCGACTATCGCGGCCCCTTCTGGCGGGCGGCCGGCTACGCCCTGAGGCGCGGCCAGATCGAGGCGGTGTTCAACATGGGCTTCGTCGCCCACCACCTCATCCGATTCACCCGCGAGGCCCTGCGCGGCGAGCACAACGCGTCCTTCTACGCGGCCAAGGCCGCCGAGGCGAAGGAGGCGCAGGAGCGGACGTGGTGGGAGAACGCCCGGCGGCGGTTCGTGCCGGAGCGGGAGGCGGCGTAGCCCGCAGCGGCAATCCGTGGGACTCAGATCCTGAGGTCGGCCGATTTCCTTCCACTGCTTCGGAAAAGCGAAGCCCCATGGTCACGGCGTCACCACCTTCGACGCCGGGTTGCGAGCATGGCAGGCCAACATTCCTTCATCCTTGCCTGCGGCGGAAAAGTCGCGCTTCGGCCCTTGGCAGGCGGCTTGCTAGGTTCTATAAGCCGCGCCTCACGCTTTTCATTTCACCATGGAAGACGGCTGTATCGGCCGGTTTCCGTTCGAAATGTCGTCCGGGCGACCGGACGTCACTGGCCGGCGGGATCCGAGGGGTCGCAAACCCCGGGGAGCCTCGTTCGGCCATGTCCTGTCCGAGACTGCAGGCGCCGGTTCGCCGGCTTAATCGCCAAGGCCTGCACAGACGGGGATGACCGAGTTTAACGACAGCCTCGCTCCGGCGCCGCCGGGGCTGTGGCAATCGGTTTGAACCAACTCACCCGGTGAGCTCCCTCGGGGGCGTGTCGGGGACAGGGCCGCGAAGCGTCGTTCGGACGTTCACGGTCTTTCGCGAGGCCGAGCACGTCCGGGCGGCATGTGCAACCGGCGGAGCCGATCCCGGTTCCGCCAACCGGAGAGAGCCCAGTGGACAGGACAGCAAAGGCTGATCTCGTCTCGACGCTCAACGGCGTGTTCAATGAGAGCGCCGTCGTCGTCGTGGCCCACTACAAGGGCCTCACGGTCGCCGACATGCAGAAGCTGCGTTCGCAGATGAAGCAGGCCGGCGCCACCGTGAAGGTCGCCAAGAACAGCCTCGCCGGCATCGCTTTGGATGGCACGGACGTCGCCTCCATCAAGCCGCTCCTGAAGGGCCCGACCCTGCTCGCCTATTCGGGCGATCCGGTCGCCGCCGCGAAGGTCGCGGTCGACTTCGCCAAGACCAACGACAAGCTCGTGATCCTTGGCGGGGCGATGGGAACGACCGCCCTGAACCCCGACGGTGTGAAGGCGCTCGCCTCGCTTCCGTCGCTCGACGAACTGCGCGCCAAGCTCGTGGGCCTCATCCAGGCTCCCGCGACCAAGATCGCTCAGCTCAGCACGGCGCCGGCGGCCAAGCTCGCCCGCGTGTTCGGGGCCTACGCCACCAAGGACGAGGCCGCCTGAGGCCCTTCACAAACCCTTCGTTCAAACCGATATTCCTGGAAGGATACCAACATGGCTGATCTCGCCAAGATCGTCGACGACCTGTCGTCGCTGACCGTTCTCGAGGCCGCCGAGCTCGCCAAGATGCTCGAAGAGAAGTGGGGCGTCTCGGCTGCTGCCGCCGTCGCCGTCGCCGCTGCCCCGGGTGCGGGCGGTGGCGCCGCCGCCGCCGCCGAGGAGCAGACCGAGTTCACGGTCGTCCTCGCCAGCGCCGGCGACAAGAAGATCGAGGTCATCAAGGAGGTCCGCGCGATCACCGGCCTCGGCCTCAAGGAAGCCAAGGACCTCGTCGAGGGCGCTCCGAAGCCCGTCAAGGAAGGCGTCTCGAAGGACGACGCCGCCAAGCTCAAGGCCCAGCTCGAGAAGGCTGGTGCCAAGGTCGAGCTCAAGTAAGACCGCGATGGGCCTTCACCGGCCCATCTCTCCCCGGCGCGCCTTCCGAGGCTGACCGGGACCGGAGCCCGCGGGTGTTCGCACCCGCGGGCTAAGGTCGCTTCGGGCGACCGGTGGACCCTGGGACGGGTCCGGCGGAATTCGAGACGGGTGGCGCGGTCCGGCGGGGCGCGCGTCATAGCCACGGTGCGGGAGCCGAGAGCTTCCCCGGGCAACGGGCACGCGGAATGGAGCGAGGTCACATGGCCAACACGCCGGTCGGTCGCAAGCGCATTCGGAAGTTCTTCGGCAAGATCCGGGAAGTGGCGCAGATGCCGAACCTCATCGAGGTTCAGAAGGCGTCCTACGATCAGTTCCTGATGGTCGACGAGCCGGAGGGCGGCCGCGCCGACGAGGGCCTGCAGAGCGTGTTCAAGTCGGTCTTCCCGATTTCGGACTTCGCCTCGACGGCCCTGCTCGAGTTCGTCCGCTACACGTTCGAGCCGCCGAAGTACGACGTGGACGAGTGTCGCCAGCGCGGCATCACCTTCGCCGCCCCGCTGAAGGTGACGCTGCGCCTGATCGTGTTCGATGTCGATCCGGACACGCAGGCCAAGTCCGTGAAGGACATCAAGGAGCAGGACGTCTACATGGGCGACATGCCCCTGATGACGGAGAACGGCACCTTCATCGTCAACGGCACCGAGCGCGTCATCGTTTCCCAGATGCATCGCTCGCCGGGCGTGTTCTTCGACCACGACAAGGGCAAGACCCACTCCTCGGGCAAGCTCCTGTTCGCCGCCCGCATCATCCCGTACCGCGGCTCCTGGCTGGACGTGGAGTTCGACGCGAAGGACATCGTGCATGTCCGCATCGACCGGAAGCGCAAGCTGCCGGTGACGTCGCTGCTCTACGCCCTCGGCCTCGACGGCGAGGAGATCCTCTCGACCTTCTACAACCGCGTGGTCTACGACCGCGACGGCGCCGACTGGCGCGTGCCCTTCGACGCCGAGCGCATGAAGGGCATGAAGGCCACCACCGATCTGATCGACGCCGAGTCCGGCGAGGTCGTGCTGGAGGCGGGCAAGAAGCTCAACGCCCGCAACGCCCGCCAGATCACCGAGAAGGGCGTGAAGTTCCTCAAGGCGACCGACGAGGATCTCGTCAGCCAGTACATCGCCGAAGACCTCGTCAACATGCACACCGGCGAGATCTGGGCCGAGGCCGGCGAGGAGATCACCGAGAAGCTGCTCAAGTCGCTCGACGACGTCGGCGTCACCGAACTGCCGGTGCTCGACATCGACCACGTCAACGTCGGCCCCTACATCCGCAACACGCTGGCGGTGGACAAGAACTCCGCCCGCGAGGGCGCGCTGTTCGACATCTACCGGGTCATGCGTCCCGGTGAGCCGCCGACGCTCGACACCGCCGAGGCAATGTTCCACTCGCTGTTCTTCGACGCCGAGCGCTACGACCTCTCGGCGGTCGGCCGCGTGAAGATGAACATGCGCCTCGACCTCGACGCCGCCGACACCGTGCGGACGCTCCGCAAGGAGGACATGCTGGCGGTGGTGAAGGCCCTCGTGGAGCTCCGCGACGGCAAGGGCGAGATCGACGACATCGACCACCTCGGCAACCGCCGGGTGCGCTCGGTGGGCGAGCTGATGGAGAATCAGTATCGCCTCGGCCTGCTCCGCATGGAGCGCGCCATCCGCGAGCGCATGAGCCAGGTCGATATCGACACGGTGATGCCGCAGGATCTCATCAACGCGAAGCCCGCCGCGGCGGCGGTGCGCGAGTTCTTCGGCTCGTCGCAGCTCTCGCAGTTCATGGACCAGACCAACCCGCTCTCCGAGGTGACGCACAAGCGCCGCCTCTCGGCCCTCGGCCCGGGCGGCCTGACCCGCGAGCGCGCCGGCTTCGAGGTGCGCGACGTGCACCCGACCCACTACGGCCGTATCTGCCCGATCGAGACGCCGGAAGGCCCGAACATCGGCCTCATCAACTCGCTGGCGACCTTCGCCCGCGTCAACAAGTACGGCTTCATCGAGACCCCGTTCCGCCGCGTCCGCGACGGCGTGGTGACCGATGAGGTCGCCTACCTCTCCGCCATGGAGGAGGCGAAGTACTACGTCGCCCAGGCCAACGCCGTGATGGACGAGAACCGCAAGCTGACGGAGGACCTCGTGGTCTGCCGTCGCGCCGGCGAGGTCATCGTCGTCGGTCCCGAGCGCGTCGACCTCATGGACGTGTCGCCCAAGCAGCTCGTGTCGGTCGCCGCGGCGCTCATCCCGTTCCTCGAGAACGACGACGCCAACCGCGCCCTCATGGGCTCGAACATGCAGCGCCAGGCGGTGCCGCTCGTCCGCGCCGACGCTCCCTTCGTGGGCACCGGCATGGAGGCGGTGGTCGCCCGCGATTCGGGTGCCGCCATCGCGGCCCGCCGCACGGGCATCGTCGATCAGGTGGACGCCACCCGTATCGTCATCCGCGCGACGGAGGAGGCCGACGCCAACAAGCCGGGCGTCGACATCTACCGCCTGCAGAAGTTCCAGCGCTCCAACCAGTCGACCTGCATCACGCAGAAGCCGCTGGTCCGCGTCGGCGAGTTCGTGAAGAAGGGCGAGATCATCGCCGACGGTCCCTCGACCGAGTTCGGTGAGCTGGCGCTCGGCCGGAACGTGCTCGTCGCGTTCATGCCGTGGAACGGCTACAACTTCGAGGACTCGATCCTGCTCTCCGAGCGGATCGTGAAGGATGACGTGTTCACCTCGATCCACATCGAGGAGTTCGAGGTGATGGCCCGCGACACCAAGCTCGGGCCGGAGGAAATCACCCGCGACATCCCGAACGTCTCCGAAGAGGCGCTGAAGAACCTGGACGAGGCCGGCATCGTCTACATCGGCGCCGAGGTCCATGCCGGCGACATCCTCGTCGGCAAGATCACCCCGAAGGGTGAGAGCCCGATGACGCCGGAGGAGAAGCTCCTCCGCGCCATCTTCGGCGAGAAGGCCTCCGACGTGCGCGACACGTCGCTCCGCGTGCCCCCGGGCGTCACCGGCACCATCGTCGAGGTGCGGGTGTTCAACCGGCACGGCGTCGACAAGGACGAGCGCGCGCAAGCCATCGAGCGCGAGGAGATCGAGCGTCTCGCCAAGGACCGCGACGACGAGCAGGCGATCCTCGACCGCAACACCTACGCCCGTCTGGCGGACGTGCTGATCGGCCAGGCGCCGGTGGCCGGGCCGAAGGGCTTCAAGAAGGACACCACGCTCACCCGTGAGCTGATCAACGATTACCCGCGTTCGCAGTGGTGGCAGTTCGCCGTCATCGACGACCGTCTCATGACCGAGATGGAAGCGATGCAGAAGCAGTACGACGAGTCGAAGAAGCGCCTGGAGCAGCGCTTCCTCGACAAGGTCGAGAAGCTGCAGCGCGGCGACGAGCTGCCCCCCGGCGTCATGAAGATGGTCAAGGTCTTCGTGGCGGTGAAGCGCAAGATCCAGCCGGGCGACAAGATGGCCGGCCGCCACGGCAACAAGGGTGTCGTGTCGCGGATCGTGCCGATCGAGGACATGCCGTTCCTTGAGGACGGCACGCACGCCGACATCGTGCTCAACCCGCTCGGCGTGCCGAGCCGCATGAACGTCGGCCAGATCCTCGAGACGCACCTCGGCTGGGCGGCTGCGGGCCTGGGTCGCAAGGTGTCCAAGGCGGTCGATGCCTATCTGAAGACGCAGGACGTCGCGCCGCTCCGCGAGGAGATGCAGGCAATCTACTCGCCAGCGGAGTTGGATGGCCTGTCGGACGAGGACCTCGTGGAGGCCGGCAACAACGTCCGTCGCGGCGTGCCGATGGCCACCCCGGTGTTCAACGGCGCCAAGGAGGCCGACATCGAGCAGATGCTGGAGATGGCCGGGCTGGACCGCTCGGCGCAGTCGACGCTCTACGACGGGCGGACCGGCGAACCCTTCGACCGCAAGGTCACGATGGGCTACATCTACATGCTGAAGCTGCACCACCTCGTGGACGACAAGATCCACGCGCGGTCGATCGGCCCGTACTCCCTCGTCACCCAGCAGCCGCTGGGCGGCAAGGCGCAGTTCGGCGGTCAGCGCTTCGGTGAGATGGAGGTCTGGGCGCTGGAGGCCTACGGCGCCGCCTACACCCTGCAGGAGATGCTCACGGTCAAGTCGGACGACGTGGCTGGCCGCACCAAGGTCTACGAGGCCATCGTGCGCGGCGACGACACCTTCGAGGCGGGCATCCCCGAGTCGTTCAACGTGCTCGTCAAGGAGATGCGTTCGCTCGGCCTCAACGTCGAGCTAACCTCCTCCAAGAAGGCGGCGAACGACCAGCTGGAGCCGCCCGCCGACGCGGCGGAGTGATCGAGTAGTCAGAAAACCTCCCGTGGCGGCGTCCGCGCCGCCACGGTCGAGCGGGGAGGGGAGGGGCCTCCGAGACGACGGCAGACGCGCCCGCGAGGGCACGGCGCCGGCCCTTTTTTGAAGACGCTGCGGCCCGGCGCGGGGCCGGCGGCGTCGAGCGCAGGAGCGGATCATGAACCAAGAGGTCATGAACCTTTTCAACCAGCAGCCTCAGCCGGTGAGCTTCGACCAGATCAAGATTTCGATCTCGTCGCCGGAGAAGATCCTCTCCTGGTCCTACGGAGAGATCAAGAAGCCCGAGACCATCAACTACCGGACCTTCAAGCCCGAGCGCGACGGCCTGTTCTGCGCGCGCATCTTTGGGCCTATCAAGGATTACGAGTGCTTGTGCGGCAAGTACAAGCGCATGAAGTACAAGGGCGTCATCTGTGAGAAGTGCGGCGTCGAGGTGACGCTGGCGCGCGTCCGGCGCGACCGCATGGGCCACATCGAGCTGGCCGCCCCCGTGGCGCACATCTGGTTCCTGAAGTCGCTGCCCTCGCGCATCGGCCTCCTGCTCGACATGGCCCTCAAGGACCTTGAGCGGATCCTGTACTTCGAGTCGTACTGCGTCATCGAGCCGGGCCTCACCCCCCTCAAGGAGCGGCAGCTCCTGACGGAGGAGGAGTACCTGCGCGCCCAGGAGGAGTACGGCGAGGACAGCTTCACCGCCATGATCGGCGCCGAGGCCATCCGCCGGATCCTTCAGGAACTCGACCTCGACAAGATCGCCAACGATCTGCGCGAGGAAATCGCGGTCACGACCTCGGAGCTGAAGCCGAAGAAGCTCCTGAAGCGCCTCAAGATCATCGAGGCGTTCCAGCAGTCCGGCAACAAGCCCGAGTGGATGATCCTGACGGTGATCCCCGTGATCCCGCCGGACCTGCGCCCGCTGGTCCCGCTGGATGGCGGTCGCTTCGCCACGTCCGACCTCAACGACCTGTACCGCCGCGTCATCAACCGCAACAACCGCCTGAAGCGGCTGATCGAGCTGCGCGCGCCTGACATCATCATCCGCAACGAGAAGCGGATGCTGCAGGAGGCCGTCGACGCCCTGTTCGACAACGGCCGCCGCGGTCGCGTCATCACCGGCGCCAACAAGCGTCCGCTGAAGTCCCTCGCCGACATGCTGAAGGGCAAGCAGGGCCGCTTCCGCCAGAACCTGCTCGGCAAGCGCGTCGACTACTCCGGCCGTTCGGTCATCGTGGTGGGTCCGGAGCTGAAGCTCCACCAGTGCGGCCTGCCGAAGAAGATGGCGCTGGAGCTGTTCAAGCCGTTCATCTACGCGCGCCTCGACGCCAAGGGCTTCTCCGCCACGGTGAAGCAGGCCAAGAAGCTCGTGGAGAAGGAGAAGCCGGAGGTTTGGGACATCCTCGATGAGGTGATCCGCGAGCACCCGGTGATGCTGAACCGCGCGCCGACGCTCCACCGCCTCGGCATCCAGGCCTTCGAGCCGAAGCTGATCGAGGGCAAGGCGATCCAGCTGCACCCGCTGGTCTGCGCCGCGTTCAATGCCGACTTCGACGGCGACCAGATGGCCGTGCACGTCCCGCTGTCGCTCGAGGCGCAGCTGGAAGCGCGCGTGCTGATGATGTCGACGAACAACATCCTGCACCCGGCCAACGGCCAGCCGATCATCGTGCCCTCGCAGGACATCGTGCTCGGCCTCTACTACCTGTCGATCGTCGGCGAGGGCCTTCCGGGCGCCTTCGACGGCACCAACAAGCTGAACCCGATGCAGGGTGTCTACGGCAACCTCGGCGAACTCGAGCACGCGCTCGCCGCCGGGGCCGTGAAGCTGCACTCGAAGATCAAGTGGCGCTGGAAGGGCATCGGCCCGGATGGCGAGCCGCTGACCAAGACCTACGAGACCACCCCCGGCCGCGTCATCCTGTCCGGCGCCCTGCCGCTGCACCGGAAGGTGCCCTTCGACGTCGTCAACAAGCTGATGACCAAGAAGGAGATCTCGGCGATGATCGACACCGTCTACCGCCACTGCGGTCAGAAGGAGTCGGTGATCTTCTGTGACCGGATCATGGCGCTCGGCTTCAGCCACGCCTTCAAGGCCGGCATCTCCTTCGGCAAGGACGACATGGTCGTGCCGGAGAACAAGTGGGAGATCGTCGAGGGCACCCGCACGCTCGTGAAGGACTACGAGCAGCAGTACAACGACGGCCTGATCACCCAGGGCGAGAAGTACAACAAGGTCGTGGATGCCTGGGCGAAGTGTTCGGACAAGCTGGCCCAGGAGATGATGGGCCGGATCTCCTCGGTCCAGAAGGACGACACGGGGGCCGACAAGCAGGTCAACTCGATCTACATGATGAGCCACTCGGGCGCCCGTGGTTCGCCCGCGCAGATGAAGCAGCTCGCCGCCATGCGCGGCCTCATGGCCAAGCCCTCGGGCGAGATCATCGAGACGCCGATCATCTCGAACTTCAAGGAAGGTCTGGACGTGCTGGAGTACTTCAACTCCACGCACGGTGCCCGTAAGGGCCTCGCCGATACCGCCCTGAAGACCGCCAACTCCGGTTACCTGACCCGCCGCCTCGTCGACGTGGCCCAGGACGCGGTGATCCGCGAGGTGGATTGCGGCACCACCAACGGCATCAAGATGCGCGCCATCGTCGATGCCGGCCAGGTGGTGGCGACGCTCGCCACCCGCATCCTCGGCCGCGCGGCCGCGGAGGATCTCGTCGCGCAGGACGGCTCGGTCATCGTGAAGACCGGCGAGACCATCGAGGAGCGGCACCTGCCGGCGATCACTGCCGCCGGCATTCAGGAGGTGAAGATCCGCTCCGTGCTGGTCTGCGCCACCCGCAGCGGCGTCTGCGCCACCTGTTACGGGCGCGACCTCGCCCGCGGCACGCCCGTCAATATGGGCGAGGCCGTCGGCGTCATCGCGGCGCAGTCGATCGGCGAGCCGGGCACCCAGCTCACCATGCGCACCTTCCACATCGGCGGCGCCGCCCAGATCGCCGACTCGTCCTTCATCGAGTCGAGCTTCGAGGGCACCATCAAGATCCGCAACCGGGCTCTCGCGAAGAACTCGGACGGGGATCTGGTGGCCACCGGCCGCAACGTGGCGGTCGTCATCGTCGGGTCCGACGGCGTGGAGCGGGCGGTCCACCGTCTGCAATACGGCGCCCGGGTTCGTGTGGACGAGGGCGACAAGATCAAGCGCGGCCAGCGCATCGCCGAGTGGGACCCCTACACCCGTCCGATCCTCACCGAGGTGGACGGCATCGTGGCCTACGAGGATCTCTACGACGGCCAGTCGATGACCGAGACGACCGACGAGTCGACGGGCATCGCCAAGCGCGTCGTGGTGGATTGGCGCGGCTCGGCGCGGACCTCCGACCTGAAGCCGTCGATGGTCGTCGTCGACAAGGACGGGAAGGCGGTGAAGCTGCCCCGCGGCTCCGACGCCCGCTACGCCCTGCCGGTGGACGCCATCATCGGTTTCGATCCGGGCGCCAAGGTGAAGGCCGGCGACATCCTCGCCCGCGTCTCCACCGACTCGGCCAAGACCCGCGACATCACCGGCGGTCTGCCGCGGGTGGCGGAGCTGTTCGAGGCCCGTCGTCCGAAGGACGCGGCGATCATCGCCGAGAAGTCCGGCACGATCGCCTTCGGCCGCGACTACAAGAACAAGCGCCGCTTGACGCTGACCCCGCACGACGGTTCGGAGCCGGTCGAGTACCTGATCCCCAAGGGCAAGCACATCCACCTGCAGGATGGGGACGTGGTGGAGCTCGGCGACTACATCGTCGACGGCAACCCGGCGCCGCACGACATCCTGGCCATCAAGGGCGTGGAGGAGCTCGCCGCCTACCTCGTCAACGAGATCCAGGAGGTCTACCGGCTCCAGGGCGTGTCGATCAACGACAAGCACATCGAGGTGATCGTCCGCCAGATGCTGCAAAAGGTCGAAGTGACCGATGGCGGCGACTCGGACATCCTCTCGGGCGATCAGATCGATCGGACGGAGCTGACCGAGTACAACGACAAGCTTCTCGCCGAGGGCAAGAAGCCGATCCAGGGCGTGCCTGTGCTGCTCGGCATCACCAAGGCGTCGCTGCAGACGAAGTCGTTCATCTCGGCCGCCTCCTTCCAGGAGACGACCCGCGTGCTCACCGAGGCCGCCGTCAACGGCAAGGTCGATACCCTCGACGGCCTGAAGGAGAACGTGATCGTCGGCTCGCTTATCCCGGCCGGCACCGGTTCGCAGATCCACGACATCCGCTCGGTGGCCCGTCGCCGGGATACGATGATCCTGCAGCAGCGCCAGACCGAGAGCGGCATCGAGCCGGTCGAGGAGCTTCCGCCCGCCGCCGAGTGATCGACGCCGGAGCGACGTGACGACGGGGGGGCGGCCGAAGGGCCGCCCCCTTTTTTCGTGGGTGTCCCGCACCGCAGGTCCATCGCCCCCTGGCGGCGCGGGCGGAGCCCCGCCGCGCGGTTCCGGATCCGGCCCCACCGCGGGACCCGTCATTAACCCTCGCTCAACCATCCCGGCCGATAAATTCGTCCTGTGGCCCGCCTCCGCCTTGATCGGCCGGACCGGGCCTCTGTGGCGCATCGAACCGGATCGGCGGTCGTGGTGACGAGACGAGTGCGACGGGACAGAAGCCTGCTGTGGCTGTCGGCGGCCCTGACGCCGTGGATGGCGGGCCTCGGGCTGCTGGTGTCCTTCACCGCGAGCGCGGGCACGGAGAGCACGGTGGGATCGGGCGTCCTCGGCGCGGCGGATCTCGCCCGGGTCGGGCCGTCCCTGCCGCCCGGCACCGCCCTGATCGGCGCGGCGATGCGCCGGATCGGCGAGGATCCCCTACATCCCGACGCCGTGGCCCTGACGCAGCGGGACGGGCAGGCCATGCTGTTCGGCGACGTCACCGGCGGCGTGAGCGGCATGCTCACGCCCGGTTCCGCGGTCTGGGATGCCGAGGCGGAACCCCTGTTCGGCTTCATGCCGACCCCCGATCTCGGGCTGGGCACCGGCCCCGGCAGCGCCGCCTCGACGGGCGAGGGCCGCGCGGACCTGACCGGCGAAGCCACGGACCCCGTTCTCGACGGTGCGACGCCGGCCGTGCCGAAGGCCATCGCCCTGTCCTCGACCACCCCCGCGCCGGCCGACTCGCTTCCCGTCGAAGTGGCGGCGGCGAGCCTCCTGATGCCCGAATACGCCCTTCGCCCGGGTCAGGACATCGAGGCGGCTCCGCAGGGCGAGCCCCAGAGCCGCTATGCCGACCTGATCGATCCCGACTCCCTCGACAAGGAGCAGCGCTGCCTCTCGGAGGCCGTCTATTTCGAAGCCAGGGGCGAGACCGAGACGGGGCAGGCCGCCGTGGCGCAGGTGGTGTTGAACCGGGTGAAGAGCGGCCTCTATCCGGCGAGCGTCTGCGGCGTCGTCTACCAGAACCGCCATCACTACATGGGCTGCCAATTCTCCTTCGCCTGCGAAGGCCGGTCCCTGCGCGTGACAGACACTTCGGCCTGGGCGAACGCGACCCGCGTCGCCCGCTCCGTCCTGGAAGGGCGAACCTATGTCGCGGAGGTCGGCAGCGCGACCCACTACCATGCCGACTACGTCCGGCCCGGCTGGTCGCGACGGATGCGCAAGCTCGACGTCATCGGCCGGCACATTTTCTACGGGCTGAAGCCGGGCCAGACCTGATTGTCGCGTCCGGCCGGCCCAGGACGGCGATGGAGGCTGGCCCAAGCCGGGACCGGCCCTCACGCGCAGGAAACTTCAACAACTTGTGAAGTTCCCAGGGGCTCGCATCCCTGGAATGTCCCCGCCAGTAGTCGTGAGGCCGACGGCCAAGCTGGAGGGCGATACGAAGGTTCGGCGCGCGATCAATTCTGTGCATTCATGTCGAATAACAGGGCTCGGACCAAGGCGACGCACCCCAAGTCTCCGACGAATAGCGATCGGCTCAATACATTCCTGTTTTGTGTCGACCGAAAAGCGATGGGCTGATTACCGCGCGATCCGTCGGCTTCACAGTATTATCGGGCGCGGGTGCATCTGAATTCAATTTTCGGGAAGTTTCGGCGCGCTCCGCCGTGAACTGTGCAGCGACTTCCGTGTTTCACCTCGCGGCCCTTGCACCGCCGAGCTGGGACGTCGGGGGAAGCGTCGATGCCAACAATCGCTATCCATAAGCCGGACAACGTGGCCGATTGGCTCAGAGACGCGATCCTGGCCGGCGAGGCGGGCCTCTGGCGCTGGGATCACCGGCGGACGACCGTTCAACTCTGCACGGGGGCGGCTCACATGCTGGCGGGGGACCACACCCTCGCTGGCCGGGAATTGCCCCTCGACGCTGCCTTCTCCGAATTGCACCCGAGCGACCTCGAACGGCTGCGCCTCATCGTCGACACGACCGCGCGGGGCTTTCGCTCGCACTCGCGGCAGTTCCACATCGTGTTCGGGCAGGCTGGGGGACGCAAGCTCCTCCTGCGCGGGCGGACGCAGCACGGAGCCGAAGGCGAGCCCGTGGCGACCCTCGGGGTCATCGTCGATACGACGGAAGCCCAAGCCGCGGAAGACGAGTGGTTCTCGACCCTCACGAACGACACCCTCGACGAGGCCGCCCATCATGGGCTCGCCGCCTACAACGCGATCCACGCGACCGGACTCGCCTCCCTCATCGCCCCGGCGCGGGAGCTCCTGCTGGCGATCGGACGGGAGATCGCCGCCGGCATCAAGGGCCGGCGCTCGCACTGACGGCGCGCGGTGCGACCGGGAACGGTTCCGCGTCCACAGGCGAATGGCGCTGTTTTACTTGCAGCGACAGTTAACAGAAGAAGATGCGGGCGCTGCACAGGCGGAAAAATAGATTAATTTTACTCTGATACGCGAACTTTGTTGCGTCGGGCGAGGCAATACTGCTTCCATCGAGAGAATGGGGAGTGCGACAGGTTCGTGCGTCCCTCAGTTTGCGTCTTTCGAGGTCTGCCCGCGATGTCCGCGCCCGTCTCCACGCTCTTCCTCGCCGCTGCCCTGGGCGGCACCCTCCTCGCCGGTCCCGCCTCCGCCGGGGGATGCTACGGCCGGGAATGCTACCGCTACGCCGTGTCGCCGCCCGTCTACGCGGTGGAGCAGGAGAACGTGCTGGTGAGCCCGCCGCGCACCGTCTACCAGACGGTCCCGCCGGTCTACGACACCGTGTCCGAGCAGGTGCTCGTCGCCCCCGGCGGTCGCGTCTGGCAGACGCGACCGGGCCCGAACGGCGAGCTGATCGGGTGCTGGATCGAGACCCCACCGCGCTACGCCGTGCGGCAGCGGACCGTCCTCGTCCGCCCCGCCGAGACCGTTCCGGTGACGCTCGCGCCGCAATATGCCACCGTCAGCCACCGGGTGCGCGTCGCGCCCGCCCGGGCTGGCTGGGTGCCCCTCCGGGCCGGCTACGCCCGCCCGCGCGACGCCTCGCTCCTCGATTGGCTCGGCATGACCGGCGGCGGCGCCGCCGATGTCGGCGTGGGACTCGGGCTCGCCCGCGGCAGCATCTACGACGGGTACTGACGGCAAAGCGGGGCGCGCAGGCAGGGCCCGCACGCGACCGCCGTGCGCTTGTCCCCGCCCTCGCCTTGATTCCGGGCCGCGCCGGCGTACCTCCCCGGTCAACAACGGGAGGCCGGGATGGGCGCGTTCAAGGCGTGGGTGATCGAGAAGGCCGAGGGTGGGCAGTCCCTCGCCTTCAGGGACTTCGACGAAGCCGACTTCATGGAAGGCGACGTGACCGTCCGGGTCACGCACTCGACGCTCAACTACAAGGATGGGCTGGCCCTTACCGGGCGTTCCCCCGTGGTCCGCCGCTTCCCGATGATCCCCGGCATCGACTTTTCCGGCGTGGTCGAGGCCTCCGGGCATCCGGAGTACAGGCCCGGCGACGCGGTGGTCCTCACCGGCTGGGGTGTCGGCGAAACGCATCTCGGCGCCTTCGCGCAGAAGGCGCGGGTGAAGGGTGACTGGCTCGTGCCCCTGCCGAAGGGGCTGACGCCGGCGCAGGCCATGGCGGTGGGCACGGCGGGCTACACCGCGATGCTGGCGCTCATGGCGCTCGACGCCCACGGGGTGAAGCCCGCCGATGGGCCGGCCCTGGTGACGGGCGCCTCGGGCGGCGTCGGCTCGGTGGCCGTGGCGCTGCTGGCGAAGGCCGGATGGCACGTCATCGCCTCCACTGGCCGGGCGGAGGAGTCCGACTACCTTCAAGGGCTCGGCGCCGCCGAGATCCTGGACCGGAACGAACTCGCCAAGCCCGGCCGTCCGCTGGGCAAGGAGCGCTGGGCCGCTGCCATCGACGCGGTGGGGTCGGCGACCCTCGCCAACGTCCTGTCGATGACGAAGTCCGATGGGGCGGTGGCCGCCTGCGGCCTCGCCCAGGGCATGGACCTGCCGACCTCGGTGGCGCCCTTCATCCTGCGCGGCGTGTCGCTGCTCGGGATCAACAGCGTGACCACGCCCCAGCCGAAGCGCCGGGAAGCCTGGGCCCGGATCGCCCTGGACCTCGACCTGGAAAAGCTCGCGGCGATGACGAAGACCGTGAAGCTGGAGGAGGTCGGTCGCCTCGGGGAGGCGATCCTCGACGGCGGCGTCCGCGGGCGCACCGTGGTCGAGGTCGGCTGAGGCCCTCCCGTTCGGAACCGTTGCCGTGGCTTGCGGGTTTTGTCTCTCATGAGCGTCGCATTCGTCAAAGAAACCGAAGGTGGGGAAGCGTTCGAGAACCTTCCCGACCGTCCGATTTCCCCCCACACCAACTTCGTCACCCCGGAGGGCCTTAAGCAGATCGAGGCCGAGGTGGCGCGCTTGGAGCGCGAGGTCGCGTCCCTCGATCCGAGCGACAAGGCCGAGGATTCCCGCATCGGCCGCGACCTTCGCTACTGGGCGGCGCGGAAGAACACCGCGCAGCTCGTGGAGCCGATGAGCGGCGACACGGTGCATTTCGGTGCCACCGTGACGGTGGTCCGCGAGGACGAATCCGGCAAGGAGACGAAGCAGACCTTCCGCATCGTCGGCGAGGACGAGGCGGACCCGCACAAGGGGTCCATCTCGTACGTCGCGCCCCTCGCCCGTGCCATCACCGGCAAGAGCGTCGGTGACGTGGTCGAGGTGAACGGCCAGGACGTCGAGATCCTCGAGATCAGGTGATGCCCCCGCGGCCCTCGAACAGGGGCCGGAGGGGCAGCATCGCCGCCGCGACGTGATCCATGAACGCCCGGACCCGCGCCGACCGGCGCAGGTCCTGGTGGGTCAGGAGCCACAGGTCCGTGTGCAGTTCGGGCTCCACGTCGCCCAACCGCCGGAGGCGCGCGTCGGCGTCGCCCTCGATGCAGGGCAGGGGGCCGATCCCGATCCCCGCCGCCACCGCCTCCCGCAGGCCCGCCACCCCGTTGAGGCTGAGCGCGATCCGGTCCGGCGAGACCCGCCGGGCCAGGAAACGGGCGAACAGTCCCCCCGCGACGCTCTCCCCGAGGCCGACCCAGCGCTCGTCGCCGAGGCGGCCGAAGGTTTGCCCCGCCGCCCCGTAGAGTGCCCAGCCCACGCCCGTCAGGCGGCGTCCCACAAGGGTTTCGTCCGGCCCCCGGCTCGCGCGCAAGGCCACGTCGGCGTCCCGGCGGGAGAGGTTGAGCGTCTCCTCCGCCAGGATGAGTTCAAGCCGCACCGCCGGGTGCCTGCGGCTGAAATCCGCCAGGATCGGCATGAGGAACGTGCCCGCGAAGCTCGTCGGCGCGGTGATGCGCAACTCGCCCACCATCACGTCCGACCGGCCGACCACCTCCCTGGAGAAGCCATCGACGTCCGCCTCCATCCGCGTCGCGACGGCGAGCATCGCCTGGCCGGCGGCGGTCGCGGTGTAACCGCCCCGATGCCGCTCGAAGAGGGGCACGCCCAGGGCCTTTTCGATGGCGCCGAGGCGCCGGAACGCCGTGGAATGGTCGATGCCCAGGGCCTCGGCGGCGCCGGTCAGGCCCTGCCTGTCGGCCACCACTTTCACGAACCGGAAATCGTCCCAGCTGGCCTGCATCGCTCTGCCTTGCAAATCTGCAAGGTCATTCTTGCACGCGGTGGGCTTCCTGCAAGCGGCCGGAGGCGCGATGTGAACGGTGTCGCGCCCCTGCGGCGCCCCGACAAGGAGAGACCGCCATGGCCAAGATCCTCGTGCTCTATTACTCGACCTACGGCCATGTCGAGCAGATGGCCTACGCCGTCGCGGAGGGCGCCCGCGAGACCGGCGCCGAGGTCGTGGTCAAGCGCGTGCCGGAGCTGGTGCCCGAGGAGGTCGCCCGGCAGAACCATTTCAAGCTCGATCAGCAGGCCCCCATCGCCACCGCCAACGAGCTGGCCGACTACGACGGCATCATCTTCGGCACGCCGACCCGCTTCGGCAACATGGCCTCCCAGATGAAGCAGTTCCTCGACCAGACCGGTGGACTCTGGATGAAGGGCGCCCTCGTCGGCAAGGTCGGCTCGGTCTTCACCTCCACGGCCTCGCAGCACGGCGGGCAGGAGACGACGATCACGAGCTTCCAGACGGTGCTGTTCCACCACGGCATGGTGGTGGTCGGCTTGCCTTACGCCTTCCAGGGGCAGGCGGGCGTCGAGGCGGTGAAGGGCGGCACGCCCTACGGCGCCAGCACCATCGCCGACGGCGACGGCTCCCGTCAGCCGAGCCAAGTGGAACTCGACGGCGCCCGCTTCCAGGGACGCCACGTCGCCACCATCGCGGGCAAGCTCGCGTAAGTCTTCTAGGTGCGCCCCTCCCGGCCGCGTGAGGGGCGTGCCACTCCCGGCTTCGGCCGTCAGTGCTTCGTTATGCTCACAGTGACGGGACGACCGGCCAAGAAAAAAGGCTCGGATTTCTCCGAGCCGTAAAAGGTTGAAGGCCGTATGGGGGCTGAGTGGCCTTCCTGTCCAATGAACGGGCGGGATCGGGTTCTGTTCCGAGGCCGCGCGAGAAAAAATCAGCGGGGCGCCGCCGCGCGGACGAGCCTGTCGCGGATCGCCTCGCCGAGACCCTCGCCGGGGATCGGCGCCACGGCGATGGTGGGCGCGCCCGTCGCATCGAGGCGGCGCAGGGCCCCGAACAGCCGGGCGGCCGCCTCGACGACATCGCCCGCCGGACTGAGGTTGAGGCTGGCCGATGCCGTCTCCACGCCCACGGGCGGGATCGGGCCGAAGAGAAGGGCCGCTTCGCCGGGCAGGATCCGGTCCGCGTCGAGCCGGACCCGCGCGTTCGGTGCGTAGTGGGAGGAGAGCATCCCCGGCCCGACGGGCGCCTCCGCAGCGGCCATGTCCGGGGCCTCCGGCGCGTGGCCGAGCACGGCCGCGAGGTCGGCGCGGGTGATGCCCCCCGGCCGGAGCAGGCGCACCCGCCCGTCGAGGCAGGCCACCACCGTCGACTCGACGCCGACGACGGTCTCGCCGCCGTCGAGCACCGCCGCGATCCGCCCGGCGAGGTCCTCCAGCACATGCGCCGCCGCGGTCGGGCTGACGCGGCCCGACCGGTTGGCGGAGGGGCCCGCCAGCGGGCGACCGAAGGCGTGGAGGAGGTCCCGGGCGAGGTCGCTGCCCGGCACCCGCAGGGCGACGCTGCCGAGACCCGCGCGGGCGAGGTCGCAGACCGTGATCGAGGAGGCGGCGGGCAGGACGAGGGTGAGCGGCCCCGGCCAGAAGGCGTCGGCCAGACGCCGGGCATCCTCGGAGAAGACTCCCTGCCGCCCGGCGGCCTCCCGGTCGGGGACATGGGCGATCAGCGGGTTGAACTGCGGGCGCGCCTTGGCGGCGTAGATCGCGGCCACCGCCGCCGGATCGGTGGCGTCGCCGCCGAGGCCGTAGACGGTCTCCGTCGGGAAGGCGACGAGCCGCCCCGCGCGCAGGAGCGCCGCCGCCGCCGCGATGCCGTCGGCGTCGGGGGCGAGGCGCCGCGTGTCGGCCACGGCCGTTGACCCCGGATCGCTCATGCGGGATGCCATCTCCGGCGGCCGCGTGCCGCCTCACGGGTTCGAATGCATACCGCCCTAGCGCCGGCCGCCGGGTGGGGTCAAACGCGTCATGGCGCGTCGGGAGGGATTGAGATGAGCTATCGCGCGCCCGTGGCGGAGATGCTGTTCACCCTGCGCCATGTCGTCGGGCTGGAAGGGATCGACGCGGAGGATGCGGAGGCGATCCTTTCCGAGGCCGGGCGTATCGCGGGCGAGGTGCTGGCGCCCCTCAACCGCGTCGGCGACCGGCACGGCACGCCCTTTGCCGAGGGGCGCGTCACCACGGCGCCGGGCTTCCGCGAGGCCTACGCCACCTTCACCGCCGGTGGCTGGAACGGCCTCTCCGCCGACCCCGACCATGGCGGCCAGGGCCTGCCGAAGGCGCTGGAGGCGGCCTGCACGGAGATGTGGAACGGCGCCAACCTCGGCTTCAGCCTCTGCCCGCTCCTCACCCAGGGCGGGATCGAGGCGCTGGCGGCCCACGGCTCGGAGGCGTTGAAGGAGCGCTATCTCGCCAAGCTCGTCTCGGGCGAGTGGCCGGCGACGATGAACCTGACCGAGCCGCAGGCGGGTTCGGACCTGGCCCTGCTCCGCACCCGGGCCGAGCCGGCCGGCGACGGCACCTACCGGATCACCGGCTCGAAGATCTACATCACCTACGGCGAGCACGACATGGCGGACAACATCGTCCACCTCGTCCTGGCCCGCCTGAAGGACGCGCCGGCGGGCACCCGCGGCATCTCGCTCTTCCTCGTGCCGAAGGTGCTGCCGGACGGCTCCCTGAACGATCTGCGCTGCTCCGGCATCGAGCACAAGCTCGGCATCAATGCCTCGCCCACCTGCTCCATGGCCTTCGGCGACCGGGGCGGCGCCACCGGCTGGCTGATCGGCCAGGAGAACAAGGGGCTGGCCTGCATGTTCACGATGATGAACGCGGCCCGCCTCGCGGTCGGGGTGCAGGGCGTCGGCGTCGCCGAGGCGGCCACCCAGAAGGCCCTGGCCTACGCGCGCGAGCGGCGGCAGGGCAAGGCCATCGGCGCGGCGGAGGCCACGAGCCCCATCGTCGCCCATCCGGACGTGCAGCGGATGCTGCTCACCATGAAGGCGTACACCGCCGCCGCCCGGAGCATCTGCTACCTCACCGCCGCCGCCCTCGATGCCGCCCACGGGCCGGAGGGGAAGGCCGCCCACGACCGGGCCTCCCTCCTCACCCCCGTGGCGAAGGCGTTCTCCACCGACCTCGCCAACGAGATCACCTCGCTCGGCGTCCAGGTCCACGGCGGCATGGGCTTCGTGGAGGAGACCGGGGCGGCGCAACTCATGCGCGACGCCCGCATCCTCGCCATCTACGAGGGGACGAACGGCATCCAGGCCATCGACCTCACCGGCCGCAAGCTCGCCCTCGACGGCGGCACGACGGCCCGCGCGCAGATCGCCTGGATGCGCCGGGCGGGGGAGGGGCTCCTCAAGAACGCCGACCCCGCCTTCGGCCGGATGGGCGCCCGCCTGCGGGCCGCCATCGAATCCCTCGACCGGGCGACGACGTTCCAGCTCGCCGCGCTGACCTCGAACCGGCCGGAGACGGCGCTCGCCGGGGCGAGCCCGTACCTGCGCCTGTTCGGCCTCGCCCTCGGCGGCGCCTGCCTCGCCAAGGCGGCGCTCGCCGCCTCCGCCGCGCAGAAGGCCGGGGAGACGGACCCCGCCCATGCCGGGCGCGTGGCGCTGGCCCGCTTCTACGCCGAGAACCTCCTGCCGGCGGCCTCCGGCCTGGAGGAGACGGTCCTGGGTGGCGGCGCCTTCACCGAGGACGCCGAACTGGCGCTGGCGGTGTGAGCCCTTCCGTCGCCGCACTCGCCGTGACGGCACGAATTCGGGCCGAGGGGGCCGTCCCATGACAGCGGTCGAGGGAAAGCGGACATGACCGACCATATCACCGTCGCGGACGCGGGGAACGGCGTCCGCCTCGTCACCATCGACCGGCCGCAGAAGAAGAACGCCCTCACCGGCGCGATGTACGACGCCATGCGCGCGGCGCTGGAGCAGGCCGATCTCTCGCCCGAGATCCGCGCGGTGGTCTTCGCCGGGCAGCCGGGGATGTTCAGCGCGGGCAACGACCTGACGGATTTCCTCGGCCAGGGGGAGGGCGGCTTCGGCGACACGCCCGCCCTGCGCTTCATCCGCCAACTCGCCCGCACGCAGACGCCGATGGTGGCCGCGGTGGACGGCATCGCCGTGGGGATCGGCGCGACGCTGACCCTGCATTGCGACCTCGTCTACGCGAGCCCCGTGGCCCGGCTGCGGATGCCCTTCGTGGAGCTCGGCCTCGTGCCGGAGGCGGCGTCGAGCTACCTGCTGCCCCTGCGGGTCGGACGGCTGAAGGCGACGGAGATCCTGCTCCTGTCCGAGACCGTCGATGCCGACGCCGCCTTCGCCCTCGGCCTCGTCAACGCGGTGATCCCCGCCGACATGCTGGTGGAGCACGCGCTCGCGCAGGCCGCGCGCCTCGCCGCCCTGCCGCCGGGGGCGCTCAGTGCCTCGCGACGGCTGATCCGGGGCGACCGGGACCGGGTCGAGGCGGCCCTGGAGGCGGAGGCGACGGCCTTCGAGGCGCAGTTGCGCTCGCCGGAATCGCAGGAGCGGTTCCAGGCGTTCCTTTCGAAGGCCGCCTCCGCCAAGTCGCGGCCCGCCTGAGGTGGCCGTGCCGGATCTCTCGGGGAAGATCTGCCTCGTCGCCGGGGCTTCCCGCGGCGTCGGACGGGGCCTTGCCCGGGGCCTCGGCGAGGCGGGCGCGACGGTGATCGTCACCGCCCGGTCGAGCGAGACCGGCCCCCGCACGGAGATGCGCCCGGAGGCGATCGAGGACACCGCCCGGCTGGTCGATCTCGCCGGGGGGAGGGGGCACCACTTCCTCTGCGACCACCGTTCAGAGCGCTCCACCGACGAGATGGTCCACTGGGTGTTGCGCCGGTTCGGGCGGATCGACGTCGCCGCCTGTGCCGTCTGGGGCGGCAACGAGGGGTTCGACGGCGAACGCTATGCCGACGGCACCGCCTGGGGCACGCCCTTCTGGCGCCGCTCCGCCGAGCCCTATCTGGGCCTGATGCAGGCCGGGCCCGTGCCGGCCCTGCTGCTGGCCCGCGCCGTCGCCCCCGCCATGGTGGCGGCGGGCTCGGGCCTCCTCGCCCTGGTCTCCTTCGGGACGGAGGACGGCTATCTCGGCGACATCTTCTACGACGCCGCCAAGGCCGCCACGAACCGCCTCGCCGTCGCCCTGGCGCAGGATCTCGGGCCGAGGGGCGTCACGGCGCTCGGCCTCTCGCCGGGGCCCGTCGCCACGGAGCGTGCCCGCGACCTCGGCACCGTGGGCGAGGAGGACGAGTCGCCGCTCTATGCCGGGCGGGCGCTGGCGGCCCTGGCTGCCGATCCCGCGATCGCCTCCAGGGCCGGGCGGACGTGGCATGTGGGCGACCTCGCCACGGCCTACGGCTTCGCCGATGATGACGGTCGGCAACCGAAACGGCATTACGTGGGCGGTTAGATACGCCCGCCGCGCAAAACGGCCTCATTTCCGGCGCAGGTCTTCCCAAGCCGGTGGCGACCGGGTGAAGGTATCTCGGCGCCTGGGAACAGGCCGTCCCGGACCCGCGCAGCGAGGATGACATGGACCGCAACACGGACGCGAACACGGCACCGCGCGTGCTGCTCGTGTTCCCGAAGTTCTACGAAAACTCGATGTGGAACTTCAAAGAGGCCATGGAGATCCAGGGCGCCCGCGCGGCTGCGCCGCCGCTCGGCCTGATCACCCTCGCGGCCATGCTGCCGGAGACGTGGCGGATCAGCCTCGTCAACGCGAATTGCGAACCGCTGACCGACGAGGCAATCCGCAACGCCGACCTCGTGATGACCGGGGGCATGCTGCCCCAGGAGCCCGACTGCCTGACCATCATCGAGCGGTGCCGGGCGCTGGGCACGCCGGTCTGCGTCGGCGGCCCGGCCCCGACCTCGACCCCCGAGGTCTACGGTCACGCGGACTTCGTCGTGGCGGGCGAGGCCGAGGGCATCCTGCCGGAATTCGTCGCCGCCTGGGAACGCGGCGAGCGCACGGGCCGCTTCACCGCCGCGAAGTTCAAGGCCGACGTCACCAAGAGCCCGATCCCGCGCTTCGACCTCCTGACCTTCAGCCACTACCTGTACATCGGCGTGCAGTTCTCCCGCGGGTGTCCCTTCACCTGCGAGTTCTGCGACATCATCGAACTGTACGGCCGCGCCCCGCGGACCAAGACCGCGCCGCAGATGCTCGCCGAACTCGACCGTCTTTACAGTCTCGGCTACCGGGGCCACGTCGATTTCGTGGACGACAACCTGATCGGCAACAAGAAGGCGATCAAGCTGTTCCTGCCGCACCTCATCCAGTGGCAGGAGAAGCACGGCTACCCGTTCAAGTTCTCGACGGAGGCCTCCCTCAACCTCGCGGACGATGACGAGCTTCTGGAACTGATGCGGCAGGCGAACTTCTTCGCGCTGTTCACCGGCATCGAGACGCCCGACGAGGCGACCCTCATCCAGACCCAGAAGAAGCAGAACACCCGCCGCTCCATCGCGGAGAGCGTGCACAAGCTCTATTCCGCCGGCATGTTCGTCACCGCCGGGTTCATCGTCGGCTTCGACAGCGAGAAGGAGAGCATCACCCGCGCGATGGCGGACTGCATCCGCGACACGGGCATCCCGATCGCGATGGTCGGCCTGCTGTTCGCCCTTCCGAACACGCAGCTCTCCCGGCGCCTGCGCAAGGAGAGCCGTCTGTACGAGAATTACGCCGCCACCACCGCCGACCAGGGCGACCAGTGCACGCAAGGCTTGAACTTCGTCACCCTGCGCCCGCAGCGTGAGGTGTTGGCCGACTACCGGGACGTGCTGGCCGAGATCTACGACCCCGCGAACTTCTTCGAGCGCGTCCGCGAAGTCGGGCGCCGTCTGGACCGCCCGCGCTTCGCCGCGCAGAACATCCAGTGGCGGGCCGTCGCCAAGGATCTCGTCTCGATGACGCGCATCCTGTACCGGGTGAGCGTGAAGCGTCCCGAACTGGCCAAGCACGCCTGGGGGGCCTTCCTCGCCACCGCCCGTTCGAACCCCGCCGCCCTGGAGGCCGTGGTGACGAACATCGTCATCTACCTGCACGTCTACCCGTTCTCGCGGTACGTGATGAAGGAGATCGACGGGAGGATCGCGGCGATCGACGCCGGGCAGTGGGTCGCGCCGCCGGTCCTTCCTGTGGAGGAGACCTCCAGCGCGCCTGTGCGCGTCGGCATCGCGGCCCCGGCCGAGCACTTCGCCGCCGTGGCCTGAACCGACCGAGGGGGTGGGCGCATGACGAATCTCCCCCCTTCGGCTCGGGCGCTTTGCGCAAGCGGACGGCCTGAGCGAGCTGGCCGTCCGGTCCTGCGAGGAAGGAAAGTCTAGCGCTTTCGATTGTTCGATCGGATACGGGCCCTGAAATTCTGAGCTACCTAAAGTAGCTTGTCCAAGCACTGGTTCGTAGCAAATTTCACTTTATCTTGGATCGCTGACGTTGGCGGACTAGAGCCGGTGAAAAGATTTGTCGCTTTGCTGGGATCATGCACGAGCTAAGCAATTCCCACCGTGACAATTTGTCGATCTACGTCTAAATGGGCGATCACCCCTGACGGTGAAACCGAGGGGTCGGCAGTCAGGAGGTCTAGGGTCGCTCAATGGCAGGTCAGAAGACAGACGAGCGCGACGTCTATTTGGGGCAGCGCATCGCCGAGCAACGGCGCAAAGCGTCGCTTACACAGCGGCATGTTGCTCAAAGCTTCGGAATGTCGGCGGCTCAGCTCCAGAAGTACGAGAAGGGAACGAATCGCATTAGTGCGATTCACTTAAACATCTTTTCGCGAATGATCGGAGTACCGGTCGAGTATTTCTTCCGCGGAATGCCAGGTGCCGCCGAAGGCTTCGCCGAGGACACGCAGGCGCCCTTCACCGAGTCCGGTTTAAGCAGCATCGCCGACGTCCTCGGGCGCCACATCAGCGAGACCTTTTCCGACGAGACCCGGCGCGATATCGCCGCCGCAGTCCATGTGCTGGAGCGCCGGCTGCGCTCGTGATGCCACGCGGCCACGTTCGTCCTATATAACGGACGAGTTCGCTTCGACGGGTTGACCCGTCCCGTGCCCGGTGGGAAAAGCCCGCCAGAATTGGGCGCCGTGACGCGATGGCGGGACGCCCGCGACCGGAAGGCGGCGAAACCGATGGCCCGTTCGAATTATCTCTTCACCAGCGAGTCGGTGTCCGAGGGGCATCCCGACAAGGTCAGCGACCGGATTTCCGACACCGTGGTGGACGCCTACCTCGCCGCCATGCCGGAGGCGCGCCTGGGCGTCGAGACGCTGACGACGACCAACCGCATCGTCATCGCCGGCGAGGTCCGCGGCCCCGATTCCGTGACCTTCAAAGACCTGGAGCACCTGACCCGCGAGGCCGTGAAGGACATCGGCTACGAGCAGGACGGCTTCCACTGGAAGAACAACGAGGTGCAGATCTACCTGCACGCCCAGTCCGCCGACATCGCCCAGGGCGTGGACGCCGCCGGCAACAAGGATGAGGGTGCCGGCGACCAGGGCATCATGTTCGGCTACGCCTCGGACGAGACGCCCGAGCTGATGCCGGCGCCGCTGTTCTACGCCCACAAGATCCTCAAGGACCTCGCCGACGCCCGCAAGGCCGGCACGGGTGACGCCGCCAAGCTCGGCCCCGACGCCAAGAGCCAGGTGACGGTGCGGTACGAGAACGGCCGCCCGGTGGAGGTGACGCAGATCGTCCTCTCGACCCAGCACCTCGACGCCTCCCTCGATTCGGCCGACGTGCGCGCCATCGTGGAGCCCCACATCCTGAAGGCCCTGCCGCAGGGCTGGGTGAACGAGGGCACCGTCTGGCACGTAAACCCGACCGGCAAGTTCGTCATTGGCGGCCCGGACGGCGATTGCGGCCTCACCGGCCGCAAGATCATCGTGGACACCTACGGCGGCGCGGCCCCGCACGGCGGCGGCGCCTTCTCGGGCAAGGACCCGACGAAGGTGGACCGCTCGGCCGCCTACGCCGCCCGCTACCTCGCCAAGAATGTGGTGGCCGCCGGCCTCGCCTCCCGGGCGACGATCCAGCTTTCCTACGCCATCGGCGTGTCCAAGCCCCTGTCGATCTACGTCGACCTGCACGGCACCGGCAAGGTGGACGAGGCCAAGCTGGAGGGCGTCCTGATGGACGCCATCGACCTCTCGCCCCGCGGCATCCGCACGGCGCTCGGCCTCAACAAGCCGATCTACGCGCGCACCGCCGCCTACGGGCATTTCGGGCGCGCCCCGGAGGCGGATGGCGGCTTCTCCTGGGAGCGCACCGACCTCGCCGACAAGCTTCGCTCGGCCCTGGCCTGATCCCGTCCGTGACCGGGGGGGATGGCATCCCTCCCGCGCCGGAGGGTAATGGGACCGGGATGCCCGCGGCGGGCGCCGTAACGGACGGTGCCGACCGCGCCTTCTTCGGCCGCCGCAAGGGCAAGCGCCTGCGCGGCGCGCAGGAGGACCGGCTGGAGGCCCTCCTCCCGTCCCTGCGGATCGGCCTGCCCGAGGGGACAGGCTTCATCGATCCCCGCGCCCTGTTCCCCGCCATCGCGGGCGGGCCGGACGAGGTCAGGCTCGAGATCGGCTTCGGTGGCGGCGAGCACCTCGCCGCCCGGGCCGCCGAGCAGCCCCGCATCGGCTTCATCGGCGCCGAAGCCTTCATCAACGGGGTGGTGAAACTCCTTGCGGAGATCGAGGCGCGGGACCTGTCCAACGTCCGCATCCGCGACGGGGACGTGGCACCGCTCCTCGTCCGCCTCCCCGATGCCTGCCTCGGGCAGGTCAGTCTCCTCTATCCCGATCCCTGGCCGAAGCGCCGGCAGCGCAAGCGGCGCTTCGTCTCGGACGAGACCCTCGCCCAGATCGCGAGGGTGCTGAAGGACGGCGGCACGTTCCGGTTCGCCAGCGATATCGACGACTACGTCGGCTGGACGCTGGCCCGGGTGGCCCGCAACCCCGACCTGCGCTGGACGGCCGCGACGTCGCGCGATTGGCTGACCCCGTTCCCCGGATGGCCGGGCACCCGCTACGAGGCAAAGGCCGTCGCCACGGGCCGCGTGCCGACGTATATCGAATGTGTACGGATGTCGCGGTAAGGTCACCGGCCGGTGCCATTGGTCGAAGGCCGGGGACACCATCGCAACGACGTCGTGACATCCCCGCGGGGATAGTGGACATTGATCCCGCGAGCCTGGGCGCGACACGGTAAGCCTTGCCGACGCCACACCGGGGCGCCATCCTCCCGGCAAGAGGTGGCGGGATGAGAGGCGGGACCGGGGCGACGACCCGGCGGCCCGCGCGGGTCCAAGGGTTCCTGGAGTGACCGAACGGACGAAGCACGATCCCGAGGAGGCCGACCTGCGCCGGACCGCGTTCGACGGCGCGCTGGTGGGGCTCGTCCTCCTGTCCGATGACGGCACCGGGATCCGCGTCGCTAACCCGGCCCTCCACGCCCTCCTGGCCCGGTCCTCGGGCAGCCTCGACGGCGCGCCCGCCTCGGACCTCACTGCCGACCCCGACGGCCTGTGCACGGGCATCCGCGTCTGGCGGCGGGCGGACGGGGTCGAGATCGACGTACGGGTGCGGCGCTCCCAGGACGTCCTCGTGGTGGAGGCGGTGGACGCGGACGAGGCCGCCCATTCCGAGGCGAACCGCGACGCCATGGCCGCCGCCGGCCTCGGCGAGTGGCGGTGGGACCGCCGGAGCGGTGCCGTGACCCTGTCCCATCGCGCGGCCCGCATCCTCGGCCAGCCGCCGGGGCGGTCGGTCACCTGGGGCGTGCTGCGGCCCTTCTTCACCGAGCCGGACCGGATCTCCGCCCTTGTGAAGGAGGCGGTGGAGAATCTGGAGCCCGCCCGCTTCGAGACGCACCTCACCATCGAAGGCCGGGACGTGGTGGTGCGCGTCGCGGGCCAGGCGCTCACCGACGAGGGCGGCACCTTCACCGGCATGGTCGGCGTGGTGCAGGACATCACCACCCGGATCGAGGCCCGCAGCGAACTCCTTGCCCACGATCACCGGCTGCGGGCGGCTACGGCCGTGGCCCGCCTCGGCATCTTCGAATGGCACATGCTCGACGACCACGCCGTGTGGGAGAACGAGCGGATGTACGAGATCTTCGGGCACGGCCCCGAGGACGGGACCATCGGCAAGACGGAGTTCCTGACCGGGATCCTCCACCCGGACGACCGTGCCGCCGTCCGCAAGGCCATCTCCGGCGCGCTGCGTGAGGACCGCGACCTGCAGATCACCGGCCGCATCCGCCGGAAATCCGACGGCGCGTGGCGGACCATCGAGATGGGCGGGCGCTTCGAGCGGGATACGCCCGACCGCCTGCCCCGGCGTCTCATCGGCGTCGTCGCGGACGTCACCGACCGCCGCCTCGCCGAGGAGCGCCAGACCCTCCTGATCCGCGAGTTGCACCACCGGGTGAAGAACACGCTGGCCACGGTGCAGGCCATCGTCGGCTCGACGGCGCGCACCGCCAACGACATCGACAGCTTCTACGAGGCCTTCGTCGGCCGCATCAAATCGCTCGCCCACACCCATTCCGTGCTCACGGAGGCGACGTGGCAGACGGCCTCCCTCGGCAGTCTCCTCGTCAACGAGCTGCGCCCCTACGCGGAGGTCGCGGAGGCGGGCGGCGTGGACGGGCGCGTCGTCCTGCAGGGGCCCGCGATCGACCTCCCCTCCGACGTCGCCGTGCCCATCGGCATGGCGATCCACGAACTCACCACCAACGCCGCCAAGTACGGCGCCCTCTCGAACCGGACGGGCCGGGTCACCGTCGCCTGGGAACTGGAGCCGGTGGGGCCGGCGGGGACGCTGCGCCTCACATGGCGAGAGACCGGCGGTCCGCCCGTCTCGCCGCCCCGGCGCCAGGGCTTCGGCTCGCGCCTCCTGCACCGCGTGCTGATCACGCAGGTCCAGGCCGAGGTGAGGACCGACTACGCGCCCGACGGCTTCTCCCTCACCATGCGCGCGCCGCTGCCGGTGCGGAACATGAGCCTGAACCCGCTGGCCTAACCCCGATCGTCAGCGCCTCGCCGGGCCGGGCAGCGGCCGGCGTGGACCGTGCCATTGACTTCCCCGCCGCACTGCAGCATATCGAGGGTGCAGCGTCAGCGGCCGCATCGACGGACCGCCTGAGGGGGCTGCGTGACGGACGGGCTGAAGCGCCGCGGTCCGGCCCCCCTCTTCATAACGTGCATGCACCCGGACGGCCCCATCACGCGGGCTTTCCCCCTGTCACGGACCGCCTCACGAGATCGCCGCCCTTCGCGCGGCGCGGCCGGTCCTGCTGCCACGGATACCGACTTGACCCAATTCTCCGATTTCGGCCTCGCTCCGCCCGTCCTGCGGGCGCTCGACGAGGCCGGCTACACGGCGCCGACGCCGATCCAGTCCCAGGCGATCCGCCCGGCGATGGACGGCCGTGACCTCTGCGGCATCGCCCAGACCGGCACCGGCAAGACCGCCGCCTTCGCCCTGCCCATCCTGCACCGGCTCAGCCTCGAGGATCGCCGTCCGCCCCGTCGCGGCTGCCGGGTCCTCGTGCTCTCGCCGACCCGCGAACTCGCCAACCAGATCGCGGATTCCTTCTCCGATTACGGCAAGCATCTGCGCTTCACGAACACGGTGGTGTTCGGCGGCGTCACCATCGGCCGCCAGGAGCGGGCGCTGGCGCCGGGCGTCGATATCCTCGTCGCCACGCCGGGCCGCCTGATCGACCTCGTGGACCGCCGCTCCCTGACGCTGGAAGGCGTCGAGATCCTCGTCCTCGACGAGGCCGACCAGATGCTCGACCTCGGCTTCATCCACGCCCTCAAGCGGATCGTCCGGATGCTGCCGCAGAAGCGCCAGAGCCTGTTCTTCTCGGCCACCATGCCGAAGAACATCGCCGGGCTGGCCGCCCAGTACCTGAACGATCCCGTGCAGGTGGCGGTGACGCCCGTCGCCACCACGGCGGAGCGCGTGGAGCAGCAGGTGATCTTCGCCCATACCGGCGCGAAGCAGTCGCTGCTGGCCCACATCCTGCGCGATCCGGCGATCGACCGGGTGCTCGTCTTCACCCGGACCAAGCACGGCGCCGACCGCGTGGTGCGCGGTCTCGACAAGGTCGGCATCGCGGGTGCCGCCATCCACGGCAACAAGAGCCAGCCCCAGCGCGAGCGCGCCCTTCAGGCGTTCCGCGACGGCGAGTGCCGGGTGCTGGTGGCCACCGACATCGCCGCCCGCGGCATCGACGTCGAGGGCGTCAGCCACGTCGTCAACTTCGACCTGCCGAACGTGCCGGAAAGCTATGTCCATCGCATCGGCCGCACGGCCCGCGCGGGCAAGGACGGTCTCGCCATCTCGTTCTGCAACGACGAGGAGCGGGCCTACCTGCGCGACATCGAGCGGCTGACCCGCCAGAAGGTGCCGGTCATCGGCTTCCCCGAGGGCTTCACGCCGCCGTCGGGAGAAGCGGCCGCCGAGATCGCCCGCGAAGAGGCCCGCCGGCCCCCACGCCAGCCCCAGGGTCCGCGCGGCGGACGCCAGCAGGACGGTCGCGGCCGTTCCGGCCAGGGACGCCCGCAGCAGGGACGTCCGCAGCAGGGACGCCCCGAGGGCGGCCGCGGCGCCGCCCCCGGCCAGAACGCTCAGCGTCCGGCCGCCCAGGGCCAGCCGCGCCCGGCCCAGGGCCGTCCGCAGCAGGCTCGCCCCGCCCAGGGCCGTGACGGCCAGGGCCGCGATGCCCGCCCGCAGCAGCCCCGTTCCGGCCGCGACAACCGCCCGCGCCAGGGCGAGTCGTCCGGTCGCGGCGACGGTCGCAGCATCGGCTGGCTCGACCGCGCCCCACGCTCGTGATCGAGCGGCCCGCCGGAACCCTCCGGCGGGCCGTTTCCGTCTTGCGGCAGGGAACGGGATGGCCCGTCGCCGGTTTCGCGGTTCGCACCACGGAGATGACGATGCGCTTCGAAATGTACCGTGATTCCGCCGGAGAATGGCGCTGGCGCCTGCGAGCCCGCAACGGCGAGGTCATCGCCGACTCGGGCGAAGGCTATAAGCGCCGCGAGGATTGCGAGCACGGCATCGAGCTCGTGCGCCAGAGCGCCGAGGCGAAGTTCGTCGATATGACGACGCAGATCGCCTGAAGGCCACCGACATCCGTCTCTTCAGACGTACGCGAAGCGTTCCAGGGTAGTCCTACGCTTCCGCAGCCGTTCGCAAATTTGGACGGACTCGCGTGCGCTTGAGATGACCAAGCGGGTCGGTGTCGGCCATCGCCGTCGGCGCGCGCATGGCAATTTCGGAAGGCTTTGGGAGCGGGATCGGTAACACGGCTCGCCAAGCGATTCATGCCGCCCATCGTCTCGCGACAATCGCTGCGCTATGATGCAGCCTGAGCACGGCCGGCGACAGATCCGGCTGGCTCCGAGGAAACGCAGGACCCACCGAGATGAACGATATCGCCGAGCGGCGCGCGGAGGCGGGAGCCTCGCGTGACCTCTGGCAATCGATCCCGTTCGATTGCATCCTGAGCGCCGTGTTCGTGATCGCGGCGGCGGGCTTGGTGCTCGCCGGGGTGTTTCCCTGAGGGCGGCCATGCAGGTTTCCGGCACAGCGGGTCAGGGCTTCGAGGGCACGCGCGAGGGCGCGCCGCCCGCCGATGGGGCGAAGGGCGCGGAGGAACTGCCCCAGGGCGACCTCACCGTGCGCACCATCGCCATGCCCGCCGACACCAACGCCAACGGCGACATCTTCGGCGGCTGGGTGCTGTCGCAGATGGATCAGGCCGGGGGGATCGCCGGGGTGGAGCGGGCCAGCGGGCGGGTGGTCACGGTCGCCGTGGACGGCATGACCTTCCTCCGCCCCGTGGCGGTGGGGGACGTGCTCTGCGTCTACACCCGCGTGTCCCATGTCGGCCGGACGTCGATGAAGATCGAGGTCGAGGCCTGGGCGCGGCGCTTCCGCACCCAGTTCAGGGAAAGGGTGACGCGGGCGACCTTCACCTTCGTCTCCATCGACGACGAGGGCCGCCCGCGCCCGATCCCTACTTGATTACGCCGCAGGCGATCCGGTCGCCCGCGCCGCCGATCGGCTGGGTGGTGTGGTCGTCCTCGTTGGCGTGAATGATCAGGGCCGAGCCGTCGCCGTCCTTCAGGCCGCCCTCGCCGGTGAGGGCCGTCTCGGAGGAGACCTCGGCGTTGGCCGAGCCGTCCTGATTGGCGAAGATGTTGGCGAGATCGCCCTCGTCCGGCCCGTCGGGGTTGAGCAGGCCGTGCTTGCTCTGGTCGTGGTTCACATGGGCTTTCGAGTTCATGAACTTCGCGTCGGAGCAGTCGCCGACCGCGTGGAAGTGCATGCCGTGCCAGCCCGGGGGCAGGCCGCCCGGCTGGATGGCCACGCGCAGGACGAGGTTGTTCGCGCCGTCACGGATCGTCAGCTTGCCGATCGTGTCGCCCTTCGCATTCTTGATCGGGCTCTCGAAGGCCTCCGGCGCGGAGACCTTCGCGGCCTCCTTCGGGGGCTCCTGGGCGAGGGCGGGGGCAGCTGTCGCGAGGCTCGAAAGGGCGAGGAGCGTCAGGGTACGGATCATTCGGTTTCCCCCAATTTCCTGTGCGCCGCGGTGGGGATCGGAGGGTCATGGCCCCCAATCCGTGCGCGCGCGCCGTGTCTTAGGTCGATTCGGCTTTTCTGTCGCCGGCGCGCCCTCTAGGTAGGGGGCACGCGCTCCGCAGACAGGGGCCACCGATCCGCAGCCGCGTCGGCGCGGCATCCACAACGAAGCCCGAAGGTCGATGAACCGCGAGCGGCAGAGGGCCGACCTGTTCCTGGTCGCGCACGGTCATTTCGAGAGTCGCGCCAGGGCCCAGGCCGCGATCCGGGCGGGGCTCGTGCGGGTCGACGGGCGCCCGCTCGCCCGCGCCTCGGACACGATCGCCCCCGGCGCCACGGTGGAGGCGCAGCCCGATCACCCCTTCGTGTCGCGCGGTGGCCTCAAGCTCGCCGCCGCCCTCGATGCCTTCGGGATTGACCCGGCGGGCCGGGTCTGCCTCGATGTCGGCGCCTCGACGGGCGGCTTCACGGATGTGTGGCTCGCCCGGGGCGCCGCGCATGTCCACGCCGTCGATGTCGGGCGCGACCAGCTCCATCCGCGCCTGCGGGCGGAGCCGCGCGTCACCAGCCTGGAGGGCACGGATATCCGCTCGCTCGGGGCCGGCGCCCTCGAACCCCGCCCGGCGCTCGCGAGCGTCGATGTCAGCTTCATCGCCCTGCGCCTCGTCCTGCCCGCGCTGCCGCCCCTGCTGGCGGCGGGGGCGGAGGTCGTCGCGCTGATCAAGCCGCAATTCGAGGCGGGGCGCGAGCGGGTCGGCCGGGGCGGGATCGTCCGCGATCCCGCGGTGCGCGAGGCGGTCTGCGCCGAGGTCCGGGCGCAGGTCGAGGCCATGGGCGGCAGCGTCCTCGGCCTCGTTCCGTCCCCCATCGAAGGGGGCGACGGCAATGTCGAATTTCTGATCGGGGCACGCCTGCCGTGAGCGAGACCGTCACCATCGAACGGCTCGGCGCCAAGGGCGACGGGATCGCGGCGGACGGCACCATCGTGCCCTTCGCCCTGCCCGGCGAGCAGGCCGCGATCCACCGCGAGGGCCAGCGGGCCGAGTTGCTCGGCATCGAGGAGCCCTCGCCGGAGCGGATCGAGCCCTTCTGTCCCCATTTCATGCGCTGCGGCGGGTGCCGCACGCAGCATCTCGCCCGCCCCGCCGAATTGGAGTGGAAACGCGGCATCGTCGCCGGGGCGCTGACCCAGGCCGGGCTCTCCGTGGTGCCGGAGCCGACCGTCGACGCCCACGGGGCGGGGCGGCGGCGCATCACCCTCCACGTCCGCTTTATCGACGGGCGAACGGAAGCGGGCCTCATGGCCGCCCGCAGCCATGCCCTGGTGCCCCTCGACCATTGCCCCATCACCGTCCCCGCCCTGCGCGAGGCCCCGGCCGTGGCCCGTGCCCTGGCGGCTCCCGTCGGCGGCGGGCGCAAGCCCCTCGACGTGGCGATCACCGCCACCGATCAGGGGCTCGATGTCGATCTGCGCGGCCACGGTCCGGTCCAGCCCCGCGCAACGGAGGCCCTGGTCCGTCTGGCGGGGGAACTCGGCCTCGCCCGGCTGTCGCTGCACGGGGAGCGCCTGATGGAGGCCGAGCCCGTGACGGTCGGGGCCGAGGGCGGGTCGCTCTATCCCGCGCCCGGCGGCTTCCTCCAGGCGACGGAGGCCGGTCAGGCGGTGCTGACCCGCCTCGTCGTCGAGGCCCTCGACCCCAAGGTGAAGCGCGTCGCGGACCTTTTCTCCGGCTGCGGGCCCCTGGCGCTGGCGATGGCCGGGCGGGCCGCCGTCCACGCCGTGGAGGGGGAGGCGACGGCGCTCGCCGGGCTGGAGCGCTCCGCCAGGGCCGCCACCGGCCTCAAGCGGATCACCACCGAGCGGCGCGACCTGTTCCGGCGCCCGCTCCTGCCCCTCGAACTCAAGGTCTTCGACGCCGTGGTGTTCGATCCGCCCCGCGCCGGGGCCGAGGCGCAGGCGAAGCAACTCGCGGCCTCCCCGGTGCCCCTGGTGGTGGGCGTGGCCTGCGATGCCGGAACCTTCGGGCGCGACGCGGCGACCCTCGCCGGCGGCGGCTATCGCCTGGAGCGGGTGGTGCCGGTCGATCAGTTCCGCCATGCGGGGCATGTGGAGATGGTCGGCGTGTTCCGCCGGGAGGCCCGGCGCCGCTGAGCCCTGTGTTCCGGCGCACGCAACCGCCTCGTCCGTCACCTGTTTTTTCCCCAAGGGAGAGGCATGACGGAGACCAGGAGATGACCCCGAGGAACACCCCCATTCGGACGCTTGCCGCGACGCTCATGGTCGCGTCGTTGCTGCCGCCGGCTGCGGCGTTCGCCAACTCCGACGGGTTGCCGCATGTGACCGGCACCGGCGGAGGCCCGCTGACGACGGTGACGGCCCCCCACACCCAGGGCACCGGGGTCACCAAGCCGCCGGGCGCCGCCCTCCAGGGCGAGGCGGGCGAACTCGCCGCCCAGCACCGTCGCGGACAGATCCTCAGCGACCGGCTCCAGCGCAGCATCTGCAACGGCTGCTGAGCGCCCCCGGGCACGCCCGTCACGGAACCTTCAAGAAACCGCGCCACATGCCCCCGGCCCCTTGCGCGTGCCGCCGTCGTGCGGGATGCGGGGCGCCGGAAGCCGTCGCCGTTTCTGAAGTCGAGACCGTTCGTGATCTTCATCCATCAGCCCATCACGGAGGCCGGGCAGCACCTGCTCGAGCGCCGGGCCGTGAACCTTCAGGATGTCATCCCCGAGGACACGCTGTGGCTCGACCTCATCAGGCCGACCCGCGAGGAGGAGCTGAAAGCCGAGGAATTCGCCGGGATCGAGGTGCCGACCCGCGAGGAGATGAAGGACATCGAGCCCTCCGAACTGCTCTACGTGGAGGACGGCGCCCGCTACATGACCGGTCGGGTGCTCTCGAAGGTGACGGGATCGGAGGAGCCGGGGCTTGCCGGCATCACCTTCATCCTGCGGGGCAACCGGCTGATCACCGTGCGGCATGAAGAGCCGCAGGCCTTCCGCATGTTCACCCAGCGCGCGGGCCGGGCCACGGGCAACGGCCACGCCGTGGTGGCATCGGGCGATGCCATCCTGGCCGGGCTGATCGAGGCGGTGATCGACCGGGCGGCGGACGTGCTCCAGCTCCAAGGCGAGCGGATCGACCGTCTCTCCGGCTCGATCTTCGAGGTGCAGGAGGATCCGAGCGCCCGCAACACGGCCCTGCAGGACACCCTCCGGGCACTCGGCCGCCACGGCGACCTGATCTCGAAGCAGCGCGAGAGTCTCGTCTCGATGGAGCGGATTCTGCTCTCGCTCTCGGCGACCTACCGGACCAACAAGGCCCCCCGCGACCTGCGCGAGGACGTGCGCTCGACCCTGCGCGACCTCCAGTCGCTGGAAGAGCACGCCACCTTCCTCTCCACCAAGATCCAGTTCCTGCTCGACGCGACTCTCGGTCTCGTCAACCTGGAGCAGAACAACATCATCAAGCTGTTCTCGGTCATGGCGGTGGTCTTCATGCCCCCGACGCTGATCGCGTCGATCTACGGCATGAACTTCAAGTCCATCCCCGAGCTGGACTGGTCCTTCGGCTACCCGATGGCCGTCGTCATGATGGTGGTCGCGGCCGTGCTGCCCTACGCCTTCTTCCGCTGGAAGAGGTGGCTGTAGGCGTCCTGCGGTCATCACGAGCGATCCAGGGCTGCGCGCCGTTCGAAGGCGCCCCTGGATTGCTCGCTCGCAAGGACGGGAGTTCGAGCCGACCCGCCTGGCTCTGTTGCCACGGATGCGGGACGCTCGCGGACGGGGCGCATCCCCCGCTCGCTCCGTTCCCCCCGCCATGACGGGAGGGGAGGTCCTGAGAGTCCGGCCGGACAGTCAGCCCTTTTCCCCTGCGCGACCTCATCCCGAGGTGACGGAGCGCACCGGAGGGCTCGAAGGAGACCTCCAGGGATCGCGGCGCGCTCTGGAGCCCTGCTTCGAGGCGGCTTCGCCGCACCTCAGGATGAGGGGGTGGGATGGGAGGCGGAGGGGCTCTCCGGCCAGCCTCTCAGGCCGTCGTGATGTACTCCCTGAGCGCCTGATGCTCCGCCTCGACGGTGGCGATGCGCCGGGCCACGACGTCGCCGATGGAGACGATGCCGACGAGGCGGCCGTCCTCGCAGACCGGAACGTGGCGGAACCGGCCGTTGGTCATCAGCTCCATCACGTCCTCAATCGTGGCCGAGCGGTTGCAGGTCGTGACGTGGGTGGTCATGTGGTCGCTCACCGGCGCATCGAAGGTCGCCGCGCCGAGGCGGGCCAGCGCCCGCATGATGTCCCGCTCCGAGACGACGCCTGCCACAGTGCCGTCCGGATGCGCGACGACGAGGGCGCCGATGCGCTGCTCCGCCAGCGTGTGAATGACGTCTCCGAGGGTCTTGTCCGGGCTCACGGTGGCCACGGTCGTCCCCTTCTCGGCGAGAATGCGCGCGACGGTCATCGATCCCTCCCTGTGGGCGAATGAGGCGTCCCGATCGTCCCGGCACGCCGGTCCGGGCCGGGTTGATCCCGGCTTCCGTAGTTCGCGGCGAGTGTGTGACCGAATGCGCGAACGCGCAAGATCGTGATCGCCGCGGACGTCGCGGCATCCTCAGCGCCTGACCGGACCGGGCCGGTCAAAGAAGGGAAACAGCAGGAAGCCGACGACGAAGCCGCCGAGATGCGCGTCCCACGCGATGGCCGAGCTGTCGGCGAGGAGCGGCGTGCTCACCACACCGAAGATCAGGTTGGTCACCAGCCAGATCGCGAGGAAGGACACGGCGGTGCGGTTGCGCAGCAGTTCCGGGATGGTCTCCACCGGGCGGTGCACCGGCACCTGCCAGGGCGCGCCGTAGCCGGAGACGGGGGGCTGGAAGACGAAGCGGGAGGCCGCCGCCATCAGCGCCGAGATGCCCGCCGAGGCGCCCACCAACGGTGTGGCGCCGAGCGGATCGACCAGGATGTGCAGGAGGCCGCCCGCCACGATCCCGGCCAGGCCGATGGCCAGGAAACGCCAGGGGCCGCAGCGGCGGGCGACGGGGGTGCCGAAGGCCGCGAGCCAGACGCTGTTGAAGATCACGTGCATCCACGAACCGTGGAGCAGGGCATAGGTGGCGAGCGTCCACGGTTCCAGCGCACCCTCGCCGATGATGTAGCGGGCGAATGCCTCCCGCAGGGGGGCGACGTCCGGCGCCCCCGCGCCCGCCGCCGCGAGCACGTCCGCAGCGCGGGACGGATCGAACCAGATCGTCCAGCGGGCCGGCACCAGGGCGAAATCGAGCACGAGACGGATATCGGCGGAATCCGGAAGCAGGTATTCACGGATCGCCTGGATCGCGAGAATCACCCCGATCGAGGCGGTGACCACCCCGGGCATGTTGAAGACCGGGGCGCGGCTCTGGCGCGGGAAATCGGGCAAGGCATCCATCGTCCCACATGTCGTTGCCGCGCCGCCGCGGGCAAGCCCGTCCCGGCAGGGAAGTGCACGTCCGTCCCGGCGGGGACCCGAGGGCGCCGCGCCGACGGGCCGGGGACGGCGGCGACTGATTCGTCCCGCGGGGGGCGAGATGCCGGTCGCCCTGGGGATGCAAAGTTGAGTTGCAAGGTAAGCCGCAATCTTTAGTTGCGATTAGGCTTAACCAAACTCGAACTTTTCTCACGATTGGCGCCAATCTACGGGCATAGGGATTGCCGGGAGACCAGAAATCCGCACGATGCCCCGGCGAGATATGTTAACTTTGTCTCAAAATGGGCGGTAGCGGGGGCGAAGTTGTACCGACTCGGGACCGATATGAAGCATCCCACCAGCCACCGTCTTCACGCGTACTGGGATCAGCTCCGCGGAGACCGCGCGGCTCCAGAGCGCTCGGAGATCGAGCCCGGCGAAATCCGTCATCTTCTGGCAGATAGCCTGATCCTCGAACTCGATGTCCCGGCCAAGTCGGCCGTGATCCGCCTCGCCGGCACCAGGGTCTGCGCCCTGTACGGGCGCGAACTGCGCGGCCAGCCCTTCTCGGCCCTCTGGGGGGACCGCTCCTGCGATGCGTGGCGCCTCGCGGAGACGGTGGCCCTCGACACGCTCGGCGTGGTCGCGGGCCTGCGCGGCGTGAACCGGGCGGAGGAGGGGCTCGACCTCGAACTGCTGCTGCTGCCCCTGCGGCATCGGGGCCGGCCGCATGTGCGCGCGCTGGGCGCCCTGAGCTTCACCAGCGCGCCGCACTGGCTGGGCCTCCGGCCGGTGCTCCGCGCCGAGACGACCTCCCTGCGGATCCTGGCGCCGCGCAGCCGCACCACCCGGCCGGGGGCCGGCCAGGGTGGCGGCGACGTGCGCCGGCCGGTGCTCCCGGAGGGCGTGGTGCAGCGCGGGCACCTCATGGTCCATACCGGAGGGCGGGCCTGAGCGGACGGATCGACAGAATTCGTTGCGCTTCGGTGCGCCAAGATCACTGAAGTCGCGAGTGGGAAGGCTTTCGTAAAGGCTCGGCGCATACCTTGATGCCGACGTGTAGAAACTGACGACCCATGGTGGCGATGCTCGCGGTAGACTCCGAACGGAGACGGACCCTCACCGCGTACCCCTTCGGCGACGCGGCGGGGGACCGTCGCCTGCACCAGCGCGTGAAGGTCGCGGTCCTCGGCCGTTACATGCTGTCCGACCGCCGGGAATATCCGTGCCAGACGGTGGACATGTCGCCGGGCGGCGTGCGCCTCACCTGCGCCGTCATGGGCGAGGTCGGCGAGCGGGTCGTCCTCTATCTCGAGTTCATCGGCCGCATCGAGGGCGTCGTGGCTCGGCAGACGCAGGGCGGCTTCGCCGTCCGCCTCGCCGCCTCGGCCCGCAAGCGGGACAAGCTCGCCTCCCAGCTCACATGGCTCGCCAACCGCGAGATCCTCGGCCTGCCGGAGGGCCGCAGCCACGAGCGCATCGTGCCGGACAAGCCGATGGTGACGCTCAAGCTGGAGAATGGCCGCGAGGTCGTCGCCCGCCTCATCGACATCTCCCTGTCGGGCGTCGCGATCCAGTGCCCCGTGCAGCCGCCCATGGGCAGCGTGGTGACGGTGGGCAGCACCCCCGGCCGCCTCGTGCGCTTCTTCGACGGCGGCTTCGGCGTGCAGTTCATGCTCCCCCTCTCGCCGGATCGGTTCCACGCCGGGATGACCCTGTAGACGGGAGCGCCGCGGGCAAGCGGAACCGTAGGACGGCGGTCGCCGTTCCTTGGCGCATATCCCCTCTCGGAGCCCCCGATGCGCCACTTCCTGCCCGCCGCCGCGCTGCTGCTCGCCGGCCTGACCCCGCAGATCGCCGCCGCCCAGACCACCATCATCGAACGCGACCGGCCGGACACGGTGGTGGTCGATCGCCCCGTCTCCGAGCGGAAGACGGTGGAGACCCGCGAGACCAGCGACGGCTGCTCCTCGAAGACCGTGACGAAGACCAACGACCTCGGCGACCGCAAGACCGTCACCAAGGAAAGCTGCGACTAACGTCTCGGCCCGGCGGCCGGATCGCCCCGCGCGATCCGGCCATCGCGCCCGCCCGCGTCATCGCCCAGGTCTTGCGTTCAGGTCTTGCCGAGGACGGCGAGCCAAAGCAGCGTGGTGATGGGCGCCAGCAGCGTCGAGACGAGGACGGAGGCGGCGATCATGCCGGTCTCTGTCTTGTAGCGGACCGCCATCAAGTAGGCGTTGATCCCCACCGGCATGGCCGCGAACAGCACCGCGACGCCGGCATAGGCCACCGGCATCGAGAAGACGTGGAAGGCAAGCAGCCACACGGCCAGCGGGTGGAGGATGTTCTTGAGAAGCGCGATCACCGTGGCGCCCCTCAGGTCGAACAGCACCCGGTAGCGCTTCAGCCCCGCCCCGAGGGCCACCAGCGCGCAGGTGGAGGCGGTGCCCGCGAAGGCGTCGATCAGCGCCTTGGGGAAACCCGAGGGCGTGACCCCCAGCGCCTTCATCGCCATGCCCACGCCGAGCGACAGGAAGATCGGGTTCTTGAGAAGGACCAGCGCGAGGCCCCTCAGCCGGGCGAGGATCGACTTGTTCGCGTCCGACTCCACGAGGAACGTGGCGCAGCCCATCATCAGGGGCAGGTGGACCGCGAGCAGCATGAACAGCGGGAAGGCCCCGTCCTCACCGTAGGCCTGGAGGATCATCGGGACGCCGACGAACACCGTGTTCGACTGGCTGGCGGCGAAGCCGTGCAGGATGGTCCCCCGGCGATCGATGCCCGTCCGCCGCCGCGCGATGAGCGTTCCGGTGAACCACGAGGCCGCCGCCCCGCCGAAATACGAGAACCAGTAGGACCACGCGACCTCGCCGGTCATGCCGGGGCGGGTCAGGGTCGAGACGATGAGCGCCGGAACGGCGATGGCGAAGACGTATTCGGACAGGCCGTCGCTCACCTTGTCCGAGATCAGTCCCGCGAGCGCCGCCCCCCAGCCGATCAGGACGATCCCGAAGATCGGAGCGATGATGGTAAGGGCGTTCACGGGTAGACGGCCGTCTTGCGCTGCCATGCCGAAGGGCTCGGCGGCGCATAGCACGGCCTGGTATGCAAACGGGGCCGACCTCCCCCGCGTCGTGCGGCGCCGACGCGGGGTGTGGCCGCCGATCGTCCCGGGCGAGGAGCCCGCGACGGCTCAGTCCTTTTCGAGAACCTTGATCGGGTCGGTCCGCTGGCTCGGGCTCGGCTCCTTCGTCATGTTCTGCGGCCCGGAACTCTCCGTCTGCACGGCGCGGTAGGAGCCGTTGCCGCCCACCGCCGTGCTTTTGTCCGGAGTGCCCGAGGGCACCGTGCCGGTGGCGAGTTCCAGGCAGGTGATCATCTCCACGTAGGACGGATAGCCGCCTGCCTTGAACTGCGACTCGCACTGGCGCTTCGCCGGGGTGGTGAACTTGCTCCAATGCTGCTCGGCCTGCCGCTTCGCGTCGCGCTCGGACCGCAGGCAGCCCTCGTAGCTCGCCTTGTCGTCGACGGTGGGGTCGGCGACCTGAGCGGACCGGCAGGTCCGCTCGATGTCGAGGTTCGGCACGGTGTCCGCCAGCGCGGGCACCGCGCAGAGGCCGAGGAGGAGGCCGGCTGCGCCGGACAGGAGAACCTTCATCGTCTGAACCCATGGATGCGAAAGGGCGCCCCTGACGGGGCTTTGGGCGACAACGCGCCATGTCCGCTTTCGGTACCAACGGTCGTTCTACGGACGCTCGGGGCCGCCATGGGCGCCGCGCAGGGCGCCGTCCAGATCGCGGAGGAGATCCTCCGTGTCCTCGATCCCGGTGGAGAGCCGCAGCAGATCGGGCGGGCAGGGGCTGTCCGGCCCCTCGACGGAGGCCCGATGCTCGATCAGGCTTTCGACGCCGCCGAGCGAGGTCGCCCGCTTCCACAGCTTGACCCGCGCCGCGGTCGCGATCGCCCCCGCCTCGCCCCCCGCCACGCGGATCGAGAGCATGAAGCCGAACCCGTCCCGCATCTGGCGCGCGGCGACCGCGTGGCCGGGATCCTCGGGCAGGCCGGGATAGAGCACGTGGGTGACGTGGGGGTGCTCCCGCAGCCGCCCGGCGAGGCGGAGCGCCCCCGCCGACTGCGCCGCCGCCCGGAGGTGAAAGGTGCGCAGGGAGCGCATGAGCAGGTAGGCCTCGAACGGCCCGAGAATGCCCCCGCTCCCGGCACGGATGGCGCCGATCCGCTCCCAGAACGCGTCCGCCCGCGCGGCGGCCAGCACGCCCGCCACCACGTCGGAATGCCCGTTGAGGATCTTCGTGGCGGAATGCATCACGATATCGGCGCCGAGATCGAGGGGCCGCGTGTGGAAGGGCGAGGCGGCGGTGGAATCCACCGCCAGCCGGGCACCCGCCCCGTGGGCGATGATCGCGGCGGCGGCGATGTCGGTGACGGTCCAGAGGGGATTCCCGGGCGTCTCGATCCAGACCAGTTTCGTGGCGCCGGGGCGCACCGCCGCGCGCAGGGCCGCGAGGTCGTCCGTCTCCACGAAATCGACGGTGAAGCCCCGCCGGGGCGCCTCGTTGCGCAACCAGCGCTTGAGCGCCCAGTACATCACCGTGCCGGCCACCACATGGTCGCCGGGCTCAAGGGCGCCGAACACGGCGGTGGCGGCCGCCATCCCCGAGCCGAAGAGCATCGCGCCCGCCTGCGCGCCCTCCAGCATGGCGATGACCGCCTCGGCCTCCCGTACGGTGGCGTTGTCGGGCCGGGCGTAGGAGTAGCCGGAGCTGTAGCCGTTGTCGGGGTCGCGCAGGAAGGTCGTGGCGACGTGCAGCGGCATCACCACCGCGCGGGTCACGGGATCGATCCGCCCCATCGCCTGCGCCGCGAGGCTCCGGCGCGAGAAATCCACTGCCGCGTCGTCGCCGGCCATGCCGTCCCGTCCCTTTGATGCGTTAGTGCCTGACATGACGTCCCCATTCCGTCCGTCCCATGCGCTGGCATGACGGAGGGGCCGTCGCAACCCGTGAGCCCCGCCGAGACGTCATGCCCGCCCCCTCGCAAGCCACCACGCGTGTCCCCGAAGGACCGGCCCTGTCGCCTTGGATGCGCCTCGCCGCCGCGATCCTGCCCGTCGCCGCCACGGCGGTGGTGGGCTCGCTCTCCACCCAGGCCGAGATCGAGGGTTGGTACGCCCAGCTCAACAAGCCGTGGTTCAACCCGCCCGACTGGGTATTCCCCGTCGCTTGGACGATCCTCTACACGATGATCGCCATCGCGCTCTGGCGGCTCCTGGGCGCCCGGCCGCGCACCGGACCGAGCCGCGAGGGCTGGCGGCTGGCGCTCGCCGTCTTCCTCGTGCAGATCGCCCTCAATGCCGCCTGGACGCCGGTCTTCTTCTCGGCCCACGCCATCGGGCTCGGCCTCGTCGTGGTGGCGGCCCTGTTGGTGATGGTGCTGTGGACCATCCGCCTCACATGGCGGTTCGACAGCCTCGCCGCATGGCTGCTCATGCCCTACGCCGCCTGGGTCGCCTTCGCGACGATCCTCAACGCGGCGATCCTGCGCGTGAACTGAGGGCGGTGGGGGGCAGAGCGGCCCCCTCGCCAACGCGACGCGCAGCGTCTCGCGGCCTGAACGAGGCAGTCTTGCAGGACCGTCACGCCCTCATCGTCATTGCGAGCGTCAGCGAAGCAATCCAGGGTCGCGCCGCGCTCTAAATCGTCCCGCCGTCCTGGATTGCTTCGCCCCGCGCGCAATGACTGAGACGCTTGCGACCCTTGCGACTGGCCGCTCATCCCCCCGCATCCTCGTGCTTTTCCTCGCCCGCCGGCTTCCCGTCGTCGCGGGCGCGGTGCAGCAGGAAGATCGCGAAGACCATCACGATGATCAGCCCGGCCAGCACACCGAGCTCGATCATCGCCGCCTGGAACAGCGCGTATTTTTCCGGCGGCAACTCCTTGGCGTGGGTGAGTTCGGAGGATTGCAGGGTGATCACGAGCACCCGCCGGATTGAGGCGATCAGCCCGACGATCAGGAACGGCTCGCAGGTCAGCTTGCCCGACTGCATCGACACCCGCACCGTGTGCAGGATCTCGATGATCATAAGCAGGAACAGCAGCCGGTCGATCACCTCCAGGATCTGGTCCGCCCCGCCGAGGGAGTGCAGGGCGCCCCAGGTCAACACCGTGGCCTCCACCAACGCGGCGATCGCCGTCAGCGCGAGGAGGATGCCGAGCGCCGCGTAGATCGCGTGTTCGGTGTGCAGGAAAATGAAGCTCGCCGCCTTCGTCAGGCGGCCCTGGTCGTCGTCGCGCTCGGCCATCGTCGGTAACCCCCCGGTTTCCCCACGGTGTAGAGCGCGGCCGTACGAAGGGAATACCGGGTGAGCGAGTGGTCTCTCCGCTCCGTGTGCCGGTCTCGGCGAGCGCGACGCGGCACCGGGTGGCGCGGTCACCGGTCTTCGACCGAGGAGCCGGCCTCTCCCACCCCTCTCCTCATTCTGAGAGGTTGGCGGGAAAGGTCGTCGCCCCCTCCGTCTTCGCTCGCAAAGACGAGGAGGGTGGATGGGGGAATTCGAATCCGTCGATCAGGCTCCGGGGTGTCCCGCAGTCTCCTCGCGCTTCGCTCCGCCCGCGACGACGCGGGGTCTCAGTGGAGGAACGGCAGCGTGTGCGGCGCGAGGTAGCCGAAGGCCAGAAGCACGGCGCCCGCGACGCCGAGGGCGCCGCCCGCGAAGACCAGGGCGGCGATGCCGGTGATGACCTCGGCCGAAGCGAGCACGATGCCGATCTGGAAGGCCGCCGAGGCAAGTTCGTAATGGTGGTAGCGCAGCAGCGAGAGGTCCCGGCGCTCCTCGGCCTGCTTGGCCTTGGCCGAGAGTTCCTTGCGGCCCTCGCCGGTGCCGGGCTCGGAGTCGTAGCGGGCGATGGTCTTCGCCCAGTCGGCCCGCTTCGCCTGGATCGCCTCCTGGCTGGTGCCGGGCGGCAGCAGGGCGACCGCCTCGTCGGCGGTCCTGAGCACCGTCATGCGGATCGTCCGCGCCTGGAAGAAGGCCCAGAGGTTCGAGGCCTCGACGTTGGCGCCCAGCGCCTCGGTCTGCGAAGCCTTGCCGAGGGTTTCGCTGAAGGCCAGGAACAGGGCCAGCACCGCGATCAGCAGCGCCACCTTCTTGTTCGACCCCTCGACCGCGCCGTGACCACCCGACATCGCAATCCCCTCGTGATTCCCGGGACGGGAGACACCCTATCGGGGCGGCGAGCGCAAGGGCGGCCGGCGGCGCGGGGTGCCTATTCCGCCGCCACCCGGGGCGGGCGGTGGCCGTCGTTGGAAGCCGGTGGGTGCTCGTAGTCCGGGTTGTCGAGCGGGTCGTCGCGCTCGCCGATGAACCGGCCGAGGACCCGGCCGATGAAGCGCGAGAGGTCGTCCATCAGCACGAAGATCGCCGGCACGAAGACGAGGGACAGGCCCGTCGAGACGATGAGCCCGCCGATCACCGCGATGGCCATCGGCGACCGGAACTCGCCGCCGATGCCGAGCGCCATGGCGGAGGGGATCATGCCGGCCGCCATGGCGATGGTGGTCATCACGATGGGACGGGCGCGCTTGCGGCCGGCATCGACGATGGCGGTCGTCCGGTCGACGCCCTCGCGGATCTGCTCCACGGCGAAGTCCACGAGCATGATCGCGTTCTTCGTCACCACGCCCATCAGCATCAGGATGCCGATGACCACGGGCATCGAGATCGGCTTCTGCACGATGAGCAGCGCCAGGATCGCCCCGCCGATGGAGAGCGGCAGGGAGAACAGGATGGTGAGCGGCTGGAGGAAGTTGCCGAACAGCAGGATCAGCACGCCGAACACCATCATCAGCCCGGCGCCCATGGCCAGCGCGAAGCCCTCGAAGACCTCTCCCATCACCTCGGCGTCGCCGGTCTGCTTGATGGTGACACCAGGCGGCAGGTTCTTCGCCGCGGGCAGCTTGAGCACCTGGGCGATGAGTTCGCCCAGGGCGTCCGACCCCTGCATGTCGCCCTCGATGGCGACGCGCACGGCGCGGTCGTAGCGGTCGATGGCGGTCGGCCCCTGGCCGAGGGTGATGTCGGCCACGGTGGCCAGCGGCACCGCCGCCCCGCCCTTCACCGGGACCTTCATGGCCCCGAGTTCGGAGAGCTGGCCGCGCAGGACCTCGGGCAGTTGCACCCGGATCGGGATCTGCCGGTCGGTGGCGTTGAACTTGGCGAGGTTGAGCCCGATGTCGCCGATCGTGCCGACTCGCACCGTCTCGGCGATGGTGTCGGTACTGATGCCGAGGTCGGCGGCCACCTCGGGCTTGGGCCGGATGCGGATCTCCGTCCGGTCGAGGGGCGCCGTCGACATCACGTTGACGAGGTGGGGCACGCCCATCGCCTCGCGCTGGAGCCGCGCGGCGACATCGGCCACCACGGCCTTGTCCGGCCCGGAGACGATCAGGGCGAGGTCGCGCTGGCCGCCCTCGCGCAAAGCCCAGAAGCGCAGGTCGGGCTCCTGGCGCAGGATCGCGGCGACCTCCGCATCCACCTGCTTCTGCGTGCGCTCGCGGGTGTTCTTCGGCGTCAGGTTGATGGTGAGGCTCGCGAGCCGCACCTCCTTCTTGGCCGGCAACTGGCGACCGCCATCCACGAAGACGCTCTTCACCTCCGGCAGCTTGCGGATCCGGTCCACCAGCGTGTCGCTGACCCGGACGGTGTCCTGGAGCCGGGCGCCGGGGGGCAACTCCACCACGAACAGCGTGCGGGCTTGGTCCTCGGCCGGGAGGAAGCCCGCCGGCAGGAGGCCCGTGGACATGATGGAGGCGACGAAGCAGGCGAGGCCGAGCACCAGCGTGATGTACTTGTGCCGGACGGACCAGCCGACGAGGCGCGTGTAGGCCCGCATCACCCGGCCCTCGTGGCTGTGGTCCGGCCCGTGGTCGCGCAGGAAGTAGGCGGCCAGCAGCGGCGTGATGAGGCGGGCCACGAGCAGCGACATGAACACCGCCGCCGCGATGGTGAGGCCGAACTGCTTGAAGTACTGCCCGGCGATGCCGCCCATGAAGGAGACGGGCGAGAAGATCGCGATGATCGTCGCCGTGATGGCGATGACCGCGAGCCCGATCTCGTCGGCGGCCTCCAGGGAGGCGCGGTAGGGCGACTTCCCCATCCGCATGTGCCGGACGATGTTCTCGATCTCGACGATGGCGTCGTCCACGAGGATGCCGGTGACCAGGGTGATGGCGAGCAGGCTCACGGCGTTGAGCGAGAAGCCCATGGCGCTCATGGCCCAGAAGGTCGGGATCACCGAGAGCGGCAGGGCCACCGCCGCGATGAGGGTCGCCCGCCAGTCCCGCAGGAACAGGAGCACGACGATCACGGCGAGCGCCGCACCCTCGATCAGCCCCATCATCGCCGAGTGGTAGTTGCCGATCGTGTTGGTGACGCTGGTGTCGATCAGGTCGAAATGCACGTCGGGCCGGGCCGCGTGCAGCTCCGCGATCTTCCTGGCCACGCCCACGGAGACGTCGGCGTCGCTGGCGCCCGTGGCGCGGGAGATGGCGAAGGCCACCACCGGCTCGCCGTTGAAGCGGGCGAAGGTGCGCGGCTCCTCGGCCGTGTCGGCCAGCGTCGCCAACTCGTCGAGGCGCACCTTGCGGTTGCCGGGCACGACGATGGACGTGGCGGCCAGCGTGTCGAGGCTCGCCGACGCCGCGAGCGCCCGGATCGACTGCTCCTGCCCGCCGACCTCGCCGCGCCCTCCCGCCATGTCGGCCGAGGTGAGGCGCAACTGGCGGTTCACGTCGGCGGCGGTGATGCCCAGCGACAGAAGCCTGTCGGGCTTGAGGGTGACGCGGATCTCCCGGGCGACGCCGCCCAGCCGCTCGACGCCGCCCACGCCCTTCACCGATTGCAGCCCGCGGGCGACGACGTCGTCCACGAACCACGACAGGTCCTCCGGCGTCATGGCGGGGGCCGAGGCGCCGTAGATCATGATCGGCAGGCCCGCGATCTCGACGCGGGAGATGATCGGCTCGTCGATGGTCCGCGGCAGGTTGATGCGGATCTTGGAGATCGCATCCTTCACGTCGTTGACGGCGCGGTCCTGGTTGATCTCCAGCCGGAACTCGATGGTGGTGGTCGAGATGCCCTCGGTGATGGTGGAGAGGACGTGCTTCACGCCCTTCACCCCGGCCACCGAATCCTCGACCCACTTCGTCACCTGGGTCTGCAGCTCGGAGGGCGCGGCGCCGGCCTGGGTGATCGTCACCGCGACGATCGGGATGTCGATGTTCGGGAAGCGGGTGATCGGCAGGGAGCGGAAGCTCACGAGCCCCAGCACCATCAGCACCAGGAACAGCACGACGGAGGGAAGCGGCTTGCGGATCGCCCAGGCGGAGACGTTGAGGCGCATGGTCGGTCCTCAGCGCGCCGCCGCGACGGAGGCCGCGTCCACGGCCCGCACCCGGTCGCCGTCGCGCAGGAAGCTGCCCGCGCGGGCCACCACCCGCTCGCCCGCCGCGATGCCCTTGCGGATCTCTGTGTAGCCCTCGGCGGAGAGGCCGGGCACCACGGTGCGCGCCTCCACCCGGCCGTCCTTGGCGACCAGGACGCTGGCCCGCCCGTCGGCGGCGTAGAGCAGGCTGGAGACCGGCACCGACACGCCCTCGCGCCGGGCGATCTCGACGGTGCCGCGGGCGAAGGCGCCGATCCGCAGGGCGGGATCGTCGGCGAGCCGGATGCGGACCTTGCCGAGCCGCGTCGCCCGGTCGACCTCGGGGTAGACCCGGCGGACGGATCCCTCGATGGAGCGGCCCTGATCGATGACGAGCCGGGCGCGATCCCCGACCTTCATCCGCGAGAGCCACACCTCGGGCACCTCGCCCTCCAGCTCGATCTCGCCCCGGGCGATGAGGCGGAACAGGGGCTCGCCCACGGCGGTGGCGGTGGCGCCGACCCGAGCCGTGCGGCGGTTGACGATTCCGGCCTCGGGCGCCCGGATCTCGGTACGCGCCCGCCGCAGGGCGATCTCGGAGCCGGCGGCGCGGGCGGTGGCGAGGTCCGCCTCGGCCACTTGCAGCCCTCCCTTGGCCGCGGCCACGCGGCCGGTGGCGGTCTGCGCGGCGGAGGCACGCTGCTCCAGCACGGCGGGGGTCGCGTTGCCCGTCTTCGAGAGGGCCTGCGCCCGCTCGTAGGACAGGCGCGCCTCGGTCTCGGCGGCCTCCGCCTGCACGATCTGGCTGCGGGCCTGGGTGATCGCCGCCTCGGCGCGGGCGATGGCGGCGGTGTTCGAGGCCTCCTGCGTCGCGATCATCTCGCTCGACAGGCGGGCCAGGACTTGGCCCCTGGCGACCCGGTCGCCCTCCTCGACGAGCAACTCCGTGATCCGCAGGCCCTCGACCTCGGGGGAGACGAGGATCTCGTCGCGCGGCACCAGCGTGCCGGTGACCACGGCCCGCTCGGTGATCTCCCGGCTCTCGGCGGGCACCACGGTCACGAGGGGAGCGAGGGCGCTCGCATCCGGCACGGTGGCGGGCTCCACGGCCCGCGCCGGGATCGTGAGGAGCGCGGTGAGGACCAGGGCGCAGGCGGCGCCGGTAAGGCGGATCGACAAGATTATGGGCTCACATCGGCGAGTCGCAGTTCGCAAGTCTCCCTCCCGCGCGAGCCCGGCCTTTTGATGGCGAACGAGCCTCGCCGTTGCGATCAGAGTGCGTGCAACCCGAGAAACGGTCCCGCGTTTTACCATTAGAATTGATCTCGCACAGGCGCAGCCGACCAATGAGCATTTTCCAGATCCGACAGAAGACCAGCGGCGCGGTGCTGTGGACCGGTTCGGCGCCCGATGCGCAGGCCGCCCTCGATGCCATGGCGCGCGAGGCCGGGTACCGCGACTTCGCGGCGCTGCCGGAGACTCTGCGCACGCGGGGCGTGCAGGCCGACAAGCTCGATTTGGTTTCGTAAGCGCCCCGCGGTCCTCCCATTCACATCGCCTTCGGGACCAAAGCGAAGCGATCCAGGGAGCCGTCACGCTTCGAGGCGTGGGGCTACCCTGGATCGCTTCATTGCGTTGGCGCAGGCACTGGAGCCTCGCGATGACGGTGTGTATTGGGTTTCTCAGCCGCCCGCGACGCTGTCGAGGAACGCCGCACACCGCGTGAGGGCCTCAGGCTCGTGGAGCCCGCCGATCCGTTCGGGATCGAGGTCGAGAACTGCGGCGATGACGGCCGGCCACTCCGCCGCCGCCGGCCAATCCGAGCGGACGACCGCCGCGCCGAGTCGGGCCAGGGCCTCGGCTTTCACCGTCTGCTCCCCGAAGCCTCGGGGTTCCGGCAGGCACAGGAAGCGCTGGCGCTGAGCACTCGCCATCGCCACGAGACCGTCGCCTCCTCCGCCCACGAGGATGGCCGCCGTCGCCACGCGCGGGCCGATCCGCTCGACCCATCCGTGCACATGCAGGTTCGGTGGCATCTCGGCCTGTCCCGACACGGGGCCGTAGACCTGCCACTGCCGCTCGGGCACCGCCCGCGCCGCCGCCGCGAGGGCGGGCAGGTCGCCCCCCGTGCCGCCCCGGCCGAAGACCACCGCGATATCCGTTCCCGCCTGCGGAGGCGCCGCCGCGTCCTCTCCGAGGAAGCCCGCATAGAAGGTCTTGTCCCGCACCCAGGCGGGTGTCTCCGGCGCCTCGAGGGAGGCCGGGAACGGCGCGAGGATGCGGCTCGCGCTGCGGAAGGCTTCGAGATGGGGCGTATCGGTCCGGTCCCCGGCGAGGCGCACCACCACCGTCGGCAGCGACAGGAGACGGGCGAAGAGCGACACCTCCACGGAGACGTCCACCACGAGGAGGGAGGGATTCGTCCGCTCGGCCCACTCCGCGATCAGCGCCATGCGGCGGCGCAGGCCGGGATGGTTCAGGGGCGCGTAGTGGAACGCCTCCGGCCGCGCGGCCTCTCCGTCCCGTCCCGAAAAGCCTTCCGCCGGGTCGAGGGGCCGGTCATCCGGCAGGTCGAGGGCGGGCAGGCCGCCCGGATCGAGGCCCGCGAGGGTGCCGATGACGGTGCAGGGCCGGGCGAGGTGGGCGGCCACGGCGCGGGCGCGGTGCAGGTGCCCGGCACCCTGGTGGTGGACGTACCAGCCGATCCCGCCGGTCACGCGGCCGCCTTGGCGGCGGTCCCGCCCGCCAACCGTGCGGCCAGCGCGTCGAGGTCGGCGATGGCGCGGTCGATGTCGCAGGCGGCGGCGGGGTCGGCTCCGGCCTCGATCAGCCGGTCGGCCCGTTCCACGAAGGCGAAGGCGTTCGGGCACCCGCCCGCCAGGATCGCCGCGAGATCGTTGGGGCCGAGGCCGTGGGCCGCGCAACGCTCCGCGCGGGCATCGTCGGACAGGGCGAAGGCCCGGCGCAGGTCGGCCCGGCGCAGGACGACCCGGTGCCAGTGGGCGGCCTCCGGCAGCCGATAGGGCTCCCCGGCGGCGGCGCGGGCCCGGCGCTCCATCTCGGTGGCCATGCCGCCGGTGACGCGCCCGTCGCGGCGGGCGGAGACGAAGACGCTCACCTGCGGGCAGTGCCGCAGCCGCGCGCCACGATCCCGCATCAGGCCGACGAGGGCGTTGTCCTCGCCGCAGGGCAGGGGGGGCAACCCGCCGACCGCGCGGTAGAGGGATACGGGAAAGGCGAGGCTGGCGCCGGTATGGTCGCCATGGCGCGGCGCCGGATCATGGGGGAGGGGGTCGATCAGTTCCTCGATCCGCCGCACCGCCGCCCAGTAGCGCTCGACGCGGGCGGTGAGGTCGGCCACCGCCGGGGCGAGGGCCTCGTCCCCGTCGATCACGAGGCGACCGCCGACGATCTCCGCCGCGCCGAGCGCCGTCAGGTTGGCCGGGAGCCAATCCGCCGGCAGGCGGGCGTCCGCGTCCGTGGTGAGCAGGATGCCGTCCCCGGCGCCCTCCGCTTCCAGCCACTCGGCGCCCGCTTCGAGGGCCATGCGCCGGGCGGTGCCGACATGGGCCTCAGACGGGGCGAGGGTGGCCGAGATCAGCCGCAGGTCGAGCCCGTTCAGGGAGCCCGACGCCTCGGCGTCGCGCACGGCCTCCTCGGTGCCGTCGGTGCAGTTGTTGGCCAGCACCACGACCTTCAGGGCCGTGCCCGGCCCCACCCCCTCCTGCGCCGCGAGGCTCGCGAGCAGGCGGGGCAACCGCAGGGCCTCGTTCCGGGCCGGAATGCAGACGACGCAGGGACGCATCGGAGGTGGTCCTCGATCAGGCCCGGCCGCCCGCGACCCGGCGCAGGGGCGTGTGGGCCCGCTCCGCCGCATGGGCGATGACGGATTGGTAGATCTCGAAGTACTTCTCGAACATCGATTCGGCGTCGTAGAGGGCCTCCGCCCGCTCGCGGCACGCGCGCCGGGACAGGATGGCCGCGCCGCGGATCGCCTCGGCGAGGCTCTGCGCGTCATCCGGCTCCGCGAGGCGCCCGCAGGTCTCGTCCAGGATGTCCGGCATGGCACCCCGGCGGAAGGCCGCCACGGGCGTGCCGCAGGCCAGCGCCTCGGCGACCACGAGGCCGAAGGGCTCCTCCCAGCGCGGCGAGACGATCGCCACCCTTGCCTTGGCGAGGTGGCGGGCGAGATCCCGGTGGGTGAGGTGGCCGAGATGGGTGAGGTCCGGCCCGAGGCGCGGCGCGATCTCCTCGTCCCAGTAGCCGGGGTTGAGCTTCGGCCCGGCGAAGACGAGGGGCAGGCCGGCGGCGCGGGCGGCGTCGATGGCGAGGTGCAGGCCCTTTTCCGGCACGATCCGGCCCGACCAGAAGGCATAGGCCGGCTCGTCCGGCGTCGCCCCGAAGGCGAAGGTCGAGAGATCGACGCCGTTGCCCACCACCTGGGCGTGGGGCACGAACTCGGTCCAATCCTGGGCGAGCGAGGTGGAGACGGCCAGGAACGCCATGTCCGGGTCGGCCTTCACGATGCCCTTGGTCAGGGCCTCGAAGGGCGGGCAATGCAGCACCGTCACCCAGGGCAGCCCGAGTCGACCGCTCTCCTGCAGGGGCAGGGCGTGGAGGGAATTGTTGTGGACGAGGTCGAAGCCGCCTTCGGCCACCATCTGCATCATCCGCCGGTAGGCGTCCGCCTCGGTGCGGTCGATCTCCTCCTCGCGCTCGGGATGGGTGAGCGCGTCGCCGGTCGGCTCGCACAGCATCACGGGGTCGAGGACGGGATCCGAGCCCTTGCTGGCAAACAGAACCACATCGTGCCCGTGACGCCGCAGCGCCGTAGCGAGCAGATGGGTATGCATCTCCAATCCGCCGGCATGAGGTTGTCCGATCGGATACTTAAGATGAGCGAGGACTGCGATCTTCACGCGCGCACCGATACGGCAAAGGAGGAGAGTGGAAAGACCAGCCACGCGTCGATGACGAGAGGTCGGCCCGGGGCGGAAGCGGCGGTTAACACGCACATGTTCTCGTGGACGTTCCTGCCGCCGGCGGCGCCTCTCGATTCCACCCACGGCAAGTCTGTCCGTACGGTCTAGCCGCGCGGGTCTGAACGAGTGATGATCGTTTCGGTAAAGCGGGCGTTCAGGTGTCGACGCGCCACCCCGTCATTGCGCGCACGCTGCCCGGTGATCGCGAGTGGAACGAAGCAATCCAGGGGTGGAGGGCCGCTTTTCGACCGTAGCGCATCCCTGGATTGCTTCGCTTTGCTTACAATGACGGCGGAGGTTGCAGAGCCGAGGGCGTCGATCCAGACGGTGGCGTGACCCGAAACTGGAAAAACTGGGGCAGGAACAACCAGCTAGTGTGGGCACGCCGGGACGGAGTGAGTGCGTCGCTGCACTAGCCGAAAGCCCCGACCTCGTGCTGGATCATCCCTGAGATCTCGCGGACCTGTCCGAACATCCGGCGAATCGGCTGGAAGAGCGTGGCATGCTCCACCTCGTAGGTCCCCGTGTCGCGCGGCCCGGCGGGCTCGCCGAAGTTGAGACCGAGCGTCGGGTCCGGCTCGTTGGGGAAGATCTCGTCGAGGATCTTCAGGCAGCCCTCGATGTCGAGGCGCAGGAAGCGCTCCAGCATCTGCTCGCGGGTGATGCCCGCCTGGGGCCGGAACCCGGGGATGTGGACGGCGAGGAACCAGATCCGGTGGATCAGGGCGAGCCGCAGGGCGTGAAGCAGGGTCAGCCGGGCGGACATGCCCGAGAGGTCGGGCGCGGCGGCATGGAGGGCGAGCCAGTCCCGGGTGAGCCGCCCGAACAGGCGGCGCAGGTCCGAGGCGAGGTCGAGGCGCTCCAGGGCGCCCGCGATCACCACGAGTTCGTCCCGCCGGAAATCCTTCTGCGTCCGCCGCGCCCGCTCCAGCCACACCGCCGGATCGAGGGTGTCCACGTAGGCGCGCAGCACGTCGAGGTCGCCCACGGAGGCCGCGTGCTGCACGAGGCGGAAGGCGCGGGAGAAGCGCACCGAGTCCCGGCGCATGTCGCGGAACAGGTCCGGCCCCCGCGCCGCCGCCCGGCCGAGCCCGTGCAAAGAGTTCGCCAGGAAGCCGAGCTGGTGCAGGATCGCGTTGTTGGGGATCGCCCGCATCTGGCGCGGATGGGTGATCCGCGCCGGGCCGCCGGAATCCGTCTGGCGGGCGACGGGGCGGGAGCCCGTGCGGTCGAGGAGGCTCGGGCCGAAGGTGCCGAGCAGGGCGGCGTAGCCGGTGTCGTCGACCAGCGACTCCATCTCCTGCCGGACCACCGTGAAGAACTCCAGGGCGAAGTCCGGCTCGGAATAGATCGGGTCGTCGGCGGCCGCGGCCGTCCCGGTGGGCTTGGCCGCGCCCCTGACCTCGCGCTCGCTAAGGGCGTAGCCCGCGAAGGCATCCTCCTCGGCGATGTCGAGGGCGTAGACGTGCTCGGCGATCCGCGCGAGGCTCGCATCGGCCAACTCGCGGGTCCCGAAGAGCAGGTAGCCGTCGGTGCCCTGGAAGCTCGATTCGAGGCGCACCTTCAGCCCCGCCTTGCGGGCGCGGTCGCGGGCATCCTCGGGGGCGAGGTAGGCGAGGCGGTCGCGCAGGCTCGTCGGATGGGCGCCCCGGCCGATCGATTCGCCGTGGGTGTCGAAGATCGCGAGCTCCACCTCCGCGAGGCCGTTCTGCACCAGCATCTCGGTGATGCGCAGGCGCAGGCGCTCGATCCAGAAGGTCGCCGCGAGCTGGCCGACGTAGCGGCCGGAATCCGAGTAGCCGAACTGGACGGTCAGCCGCCCGATCCGCTTGATGTAGGCCCGCCAGTGTGGGTTGCGCAGGGCGTCGTCCAGCACCCGGATGCCCTGTTCCAGCGCGCTCGCCGTCTCGAAGAGGGGGGTGATCTCCAGCTTGTCGGCAATGCCGTAATGCCGGGCGAGCCACAGGGCCGCGAGCAGGGTGTAGCCGGTCTCCGTCTCGGCGATGAGGAAGCGCACCGGGTGGGTGCCGTCGACGTGCTTGAGGATCTGGGCGATCGTCATCATCAGGCGGGCGGCGGAGGCGCGCTCAGCGGCGAGCGCCCCGAAATCCACGGCCACCGGCCGCACGTCGTCGAGGAGCGAGTGGATCGTCGCGAGGTGCGAGCGGCGGCGGGCGGCGTCGGTGGGTTCGCCGTCGAGGTCGATCACCCGGCGGACGGCGTTGTGGATCTGCGAGGCGTTGAGCCGGAAATGCGGCAGGGCGTTCGACAGGCCGTGGGTCTCGACGCCGGCCCGCAGCACCGCGATGGCCCGGCGGTCGGCCTCGTCCTGTGTGCCCTCCAGCGCCGCGTTCAGGGCGGTGACGAGGGGCGCCGCGTCGGTCTGGGCCCGCTCCCGCTCGATGATCAGGGCCAGGGAGAACCGGTGCACCGCCTCCAGGGAGGGCTTGTCGCCGAGGCGGGGGGCGACGGCGAGCTGGCGGTTCACGGCGCTCAGCGCGCCCTCAGCGAGGCCCCGCGCCGCCCGGGCGGCGGGGATGTCGGGCAACTCGCGCATCACCCGGTCGAACTGCATCCGCTTCGAGATCAGGCGGTAGCGCAGGGTGTCCCACCATCCGATGTCGGTGCGTCCGTCCGTGTCGCAGCCGACCCAGCTCGCCACCGCGAAGGGGCGCGGGGAGAGTTCGGTCCAGCGCTCGGGCCAGCGGCGGCGGGCGGCATCGACGAGGGCGCCGTTGAAGGCGTCGAGGGCGAGGCGGGCGTTGTTGGCGGCGGCGCAGGCCTGCTCGAACTCCACGTCGAGGGAGATCGGCACGTCGGGCCGGGTCGACAGCGCGGCGGCCCTGTCCACGAGCTCCTCCCGGCGCCCGGTCTCGCGCGCGGTCGCGGCCTGGGCCAGCAGCGAGGCGACGGCCTGGGGCATCCCGAAGGTCGGGTGCGCGGTGAAGACCACGGCGAAGGCGGTGCGGTGGATCAGCCGGGCGAAATCCTCGAAGGCGCCGCTCCGGTCGGGCACGGCCGCCACCAGCTCGGACGCCACGGCGGCGGCGTCGGCTTGGTCGAGGCCCACGTAATCCCTGAGCCGCTGCGCCCGCGCCCCGAGGGAGGCTGTGCGCAGCCGGGCGAAGAGCCCGTCGAGGTCGGCTTCCGCGATCTCGCCCCGGTCGAAGGCGCGGGTGATGGCGAGGGTCACGGCCAGCACGGGATTGCGGAAGGGGTCCTCGCTCGCCTGCTCCCGCGCGCTGTCGATCAGCCCGAGGAGGTGCGCCTCCAACGCGTCGGAGCCTCGGCCGGTCTGATCGGTCATCGTGCGTTCCTGTATTCTTGCCCGCCTGCCATCCCGGCCCCCTACGCAAGAGGCGTTCCGCAGGTTCGGATGACGGGCCGCGCGCATCCGGGTATCACTGCAATCCTGATGGAGCGACTGCTGATCTTCCTCGCGGTCCTGATCGTCATCGCGATCGGGGTCCTCGTCCTGCGCACCGCCTCCCGGGGGCGGCGGCCACCGTTGCGCATGGACAGCGACTTCCACGACGACGCGACGGACCTGCTGGTCGGCCCGCTGCGCCGGCCGAAGGCGAGCCCGATCGACCGCTCGGCGGAGGTGATCGAGGCGTCCCCGCGGCCCCCCGTCGAGCAGCAGGAGCAGGGCCGATGAGGAGGATCGCGCGGGCCTGCGCCGCCTTGCTCGCCCTCACGGGGGGCGCGGCCGAGAGCGCGCCCTCGGCCGCGCCCCCCGTGCCTCCGGCAATGCCCGCCGCAGGCCCGGGCGGCATCACCTGCGACGCGCAGGCCGCCCGCTACGAGAGCGGCAAGGGCTTCGGCTTCCATGTGATACGCGCCGGCATGGTGCGCATCGACAACCCGCTGCGGCCGCTGACGCCGGACTTCACCCAGGTTTTGGAGGTGGTGATCGGCCACAAGCGGGCGACCGCCTACGGGCCGGATTTCACGAGTCTGCGACGGGGCGGCCCGCCGAACTCGCTGCAGGGCGTCCTGGGGGCGCCGATCCAGTGGGATCCGCAGCTGCCCATCCTGCCCGACAGCCTCGGCGTCGTCGGCGACGACGGGCGGCCCCTCGCGTCCCTCGGCTTCAAGGCCTGCGAGCCGGCCCCGGAGGCGCCGCCCGAGCCGCCCCCGAAGGTGGCGAAGGGGGATGGCAAAGGCGATGCGAAGGCGGCGAGCAAGGCCGCGAAGGGCGCCAGCGCCAAGGCGAAGGCGGCCAAGGCCGCCGGGCCTCAGACCGCCGGGGCCGGTGCGCTCGGCGGCGAAGCCGTGGGCGCCGAGCCGTCGGGCGCCCCCGCCGGCACCGGTCCGGCCGGCAGGAAGGCGCAGGTCAGGGCCCAACCCAAGGCGAAAACCCCGGACAAGACCCCCTCGGGCTTCACCATGCCCTCCGGCGCCCTGCCCGAATAGATCCCGCCGCCGCTACTTCTGCTTGGCGATGATCTTGTCCTTGATCGAGTCGTAGACGTTCTGCGGGATGATCTTCTTCTGAACGAGCTCGTCCTTGCCCTTGTAGGGGCGGCCCTTGATGATCGCGGCGGAGCGGGCGGCGCCGATCCCGGGGAGCTTGTCGAGGTCCTCGGCGCTGGCGCTGTTGATGTCGAGGAGCGGCGCCTTGGCCGCGTTGGGCGACCCGGCGACGGGGGCGCTCGGGGCCATCGGCTTGGCCGGGGCGGTGGGCGCGGCGGGGGCCGCCGTCTGCGCGAAGGCAGACCCGCCGAGGACGGGACCGGCGATCAGGGCCGAGGCGAGGGCGAGGGCGCGCAGGCCGGACAGGGTGGGCGTGAAGGAGGCCATGGGGGATTCTCCCGAAGTCACGGCCCGCTCGACGGTGCCGCCCCTGCGGTCTGCGCCTTCCGGTTTGAACCGGTGCTTAACGGTTCGGCGCCCTACCGATCGTCACCCGCGCGAGCGGCGGCCGATACTTGCTTTGTCGCGCCTGTGAGCAATCTAAGGAAGGCACGTATTTTCGAGGTGTGCCCGCCCCCTGCGCATGGACGCGTGGAATGGTATTCGTCACCAACGAGGCGGGGCTCTGCACCTTCCTCAGCAAGGACTGGACGAGCCTCACCGGCCAATCGCTGGCCGACGCGAGAAGCTTCGGCTGGACGCGTGTGGTGCATCCGGAGGACCGCGAGAGCGTCCGCAATCTCGTGCTCGCCGCCATCAAGGAGCAATGCGCCTTCAGCGTCCGCTATCGCGTGCGCGCGCCGGACCAGCGTCTCCTCTGGGTCCTCGCCGGGGCGGTACCCTCCTTCGGGCCGCCGGGGCGGACGTTCCTCGGCTTCCACGGGTCGGTGACGGTGCTGCCGGAGCCGCCGGAGGACATCGCCGCGGTCTCCGGGTGCCTGCGCCCGACGGAGCCCGGAGTGCGGCAGGGCTCGACCCTGGAGCGCGCGGCGGACCATCTGCTCGCCGCCCACAGTCTCGTCTCCGCCGCCGCCAGCGAATCGACGCTCGTCGCCGTCGAGCTGGCGTTGCGGCGCCTGGGCGAGGATCTCGCTGGCGAGGCGCTGACCGAGGGGATCGCGGCGGCGGGCTTGCAGTGAACGCTCGCGGTGCGGCGCACATTCGCCTGCATCGCCGCTCTAGCCAGAACGGGGCTCCGCCGCTATAAGCGCCGCCTCATCCGTATCCTGCGGTGTGTGTGGCGGCCCCTCGATCGAGGCACCGTCCGCGCGTCGCTTTGTCCGCCGATAGACCCGAAGGACCCGCGCCATGGCCGTTCCGAAGCGAAAGACTTCCCCCTCCCGCCGCGGCATGCGCCGTTCGGCCGATGCCCTCAAGGCCCCGACCTATGTCGAGGACAAGGATTCCGGCGAGCTGCGCCGCCCGCACCACATCGATCTCAAGACCGGTATGTACCGCGGCCGTCAGGTGCTCAAGGTCAAGTCGGCCGAGGCGTAAGCCGTCATCGCGGGAGGGCGCGACCAGCGCCACTGCGTCCATCGATCAGCCCCGGACAGCGCGCCGTCATCGGCCCCGCGCACCGGGGCTGATTCGTTTCCGGGGTACGGCAGGTCCGCGCGCCATCGGTAGCCGCGATATCCGCGGGGCACATAAAGACCGGGGCGGCGGGGCACCCGGAGTGCGCCGTGCCGGTCAGGCTAGGCGGCGGGCCATGGTCGCGTAAGAGGCGGCAGCTTGCCGGGTCCGGGCGAGGCGGGACGTCTGCAGGGTCGGGTCTGCCCCGACGAGCAGCTGCGTGACGAAGCCCGCCTCCGTGCGGCCGTCCCGCAGCCAGGCGGTGGAGCGGTCGTCCGTCTCGGCACGCCCGCCCCCGATCACCGTGAGGGCGCGCGACGGCGGCGTGGGCGACGCAGCCGCGCGATCGGCGGCGCGGCCGTCGATGACACGTTCCGTTCTGACACTTCCGACCGGCGTGATCCGTATCATCTCAGCACTCCCGCATGCCTCGATGGCGGGAGGAGCAAAGGTGGGGCCGCCGGTAACGGTTCGTCAACCTTTTCCGGTCACGGGCTGCGCCCGGCGTACCGTGACGGGCGCGGGCCTACTTCCGGGCGAGCTGTTCCAAGCGGGCCTGCATCTCCAGCATCTGCCGCTTCAGATCGTCGAGTTCGGTGCCCTGCACCGGAGCCGCCGCAGCCGGCGGGGTCACGCCGGCGCCGGGGGCGGCGAAGCCCGTGAACATCTTCATGGCATCGCCGAAGAAGTTCATGTTGGTGCGGACCTGCTGCTCGATGGCGTGCTGGAAGGCGGAGGGGCCGAAGCTGTGCGCGAACTTCTCGCGCAGCCCGTCCTGATCCTTGGCGAAGTTCGCCATGGAGAATTCGAGGAAGCTCGGCACCATGGCGCGCATGCTGTCACCGTAGAAGCGGATCAGCTGGCGCAGGAAGGCCACCGGCAGCAGATTCTCGGCCCCCGCCTTGTTCTCCTGCTCGAAGATGATCTGCGTCAGCACCGAGCGGGTGATGTCGTCCCCGGAGCGCGCGTCGTAGACGACGAAGTCTTCGCCGTTCTGCACCATCGTCGCGAGGTCCTCGAGGGTGACGTAGGTCGAGGTGCCGGTGTGGTAGAGACGCCGGTTCGCGTATTTCTTGATGACGGTCTGGGGGGACTTCATCGTATCCGCCATCGCAGAACGGCCTTTCTCCACTCGAACGTCCGGATGCCGCAGCGCACGACCTCGGCACCCGGCTGGTGCGCGTTTTCGCGCCCGCACACAACACATAAGAGCTTCGTCTCACGCAGAAAACAGCAAATTGCTGCCATCCCGTGCAGAATATTGCATCTGCGCGACGCAGATGCCCAGTTCCGGCGCTTCGCGGTGGCGGCGCCGCGGATTCCGGGCTTCGGGGATGCGAAACGGCGCGCCGCACGGCCGAAGCCGCCTTGACTTCACCGTGTCGGCGCACTTCATCGCTCCACGGCTCATGGAAGCGCGGCAAGACTGCTAATGCGACGCGCCAGCCGCGAGAGGAGAACGTCATGGCAGGCAACGAAGACATCGTCATCGTCGGGGCCGCACGGACCCCTGTGGGCTCCTTCGCTGGTGCCTTCGCGGCGGTGCCGGCCCACGAACTCGGGGCGACCGCGATCAAGGCGGCGCTCGAGCGGGCCCAGGTCTCGCCCGACGACGTGGATGAGGTCATCTTCGGTCAGGTGCTGACGGCGGGTGCCGGGCAGAACCCGGCCCGTCAGGCGGCGATCAAGGCCGGCATCCCCGAGAAGGCGACCGCCTGGGGCCTCAATCAGGTTTGCGGCTCGGGCCTGCGCACCGTCGCGGTCGGCATGCAGCAGATCCAGAACGGCGACGCCAAGGTGATCGTGGCGGGCGGTCAGGAATCCATGTCCCTCTCGCCCCACTGCCAGTACCTGCGCGGCGGGCAGAAGATGGGCGACATCAAGCTCATCGACACGATGATCAAGGACGGCCTGTGGGACGCCTTCAACGGCTACCACATGGGCACCACCGCCGAGAACGTCGCCCAGGCGTTCCAGCTCACCCGTGAGCAGCAGGACCAATTCGCGACCCGCTCGCAGAACAAGGCCGAGGCCGCCCGCAAGGAGGGCCGGTTCAAGGAGGAGATCGTCCCCGTCACCGTGCCGGGCCGGAAGGGCGACACCATCGTCGACACGGACGAGTACATCCGCGACGGCGCCACCGTCGAGGCCATGGCCAAGCTGAAGCCCGCCTTCTCGAAGGAGGGCACCGTCACCGCCGCCAACGCCTCGGGCCTCAACGACGGCGCGGCCGCCATCGTGCTGATGTCGGCTTCGGAGGCGCAGAAGCGCGGCCTCACCCCGCTCGCCAAGATCAAGTCCTGGGCGACGGCGGGCGTCGATCCGAAGATCATGGGCACCGGGCCGATTCCGGCCTCGCGCAAGGCCCTGGAGAAGGCGGGCTGGTCGCCCTCCGACCTCGACCTGATCGAGGCCAATGAAGCCTTCGCCGCCCAGGCGCTGGCCGTGAACAAGGACATGGGCTGGGACGACGCGAAGGTGAACGTCAACGGCGGCGCCATCGCCATCGGCCACCCGATCGGCGCCTCGGGCGCCCGCGTCCTCGTCACGCTCCTGCACGAGATGAAGCGCCGCGACGCCAAGAAGGGCCTCGCGACGCTCTGCATCGGCGGCGGCATGGGCGTCGCGATGTGTGTCGAGCGGGCCTGATCGATTTGTAACGGGGCCCCCTCGACAGCCTTCGAGGGGGCCCCAAAAGTTATCTTGCTTATCGGCGTGAAAAAAATGACGTGCGGAAGCCATCCGTACGCAGCAAGCAGGCGTGCGAACAGGAGGAAACGAGAATGGCTCAAGGACGCGTCGCCCTCGTCACCGGCGGCACCCGCGGCATCGGCGCGGCGATCTCGAAGCGGCTGAAGGACAAGGGCTACAAGGTCGCCGCGAACTACGGCGGCAACGACGAAGCCGCCCAGAAATTCAAGGACGAGACCGGGATCCCGGTCTTCAAGTTCGACGTGGGCGACATGGCGAGCTGCGAGGCCGGCATCAAGGCGATCGAGGCCGAGGTCGGGCCGATCGACGTGCTGGTGAACAACGCCGGCATCACCCGCGACGGCGCCTTCCACAAGATGACCTTCGAGAAGTGGCAGGCGGTCATCAAGACCAACCTCGACTCGATGTTCACCTGCACCCGTCCGCTCATCGACGGCATGCGCACCCGCGGCTTCGGGCGCATCATCATCATCTCGTCGATCAACGGCCAGAAGGGCCAGGCCGGCCAGACCAACTACTCCGCCGCCAAGGCGGGCGTGGTCGGCTTCGCCAAGGCGCTGGCGCAGGAGAGCGCCTCGAAGGGCATCACCGTGAACGTCGTGGCGCCGGGCTACATCGCCACCGAGATGGTGATGGCCGTGCCGGAGGACATCCGCAACAAGATCATCTCCACCATCCCGACCGGCCGCCTCGGCGAGGCCGACGAGATCGCCCACGCGGTCGAGTACCTCGCCAGCGACGAGGCGGGCTTCGTCACCGGCTCGACGCTGACCATCAACGGCGGCCAGCACTTCGTGTGAGGCTGAGACGGGCGGGGGCCACGGGCTCCCGCCCGATGCTTGATGCTTGCTCTTGCAAATACCGTCACTGAGAGCGACGCAGCCCAGGCACCCATGACGCTTTACCCCGGATCGCTTTGCTTGCACGAGTGGCAGCGCGACGAGAGGTGAGGCCGACATGACCGCTTACAGTTCCCTCGAAGCCCGGTTTTCCCGTCTGGCGGCCCTCGAAGGCGCGGCGGGCATCCTCGGGTGGGACGCGCAGGCGATGATGCCCGACGGGGCCGCGGAGTCCCGGGGCGAGCAGCTGGCCGTGCTGCACGGCCTCGCCCACGAGATCCTGACAGCGCCGGCCACCGCCGACGACCTCGCTGCGGCCGAGGCCGAGGGCGGGTTGGAGACGTGGCCCGCCGCCAACCTCTACGAGATGCGCCGCGCCCATACCCACGCCTCGGCGGTGCCGCAGGCCCTGGTGGAGGCGCGCTCGCGGGCGGTGTCCCGCTCCGAGATGGTCTGGCGCGAGGCGCGGCGCGATGCGGATTTCGCCCGGCTCGCCCCGTATCTGGAGGAACTGCTCCGCCTCCAGCGGGAGATCGGGCAGGCCAAGGGCGCGGCGCTCGGACTCGACCCCTACGACGCGCTGCTCGACGGATACGATCCGGGGATGCGGCGGTCGATCATCGACCCGCTCTTCTCGGACCTGACCTCCTGGCTTCCCGGCCTGATCGCGGAGGCCCGCGAGCGGCAGGAGTCGCGGCCGGCGCCGGTGCCGTTGGACGGGCCCTTCCCGATCGAGACCCAGCGGCAGCTCGGCCTCACCCTGATGCGGGCGCTCGGCTTCGACGAGACGCGCGGACGCCTCGACATCAGCCTGCACCCGTTCTGCGGGGGCGCCACGGACGACGTCCGTATCACCACCCGCTACGACGAGGCGGATTTCTCCCGCGCCCTGATGGGTGTGCTGCACGAGACCGGCCATGCCCTCTACGAGCAAGGCCGCCCGGCCGAGTGGCGGCATCAGCCCGTGGGCTCCGCGCGCGGGATGAGCCTTCACGAGAGCCAATCGCTCATCGTGGAGATGCAGGCCTGCCGGAGCCGGGAGTTCGTCGCCTACCTCGCGCCGCTCCTGCGTCACGCCTTCGGCCGGTCGGGACCGGCCTGGGAGGCGGAGAACCTGTACCGCCTCTACACCCGCGTGGTGCCGGGCTTCATCCGCGTCGATGCCGACGAGGCGACCTATCCGGCCCATATCCTCCTGCGCTACCGTCTGGAAACGGCGATGATCGCGGGCGACCTCGCCGTGGCCGACCTGCCCGGCGCCTTCAACGACGGGATGCGCGATCTCCTCGGCCTGGACGTGCCCGACGACCGCCTCGGCTGCCTGCAGGATATCCACTGGCCGAGCGGCGCCTTCGGCTACTTCCCGACCTACACCCTCGGCGCCATGGCGGCGGCGCAGCTCTTCCGCGCCGCGAGAACGGCGGAGCCGGCCCTGCCGGGATGCCTCGCGCAGGGCGATTTCGCGCCGCTGCGGACGTGGCTGCGCACCCACATCCACGGGCGCGGCAGCCTGCTCGGCACCGACGCGCTCCTCGCGGAAGCCACGGGCGCGCCCTTGGGCACGGCGGCGTTCCGGGCGCATCTGGAGGCGCGGTACCTGGGGGAGTGACTGTCGTGTCCCTTGGGGGCGTTGCGAAGCTCATCCTACGCTCGCCCTCATCCTGAGGTGCCCGCCTTGGCGGGCCTCGAAGAGAGCGCTCCAGATGGCCCTGCGATCCCTGGAGGTCTCCTTCGAGGCGGCTCCGCCGCACCTCGGGACGAGGTGAGGGCGGGGGTCAGCCGGGAAATTCCCCGAGGCGGGGGGCACCATCCCGCGGCTTAAGTCCACCGCAGCCATCCCGGACCCTGCTCCACGGCTCCGGGATAACGATCTGTTTTCAGCCATTCACCGCGCAGTGAATCTCAGTACACCCCGCCCGCCTGGGCGGCGCTGTCGGCGTCCGCCGGGACGGCGGCCGCGGCCGGAGCCGAATTGGCGGCGGGCGCGCTGTAGTCCGGCGGGGCGGTGCCCGGCTTGAACGCCTCCAGGATGGTGCCGGCGCCTTCGCCCGAGCCGGCGCGGGTGCCGGAGGCGAGGTTCACGCGGATCAGCTTGATGCCCGGCGGCACGCGGAACGGCGTCGGCGGCTTGTCCTTCAGCGCCTGCTTCAGGAAGTCCAGGGCGATGGGCGCGGAGAGACCGCCGCCCGTCGCCCGGTCGCCGAGCGAGCGGGGCTTGTCGAAGCCGATATAGATGCCGACCGCGAGATCGGGCGAGAAGCCCACGAACCACGCGTCCTTCGCGTCGTTGGTCGTGCCGGTCTTGCCGGCCAGCGGCTTGCCGATCTGCTTCAGGATCGTCGCCGTGCCGCGCTGGACCACGCCCTCCATGATCGAGACCATCTGGTAGGCGGTGAGCGGGTCGAGCACCTGCTCGGAATCGTCCACCAGCTTGGGCTCGTCCTGGCCGGACCACTTGTCCGCGTCGCAGCCGATGCACTTGCGGTTGTCGTGGCGGTAGATCGTCTCGCCGATCCGATCCTGGATACGGTCGATCAGCGTCGGGCGGATGCGGCGGCCGCCGTTGGCGAGCATCGAGTAGGCGGTAACCATCCGCATCACGGTGGTCTCGCCCGCGCCCAGCGACATGGGCAGCACGGGCAGCATGTCATCGTAGACGCCGAAGCGGCGGGCATACTCCGCGATCAGCGGCATGCCGATGTCCTTGGCGAGCCGCACCGTCATCAGGTTCTTCGAGTGCTCGATCCCGTAGCGCAGGGTGTGCGGGCCGCCGGACTTGCCGTCGTAGTTCGAGGGCGTCCACGCTTCCTGGCCGGGACCGGCCTCGATGGTGATCGGCGTGTCGAGGACAATGGAGGACGGCGTGTAGCCGTTGTCCAGCGCCGCCGAGTAGACGATCGGCTTGAAGGACGAGCCCGGCTGGCGCATCGCCTGCGTGGCGCGGTTGAACTCGGATTCGTCGTAGGAGAACCCGCCGACCATGGCGTGGACGCGGCCGGTGTTCGGGTCCATCGCCACGATGGCGCCGGAGACCTCCGGCCGCTGGCGCAGGCGGTACTGGTTCTTGCCGCCGTCCATGGCCTCCACGTAGACCATGTCGCCGGGGCGCAGGTTCGCCCGCCCGGCCCAGCGCATCCCCTCGGGCGGGATGACGCCCGTGTCCCGGTCCTTCGAGAACTGGCCGGAGGCCTCGCGCCGGGGCTGGAGCCCGACCTGGACGCCGCCCGCCGCGGAGGCGAGCACCACCGCGAGCCGCCAGGGCGCCACGTCGCCGAGCGCCGGCACCTCGCCCGCGGCCTGGCCCCAGTCCCGGCCCGCGAGCTCCACATGGGCCACCGGCCCGCGCCAGCCATGGGCCTGATCGTAGCGCACGAGGCCGTCCACCAGCGCCTTGCGCGCCCAGCCCTGCATCTTCGGGTCGAGGGTGGTGCGCACGGAGAGGCCGCCCTCGTAGAGCTTCTTCTCGCCGTAGCGCTCCGAGATCTCGCGCCGGACCTCCTCGGTGAAGTAGTTGGCGATGGTGCCGTTGGGGAAGGCCGGCCGGGGGTTCACGCCGAGCGGCTGCTTCTTGGCGTTCTCTTCTTCCTCGCGGGTGATGTACCCGTTCTCGCGCATCAGGCGGATGATCTCGTTGCGCCGGTCCAGCGCCGCCTGGGTCTTGCGGTAGGGGTGGTAGTTGTTCGGCCCCTTCGGCAGGGCGGCGAGGTAGGCCGCCTCGTTGATCGTCAACTCGTGGACGGACTTGCCGAAATAATCGAGGGCGGCGGCCGCGACGCCGTGCAGGTTCCGGCCCGGCACGATGGTGCCGAGGAAGATCTCGTTGAGGTAGAGCTCCAGGATCTTGTCCTTGGAGTAGGCGGCCTCGATCCGCAGGGCGACCAGCGCCTCCTTGATCTTGCGATCGTAGGTCTGCTCCGACGACAGGAGGAAGTTCTTGGCAACCTGCTGGGTGATCGTCGAGGCGCCCTGCCTCTTGCCCGACTTGGCGTTGGTGAGGAAGGCGCGCACGATCCCCTCGGGGTCGATGCCGCCGTGCTTGTAGAAGTTCTTGTCCTCGGCCGAGAGGAAGGCCGCCACCACGATCTTCGGCATGGCCTGGATCGGCAGGTAGAGGCGGCGTTCGCGGGCATACTCGGCGAGCAGCGACCCGTCCGCCGCGTGGACGCGGGTCATCACCGGCGGCTCGTAGTTGGCGAGCTGGGCGTGGTCCGGCAGGTCCTGGCTGTACTTCCAGTAGAAGTAGCCCGCGAAGACGGCGCCGACGCAGAACAGCACCGCGCCCGCGCTGAACAGAATCCCGAAGAAACGAAGGATCAGACGCATCCGGTGTTCCGCTCATGGCCGGCGAAGCCCGGAGCCGCGCCCTTCGCGGCGCGATCAGGTCCCGGACGCTGCCTTCAGGAGCCCGGCGAGGAGGACGTTACAACCTCGCGAACCGGGTCATCCGATCGACCCGTATCCACACCGTATCTATGGTGAAACTGGGGCGATGGCCGCCGATCGGCGGGCGCCCGCGCCCTGGCGACCGATACTCGTGCGGGTTGCAAAGAACTGGTCGACCGCCTTGGCCATCGAACCCGTCACCCCCGCGCGCCATTCCGGGTTCTGGAGCATCTCCAGGTCGCGCTTGCTCGACAGGTAGCCGAGTTCCACGAGGACGCTCGGCACGTCGGGCGAGCGCAGGACCACGAAGCGAGCCTCGCGGTGGGGCTTGGCGCTCATCTCCATCACCGGGCCGAGCTGGCCCATGAGGGAGCGAGCGAAGCCGGAGGAGAAGCCGCGCGTCTCCCGCAGGGTGAGTTCCTGGAGGATGTCGGCGATGTCCGGCGGCGCCTCCGACGCCTCGGCGCCCGCGGCGGCGTCGGCCCGGTTCTCGCGCTCGGCGAGCTTGGCCGATTCGGCGTCGGTGGCCTTCTCGGAGCCGGTATAGATCGTGGCGCCCCGCACCTGCGGCGCGGAGGAGATCGAATCCGCATGGATCGAGATGAACAGGTCGGCCTTCGCATCGCGGGCAATGCGGACCCGTTCGAGCAGGGGGACGAACACGTCCCGGTCGCGGGTCATCTGCACCCGATAGTGGCCGCCGGCCGAGAGCTTGCCCGCCAGGTCCTGGGCGAAGCCGAACACGATGTCCTTCTCGAACACGCCCGTCGAGGCGATGGCACCGGGATCGGTGCCGCCATGCCCGGCATCGATGACGATGAGCGGGCGAGAATCCGCCGGCTCGCTCACCGCCACGTGCGGCTGCGCCGGTGACGGATCGGAGGAGGCGGCGGCCTTGCGGAACGCCTCCCGCTCCACCTGCTTGAGGGGGATCGTCATGAGGACCGCCCCGTCGCGGGGCCGGGTCGCGGTCTCGATCCGGCCGACGATGGCGGGGGCGGCGAGGTCGATCACGATGCGCGAGCGGCCCGGCGCGAAGAGGCCGTAGCGGAAAGACTGGACCACGCCGTCGCGCCGCCGTCCCGTCTCGCCGTCGAGCTGGAAGTTGACCTCCGGCAGGTCGATCACGACCCGGTCCGGCCGCTCCATCACGAAGGCGCGGGCCTCGACGGCCTTCGACAGGGTGAGGACGAGCTTGCTCTGGGCGCCCTGGCTCGACAACTCGGCCGCGATGGCCACGGCCGAGGTCCGGCCGCGCTCGGTGTCCTGGGCCGGGGCGGGGAGGGCGAGGGCCAGGAGGGTGGCGAGCGCCGGGGCGGCGCCCGTGGCACTCCTCAGAGCGCCACCCAGGGTGGCCCTCAAGCCGGAAAATCGGATCACGTGCGCGCACTTCGGCATCGGACCATGTCGTTACCCATGCCCGTCGGAAGGGCAATAGGGGCGTGATGGTTAACGGATGCTTGCGGTCAACCGCAGGATCGCGCTCGTTTCAAGGCGAAGGCGTGCGCCGAAGGGCCCGCGCGGTGCGGAGCCCGGTCAACGGGCGGAGGCGGTCCGTCCGGCGGCGATGGTGAGGAGGCCCCAGCAACTCAGCGTCGCATCGGCGGCCCGCTGGAACTCACCGATCTGCAGGCGCACGATCTCGGCCATGCTGCGGGCACCGGCCAGCGCCCGCATATGCGCGGCGAAGGCTTCGCCCTCGGCGATGAAGTAGTTCACGACCGCCGTGCCCAGAGTCTCGGCCTGCAGGCGTGAAGTGGCGACGAGGGTCTGCGCAGCCTCGGGCATCACCAGCGGCGCGGGCGGCAGGACGGGCGGCGAGACGGGGACGGTCTGGGCAAGGATGTCGGAGGTGGCCTCGGCGGTATCGGCCAAGGCGTGCGCGGTGCTGGCGACAACCACGGCCGGCGACACGGCGGTGGCGGCCGTCCCGACCTGCTCCATGGTCTCCACCGCAGTCACCGTGGCGGCCTCGCCGGTGGCAGTAGACACCTCGACCGCGTGGCTCACGGCGCCCGGCATCTCGGCGGCCGATTCGACGAGAGCGGCCCCCTCGACACCTTCGGCGGGAGCCGAACCGGCCGGGGATTCGTTCGCCGACGTCTCGGCGGCTGCGGCCACGGCGTTCGTCGGAGCCCTGGAATTGACCGGAGGCTTGGCGCCCTGACGCGGGGGCTTGGACCGACGCACCTTGGACATCGCAACTCTCCCTTGCCGCGCGCGGGGGCACAGCCGTCGCCGGCCGTTCGCGGACAATCAGGGCCGGCCAGCGTGTGATGCGGCCCCGCGAGGGGCCCGCATCCTGGCCCGCCCGGGGCGGACCGGGGCTCCGTCTGCCCGAGGCAGACGAAGCCGGACGGGACTCAGCGAGCCGCGTTCTGGGCGAGGGTGGAGAACTCCTTCGCCTGGGTCTGCAGGGCCGTGAACTGGCTGCGCATGAACTCGGACTGGACCTCGAACGCCTCGCGCAGGTCCTTGGTGCGGACGAGCTTCTGCGCGTAGTCGAACGCCGCGTTGGCATTGTTCTGCGCGTGATCGAAACCCTTGGCGATCGCGGCGCTGAACGTCGACTGGAAGGTGTGACCGGCCGTCTGCATCTGCTCGCTGGTCTTGATGGCGTTGGCCATCATGGTGCCGACGGCGGTGCGGGCCTGATCGACGCTCTTCTCGGCGAAGTCGCGCATCTCGGTCGGGATCTCGAAGTTCGGGGTCTGCATGGGGGTCTCCAACCAGATAGAGATCGCTGGCGGGATCTGATGGCCCCGCCTCTGACGCGATCTACTTATGTTGCGCTGCAATAAAAGTCAACCCCGTTCGAAACCGGCGTTGTTGTGCAGGTCGCAAGACACCGGCAGAATTCGTAGCCCAACCGGATCCGGCTGTCTAGGCGGTGGCGCCATCGCGAAGGCCTGTCGCAAATCTTCGCGTGCCGAACCGTAGTTCCGGTCCCATCTTCGCGCTCTTGAAACAGCCGGTTTCACATCCGAAAGATCGCTGGCGAGCCCGAGCATTTGCGCGGCAGGCGCGACCTAAGCCGGAAACTGCATTCGGATGTCCATGGTCGGTGATTCGCCGCCGGGATATGAGTTCGTGACGATGGTGCGACGCAACCGAGAGACGCCCGCCCCGTCAGCGCATCGTGCCGAAGGCCGCGAATCACAGTCGCGACCGGAAACACCGGCAGCGCCCGGCGTTGACCGCCACCGGCACCGGCGACGGTGCCACGGAGGAGCACGGGCCATGAGCGACGACGACAAGAAGGACGAGGGTCAGGCGGGCTTCCGGCGTGACAGTGCCAGCCCGGGCGACAAGCAGCAGCCCGAGAACAAGCAGGAGAACCTCAACGAGCGCCTCGACGAGGCCCTGGAGGAGACATTCCCGTCGAGTGATCCCGTCTCGGTGAAGATCACGAAATAGGAGCCGCCGGCCCGGCACCGCCTCAGGTGGGGCGGGCGAAGCGGGCACAAAAAAGCCGGCCTCGGGTATGCCCGAGGCCGGCTACGGTAAAAGGGGTGGCGCCTTAGGCGGCGTCGAGCAGGCGGCGGGCGATGACCTGGGCCTGGATCTCGGCCGCACCCTCAAAGATCGAGAGGATGCGGGCGTCGCACAGAATGCGGCTCACCGGGTATTCGAGGGCGAAGCCGTTGCCGCCATGGATCTGCAGGGCGTTGTCGGCCGCCGCCCAGGCCACGCGGGCGCCGAGCAGCTTGGCCATCCCGGCCTCAAGGTCGCAGCGGCGCCCCTCGTCCTTCCGGCGGGCGGAGAAATAGGTGAGCTGCCGGGCGATGTTGATCTCCACCGCCATCATCGCGAGCTTGTCGGAGACACGGGGGTAGTTCACCAGCGCCTTGCCGAACTGCACCCGCTCCTCGGCGTAGCGCAGGCCGACATCCAGCGCCGCCTGGGCGACGCCGACGGCGCGGGCCGCCGTCTGGATGCGGGCGGATTCGAAGGTCTGCATGAGCTGGGCGAAGCCCTTGCCCTCGACCTCGCCGAGCAGGTTCGCCGCGGGCACGGCGAAGTCCTCGAAGGCGAGCTCGTACTCCTTCATGCCCCGGTAGCCGAGCACCTCGATCTCGCCGCCGGAAAGCCCCTGGACCGGGAACGGATCCTCATCCGTGCCGCGGGGCTTCTCGGCGATGAGGAGGGAGAGGCCACGGTGGCCCTTCTCCTCGGGCTTGGTGCGCACCAGCACGGTCATGATGTCGGCGCGGACAGGGTGGGTGATCCAGGTCTTGTTGCCGGTGATCTTCCAAGTGTCGCCCTCCTTCACCGCGCGGGTGCGCAGGGAGGCGAGGTCCGAGCCGGTGTTCGGCTCGGTGAACACTGCGGTGGGCAGGATGTCGCCGGAGGCGATCTTGGGCAGGAAGCGCTGCTTCTGCTCCTCGGTGCCGCCGCAGAGGATCAGCTCGGCGGCGATCTCCGAGCGGGTGCCGAGCGAGCCGACGCCGATATAGGCGCGGGACAGCTCCTCCGAGACCACGCACATGGCGGCCTTCGGCATGCCCATGCCGCCGTATTCCTCGGGGATGGTCAGGCCGAACACGCCGAGCTCGGCCATCTTCTCGATGATCGACATCGGGATGTAGGCGTTCTGCAGGTGCCACTCGTGGGCGTGGTCGGCGACCTCGGCCTTACCGAAGCGGCGCATCTCGGAGCGGATCGCCTCCATGTCCTCGTCGAGGCCGGAGATGCCGACGGTCGCGGCGCCGCCGCCGTCCCGCATCCGGGCGACCAGGGCGGCGCGGTTCTCCGGCGTGTTGCCCGTAGCGATCAGGGTTTCCACCGCCTCGGTGCGGAACTCCGCGGCCTCCTTGGCCGACAGACCGAGGGAGCCCACCGGGCGCACCATCTCGCCCTGGCTCATCGGGATGCCGGAGAACAGCTGGTCGAGGTACTCGCCGGCGCCGATGCGCACCAGCAGGTCCTCCGTCTCGCCGAACTGGCCGGCGGCGGTGAGGCGCTCGGCGTAGTCGCCGAGTTCGGCCACGGCCTCGGCATAGGTTGCGAGCCACGCAAGCCCATGAGCGGCGTGCTGCTGGGCTTCCAGCTTGGCCGAGTCGATCTTGCCGTCGGCCCCGATCAGGCGGCCGCGCACACGGCGGATGGCCTCGTCGGAGAGGCGCTTGGCGGCTTGACCGGCGGCCTTCGTCGTGGCGACGAGGTCGAAGGGCTCGGTCTGGATGGCGGGGGATGCGGACATGGCATTCTCTCGCGTCTGGCGTTTCTTATGTGGCCCTTCTAACCGTTTCCCGGCGAGAGCCGAAACAGATTCGATTACTGGACCGTTGAACCAAAGTTGAAGACGCCGATCAGCGCTTCACTTCGCAGCGGGTCTTCACGTAGGCACCGTCCTCACCCTTGAAGCCCGAATTGGCAGCGAGCACCGGCCCCTGGATCAGGCATTCCTGCAGGGAGTGGGCCGGCCCGGTGATGATGTCGAGGGCCGTATCGCGGGAGCAATCCTGTCCCTGGACGTTCGCGGCGCAAATCAGTGCGACGACGAGGATCTGGTTCATGGCCGTCCCCTTGAGGCGCCGGTCGTGGCGCAAGCACGGACAAGTGCGAGGCCGCGCCTTCCGTTCCCGGGCGCACTGACGCAGCCTTCGGCCTCCTCCGTGATCGCGGGCCACGGCGAAGCGGCGAACGGACCGGTGGCGCCCCGGGTGACGCGTCACCCGGGATCGCTGAAGCTCCAACCGCGAGGGCGGCGGGAGTATCGCGCCTAACGGCCGACCCGCACGCGCCGTCTCGCTCTCAGCCCCGCGCCAGGGCGACGAGGTCCGCCCCAGCCTCGATCTCGGCGGCGGGCGGCAGGCGGCCCTCGCCCAGGAGGTGGAGGAAGGCGGTGAAGGGGCCGTTGCGTCCGATGCTGCACGCCGCCGTCGCCCGGTCCCCGCGCACGTAGAAGGCGATGAAGTCGAGGGCGGAGGGATCGCCCTGCATCACGATCCGGTCGAAGCCGGGCGCGTATCCGCCGTAGTCCAATCGCTTGTCGCCTTGGTTGCTCCAGAAGAAGGGCGCGCCGGCAAACCGCTCTGTCGATCCGAGCATCGCGCGGGCCACATGCGCCCCGTGCTGCTCGGCGAGGCGCCAGTGCTCGATCCGGGCCGTCTGGCCGCTCGCCGTTTCGGGGAAGGCCGCGATGTCCCCGGCGATCCACACGCCCTCGGCGAGCCGCAGATCGCCGCCCACCGGCAGGCCGCCGTTCTCATCGGGCGTGACGCCGGAGATCACGCCCGTCTCCGGCTTCGCCCCGGCGCCGACGAGGACGATGTCGGCGGGCAGCGAGCCGCCCTCCTTCATCGCCACGGACTCGACGCGACCGCTGCCCTCGATCTCCGCGACGGAGCCCTGGCGGAAGGTCACGCCGTTTGTCTCGTGGTAGTGTTTGAGCGCCCGGCCGACCTCCTCGCCGAAGCGCTTGGCGAAGGGCACCTCCTCCCGGGCGAGCACGGTGACGGCGCAGCCGCGCTTCGTCAGGAAAGCGGCGGCCTCCATGCCGATGAAGCCCGCCCCGACCACGACCACGCGCTTTCCATCCCCGGCCGCCTCGCTCACGCGCACGGCGTCGTCGAGGCTGCGCAGGGTGAAAACGCCGTCGAGGTCCTTGCCGGGAAAATCGGGCATCGTGGCCCGGCTCCCGGTGGCGACGAGGATCGCGTCCCCGCCGACGTCCCGCCCGTCCGAGAGCGTCACCGTCCGGGAAGCGGGATCGACGCGGGTCACCTCCGCCGTGATGCGCTCCACGCCGTGGGCCTGGGCGAAGTCCGGCTCGATCACCGTCTTCTCCGGTGGGGTGGGCTTGGCCAGGAACTGCTTCGACAGCTTGGTGCGGTCGTAGGGTGGATGCGCCTCGCGGCCGACCATCGTGACCGGGCCGGCGTAGCCCTCCCGGCGCAGGGTCGTCACGCAGGCCACGGCGGCGGCGCCGGTGCCGACGATCACCACCCGGCCGGGCGTGGCTCCACCCGTCCGCGCTGGTTGCTTTACCGGCTCCGGCGTCAGGGTCGCCACCGCCTCGGCTCCCTCGATCCGGACGGGGTAGCGGGTCAGCCCGTCGAGGGCCGGGGGCTCCTCCAGGCCGCCGTCGGCGAGGGAGAAGGCGGCTTTGTGCCAGGGGCAGTAGATCCGCTTCCCGCAGATCTCGCCCTTGGCCAGCGGGGCGCCGAGATGCGGGCACTTCGCCTGGAAGGCCCGGACGCCCGAGGCGTCCCGGACGAACAGTACCTTGTCGTCGCCGGCCGCGCCCTCGGCCATGCCGCCCAGGGGAATCGCTTCCAGGGCGAGGCGGATCTCGGTCTGCGGCATGGCGATCTGTTCCCGTGGGCGAGGGGGCTCGGCTTCGGGGCAACAAGTCGCTCGGGCTCCCGCGGTTGCTCCCCGCGACGATGGGTGGGGGTCAGCCACGGTTCGCCACCGCGACGCCGAGGGCCGCGACCGCCATGCCGGCGAGCTGGAGCAGGGTCAGGGTCTCGCCGAACAGCACGTAGCCCATGGCGGCCGAGACCGGCGGGACGAGGAAGAACAGCGAGGCGACCCCCGCCACCGCGCCCCGGCGGATCAGGGCCAGCAGCAGCAGGATCCCCGCGACCGAATTCACCAGCACCGCCCAGGCGAGGCCGAACCACAGGGCGGGCGCCGGATCGAGATGCCCGCTGCCGAACAGCAGGGCCAGCGGCAGGGCGCAGACCGCGCCGCCCAGGAATTGCAGCACGGCGTTGGCCAGGAGGTCGCCCCCGCCGCCGGTGCGCTTCTGCCAGAGCGTGCCCAGGGTCAGGGCGGCCACTGCGCCGAAGCAGATCGCCAGCCCCGCGGGCGGGATGCCGGAGGTGTCCGCCACGCCGATCTTGGGCACGAGGACCATCGCGGCGCCGAGGAAGCCGAGCGCGATGCCGACGCCCCGGCGCAGGGTCACGCGCTCGCCGAGGACCGGCCCCGCCAGCGAGGCTGTCAGGAGCGGTTGCAGGCTGCCGACCAGGGCGGCGATCCCGGCGGGCAACCCGTGCGACACGGCGTAGAACACCCCCGACAGGTAGACCCCCTGCATCAGGAACCCGGCCACGAGGGGGCCGAACCAGCCCCTTCCCCCGGCGGGGAACCGCGCCCGGGACGCCAGGGCGATGAGCGCGAGCACGGCCGTCGCGCCGACGAACCGGATCGCGGTGAAGAGAAGCGGGTCCGCCAGCGGCGCCACCGCCCGCGCGGTGACGAAGCCCGTCGCCCAGATCACGACGAAGAGGCCCGGCACGGCGGCGGCCATACCGGGGCCGCGCCGGTCCGGCGGCGGTGCCGCCTCAGGGGCTGGTACGGCCCCGGCAGGGGGGGAGGCCGCGGAGCAAGAAAGGAACTTCACGCGGGGCTGAAGGCTTCGGAGCGGGAACGCGGCGAAAGGCCAAGCATGGCGACGCGCCTCCCGGCAACGGAAAACTTGCGGCCCCGCCCCGCCCCGGAGGCGTTGCCGCCATGCGTCACCGGAGGGGCGATCCGCCGGGAAACGGTGCGCGCCACATTGACGGATCGCCGCCCCGGCCCCCATCGACGGCGCGGCATTCGGAGCGGAGGCGGTCCAGGCCCGTGAAAACCCTTCGCACAGGACTGAACATCGCCGGACTGGCGGCGCAGCGCTTCGTCTCCCACGACGGCTGGGCGATCGCGAGCCACATCGCCCTGTCGATCCTGACCTCCCTGTTCCCGTTCCTGATCCTCCTGGCGGCGCTCGCGGGGCTGTTCGGCACGGCCTCGCTGGCCGACGAGGCGGGGGCGCTGATCTTCGAGGCATGGCCCCGGGAGATCGCTTCGCCCATCGTGGCGGAGGTGCACCACGTCCTCACCACCCAGCGGGGCGGGGTGCTCACCTTCGGCGCGCTCTTCGCCCTCTACTTCTCGTCCTCGGGGGTGGAGAGCCTCCGCGTCGGCCTGAACCGGGCCTACGGGCTCAGGGAGAGCCGGCCCTGGTGGCTCACCCGCCTCGAATCGATCGGCTACGTGGTCTGCGGCGCCTTCGCCATTCTGGCCTTCGCGCTCCTCGTGGTGCTCGGGCCGCTGATCTGGAGCCGGATGATCCTCGTCGCCCCCGGCCTCGAGCCCCTCGGGCTCACCGTGGCCATCGGCCGGATCGCGGTCACCGCCCTGCTCCTCGCCTTCGTGCTGGTGATCGCCCACAAGTTCGTCGCGGCGGGGCGCAGGACCATCACGGCCGTCCTGCCGGGCATCGCCGTCACGCTGGTCCTGTGGTTCCTGGCTGGGCTCGGCTTCGGCTTCTACCTGGAGCGCTTCTCGAACGCCTACGCCTCGACCTACGGCGGCCTCGCCACGGCGATGGTGTTCCTCGTCTTCCTGTACTGGCTCGCGGCGATGTTCCTGTTCGGCGGCGAGATCAACGGGACCGCCATCGCGGCGCGGCGCAGTCTCCTCCAGTCGAGGATGCGGGCGCGACAATTGGCAGCGATGGAGGGCAAGTCTTCCCCGGCGGAGATCGTCGCGAAACACGGCCGAGGCTAGTGCATCGATCCAGACGGAGGCGTCAGCCGGATCTGGGGAAATCGATGCAAAAACAAAATCCTCGTGCACGGGCGCACGAACGAGGTGTGTGCGCCCGTGCACGAGGGACACCCCCGCCGTCGCCGCCCCATATCCTGCGGCGGCGGCGCGCGAGCGTTTGACCACAACCCCCGGGGACGGCTAGCCCGGCCTCCCGCACAAACGACGAGGATCGCCATGACCGATGCCAATGCCGGGCTCGACGGACTTATCGTGCAGCCGTTCTCCCGGCGGGGCTTCGTGATGACGAGCCTCATGAGCGGCCTGACCCTCGCCACCACGCGGGTCGAGGCGCAGGTGATCCATACCGATGCGGAGGGGATCGAGGCCGGGGAGGTGGCGATTCCGGCGGCCGACGGGCCGATGCCCGCCTACCGGGCGGTGCCGAAGGGCGAGGGGCCGTTTCCGGTGGTCCTCGTCGTGGAGGAGATTTTCGGCGTCCACGACTACATCAAGGACATCTGCCGCCGCCTCGCCAAGGCCGGGTACTGCGCCGTGGCCCCCGAACTCTATGCCCGCCAGGGCGACCTCTCGACGATGACGGACGTGAAGCAGATCATCGCCGAGGTGATCTCAAAGACGCCCGACGCCCAGTGGATCGCGGATCTCGACGCGACGGTCGCCTGGGCGACCTCGTCGGCCAAGGGGGATCCGAAGCGCTTGGCCGTGATGGGCTGGTGCCGGGGCGGGCGGGCCGCGTGGCTCTACGACGCCCACCGCGCCGACCTGAAGGCCGCCGTCGCGTGGTACGGCCCCCTCGGCGGCGACCGCACCGCGATCCAGCCCCGCACCGCGGGGGACGTGGCGGCCGAGATCCACGCCCCCCTCCTCGCCCTCTACGGCGGCGCCGACACGGGCATCCCCGTCGCATCGGTGGAGGCGGCGCGCGACGCGGCCAGGGCGGCGGGCAAGGAGGTGGACTTGGTGGTCTACAAGGACGCACCCCACGGCTTCCATGCCGACTATCGGCCGAGCTACCGCAAGGAGGCGGCCGAGGACGGATGGGCCAAGGCGCTGGCCTTCCTCAAGGCCCACGGCGTCTGAGGGCCGCTCGGCTGCGAGGCGAGCGGCCGGGGGCAGTGCTGGCGCGTCGCGTCATCGTGTCTCGCGGCCGTGAGAACGGTTTTACCGTCTTGCGCCACAGCGTTTCCGGCTGTGCCGGACGATAGCCATAAATTTCTACCAGACGTTGGATCGTGCCTGTGTTCGGAATGACACGGCCGGGCCGCTGAATCTGTGCGAGGTTGCCGGCAGGATCTGTGCCTGCGCGGGTCCGGCCGCTGCGACGATGGTTGAGTGAACCGATCGCCGCGTCCGCCGTTCAGACCCAGTGGACATGCGGCTCCATGAGCAACGCGCAACAGCCCGGACGAAAGCCCGTCATCCTCGTCGTGGAGGACCAACCCGACGAGCGATTCCTCGCGGCCACGCTCTTGGAGGATACGGGCTTCACGGTGATCGAGGCCGAGACGGCCGACCGTGCCCTCACCATCCTGAACGACCGCGCCGACGAGGTCAGCGTCGTGTTCTCCGACGTGCGGACGCCGGGCCCGATCGGCGGGTTCGAACTCGCGCGCATCATCGGCGTCACCTGGCCCAAGGTGCGGGTGCTGCTCACCTCCGGCGATGCCGGCGATCAGCCGAGCGACCTGCGCGTCTCCGCGACTTTCATTCCGAAGCCCTGGCGGGCCGAGGACATCCTGGCTTGGGTGCAGGAGGCAGCTGGCCAGCCGCCGCATTCCGGCGGCCCCGCCGTGATCGGTCCGGGCGGGAGCCTGCTGCCGCAAACCTGACGGCTGCATAAAATTTCAGCGAGTTCGCTTGAAAAATCCGACCCAATACTAGCGGGCCGGTGAAACCTCGGGGGCGGCTTCGCGTTCGGACCATCTCAGTAGTTCGAATGCGCCGCGCCGCGGCCGCCGCCGCCGATTGGTCGTCATGAAGATCGTCACCGAAGATTATGCAGAGACGCTGGGGGTCGCGCGCGAGCGTTCGGGCAATGCCCTCGTCGCCGCCGTGATCGGCCAGGTGCTACGTCGCGATCTCGACGAAGACTTCGAGCTGCCAGCCCAATTTCTGGCCATGGTCCGCATCCTGGACAGGCTGCCGGAAGACCAGACGTCGCAATCCGGGCCGGGCTGAACTGCGCCGGGATCGCTGCGGCGCGAGCGAATTCCATTCAAGACGACCTCATCGTGCGCGAAGTGCGGGCAGCCCGCTCGTCACTCATCGCCTTCGGCGGCGAATCTGCTATGGGGACAACCGCCGGTGTCGCCGGTGCGGATGTACCCGTCAGCCGAGGCCGTCATGCGTGTGAAATCCCTGCGTGAACTTCTCGCCGTCGGCCTCGTGGCTGCCTCGGTCGGGGCGCACGCGGCGACGCCCCCGGCCCAGCCCGCCGAGGGCCCGGGCGGCGTGGGCGACCGCAAGGCCACGATCATGAAGCGCGGTCTCGGGCGGGCCGGCGCGCCGACCTATGCCTTCTACGCTGCCGCCCCGGCTCCGGAGGCGGGACGGCCCGTCGCGGTGTTCCTGCACGGCTGGGGCGCGGTGAACCCGCAGAGCTACGGCGGCTGGATCGATCACCTTGTCCGCCAGGGCTGGCTCGTCCTGTATCCCCGCTTCCAGGAGGTGAACCGCACGAGGCCCTCCGACGCGCCGGCCAACGCTGAGGCGCTGATCAAGGCAGCCCTGGACGAGGTGGCCACCGACAAGGAGGCCAAGCCCGACCTGTCGAAGGTCGCGTTGATCGGCCACCTCGCGGGCGCGCCGATGGCGATGGACATCGCGGGCTCGGCCCGCAAGTCGGGCCTCCCGGTGCCGAAGCTGATCTTCGCCGCCGTGCCCGGCGGCATCGCCAGCGGGCCGAAATCCCGCGGGATCACCCTTACCAACCTCGACGACATCGCCCCGGAGACGCTGATCGTCGCCATGGTCGGCGACAAGGATTCCCGCGCGGCCGACGCCGCCTCCAAGCGCCTGCTGCGCGAGGCGAGCGCGGTCCCGGCCGAACGCAAGCTGTTCGTGCGCGCGCTGTCCGACGACCACGGCTTCCCGGCCATGACGGCCACGCTCGCCGCCCCCGCCGGGGTCGACACCGCGTTCGACGCGGGCGCGATCAAGCTGCCGCCGGACCCCAAGGATGGACCCAAGCCCCCGCCGTTCCGCTGGTCGGCGGAGATGGCGCTCACGGGCGAGCAGCAGACTCTGGTCTCGCAGATCAACGCGGCACGGACGGACGCGCTGGATTACCTCGGCTTCTGGAAGACCTTCGACCTCGCGGCGGCGGCGGCCTTCTCCGGCTCGGATGCCGTGGCGCTCAAGGGCAATCCGCGCCTCGCGGACATGGAGCGCTGGAGCGACGGCTGGCCGGTGAAGCGGCTCTTCGTCGAGGTCCCCAAGCCCGTCAAGGCGCCCGCCGTGGCCAACGGGCAGGAGCCGGCCCGGCGCTGACACGCTCTGGCCTCTGGCGCGGCCTTTGCTAAGCTTCCCCTGCACGGCGGCGTGCGCCGCCCGTGCGCGAACGCGCACCAGAGGGGACGCGCCATGCCGGAATTTGTCGCGACGCTGCTCGCCACCGCTGCCTTCTGCGCCACGCTGCTGCTGCTCAACGCCCTGACCCGGTGCCTGCTGCAGGCGCATCTTGGCCCGCACGAGTTGTGCGAGAACGGCTTCGTGCAATACGGCGGCGCCCTGCTTGTCGCCCGCGCCGCCTACCGACGGGCGCCGGCGCGGTAGCCACCCTCCGTCAGTGCGGGCGTCAGCCAAGCAATCCGGGGTCACGCCACAATCTCAAGCGCCCCGCTGCCCTGGATCGCTTCGCCGACGCCCGCGATGACGACGGCGGCGCGGCCTACCGCAAGAAATCCCCGAAGGCCCGCGGCCCATTGCCGGTCTCGACGGTCCGGATGACCTTCAGGGTCGTTCCGTCGATCACCGTGAGCCGGTTGTCGCCCCAGTCCGCCACGTAGAGCCGCCCCGTCGCCGGGTCGGCGGAGATGCCTTCGGGGTGATCGCCGACGTCGATCTCGGCCACCGGCTTCAGCGTGGCAAGATCGAAGGCGGTCACGCTGTCGGCATATTGGTTGGTGACGAAGCCCCGTCCGCCCAGAAGCGCCACGACGTAGGGGCGCCGTCCCGTCGTCACCCGCCCGATCTCCCGGCCCGCCGCCACGTCGATGACCGACACGTCGTCGCTGGTGACGTTGGCGGTGTAGGCACGACCCGCCCTGGCATCGAGGGTGATGCCGAACGGGTGCTGGCCCACGGGGATCACCTTGGTCTCGCGCCGCGCAACCGCATCGACGACCGAGACGGTGTCCGCCTCGCGGTTGGCGACGTAGAGGGTCGCTCCGTCGGGGCTCACCGCCATGCCCGAGGGTGATCGCCCGACAGCGATCTCGCCATCGGGCACGAGGGCACCCCCGCGCTCGGTGAGGACGAAGACCCGGTTGCCGTACCAGTCGGCCACGTAGACCCGGCCCCCGCGCGGGTCGGCGGCCACCCCGAGGGGGCCGCCGGGCAGGGGAACCTCGCTCAGCACCGTGCCCGCGTCGAGGTCGAGCACGGCGAGGCCGTGGCCCTCGGGCCGGGTGACGTAGGCGCGTTTCCGGTCGGGCGAGAGGGCGATCCCAGCGGGAGCGCCATCGACGGCGATGCGCCGCAGAACCCGCCCCGCGGCGAGGTCGACGACCTCCACCGCGTTGCCGAGTTGCACCGTGACGATCGCCTCCCGCGCCGGACCGGGGTCGGCCGCGGTCGGCTTGGCCCAAACCGGCGCGAGGGCGAGGGCGGCGGCGAGGAAGCCGGCGCCGGGCCGGATCACGAGCCCTTCTCGACCTTGTTCTTCAGGTTGTTGAGGCTCGCCTTGATCCAGGCGCTGACGCCCTTCTCGGAGGCCTCGTCGTTCAGGTCCGGCGGCGGATCGTTGTTCATGTAGCCGCGGTAGAAGGCGGACTTCCACTCGACCTTGGACTTGTTGTCGCCCTGCGGCTCCACGGTGATGGTGCCGGAAAAGTCGTTGGCGGGCAGGTCCTTCACATCGACCTTGTCGATGTAGAACATGAACAGCTTGTCGTCGGGCTTATACTTCCCGCCGGTCTCGCTCATGGTGTTGCCGTTCTTGAGCGTCAGGACGCGCTTGGACTTGGCCGGGTCGTCGCCTTGCGTCTCGGTCTTCGTAACGTTCTCCAGCCAGTTCGCGTCCTTCCAGTCGCCGACCACGGCCCAGACCTTGTCGGCGGGGGCATTGATCTCGATCGACTCGGAGACCTTCCGCCGGGTCGGCCCGTGGGCTTGGGCGGTGAAGGCCACGAGGGCGGCCAGCGCCGCCGTCGCCAGGGTGGTTTTTCTCATTCTGCTCTCTCCTGCCGCGTTCCGCGGTCCTCCCGGTCGAGGATCCGGGCCTCGGGGCCGAGCGCCGCCGCGACCTTGTCCTCGATCCATCCCCACGCCTCACGCTCGCGGGGGCCCGCCGTCTTGGCGATGGCGATCGCGAGGTAGGACATCTCACTCAGAACCTTGGCGGGCTCCAGCATGTGCAGCCGGGTGGAGAGCACCGCCGCCTCCAGCACCGCCGCCTGCGCCCGGTTGTAGCCGATGAACGGCGCATGGGCCGCGAGGTGGCGGATCCGGCCGTGGTAGCGGGGGCGCTGCGCATCCTCCTCCACCGCCACGACCTCGAACTCGGCGTGGCCGAAGCTGTCGGCGAGCCGCCGGCCGGGGATGGTCTGGCAGGGTTCCGTCGACCAGTCGCGGCGCCCCGTGACGGCACCGGCGATGACCCGGATATCCCGGGGGCTCGAGGCCGCGAAACAGGGATTGGCACCCAGGTTCTCGATGGTCGGCGAGGGGCGGAACGGGGCGAGGACGTAGGTCTCCTTCCCGTCGGCCCCGTCCCCGCGAATCAACCCGAAGGGCACGAGGTGCAGGGCGCCCTCCGCCGAGAGCGTGGTGACGATCGTCTCGAGGATCAGCGGCATCCGCTCACGCCCCGTCCGAGGGGACGAGGCGGCCGCAGACGATCCGCTCCCCCGGCTGCCCGGCGTCGGGCTCCGTGCGGGCGCGGACCTCCCCGTCCTCCACCGTCTCGGGCGGCGCGGCATCCGCCTCGGGCAAGGCGGCGTCAGCTTGGCGAGCGCGGGCGTCGCGGGTGCCGGGGGGCGGCGCGTCGGGGCCGGAATGCTTGGTGTGCCCGGCCTTCTTGAAGGCGGTCGCATCCTCCTCCACCGCGTCGGCGGCGCAGCCCCAGTCGAGGGGCTCGTCCTGCACGTAGCGCTTGCCGAGCCGCCACGCGGTCTCGGCCTTGGCGAGTTCGGCGCCGAGGTAGAAGGCGTGCGCCCCGTCGCTCCTCACGTCCAGATCGGGGAAGAAGGCCATCGCGTCGGTGCCGACCCTGTGGATGTCGCGGTTGTAGACGTGAATACCGTCCTCGGCCACGGCAATCCGGTAGTTCGGGTCGCGGACCTCGGCCGCCGCCTGGGCGATCTCCTCAGGGCTCTGCACGAAGGGGCGCTTGTCGTGAAGTGCCAGTAATGCCCGGCCGTAGCCCTTGGGCAGGGCGGCGTCGGCGCGGGCGGCATACATCACCCGCCGGGCGGCATCGTGCTCCTCCACGGTGCGGCGGGTGTGGTTCGAGACCTGGACGATGAGCACGTTGCGGATCGCCAGCTCGGAGCACATCCCCATGAGGAGTGCCGTGACGCCGAGGCTGTCGGCCTCGGTCAGCTCGGTGAGGTTGCCGGTGCCCATCATCATCTCGATGTCGGGCCAGCGGGCGCGGGTGTCCCGGTAGCGCGCGACCGAATCGACGAGGCCGTGGTGGATCGGCTCCAGGATCGCGTCGGCGAGGAAGGGCTTGCCGGCGGCGATCATCCGCTCGATGGCCCGGTCGAGGGAGGCGAGGTCGTCCGGCCGGGTCGGCACGAGGACGGGCACCGCCTCGGTCTCGAAGGCGAGGTCCAGGGTGTCCTCGTTGAGGCTGAGCAGGAAGTCGGCCCCCGCCCTGGCCCCGCGCGACAGCTCGTCGCGGGAGAAGGAATCGACGCTGACCTTCAGCCCGGCCCCCTTCAGCGCCCGCACCGAGGCTTCGAGATGGGGGAAGGGCGTGTCCGGCAACCCGCCGAGGTCGATCACGTCGGCGCCCTTGGCGGCCAGCGACAGACCCTTGGCCAGGATCTCCTCCGGCGTCATCTTCGAGGCGTCGACGATCTCGGAGAAGATCCGAACGTCGTACTGCGACAGGTCGAGCTGACGCCCGGCGAGGCCGAGCCAGGCGGGGAGATCGACGATCTCGTCCGGCCCGCGCTCGACGGGCAGGCCGAAATGCGCCGAGAGCGCCTCCGGGTTGGCCCGGCAGCGGCCGGGCAGGACGATGCGCGTCGCGCCGTCCGGCACCTCGACCCGCCGCTTGATGATCTCCTCGGTCATCAGGGCGGCGACCTTCACGCCCGCATCCGCGATGCTCCAGCGGAGGTGCGCGGGCAGGCCGGCGGCGATCTTCTCCAGCCGGGGCCGGGCGAGGCGGCCGGTGACGAAGACGATGTGCTGCGGGTCGTTCGAGCCGGGCGCCGTCATGCCGCCCTCCTGTCCAGAACGGGCACCGGGCCGGCCGGTCCCCAGATCGCGATGGTCCCCGGGAAGGAACGCGCGAAGGCGGGGAAGGCCGCGTCCACGAGGCCGGTGCGCGCATGGGCCGCCGGGTCGAGGTCCGGCTGCGCGTCGGCGGATTTCACCAGGATGCAGGCGGGCGCGCCGATCCGTGCCGCGAGCCACAGGGCGAGGCTGTCGGAGGTGACGTCCCAGGTCTCGGGAATGTCGGAATGGCCCGCCCGCAGCAGCGCCGGGTCCCAGACGAGGGCCGCCTCGGGCCGCCCGCGATCGTTCCAGGGGGCGAGGGAGGCGACCAGCCGGGGCTCGATCCGGCGGAATGTCCCGGCCATGCGGCCCATCGCGTCAAGCGCCCGGCGGTGGGCCTCGGCATCGTCGAAACCCTCGGCGGGCTGGGCGGCGCGCACGGCGTCGGCATCGGAGCCGCCGCCGGGCACGATCACGCAGGCTCCGTGGGCGCCCTCCGCGAGGTCCGCGAGCAGGTGGCGGAGCCTGGCCGGATCCGCCTGCAGGCTCCCCCCGACCTTCACGACGCGCCTCACGCGGCGTCCTGCGCCTGGGGCCGCAGGGCGCGCACCGCCTCGGCGACGCGCAGCGGGTCGATGCCGTTGGTGCGGTCGAAACCCCGGCACAGGCCCCCCCGGAAGCCGAGATAGTCCGGCGCGGCGGCCGAAAGGGCCGGGATGTCGGTGATCCGCAGGGAGCCGGCGAGGCCGCAGAGCAGGCCGCTCGCCCGGCAGGCGGCCACGAAGGCCCGCAGCTCCGGCGGGGCGAGCAGGTCCGGCAGGCGCACGCCCGCCTTGCCGGCGGTGTCGATCATCGCCCCCGCGAAGCCCGCCTCGGCCAGGAGCGGGACGAGGTCGGCGCGGGGTTCGTCCTCCGCGAAGAGCACGGCGATCACCCGGCCGGGCACCGGGGCGGCGAGGCGGGCCAGCGCCGCCCCGTCATGCCAGATCGCCCGCCCCACACCGTGCTTCACCCAGCGCGCGCCGCTCCGCGCCATCGCCGCGAGGCTCTCGCCCGAATCGGCGACCGCGCTGGTCTCGACGTTCGCATCCGCCAAGCGCGCCATGATCTCCGCGACCGTAGACGGGTCGAGGGCGCCCAGCGCCCCGCGCTCGGGATCCTTGGCGTCGATCAGGTCGGCGCCCGCGAGCAGCGCGGCCTCGGCCTCGGCCGGGTCGCGCACGCTCACGAGGAGGCGAGGGGAGGGGAGGGGTGTCACGTGCGGGGGCATTCCGGAACCATGACCCTGGGCTAGCTCAGAGCGCGCCCGAGGGAAACACGTTTTGTCAGGGGGCGGGTGCCGGGACACCGCCGACACACGTGAAACGCCGATGGGTAACCTCAGAGTGATGCCGGGAAGGACCTCGCTCCACACGTCATCCTCATCCTGAGGTGCGGCGTCAGCCGCCTCGAAGGAGGGCTCCAGGTGTCGTAGAGCCTTCTGAAGGTCTCCTCCCAGGCCGCCGCTCCAGGGCGGTACCTCAGGATGAGGTCAGAGACCGGGAAATCAACCGACTTCGCGGTTGAACGGTCACGACTTCCCCGGCAGCGGCTCGGCCAGCAGGCGGTTCTTCACCAGCCAGCGCATTCCGTGCGCCCAGGTGTTGTCGTCGTCGGCGCGGATGGTCACCTGCCCGCCGCGCACGACCTTGCCCGTGGCGGCCTCCGCGATCGTGACGGTGAGGTTGAAGATCTGGTTGGCGCCGCGTTCGGCGTAGCCCGTCACCACGAGGTCGGCGCCGAGGCCCTTGGCGATGTCGGCGGCGCAGCCGTTGCACTTGAAGAGCGGCCCCTGCTTCTCGACCTCGGAGGCGGCGGGGGCGGTGTCGATGACGTCGAGCCCCGCCTTGTCCCGGAGGGAGGTCCGCAGTTCCCCCGTCACCAAGGCGAGCTTTTTGGCGTCGATGGGCTTGGTCCGGCTGCCGTAGGACGCCGCCGGATCGTGCAACTCCACGGGGAAGACCGCCGCCTTCTCGGCGGTCTGCGCCGCTCCCGCGAGGCCGACGATGGTCGCGGCGGCCGCGAAGCCCGGTGACAGACGCCTGAAAGCCCTCATGCCGCGTGTCCTCCGATGTCCGGCCCGTTGTCCCTCGGGCTCGGCCCGTGTCGATCGTCCCGACCGTTCAAGTCGGTCGTCGGGACGTTTTGGCAATGGACGGAATGCATGAGCCGCCCCAACTCTCGGTGCGGCACGCTGTTTTTCACGTCCCTGCACTCCCATGCAGGTTGAGCGCTCCCCTCGGATGCTGCTAGAGGCCGCCCGCATGCAAGATCGTGCATCCTTTCGACCGAGTCTAGCGAGCCGCCTGTCGCCCCTCGCGCTGGCCGCCGGGGTCGGGCTGATCGCGGGTCCGGCCGTGGCCCAGCAGCCGGCGCCCGGTCCGATCGAGACGACGATCGGCGTCATCTACCGGCCGCAGGAGGCGCCGGCCTCCTACGATGCCGAGGCGGTGCCGGAGGACGAGGGCGTCGCCGGCGCGCGCATGGGCATCGCCGACGACAACACCACCGGCCGCTTCACCAAGCAGACCTTCGCGCTGGCGGAGAAGCCGCTCGCCACGCCGGAGGCGGATCCCGTCGCGGCGGCGAAGGAGCTGGTCGACAAGGGTATCCGCTACCTCGTCCTCACCCTGCCGGCCGATCAGGTTCTGAAGGTCGCCGACGCGGTGAAGGGCACGGGAGCGGTGGTGTTCAACGCGGGCGCCCCGGACGACCGCCTGCGCGGCGCCGACTGCCGGGCCAACGTGTTCCACGTCCTGCCCTCGCGGGCGATGCTCACGGACGCCCTCGCTCAATACCTGACCGTGATGCGCTGGCGGAAGATCTTCCTCATCAGCGGACCGACCGAGGCGGACAAGGGCTATGCCGACGCCGTGCGCAACTCCGCCCGCAAGTTCAACCTGAAGATCACCGCCGACAAGCCCTGGACCTTCGGGCCCCTGGCCAAGGCCCGGGGCGACACGCCGACCCGCGCGGAGGCGATGGTCTTCACCCGCGGCCTCGATTACGACATGGCGGTGGTGGCCGACGAGGAGAACGATTGGGGCGACTACGTCTCGTACCGCACCGTCGATCCCCGGCCGGTGGGCGGCACGCAGGCACTGACGCCGACCACGTGGTCGCCGGTGCTGGAGACCTGGGGCGCGGCTCAGGCGCAGAACCGCTTCCGCCGGATGGCCGGGCGGCTGATGCGTCCCCTCGACTATCAGGCCTGGGTCGCGGTCCGCACCGTGGGCGAGGCGGTGACGGCGAAGAAGTCGAACGATCCGGCGACGCTGACACCCCTGCTGACCGATCCGGCCTTCGGCATCCCCGCCTACAAGGGCTCGTCCCTGAGCTTCCGGCCCTGGGACCACCAGATGCGCCAGCCGGTGATCGTGGTGCAGCCGAAGTCGATGGTCTCCGTGGCGCCGGAGCAGGGCTTCCTGCACCAGCGCACCCCCCTCGACACGCTGGGCGTGGACCTGCCGGAGACGACCTGCAAGTTCCCGTGAGCGGCCGGACCTGCGGCGATGGTCAGTCTCGCAACCGTTGGATAAGACCCTACACTACCGATGAGAAGCGCCCTCGACGGCGCTCCAGGGAGGAGAGCGGATGGACCGCAACACCATAGCGGGTCTGGGCACGGTCGCCCTCGGTCTGTGGCTGGCGTCGAGCCTGCCGTCCAACGCCTTCACGGCGTATGTGACGAACGAAAAAGGCAATTCCGTCAGCGTCATCGACACCAACACGATGGCCGTGACCGCGACGTGGAAGGTCGGACGCCGGCCCCGCGGCGTGACCCTCACGAAGGACGGCAAGGAACTCTTCGTCTGCGCGAGCGACGACGACCGGATCGACGTGCTAGACACCGCGACCGGCAAGGTCGTGCGCTCCCTGCGCTCCGGGCCGGACCCCGAGCAGTTCATCCTCGATGCCTCGGGCAACCCGCTCTACGTCGCCAACGAGGACGACAGCCAAGTCACGATCATCGACATCGAGAAGAACAAGGTGCTCGCCGAGGTGCCGGTGGGCGTCGAGCCGGAGGGGATGGGCCTGTCGCCGGACGGGAAGATCCTCGTCAACACCTCCGAGACGACCAACATGGCCCACTTCATCGACACCAAGACCTTCCAGGTGATCGACAACGTGCTGGTCGATGCCCGCCCGCGCTTCGCGGAATTCACCAAGGACGGGAAGTTCCTCTGGGTCTCGGCGGAGGTCGGCGGCACGGTGAGCGTCATCGACGTGGCCGCCCGCCGCGTCGTGAAGAAGATCACCTTCAAGATCCCGAGCGTGAACGACGAGGCGATCCAGCCCGTGGGCATCCGTCTCACCAAGGACGGCAGCAAGGCCTTCGTCGCGCTGGGCCCGGCCAACCGCGTCGCGGTGATCGATGCCAAGTCCTACGAGGTGCAGAAGTACCTGCCCGTGGGCCAGCGCGTCTGGCAGCTCGCCTTCACCCCGGACCAGAAGCAGCTCTTCACGACCAACGGCACGTCGAACGACGTCTCGGTGATCGATGTCGAGGCGGAGAAGGTGGTGAAGAGCATCCCCGTCGGGCTGCTGCCCTGGGGCGTCGCCATCTCCCCGAACTGATTCTCTTCGTTTTTTCGCCCCTTACCGACGGAGTGCGAATGCTCAGTCTCGGCCAGTCCTCCCGCCCGCGCCGTCATTGCAGGCAGAGCGAGGCGATCCAGCGGCGCCATGCCATGAAACGTCCCGCTGCCTTAAGTCGCTTCGCGTCGCTCGCGATGACGATGGCGCTGGTGATGGGTGTCGCTCCGGCCTCGGCCCTCGACCTCACCAAGAAGCGGGAGAACCTGCCCGATCTCGTGCTCGGCAACGACCAGGGCAACGACTTCGTGGTCGAGAACAAGGATATCGAACTCGAGTCCGGCAAGGCGTACCGCTTGAGGATCGTCGCCAAGGGCGGGCAGGAGTACAAGTTCTACGCGCCGGAGTTCTTCCGCTACATCTGGCTCAACCAGATCGTCATCGAGCACAAGGAGATCCATGGCGGCGGCCCGCCCGATCACCTGGAGTTCGACGAGCCGGGCGAGATCGCCATCGAGTTCGTCGCCATCAAGCCGGGCGCCTACAAGTGGGAGGCGCGCGGCCTGGAGGCGAAGGGCATGACCGGCACGCTGACGGTGAAGTGATGAGGGGCTTCGCGCTCGCGTTCCTGGCCGCCGGGCTGGCCTCTCCCACCCTGGCGGCGGACGACGCCTCGTCCTGTGCCGAGGGCATCACCATGATCCGCGATGCGCTGGTCACCAACCCGCCCGAGGCCGCGGTGCCGAAGCTCAGGAAGGCGCTGAAGAACGCCGAGCGCGAGCAGCGCGAGGGCGAATTCGACGAGTGCCTGGATGCCGTCGCCGACGCCCGGAAGGCGCTGGGCCGATGAGCGGCGACGCGCCCGCCCTCCTCGTCTCGCAGGTCGGCCACCGCTTCGGCAGCCGCGCGGCCCTGGACGACGTGTCCATGACCGTGCGGCGGGGGACCTTCACGGCCCTGCTCGGGCCGAACGGCGCGGGCAAGACTACGCTGTTCTCGGTGATCACCCGCCTTTACACCAACCAGAGCGGGCGGGTCGCGATCTTCGGCCACGGGCTCGACCGCGAACCCTCGCGGGCGCTCGCCCGCCTGGGCGTCGTGTTCCAGGCCCGCACCTTGGACACGGATCTGACCGTCGAACAGAACCTGATGTACCATGCGAGCCTGCACGGCATCGCGCGCAAGGCCGCCAGGGCGCGGATCGGTGAGTTGCTGGAGCGCGTCGGCCTCGCGGACCGGCGCGGCGAGAAGGTACGCACGCTCTCGGGCGGCCAGTCCCGGCGCATCGAGATCGCCCGCTCCCTCGTGCACCGGCCGGACCTGCTGCTCCTCGACGAGCCGACGGTGGGGCTCGATCTCGAATCCCGTGCGGGCATCGTCGCCATCGTGCGGGCGCTGGTGCGGGAGGAGGGGCTCTCCGTCCTCTGGGCCACCCACATCTTCGAGGAGATCCGTCCGGAGGACGACGCCGTGGTGCTCCATCTCGGCCGCATCGTCGCCCGGGGCACCGCCGGCACCATCGCGCAGGGCGCCGAGAGCCTGGAAGAGGCGTTCCGCCGCCTCGTCGGCGCGCAGGGGAGGAAGGCGGCGTGACGGTGGCTCATCCAATGGGCGCCTCTTCCTTCCTCCCTCTGCGGGGGAGGGTGGCCCTGCCGCCAGGCAGGGTCGGAAGAGGGGAGCGACGGTGCCGGATGGGGCACGCCGCTCGACATCTTAGGAACCGGCGATCCCCTCACACCCCCTGCGTCGGAGGGTACACTCCCCCGCAGAGGGAAGAGAGAGGACTCGCGGAGGTGTTGCGCCCATGAGTTCATCCCCGTCGGTCGTCGATCTCAAGCACGAAGCGAAGGCCATCCCCGGCCAGCTCGGGCGCCTCGATGCGCTCGGCTACCTCATCTGCCTCGGCGGCATCGTGCGCCGGGAACTGCTGCGTTTCTTCAATCAGAAGGAGCGCTTTTTCTCCGCGCTGGTCCGGCCACTGGTGTGGCTGTTCATCTTCGCGGCGGGTTTCCGCAACACGCTGGGCGTGTCCATCGAGCCGCCTTACCAGACCTACGTGCTCTACGAGGTCTACGTGGTCCCCGGCCTCGCGGTGATGATCCAGCTGTTCAACGGCATGCAATCCTCGCTGTCGATGGTCTACGACCGCGAGGTCGGCTCGATGAAGGTGCTGCTCACCTCGCCCTATCCCCGCTGGATGCTGTTGCTCGCCAAGCTGATCGCCGGCGTCTCGGTGTCCATCGTCCAGGCTTACGCCTTCCTGGCGGTGGCGTATTTCTGGGAGACCGACATCCCGCCGCTCGGCTACCTCGCGGCCCTGCCGGCCTTCCTGGCCTCCGGCCTGATGCTCGGGGCCATCGGCCTGTTCCTGTCCTCGCTGGTGCGGCAGCTGGAGAATTTCGCGAGCGTGATGAACTTCGTGATCTTTCCGATGTTCTTCGCCTCGTCCGCTCTCTACCCGCTCTGGCGGATCCGGGAATCGTCCGAGACGCTCTACTGGATCTGCGAGTGCAATCCCTTCACCCACGCGGTGCAGCTCGTGCGCTTCGCGCTCTACGTCCAGTTTGAGCCGCTGGCCTGTGCCGTGGTCGTCACGACGACTCTCGTGTTTTTCGCAATGGCCGTGATCGCCTACGATCCGGGCCGGGGCCTCATGGCCCGGCGCGGCGGGCCGGCCGGAGAAGCCCTATGATCGATCGCCTCGCCCTCGCGTTCCTCCTGACGGCGGGTGCCGCCGCGTTGCCGGCCGGCGCCGTCCTGGCGCAGCCGCGCCAGGACCCGGACTGGCCCTGCGTCCAGCGCAAGGTCGAGACCCTGAGCCCCGGCCAGTTCTGGACCGGGCCGGACATCGCCGCCGCGGGCGATTGGGGCAGCGACAACAAGGCCGCCGTCCTCGCCCAGAAGATCGCCTCCCGCCGCACGGACCTGTCGCAGGTCGATCCCCTCCTCGACGAGTTCGCCGGCCAGTTCGGCACCGACAAGGACGCCAAGGATCAGGCGCTGACCCGCGTCTACGCGGGCGTGTTCGAGGTCATCAACGGCGAACGCGGCAAGGTCATGAACGGCATCGCCCGCTATGCCCAGGGCCAGCGGCGCATGGCCGAGCGCATCCGCGACGAGGCGGACAAGATCAGCCAGACCAAGGACGCGCCAGGCCAATCCGACGCCACGGAGCTGCCGAAGGACCAGTCCGCGGCCGAAACCCAGTTCGCCTGGGACCGCCGGATCTTCCAGGAGCGTAGCCAGTCGCTGACCTATGTCTGCGAGGTCCCCCAACTGCTGGAGCAGCGCCTCGGCGACCTCGCCCGGAAGATTCAGGCCAAGCTCTGAGGATTGCCGAATCTTCCCAAAAAATTTTGCCGAAACATCCCTAAGTTTCTGATTTAACTTGCGAAACTGTGACAGTCCGGTCACGCTGACCTTGAGAGTATTCTCGAGAACGTGATTATCCTCGGTCGGTGCTGCCAAGCGGTTGCGGCCTGGGAGGCGACCAGACAACACTGAATTCAAGGCCCGCCAAGGGGGCCAAGAAATCGGTGTTGGGGGTTGGGGATGTCGCTTCGGTTGCTCAGGGGTTGCCTGACTGCCTCCGCATCGGTCCTGGTCGGATCGGCGCTCACGGGGCAGTCGGTGGCCCAACAATCGGTGACGCTCGGCGAGATCAGCGTCGTGGCGACGTCGCCGGTCGGAGCGGGCGGCGGCAATTCCAGCGCCGTGCAGAACTTCAACCAAGTCGCGCCGGTCACCGCCGCGCCGGTGCTCGCCCCGCGCCTGAGGGGCAGCGAGCAGCCGCTCTACAAGATCCCGAGCACCGTGGAGACGGTGACGGCCAGGGATATCGACGCCGACCTCGGCACCAACAACGTGGTCGCCTCGCTCGCCCGGCGCACGCCCGGCCTGAACCTATCCGATTCGCAGGGCAACTCGAACCGGGTGGACGTCACCTACCGCGGCTTCGTCGCATCCCCGGTGCAGGGCGTGCCGCAGGGTCTCGCCGTCTACCAGAACGGCGTGCGCATCAACGAAGCCTTCGGCGACATCGTCAACTTCGACCTGATCCCCCCGCAGGCAATCCAGCGGATCGACGTGGTGACGGGCAACCCGGTCTTCGGCCTCAACGCGCTCGGCGGCGCGGTGAACATCCAGATGAAGAACGGCTTCACGTGGCAGGGCACCGAGATCTCGGCCTGGGGCGGCTCGGATGCACGCACGGCGGGCTACCTCCAGTACGGTAAGGTCTCCGGCCCGTGGAGCTTCTACTTCACCGGCGACGGCCTGAACGATCGCGGCTGGCGCTACGAGAGCCCGAGCACCATCGGCCGTCTCTACGGCGACCTCGGCTATCGCACGCTGGACGCCGAGTTCCACCTCATCGGCATGGCCGCGCGGAGCTACTTCGGCGCCGCCGCCGCGACCCCGGTGGACTTCACCCGGAACGATCCGCGGGCGATCTTCACCTTCCCGCAGACCACGACGACCGAGGTCGGCACGATCCAGCTCACCGGCCGGGTCGATATCTCCCCCACCTGGGACCTCGCGGGCAACGCCTACTTCCGTCGCTTCAGCCAGACCTACATCGACGGCAACGACGGCAATTTCGAGCAGTGCAGCGGGCAAAGCAGCTTCCGCGGCTTCCTGTGCTTCGAAGATGACGGGTTCACCCGCGCTCCGAACCAGACCCAGCAGGCGTTCCGCAACCAGTTCCTGATCCTTGGCCAGCAGAACCGGCCGGTGCCCTTCACGGACAACGTGCCCTACGGCACTCTCGATGTGACGAAGACGGAAGCGACGGGCTACGGCGGCTCGTTGCAGGCGGCCAATCGCGACAGGATTCTCGGCTTCAACAATGCCTTCATCATCGGCGGCAGCATCGACGTGGCGAATTATTCGTTCAAGTCGTCGAGCACGCTCGGCGTGATCAACCCGAACCTGTCGATCACCGCCGATCCGAACAATCCGTTCTACGGCACCATTCCGGGCCTCGGCACACCGTTCATCCGCACGGCGGCCGCGCTCGGCATCGCGCCGAGCTCGGTCAACGGCTCGAACCTCTACATGGGCCTCTACACCCAGGACACGCTCGACGTGACCGACCGCCTGTCGCTGACGGCGGGCGCGCGGCTGAACTTCGCCCGTATTCAGAACGAGGACCTCACCGGGTTCTCGCCCGACGTGACGGGGACGCATTATTACAACAAGATCAATCCCGTCGCCGGCCTGACCTACCGCTTCTTCGATGCGCTAAACCTCTACGGCAGCTACTCGGAATCGAACCGGGCGCCGACGCCGCTGGAACTGGCTTGCTCCAATCCCGACCGGCCCTGCCTCTTGCCGAACTCCCTCGTGGCCGACCCGCCCTTGAAGCAGGTCACCGGCCGGACCTACGAGGTCGGCTTCCGCGGCCAACTGCCGAACACCTATGACGGCGGCGTCATCACCTACAAAATCGGTGCCTTCCGCACGGATTTGTCGAACGATATTCTGCAGCTTGCTACGCCCGGCAATGCAGCTCGAGGATACTTCGTCAACGTCCCCGCTACCCAACGGCAGGGCATCGAGGTCGGTGGCGAGTACACGGCCGACTACCTGCGGGTCTACGCCAACTACGCCCTCGTGGACGCGACCTTCCAATTCAACGGCACCCTGTCCTCGCCGAACAACCCGCTCGCGGTCGATGGCGCGATCCAGGTCACGCGGGGCAATCAGGTGCCGCTGGTGCCGAACCACCAGATCAAGGCCGGTTTCGATTACTACATCACGCCGCAATGGCAGGTCGGTCTCTATCTGCAAGCGTTCTCGTCCTCCTACTTCCGCGGTGACGAATCGAACCTCAATCGCAAGCTGCCGCCTTATTACGTGATGAACTTTCAAACCAAGTATCAGGTGACCAAGAACCTTGAGGTCTTCGGCCTCATCACGAACCTGACCAACAGTCGTTACGCGACGTTCGGGACCTTCGCCGAGCGGGGGCCCGTCGTGGGCAATCTGACGATCAACGATCCGCGTACGACCACGCTCGCACAGCCGTTTTCGGTCTACGGCGGCTTCCGGTACGCCTTCGGCGCCGACCCGGTGCCGATGTCACCGGAGCCGATCATCCGGAAGTATTGATCGCCCCGTCGCCCCCGCGCCATCTCCGCGGGGGCGACGACGGCTTCGGCTCGACGGGAAACGCCTCGCTTCGCTCACACCGGCGGCGTGGTTCTTCCAGCGGACTGCCAGAACGCCATCCAGGGAGACGCACCGCTTTCGGGCGGTGCCTTGCCCTGGATGGCGTCGTCTTTGTGGCGGGGCACGGGGTGCGTGCTGGCGAAGCGCGGCGTCCTGTCTCGGGAACGCGTTGGTGCCCACCGCGTCAGCCTTCCGCAGGCGCGCCGGCCGAATGATCCCTTGCCAGGCCGCCGATGGGAGTTCGCCGATGAAGCTTCGCCTCGTCCTTGCCCTCGCCGCCACTGCGACAGCCGTCGCCGGGCCGGCCCTCGCCACACCCTGCGCCGACGAGGTCAGCACGCTGGAGCGTCGCCTCAACAGCGCCGGCGCGGCCGAGGTCACGGGCACGACGCCCCCCGGCGGACCGACCTCGTCGAACTCCGACAAGGCCCTCGCCACCCCGCCGAAGCTGACGCCCGCCGACAAGGACGTGAAGCCCACCGCCGCGGGCGTCGAGGAAGCGAAGAAGCTCGTCGCGCAGGCCCGCGAGGAGGACAAGGCCGGCAAGGCGGAGGAGTGCCGCCAGACCATCATGAAGGCGAAGGAGAAGGCCGGCGCCCTGCCGTAGGGCGTCCGCCTCGCCGTTCTTGCGAGCGAAGCGAAGCACTCCGGCGGCGTGATATCCCAAGGCATCACGCCGCCCGACATCGCTCAGCCGACGCTCGCGGGAACGGACGCAGTTCGATCGACTGTCTCCCGAAGGAGCGCGCAGCCGTCCTTCAGCCCCGGCCGAAATCCCGCCGGTGCTCGCCGAGGATCCGGCGGATCGTTCCGGCCTCGGAGCGGTAGACCAGCGTCTCCGTCTGAATCCTGTCCTGGCGGAAGCGCACGCCGCGGAGCAGGGCGCCGTCCGTCACGCCCGTGGCGGCGACGATCACGTCGCCGCCGGCGAGGTCGGTCAACTCGTATTTCCGCTCCAGGTCGGTGATGCCCATTTCCTGAGCCCTGCGGCGCCGGTCGGGCGTATCGAGGATCAGACGACCCTGCATCTGGCCGCCGATGCAGCGTAGGGCCGCCGCGGCCAGGACGCCCTCCGGGGCCGCGCCCGTACCGAGGTAGATGTCGACGCCCGTCTCGTCCGGGCTCGCCGTGAAGATGATTCCGGCGATGTCGCCGTCGGTGATCAAGCGCACCGCCGCCCCGGCCTCCCGCACCTCCGCGATCAGCGCGGCATGGCGCGGCCGGTCGAGGATGAGGGCCGTGATCTGGTCCGGCGGACACCCCTTGGCCCGCGCCAGCGCCCGGATGTTGGCGCTCGGGCTCTCATCGAGATCGACGAGGCCGCTCGGATAGCCGGGGCCGATGGCGATCTTCTGCATGTAGACGTCCGGGGCCGCCAGCAGCGATCCGCGCTCGGCCAGGGCCATCACGGCGATGGCGCCGGGCATGTCCTTGGCGCAAAGGGTGGTCCCCTCCAGCGGATCGACGGCGATGTCCACCTCCGGTCCCTCACCGGAGCCGAGGCGCTCGCCGATGAACAGCATCGGCGCCTCGTCCCGCTCGCCCTCGCCGATGACGACGGTGCCGGCGATCGGCAGGCCGCTCAGTTCGGCGCGCATGGCATCGACCGCCGCTTGGTCGGCGGCCTTCTCGTCGCCCTTGCCGCGCAGGCGGGCGGCCGCCACGGCGGCGCGCTCGGTCACGCGCGCGAGTTCGAGGGCGAGCGTGCGCGGCACGGGCTGGGGCCGTGGCTGTCCGGTCTCGGTCATCGTTTCCTGTCCCTGGACGGGCCCGGTCTTGTCGTGCCGGTTCCCGGTGCGGCGAAGTCTGGTCCTGTCTTCGCCGCGAGATTCCATCGCATCAGAGCACCAATGCGCCTGAACATTCCCTGTCAAGACGACGGGCCGGGCCTCATTCGCGTTCGATCCGGATGACTTGCGGCGGCTCGGCGAGGAGTCCGTCCTGCGCGATGGCGTCGAGCGCCTCGCGGATCGTCCCCTCCGTGGCGGCGTAGGTGATGAGCACCAGAGGCACCGGACGGCCGGAACGGCCGCGCGGATCGTTGTCCGCATCCTCCACCCGGCGCTGCAGGATGCTCTCCAGGGAGATTTCCCGCTCGGCCATTCGCTGAGCGACGCCCGCCGCAACGCCCGGCCGGTCGTGAACGGTGAGACGGATGTAGTAGCCGCCCTCGTGCCGCTGCATCTCGGCGCGGGCGGGCGGCGCCATCGTGGCGGCGGCGATCCCGAAGGTCGGGCGCACGGCGCGGCGGGCCACGTCCGCGATGTCGCCGAACACCGCCGAGGCCGTCGCCTCGCCGCCGGCACCGGGGCCGATCAGGGTCAGCTCGCCCACCGCGTCGGCATCGATCGTCACGGCGTTGGTCACACCCATGACCTGGGCGATGGCCGAGGATTTCGGCACCATCGTCGGGTGGACGCGCTGCTCGATCCCGGCCGGCGTCGCCTGCGCGACCCCGAGCAGCTTGATGCGGTAGCCGAGTTCGTCGGCCATGCGCAGATCGAGGGGCTGGACGCGGGAGATGCCCTCCACCGAGACGCCCTCGGCATCGACCTGCGTCCCGAAGGCGAGGCTCGTGAGGATCGCGAGCTTGTGAGCGGTGTCGAAGCCCTCGACGTCGAAGGTCGGGTCGGCCTCGGCGTATCCGAGGGCCTGCGCATCCTTCAGGCAGGCCTCGAAGGTCAGGCCCTCGCGCTCCATCCGGCTGAGGATGTAGTTGCAGGTGCCGTTGAGGATTCCGTAGACGCGCTCGACCCTGTTGCCGGCCAGCCCCTCGCGCAGGGCCTTGATCACGGGAATGCCGCCGGCGACCGCCGCCTCGTAGGCGAGCGCCACGCCCGCCGATTCCGCGGCATCGGCCAACGCCGCGCCGTGCTTGGCCAGCAGAGCCTTGTTGGCGGTGACCACCGGCTTGCCGGCGGCCAGGGCCGCCTCGACGAGATCCTTCGCCGCGCCCTCGGCGCCGCCCATCAGCTCGACCACGCAATCCACGGTCTCGGCCTTTGCGAGGGCGATGGGGTCGTCGAACCACGTCACCCCGGCGAGATCGAGGCCCCGGTCCCGCGCCCGGTCCCGGGCGGAGACCGCCGTGACGGTGATATCGAGCCCGGCGGCGCGGAGCGCCTCCCGGCGGCGGGCGATCATGCGGACGACGGACGCGCCGACCGTGCCGAGACCGGCGACGCCGATGCGAAGAGACTGCGACATGGGACCTTCCGTGGCGCGGGCCAGGGCCGGCGCGCCGCGCCCCCCGCGATGCGGAGGGTCATCGCCTGCGGCGCAAAAATCCGCAAGCGTTTCCGCACGCTTGCCCGCGCGGGACGCTTGTCACCGGGGCACGAAGGCCCGATGACGGGCGCGCCCGCGGAACGAGGCCGATGCGCATCACCACCTGGAACGTCAACTCGATCAAGCAGCGGCTGCCGCACCTGCTGGGCTTCCTGGAGGAGGCCAAGCCCGATGTCGTCTGCCTTCAGGAACTGAAATGCCAGGACGAAGGCTTCCCCCGCGCCGAGGTCGAGGGGGCGGGTTACGCCGTCGAGACCCTGGGGCAGAAGGCCTATAACGGCGTCGCCCTCCTCGTGCGGGCGCCGCTGACGGCGAGCGAGATCCGGCGCGGCCTGCCCGGCGACGGGGAGGATGTGCAGGCCCGCTACATCGAGGCCGTCGTCTCGGGCGAGGGGAGCCCGCCGATCCGCGTCGCCTCGATCTACCTGCCGAACGGCAACCCGGTCGACAGCCCGAAATACCCCTACAAGCTCGCCTTCCTCGAACGGCTGCGGCTCCATGCGCGGGATCTCGCCCGCTTAGAGGTTCCCGTCGTGCTGGCGGGGGATTACAACGTGATCCCGCAGGCGGAGGATGCCGCCGATCCCGAGGCGTGGCGGCACGACGCCCTGTTCCTGCCGGCCTCCCGCGCGGCCTTCCGCGCGCTCCTGGCCGAGGGCTACACCGACGCCGTGCGCGCCTGCGATCCCCGGGACGGGCTCTACACGTTCTGGGATTATCAGGCGGGGTGTTGGCAACGGAACCAGGGGATCCGGATTGATCACCTGTTGCTGTCGCCCCAGGCCGCCGACCGGCTGGTCTCGGCCTCCGTGCAGAAGCATCTGCGCGGTCTCGACAAGCCCTCCGACCACGTTCCCGTGACGGTTCGGCTGAGCGACGGCTGACACCTGAGAGGAGAGAAATTTGATCGTCTACGGCACCAGCGTCTCGCCCTACGTGCGCAAGGTCCTCGTCTCGCTGTTCGAGAAGGACGTGGCGTTCGATCATAAGCCGGTCCCGTTCCACGCGGACGATCCAGGCTTCCAAGCCGCGAGCCCCCTCGGCAAGATTCCCGCCCTGGACGACGACGGCTTCCTGCTCGCCGATTCGAGCGCGATCCTGCACTACATCGAGGCGAAGCATCCCTCGCCGGTCCTGATCCCCACCGAGGCCAAGGCCCGCGGCCGGGCGGTGTGGTTCGACAAGTACGGCGACACGGAACTGTTTCCGGTCCTCATCGTGCCCTTCGTGGAGCGCTTCCTGAAGCCCCGGCTGATGAAGCAGGAGGGCGACGAGGCGAAGGCCCAGGCCACGATCAACGAGAAGTTCCCGCCGCTCCTGGACTACATCGAGGCGCAGATCGAGGGCGATTACCTCGTGGGCGGGGCCTTCAGCATCGCGGACATTGCGGTGGCGACGAACTTCCACAACCTGCGGCTGGCCAATTTCGAGGTCGATGGCGGCCGCTGGCCGAAGCTCGCCGCCTGGGTCGCCAAGACCCTGGACCGCCCCTCCTTCGTGAAGGCCATCGCGGCGGCGAAGAACTGAGGGCGTTCCTCTCCTCGTCACGGAGAGCGAGGCTCGTCACGACCTCATCCTGAGGTGTGGCGAAGCCGCCTCGAAGAAGGGCTCCCGGGATCGCGGCGCGGTCTGATGCCCTCCTTCGAGGCCACCGCTTCGCGGCGGCACCTCAGGGACTGGCCGAGAAGGTCCTGGCAGCCCAGGAAGCCCTCCTCGTCTTTGCGAGCGGAGCGAAGCAACCCAGGGCAGCGGGCCGTTTCCGACCGTGGCGCATCCCTGGATTGCTTCGCTCCGCTCGCAAAGACGCGGGGGAAGCGACCTTTCCGGCCAGACTTTCAGGATGAGAGCCTTGAACGGGATCGCCCGCCGACCAGCCTGACCCCTGTGATGGGGGAGAGAACGGGGCCGGCGATCCCGGTCGGTTGCCCAGACGACGCCCGTGGTGAGGGGAGGGCCGGCACCCGCCCCTCACCGCCGCTTGATCGACCCCACCGTCTGCAATTGCGTCTGCGCCTCGGTCCGGTCGTCGGCGCTCGCCGCTGCCCAGTTCTTCTCGTAGAGGGAGACGATCCAGTCGTCCTTGCGTCCCTGCGCGCCGTCGCGGGCCAGCGAGAGCCAGACGAGGCCCTTCACCCGCTGTTGCGGCACGCCGCCGGCCCCGTTGACGAGGAGGTCGCCGAGGAGCGCCTGGGCCGGGTGATGCCCCTTCTCGGCGGCGAGGTTGAACCACCGTGCCGCCTGACGGGCGTCGCTCTCCACGCCGGTCCCGTCGAGGTAGAGCCGGGCGAGATTGTACTGGGCGTTGGGGTCGCCGTAGTACGACGCCGCGTAGTTGAACATGTCGTAGGCCCGCTCGGGGTTCGGGCGGACATAGGTCCCCTTGATCCCGTCGAGGAAATACGAGCCCAGGGCCGTGAAGGCGCTGCCGGTGACGGCCGCGTTCTGCGTGTCCCCGCCCTCGTCCGGACTGGCGTCGGCGATGCGCGAGAAGAACTCGAACGCCTTCAAGTCGTCGTGGGGCACCCCGTCGCCCTCGGCATACATCCGGCCGAGCTTCCACAGGGCGAGGGCATGGCCCTGGCCCGCAGCGTATTCCAGGGCGCGGGCCGCGCCTTCCTTGTCGCCGGCGTTGTAGTCGCGCACGCCGACCCGCAGAGCCTCCCGTGCCGAGCGGTAGCTCTTCTCGGCCACCGGCACGGGCGTCCGGACGAAGGCGTCGAGGGCCTTCGTGGCTGGAGCCTGCGCGAGCAGACCGAAGGCCAGGACCGCGAGGGCCACCGCGCCGAGGCGGCGCGGGGCCATCCCCGCCGGACCGGGCCGGCCGCGTGCAGCCTTCGAGCCGCGCCCGATCGCGATGCCATCGCGCACGGCCAGAAGATCCTGTCTCGACGCGCTCTCCTGCGCCGAACCGGTGTCCACTTCGGCGGCGAGCGCTCTAGACGTCAGCATAGCTCTCCGTCTCCCGCGCCCCACCCGGATGGGTGACGGCGCCGTACACGGCCGGGCCGACGCCCTGCGCGTACTTCCAGAGGTAGCCGGAGGTCGCGCTGTTCTCGCGCGGTGCCCAGGCCTTGCGGCGCTCGGCCAGCTCCTCGTCGCTCAGGGCGACGCTCAGCGTGCCGTCGATGGCGTTGAGGGTGATCATGTCGCCGTCCTTGAGCAGGCCGATCGGCCCGCCCACGGCGGCCTCGGGCCCGACATGGCCGACGCAGAAGCCGCGGGTGGCGCCGGAGAAGCGCCCATCGGTGATGAGGGCGACCTTCGAACCCATGCCCTGGCCGTAGAGGGCGGCGGTGGTGGAGAGCATCTCGCGCATGCCGGGGCCGCCGCGCGGACCCTCGTAGCGGATGACCAGCACGTCGCCTTCCTTGTAGGAGCGCGACTGCACGGCGGCGAAGCACGCCTCCTCACCGTCGAACACGCGGGCCGGGCCGGTGAAGACCTGCGCCTCCGGCGGCATGCCAGCCACCTTCACGATGGCGCCCTCGGGGGCGAGGTTGCCCTTGAGGCCGACGACGCCGCCGGTCGGGGTGATCGGCTGGTTGGCCGGGCGCACCACGTCCTGATCGGGGTTCCAGGTCACCTTCTCGAGGTTCTCGGCGATGGTCCGGCCGGTCACGGTCAGGCAGTCGCCGTGCAGGTAGCCGTGATCGAGCAGGGTCTTCATCAGAAGCGGGATGCCGCCGACCTCGAACATGTCCTTGGCGACGTAGCGCCCACCCGGCTTGAGGTCGGCGATGTACGGCGTGCGACGGAAAATCTCGGCCACGTCGAACAGGGTGAACTCGATCCCGCATTCGTGGGCGATGGCGGGCAGGTGCAGCGCCGCGTTGGTGGAGCCGCCGGAGGCCGCGACGGTGGCGGCCGCGTTCTCAAGCGCCTTGCGGGTCACGATGTCCCGGGGACGGATGCCCTTGGCGAGCAACTCCATCACCTTCTCGCCCGCCGTGGCGCAGAACTTGTCGCGGATCTCGTAGGGCGCCGGGGCGCCGGCCGAGTAGGGCAGGGCGAGGCCGATCGCCTCGGAGACGGTCGCCATCGTGTTGGCGGTGAACTGCGCGCCGCAGGCGCCGGCCGAGGGGCAGGCGACCTGTTCCAGCTCGTCGAGGTCCTCCAGGCTCATGTCGCCGACGGCGACCTTGCCCACGGCCTCGAACAGGTCCTGCACCGTGACCGGCTTGCCCCGGAAGGAGCCCGGCAGGATCGACCCGCCGTAGATGAAGATCGACGGCACATTGAGGCGCACCATGGCCATCATCATGCCCGGCAGGGACTTGTCGCAGCCCGCGAGGCCCACGAGGGCGTCGTAGGAGTGGCCGCGCATGGTCAACTCGACGGAATCGGCGATCACCTCGCGGGACGGCAGGGAGGCGCGCATGCCGCCGTGGCCCATGGCGATGCCGTCGGTGACGGTGATGGTGCAGAACTCGCGCGGCGTGCCGCTGGCGGCGGCGACACCCTTCTTCACGGCCTGCGCCTGACGCATCAGCGAGATGTTGCAGGGTGCGGCCTCGTTCCAGCAGGAGGCGACGCCGACCAGCGGCTGGTGGATCTGCTCGCGGGTCAGGCCCATGGCGTAGAGGTACGAGCGATGGGGCGCGCGATCCGGCCCCTCGGTCACGTGGCGGCTCGGCAGTTTCGACTTGTCGTTCACACGCGCGTCCATGACCCACACCGCAGTTCTGCTTCGCCTCGGGCGGAGGATGCGGGACGGCGCCTCGCACCGCTCGTCGCGATGCGCCGATACTTTGCCCGCTCTCGCCGAAGGCTGACTTTTGCACCCGGTAAATCTTTGGCAAGACTGCCCTTTACCGTGGGTGCCGAAGTGGGCTTGGACTATGGCGGGATCGCGGCGCCCGCGCGTAGGATCGGGGGCGGTGCCGGGATGGTTTTGCGGTGTTGCGACCCCGCCACAGCCACGCTTCGGACGGGGGCGGCTCCGTCAACGCGCATCGTTTCGGGATGTCGGCTGAACCGCCGTCAGGGCGAGCGCCGCGAAGCCATCCAGTGGCGCAGGACCGCCGACAGAGGATGGCGCTTGCCAGAGCGTTTTCGGTTTGATCCGGATCGCCTGCTTGACCGTCTCTGCGAGCGAAGCGAAGCAATCCAGGGACCCGCCACGTCCGGTCAGGTCCCGCTGCCCTGGATTGCTTCGCTTCGCTCGCAAGGACGGGGCGGCGTATGATCCAGGCTTCCCGAAAACGCTCGAGGACCCGGAGCAACAGGCGTGCGGAGAAGGCCCGCGCGATTCGGGCTCGATTCGCTCGGCGCGCAGCTCTGAATTGAATGGCTTTGCCGGCAATGAAGTCTGCGGTTGGAAAGACGGCGAGGCCGGGTGCAGGCTCCCTCGGGAGGCCCGCCGGCCCCCCTTGACCCCCCTCCACAGGAACCGCTTAGGTAGCCCCAGGGCGGTACGCGTCGCCCCGGGGTGTGGAAATCCCTCACAAGACGGCTTGGCGCCCGCTGGCTTGGGCGCCGTTATCCTTGACCCTGCGGTCGGGGAGCCTGCGACGCATGTCCAGGCGCTCCGGTGCTAAGGGTCGTAGGAGCCGATCTTGTGCGGTTTTCCAACTCCCCGACTGGGGGTGGTCGAGGCTCGTCACGCGGGGGCGTACCGCTGACATGGGTTTGGCGGAAGTTGGCCATGGACACTGTCTACACCGCGGAAGAGCGACGGCTGCTCGTGTCGAGCCTTCGTCTTCTGTTCGACGCCCTGGTGCGGCAGCCGACGGACGATCCGCTGAAACACCAATCGCGGGAATCCCTCAGGCGGATCCTCTCCCTTCTGGAGGGGGAGGGCGCGCGGTTGCCGCCCTCTTGAGACACCACAAAAGACCCGGAGCCGTCGCCGATGGAGTTGAGCCACGCCCGTCGATGGCACCCTGCTCGTCCTCGACGCGCGAAAGCGAAGCAATCCAGGGATGCGAACCGTACGGAAGCGTCCCGTAGTCCTGGATCGCTTCGCTGCGCTGCGCGAGCGCTGACGACGACGAGCCTCTCACGAAACTCCCGGTGGACGCGGGTTTTGTGAAGGGCTGGAAGGCAGCGAAGGCCCCTCAGGCGGCGCCCGCATGGGGCGCAGGCACCTCCGTGGAGATCGCCTCGACGGTTCGCGGCGTCGGGCTGCCCTGGCCGTCCGCGCGCTGGATGCGGATCTGCTGGTTGACCGGCTGCATGTTGCCGTAGGGCGTGGAGAAGGCGATCTCGGCGGCGTCGCGGCCGACGCCGATCCGCACGAGGCCATCGGGATCGGCCTGCCGGGTCGCGTCGAACAGCCACCAGCGCCCGTCGAGATAGGCTTCGAACACCGCGTGGAAGTCGCTCGGCACGAGGCCGTGGGCGTAGCAGCTCACGAACCGGGCGGGGATGCCGAGCGCCCGGCAGAAGGCCGTGCCGAGATGGGCGAAATCCCGGCACACCCCCGCCCGCTTGAGGAGGGATTCGTGCGCCGTCGTCTGTTCGTCGCTGGAGCCGGGCTGGTAGGCGAGGTGATCGTGGATCCAGTTGCAGATCGCGTTCACCCGTTGGTGCCCCTTCGGCAGGGCGCCGAACTCGGCCTGGGCGAAGGGCGTCAGCCGGTCCGAGGAGACGAAGCGGCTCGGCAGCAGGTAGGGCAGGATGTCGATGGGGAGCTGCGCGATCGGCGTCTCGTTGATCGTCGCCGGGTCGGCCCGATGCACCGTCAACTCGACGTCGGCCTCGTATTCGAGGGAGAACGGCCCGGTCGGCACGTTGACGCCGAGGTAGCGGTTCTTCGTGTCGGGATGGATGTAGCTCTCCCGCCTCAGGTCCGGCGCGAGCGTCAGCGTCTCGCGGAGGATCTCGACGCTCTTCAGCTTCGCGACCTCGAGGTTGAAGATGAATGTCGTGTCCGCGAGGATCGTGTAGGACAGGCTGCAACCCAGCGTGTAGCGCATCGAAACTGTCCCTGTCGGCCCGGTGTAAGCTAACCCGGCAAAGCGGCATCGATGGCGACGGTTCCCCGGTCACCTGCCTGAAAAACCGCCGCCGGCTCAGCGTTTTGCCCTCATCGGCGGCAGGGGCGCCGATGGCCGCGTCCGTTCGGGCCGTAGCCCCTGCGGCGCCGCCGGGCGATCGGGTGGGACAGCCCGCGGCACTGCCCGCACGATGGGCAGGGGCGGCGCGTTCCCGGGGCGGCCGGCGGCACCCTCCGGGGGCTTTGGCGCGTCGGGCTGCTTGATTTCCCCGGTGGCAAGGCCGAAGGACGGTTTTGATTTCCTCTAAACGAGACGGGACCGATGGAAGAACTGCTCGCCCGCGTGTGTGACCGAACCGGCCTCGACGCCGGCACCGCGCGCACCGCGCTCGGACACATTCTGGCCTTCCTGCAGAAGGAGGGCCCGGAGGCCGAGGTGAACCAGCTCATGGCCGCCCTGCCGGGCTCCGAATCCCTCATCGCGGAGGCAAATGCCGGAGACAGCGGCGGCGGCGGCGGCCTCATGGGAATGCTCGGCGGCATGATGGGCGGCGGCGGCGTCATGGCGCTCGGCCAGAAGCTCATGGCGGCGGGCGTGCCGATGGGCCAGATGCAGGCGCTCGGTCAAGAACTGTTCACTGTCGGCCGTGAAAAGGCGGGTGAAGATGTAATGGGCCCTATCGTCGGCTCAATACCGGGTTTGAATCAGTTCGTATAATCGGGAACACTGTTTTCGCGGCGCGGAATCACTGTCGTCGCGGAAACCTGTGCGTTACCGCACTGCGGCGCGGGTCGGGGCTGGTAAACATTAAAAAAACATGATCCAGCCCGAACTTCGGCGGAACTGACAATCGGCTGTCCCCGTTATTCTCGGGTGCAGCGGTTCCCGTCGAAGTATCGCCGGCTGCCACGACCCCGCAGGCCGTCCATGCCCGTATTCGACGCCAAGCATCCGGAACAGGATTTCGAAGGCCAGGCGCTGCTGGGCGCTCTGCTCTATCCCTCGCGGGCGGCACGCATCCGGGCACTCCGGGCTGGGCAGCGGCGGCTGGAGCGCAACCCGTTCCTCATCGAGCCGATGACGATGGAGCCGCGTCTGCCCCTGACCGGCGACGACCTCGCACCGGTCGCGGCGCCGCAGCGGTAAGGGGACGTCGCCGCGCTTCCTTCATCCCATCGCGCCGTGCGCAGCGGCGTGTGCCTAGATGCCGAACGGCGCCATTACCAGGGTTGAGGCGTCACGACGCCCGTCCGGGTCACGACGACCCAGTTCCGGCCCTGCCTCTCGATCCCCTCGACCCGTCCCGCTCCCGGCAGGGTGTCGCCGGGCATCACCTGATACAGGCGGCGGTTGCGTGCTTCGACGATGGCCGCACCCTCGAACACGTCGCGGAGGGCGAGGTTCTCGAGCACCGGCGGCCGTCCCGGCGCGGCGGCCTTCACCGGCTCGGGCGCCCTGACCTCGACCTTGGCGTCGATGGGGCGCGCCTCCGGGGCCTTCGCCTCGGCCGGCTTCTCCGCGATCCGCTCGCGCGGTTCGGCGAGGCTTCCAGTCTGCGTGGGCTCCGCCTTCGCCACGGCGAGTTTCGAGAGGGCCGACAGGCGCGTCGCCTGCTCCCGCTCGGCCTGATCGATCCGCTCGCCCAGGCCCGCGATCTTCGCCGTCAGGCTCTTGTCGAGCTGGCCGATCCTGTCGGAGACGGCACCGCCCTTGCCGTCCTTGCGGGCGGCGTCGGTGGCGGCCTTCAACTCCGCGAGGCCCTGTTCCAGCTTGGCGAGGGTCGCGGCGACCTTGGCCGTATCGGCGCGATTGGCTTCCATCGCCGTCGCCAGGGAGAGTACGGCGGCGTTCGGCGTGGCCTCGTGCGCGCTGCCCAGGGACAGGGCGCCCGCCCCGAGGATCGCGCCGAGCACCAGGGCGGTGCCCGCCACGGCCGCGAGGCGTGGCTCGGTTCCGCGCAGGCCCGACGAGAGACGCCGTGCCGCCGCGAGCACCGAGGTGGCGGCGGCGCCCTCACGCCGTCCGGCCGCAGCCGACGTCGTCTCGGGCGGCCTCGCCCCGGTATGTCGGGACTCGGTCCGATCGGCGCCGACCTTGATCTCCATCGTCGGGCGCGGGGTGTCCGGGGCGGGCGCCTTCGCCTCCGCAGGTTGCGCGTCCCGTGGGGGCGCATCCGCCTGCGCCGCGTCCTTGGCGCCGATGGCTGCCTTGAGCAGATCGTCCGGCGAGGTCGCCGGTTTGGCTTCCGTCGTCGTCATCGCCCATCACTCCCGGTTGCCCTGACTGTCGCAACCGAGCGTTAAGGACGTTTCTTTACCGAAACCTTACCGTCCGAGATGCGCCTCAGGCGGCGAGCCCCCGCTTCTTCAGGAGCGGCTGGATGCTCGGCAGGCGTCCCCGGAAGGCGGTGTAGGCCGCGCGCGGATCGCGCAGGTTGCCCGCCCCGTAGATGTAGGTCCGCAGGCGCGCGGCGGTCTCGGGGTGGAAGATGTCCCCCGCCTCCCGGAAGGCGTCGAAGGCGTCCGCGTCGAGCACCTCGGACCAGAGATAGCTATAGTAGCCCGCCGCGTAGCCCTCCCCGCCGAAGATGTGCGCGAAGTGCGGGGAGCGGTGGCGCATGGCGATCTCCTGCGGGATCGCGATGCGGCGCAGGGTGTCCTCCTCGAAGGCCGGGATGTCGATCCCGCCCTCGCCCTCGGCGGAGAGGTGGAGCGTCATGTCGACGAGGGCCGAGGCCGTGTACTCCACGGTGGCGAAACCCTGGTTGAAGGTCCGCGCGGCCAGCATCCGGGCGAGCAGATCCTCCGGCATGGGCGCGCCGGTCTCATGGTGGCGGGCATGGGCGCGCAGGATCTCGGGCTGCTCCAGCCAGTGCTCGTAGAGCTGCGAGGGCAGTTCCACGAAGTCGCTCGACACGGCGGTGCCCGCCAGCATCGGGTAGGTCACGTCCGAGAGGAGGCCGTGCAGGGCGTGGCCGAACTCGTGGAACAGGGTGCGGGCGTCGTCGAAGGACAGGAGGGTCGGCTGGCCCTCCGGCGCCTTGGCGAAGTTCATCACGTTCACGATGATCGGCGTCACCGGCCCGTCGAGGCGTTCCTGGGAGCGGAAGGCGCTCATCCAGGCGCCGGACCGCTTGGAGGCCCGGGCGAAGTAGTCGCCGAGGAACAGGCCGACCTCCCCGCCATCGGCATTGCCCACGCGCCAGACCCGGAGGTCCGGGTGGTAGCGCGGCACGTCTTGCAACTCCTCGAAGGTCAAGCCGAACAGGCGGCTCGCCGTGTCGAAGGAGGCCGCGATCATCCGCTCCAGGGGCAGGTACGCCTTCACCTCGCTCTCATCGAGGTCGTGCTCCGCCCGGCGCAGCTTCTCGGCGTAGTGGCGCCAATCGTGCGCGCGCAGCGGGAAATTATGGCCCTCGGCCTGGACGATGGCCTGGAGCCGGTCGCGCTCGGACAGCGCCCGGGCGCGGGCCGGGGTCCAGACGTCTCGCAACAGCTCCATGGCGGCATCGGGCGTCGCCGCCATTGTGTCGTCGAGCTTGAAGTGTGCGTAGCTGTCGTAGCCGAGCAGCCGGGCGCGCTCGGCCCTGAGCTTCACGATTTCGGCCATTACCGACCGGTTGTCGGTGTCGCCGCCGGATTCGCCCCGGCGGATCCAGGCCTCGTAGGCGCGCTCGCGCAGGTCGCGGCGGGTGGAGAAGACGAGGAACGGCTCGATCAGCGAGCGCGAGAGGGTGATGACGTGCCCGTCGAGGCCGCGCTCCCTGGCGGCGCTGGCGGCGGCCGCGCGCAGGAAGGGAGGGAGGCCCGCGAGGTCGTCCTCGCCGTTCAGCGGCAGGGTGAAGCTGCTCTCGTCCGCCAGCAGGTTCTGGCTGAACTGCGTGCCGAGCTGCGACAGGCGCTCGGCGATGGCCGCCATGCGCGCCTTCGCCTCGGGGGCGAGTTCCGCCCCGGCCCGACGGAAGCGGATGCGGATGCGTGCCAGCACCCGCTTCTCCTCATCGGTGAGGGATTCACCCTCGGGGTCGATGGCGGAGATCCGGGCGAAGAGCTGCGGGTTGAGATAGATGGCGCTTCCGTGCCGGGCCAGCTTCGGGCCGATCTCGCGCTCGATCGCCTGGAGGTCCGGGTTCGTGTGGCTGCCGGTGAGGTTGTAGAAGACGCCCGCCACCCGGTCGAGGGCGCGGCCCGCCCGCTCCATCGCGGCGACGGTGTTGGCGAAGGTCGGCGCCTCGGGGTCGGCGGCGATCGCCGCGATCTCGGCCTCGTGGACGGCGAGGGCCGCGTCGAAGGCCGGGCGGTAATGCTCCGGCCGGATCCGCTCGAAGGGCGGCAGGCCGTAGGGCGTGCTCCAGCGGTCCTCCGAGAAGGGGTTGTCCTGCGGCAAGCGGTCGAGACCGGCGGCGAGATGATCCGGCATGCATGTCCCTCTTCGAGCGCGGGGCCGAACGGCCCGGAGGCCGGTCCGGGACCCGCAGGGGCCGTTGTCCACCCTTCCGCTTCCGCCCGCAACCGCGGAGCGGTGATCCGATGGCCGCTTCGGCCGTTATGTCCGGTCGGCGGCGGGGGGCGGAAATCGATGGCGTGGAGACTGTGGAGCGTGGCGGGCCTCATCGCCGCGACGGTGAGCGTGTCGGCTCTGGCCGCCGAACCGATTCCGGCCGAGGCCGTGCCGACGCCGCCCGAGCGCCCGGCCGGGCTGCTCCCGACGCCGCTGACCGAGCCCCCTCCGCCGCCCCCGGCGAGGCCCCCGGACCTGACCCCGGCCGCTCCGACCAAAGCGGTCGAGGACGGGGCGCCGCCTGCGGCGATGCCGGTGCCGCCGCCATCCCCACCCGAACGTCCCGCCGACCTGTCCGGCGAGGCGGCCCTCGCCCTCAAGGTCGCCCCGCCCGACGACGAGGCGTGCCGGATCCGGCTCAGGCGCCTCGGCGCCGCCTTCGAGCCCCTTCCGCCGATCGCCGAGGGCCAGTGCACCGCGCCCCTGCCGCTGAAGGTCACCGCGTTGGCCGACGGCGTCGCACTCAAGCCCGCCGCGACGCTCACCTGCCGGGCGGCGGAGAACCTCGCCCGCTGGACGACCGAGGTGCAGGTCTCGGCGCAGCGCACCTTCGGCCAGCCGCTGACGGGCCTGGAGATCGGCGGATCCTACGTCTGCCGCGGCCAGAACCACGACCTCGATGCCAAGCTCAGCGAGCACGCCTTCGCGGGCGCCGTCGACATCATGGGGTTCTCCGTGGCGGGGCGCGCGCCGATCCCCGTCCGGGGGGCGCCGCCGGACCAGCCCGAGGGCGCCTTCCTGGCATCGACCAGGTCCACGGCCTGCGCCTTCTTCCGCACGGTCCTCGGTCCGGGTTCGAACGCCGCCCACGCCAACCACTTCCATTTCGACGAGCGCGAGCGCACCGCCGGGCATCGCCTCTGCGAGTGAGCGGTGCGACAGCGCGGCCCCGGAACGGGACGCGCCTTCGGAAGCTTGTGGGCACCAGATCGTGGCGAGCCCCGAGCGTGGGCGGACGGAGCAAGAGGGCAATGCAAAGACCGTGGACGATGGCCGCGATCGCGCTGGCGGTGCTGTCCCTGCCCGCCGTAGCCAAGGATGCGCCCCGCAAGGACGCGGCCGGCGAGGCGCGCCCGGATGGCGGGCGCTCCGGGTCTCCGGCGAAGCCCGATACCGCCGGCCCGCTGACCGCGGAGGCGATCAACGGCGCGACCTTCGCCCCGCCGGCGACCGACAGGGCCGAGGACGGCAAGGGCAAGGACAAGGACAAGCGCGCCGAGAAGGCGTCCCGCCCGGATCCCAAGGCGAAGGAGGCCGGGGACAAGGCGCCGGACCCGCTCACCGTGAAGGCGCAGGTTCTCCTCGACCGCGCGCGGTTCTCGCCGGGTGCCATCGACGGGCTCCAGGGAGACAACTACCACCGGGCCATCGCCGCCTTCGCTGCCGCCCGGAACCTCCCCGCCACCGACCGCCTGACGCCCGAGGTCTGGGAAGCCCTTCAGTCCGGCGACAGGGAGCCGGCCGTGAGGGACTACACGGTGACGGAGGCCGACGCGGAAGGGCCCTACACCACGCGGATCCCGCGCAAGATGGAGGAGCAGGCCGACCTCGACGCCCTCGGCTACACCAACGCCCGCGAGATGCTGGCCGAGCGCTTCCATATGAGCCGCGATCTCCTCACCGCCCTCAATCCCGGCAAGCCCCTGGACAAGGCGGGCACCGTGCTGACCGTCGCCGCCGTGCAGCCGATGGCCGACGACAAGCCGAAGGGGAAGGATCTGCCGCAGGATCCGAAGGTCGAGCGCATCACCGTCGACAAGACGAATCGCGACCTGCGCGCATTTGGCGCGGACGGAAAGCTTCTGGCTTATTATCCCGCATCCATCGGGAGCGACGAGAAACCCGCGCCGAGCGGCGAGACGACCGTGAAGGGCGTGGCCTTCAATCCGACCTATACCTACAACCCGAAGTATGGGTTCAAGGGCGTCAAGACGAAGCGGAAATTCTCGATCAAGGCCGGTCCGAACAACCCGGTCGGCGTGGTGTGGATCGACCTCGCCATCCCGAGCTACGGCATTCACGGCACGCCCGAGCCCGAGCGCGTGAGCAAGACGGAGTCCCACGGTTGCATCCGCCTCACCAACTGGAGCGCCCGCGACCTCGCCCTGCACGTCGCGCGGGGGGCCAAGGTCGATTTCAAGGATGAGTGACCCGACTCCGGCCGACCGGTTCCCCGAGGCGGGTCGGCCGGCCGCGCCCCGCGCGGGCCTCCGCCGAAGTCCGCGCCGACTTCACGCTGAAGTTGCATTCGGGACGCAGGCGGCGGAAAATGTTTCCGACCTTAACATTGTGTGTCCCCTAACCCCCGGCGGTGTCAGCCAGTCGCTTGACACACTCGCGCTTGTGGGCGACCCAGCCTGAGGTCCCGTCGGCTCGGCGGTGGCATGACGTCCGCGGACATGCCCCGTGACCCGGGTCCTGGTTGATCGCTCCGAAACGACCCCGTCGGGGGACAACGAAGGGAAGACGGCCCGGCGTGACTGCTGACCCAAACGACGACCTGCTCAACGGTGTCCGCGTTCTCGTCGTCGAGGACGAAGCAGCCATTTCCATGCTGCTGGAGGACATGCTGCTCGATTTCGGGTGCACGGTCGTCGGGCCGGCGGCACGCCTCAACACCGCCCTCGAGATGGCGGCCCAGGAGTCCTTCGACATCGCCATCCTCGACGTGAACGTGGCGGGTGAGCCGATCTACCCGGTGGCCGAGGCCATCGTGGCCCGGGACAAGCCGATCATCTTCTCCACCGGCTACGGTGGCGCGGGCATCCGCGAGCCCTTCCGTGACCGCCCGGTGGTCCAGAAGCCGTTCAGCCAAGCCGATCTGAAACGCACGCTGATCGGGGCGGTCCGCAAGGCGAAGGGCTGAGACGAGGGGCGGAGGCCCGGCCTCACAGACCCTCGATCTCGAAGGCCGCCGGGCAATGCTCCGGCCAGCGCCGCCCGCCGACGAAGACCGCATCGGCCCGCAGGGTCATTGGTGCCGACCAGGGGTGGCGGGTCACCCAGGCCCGCACCGCCCGCGAGAATCGCCGCCGCTTCACCGCGTTGATCGCGAGCCGCGCCTCGTCGAGGGTGGCACGGGCCTTCACCTCCACGAAGACGATGGTGTCGCCCCGGCGGACGATGAGGTCGATCTCGCCTCCGGCCAGGGACACCCGGCGGCCGAGGGGCCGATAGCCGCGCAGCATCAGCGCGCCGAGGGCCAGCCATTCCGCCCGGTGGCCGCGCCGGTAGGCCGCCTGCCGCTCCGGCCGCGCCGTCCCCGCGCTCACGCGCCGTCGCCCTCCGCCTCGCGGGCCAGCACAAGGGCGCGGGCATAGACCTGGCGACGGGGGAGGGCGGTCTCGTCGGCCACGAGGCTCGCCGCGTCCTTGATGGAATGGCGGGCCAGCGCGGCGCGGAGCGCGGTGTCGAGGGCGGCATCCTCGTCCGGCCCGGCGGCGCTCTCCGTCGCGGGGCCGATCACCACCACGATTTCCCCCTTGGGCGGCCCTTCCTCGCCGAAGCGGGCCGCGAGGTTGCCCAGGGTGTCGCGCCGGACGGTCTCGTAGAGCTTGGTCAGCTCCCGGGTCACGGCGGCGGCCCGGTCCGCCCCCAGGGTGGCGGCGGCATCGGCAAGCATGTCGGGGAGGCGATGGGGCGACTCGAAGAGCACCAACGTGCCCGGCACCTGGGCCAGGGCCTCCAAACGGTTGCGCCGGGCGCCCGCCTTCTGCGGCAGGAACCCTTCGAAGAAGAAGCGGTCGGTGGGCAGGCCGGCAGCCACGAGGGCCGTCGTCACCGCCGAGGGACCCGGCACGGGCGTGATCGCGATGCCGGCCTCGATCGCCGCCTGGACTAGCTTGTAGCCGGGATCGGACACCAGCGGCGTGCCCGCATCGGAGACGAGGGCCAGGGCCTCCCCCGCCTGGAGGCGGGCGATCATCTTGTCGCGCACCGCCTCGGAGGAATGCTCGTGGTAGGCGAGTAGGGGAGTCGTAATCCCGTAATGCGCGAGGAGCGTGCGGGTGACGCGGGTGTCCTCGGCGAAGACGGCGTCGGCGGCCGCGAGCGTCGCCAGCGCCCGGATCGTCATGTCGCGCAGGTTGCCGATCGGGGTCGCGACGATGTGTAGGCCGGGGGCGAGCGGTTCGGCCTCGCTTGCGAGGCCGAAGGCCGTGAAGGTGGAGGTCCGGGGGGATGCCGGGCGGCCGGCTTCGAATCGACGGTTCATCGTCGGCGAGATTGCCACAGAGGCGCCCCGGCGTCGCGGCGCGGCCCGTGGAGAACGGGGGAAGACGGTGCCGCACCATTTACAACCTGTGCTCCGCCCGACAGGCTCGGGTCTGGAATCACCGGAAGGAATGCTCGGATGGCGCGAGGGTGGTGCGCGCGCGGGCTGATCGGACCGGCCGTCCTGCTCGGCACGACGGCGCTCTCGGCCTGCGTCGGCGGATCCGACACGGCGGGCTCCCGGCGGGTGCTCCCGCCCATGACCGAGGCGCCGCTGATCGAGGGCCAGCCTCCGGCCGCCGGGCGGGACATCCCGGTCGCCGCCGGCAACGGCGCGCGCATCGGCACGGGGTCGGTCAAGGTCGCGCTGGTGGTGCCGCTCACCGGGCAGGGCGCGGCGGTGGGCGCGGCGATGCGCAACGCGGCCGAACTTGCCTACGAGGACGCGCAGCAGCCCGACCTCGCGATCCTCGTGGAGGACGACCGGGGCAACCCGGAGGGCGCGCGGGAGGCGACGGACCGGGCGCTCAAGGGCGGTGCCGAGATTGTCCTCGGACCGGTCTTCGCCGCCAACGTCCAGGCGGCGGCCGGGCCGGCGCGGAGCGCGGGCAAGCCGATCATCGCCTTCTCGACGGATTCGAGCGTGGCGAGCAAGGGAATCTACCTGCTGAGCTTCCTGCCGCAGCCGGAGGTCGATCGCATCGTCGAGCAGGAGGTCGCGGGCGGGCGCCGCTCCTTCGCCGCCCTCATCCCCGAGACCGCCTACGGCAACGCCGTCGAGGCGCAGTTCCGGGAGGCCGTGACCCGCCGGGGTGCCCGCCTCGCCGGGGTGGAGCGCTACCCGGCGGGAACGCCGGGGCCGGCGATCCAGCGCCTCGCCGAGGTCGTCACCGGCCCCAGGGCCACCGCCGACACCCTCTTCATCCCCGAGACGGCCGACGGCCTGCCCGTGGTGGCCGCCGCCCTCACCAAGGCCGGCTTCTCCCCGGCCCGCGTCCGCCCCATCGGCACGGCGCCCTGGAACGAGCCCGCCCTGTTCGCGCTGCCCGCCTTGCAGGGCGCGCGCTTCGCCGCCCCCGACCGGACCGGCTTCTCCGGCTTCAGCGGCCGGTATCAGGCGCGCTTCGGCGCCACACCCCCGCGCGTCGCGTCCCTCGCCTACGACGCTGTGATGCTCACCGCGACGCTCTCCCGGCAATACGGATCGCAGCGCTTCGCCGAACCCACGCTCACCAGCGGCTCGGGCTTCGCCGGGCTCGACGGCACCTTCCGCTTCCGGCCTGAGGGCCTGAGCGACCGGGCGCTCGCCGTCTACGAGATCCGCAACAACGCCGCCACGGTGGTGAGCCCGGCGCCGCGGGTGCTCGGCAAGCCGGGATTGTAGGGGCTTAGGACCGTTCCGAGAGCCCGTGCGACGCCTTCCCGAACCCTCGCCGTCCCAGCGAGCGCGGGCAGCGCCATCCGCATCCGGGCCGGCGGGACGTTTCCGACCGGCGCGTGTCCCCGGATAGCCTCGCCTGTGCCCGCAAGGACGGCGATGCCGCCGCCGGCTCCGGCGGGGGTGTCGCGCCCCGCCGGGACACCCTTCAGTATGCGTTCTCGGTCTTCAGCAGCGCGAAGGGGGTCGTCAGCAGGATCTGGAGATCGAACAGGACCGACCAGTTCTCGATGTAATGGAGGTCGTGCTCCACGCGCCGCTGCAGCTTCTCCGGCGTGTCGGTCTCGCCGCGCCAGCCGTTGATCTGCGCCCAGCCGGTGATGCCCGGCTTGACCCGGTGGCGGGCGAAATAGCCGTCCACCACTTGGTCGAACAGCATGTTGGCGGCCTTGGACTGGAGGGCGTGCGGGCGCGGGCCGACGAGGGAGAGGTCGCCCTTCAGCACGTTGAAGAGCTGCGGCAACTCGTCGAGGGAGGTCTTGCGGATGAACCGGCCGACGGGCGTGACGCGCCGGTCACCCTTGGTGACCATCTTGTCACCGGTGGCGTCGCAGAGGTCGGTGTACATCGAGCGGAACTTGTAGACCTCGATCAGCTCGTTGTTGAAGCCGTGCCGCTTCTGGCGGAACAGCACCGGCCCCCGCGAGGTGAAGCGCACCGCCAGGGCCACGGCGATCATGATCGGCGACAGGGCCAGCAGCGCGAGGAGGGCGACGCACCGGTCGAACACCGCCTTCACCACCACGTCCCAGTCGGCGATGGGCTTGTCGAACACGTCGAGCACCGGCACCGAGCCGAGATAGGAGTAGCTGCGCGGGCGCAGCCGCAGCTTCGCCGCGTGGGCCGAGAGGCGGATGTCGATGGGCAGGACCCAGAGCTTGGCGAGCATCTGCAGGATGCGCGTCTCGGCCGTGATCGGGATCGTGAAGACGATGAGGTCGACCCGGTGGGTCCGGGCATAGGCCACGAGGTCGTCGACGTTGCCGAGCTTCGGATAGCCGGCCACGAACTCGGTCGACCGGTCGTCGTTCCGGTCGTCGAAGACGCCGACGATGCTGATGCCGGTCTCGGCCTGGGCCTCCAGGGCGGCGATGAGCGCCTCGCCGGCCGCCCCGCCGCCGACGATCGCCGTGCGGCGGTCGAACCGGCCGGCGCGGGTCTGCGCCTCCACGAAGCGCGAGAGGGCGACGCGACCGCCGAGCAGGGCGGCGAGCCCGACGCCGTAATAGGTCCCGAGCCACAGGCGGGAGGTTTGGTCCGCGAACTTCGCGAGGACGAGGGCGGCGGACAGCAGCAGGAAGGTCAACGTCCAGGCGGCCAGCGCCCGGATGGCGGATTGGCCGAAGGCGCGCATCGCCTGCAGCCGGTAGGCGCCGGCCGCCTGGGCGAGGCCGACGGTGGCCAGCGGCACAAACAGGATCGCCGCCGCGTAAACGGCGCTCGCCTGGGTGTGCCCGTGGAGCATGAGGGCGTAGAGGGCCGCGCCGATGGTCAGGATCGCGGCGCCCTCCAGCATCCGCACGGAACCGCACAGGACGAGGGGCGACAGCGCCTTGGGACGGGAGACCGCGCCGGTCTCCCCGGGTTGGGGCGCCGCATAACCCGCGACGGGGCGTGCCGCCTCCATGATGTCTCGGACGTCGAATGCACTCATCGGCCCGGTCTTTCAGTCTCGCGCCCCGCTGAACGGCGGGCAGACTGGCACGGGCGAATCTCTGAATGCTTAAAAGCAGCCAGATCATTGATACGATATGGTGGATTCGCGTGCTTCCGCTGACCGGTCCGGTCAGCTCACCGGGATGCTGCGCAGGCTCGACCAGATCGTGCCGTAATGGCAGACCGTGGCGACGAGGACGAAGGCGTGCCAGATCGCGTTCTGGAAGGGCAGCGTCCGCCAGACGTGGAACACCACGCCGATGGAGTAGAGGCCGCCGCCGATGGCGAGGAGGCACAGGGCCGTCGGCTGAAGGGCCGCGATGACCGACTCGTAGGCGAGGAGGCCGCTCCAGCCGAGGATCAGGTAGAGCGCGATGGAGAGCCGGTCGAACCGCCCCGGCAGCAGCAGCTTCACTGCGATGCCGACCAGCGCCACCACCCAGATCACCGCGAGCAGGGCGTAGGCCTTGGCGCCCGAGCCCACCAGGGCGACGAGGGGCGTGTAGGTCCCCGCGATCATCAGGTAGATCAGGGCGTGGTCCGCCCGGCGCAGCAGCCATTTGCGCGGGCCGACCGGGTACAGGTTGTACGTCGCCGAGACGGCGAGCATCAGGACCAGCGCCAGGGCGTAGACGAAGACGGCAGCCTGGGCGCCGAGCGCGAGATGGGTTCCCACCGCCGTGAGGACGAGAACCACCGCGCCTGCCAGCCCGAACAGCACCCCGAGACCGTGGATGATCCCGTCCGCGAGAATTTCCCGCGGCGTGTAGTTCCACGTCAGGGTCACAGGGCGCCCGTCTTCGGCGAGAGACATTGTTTAGCCTCCTGCTCAAGCAGGAGAGTAAATCTGTGAAGGGGCAGTCGTTCCACCGGTAAACTGCGCAACGTTGTCTTATCCTCCGGTTTTCAGCGGGTAAGGATAAAAATCCCCCGCCGAAGCCGGACGCGTTGCGCCGCGCAGCTCAGGCTCCCCGTGGCGCGAGGCCGGGAACGGGTGCTTCCCGCACCGTCCGCGCCGCCCCGGTGGCGGGCACGCCCCGGCACAGCCGGGCATGGACCGTCGCCATCGACAGCACCATCATCGCGAGCACCTGGTGCGCGAGGGCCGCCCAGAGCGGCACCGCGAGCAGCAGGGTCGCGATGCCGAGCGCCGCCTGCGCCAGGACGAGGCCCGCCACCACGGTGGCGCGGCGGGCGACCGCCGTCCCTCCCGCCGCGATCCGCGCGTCCACGACGTGGATCAGCGCGAGCGCGAGGAGGAGATAGGCCACGATGCGGTGATCGAACTGCACCAGCAGGTGGTTGTCGACGAAGTTCTCGATCCAGGGCCGCACCGCGAACAGGTTGTCGGCCGAGGGGATCAGCACGCCGTCCATATCGGGCCACGTGTTGTAGACGAGCCCTGCATGGGAGCCCGCCACGAGGCCGCCCAGAAAGATCTGCGCCAGGACGAGGACGGGCAGCGCCAGGGCCGTGGCGCGCAGCCGGGCCGGGGCGGCGGTCACCCGCGCCCGGGCCTCGCCGGTCGCGAGCCAGACCAGCACGGCCAGGATCAGGCTCGCCGTCGTCAGGTGCAGGGCGAGCTTCAGCGGCGCCACCGCCGTCATGCCCGGCTGGAGGCCGGAGGCGACCATGATCCAGCCGATCGCCCCCTGGAGGCCGCCCAGCGCGCCGAGGGCGAGGAGGCCGAGCCCGAGGCGGCGGCGGATCATGCCGCGCCACCAGAACACGATGAGGGGCAGGAAGAAGGCGAGGCCGAGGAGGCGGCCGAGGACCCGGTGCCCCCACTCCCAGGCGTAGAGCACCTTGAAGGAGGAAAGCCCCATGCCCTGGTTGAGGATCGCGTATTGCGGCGTGTCCCGGTACTTGGCGAATTCCGTGGCCCAGTCCGCCTCCGACAGGGGCGGGACGATGCCCGTGACGGGCCGCCACTCGGTGATCGACAGGCCCGAGCCGGTGAGCCGCGTCGCGCCGCCCACCGCCACCATCGCGATGACGAGACCGGCGACGATGAAGAGCCACAGGCGCACGGACGCGTGGCGCCCCTCCGCGATGCGATCCGTCCGACTGCCCATCGTGCCCTCCACGCGATCTCCCGTGCCTCGTTCCGGACGACGCGTTAAGGGATGCGGTCTCCGGCGGCAACGCGCGTCCCGACGCATGGGGCCTCCGCCAGCGGCAACGCGCCGGTTGCCTCGCCCCGGTCCGGGAGGGTAGCTCCGCCCCAGAGACGGAGCCTTGGGGGAACGAGAGATGCCGCGACGCATCCGCTTGCTGATCGGGACGGTGGCGATCCTCGTGTTCGTCTGCCTCTACGCGCCCCTGGCCATGGCCCTGGCCGACAGCAAGATCGCCGAGACCCCCGCGGCCATCCAGGCCGTGCTGTACTCGATCCTCGGGATCGCCTGGATTTTTCCCCTCATGCCGCTGATCAAGTGGATGGAGCGGCCGGACTGACCGGGACCGTCCGATCCCCTCGTTTTCGCCTCACTCGCGGACCATGGAGTGACAGGCGATTCGCGCACCGCAGTCGCAGTCACAAGTTGCGAGTCCCTGCTTCATGGTCTCCCCGCGTCTCGCCGCGTTCGTTGTCTGCCTGATCCCGGTCGGCGCGTTGGCACAGGGGACCCCCCGCAGCATTGGGGAGTGCGAGCGCCTCAAGAACGACCTCGCCTACAACCAGTGTCTCGCCATGTTCGGCCCAGCCGCCCGGAACGTCGCGGCGGGCTACGCCTCCGTCGATGCGGCGGCGGCGCCGGCCCTGCCCGAGGCCGCGCCCGCCGCGGAAGCCGAGGCGGAGGCGCCGTCCCGGGGCCGCCGCTATCGCGGGCGCCACCGCCGGCAATACGCGATGTTCTCGGCCAACGAGGGCGGCGGCTACCGCCGCAGGCACCGCCGCTGAGGCGCCCGCGACCCGCACAGGGACGGGATATTGCGCTGCGGAAGCTCGGCCATTACTTCGGTCATCAACCTCGTGTTATCTAATTCCAGTATTAGGCGCGGTTGAATGCCGCTCGAATCGCGCCGATAAACTATCGCTTCAGTTGCCTTGCCCCAAACCGGGCGAACCGCAGCGGAGAGAGCGATGGCGACGGTTCTGCATGGGGAGATGAGGCACGGCCTCCAGGCCGGCGAGGCCGGAACCGCCGCGTCGGCGCGGGACCGGATCGGCGCCGAGATCCTGCCCGGCCTGGAGCCGGCGGAGGCCCTGTGGCGCTCCCTCGATGCCTCGGGCGATTCCCTCGCCACCCCCTACCAGCGGTTCGACTGGTGCTCCGCCTATCTCGAGGCGATGGACGAGACGCCGATGGCGCGGGTCGCGGTGCTCCGCGACGGCACCGGCCGGGTCCGCCTGCTGCTGCCGCTGGTCCTGCGTCTGGAATACGGACTCGTCGTGGCCCATTCCGTGGGCGACGACCACGCCAACTACCATCCGCCGCTCTTCGCGGCCCGCGACGCGGCCGCCCTGACGCCGGAGGAGGTCCGCTCGGCCCTGGCCTCGGCGGGGAAGGCCGCCGGCATCGACGTCTTCCACCTGCGGCACCAGCCGGAAGCCTGGGAGGGCGTGCCCAACCCCTTCGCCGTCGGCGGGGAACCCGAGCGCAGCGCCGCCTACGGCCTGACCCTCGATGCCGACCCCGAGGCGACCACCAAGCGCCTGTTCAGCGGCGACGCCCGCAAGAAGCTGCGATCGAAGGAGAAGCGTCTTGTCGAGGCCCTCGGTCCGGTGGAACTGCGCCGGGCCGAGAGCGACGAGGAGGCCCGCGCGGTGCTCGCCGCCTTCTACGCTCAAAAGGCGGCGCGGTTCGCCGGCATGGGGATCGACGATCCCTACGCCCCGGAGGCGGTGAAGCTCTTTCTGGAGCGCTCCGCGTCCGGCGCCCATCCGGCCATGGAACTCCACGCCCTCTGCGTGGCCGAGACCGGGCGTATCCTCGCGGTGTTCGGCGGCGCGGTGAACGCCACGCGCTACAGCGGCATGTTCACGTCCTTCGACGCGGACCCCGAGGTCGGCCGGTTCAGCCCCGGCGACCTCCTGCTCTTCCATCTGCTGCGGGAGCAGAGCGCCCGGGGCCGGGTCGGCTTCGACCTCGGCATCGGCGAGGCCCGCTACAAAGCCAGCATCTGCGACCAGACCCTGCCCCTCGTCGAGGCGCTCGTGCCGGTGTCGGGACGGGGCCACGTCTTCGCCCTGTCCCGCGTCATGCTCCGGCGCCTCAAGCGGCGCATCAAGGCGGATCCCCGCCTGTTCGCGATGGTGAACCGGGTGCGGGCGCTGGTGCGCCGGCCAGCCTGACAGGAGCAACAGGCTCCCTTCGCGGCATCAGGCGGCGCGGTGGACCACCGTCCGCGCGCTCTCCGGGTTGGCCGGACGGTCCTGGGCGATCAGCACCTGCCCCGCGCCGGCATCGACCGCGATGGTGTAGAGGTCGGTGAGGGCGGGATCCGCCGGGTCCGCATCGGAGGCGATCACCACGGTGTCGCTGGTCGTGGCCAGGAGCGCCAGGATGTCGGCGAGGTCGGGACCCTTGTGGAGGCGGCAGACAACCCAGGAATAGGCCTCGGCCATCGCTTCCAGGGTGAAGGCCAGGGCGCGGGGCTCCTCGAACAGCGTCTCCGCCGGGGCGAGACCCGCCATCACGAGATGCGCGCCGTCGGGGCCGTCGGCCTGGATCGCGTCCGCGAAGTCGGCATGGCCGCCGATGATGTCGGTGAAGCCGGGGCGCGCCGGGTCGGCCTGGGGGGCGCCGAGATCGACGGCGATGACGCTCCCGGAGCGCAGCAGCGCCGCCGCCAGCGCCGCGTGCAGCGCGCCCGAGGCGGACATCCCGCCATCGACCACCACGATCTTGCGCCCGACCGACCCGTTCGCCGGCGCGGCGCGATGGGTGAGATGCATCAGGAGCGGATCGAGTTCGAAGCCCGTGTCCCGTTCGGTTTCCGGTGCCGGGATGATTCGATGCGGAGGCTCCTGGGCGGAGATGTCCCGGTCTGGCGATTCCGCTACCGTCTCGGCCGCGGGCTCGGCCTCGACCTCGGCGGTGGATCCGGCCTCCGCGACGGGTTCGGCCTCGACCTCCGGCGATGCGGGCTTCTCCCGGAGACGGGGGCCGACGGCTTCGGCCAGGGCGAAGGGGTTGATGGCCCGCGACGGAGCCTGCGCGTCCAGCGGCAGGCCCGCCTCCGGTTCGTCGCTCCGGCGCGTCCGGCGGCGGAAAAGCCGACCGAGCGTGCTGGCCAGGGAGAGCAGGAAGGCCGCCAGCGTCGTGGTCCCGATGATCGGCAGGGCGGCGGGGAAGGAAGCCGTGCTCGGCACGCTCGCCTCCGCCACGACCCGCGCGATCCCCTTGCCCCCGGCTCCGGCGGACTGGCCGAGGGCCTCGTCGAGGCGATCCCGCGCGGCCTTCGCCTCGCGCTCCAGGCCCGCGAGTTCTGAGCCCGGCCCGCCATTCGCACCCGCGCCGCGCCGTCCATCCACCGCCGCCTGCAGGTCGGCGATCCGGGCGTCGGCGTTGCGCGCCTCGGTCTCCATGGTCTGCTGGGCGCGCTCGGCCGCCAGCTTGATCTGCGCGTCGAGATCCGAGAGTTGCGCCTTCAGTCCTTTGATCCGCGGGTGGGCGGGCAGCAGCGTGCGCGACTCAAGCGCCAGCTGCGCCCGCGCGGCGATGCGGCTGTCGACGAGGCGGCGCAGGGAATCGGTGGTCGCGACGTCCACGAGTTCCACGGACCGGCCATCCTTCAGCAACTCCTTGATCGCCACGATCCGCCCGGCGAGGTCGGCACGCTGGAGGCGGGCCATGGAGAGCTGGTTCGAGAGTTCGGCGAGGTCCTGGGCGCCGGAGGCCTGGCCGCCGGCCGCGAGGCCGTGCTGGGCGCGGTAGGCCTCGACTCTCGCGTCGGTCTCCGCAGCCCTCCGCCGGAGCGTGGCGATGGCGGCCTCGGATGGGCCCGCGCCGACCGCCCTGTCGAGGGCGGCCACGGCGAGTTCCGCCGCGACGTTGGCGCCCTGGGCGGCGAGTTGCGGATCCTCCGACCGGAACGAGACGGTGGCGACCCGGCCGGTACCGGCGGCCGTCACCGAGAGATGCGAGAGGACGTTGTCCGCCGCCCCGTCCTCGGCGGGCTTGTCGAGGGGGTTCTGCCCGATGCCGAGCAGCATGAGCGCCTGCTGGAGCGGGCCGATCTCGGCGGCGGCGGGGTCGAATTCCGGTCTGCCGACGAGCTTCATCCGGCGCGCCGCCTCGCGGGCCACCTCGCGCGTCAGGGCCGCCTCGATCCGGTCCGCCGCCGGACGGCCGATGCCGGGCCCGCTTTCCTCGACGAGGACCGTCGCCTCACCCGTGTAGGACGGCGTCACGACGCTCACGTAGGTCGCCGCGCCGAAGGCCGCGAGGGCGGTGGGGGCGGCGATACGGGCGAAGGAGCCTCGCAGGGGCCGGGTGGCCGCTCCGGCGATCGCGCCGTCCGGGCGGCCGGAGGGCCGCCGATCGGCGTGTCGCGAGCGCTCGCTGGTCCGGGGCATGGGCTGCTCTTCAGGCACGGGCTAACATGCGGCTGGTGGGCCACCTCGACATTTGGCGCTGTTATGGTTGATCGAGGGTTAAATCGCCGTTCAATTCTGATGAAGAGCGCCGGTGCGGCGCGCGCATACAGTTCCTTAACCTTAATGGCCTAGCCGTTGCGCCATCAATTCCACAGGATGGCGATGCTGATGAACCGGCGCGCACTTGTCTTTGCCCTCGTTACGAGCCTCTCCCTCGGGGGCTGCCTCCGCCCGGATTTCCGGACCAGCGAACTGGATGCCACCGGCACCGGGTCGATCGGAAGCCGCTACACGCTCGCGTCCGGGGACAAGCTCCGGGTGATCGTGTTTGGACAGGACAATCTCTCGAACATCTACACCGTCGACGGCGCGGGTAAGATCGCCCTGCCGCTGATCGGCGCGGTCACCGTCGGCGGCCAGACCACGGGGCAGGCGGCCCGCCTGATCGAGGGCAAGCTCGCCGCCGGGTTCGTGCGTGAGCCGCACGTCACGGTGGAGATGGACGTCTATCGGCCGTTCTACATCCTCGGCGAGGTGACGACATCCGGCCAGTACGCCTACGTGAACGGCATGACCGTGGAGACGGCGGTGGCCATCGCGGCCGGGTTCAGCCCCCGCGCGGCCCGCGACTACGCCGTCCTCACCCGGACGACCCCGGCCGGGCTGGTGAGCGGCATCGTGCCGATGACCTACTCCGTGCGCCCCGGCGACACGATCGTCGTGAAGGAACGCTTCTTCTGACGGCACGCGGACGGGGCCGCGCTCCGTCGCAGCGCGAGTCAGGGCGCCGTGCGCCAGGGATTGATGATCCGCATGTCGGCCGAGCGCGTCACGGGCGTCGCGGCGGTGGTGGCGGCCTTCGCCCCGGCCACCTTCCGGCGTGCCTCGGACGGCAGGAGCGCCCCGGCGGGCTGCGTCATCCGGGCGAGGAGCTGGCGGGTCTTGCGGTCAATGGCGGCTGAGCGCTGCACCGGCTCGAAATCCCGCATGGAGTGCGTCTGCCGGGTCTCGCCCTCGAAGACGTGCGCACCCGTTTTCAGGATCACGATATCCCCGGGCCGCAGCGTCTCGTCGCGCAGCAACGCGGCGGCGGCGCCCTGGCTCATGTCGAGGGGCTTCTGCCGTTCGGACACATGGATTTTTACCGGCAGAGCCGCGTAGCGGATCTTCAGCTTCCTGCGCCCCAGCCGGGCGCGGTAGGACGGGACGGGCAGGCCGGAGGCTTCCGGCATCGGCGCGGCTTGCTGGACCGCCGGGCGGCGGCCGAACAGCATTTCGAGGAAGTTCACCTCCTGCGCGTGGACCTGCGCCACTTCGACCGCGCAGACCGCGACGAGCGTCATCGCGGCCATCTGGGCCGCCCGTGTCGTCCCGAATGCCATCGTCCCGTTCCCGATCCACCACCTGGCGCTTTAACCTGGGCCGGGGAAGATGCGTTCCGGACGGCGCTTCAACTCCGAAGCGAAAATTCAACCAGATCGCGAAGCGTGGCCGCATGGCGCGCATGGTGGGTCGCTGGTCGCGGTGGGGCCGGACGCGTCCCGCCGTGCCGGATCGCTCCGCCCCGCCCGCAAGGACGGGGCGCCTCTGCGGGGGCTGAGCGGTCAGAAGGGGGCGACCTGCTCGCCTTCGCCGATGCAATCGAGGGCGTTCTCCACGGCGGAGACAGCATCGAGGAGATGCTGCACCGTCCGCTCGACCTCCTTGGCCGGGCGGCCCATCGCGGCGGCGCGGGCGCTGACATCCTCAAGCTGCTCGAGGAGGGCGAGGAGGTCGCCCGCGACGGCCACGACCTCGCAGCGGGCGAGGGTTGCGACGGCCGGACGGGGGCGGAAGGGCAAGATGTTGCTCATCACCATCCCTTCTCACCCGAAACGCGCCGACATTTCCAGGGGGCATAGCCAGGACGCCACCATCTAATCAGGGTTGCACGCCTGGAAAGCGAGGTTGTGGTGTGTTTTTCGTGGCAGCGGAGCCTCACAGACCCCCGATCTGCTTCATCGGACGGGAAGAACTCTTGACGGGTCCCGCCCCGCCCTGACCATGCCGCCATTCTGGCGGATGCCGGCTCGCACGTCGCGCGCCGAGGGCGAGCCTCAACACCGGGAATTGTGATGCGTCCTCTTCTGCTGATCTCCGCCGCCGCCGCCGCCCTCGCCGTGGGCGCCTGCAGCAGCTCCAACGGCGAGCGCAGCGGCCTCGCCGAAAGCCTGAGCCTCGACAACTACCGGGCGGCGAGCAACACGAACGGCACCCAGACCCGGCGTGACGTGAACCGCTCGTACACCCAGCCCTCGATGCCGACCATCGCGAACCGGGGCATGTAAGAGCCTCTCACAAAACTCCCGCTGCGCCGCCGAGGTCAGAGGGAGAACTCCCGGTGATCGGGAGTTTTGTGAGGAGCTCTCAGCGCGGTGAGCCGCCCGCTTCCGGCGCCCGTCACCGCTTGGCCACCGCATCCGCGAAGGCGACGATGCGGTTGCGGGCATAGACCGGCAGTCCGGCGCTGATCGAGGTGCCGGTGTTGAAGGTCGAGTTGCCCATCAGGACCTGTGCCGGCAGCAGGTTCTTCAGCACCGGCACGCGGGCGTACTCGGCTTTCCGGTCGAGGACGTCGCCCTTGATCGCGAGCGCGACGTAGGCCGTCACCACCGACTTGTCGGGATTGCCCGGCAGGGGCTGGACCACGGCGAGGAACTTGCCGAACCGCAGGATCTGGTTGACCCAGAAAATGGTCTGCTCGATCCCGCCCGATGGCGGCGTGTCGATCTTCGTCAGCGCCGTGAGCGGCGCGGCCTCCTCGGGCGAGAGGCGGCGCAACTCGCTTTGGAACGAGACGAACTCGGCGATCTTCTTGGCCGAGCCCTCCTCAAGCTTGTTGGCGAGGCGCACGCCGAGCGGCAGCTTGCCCTCCAGATCGTAGCGGGAGTCGATGCACGCGGCGGCACCCTCGCACCAGGGGCGGTCGGGGCGCTTGGCGAAGGCGGCCGCCGGGTCCTTGTTCGGCGTCACATCGGCGATGTCGAGGGTCTTGTGCTTGATCGCCGGGTCCATGGCCTGGACGAAGGCGAGGTTGGCGAAGGCGGCGGGGTCGATAGCGGCGGCCGGCTTCGGCACGACGAAGCGGCCCTCCGCGACGTAGACCTTCAGGGTCTCGTGACGCGGCTTCGTCACGCCGTTGAGCGTCACGGTGTAGTCAGGCTCCTTGTAGCCGGGGAAGGGCGAGAGGGCCTGCGCCTCGGCCGGCCGGACCTTCAGCCAGTCGAGGTAGGGGATCAGCCCGTTCTCGGGAACGGTCGGATTGTCCCGATGGTCGGTGAACAGGATCTCGCCGGGCTTGAGGCTCGCGGGATCGACGGCGGTCACGGAGGGCACGTCCCGGACGCGGTTGGGCGCAGCCGTGTTGGCGGCAGGCGTCTGGGCCTGCGCGGCGCCGCCGAGGCAGATCACGAGGGCGACGGAACTCAGAAGACGCGGCATCGGTAACTCGCGGGAAAGGTCATGGATTCCAAAGGGCGAGCCCTCTGGCGGGTGCAGGGCAGCGCCCTGCCGGTCCGGCGTCAGTAGCTGAGCCCGTCGCCGAAGAGGTAGTCGGGGTCGCGGCGGCGGGGACGCGGCGGGGCGTCGTCGTCGCCGAAGGGGGAACGGCCCGTCTGGCCGGGCCAGGGCCGATAGGGATCCGAGCCGTAGGGGTCGGCGCCGGCCCGGCGGCTGCGCTGGGCGGGGCGCTCGGCGAAGGGATCGAAGGGCTCGGAGGGGTTCCGGTCGCCGGTCATGTTGCCGAAGACGTCGCCCGCGACGTCGGCCCCGTCCTCCGCTCCGGCCATGTCGCCATCCTCGGCGTCGGGGCGCATCGCGTAGAGATCCTCCCGGGGCACGAGCTTGTAGCGCGTGTCGGCCATCTGGCCGTTCCCGGCGGTGCGGAAGTGCTCGACGAAGCTCCCCGCGCCCGGCACGCCGCTGCGCGGATCGATGCCGATGTCGGCGATGAAGGGGCGCGCCTCGGGGGAGGGGCCGCGAAGCGGCGTGCGCGGCACGCCGTTGGCCCAGGCGGCCTTGAAGATCGCCCCGGCGATCGGCACCGAGACGTGCCCGCCGGTCTGGCCGCGCCCGAGGGTGCGGCGTGTCCCGTCGGCATTGTCGTAGCCGACCCAGACGACGACGGTGATCTCGTTCGAGAAGCCCGCGAACCACGCGTCGTTCTCGTTCTCGGAGGTGCCGGTCTTGCCCGCGACGCTAGATGAGATCCCGGCCAGGGCGGCGGCGGTGCCGTGCTGGGTCACGCCCTGGAGCATCGTCTTCAACTGGTAGAAGGCCACCCGGTCGGCGGAGCCGATCCGCACCGGCTCGCGCGGCGCGTGGGTGAAGACGGCTTGGCCGCCCTTCTCGACGGATTCCAGCGTGTAGGGAGTCGGCCGCGCGCCCTCGTTGGCCACGGCGGCGTAGAAGCCGGCGAGGTCGAGCATCCGCACCGGCTGGGCGCCGAGGACGAAGGGGTAATAGGGCTCGCACTCGGCGTAGATCTGCGCTTCGAGGGCGATGTCGCAGACCTTCTTCAGGCTCGCCGGGGCCTTCGGCTCGATGCCCCCCTGGAGCAGCCGGGCGGTGACGAGGTTCTTCGAGAACTCGAGGCCGCGGCGCAAGGTCGTGGGCCCGGCCCCGCCGCCCTCGTAGTTCTTCGGAGACCAGGAATCGCCCGCCCCGCCGATGGGCGGCAAGGTGATCGGCGAATCGAGCACGAGGGTGTTGGGCTGCAGGCCCGCCTGGAGCGCGGCGAGGTAGGTGAGGGGCTTCAACGTCGAGCCCGGCTGGCGGATCGATTGCGTCACCCGGTTGAGCTGGCTCAAGGGGTAGGAGAACCCGCCCGCCATGGCGAGGATGCGGCCGGTCTTGTTCTCGAGGACGAGGGCCGCCCCCTGGACGCCGGGACGCACGCGGATCTGGGCGCGGGGCGCCCCCCGTCCTTCGCTGAGCTTCACCCGCACCACGTCGTAGCGTTGCAGCTTGCCCCGCGCGATGCCGGGGTCGAGGGTGGCGATCCGCCCGTCCTCCAGCCCCACCTTCAGGGGGCCGCGGCCGGGTTCGAGCACCACCGCCAGGGGCCAGTGGACGTCGTAGAGGACCGGCCGGGCGCTCTCCAGCGCGCGCTGCCAGGAGGGCTTGCCCGCGATCAGCGCCGGTTTCGGGGCCGCCGGGGCCTTGCCCGCCCGCTTCGGTGCCGGCTTCCCGCTCTCCGGCTTCGGCGCCTCCGGCTTCGCGCCCGTCACCAGCGGCGCGGCTTGGGGCGCCGCTTCCGGCGCGGGGGAGGCCGCCTCGATCCGGGCGATGCTGTCGGCGAGGTTCAGTTCCGGCCCGTTGAAGGTCTGCCGCCCGGTGCCGCGCTCATAGGTGGCGAGCCCGTCCTGCAGGGCGCTCTCCACCGCCCGTTGCAGGGGCGCGTTGATCGTCGAGCGGACGGTGAAGGAGGCGGCGGTCAGGGAGTCGAGCCCGGCCACCGTGCGCGCCTCGCGCCCGAGATAGTCGACGAGGTAGAAGCCGGAATCGCGGCGCGCGGTCTCGACGGGTTTCAGCCCGAAATCGGCGGTGTTGGCGCTGACGAGTTCGGCCTCGGTGATGACGCCCTCTTCCTTCAGCCGCGCCAGCACGTAGGCCCGTCGCTCGCGCGCGCGCTCGGGGTATTTGTCCGGGCTGTAGAAGTTCGGACCCTTCGGCATCCCGGCCAGCAGCGCGGCCTCCGGCAGGGTCAGCTGGCCGACACTCTTCCCGAAATAGCTCTGCGCCGCCATCTCGATCCCATAGGCGCCGCGGCCGAGATAGATGCCGTTGAGATAGAGGCCGAGGATCTGCGGCTTCGGCAGGAGCTTCTCCAGCCGGGCGGCCACGATCATCTCGCGGATCTTGCGCTCGTAGGTGACGTCGTCGCCGACGGAGAGGTTCTTCACCACCTGCTGGGTGATCGTGGAGCCCCCGGCGGGGCGGCCCGGCGAGGCGAGGTTGCTGATGAAGGCGCGGATCACGCCGCGCTCGTCGATGCCGTGGTGGCTGAGGAAGCGCTTGTCCTCGGCGGCGATGAACGCCTTCTGCACCAGGGGCGGCACCGCCTCGACCGGCACCACCACCCGGCGGGCATTCGGCTCCGAGGTCTCGGCGAAGGGCTTACCGGAGGAGTCGAGGATGCGGCTCATCCCCGGCAGGGGCTTGTCGCGCAGGGTCTCGGCGGCGGGCAGGTCCTTGGTGGCGTTGTCGTAGAACTCGATCACCGCCCTCGCGTCGAAGGGTGAGTTCGTCGGATCCTCGCCCTTGCAGAACTGCTTGTAGCTCGTATTCAGCTCGTTGATGTCGAGCCCGTGGAGGATCTTGGGCGCCGAGGCGCCGGCCACGGTGGACGGGTCCTCCATCGCCGTGGAGATCAGGTCGTCGAGGTTGATGTCCTCGATGTCGAAGGCCTTGCGCATGTGGGCGCAGCCGTCGCGCAGGATCCTCACCACCTCCGGCCCGTCGGTCGCCGGGTCGAACTGCGTGCGCACGTTGTCCGGCCGGGTTGTCACCTGGCTCAGGGTCAGGGCGGTCGCGAACAGCTTGATGAGGATCGTGTTCATTCAGCCCGAGGAGGCGGCACCCGAGGCCGGCCGATGCCATCATCGCCGACGGCGCGACAGGGCGAGCACAAGGCGGCTGATTTAAGGTCGCGCCGGGCGGTGGATAACCGGGAGCCGGGCCGGCTTGTGGCGTCCGCCGACAGCCGCTAAGGTCCGCGCGGACAGAAAAAAGGCCACCCCCGGAGAGGGGCGGCCCGAAGTCTAGGGAGGAAACGCCCAAGAAGGGCAACAAGGCCGCGACGCCGTCGCGTCCTTGCAAGGACTTAGCTAGATTGATGCGCTGCAGCAATCAAGCGTGTCCGTGTCGCGCCACCCCTGCATGGAACGCATGGGGCGGCGGTGTCGAGGTCCTCACGGCGTCGCGACGGTCTCCGTCAGCCGGTCGATCGACAGCAGGTAGGCCACCAGGGCGCGCTGGTCGTCGTCGGAGAAGCCCGCCTCGCCGTCCACCCAATACGCGTGGCCGCGCCCCGTCACCCGCGCGGTGCGGGCCTTCTCGGAAGCCCCGTTGGCGGCCACCACCGCCTCGCGCAGGCGGCGGTCTAGGAGGGCGCGCAGGCTGTTGCCCGGATCGGGCGTGACGCCCCGGTCGAGGGTGCCGGGCACGCCGAGGTCGTTCGTGAGGTCCGGGCCGACCGCCACGCCGGAATCGTGGAGATACGGCGCGGTCCAGGCGAGGCCGACGAGGTTCGGCACCTTGTAGCCGCCCTCGGTGCCGCCCTGTCCCCAGGCGAGGAGCACCTGCGGCAGCCGGTCGTCGGCGATCGGCAGCGGCACGAGCTTCGGGTCGGCGGGCAGGGGGAAGGGCGTGTCCGTCGCGAACATGGCGGGCGGCGAGAGCCGCGCCTCCATCTTCGCGCCCGCCTTCGCCCGGGTCGGCTCGGTGCCGATCTCGGCCACGGGGATGACCCTATGGTTCGTGAGCGCCGGGCCGGCATGGCAGGCGCCACACCCCGCCTTCTCGAACACGGCGCGGCCCCCTTGCGCGGCCGGGTCCGCCTTCGCCTCCGGCGGGCGCAGGAGGTTCTGGAAGGCGGACATGGCGTTGTTGGCGAAGTTGGCGGGTTCGCCGGGCACGGAGGCGAACAGGCCGTTGTCGGTCATGTAATTCGTCGCCGGGTAGGTGGGCAGGACGGCGTAGCTGTTGAGGCCGGGTGAGGCGGGCGTCGGGTCGGCGGCGCGCAGCACCTGCGACGGCCGGTGCGGGCCGGCCGGATCGTAGCGCAGCGCCCCCTCGGGCGCGCCGCGCAGGACGATGCCGAGGTAGGTTTCGGGATCGAGGCCGAAGAGCCAGGGCGCGGCGGCGGCGAGCTGGGTGGTGTCGGAATTCGCGGCGTGGACGTTGTTGTTGAGGGAGGAGAGCCCGGCGAAGGGGCCCAGCGTCTCCCGCCCGCTCCAGCTGTAGGGCTCGCCATAGGCCGAGAAGCTCGATGGGATCGAGGTCGGGTTCGTCACCCGGTCCGCGGAGGAATCGAAGCTGCCCGGCGGCCAACTCGCCACCTGCACCTTGGTCGCGGCCTCGACCGCGGCGGCATCCGGCAGGACGGGGCGGTTGCCCTCGGCCGGGGCGCCGCCGTCGGCCTGCGGCACGCTCGCATGGGCGAAGTAGGCGGACGAGTTCCTGGCGAGCGCCATCAGGAGCCCGGCATTGAGGTCCGCGTTCGGCGCACCCTCGACCACCTTGCCGCTCGCCGGGTCCACCGCCGCGTGACACAGCGCGCAGGTGATGCCCATCCGCAGGTGGCCGCGGTCGTAGAAGCTCCGGATGCCGATGATGAAGGCGCCGCCCTTGGGCACGTCGAGGCCGGTGGGCACCTCCTCGCCCCGGCGGTAGGTGCGCTCGCCGATGGTCACGTCGCGCGCCATGCGCACCTTGAGGTTGGTCGTGGCCTCGCCCTTCAGGGCGGCGACGGCGCGGACCACCTCGAAGGGGGTCAGACCACCGTCGAGCATCCCCATGACGTCGGTGAGGAACACCTCGTCCCCGAAGGTCTCGCGGTAGAAGGCCTCCCGCCCGCGCGCGATCACGGCGTCGTCGATGGCCACGGCCCCGGCCTGCGGCGACAGGGTGCGGCGGCCGTCCTCGGTCGCCCGCAGCCGATCCGCCTCGTCCCTCAGGATGCGCCGCCCGAGGACGTCGAAGACGGTGGTCATCGGCGAGCGGCCGGGGTTGGCGAGGTCTTCGACCGCCGGCATCGGCGCGTAGCTGAACCGGCCGAGGAGCGCCGTCGCGCCCAATCCGACGGCGGCGACGCCCGCGAGCGCGACCACGATACGACCTCGACCCACGCGACACCCCATCCTCCGGCCAAGCAGGCCGCCGCCCCTCAAACAGCCGAGGCCGGGGGAAGTTCGCCGATCCCGGCCACGGATGGGTGCGACCGATGGGAAGGCGCGTTAGATAGGGGGCATTCTCACCCCATTGCCGAGTACCGAGCCGATGCCAGGAACGCCCCGCGCCGGAATCATCCCGGTCACGCCCTTCCAGCAGAACTGCACCCTGATCTGGGACGACGCGACCAAGGTCGGCGCCGTGGTCGATCCCGGCGGGGACCTCGACCGGATCCAGGCGGCGATCGCGGAGCAGGGCGTGACCGTCGAGAAGATCCTCCTCACCCACGGGCACGTGGATCATGCGGCGGGCGCCGACGAACTGCGCGAGCGCCTGGGCGTGCCGATCGAGGGACCGCACCTCGCGGACAAGTTCCTGCTGGATTCCCTTCCCCAGACCGCCGCGCAATACGGCCTGGAGGCCGCCCGCCCCGTGACGCCGGACCGCTGGCTCGAGGAGGGCGACGCGGTGCAGGTCGGTGCCCTGTCCTTCGACATCCTGCACTGCCCCGGCCACTCTCCGGGTAGCGTGGTGTTCATGAGCCGCGACGCGCGCTTCGCCCTGGTGGGCGACGTGGTGTTCAAGGGCTCCATCGGCCGCACGGACCTGCCGGGCGGCAACCACGATCAATTGATCCGCGCCATCAAGGACAAGGTGCTGCCCCTTGGCGACGACGTCGCCTTCATCCCCGGCCACGGCCCGACGAGCACGCTCGGGGAAGAGCGCGTCTCCAACCCCTTCCTGCAGGGCTGATCCGATGGACAAGCGCCGCATCGGCCGCTCACCCCTCTCCGTCGCGCCCTTCTGCCTCGGCGGCAACGTCTTCGGCTGGACGGCGGACGAGGCCACCTCCTTCGCCATCCTCGACCGGTTCGTGGAGCAGGGCTTCGACTTCATCGACACGGCGGACGTCTATTCCCGCTGGGCACCGGGCCACCGGGGCGGCGAGTCCGAGGCGGTGATCGGCCGCTGGCTCGCCGCCCGGCCGGGCGCGCGCGAGCGCATCGTGCTCGCCACCAAGGTCGGCATGGACATGGGCGAGGCGGGCCAGGGTCTCTCGGCCGCCCATATCGAGAAGTCCTGCGAGGCCTCGCTCCGGCGGCTCCGGACGGACCGGATCGACCTCTACCAGTCGCATCTCGACGATGCGTCCGTGCCGTTGGAGGAAACGCTGTCCGCCTATGACCGGCTGGTGAAGGCCGGGAAGGTCCGGGTGGTCGGCGCCTCCAACTTCGAGGCCGGGCGGCTGAAGGAGGCGCTGGGCGTCTCGGCGGCGAAGAGCCTGCCGCGCTACGAGTGCCTGCAGCCGGAATACAGCCTCGCCGCGCGGGGCTACGAGGCGGAGCTGGAGCCCCTGTGCCGCGCGGAGGAGATCGGCGTCATCGGCTATTTCTCCCTGGCGGCGGGCTTCCTCACGGGCAAGTACCGCGAGGCCGGATCGGCGGCGGGCCGGGCCCGGGAGAACCGCGTGGCGCCCTACCTGAATCCGCGCGGCTTCGCCCTCCTCGACGTCCTCGACGCCGTGGCGCAGGAGCAGGGGGCGAGCCCCGCGCAGGTGGCGCTCGCCTGGATCATCGCCCGCCCCGGCATCACCGCGCCCATCGCCAGCGCGACCTCCGTGGCGCAACTGGACGAATTGCTCGGCGCCGCGCGGCTGACCCTGTCACCGGACTCCGTGGCGCGGCTCGACGCGGCAAGCGCGGGCGGGATCGCGGCGGGCTGACCGCCCCATCACCCGCTCCGTCATCGCGAACGGAGCGGAGCGAGCCGGGACAGCGGAACGTCTCCGACCGTGGCGTGTCCCCGGATGGCTTCGCTCCGCTCCCAAGGACGGCGGCTGTCGTGGCGTTTCAAACACCCACGTCCCCCTCCGTCCAGCGCGCGTCCACCGACCGTGCAAAGCCCCATCCGGCACGGCCATAAGTGCGTGCATCGGCAGCACAAAACCCCTATATTGGGAGAAGTGGAAGCAAGAGCAGGCAGGCGCCCTCGCCGCGTGCACGCACAGCGCGAGCAGACTCTCGCCTGCCCGAGGAAATTGATGTCCGACACCCCTTCGAACCAGCCCGCCGAGTACGGCGCTGAATCCATCCGTGTTCTCAAGGGGCTCGACGCCGTCCGCAAACGCCCCGGCATGTACATCGGCGATACCGATGACGGTTCGGGCCTCCACCACATGGTCTACGAGGTGGTGGACAACGCCATCGACGAGGCGCTCGCCGGCCACGCCGACCTCGTCACCGTGACGCTGAACGCCGACGGGTCCTGCACCGTGACCGACAACGGGCGCGGCATCCCGGTGGACATCCACAAGGAGGAGGGCGTCTCGGCGGCCGAGGTCATCATGACCCAGCTCCATGCCGGCGGGAAGTTCGACCAGAACTCTTACAAGGTCTCGGGCGGCCTGCACGGCGTCGGCGTCTCGGTGGTCAACGCCCTCTCGCAGTGGCTGCGCCTGCGCATCTGGCGCAACGATCAGGAGCATTCGATGGAGTTCCGCCACGGCGATGCCGTGGCGCCGCTGAAGGTGGTGGGCCCCGGCGAGGGCAAGCGCGGCACGGAGGTGACCTTCCTGCCCTCCACCGACACCTTCACCATGATCGAGTTCGATTATCCGACGCTGGAGAAACGCCTGCGCGAGTTGGCCTTCCTCAACTCCGGCGTGCGCATCGTCCTGACCGACGCGCGCCATGCCGAGAAGAAGCGCGAGGAGCTGTATTACGACGGCGGCATCGAGGCCTTCGTGCGCTACCTCGACCGGTCGAAGAAGCCGATGGATGGCCTCACGGCGCCCGTCGTCGTCCGCGCCGAGCGTGACGGCATCCGGGTCGAGTGCGCCTTCTGGTGGAACGACTCCTTCAACGAGACGGTGCTGCCCTTCACCAACAACATCCCGCAGCGCGACGGCGGCACCCACATGGCGGGCTTCCGCGCCGCCCTGACGCGCCAGATCACCGGCTATGCCGACAGCTCCGGCATCACCAAGAAGGAAAAGATCTCGCTCACCGGCGAGGATTGCCGCGAGGGGCTGACCGCCGTCATCTCCGTGCAGGTGCCCGACCCGAAATTCTCGTCGCAGACCAAGGACAAGCTCGTCTCCTCCGAGGTCCGCCCGGCGGTGGAGAACGTGCTGAACGAGGGGCTCTCCACTTGGCTGGAGGAGAACCCGCAGCAGGCTCGCGTGGTGATGAGCAAGGTCGTGCTGGCGGCCTCCGCCCGCGAGGCGGCCCGCAAGGCCCGCGAGACCGTGACCCGCAAGGGCGCGCTGGACATCGCCTCGCTGCCCGGCAAGCTCGCGGACTGCCAGGAGCGCGACCCGTCGAAGTGCGAGATCCTGCTGGTGGAGGGCGACTCGGCCGGCGGCTCGGCCAAGCAGGGGCGCGACCGCGCCTTCCAGGCCGTGCTGCCGCTGCGCGGCAAGATCCTCAACGTCGAGCGCGTCCGGGCGGACCGGATGCTCTCCTCGGCGGAGATCGGCACGCTCATCACGGCGCTCGGCGCCGGGATCGGCCGCTCCTCGACGGACCGCGAGGGCTTCAACCCGGACAAGCTGCGCTACCACCGCATCATCATCATGACCGACGCGGACGTGGACGGCTCTCACATCCGCACCCTGCTCCTCACCTTCTTCTTCCGGCAGATGCCGGAACTGATCGACCGGGGGCACCTCTATATCGCGCAGCCGCCGCTCTATAAGGCCGAGCGCGGGCGCCGGGCGATCTACCTGAAGGACGAGCGGGCGCTGGAGGACTACCTGATCGAGCAGGGCGTCGAGGGTGCGGTGCTGCGCCTCTCCACGGGCGCCGAGTTCGCCGGCCCGCAGTTGCGGGCGCTGGTCGACGAGGCGCGGACCTTCCGGGGCATCCTGCAGGGCCTCCACACCCGCTACGACCGCTCGGTGGTGGAGCAGGCGGTGCTGGCCGGCGCCTTCGAACCCGGCGCCGCCGAGCAGGCGAGCGAGGCCGAGGTGCTGGCGGACATGACCGCCAAGCGCCTCGACACCATCGCCGACGATATCGAGCAGGGGTGGCAGGGCGAAGCCTTCGAGGGCGGCTACCGTCTGAACCGGACGCTGCGCGGCGTGAAGCAGGTGGCCACCCTGGATGCCGGGCTCGTGACCTCGCAGGAGGCCCGCCGCCTCGCCGAGCGCGCCGACGCCTTCCGCGAGATCTACGGCGAGGCCGCGACCCTGGTCCGCAAGACGGACGAGACCGTGATCCACGGCCCCGTCGCCCTGTTCGAAGCGGTGATGGCCTTCGGCCGCAAGGGCCTCCAGCTCCAGCGCTACAAGGGGCTGGGCGAGATGACCGCGCAGCAGCTCTGGGAGACCACCCTCGACCGCGACGTGCGCTCGCTGCTGCAGGTGAAGGTGAAGGACGCGACCGATGCGGGCGACCTGTTCGTCAAGCTGATGGGCGACGTGGTGGAACCGCGCCGGGAGTTCATCCAGGAGAACGCGCTGAGCGTGGCAAACCTCGACGTGTGACCGGTGCCGGTCTTTTCCCTCCCCCTTGCGGGGAGGGGCAGGGGTGGGGGTGGTGCAGGAGGCACCTCGCGCCCTATCCGGCGCCACCCCCACCTCCACCTCCTCCCCGCAAGGGGGAGGAGAGCGCGTCGTGTTCCCGCCGCCGCTCCTGCGCCCGCCCCAGCCACAGGCTGTTGACGAGCCACGCGACCGAGAGTGGCACCGCCACAATGGACACGCTCGCCGTGCCGAGGCCGAGCGCGCCGATGCCGGTGAAGGACCACGCCCCCGCTTGGTCGCCGAGGCGGTAGACCACCGTGTCGATGAAGCTCTTCGCCTTGTACCGGTCCTCCCGGGGCACCACCGTGAACAGCACCTCGCGGATCGGCCGGGCGATGGCGAAGTTGCCCGCCCGGCGCAGCACCTGGAACGCCACGATCACGCCGATCGTCGGTGCGAAGGCCAATGCGGCGAAGCCGAGGATGCTGAAGGCCGGCAGGATCGCCAGCGTCGCCCCGACCCCGATCCGCGCGACGATCCGCCCGGTCAGGAAGAGCTGGATGCCGAGCGTCAGCACGTTCACCGCGAGATCCACGCTGGCGAAGAAGGCCGTCTGCGAGGCGCGGTCGGGGAAGCTGCGCTTCGCGATGCCCGCCTGCTCGAAATAGAGAAAGGTCGAGGTGATCGAGAATAGGAGCAGGAACAGGGAGATGTTGAGGAGGTAGGGCGAGGCCAGCGTCCGGGTGATGCCGGACCAGATGCTGCCGCCGATGGCGGAATCCCTCGCCTCGCCCTCCACGCCGGAGCCCGGCACCTCGTGGAGTTGCCGCGCAAGACGGGCGAGTCCGCGCATGGAGAACACCGCCGCCTCGAGGAGCACGACGGCGCAGAGCATCAACCCCCAGGTCGGAACGTTCTTGGCGAGCCCCGCCGTGGTGGCCGACCCCGCGATGGCGCCGAGCGTCGCCCCGGCCGCGATGAAGCCGAACAGGCGCCGGCCCTGCTCGTTGGTGAACACATCCACGATGGTCGCCCAGAAGATCGAGACGACGAACAGGTTGAAGATCGACAGCCAGATGAAGAATACCCGGCCGATCCACACGTCCCAGTCCGGCGGCGCGAGGTACAGCGCGGTGGCGAAGCCGAGGATGTTGAGGGCGAAGAAGCGATAGGTCAGCGGCACGAACCGGGCGCGCGGCATCCGCTTCACCAGCCACGCGAAGGGGATGTTGAGGGTCAGCATCCCGACGAGGGTCGCCGTGAACAGCCAGGGCAGGTTCTCGATCCCGCCCGCGATGCCCATCTGGTCGCGGATCGGCCGCAGGACGTAGTAGGCCGCGAGGATCGAGAAGATGTAGGCCCAGGACCATGCCAGCGCCGGGCCCTCACCCGGCCGGATGTCGATCAGCCGGGCGAGGGTGCCCCGGGCGGGGGTGGCGTCGGTCATGGGGAGGGTTCGTTTCCGGCTCTTCTCAAGGGGCCTCCACAACCACTCCGTCATCGCGAGCCTCGCGAAGCGATCCAGGGCGGCGGGATGTCTCAGGCACGGCGTGCCCCTGGATTGCTTCGCTTCGCTCGCAAAGACGGCACGGGTGAAGGGGGCGAGGCGCCCTTACTTCGCCAACCCGAGCTTCTCCTTCAGCTCCGGCGCCGTCACGTCGTGCCCGAAGCCCGGCGTGCCCATGGCGAACTTGTCGGCATCCTTGAGGGAGCCGACCACCACCGGATCGAACCCGGCATCGCGCACCAATCCTTCGGCCACCTTCAGCGCCTGGGGATCGTCGCCGGCGATGGGAATGCCCATGCGCCCGCCCGCCCGGTCTTGGCCGCCGTTGGCGCCGGCCTTCGCGAAGATCTTGTAGTTCGCCGCGTTGAAGGCCCGCACCAGCTTGGCGCCGGGGAAATACTTCGCGGAGGTCAGGCCGATGCCGTCCTTCTGCGCCTCGGCGAAGAGCGCGCCGTCGCGGCGCTCGGTGGCGTTGCCGGCATCGAGCACGACCTTGCCCTTGAGGAGCGGGCCGATCTCCTTCGACAGGTCGGGATACGCCTTGTAGGGCACGGCCAGGAACACCGCGTCGGCGAATTGGATCGCCTGCTCCGGCGTGCCGGCCTTCGCCTTGGGGCCGAGCTCATCGACGAGGGGCTTCAGGTTCTCCGGGTGGCGCGAGGCGAACATCACCTCGTGCCCGTCCTTCACCCACAGACCGCCGATCGTGCCGCCGATGTTGCCGCCGCCGATCACGCCGATCCTGATCTTGCCCGCCCCGTCCTGGGCGAGGGCGGGGAGCGCCGTGAGCGTGAGGGCGGCCCCGAGGGCGAGGGCGGCGCGGCGGGAGAGGGTGTCAGAGCGCATCGATGAAGGCCTCCATCTGCTTGCGCTGCCCGGCATCGGGCAGCGGGTCGTGGGCGGCGCCGAGATTGTCTTCGACGTAAGCAACCTTGGCCATGCCGGGGATCGGGCAGGTCACCGCCGGGTGGCCGAGGACGTATTTCAGGAAGAATTGCGGCCAGCTCGCGCAGCCGATCTCCTTCGCCACGGGGGGCAGCTCCTTGCTCTGCACCGCCTTGAACAGCCGGTCGCGGCCGAAGGGCACGTTCACCATCACGGCGATGCCCTTCTCGGCGGCGAGCGGCAGGATGCGCTCCGCCGCCGCCCGGTTGTCGATGGCGTAGTTCACCTGGATGAAGTCGAGGGGCTCGCTGCTCATCACCGGCTCCAGCCCCTCGAACTGGTTGTCGCGCCAGATCGTGACGCCGACATAGCGGATCTTCTTCTCGCCCTTCAGGTCCCGCAGAACGGCGAGGTTGTTGGCCGTGTCGATGAGGTTGTGGACCGCCACGAGGTCGATCCTGTCCGTCCGCATCCGCGCGAGGGAGCGCGCGAACTCGGCCTTCGTCTCCTCCCGGCCGCGCGTGTCGACCTTGGTGGCGAGGAACACCTTGTTGCGCAGGTCGCCCTCTGAGAGGATCAGGCCGAGCACGTCCTCGGCCGTGCCGTAGCTCGGTGCCGTATCGATCACCGAGCCGCCGAGCCGCAGGAAGGTCTCCACCGCCTCCCTAAGGGGCTTCACGGCCTCCGGCGTCGGCTCGACCTCGTAGCGGCGCGACGTGCCGATGCCGAGGGCGGGTAGCGTCTCGCCGGTGGAGGGGATCGGCCGGCGGATGAGCGCCGTGTCGGCGCGGGCCGCGCGGGGGGCGAGCGGTGAGAGCGCGACCGGGGCGAGGGCGGCGGTCGCCAGGAGGGCACGTCGGGATACCGGCATCGGGCTTCAGGTCTCCAGGCGGGGGCGGGGTCGCTCAGTCTTCCTCGGGCGGGTCCTCGAACTCCGCGCCCTCCGTGTCGGGGGCGATGCGGAAGCGGTACTCGTCGATGGCGAGGAACGCCCGATGGGCGGCCTGCACGTCGATCCCGTCGCGGACCACGAGGGTCTGGAAGTCGATGAACAGACGTGCGATCCGCGCCTCCTCGGACAGGCTGGCAAGGGCCGACGAACTCGCCCCCGCCCGCATGGCGTAACGTTTGGCGGTCGCGGCCTCGGCGAGCGGCAGAACCACGACCTGCCCGGCGGTGTCCGGCCGCAATTCGGCCCAACGGGCCGGCGTCCAGGCGATAATGGCCTCGAGTTGCTTCATTGTGTCGGATGTCCGCATTGCCGCCGCCTTGGGGGGCTGACGGGCGTGCCTTCCTGTCGCGGAGGACAGATAGGGGAACCCCGGCGGCGGGGCCATGCCGTTGTGGCGCCACGCCATCCGTGATGTCCTGCGCCACCGGACACGGGACGGGGGGACGATGAACGCCAGGAACGAGATCGCCCGTGAAACAGCCGGGTCCGGCCGGCACGGTCGGGAGATCACCCTGCGCGGGATCCTCCTCGGGGCGGCGATCACCGTCGCCTTCATGGCGGCCAACATCTACATGGGCCTGAAGACGGGGATGACGTTCTCGTCCTCCATTCCCGCCGCCCTGCTCTCCATGGGGGCCCTTCGGCTCGCGGGCGGCGGCATCCTCGAGAACAACATCGTCCAGACGCAGGCTTCGGCCGCCGGCACCCTGTGCAACGTCATCCTCGTCCTGCCGGGCCTCGTGCTGATCGGGACGTGGCATGGCTTCCCCTTCTGGGAGACGAGCCTCGTCTGCCTCGTCGGCGGCTGGCTGGGCGTCGCCTTCTCCATTCCGCTCCGCCGGGCCCTCGTGAGCGGCAGCGCGCTGCCCTATCCCGAGGGCGTTGCGGCGGCCGAGGTGCTGCGCGCGGGCCATACCGAGGAGGGCAAGGGCGGGCTTGCCGTCCTGATGGTGGCCGCCGCCGGCTCGGGGGCCGTCGCCTTCCTCACCAACGGGCTGCGCCTCCTCGCGGAGGGCGTGCTCACCGCCTTCGCGGTGGGGGGCGCCGCCTTCAGCGTCGGCAGCGGGTTCTCCCTCGCGCTCGTCGGGGTCGGCTACCTCGTCGGCATCGGCGCTTGCCTCGCGCTGCTGAGCGGCGTCGTCATTGCCTGGGGCCTCCTCGTGCCACTCCTCACCGCCCTGGCGCCGCAGGCCGGGGTGCCGCCGGGCGAGGCGGCGCAGGCCGCCTGGGCAGGACAGGTGCGCCTCGTCGGCGCGGGAATCATCGCCGTCGGCGGGTTCTGGACCGTCGCGGCGCTGGTGCGGCCGATCCTCGCGAGCATTGCCGCGGCGACCTCCGCCGCCCGCCGTCCCGCCCGCGACCTGCCGCGACAGGAGCGCGACCTGCCGATCCTCTGGGTCGCGCTCGGTGCCCTGCTCCTCGCCGTGCCCCTCGGCGCCCTGTTCTGGAGCTTCAGTCTGTCGGCGGGCCTCTCGGGGGCGGCGGCGGCGGGCGTGAGCGCGGCCGGCATCCTGTTCTGCTACGTCTTCGGCGCGGCGATGGCGGCGGTGTGCGGCTACCTCGCCGGCCTCCTCGGCTCGTCCACGAGCCCGATCTCCGGCATCGGAATCCTGGCGACGATGGTGGGTGCCCTCGCGGTGCCGGCCATGATCGGCGTCTCGGCCAATACGGAGTTGCAGCGCTTCGGCCTCGCCGCCGTGCTGCTCGCGGCCTCGGTGGTGGTCACGGCCTCGTCCATCGCCAACGACAACCTCCAGGACCTGAAGACCGGCCAATTGGTCGACGCGACCCCGTGGCGGCAGCAGGCGGTGCTGCTGCTCGGCGTGGCCGTCGGATCCCTGGTGATCGTGCCCCTGCTGTCGCTGCTCTACAACGCCTACGGCTTCGTCGGCGCCCTGCCGCGCCCCGGCATGGACCCGCGCGAGGCGCTGGCGGTACCGCAGGCCTCCCTCGTGACGCAGATCGGCCAGGGCATCGTGCACGGGACACTGCCCTGGCCGATGCTGGCGCTCGGCGGCGTCATCGGGCTCGGGGCGGTCGGCCTGGAGGTGCTGTTCAAGCGGCGGGGCCTGAGCTTCCCGGCGCTCACCGTCGGCATCGGCATGTACCTGCCCCTGTCGGTGGAGGTGACCATCGGCATCGGCGGGGTGATGGGCTTCCTGTGCGAGCGCGCCCTGCGCCGTCGCGACCCCGGCACCCTCGAACCGTCCCGCCGCCGGGGCGTCCTCATCGCCTCCGGGCTCCTCGTCGGCGAGAGCTTCGTCGGCGTCGGCCTCGCGGCGGTCGATGCCTCCGCCGGCCGGACCGGAACGCTGTCCCTGGCCGACACGGCGCTCGCCGCCGGCGCCCCCTGGCTCGGCCTTGCGGTCTTCGGGGCGGGCCTCGGCCTCTTCGCCGCCGCCCTCCTGCGGTCGCACGGGAGCGATCCGCGATGATGCTGCACGGGGGCGTTGACACCGGCCGCCCGCTCTCCCTATAGACCGCCCACGCGCACCGCCCCGGACGGGGTGGCGTTGCTTTTGGGGCGGGGTAGCTCAGCTGGTTAGAGCAGAGGAATCATAATCCTTGTGTCGGGGGTTCAAATCCCTCCCTCGCTACCAACATGGTTTGACACGCACGCTGCAAAGCCCTGGCCAGGATGCCGGGGCTTTTTCGTTGCGGGGTGGTCCCCGCTCGGCTCGCCGGAGGACGCATCCGGCCCGCCGTTACGCCGACACGCTGTACCCTCAGTGGGACATCAGGCAGCAGACCGGCGTCTCCTCGATGAGGGTGCGCGTGACCCCGCCGAAGAACCACTCCCGCATCCGGCTGTAACCGTAGGCGCCCGCCACGATCAGGTCGGCGCCGAACGCCCGCGTCTCGCCCCGCAGGTCGTCGGCGACGCTCGAGCCGGAGGGCGTCGCCATGTGGGCGCTCCCGGCCACGTCGTGCAGCGCGAGGTAGCGCACCACGTCCTCGACCTCCGTCCGATCCTCGCCCCTTCCGATCCGAACCACGCGGACCGCCTCGGCCCGGCGGAGGAGGGGCATGGCATCCGACAGCGTCCTGCGGGTCTGCGGCGTGTTCTTCCAGCCGATGATCACGCGCTTGGCCGCGAGGCCGTCGATGCCGGCCGGCACCACCAGGACCGGCCGCCCCACGCCCATCAGCGCATCGCCGACATCGACCGCCATGCCGGGCGACACGCCCTCATTGTCCGCGGGGCGCCCCACGACGACGAGGTCCGCCGCGCGGGCCTGCCCGGCCAGGAACTTCAGCGGGACGCCGACGTCGGAGCGCCACTCGATGCGTCCCACCGCCCCGGCAGCCTCGCGAAAGACCTGCTCCGCCTCGGCGAGCCTGCCGAGGGCGGTCTGGCGAATCGCCTCGATGACCATCCCCATGGGCACGGCGGTCTCGCCGTAGCCCCTCGGGTAATCGGGCAGACAGGCGGCTGCGCCAATGAGGCGGGCCCCGTGGCGCTCCGCCAAAGCAGCGGCGAGCCGCACGCGAGCCGCTGCGTGGAGCCCGTCATCGACCGCGACCATGATGCTGGCAATGGACATCGGAGCCTCCCAAGACCCGGAATGGATGGCGGGCACAGTGAAGGCCCGGGCGGGGGACCGCTTTGACCTGCCGCAACGCGCCGTCGTGTCGGATGCCGGGCTCGGAGCCGCCCGCCGCGGCGGGTGACGCCCGGTCCTGCGGGCGGCCTTGCGCTGGATCAAGGCCGTCCGGCCGATCCGGCCCCAAGGTCCCCTCCACCGGCAAGGGGAGGGGAGCGATGCGCGAATACCTGGTCACCTTTCGCAAGACCGTCCCGGACGACAGCGGCCACGACCATCGCGTCTTGCAGCGCCGGGCGGTCGTCACCGCCTGCTCCGAGGTCGCCGCCGCCTTCGCGGCCAAGGCGATGCTGTGCGAGGCCGACGGCATCGTGGATTGGCGGCTGCGGGCCGACACCTGCGAGGTCGCCGCGATCGACAGGCATGCGGCCTGAGGAGGCGGGCATGAGTCGCGGGCCGGACGGGGCGAGGGCTGCCGCATGGAGGGCGGCGGCATGAGCGCCCCGTCCGCCGCCGCCGCCGCCGGGGGAGGGGACGACCCGGAGGCGGCGAGCCCCGCCATCGGCCCCTCGAAGCCGCGCCTGCTGCGGGTGCTCGGCCCTGGGCTGATCACGGGGGCCTCCGACGACGACCCGAGCGGCATCGCCACCTACGGGCAGGCCGGAGCCCAATTCGGCTACGGATTGTGCTGGACCATGCTCTACACGCTGCCGCTGATGGCGGCGGTGCAGATGGTCTCCGCCCGGATCGGCCGCACCACCGGGCAGGGCATCGCCGGCGTGCTGCGCGCGCACTACCCGAACGGCCTGCTGCAGGGCGTGGTGGTCCTGCTGCTGGCCGCCAACGTCCTGAATCTCGGGGCCGACCTCGGCGCCATGGCCGATGCCCTGAACCTGCTCCTGCCGGGGCCGCGCTGGCTGTACGTGGCGCTGTTCGCCGGCACCTGCGCGTTCCTGCAACTCGCCCTGCAGTACACCCGCTACGTCGCCGTCTTGAAATGGCTGACGCTGAGCCTGTTCGCCTATCTCGGGGTGGTGATCCTGGCCCGGGTCTCGTGGCTGGATCTCGGCCTGGCCATCGCCCTGCCGCGCGTCGACCTCGGCGAGGGCCTCACCACCCTGGTGGCACTCTTCGGCACCACGATCAGCCCGTACCTGTTCTTCTGGCAGGCGGCCGAGGAAGCCGAGGATCTCAGGGCGTACCCGCGTCGACGCGATCTCCTGCGGGCGCCCGAGCAGGGCGGAAGCGCCCTGCGCCGGATCGAGATCGACACAGTCGTGGGCATGACCTTCTCGAATCTCGTGGCGCTGGCCATCATGGTCACCACGGCGGCGGTCCTGCACGCGAACGGCGTCACCGACATCCAGACCTCCGCCCAGGCGGCGGAGGCACTGCGCCCCTTGGCCGGCCCGTTCTCCGCCACGGTCTTCGCCCTCGGCATCATCGGCACCGGCCTGCTCGCGGTCCCCGTGCTCGCGGGCTCCGCGGCCTACGCGGTCGGCGAGGCCCGGCGCTGGCCAGTGGGCTTCGGACGGCGCTTGCTGGAGGCGCGCGCCTTCTACGGCACGGTCGCGCTGGCGACCCTGGTCGGCATGGCCGTCAGCCTCGGCGCGGTCGATCCGATCCGGGCGCTGTACTGGAGCGCGGTCGTCAACGGGGTCATCGCGGTGCCCGTCATGGCCTTGATGATGCTGGCGGCGGCCCGCGCCGACATCATGGGCGCCTTCGCCATTCGCGGATGGCTGAGGGCGCTCGGTTGGCTCGCCACGGCCTGCATGTCGCTCGCGGTCCTCGGGATGCTGGCGACCGCGCTGTTCCCCTCGATCGCGCGCGTCCCCTGATCCGGGGATCAAAGGACACGCCTCCGATCCCCGGCCGGCACCGCGTTTCCCCCCCTCGGGGCCGTAGCTCGGACGAGCGGGACGGACACCCCGCGGCGGGGAACCGACGGGTGAACGACGCGCGGGCGGCGGCCCCGCGCATCAATGGCTCATCAGGCAGCAGAGAGGCGACGTCGTCAGCAGGTCGCGGGTGACGCCGCCGAAGGCCCACTCGCGCAGGCGCGTGTGGCCGTAGGCGCCCGTCACGATCAGATCGGCCTCCTCGCGCTCCGCGAACCGGAGGATCTCGTCCGCGGCACCGATCTCCGGCTTGTGCAGCAGATGCGTGGTGACGCCGACGCGGGGGCCGGCGAGGAAGGCGGCGACGTCCTCGGCCCCCTCGCGGTCGGCGCCGGGGCCGACCGCCACCACCTTGACCTCCTCGGCCCGGCTCAGGAACGGCAACGCGTCGTGGATGGCACGGCGCGCCTCGCGCGTGCCCTTCCAGGCCACGACGATCCGCCTCGCGGCGAGCGACGCCACGCCGGGCGGCGCGACCAGCACGGGGCGTCCGGCCTCCATGAGGAGCGCCCCGGGGAGAACGCCCATCGGGCCGGGATCGGCATCCGCCGGGCCGTGCCGGCCGACCACCACCACGTCGGCCGCCCGTGCCTGCGCGGCGAGGTAGGTCGAGGGCCCCATTGAGGCGGAGCGCCATCGCGCATCGCGGGCCGCCGTGGCCTCGCGGGCGAAGAGGGCCCTGGCCGCCGCGATCTGCTCACCGGCCAGCCGCTCCTCGATGGCCCAGACACGTTCGACCTCCAGCCTGTCGCCGACCGGCATGACCGTCAGGACCGGACGCGCGGCGACACCGGTCAGCGTGGCCTCGAACCCCTTCGCGAGGCCCGCCGCGAGGCGGATGCGATCCGCCGCCGCGGGTCCGAGATCGACCGAGACCATGATGCTGGAGATCGTCATGACCGCCTTACTCCGCCGGAGCCCCTGCGCCGCTCTGGGACCGTGGTCCCGGCTCGCGGCGGCGGCCTTGATCCAGCGCAAGGGGCGGCCACGTCGCGAAGCGCGTCCAGGGGGCGCCGCCTCGCGAGATGCCCCCCGTCCGTGATGCCTCGCGCTTCGCGCTCTGGGACGGTGCAGCGCAGCGATCCAGGCGGAACCGAACCTGCGCGCGCAGGCCGCCGCCCCGCCTTCGCCCGGGCCGCTTGAGGTGGATCAAGGCCGCGCCGCCGGGATGGGACCAAGCATGGGACACGCTCAGACGGGAGAAAACCCCATGTCCAAATCGCATCCTTCACCCCTCGCCGGGATCCGCGACGTCTTCGTCGGTACCGCCGTCGAGGTCGAGCACGAGGAAGCCTCCTCCGCCATCGGCTACGGCCTGACCCTGGCCAAGGCCGCCGGTGCCCATCTCACGATCCAGTCGGCCTCCTGGCGCCTCTCGGGCGACGACGCATGGCTCGGCAGCTTCGACGGCGAGGGCGCCTCGCTGATCGACCGTCGGCTCGACGCGTTGGCCCGGTCCATCGCGGAGCACTCGGCGGGGGAGGCCGCGCAGGTCGGCGTCATCTGCACGACGGAGGCGCCGAGCCTGCCCTATCCGGACATCGTAAACCGGCTGGCCATGCGCGCTCGCCTGCACGACCTGACGGTGCTGGACATCGGCGCGCGCACCTTCGACCTCGACCGCGAGATGATCGAGAAGGCCCTGTTCCACAGCGGGCGGCCGGTCATCGCGGTCCCGCCGGGCCACGATGCCTTCGCCGCACGCCGGATCGTCGTGGCCTGGGACGGCAGCGCGCAGGCCGCCAGAGCCGTCAACGACGCGCTGCCCTTCCTCCGCGCGGCCGAGGCGGTGGAGATCGTCTCCGTCGGCTCCGAGGCGGAAATCCAGGCCATGCTGCCCGGCGCCGAGCTGGCGCCCCACCTCGCGCGGCATGGGGTGGCCGTCTCCCTGAACGACCTGCCCGAGGGTGAGAGCGTCGCCGACACCCTGCGCGCCCAGGCCGGCCTGTTCCGGGCGGACATGGTCGTCATGGGCGCATATCGGCATTCCCCGACCCGCGAATACTTCCTCGGTGGCGTCACGCGCTCCTTCCTGCGGGGGAGCCCGGCACCGCTGTTCCTGGCCCGCTGACCCCGGAGATCGACGATGAGCGAGCGAGACACGGGGCGCGTCGGCACGGACGGTCGTATCGTGCGCCCGCGCAGGCCGAGGCGCCCGGCCCCGCCGGCCCGGACTCCGACCGAGACCAGGGAGGTGACGCCCCAGGAGCGCGCACCGAACCGGAGCGCATGGCCGGGACCGCTCGACGACGAGGAGCGCGCCGCGCTGGAGGCCGGCTGGGGCTTCGTCGAGTGAGCGCGCATCGCCGCCGGCCCAGGGGTCGGCGGCGATCGCCCGGATGCGCGTCGAGGACGACCCGGGCAGCGCCAACGGCGGGGCGCCTCAATGGCACATCAGGCAGCAGACCGAAGCGCGGTCCAGAACCTCGCGCGTGACGCCGCCGACGATCCATTCGCGCAGGCGGGAATGCCCATAGGCGCCCATCACGATGAGGTCGGCGTCCTGGCGCGCGGCGTAGGCGAGGATCTCGTCGCCGTCGCATCCGCCCGCCGGCAACCGGCTGGCGGTGACATGGGCGCCATGGCGCGCGAGATGACCGGCCACCGCCTCCACACCTCCTTCAGGCTCGGCGCCCACCGTCGCCACGCAGACCCGATCGGCCCCGTGGAGGAACGGCAGCACCGCCGTGATGGCCCGCCGGGCTTCCGGCGCGTCCTTCCACGCGACGACGATCCGTTCCGCCCTCAGCGACGCGACCCGCGGCGGCACGATGAGAACGGGGCGGCCTGCCTCCATGAGGACCGGTCCCGGCCGCACGCGGAGGGGCCCGGGATCGCCGTCATCCGGCCCGTGCCGGCCCACCACGACGATATCGGCGGCCCGCGCCTGCTCGACGAGGTGGGTGATCGGGTCGGTCAGGGCGGCCTGCCAATCGGTGCGGATGCCGTCGCCGGCGCCGTGCGTGAACAGGGCGTGGGCCTCGTCGAGGATCTCGCGGACGAGCGCCGTGTTGCGCGCCTCCTGCCGGGCAGCGTCGTCGAGGTCGCTCACCAGGATTGGGGCCGCCACCGTATGGGCCGCCGCCCCCGTGAGGCTGGCCGAGAACCGCCGCGCCAACCCCGCAGCCAGACGAACCCGGCCCGGCGCGGCGTCGCCGAGGTCGACCGCCACGAGGATGTTCGCGAAATCCATGGCCCTCTCCCCCAGGCGTCGGTTCCGATGCGGAACCCTGGCCCGGCGTGGATCGCCCCACCTTGATTCAGCTCAAGCCCACCACGCCGCCGACCGGCCATTGCCCAGGGCCGTCACCGCATCGGGGTGCCGTCTCGCGCACCCCTGGCCCTGATCACGCCCGAAGTCACGCCAAATCCACGCCCTCGGTCATTCCCCGGGAAATCCAGGATGGATCGCTCCGCAGGGCGGGCCAACCCGTTGCGGGGGAGGGCGAATTTTCCCGATCGGAAGGGGAGGGGCGGAGACGGAGGGATTTGCCGCCGTGACCTGGAAACCATTGCGAAGATTAGGCTCTTTCGAGCGCTCGGTTTCAGTTCGTAGCGGGGGTTTTGGGGCACTCGTCAAAGGGGAGGCTTGAGCTTCTCAAGTCCCGCAGCGGCGGCGGAATGCGGGCGGGCGCCCCGTTCTTCAAACGCTGCCATCACTCCTTGCCTCGGGGCGCCGACCAAGCGAAAAAACAGGGAGCCTGAACGGCAAGGCGAAACCGATCTTCGGCTTTGCGCATGAGCCGACATCACTTCGCTGCCCGAAACCGGACGTTCAGCTTCGCGCTCATCCCGGTCATTCGTCGATACGCGCCGTTCGTCATACGAGTGGACATGGCCTGTAGCGGTGTGAGCGCCCTCCGGCGGGAGAAAATCGTCGCCGCGGAATGGCGATCAACGGAAACAATTGCCTTCGTCTCGCCGAAAGTTCGGCAACCAGTACTCTTGAAGATCATCGGCAAATTCAAGATACAAAGGCGACCGTTAATCTTCGAACTGATCGCGAAAAGCCAGCGCCGTGCCTGTATCGACCCGTCGCGTCTTTCTGTCCGGCGCCCTTTCCTTGAGCATGGGATCGGCCCGTGCCGCCCCGGCGCCGTTGCGGGTCGTGGCGTCCTCGTTACCCCATGCCGAAATTCTGGACTTCGTGGCCGGGCAATTCGGCCCCGAGTTGCCGCTGAAGATCATCGAAATTTCCGGTGATCTCCGTCCGAATGCCCTGCTCCGTGACGGGGACGCCGACGCGAACTTCTTCCAACACGTGCCCTTCCTGCGATCGGAGGAGGCCTCGATGGGGATGCGCTTTGCCGTCGTCGCAGCAGTGCATATCGAGCCGCTGGGCTTGTACAGCCGCCGGGCCAAGTCCCTGGCGGATGTGCCGGCTGGCGGGATTGTTTCTCTTTCGAACAGCGTCTCCAACACGAGCCGCGGCCTCTTGCTGTTGCAGGCCAACGGGCTGATCCGGCTGCGTTCCACGGAACCCGGCGTCGACCTCACCCTGGACGATGTGGTGGAGAACCCGAGGAAGTTCCGTTTCGTCGAGATCGCGCCCCCGCAATTGCCGCGCTCCCTCGATGACGTGGCGCTTGCGGTGATCAACGGCAATTACGCGCTGGAAGGCGGGTTGGACCCCGCGCGGGATGCGCTGGCCCTCGAAAGGGCCGAGGGCAACCCGTATGCGAATGTCCTCGTCACGACGGAGGGCCTGGCCAAGGACCCCCGCGTGTTGCGTCTTGCCGCCTTGCTGACTTCGGCCGAGGTCGCCGCCTTCATCCGCACCCGCTACCGCGGCTCGGTCATCCCCGTCCGCCCGATCTGACCGGTGCCGGGTGGCCGAGGCCACTGTCTTCCCTCCCGACCTGACCACGCCGCCCCGGCCTTTCCCGCGGCGGCAGACCGGAGCCTACCACCGATGCGCTTCCTGAAGACCCTCGCCGTCGCCCTGCTCTGCACAGGTGCGCTGGCGGCCCACGGTCAGGCCGGGGCCGAGACCCTGAAGATCGGCACCGTGCCGGGCGCCTACAGCGACGCCATCACTGCGGTCGCCAAGGAGGCCAAGGATCAGGGCATCGACGTGAAGGTCATCGAGTTCAGCGACTGGACGACGCCCAACGTCGCCCTCGATGCGGGCGACATCGACCTGAACTTCTATCAGCACCGGCCCTTCATGGAGAACGCCTCCAAGCAGAAGGGCTACCGGTTCGACATCGTCGGAATTGGCATCCTGCAGAATATCGGGCTGTTCTCGCTCAAGCATAAGAGCTTCGACCAGATCCCGGTGGGCGGCAAGGTCGCCATCGCCAACGATCCGGTCAATCAGGGACGTGGTCTGCTGCTGTTGCAGAAGGCCGGGCTCATCAAGCTGAAGGACGGCGTCGGCTTCCTCGGCACGGTCGACGACATCACCGAGAACCCCAAGAAGCTGACATTCACCGAGGTCGAGGGCCCCCAACTCGTGCGGATCACCGGCGATGTCGACCTCGCCCAGGGCTACCCGCACTTCATCGTGGCGGCCGGGACCTTCGATCCGACGAGCGGGCTCATCTACTCCGGTATCGAGGACAAGCTGTTCGCGGTGAGCTTCGTCACCAAGGAGTCGCGTAAGGACGATCCGACGATCAAAAAATTCGTGCAGATCTTCCAGAACTCCGAGGCGGTCAAACAGCAGATTCACAAATCCTTCGCCGGGAGCGATAAGCTCTACCTGCTCGCATGGCAGAAGTGACGATGGCCGGATTGGCTCTGGACAGTGTCGGCACCGCATCTCCAGCTGCATCGATCGCGGTCGGTGCTCAGGTGGCTCCCGTTGCCCATGCGGCCGTGGGTCCGCGGGGTACTGGAACAGTGCGGTTCGATCGCGTCTGCAAGACGTATCGTTCGGCAGCGGGCGAGGTTCGAGCCCTCGACGACGTGAGCCTCGACATCCCGTCCGGGGCGATCTTCGGCATCATCGGCCGCTCCGGCGCGGGGAAGAGCACGTTGCTCCGCACGGTCAACCGGCTGGAGGAGCCCAGTTCCGGCCGGGTGCTCGTCGATGGCGGGCCCATTGCCGCCCTCGGCACGGATGGCCTCGTCGCCCTGCGCCGCCGCATCGGCATGATCTTCCAGCACTTCAACCTGCTCTCGGCCAAGACCGTGCGGCAGAACGTAACCCTGCCGCTCACGGTGGCGGGCGTGGAGAAGCGAGAGATCGCCCGGCGGGTGGAGGAGGCGCTGCGCCTCGTCGGCCTGGAAGGCAAGGCGGAGACGTATCCGTCGCGCCTGTCCGGCGGCCAGAAGCAGCGGGTCGGCATCGCCCGTGCCCTGGTGAGCGATCCGGAGATCCTGCTCTGCGACGAGGCGACCTCGGCGCTGGATCCGGAGACCACCCTGTCGATCCTGGGCCTCCTGCGGGACATCAACCGGCGGCTCGGGCTCACCATCATCCTCATCACCCACGAGATGAGTGTGATCCGCGAGATCTGCACCGACGTCGTGGTGCTGGAGGCTGGGAAGGTCGCAGAAGCCGGGCCGGTCTGGCGGGTCTTCGGCGCACCGGAGCACCCGGCGACCCGGGCGCTGCTCGCGCCCCTCACCCGCGACGTGCCGGACGATCTGGCCGCGCGGCTGAGGCCGCATCCGGTACCGGGCGGGATGGCCGTCCTGCGGATCTCCTATTCCGGTGCGATGCCGCCCGACCTCTCGGCCCTCGTCGCGGCGACGGGCGGAGCGGTGAACCTCCTGCAGGCGGGCGTCGAGCGCATCCAGGGGCATGCGGTCGGCCGGATGCTCGTCGCCGTGGGGAGCACGGACGCGGAAGCCCGGTTGAGGGCCATCGGACTGGATGTCGAAGGGATCGGCTATGTCGCCGCAGATGATTGACCGCCTCTGGCAGGCGGCGTTCGACACGCTGTTCATGGTCGGCGTCTCGGCGGGGATCGCGGTCCTCGCGGGCATCCCGCTGGCGCTGTTCCTCGTCACCTCCGGTCCCGGCGGCATCTTCCCCGCGCCGCGGGCCAACCGCCTCGTCGGCCTGGTCGTGAACGGCTTCCGGGCCGTCCCCTTCATCGTGCTGCTCGTGGCGCTGATCCCCTTCACCCGGCTCGTGGTCGGCACCACGATCGGCGTCTGGGCGGCCATCGTCCCGCTTGCGGTGAGCGCCACGCCGTTCTTCGCGCGGATCGCCGAGGTATCCCTGCGGGAAGTCGATCCCGGCCTCATCGAGGCGGCGCAATCCATCGGATGCCGCCGCCGCCACATCCTGCTCCACGTCCTGTTGCCGGAGGCCCTGCCGGGCATCGTCGGCGGCTTCACCATCACCGTCGTCTCGATGATCGGCGCCTCGGCGGTGGCCGGAGCTGTCGGTGCGGGTGGGCTCGGCGACGTGGCGATCCGCTACGGCTACCAGCGCTTCGACACCACCGTCATGTCGGTGGTGATCGCGATCCTGATCGTCCTCGTCTGCCTCGTGCAGTTCACGGGCGACACCGTGGTGCGGAGGCTGCGCGCGCGATGACGTCCCCCCGAAAGCAGATCCGGCTGAACGCGTTCAACATGAACTGCGTCGGCCACATCAATCACGGCCTGTGGACCCATCCGCGCGACCGCTCCGGCGAGTACAACACGCTGCGCTACTGGACCGATCAGGCGAAGCTCTTGGAACGCGGCCTGTTCGACGGACTGTTCATCGCCGACATCCTCGGCGTCTACGACATCTATGGCGGCGGCATCGACGTGACGGCGCGGGAAGCCGTGCAGTTGCCGGTGAACGACCCGACGCTCATCGTCCCGGCCATGGCGGCGGTGACGGAGCATCTCGGCTTCGGCATCACGCTCAACGTCTTCGCGGAGGCGCCCTACACCTTCGCCCGGCGGATCTCGACGCTGGACCACCTCACCGGCGGCCGGGTCGGCTGGAACATCGTCACCGGCTATCTGGAGAGCGCCCATCGCGGGCGGGGCGAGGCGCTTCCCGCCCATGACCGGCGCTATGACTATGCCGACGAGTATCTGGAGGTGCTCTACAAGCTCTGGGAGGGAAGCTGGGACGACGATGCCGTCCGCCGCGACCGCGAGGCGCGGGTGTTCAGCGATCCGGACAAGATCCGCTCCATCTCCCACCGTGGCGAGTTCCTGGCGGTCGACGGCTATCACCTCTGCGAGCCTTCGCCCCAGCGGACGCCCGTCCTGTATCAGGCGGGCGCCTCCGGGCGGGGCCGGGCCTTCGCCGGGCGCCATGCCGAGTGCGTGTTCATCTCGGCGCGGGACAAGCCCTCCGCCCGCGAGGCCGTCCGCGCGATCCGCGCCGAGGCGGTTGCCGCCGGGCGAGATCCGCAGGACGTGAAGGTGTTCATCGGCATCGCCGCCATCCCCGGCCGCACCCGCGCCGAGGCCGAGGACAAGCGCGATCAGTACCTGCGCTACGCCAGTGCCGAGGCGGGGCTGGCGCACTTCTCCGCCTCCACCGGCATCGATTTCGCCCGCTACGGTCTCGACGAGGCGATCCCCTACGCGCCGGGCAACGCGATCCAGTCCGCCACGGCGGCGGCCGCGAAGCGGGGGCTCACCAAGCGCGACCTGCTGGCGGAGATGGGCCTGGGCGGGCGTTACGCCGTGCTCACCGGCGACGCGACCTCCATCGCGGACGAGCTTCAATCCTGGGTCGAGGAAGGGGAGGTGGATGGGTTCAATCTCAGCCGCATCGTCGTCCCGGAGAGCTTTTCGGACTTCATCGACCTCGTGATCCCCGCGCTTCAGGACCGGGGCCTGTACAAGACCGCCTACGCGCCCGGCTCCCTGCGCGGGAAGCTCTTCGGCGAGGGAAATCGCCTTCCCGCCCGCCATGCCGCCAACGCATTCCGGCATGCGGACCGGCCCGTTCCAGCGTGACAGGCGAAATCGTCTCTCGGACCGCCAGGTGCGGAAAAGACTCGCACCGGATCGGACGCAACAAGAGTTTCTAATGCTTTTGACTGCGGTTCGAATGGCGTCGTAAATATCCGCAGCTGATCGCTCAATGTATTTTCAAAAATATTTACGTCGGACAAGGTTTCGGTCCGGCGACCTGAACTGCTCGCGAGCGTTTTCGGTTGAGCATGCGTCACATCGCTGTGTCGTCTTTGCGAGCGTCAGTGAAGCAATCCAGGGATCCGCCACTTCCGGTACCGTCCCGCTGCCCTGGATTGCTTCGCTTCGCTCGCAATGAGGGGTAGCAAGAGTGAACCAGTATTCTCGGAAAATGCTGTAGCCGCCGCAGATTTTACCAGGGCGATCGCCTTACCCGCCTTCCTTACCCCCCGGATGCGGCAGGCTCCGACGGCGGCACAGCCCCCACAGTCATCGATTGCACCCAAAGGAGCCTTTGCCGTGATCACGACCAGACGCCGCGCCGCCTCCCTTCTCGGATTCCTGGCTCTGGGCCTCTCCCTCGGGGCGGGTGCCCTGGCGCAGAGCGCTCCGAAGGAATTGAGGATCGGCTATCAAAAGGTCGGCCTCGTCGTCGTCGCCCGTCAGCAGGGACTGATCGAGAAGCAACTGGCATCGCAGGGCGTGGCCGTGCGCTGGGTCGAGTTCCAGGCGGGGCCGCCCCTGCTGGAAGCACTGAACGCGGGCGGCATCGATTTCGGCTATACCGGGGACGCCCCGCCCATCTTCTCCCAGGCGGCGGGGGGCAACCTCGTCTATGTCGGCGCGGCGGCACCGACCCGCGACGGCGAGGCCATCTTGGTCAAGGCGACGTCGCCGATCCGGTCGGTGGCCGACCTGAAGGGCAAGACCGTCGCCGTGGGGCGCGGGACGAGCAGCCATAACCTCCTCATCGCCGCCCTGGAGAAGGCGGGACTGAGCTTCTCCGACATCAAGCCGGCTTACCTGCTGCCCTCCGATGCCGGCTCGGCCTTCGCAAACGATAGCGTCGACGCCTGGGTGATCTGGGATCCCTATCTCGCCCTGGCGCAATCGCGCGGCGAGACGCGCGTGCTCGCGACCACCGGGCAGACCCACGACGTCTCGTCCTTCTTTCTCGCCAACCGGACCTTCGCGGAGAAGAATCCCGGCCTCATCGCCGGCGCCCTGTCGGGCCTGACCGAGGCAGCGGGCTGGGCGCGGACGCATCGCGACGAGGTCGCGCAGTCACTCGCCGCCGTCACGGGTGTTCCCTACCCCGTCCAGAAGGTCGCCGCCGACCGGACGGAGTTCGCCGTCCGCCCGCTCTCGGACGAGATCCTGACCGCCCAGCAGACCACCGCCGACCGGTTCTTCCGGCTCGGCTTGATCCCCCGCCCCATCAAGGTGCGGGACATCGTGTGGTCCCCGCCGAGGACCTGAGGGCAGCTTCGACAATCCAACCCCCGCCAACCCCCGCAGAGGAGTCTTCTCGATGAGTGCCGTCCTCCATTCGCTCCACCCCGCCGCGCCCGCCCTGGACATCCGCCGCGTCGCCGGGCGCATCGGCGCGGAGATCCGCGGCGTCGCGCTCTCCGGCGACCTCGACGCCGCGACGGTCGCGGCGATCCGGCAGGCGCTTGTTCGGCACAAGGTGGTCTTCTTCCGCGACCAGACCCTGGACGAGGCCGGTCACGAAGCCTTCGGGCGGCTGCTCGGCGATCTCGTCCCGCACCCGACCGTGCCCTCCCTCGACGGCACGGCGGGCACCCTCGACATCGACGGCAGCCGGGGCGAGCGTGCCAGCTCCTGGCACACCGACGTGACCTTTGTGCCGAACTATCCGGCGATCTCGATCCTCCGCGCGGTGACGCTTCCGGCCTATGGCGGCGATACGCTCTGGGCCAACACGGAAGCCGCCTATGCCGAATTGCCGGAGGCCCTGCGCGACCTCGCCGACCGGCTCTGGGCCGTGCACTCGAACGTCTACGACTATGTCGGCGGGCGCGTGACCGTGTCCGATGCCGGACGGCGGCGGTACGACGAGGTGTTCACCCGCACCGTCTACGAGACCGAGCACCCCTTGGTTCATGTCCACCCGGAAAGCGGCGAGCGCTCGCTGATCGTCGGACATTTCATCCAGAGGATCCTCGGCCTGACGACCTCGGATTCGCAGCACCTGCTCGCGATCTTCCACGATCACGCCACGCGGCCCGAGAACACCGTCCGATGGTCCTGGCGGCAGGGGGACGTGGCGATCTGGGACAACCGGGCGACGGTCCACCGCGCCGTGGACGACTATGACGACGAACCGCGCGTGGTGCGGCGCGTGACGATCCAGGGCGTCGCACCGGTCAGCACGGACGGGCGCCGCAGCCGGGCCCGGGAGACGCAGGCGGGCAAGGCTGCCTGAGACGCCGCTCCGCCGCGAGGGTTCAGCAAGGACGCAATCATGCAGCCGCGGCGGGCCTGGCTCGCCGCGGCTTTGCTGTAATCGCAATCACGCCGAGAGAGGGCACGGCGTCGGCGCGGACCCTTCGGCCCACACCGGCCGACACTCAGGGCTTCACATCCGGCCTCGGGTCCGGGACGAAGCCGTCGCGGTTCGGCATCCGGACGGCCGCGAGCGAGTGCGCATCGAACACGGCGTCCTCGGGCGCGAGCCCGTTCAGGTGCAGGACGTAGCCCGAGACGGCGTAGACGTCGTCGTCGCTGAGCGATTGCGGGGCGTTCATCGGCATCGCCCGGCGGATGTAGTCGAACAGCGTCGGCGCGTAGGGCCAGAAGCTACCGACAGTCTTGATCGGCTTCGCGGAGGCGAGCGTGCCCTGTCCGCCCGCGAGCCGCTCGCCCGTGCCGCCTTCACCCCGGCTGCCGTGGCAGGAGGCGCATTGGGCCTCGAACACCGCGCGGCCATGGGCGACGCTGCCGTGGCCCGGCGGAAGCTTCCGGCCGTCCCGGTCGATGTCGATGTTCCAGGCGGCGATCTCGGCCTCCGTCGCCGGGCGGCCGATTCCGAAGCGCTCCGCGCCGTGAGCCGCGCCGCCGATGCCGAACGCGCAGAACGCGGCGGCGAGCGCCCGGACGTTACGCGTAGCCATTGGCGACCTCCCCGTCCGCCGCGATGCGCCAGGGCACCACCGCGTTGTTGTGGTAGAAGGACTTGAGACCCCGCACCGCCGTCAAATCCTCGAAGCTCGGCTGGACGTAGCCGGTTTCGTCGATGGCCCGGCTCGCGATGGTGGTCGGCTGGCCGTCCCAGGTCCAGGGCAGACGGAAGCGGGTCAGCGCCCGGTTCAGCACCGGCTCCTGCAGGGCGGCGTCCCGCCAGCTCCTGCCCCCGTCCGTCGTGACCTGCACGGCGCGGATGCGACCGCGCCCGGTCCAGGCGATGCCGGTGATCTCGTGGAAGCCCTGGGCGATCCGCTGCGTGCCGGAGGGCCGGGTAATGATCGATTTCGCCTCCATGACGAAGGTGAATTGCCGGGCCGTGCCGTCCGGCATCAGGTCCGTGTACTTGGCGGTCTCCTCGCGGGAATAGGCCGGCTCCGCGCTGACGTTGAGGCGGCGCAGCCACTTCACGCTCATGTTGCCCTCGAAGCCGGGCAGGAAGACGCGCAGCGGGTAGCCCTGCTGCGGGCGCAGCCGCTCGCCGTTCTGGCTGTAGACCAGCAAAGCGTCGTCGAGGCATTTCTCGATCGGGATGCTGCGGGTCATCGCGGCGGCATCCGCGCCCTCCGCAACGACCCATCGCGCCTCCGGCTTCAGCCCGGCCTCCCGGAGGACCGTCGCGAGGCGCACGCCCGTCCACTCGGCGCAGCTGACGAGCCCGACGAGGTCGGAGGCCGTCTTGCCCTTGATCGCCTCGAAGCCCGGATTGCCCGAGCATTCGAGGAAGTGGATGTGCGATTCGCTAGGGTGTGAACCGAACCAA